>CAWCSC010000004.1:0-357647 GCA_963798065.1 uncultured Actinomycetota bacterium | reverse complement strand
ATGCGCAGGCGCAGGACGTCGTGGTGGTCGGTCAGGGCCTGGAGCCCGGCACAGATCCCGGCCAGGTCCAGTCCGTCCGGCACGGGCACCGCCATCGACTGGTTGAACCCCTCCACCGGCCCCGGAACCTCAGCCAGCCACCGCATCACCGGCGTCGGGACCACCTCACCGACACCCTCACCATCACCGGCCACACCACCAGCAACCGACTCACCCGCCACCACAGCCAGCGCCGCCACCGTCTGATGCTCGAACACCAGACGCGGACTGAGCTCCACCCCCGCACTCCGCGCCCGCGACACCAACTGGATCGAGGAAATACTGTCCCCGCCCAACGCGAAGAAACTGTCATCAATACCGACCTCCGCCAGCCCCAGCACCTGAGCGAACAGCCCGCACAACACCTCCTCCCGGCCAGTACGCGGACCACGCCCCGACACCATCCCCGACACATCCGGCACCGGCAACGCCCCACGGTCCAGCTTCCCGTTCACCGTCAACGGCAGACCATCCAGCACCACCACAACCGACGGCACCATGTACTGCGGCAACCGCCCCCGCACACCCTCACGCACCGCAGCAACATCCAACCCAGACCCATCCACGACCACGTCCGGGTCCGCAACGACATAACCCACCAGCCGCTTGTCACCCGGCCGGTCCTCCCGCACCACCACCACCGCCTGAGCCACACCGGGCTGCTCGGCCAGGACCGTTTCAATCTCCCCGGTCTCGATCCGGAAACCACGGACCTTGACCTGATCATCCGCACGCCCGACGAACTCCAACTGCCCGTCCGCGCCCCACCGCACCAGGTCACCCGTGCGATACAACCGCCCACCCGCCGCACCGAACGGATCCGCCACAAACCGGCCCGCCGTCAGACCCGCACGATTCAGATACCCCCGCGCCAGACCCGCACCACCCACATACAACTCACCCACCACACCCGGAGCCACCAACCGCAACCCCCCATCCAGCACATACACCCGCGTATTCCACACCGGCCGGCCAATCGGCGGAACCACCCCACCCACCAACACATCACTGACCAAGGCATCCACTGTCGTCTCGGTCGGACCATACGCGTTGAACATCCGCCGGCCCACCGACCACCGCGCCACCACATCCGGCGCACACGCCTCACCACCGACCACCAGGACCGCAAGGCTTGCCAGGTCCGCAGGGTCCAGCCCGGCCAGCACGCTGGCGACGCGGAAGGTACACTGGGTAACAGACTGCTCCTGTACGAGGCTCGCCAGACGGCCCGCCACATCCACACCTGAACCGGCATCCGGCACCACCAGCCCCGCACCCGACACCAACGCCACCATCAGCTCCCACACAGAAGCGTCGAAACTCGGCGAAGCGAACTGCAGCACCCGACTGCCCACACCGATGCCGAACCGGTCGGCCTCCAGCACGCGCCAAACTGGCCAGCCCAGTGTGCGTGACACTCACACCCTTCGGCCGACCCGTCGACCCCGACGTATAAATCACATACGCCAGACCGGTCAGCAGCAGGGCTCCGCTCCGGTCCTGACTCGGTGAGGTCCACCTCCGCCATGGACTCCGCCGCAGCCATCACGGCAGGATCGTCCACACACAGCACACGCCCGGCGTCCCACACCGGCAGCCCCGACGCCACCTCACCCGTCGTCAGCACACACACCGGCTCCGCGTCCTGCAGCATGAACGCAATCCGCTCACCCGGATAGTCAGTGTCGATCGGCAGGAAGGCACCGCCGGCCTTCAGCACCGCCAGCACCGCCACCACCATGTCCACCGACCGCGGCAACGCCAGACCCACCAGACGCTCCGGACCCACACCCCGCTTCACCAACACCCGCGCCAGCCGATTCGCCCGCGCATTCAACTCGCCATAACTCACACGGGCATCACCACAGATGACCGCCACCGCATCCGGCGTCCGCGCCACCTGAGCCTCGAACAACTCCGACGCCGTACCAACCGGCACCAGCACGAGCCGTGTCATTGAACTCGCCCAACAACCGCTCCCGCTCCACCGGCGCCAGCACGTCGACGCCAGACGATCCCGCTGACCGACGATCGGCGACCATCTCCTCGACGACTCGCCGCAACCGCTCCAATATCTGCCGTGCAGTGGCTTCGTCGAACAGGTCGGTGTCGTGCCCGAGTTGAAGCTTCAGCGTCTCTCCGGGCAGTACTGCCAGACTCACCGGGTAATGCGCCGTCGTCGTGGCCTTCCATGCCACTGATCGTCAGGCCGCCGGGGAGGTCAGTACCATTTGCACCGATGGGGTAGTTCTCGAACACGTAGAGGGTGTCGAAGAGTTCACCCTCGCCGACCAGGCCCTGGATGTCGGTCAGGCCCAGGTACTGGTGGTCGCTGAGCCGGGACTGCTCCTCCTGCACCCCGGCCATCAACTCGGTCAGCGTCAGCGACGGATCGAGCCGGACACGCACCGGAACCGTATTGATCAGCAGACCGACCATCTGCTCGATACCGGGAATCTCCGCAGGCCGTCCCGACACCGTCATACCGAAGACGACATCGTCCTTGCCCGTCAGCCGGGCCAGCAACAACGCCCACGCCGTCTGCAGCACCGTGTTCACCGTCAGCCCATGCCGACGCGCCAACTCCGTAACCCCAGCACTGAGTCCGCCACTCAACGCAAGCGTCACCTCGCCATGACTGCCGGCTAGTGAACGGTGGCCGGCGGGCGCGAGCCTCGTCGGTTCCGCCCCGGCCAGCACCTCACGCCACACCCCCTCCGTCGCACTCCGGTCCTGCCGCGCCAGCCAGGCCGGATACGGCCGGTAAGGCACCGGCGCGGGCAGCGCACTGTCGTCCCCGCCTTGCCCATACAGCTCGAACAGCTCCCGCAGCACCAGCGGCGTCGACCAGCCGTCCAGCAGAATGTGATGATTCGTGATCACCAGCTTGTGCCGGCCGGGAGCAAGACGCACGATGACGAAGCGCATGAGCGGCGCGCTGGCCATGTCGAAACGGGCAGCCCGTTCCTCCTCCAGCAGCCGCGCCACCCGCTCACGCTGACCGGCCCCGGAGTACTCGCTCAGATCAACCTCACGCCACGGCACACTCACCGAACCAGCGATCACCTGCACCGACTCGCCGTTCTCCGCCGCCTCGCCGGAAGCACGCCCGCAGACTGGCATGCCGGCCCACCAGCACCTCCGCCGACCGCCGCAGCACCCCCGCATCCAGCGCACCGCTCAGATCAAACGCCAGCTGAACGTTGTAGACGTCCACGGCGTCCTCATCGAACAACGCGTGGAACAACAGCCCTTCCTGCAACGGCGACAGCGGCAGCACATCCTCGACCACCACGCCCTCGCCGCCCACCCATCGAGCTGCTCCTGCTCAAGGGAGACCAGGGGAAAGTCCGAGGGCGAATGCCCGCCGGCCTCCGGCAGGGCCGCATGCCCCGCCAAAACCCCCAGCATCCGAACCCACAGACCAGCCAGCTCCTCAACCTGCTCCTGGTCCAGGACCCCCTGCGGCCAGGACCATGCCGCATCCAGCCGCACGTCCTCACCACTGCCGTGCGCGATCGCGTTGATCTCCAGACAGTGGGACATCCCCATGCCCGGATCGGCACCGACGGGCTCCCGAACCTCTCCCGCTGCCCGCCTCGAGAGCGGTGTCGAAGCGGCCGAGGTAGTTGAAGGCGATCTGGGGCCGGTCATAACCGGCCAGAACCGGGGCGGTGCCAGGATTCAGGTAACGCAGCAGCCCGTAACCGAACCCGTCATCAGGCAGCGCATTCATCTGCTCCTTGACCCGCTTGACCACCCTGCCCAACGCCGGGCCACCCGCCCACACCTCATCCCAGTCCACCTCACCCACATCCAGCCGGACCGGGAAAATCGTCGTGAACCAGCCCACCGTCCTGGACAGATCCACCCCCTCCACATCCACCCGCCCATGCCCCTCCACATCCACCAGCACATCCCCACGACCACACCCGCCATGCCGATCACACCCGCCGTGCTGATCACACCGGCCGTGCTGGTGGCGCCAGGCGGTCACCGCCAGCGCCAGCGCCGTCAGCAGCACATCATCAGCACCCGCATGGAACAACGCCGGCACCCGCGTCAGGACCGCCTCACTCACCCCGGCCGGCACCGACACCGACACCACACCCGCACCACCGACCGTGTCCCGCACCCGATCCAGCGCACGCCGCCCCAGCAACGCCTCCCGCCCCGAACCCTCCAACACCCCACACCACAAGGGAAGCTCACCCGCCCGGACCTCGGCCAGACCCGGAAGCATCCCCGCCCACCGGCGGAACGACGTCACCACCGCATCCAGCACCGGCCGCTCACCGGCCGCCACAGCCGCCCACGCCGCCGCCAGATCCGGCAGCAGAATCCGCCACGACACCCCATCCACCGCCAGATGATGCACCACCAACACCAACCACCCCGAACCCGAACCCGCCGCCTGCGGACCCGGATCGAACCACACCGCCTGCCACACCCTGCCCGCACCCGGCGCCAGACGACACCGCGCCGCCTCCCCCGCCACCGACGCCACCCGCGCCAACTCCTCACCCTCCACACCCGCCACATCCACCCGCACCACACACTCCCCCACCGGCACCGACCCCACCGGCAACACCTCCAACCCCCAACCCACACCCACACCATCAGCACCGCACCAGCACCAGCACCAGCACTGGTACTGCTGCTGGTGCTGGCTGCTGGTGCTGGTGGTGTCCATGCCGGTCATACGCAGGCGCAGGACGTCGTGGTGGTCGGTCAGGGCCTGGAGCCCGGCACAGATCCCGGCCAGGCCCAGCCCGTCCGGCACGGGCACCGCCATCGACTGGTTGAACCCCTCCACCGGCCCCGGAACCTCAGCCAGCCACCGCATCACCGGCGTCGGGACCACCTCACCGACACCCTCACCATCACCGGCCACACCACCAGCAGCCGACTCACCCGCCACCACAGCCAGCGCCGCCACCGTCTGATGCTCGAACACCAGACGCGGACTGAGCTCCACCCCCGCACTCCGCGCCCGCGACACCAACTGGATCGAGGAAATACTGTCCCCGCCCAACGCGAAGAAACTGTCATCAATACCGACCTCCGCCAGCCCCAGCACCTGAGCGAACAGCCCGCACAACACCTCCTCCCGGCCAGTACGCGGACCACGCCCCGACACCATCCCCGACACATCCGGCACCGGCAACGCCCCACGGTCCAGCTTCCCGTTCACCGTCAACGGCAGACCATCCAGCACCACCACAACCGACGGCACCATGTACTGCGGCAACCGCCCCCGCACACCCTCACGCACCGCAGCAACATCCAACCCAGACCCATCCACGACCACGACCGCATCCGTGTCCGTGTCCGTGTCCGCAACGACATAACCCACCAGCCGCTTGTCACCGGGGCGGTCCTCCCGCACCACCACCACCGCCTGAGCCACACCGGGCTGCTCGGCCAGGACCGTTTCAATCTCCCCGGTCTCGATCCGGAAACCACGGACCTTGACCTGATCATCCGCACGCCCGACGAACTCCAACTGCCCGTCCCCGCCCCACCGCACCAGGTCACCCGTGCGATACAACCGCCCACCCGCCGCACCGAACGGATCCGCCACAAACCGGCCCGCCGTCAGACCCGCACGATTCAGATACCCCCGCGCCAGACCCGCACCACCCACATACAACTCACCCACCACACCCGGAGCCACCAACCGCAACCCCCCATCCAGCACATACACCCGCGTATTCCACACCGGCCGACCAATCGGCGGAACCACCCCACCCACCAACACATCACTCAAGGTACATCCACTGTCGTCTCGGTCGGACCATACGCATTGAACATCCGCCGGCCCACCGACCACCGCGCCACCACATCCGGCGCACACGCCTCACCACCGACCACCAGTACACGCAGGCTTGGCAGGTCCGCAGGGTCCACACCAGCCAGCACGCTCGGCACAAGCCAGAGCATGAGTGACGGAATGCTCCTGTACGAGGCTCGCCAGACGGCCCGCCACATCCACACCTGAACCGGCATCCGGCACCACCAGCCCCGCACCCGACACCAACGCCACCATCAGCTCGCACACCGCCGCATCAAAACTCGGCGAAGCGAACTGCAGCACCCGACTGCCCACACCCATACCGAACCGGTCGGCCTCCAGCACAGCCAAACTCACCAGCCCGGTGTGCGTGACGCTCACACCCTTCGGCCGACCCGTCGAACCCGACGTGTAAATCACATACGCCAGACCGGTCAGCAGCAGGGCTCCGCTCCGGTCCTGATCGGTGAGGTCCACCTCCGCCATGGACTCCGCCGCAGCCATCACGGCAGGATCGTCCACACACAGCACACGCCCGGCGTCCCACACCGGCAGCCCCGACGCCACCTCACCCGTCGTCAGCACACACACCGGCTCCGCGTCCTGCAGCATGAACGCAATCCGCTCACCCGGATAGTCAGTGTCGATCGGCAGGAAGGCACCGCCGGCCTTCAGCACCGCCAGCACCGCCACCACCATGTCCACCGACCGCGGCAACGCCAGACCCACCAGACGCTCCGGACCCACACCCCGCTTCACCAACACCCGCGCCAGCCGATTCGCCCGCGCATTCAACTCGCCATAACTCACACGGGCATCACCACAGATGACCGCCACCGCATCCGGCGTCCGCGCCACCTGAGCCTCGAACAACTCCGACGCCGTACCAACCGGCACCGCACGAGCCGTGTCATTGAACTCGCCCAGCAACCGCTCCCGCTCACCGGCAACCAGCACATCGACCACAGCAACCCGCTGAGCCGGATCGGCGACCATCGCTTCGGCCAGTCGGCACAACCGGTCCAGCATCTGCCGTGCGGTGTCCACGTCGAACAGATCGGTGTCGTGCCCGAGCCGAAGACGCATCTTCTTTCCCGGCAGCAGCCAGAGGCCCACCGGGTAGTGCGGAATGCCGTATCTCATCAGCACTGGTAATCGAGAGATCCGCTGCGGTCGTCAATACTGTCGGCATTGGACGGGTAGTTCTCGAACACGTAGAGGGTGTCGAAGAGTTCACCCTGCCCGGCCGCACGCTGGATGTCGGTCAGGCCCAGGTACTGGTGGTCGCTGAGGCGGGCCTGCTCCTCCTGCACCCGGGCCATCAACTCGGTCAGCGACTGCGACGGATCGAGCCGGACACGCACCGGAACCGTATTGATCAGCAGACCGACCATCTGCTCAATACCGGGAATCTCCGCAGGCCGTCCCGACACCGTCATACCGAAGACGACATCGTCCTTGCCCGTCAGCCGGGCCAGCAACAACGCCCACGCCGTCTGCAGCACCGTGTTCACCGTCAGCCCATGCCGACGAGCCAACTCCGTAACACCAGCACTGAGTCCGGCACTCAACTCGACCGTGGTCAACTGGTGAGCGCGCGCTTGTGGCCGGTGCCCGGCAGGAGCGATCCGGGTCGGCTCCACCCCGGCCAGCGTCTCGCGCCACACCGCTTCAGTAACCGTATTGTCCTGTTGCGCGAGCCAGGCCAGGTGCCTGCGGTAGGGCACCGGCAGGGGCAGCCCGCCACCGTTCCCACCCCGCGCGTAGAGGTCGAACAGCTCCCGCAGCACCAAGGGCAGCGACCAGCCGTCCAGCAGAACGTGATGAGTCGTGATCACGAGCTTGTGCCGGTCAGCGGCAAGCCGCACGACCACGAAACGCATGAGCGGCGCGCTCGCTATGTCGAATTGGACAAACTGCTCCTCTTCCAGCAGCTGCGCCACCCGCTCGCGCTGATCGACCTCGGTGTGGTCGATCAGATCGAGCTCACGCCACGGCACGGTCACCGAGCCTGCGATCACCTGCACCAACTCACCGCCGCTGCCCTGGCGGAAGGACGCCCTCAGGCTGGCGTGCCGGTCGATCAGTGTCTCGACTGACCGCCGCAGTACCTCCACATCCAGCGCACCAGCCAGATCCACGACCTGCTGGGTGTTGTAGACGTCAGCGGCGTCCTCGTCGAACAGCGTGTGGAACAACAGCCCTTCCTGCAACGGCGACAGCGGCAGCACGTCCTCGACCACCACGTTCTCGGCCGCCCACTCATCGAGGTGCACCTGGTCGGCGCCCACCAGGAAGGGTTCGTTCACCGCCCCGTCCGCCGTGGTCAAGTCATCGGCGAGGGCCGCCAGCGCCATGACGGTCTGGTGCTCGAACACCAGCCGCGAGCTCAGTTCCAGCCCCGCCTCGCGGGCGCGCGACACCAACTGGATGGAGGAGATACTGTCCCCGCCCAGGGCGAAAAAGCTGTCATCGATTCCCACCCGCGGCAGGCCGAGGACCTGTGCGAACAGTCCACACAGCAGTTCCTCCCGGCTGTTGCGTGGTCCCCGTTCCGACACAAGGCCCGCGAGATCAGGTGCCGGGAGCGCCGCACGGTCGAGCTTGCCGTTCGCTGTCAGCGGCAAGCTGTCCACGGTCACCAGTACCGACGGCACCAGGTACTCCGGCAACCGTCCGCGCAAGTGCTCACGCAGGTCAGCCAGCAGCTGTCCGGTCGTACGGAATCCCAGCGGGTCGTTCACCAGGTCCTGCAGCCGTCCGCCGACGCCGTGCGGACGATATACGTCCGTGTACACGGTGGTACCCCCGTGCGTCGCGGCGCCCGATGGCTTCGACTCGCGCGTGACGTCCTCCGGCCCGGCCTGGGGAAGGATCACCGCGTCGAAAGCGTCCGCGCCGTGCCGGGACCACGTCGTCAGAACGCGGCAACCGTGTCGCGCGCACCAGTCGTGCAACGCTTCGGGATCCACTCGTGCCGGCTCTTCGGCCTGGCCGAACTCGTCGATCTCGCCTGTCTGGGGCGCGCCTTCGTACCCAGCCCTGCGCTCCGCACCGTCCAGGAGCAATCGAGTCCGCTGCGGTGACGCCCCCTCGGCCAGCGCGCGCTCGGCGGTGGCCTCGGCTGCCAGGCGGCGGTTCGTGATACCGGTCAGCCTTATCGGCCCGGTCCCCGGGGACTGTCCGGACGGATCAGCTTGCTCCAACAGCCCGGCCAGCGTACGGAACAAAGCCTCCGCGGTGTCCAGTTCGCCCTCGCCCCAGACCAGTTCGGGGATGTCCTCGAGGGATACCACGTCCTCGCAAGCCGACACGGCATCCCCGGTCGTCCGCGTCTTGTGCAGTGCCACTTCGTAGCGGTGCCTGGTCAGCTCGTTGTGATCAGCTCCCCGCTTCAGGCGGATATCGACCGCTACGACGTCGGAGCGGCCCTCGGCCCACACGGCGAAGAAGTCCGGTTCTATGACCAGTTCCTTCTCCATCGCCATGGACTGCTCAACGGCCGCACGGAGCTGAGCGTTGTCCGCGGCAGCCGCGGCGGAACCGGTTCGGATCGCGGTGTGGAAGGCCCGCAAGGATGCCCGATTGCGGACGTCGCCGATGAAGATCCGGCCACCGGGGGCCAACACGTTGAGCGCGCCGTCGAGGACCTCGGCGAGGTAGTCGGCATCAGGGAAGTACTGCACGATGGAGTTCAGCACCACGGTGTCGAACCGGCCGGTGGGCAGCCCCTCGAAGTCGACAGCGGGCTGACAGCGCAACGTGACCCTGTCGCCGTAGCCGGCCGCGTTGACCTGGTCGGTGAGTCGGTGGATCGCCGACGCGGAGAAGTCCGTGGCCCAGTATTCCTCCACGTGCGGCACCAGCGGTCCGAGCAGGAGGCCGGAACCGACGCCGATCTCCAGCACCCGGCGTGGCGCTGCCTCGGTGATCCTGGCGACGGCAGCGTCCCGCCAGGCACGCATCTCGCGCAGGGGGATCGGTGCACCGTCGTAGGAATTGTTCCAGCTGACGAAGTCCTCGCCGAGTCCGGTCTTCCCCGCTTCTTCTCCGGAGTAGACGGAGTCGTACATCTTGCGCCATTCACTCATCTGCTCGGCTGCGGCGCCCGCGACGGTGTCGGGATCGGCAGCGATGCCGACGGGTACGACGTAGCCGACGAGGCGCTTGTCGCCGGGGCGGTCCTCCCGGACCGTCACCACCGCCTGGCCCACACCGGGGTGTTCGGCCAGGACTGCTTCGATCTCCCCGGTCTCGATCCGGAAACCACGGACCTTGACCTGATCATCCGCACGCCCGACGAACTCCAGCTGCCCGTCCGCACCCCACCGCACCAGGTCACCCGTGCGATACAACCGCCCACCCGCCGCACCGAACGGATCCGCCACAAACCGGCCCGCCGTCAGACCCGCACGATTCAGATACCCCCGCGCCAGCCCCGCACCACCCACATACAACTCACCCACCACACCCGGAGCCACCAACCGCAACCCCCCATCCAGCACATACACCTGCGTATTCCACACAGGCCGGCCAATCGGCGGAACCACCCCACCCACCAACACATCACTCAACGTCACATACACCGTCGTCTCGGTCGGACCATACGCGTTGAACATCCGCCGGCCCGCCGACCACCGCGCCACCACATCCGGCGCACACGGCTCACCACCGACCAACAGAACACGCAGACTCGGCACGTCAGAGGGGTCCACACCAGCCAACACACTTGGCACAAGCAGGGCATGAGTGACGGAATGCTCCTGTACGAGGCTCGCCAGACGGCCCGCCACATCCGCACGCGAACCGGTATCCGGCACCACCAACCCCGCACCCGACACCAACGCCACCATCAGCTCGAACACCGCCGCATCAAAACTCGGCGACGCAAACTGCAACACCCGACTGCCCACACCCACACCGAACCGGTCAGCCTCCAGCACAACCAGACTCACCAGCCCGGTGTGCGTGACACTCACACCCTTCGGCCGACCCGTCGAACCCGACGTATAAATCACATACGCCGCACTCTCCGCCCTCAACGACCCCAGCCGCTCTCCCGCAGCCAGATCCTCAACCTCCATGGCCGTCGTCTCCGCGGCCACCTCGTCATCATCCACACACAGCACGCGCGCGGCCTCCCACGCCGGCAGCCCCGACGCCACCTCACCCGTCGTCAGCACACACACCGGCTCCGCGTCCTGCAGCATGAACGCAATCCGCTCACCCGGATAGTCAGTGTCGATCGGCAGGAAGGCACCGCCGGCCTTCAGCACCGCCAGCACCGCCACCACCATGTCCACCGACCGCGGCAACGCCAGACCCACCAGACGCTCCGGACCCACACCCCGCTTCACCAACACCCGCGCCAGCCGATTCGCCCGCGCATTCAACTCGCCATAACTCACACGGGCATCACCACAGATGACCGCCACCGCATCCGGCGTCCGCGCCACCTGAGCCTCGAACAACTCCGACGCCGTACCAACCGGCACCACACGAGCCGTGTCATTGAACTCGCCCAACAACCGCTCCCGCTCCACCGGCGCAAGCAGATCGCGCCCCTCCAGGGGAGTGCCGGGCCGGTCGACCAGCTCACTGGCACAGGCCAGGAACCGCTGCGCATGGAGTGTCATTTCCTCGGCCGAGTAAATCCTCGAATTCGCTTCGATCTTCAGTCCGATCGCCGATGCGGATCCGTCGGCTCCTCCATGGAGATGCAGGGACAAATCGCGCACGGATGCGGAAGCGAGTACCTGAGTGACGGTCCGGCACTCGGCGAACGAAAGTCGCGTGTCGAGGAATTCGACGAGCATGCCGATTTTGCGGGACACCTGATCCACAAGTTCGGAAAAGCTCATCGAATCTGTCACGGCGACGTGCAACGGCATGTGTGCCGACTTCGCCATGGTGACCCGCGCGGAGCCAGTCGGACGAGCGGGTACGGGGACGTCCACGATCACGTCGTTGACTCCCGTGATCGCGTCGTCGATCGCCGTCATCCGGTGCGTGTAGACGGCGGCAGCCGCTATTCCGAGTACGGGCCACGGCCGGCCCAGCCTCTCGGCCGCTCTACGGACCTTCGCCACCAGGTCGAGCGGCAGTGTTGTCGAAATACTCTGGACGGGTTCTGCCGAAACGCTCGGGCCTTGCCCGAGATTTACGGGCGCGGGAAGTTCCGTGAAGGCTTGCGACCAATACGCCTGGTCGCGCTTCAGCCGCGCAGGACTGAGGGATTCCTCAGTCCTGTCGAACCACTCTGCCCCGTCATTTCCTTCAATTCCTTCGCCTGCTTCGACATCCCCTGGCAGGTCCCCCCGGCTCAATGCCGAATACGCGTCGGCGATGCGCTCGCAATACACCATGGCATGGTGCTCGTCGAGCAGGGCGCGATGAAAGCGGACGTAGAAGGTGAACTGCTGGTCCGGCAGCAGGAACAGCGCATGGCTCAACAGAGCCTCGCCGGACATGAGGTCACCGACCTGGGCCAGGTCACCGTCCACCCATGCCTGAGCCACGTCTTCCGCGTCAGACACACTGGTCAGATCCATGACGTGGAGGCAGGGTCGTAGCGCTTCGTCATGCTGGGTCGCCGAGCGAATCGCCCGCTCCAGAAGGTCGCGATCCAGATGGCCCGCACCCGAGAAGGAGATGGCGCAGTTGTACTGCACGCTATTCGGCTCGCGCCGTCGCGCAACTCCTACGCCGAACTGAGCTGGCAATGCAGGCTGAAGGATTTTCCTGGTTTCCTGCATGACCTATCCCCACTCCCTCTTGCAACGTGCTTGACCGGTTCAAAAAATGTTGCTCAGTAGCGGCAGAGACTCAGCACCGCGCTACAGACGTCACTGAAAGTGCGACCTCGCCACAGAAACGAGGTCAGGCTAGGACGCGCGCTCCTCGATTCGGCCTCACGCCGTCCTCTGCCATGACCCAAGCGCGGCTGCGGGTTACCTGTGCTGTCCCGCCGGGCCCAACTGGTGGCAAGGCGGGCATCGTTGCGGTGCGTCGTCTGGCGGACAAGGTCGGGCTGACCGACGGGCTCGGACAGGCCCTGGCAAGGCGGGACTTCCATCCGGTGCACGACCGGGGCACGGTGCTGGTCTCGGCAGCCTGCGCAGTCCTGCTGGGGGCCCGGTCGATGGCGGGGATCGACGTGATGCGCCAGACGTCGCTGGTCCTGGGTTCCCAGGCCTCGGCGCCCACGCTGTGGCGGACCCTGGAGGCGATCGGACCCGTCCAGCTGACGAAGATCGCCTCGGTACGGGCCCGGACCCGCATCCACGTCCATCAGCAGCTCGACCTGCGGCCGGGCGGCTTCCCCTGGATCAAGGTCAACGGGCGGGAGCTGACCGGGATCAGCGTGGTGGACCTGGACGCCTCGGTGTCCAGACGCACTCCGACAAAGGAGGGCGCCTAGGCGAACTTCAAGGGGTATGGCCACCACCCGCTGCTGATGTTCTGCGACAACACCAAAGAACTGCTGGTCAACCGAGCCGATCCACCCCAAGTACGAGCGTGAACTGAAGCCGTACGAGAAGAAGACCGACTACCGCTACCAGGCCATCGCCACCAACACCACCGCCGGGCAACTGCAGTTCCTCGACGCCCGCGCCCGCTCCCACACCCACGTCGAGGCCGGCATCCGCCGCGGCAAGACACTTTCCCTCAACCTGATGCCCTCCACGTACTTCAAGGTCAACCAAGCCTGGTGCACCCTCCTCGCCCTGGCCACGGACCTCGCACGCTGGCTCCAACTCCTGGCCACCACCGGGAAACTCGCCCGCGCCGAGCCCGCCACCCTACGCACCCGACTCCTCGACGTCCCCGCGAAACTCACCGACCACGCCCGCAGACGCGAGCTGAAACTCGACCCCACCTGGCCCGCCTCCACCACCGTCGTCGACGCCTGGGACGCCGTCCAAGCCCTGCCTGACCCCGACTGACCGCCCCACCACCGCCCCCGATCCCGGAAGGAGCAGACCCGCACCACCCTCGGCCCGTGGAAACCGACGCCCACCCGACGACGCCCGGGCGGAACGCCACCAACACCCGAAGGACGAACCAGGGCGAATCAGAACCCCCAGCCGATCACTTCAAGCCGACGCGCGCACGTGAATGATCGAGGTCGGGCTGGGCGGGAACCTGGTTGAGCACCCAGAGACCGATCAGAATGGCCAGGGTGAACAACACAGTCACAAGGACGGCGAGGATGCGCCGACGCCGTCGTTCCCTGCGCACCCAGTCTCCGCGTGCGGCACGGTACGCGCCAGGTGCGGGCTGTACCCCTTCCGCCAATGCCTCGAAAGCCTCGCGAAGCTGTTGTTCGGTGCCCGGCGGAGGTGTCGGCATAGCGGAATTACTCACCGTCGGGCCTCCATCGCCTGAGTCAGTGCGGCGACACCACGTGCGGTGTGCGTTTTGACCGAGCCGCACGATATGCCCATCGCTTGCGCGATTTCCTGTTCCTTCAGCCCCAGCCAATGACGCAGGACGAGGGCCTCCCTCTGCCGGCGCGGAAGCCGGTTCAGCGCGGAGATGAGCGCACGCTGGTCCTCATGGAGAAGGGCCGAGCTCTCCGCGGACGCCACCGCGTCGACCGGCGGTGCCTCCACATGCTTCCGCACGACCTGCAGATGGCGTATGCGCATCCGCGTCAGATTGCAGACGACGGAGCGCAGATAGGCCTCAGAGGCACCCGTGTCGCGCAGTTTGCGCCATTTTCGATAAACCTGGTAGTAGGCCTCGGCCACGATGTTCTCGGGGTCGTCGGCGCCGAGGAGCGTGGCCAGCCGAAGCATCGAGGTGTAGTGACGGTCGAACAGCTGGGACAGCGCGGCTTCGCGTTCCAGCCCGTCCGGGTCCACCAGGGGCGGTCCGTCGCCGTCCTGCGTACCACTGTTCTTCGTGAGCTCGACGTCCGTGACGGTCGGTGACAACGGGGGATACACGTTCTGGCCAGCCCGTTTCATAAACTGCTCGTTCCCTTCTCTGGACGGCGCCTGAGATTCAGACGCGACGGAAGAGCGGTGGCGTCCGCACCGCGGGGTGCGCCGATACGGTCGAACGTCGGAGTGAGGACCACGGCAACCAGGACGTTGAGCAGGACAGCCGCGAGACCGGTGTAGATCTCCACGTCGTGGGCCGCCCAGGTCGAAAGGAACCACGGAAGAGAATCCCTGGGTAACGACCAAGCCGGTGCCGGTCACCATGCCCGTTGCCCACCCGACGAGCAGGGCTCGTTGGTGGAGCCACCGTGTGAACAGCCCGACGGTCACGGTGGGCAAGGTCTGCAGGATCCAGACACCGCCGAGGAGTTGAAGGTTGATGGCGGCCTGGTCGCGGGCGCCGTAGACGAAGGCGACCGCGCCGAGTTGCGCGGTCAGTGACAGCCAACGAGCCACTCGCACCTGGCGCTTGGGTGTGGCGGTGGGGTGGAAGTATGCGACGTAGACGTTCCGCACGAACAGGGATGCCGCCGCGATCGACATCACCGCGGCGGGGACCAGCGCGCCCACCGTCATGACTCCGAAAACGAGTCCGGCCAGCAACGGGGACATGAGGTGCTCGACGAGCAGCGGAACGGCGGCCTCGGCGCGCCCGGGCGGCGGGCGGATTCCCACGGCGAGCGCCCCGACACCGAGCATTCCGATAACCGTGTTGTCGTGCGACCGCCCAGAGCCGGGGCAGGAGGAAGAAGGCGAGCGGACAGACGATCACTGTGTAGGGCAGGGCAAAGAAGCCTGAGGCGCCGTCGCTGTAGACCAGGCCGGGCACGGCGGCGAAAGTGTAGGCGGTGTAGATCGTGCCGCCCAGCAGGAGCCAGGTCCATACCGTCTTCAGTTTCCGGTCGACCAGGGCACAGTTCTCGAGCGAGGGCAGGTCGTCGGTTCGGCGGAACCTGCGCGCGAGAACGGTCAGGACCGACGCCCCGCCGATGACGGAGACCAGGCCCGCGAGCATGGCTTCTTCAGGCATCAGTCACCGTCCCCCATTAGACATGCGCAACTTCTTCTCATAAGTTGCGCGACCGTGCCAATGGGAGGACAGCGAGAGCCACGGAAACCGGCCAAAAACTGGCGCCCCGACCGGTGGCGCAGACGGCTCGGCGCGGTATAGGCCTGCCCGGTCGGCACGTCATCGGGTCCGTGCGGAGTTCTTCCGGGCCTCCCGGAGGACGAGCCGGTAGAAGTCGACATAGGAGCGTTCGACATGCGCACCGTGCTGCCGCACTTCGTCGTGCCTTTCGAGCAGACGGTTGATCGGTACGACCATGGCGGCGTGGTGCTCGACATGCAGGTTGTTCCCGTTGGTGAACCAGGTGCTCAGCCAACTGCCGCGTATGGAGCGCGTGTTCCGCAGAACATCCGTGGTTTCGGAGTCGCACAGGATGTGCTCGGGGAGTTCCAGCAGAAAGTGCATCGGTACGGCAAAAAGCAGTGGAAGGAGCCAGAGGCGGAGTATGAAGTCCCCCATGCCCGAGGCGGTCAGGGGCACAATGGCCAGCAGCAGGGCGCCGAGGATCCGGTATTCGGTCATGACTTCACGTCTACGCCGTTCGGATATCTGGCCGAGGTCGTACGTCCAGCGTCCCGTGCAGCCGCGTGCGATATCCTTGAGGGTTTTGGCCAGGCGCACGTAATCGAAAGTCCCCTCAATCAGCATGCGCCAGGTGAGGGGCTGCCGTGCATCGAAGCCGAAGAATTCGGAATCCTGCGGCGTGCCCAGGTATCTGTGGTGCTGCAAGTGCTGTACCCGGTAGTGGCTGTAGATCACCAGCAGGGGAAGGCCAAGTGGAACGCCGACGGCCCGGTGCAGTTTCGAATTGCGGAACGACGAATGGTGCAGGCACTGGTGCTGGAGTTCCACCATGTGGGTGTACGCGGCGCCGAGTAGGAACACTCCGGCGATCACCAAAGGCCACTGTGGCCGTAGCGCGAGGAAGCAGCCGGTCGCCACCATTACGAGAGCGACGAGCAGTTTGGCCACGAAGACGCGCTCGTCGTGCCGGGTCACCCGGGCCTTCTTGAAAAGGAGTTGGGGCTGCCTTTCTGCGGCCGGTGCGGACATCGTGCTCCTCGTTTTCAGGCTCGGAATACGCACGAACAAGTGCGGCAGATCTGTTGGCCGTGGACGTCGCGAAACGGAGGAAATTGAGGATGCCGAGCTGATCCAACATGGTCGCGACCCGGACATTCTGGGGAGAGAGGTCCTCAGCCCGGCCTTGCCGCATCCTCGTTCGGTCCTTGCCCGGTGTGTGTGGTCGGCGGTCGGCCCGTCCTTTCCCCCACCCCGAGGTGACGGCCGCTTCGCGATACCGTACTGGCCAATGCGCCGGCGAGGTTCAGCCGAGCGAAGGCGTTGCCGCCCACGAGGAGCACTTGTGCAGTCGATATATGTCAGTGAAGCCTCCGGTCACCTACGTTGGATTGACATGTCTGGCGACGGGCCCCCGCACGTCTTTCTTCATGACCTCGGGCGTGCCGGTTCCGCGGACTTTCCCGGCATCGCGTCACAGCCGGGGCTCGCTGGAAAGCGAAGTCTCATCCCCGATCTGTTCGGTCACGGATTCAGTGACGCCCCCGGCGACTTCACCTACACGCTGGAGGCCCACGCCGAGACCGTCGCTGCACTCCTCGACCATGTGCGGGCCCGGGACTGCGTTCTCATCGGTGACGCGATGGGCGGTGCTGTCTGTGTTGTTCTGGCCACCCGGCGTCCCGAACTGTTCTCCCGTGTCGTCGTCACCGGGGCCGCTCTCTGTGGTGGCGGGCTGCGGGGGGCCGCTGTCGCCTCCTACTCCGAGGCCGAGTTCGTCAGCCATGGGTTCCGGAGCGTGCTGGCAGGATCGGTGCCCGAGCACGCGGCCCGGATCCGGACCGCGAACCCCACCGCCTTGCATCGCAGCGCGGTCGGCTGGATGAAGGGGAGGGACTCCGGCCTGACGGAGCTGTTTCTCAAGCTGCCGCAGCCCAAAGCCCTGGTTCGGGGCGCCCACAGCCGACCGCGCGCGCACGAGGACGAGGTCCGGGCGGCCGGCGTCCCGGTCATCGAGGTGCCAGGCACCGGGGTCGAGCTGCTGGAGGACGATCCGGCCCGGTTCGCCTCCGCCCTGGCAGGGGCCATATCCACCAACTCCCCCGCATGGAAAAGGAATTCCACCGTCGGCGCCGGGAACGTCGGCTCGGGAGACATCGACCTCGTCTGGCCGACCGAGGCGAACCCCACCCTGTTGGCAGGGGTGCACGCGGTCATCGCCGCTGTCACGGAACAGGGCGGAGCTCTCGGCTATCACATGGTTCCCGGCCGGGAGGAGACGGACGCGTGGCTGGAGGAAATGCTCGCCGACGTACGGTCGTCCGACGCAGCGCTCGCCGTGGCGGTACGGGGCGATGACATCGTGGGATGCGGGCTCTGGCAGCGACACACCTCCGCGGCCAGCTATCGGCACAGCGCAGAGATCCCCCAGCTCATGAGCCACCCGGAGGCACGCGGACTGGGGATCGGGCGCCTCCTTGTCACCGCGCTCGTCAAGGACGCACGACGCGCCGGACTGGAGCTGCTGACGCTCGGTGTCCGCGGGAACAACCACGGGGCCATCGCCCTGTACGAGCAGCTCGGCTTCCGTGAGTGGGGGCGGCTTCCCAGTGGGGTCGCTGTCGCCAACGAGCGGTTCGATGACGTCAAGATGTGCCTGGAGCTCGGTCGGCCGGACGACGTGATCGTACGAGGGTCGGCTCCCGTGGGGCCGGGTTCCTCCGTCCTGCGCTGAGCCTTCTGCGCACTCACCCACGGCGCGCGCCGGCGGCCGAGTCATGGAAAGGAGCTATGAGTCCTGGGCCCGTCGCCGGGTGAGGAGGTGTGCGATGAGCATCGCGATGATGCAGCCGGGAACCCAGGCGAGTTGGTACCAGTAGAAGAACGGCACCCCGGCCAGCCGCGGCCGGTCACGGGCGTACAACGGGAC
Organism: uncultured Actinomycetota bacterium; assembly: GCA_963798065.1. Classification (GTDB taxonomy): domain Bacteria; phylum Actinomycetota; class Actinomycetes; order Streptomycetales; family Streptomycetaceae; genus Streptomyces. The sequence continues at coordinate 338,847 of CAWCSC010000004.1, read as the reverse complement.
CGAGAGCAGCGCGACGACCGGAGCGATCAGGCATGCAGCGGCGGCGAACCGACGCCACCGCCCCTTCCTGGGGTTTATGTCTTCCGCCTGTGGCACCAAATCCTCCTCAATCCTGTCCCCCGTGCGCGAGAGTTGATATTATCCGCCAGTTGTATGGCCGGTTTTCTTCAGATTCCCGCAGTTTGCTCGGTGAGATTCAGCCGAAAGTCCGCTCCTGACCGCAGCAGCTTCCCAGCACAACGCTCACGACCCCAGAGGCAGTGCCCATGACCGATGTTCCGATGGCCGCGACTTTCATCGTCGTCATCGGCAGCGCCTCGCTTCTCACCGTCACGGCCCGCCGTCTGCATCCCAACGACTACCTTCCCTCGCTCGACCGCTGGGCGCTCTCCGACCGCGTGCTCGGTACTTTCTGGACGTGGCTGCTATTGGGCGGCACCATCTTCACCGCGTACACGTTCACTGCGGTTCCGGGTCTGGTGTACGGCAACGGCGCGCCGGCCTTCTTCGCCCTCCCCTACACCGTGATTGTGTGCCCGTTGGCCTTCATCCTGCTGCCCCGGATGTGGACGATGGCGCAAAAGTACGGCTATGTCACTGCGGCCGATTTCGTACGCGGCCAGTACCGGTCGGCGCCACTGGCGTTGGTGGTCGCGCTGACCGGCATCCTCGCAACCATGCCGTATCTCGCCCTGCAACTCCTGGGAATCCGGGCCGTGCTGAGCGCCGCTGGGATGCCCTCGCGAGGCATCGTCAGTGACATCGCGATGGTCGTGATCTTCGCGGGACTGGCCATGGCCACCTATCGGTACGGGTTGCGGGCCCCGACGGTCATCTCGCTCTTCAAGTGCGTCGTCATCTTCGCTTCGACGCTGGCGATCTGCTGGTTGGTGCTGACGCGTCTGGGTGGCACCGGCGCTGTCTTCGACGCGGCGGCGACCCGCCTCGCCACCTCCACCGGGAATACAGCCCTGCTCCTCACAGCCGATCAGCAGCCCGCATTCGCGACACTCGCCGCTGGTTCGGCTCTCGCCCTGCTGATGTATCCGCACGTGGTCACCGCCGCCTTTGCCGCCTCCGGTCCGTCGACGCTGCGCCGGGCAACTGTCGCTCTGCCGTTGTGGACAGCCGTTCTCGCTCTCTTTGGTCTGCTCGGCATCGCCGCCCTGGCGGCGGATGTGCACACCCCTCCGAACGGAGCGGAGACCGCCGTCCCGATGCTGATCGTGCGGCTGATGCCGGGCGCACTGGCCGGAGTGATCCTGGGAGCGCTCACGATCGGCGCGCTGGTTCCGGCCGCCGTCATGTCGATCGCGGCTGCGACCTCCTTCGTTCGCAATGTGTACGTCGAGTACTTCGACCCCACCGCCACCCCCAAACGGCAGGTACGGGTCGCCAAGACAGTCTCGCTCACCGCGAAGGCCGGTGCGGCCGCCTTCGTCTTCGGGTTGCGCGACCAGGACGCCATCAACCTTCAGCTCCTCGGCGGTGTCTGGATCCTGCAGATCTTCCCGGCCGTCGCCATCGGTCTCTACACCCGACGTCTGCATCCCCGGGCGCTGATCACCGGCTGGGCGGTGGGGATGGTGCTCGGGACGGTCCTGGTCGTACACACGGGCTTCTCGCCCCTCGTTCCGCTAGGTCTACCCGGCCGTTCGCTGGCGTTCTACGCGGGCCTGGCCGCCATGCTGCTCAATCTCACCGTCGCCGTCGTCGGTACCGCCGTACTGAACCTGATCGGGAAGGGGCCAGGCGCCCGAGGCGACTGACGCCGTCGGAGAAAGGTCAGCGGCCGGCAGTCCGGCGCTGTCTCGCGAGAGCCGCCGCCAGGACCACGGTGACGAGAGCCAGGAGTTCGATTGCCGCTCCGGTCAGGGTGAGCGTAGTGATCGATCCGTGTTCCAGGGCGAGTCCGCCCAGGGCTCCGCCGAGTGCTAGGCCTAGATAGGAGGATGAGCCGTTGAGGGACAGAGCCACGGTCGGCTCGGGGATGTCCAGGCCGGATATCAAGTGGTTCTGTGCGGGAGGCAATGCCCAGGACGCCACACTGACGACGCACAGGCACAGCGCGAACGCGAAAGTGGTGCCCGGGGCGTTTCTCGGGGCGGCCACGGCAAGCAGCACCATTGCCAACAGTCCGGTGAAGAGGAGAACGACGCCTCCGCCGTAGGCGCGTCGGCCCCCGAATCTGTCGGCAGCCCTCCCCCCGAGGGCGCTGCCGGCCACTGCGGCCATGCCCGACACCAACAGGAAGGCGCTGACGCCGGCTGCCTCTACTCCGGTGAGCTGCATCGCGAGAGGAGCCACGTAGATGACGACGGCGAACTCGCCGGCGCAGGCGAGGACGTTGGTCAGAAGTGCGATCAGGACCATGGGGTGTGTCGCTGCGGTGATCCGCTGCCGGATGGTGACCGCTGCCTGCGTAGGTACGTACGGGAGGACGCCGGCCAGGACGGCCACGGCTGCTGCGGCGAGGGCCGCCACCAGGAGCAGCGCCAAGCGCCAGCCGCCGACGGCGCCGACCAGGGTGCCGAGGGGGATGCCCAGGGCGGTCGCCGCGGACATGCCGCCGACCACAACGGCGAGCGCCCGGCCCCGCCACTGCTGCGGGGCGACGCTCACCGTGATCATGATGGCGCACGGCAGATAGAGTCCCGCTGCCAGAGCGGCCAGCACCCGGGAAGCCATCAACACCGCGTAGTTCGGGGCGACGGCTCCCAGCAGGTTGGCGAGGACGAAGACCGTCAGGGCGCCCTGCAGCAGCCGTTTGCGGTTCAGTGCCGCGGTGACAGTCGCCAGGACGGGCGCCCCCGCGGCGTACACGAGAGCGAAGACGCTGATCAGCTGGCCCACGGTGGCCTCGGACACGTCGAGGTCGGCGGCGATCTCGCCGAGCAGACCGCTGATGATCAGGCTGTCAGTGCCGATGCTGAAAGCGCCGAGAGCCAGGGCCAGCAGCAGCAGCCGATGCGGCATGCCCTCCTTCCCGGCCGTTTCCATGCCGGTCTCGGCGGTGGTCCCTCGCGATGTCATGACTGCTGTACCGCTTCCTGTCGGTCGTGGTCGGCGAGTTGGTCGGTGAGTGGCCTCAGCCCGCGAATCGCTTCAGATACGCGGTGTTCCTGTCCCCCACCAAGTCGAGCAATTCCCCGAGCCTCCCGAGCCTGACCGCGTCCGGTATCCAGACCCACAGCTCGCGCGCCTCGGTCACAGCGCCACGCCGGGTCTTCGCCTCGAACCCTTCCAGACCGAGCCGAACGGTCGCCGCGCCACTGGTGATGGCCGTCCTGATGGGGTAGTAGAACGCCGCCCACGGGTAGGCGGCGCTGCGGTCCTCGACGCCGTAGTCGCAGCCGTAGGACATGAAGACGACGCTCTTCCGGCCTTGCAGGTGCAGGGCGCAGGCGAGGATCCGGCCGTCCTGTTCGACGGTCGGCACGCGTACCGCGTCCGGCAGTCTTCCCGCCAGTTCGATACGTGCCCGGCGTATCGCCTCCGCATCGGCCTTTCCGCCGTGCTTGATCAGCGTCTGTGCTTCCAGGGCGGCGACCCGCTCGGCGTTCCGGGCCAGGTCGGCCACGCCCGTGGCCAGGCCCGGCGCCTCCTGGAGCCGTCTCTCCTCCAGGAGGTACCTCCGACGGCGACGGCTCGGGAGAGCGGTCAGGAACTCCTCGTAACTGCCGAATCTCCCGGTGTCCATCCAGGACGCCCCCGTCATCGCTCCACCGCGGAACCCGGCCTGAGTGAGGACCTCGCGCAGCCTGCCGTCACGAGGGCTGACGAAGGGGAACGCCACCGCCCCCGCGCCCTTTTCCACCACCCATGTCTGCGCCGCACGGACCAACTGCGCCGCCAGGCTTTCGGCCTCGGCTGCGTCGGCCTCGGGGTGCAGCTGCAGTTCACTGCGGTCGAACTCCCTGACGACCAGGCACGGGCCGACGCCGCGGCTCAGCACCTGCCAGAGCGGCGCCTCCCCGTCCGTCTCCTCTTTCGCTCCCGCCGCTTCGCAGGCCAGGGCTCGCTGGGCGCGCCGAAGGGGAGCGGCTTTGCCCTCCTCGCTGTCATCCAGCCGCAGGACGGCCTGGGAGCCGACGAACTTCCACGGGTCGCTGGTCAGGCCGGACTCCGGAACGGCCAGTACGCCGCGCAGGGCGCCCTGCAGCCGACCCGCCGACCGGGACGTGAGCAGTACGCTCTCGCCCGGCTCCAGAAACTCCCGGAACTGGAGGAAGCCGCGGCTCGCGTCGATGTCCGACTCGTGGGTCAGCTCCTCCCACTCCCCGACCGGGACGTCGTCCACGCTGTTCAGATCGCTGATGTGTGGCACCGCTGGAACCTCTTATTTCCCGCCCGCGAGATCGATGAACGAACCTGTCACGTAGGAGGCTTGGGCCGACAGCAGCCATACGACGGCCGCGGCGACCTCATCCGGATCTCCGCCACGTCGCATAGGCAGATTCCGCTCAACGCGCGCCACCCGGTCGGGATCCCCCCCGCTCGCGTGGATCTGGGTGCGGATGAACCCCGGCCTGACGGCGTTCACGCGGATGCCCTCGCTGGCGACCTCCAGGGAGAGTCCGGTGGTGAGCGTGTCCACGGCCCCCTTGGACGCCGCGTAGTCCACGTACTCCCCGGGTGCCCCGAGCCGGGAGGCGGCCGACGACACATTGACGATCGCCCCGCCGGCGCCCCCATGCATCGTCGACATCCGTAGAACCGCCTGCCGGGCGCACATGAAGTACCCCACGACGTTGGTGTCCAGGATCCGCCGGAGGCGGTCCGCGTCCAACTCGTCGACACGACACTGCCGTTCCAGGATGCCCACATTGTTGACCAGGCCACTCAGAGTTCCCAGTTCCTTGTCGGCGGTCGTGAACAGCCGCTCGATGTCGTCCGGTCGGCTCATGTCGGCCTGCACGGCTACTGCCTCGCCGCCGGCGGCGATCACGTCGGAGGTGACCGACCGTGCGGCTTCCGCGTCCTCGCGGTAGGAGATGCACACGCGCCCCCCGAGGCCGCCGAGCCGGCGGGCGACGGCGGCGCCGATCCCCCGGCTGCCTCCTGTGACGACGGTTGCGCCCGTTGTCATCAGATGTCGCCGCCCGAGTCCTGGATGAACTGCGCGGACCACTTGCGCTTGGCCCGCAGGCTGAGCCGGTTCATCGCGTCCGGGAGGAGGCCCATGGGCCGGCGGATGTCGATGATCAGCATGATCCGGCGGCCGTCGCTCTCGTTGTAGACCTCGTGCTCGAACGTGTCGTCGATGAGGATTCCCTCGCCCTCCTTCCACGTATGGATCTCCCGGTCGACACGGAGGCGAGGCGGGTTGTTGTCCGGGACCGTCAACGGCAGGTGGTACCGGAGGATTCCGGCGTATGGGCCGTTGTGTGCCTTGAGTGTCACCCCGGGTTCGAGGATGGCGATGATCGCGTTGACGACGCGCGGGGTGCGCTCGGCGAAGTCCACGAACAAGGGGCAGTCCCGGTACGCGTCCGTGTTGGTCTCGCCCAGCATGTACGCGTAGTAGAGCCGCCAGTCGGTGGACACCTCCGCGGCCCGCAGGGGATCGATGTCCCCGTACTTGCGGACGTCACGCGACTCGATGAGCTTGGTGACCTCGGACTTGATCTGGTCGAACTGGTGGTCAAGCTTCCTCGACTCGGGGAACAGCGAGTAGGGCGACATGATCCTGAACCGGTTGCGGCCACCGCTGTTCTTCAGGAAATACCGGTTGAGCGCCTTGCGTACGCCCGGTTGATTGATGCTCAGTGAACCCTTCACGACTGGTCGTCACTCCTCTTGACTGCGAACACGGACAGGTGGGCCGGCTGACGGAGCGGCGCCGGCATCACACGGAACCAGGACGGCATGTTGCGTACAGGAAGCCGGGATGCACCTCGTCGATCTGGCACGCCCAGCCCAGACCGGCCAACCGCTGCGCCAACTCCGCGGGACTGCGGAACACCTTCACGATCCGGAAGCTGCGCCCGTCCTGAAGGCTCCGGCGGACTGCGACGTCCGGCTCACTCTCGTCCTTCTGTTCAAGGCGCCGTTCGTGGTGCGTCACATCGACGAACTCCACGACACCCTGCGGTCGCACGGCGCGGCCGACCGCCGTCCAGAAGGCGTCGAACGTGTCGTCGGGCACGTGGGCGAGCCAATGCGCGAAGAAAACGGCATCCCAACGACGTTCGGGGGTCCAGTCGAAGAGGTCCTGCCGCATGTACTCGACGTTCGGAAGCCCGTGCCTGCGCGCCTCCTCGATCATCTCCGGCGAGCCGTCCAGGGCGGTGACCCGATCGGCGATTTCCGAGAGATGGCGGGTCCAGTAGCCGGTACCGCTCGCCAACTCCAGTACGTCTCCCTTGATGTTGCCGGCCCGCAGGCGCGTCAGCACGGGAGGCAACGCCGGGTCCATGTACGGCACAAATGTGGCGTCGTACTCTTTCGCGCGGGCCCGGTAATAGCTGAGTTGACTGTTGATGAGGGATTCATGGGCCATCATGCGTCTTCTTCCTCCTGGGGTCATTTCGAAGGGCCGATCATGGCCACGAGCCTCTGCGGAGAGAGGAGCATCTTTTCCTTGAAGGTCTCGTTGAGCCGTCCGCATTCGATCGAGTCCGCGCGAGTCGCCCACATGAGCCGGACGATCTCCCACCACAGGGCGTAGTACGGGCTGAAGGTGAGGTCGGAGCGGCCTCTCACATAGCCACCGGCCCATGCCTGCAAACGCCGGGACTCAAGGAAGCAGACGGCTACCGCGAGGGGTTCGCCGTTGTTCTCACGCACTTCCACCACCCGGACCGGCCCGTCGAGTTCACGCAGGAACGCCGCCAGCCGCTGTGGGTCGTAGTACTTGGGCGAGCCGGCCCTGGCCGCGCTGGCCGCGATGAGTTCGAGCAGCGGTACCAGGCCGGGGTACCGGGCCCCGTGTACAAGGGTGTGGGCGCGCTCCGCATACCTTCGCAGTTGCCGCTGATAGTCGCGCCGTACCGACCTGCGCATGCCGGCCAGGTACGTGTCGCCGTCCGGCGCGTCGGAGCGGTGCAGTGTCCAGCGGGGCACCAGTTCCTTGCGCTGAAACCCCCGTCGCGCCAGCGACGGCAGCAGCGGGCTGTCGTCGCTCAGGTTGACGAACCCCCAGAGGGGGGCGCTCAGTTCGGCGGCGCGGTCGCCGAACGCGGCGCTCAGTGCGCCGAGCGCCTCTTCGTCTGCGGTGAGCAGCCGGGAATCCGGGGAGTGCCACATCGGGGAGAGCAGGGCCTGTTCGCCGTCTGCGAGCCCGAGGAGGCCGAGAGGGTCACCCTGAAGGTAGGTGGGGGCCGCGGCGACCAGTTCGCCGCCTCTGCGGACCTCCAGATACCTGGGTGCGCTGATCCGCTGCACTGGATGGTGCTCGTACGCGCTGAGGAAGGCCCGCGTGTGGAAGACCGGGGCATCCAGCCTCGCCACCAGGGTGTCCCAGTCCGAAGCCAGTGCGTCGGCCGTTTCTGTCCCCCCGGTCACCAGTGGCGTCGCCTCGGTGGTGCGCGGCGCGCCGGAGCCGGCGGTCCGCGGGGTGGCGGTCGGCGGGGTGGCGGTCGGCGGGGTGGCGGTCGGCGGGGACTGGGAGGACGAATCAGCCAACGCAGGCGTGGCCGCGGACCGCAGGGCCACGCCGATGGCCAGGGCGCACGCGTCGACGTCGTCGGGGTCGACCGGACCCATGTGGCCGATGCGCAGCACCTCGCTTTTCCACGGCCCACGTCCCGACGAGACCCACACGTCGTGCTCGGCCGCCAGTACCTCCCGCACGCGTTCCGCGTCCGCGGGCGCCGGAAGTCGGACGGCGGTCACCGTCGGGGAGCTGTTCGCCTCGTCGGGAACGACCGTCAGCCCCTGGGCGCGCAGGGCTTCCCGGCACCGCAGCGCCGTACGGTCGTGGCGCTCCCACACGGTCTCAACGCCTTCTTTCTCGATCTCGGCAAGAGCCGTGTCCAGGGCATAGAGCACCGAGAGAGCAGGCGTGTACGTGGTGGTGCCCTGCCGGGCGTGCTCGGCGGCGCGGGCGAGGTTCAGATAGTAGGAGCCCTCGCCGGGCTCGGCGGCCCGGGCCAGCGCACGCTCGGACACCGCGACCAGTGAGAGGCCGGGCGGGCAGGCCAGGGCTTTCTGCGTCACAGTGACGACGGCGTCGAGTCCGAGTGCGTCGAAGCCGATCTCGGTGGCGGCCACGCTACTGACGGCATCGACGAGGATCAGGCAGTCGCTCACAGCCCTGATGGCCCGCGCCCACTCACCCAGGGGCGCGATGACGCCGGTGGACGTCTCGTTGTGGGTGAGCAGGACGGCGTCGTACCCGAGGGCGAGGCGCTCGGTGATCCGCTCCGTGGGCACGATCTGGCCCCAAGGAGCGGCGAGCACGTCGATCAGCGCGCCGTGGTGTGCGGCGATGTCCGCGAAGCGCTCGCCGAAGTAGCCGAGTTGTACGGACAGCACGCGGTCTCCCGGCCGCAGCAGCGACGCGGCGACCGCCTCGATGCCGCCGGTTCCGGAGCAGGTCAGGGGCAGGACTGCGCCCTCCGTGCCGAAAAGCATGCCGAGCCGGGGCGTGATGGCGCCGATGAGTTCGCGGAATCCCGCGGAACGGTGGCTGACCATCCGGGTGCTCATGGCCGCGAGTGTGTGGTGCGGTACCTCGACGGGGCCCGTCACCCTGTAGTTGCGCATGTGTGCCTCACTCCTTCCCTCGAATCGCCGCGAAGGACGGTTTCCAGCCCCGCACGCGCCTGGGACCGTTCGATACGCACCGGTGTCCCGCTCATCCGGTCCGACGACATGCCCTCCCGCACGAGCAGGTCGAGCGACGTGTCGTACCGGACTGAGGTGTAGGGGCGGGGAGCCCGCCGGTCGAGCACGGTCCGCAGCAGTGTGGCCAGGTCCGTACCGTCGGCGGTTCTGAAGAGGTCGTGCAACGTTCCGACCGCATCTTGCACCGCCTCAGGGCCGCGGGCGTCGATGACCTGCTCCGCCTTTGCCCCTTCCACCAACGGGGCCAGCCACAGCAAGTTGAGTGCGCAGGCCAGGCCGTGCGGGATGCCCAAACGCGCGGTGAGCGGATAGGACATCGCGTGCGCCGCCGTCGTCCGGGTGATGTCGATGGCTCGTCCCGCCAAAGTGGCCGCCCGGCTGAGCTGATCGCGCTCGGCCGGGTCCGGCAGGTCGTCGGCGTGCAGGAGTACGGGCACGAGCAGTCGAAGAGCTGCGGTGGCCTGCTCCCGCGACTCCGCCGTGGAGCGGATCGACCAGAGTGACTCAACGGCGTGGGCCAGCGTGTCGAGAGCACATGTCCAGGTCAGACCGGGTGGGCATGTCTCGGTCAGTGCCGGGTCCACGACGGCGAAGTCGGTACGCGCCACCGGGGTGTCGAGGGAGACCTTGCGGTGTCCCCGGTAGAGCGTCGCGAACTGCGTCACTTCGCTACCGGTGCCCGCCGTGGTGGGGACGAGCAGCAACTGCCGCCGGTCCGCCGTGGCCGGCCGACGCCCGGCGATGATCTCCTCGGCCGCAGCGACGTCGCCGGGCAGTACGCGCCCGGCCTTGGCGACATCGAGCGCGGAGCCTCCGCCGAGGCCCACCACCAGGTCGGCGCCGGACGCCTGACACAGCATGGCCGCTTCGACCGCCTGTGCGAGGGTGGGATTGGGCTGGAATGAGGTGAAGGTGACGACGTCGGCTGCCGGCCACGCCGCGACCGGTACCCGGCGCAGCGCTCCTTCGCTCGCGACCACGAGCACACGGCGGCCCGCGCACAGGCGAGGGACCTCAGCGAAGCTCCCCCTGCCCTCCAGCAGTACGGTGATGTGCCCACTTCCGGTACCGAGCTCTGTCCTGCGGTTCACGGCGTGTCCTGGGTGGTCCCGGTGCCGACCGCGTCACCGGCTGCGGCAGCCACGCGGAAACGGTCAGCGATCTCCACCGGACCGGTCGACGCGGTTGCCCTGGGGTGGACTTCGTCCGGCGTGGGAACGACGGTGAGCACGAGGAGCACCGGGCCTTCTGCGGTCAGTGCCGTGTGCATGCTCCCGTCAAGCTCTCGGGGTGAGTCGCAGGTGAGTACGGTTCGGTAACCGAGCCCTGTGCCGAGGGCCGCCCAGTCGAGTCGGCGGGAGGTGGTGGGCTGGCAGCCGGTGGACTCGTAACAGCCGTTGTCGACGACGACGTGGGTGAGGTTGCGGGCACCGGACGCGCCGAGGGTTGAGCCGGTTCCCAGGTGCATGAGGAAAGCGCCGTCGCCGTCCAGCATGACCGTACGCCGGTCCGGCCGGGCGGTGGCGAGGCCGACGCCGACGGCCGAGGCGTGCCCCATCGAGCCCTGCATGTAGAAGGTGTCCGGCCGGTCCCGTTCGTGGTGGGCCTGTCGGGACAGATAGCCGGTGGTGGTGACCAGCAGCTCGTCCGTCAGCTTCGCCATGAGGCAGGAGACGACGTCCGGGCGGGTGAGCCGGCCGTCGGTGGACTCAGCGACGGAGTAGGCGCCGGTGACCTTTCCGATGGCGCCCCGAGGAACCAGCAGGAAGAAGGGACGGCCCTGTGCCCGTGCCTCCGCGGCCTGGGCCAGTGCATCCTCCAGCTTCCCCTCCCACAGCATTGTGTGGGGCACATCAAGGCTCTCCAGCATGCCGATGGTGGAGTTGCCCATCGTGGCGTGCTGCGGCTCGTCCTCACCCGGATCGGGCCATCCACGCATGGTCATGACGACGAGCAACGGCACCCGGTACGGCAGCAGCAGGGACGCCAGCGGGTTGATGAGATTGCCGAATCCGGAGTTCTGGCAGAGCACGGCCGATGTCCGGCCCGCCAGTTCCCACCCTGCGGCGATGGCGAGAGCCGCGCCTTCCGACACAGCCGGCGTCAGATCCCCGGCGTCGTCGAACAGTGCCCAGGGGCCGGCGAGGTGCCCGCACGGCACTCCCGCCACACTGCGCACCCCGTAGGCACGCAGGGCGGCGACGAACTCCTCTGCGGTGGCCTGGGGGCTCATCGATCGGTTTCCAGCCACTGGTCCATGCCGGACAGCGCGAAGATGTCCTTGACGGTGGCGATACGCGGTTCCAAGTCCGCGGTGGAGCCCTTCGCGAGGACGTCGGCCCAGGTGTCGCGGATGGCCGTGATGGCGGCGCGCATACCGTGGTTCGCGTAGATCACCATCGCGATCCCCGCCTCGCGCGCCTGCGTGGCGGAAAAGTCGGCGTAGGTGGTCGGAACGATCACGACCGGCGCCCGGTGGTCCCACTCCCGCATGAAAGAGACGATCTCCGTGGAGTCCACCGCCTTCGAGTGGACGAGTACGGCGTCCGCGCCGGCATCGACGTAGAGGTGGCAGCGGCTCAGCGCCTCCTCCAGCCCGAGGCCGCAGATGAACGCTTCGGTGCGGGCGATCAGTACGGTGTCCGCCGACAGCTGGGCCCTCTTGGCGGCTTGGAGCTTACGGCCGAACTCATCGGCCGCCAGGAGCTTCTGGCCGGCGTTCACAAAGCTGTTGCGCTTGGGGAAGATCTTGTCCTCGATGCAGATGCCGGCGATGCCCGCCTCTTCGTAACGCATCATCGTGTAAGCGGCGTTGAGGACACCGCCGAATCCGGTGTCGCAGTCGGCGATCACCGGGAGCGACACCGAACGCTGTATCGCCACGGCTCCGGCAAGGTACTCGGCCATGCCGAGCAGGCTGACGTCCGGCAGGCCGTTCGCCGCCGAGATCTCCAGCCCGGACGCCCAAACGGCGTCGAATCCGGCCTCCTCCGCGAGCCGGGCCGACAGGCCGTCGTGCGCGCCGGCAGTTCTGACCAGCCGGGCATCGGCGAACGCCTCCCGGAGCGCGGCGGCGCGCGGGGAGGACACAGTGGACTTCGTGCGGGTGGTCGACGATTCGGATGAGGTGATGGTCACGCTTCTCCTACGGTGGTGAGTGACAGCTCGGCCGCCGCGGACAGACACGAGGTCAGGCGACGGGCGGCCGTGCGCAGGACGTCATGGGGTTCCGCGACACAGAGCCGCAGATGGCCGGGCATGCCGAACGTCGAGCCGGCGCGGAGTCCGACTCCGGCCTCGCGCCGCAGCGCGCGGCACAGTTGCTGGTCGTCGTCGGCACCGAGCAGTCGGCGCGCCAGCGCTTGCGACGCGTCGAGACAGAGGTAGATCCCACCGGCAGCCGGCAGTGGTTTCAGGTACGGGACCGCGGACATGGCCTCCAGCGCCACGGCCCGCTGAGCGGCCAGTTCCGCGGCACGCCGGGCGACGCCCTCTCCGGTCGCCGTGCCCGTGCCGACGACGTCGTTCTCGTGCCGCAGCACCGCGGCGGCCGCGGCCTGGGCCGGGCCGGAGACGGGCCCGGTGGTGTGCTCGACGATCTCCCGTACCTCCGCAGTCAGCCGAGGGTCGGCCCATACCCAGCCGACACGCAGACCGGCCAGGGCGTACACCTTGGAAGCCCCGCCGATGACGACTTCGTGCGGCCCGGCCTGGACACGGTTGTCGACGTCCGGGCCGTAGGCCCAGTAGATGTCGTCGATGATCAGGCGTATGTCCCGGTCGGCCGCCCACCCGCGCAGCGAGCGCATGCGTTCTTCGTCGTAGCAGGCCCCCGAGGGATTGACCGGGCTGTTGACGAGTACGGCCCGGGTACGGCGCGTACGGGCGGCGTCCAGGCGCTCCGGGTCGACGAGCAGCCCGTGTTCCGGGTCGCCCGGCACGGCGACCGCTGTGGCGCCGGCAAGCTGGACGACGGTGGGGTAGTGGCTCCAGTACGGGGCCGGAACGAGGATCTCGCCATCGCGCGCCACGGCGGCGATGGCCGCGAACAAGCCGTGCCGGCCGCCTGCGGTGATCGTGATGTGCTCGGCGTCGACGGCCGTGCCGGTGCGGAGCCTGTAGTGGTGCGCCACGGCCGAGCGCAGTTCCGTCGAACCGGTGCCGGGCGCGTACGCGGCGACGCGTGGGGAGTCCAGCATTCGGCGGACAGCGGCGCGTGCGATCTCGGGTAAGGGCTCCAGGATTTGTCCGGACGACAGGTCTATGGGATCGGCCGCCGGGGCTTTCTCGTGGAGGAATGAGGCGGAAGTCGCGCTGCCGGGGTCGTCGTTCACAGCTGGCCCTCCCTGGCGGTGAGCGGCCTGATACCGGCGAGTTCCGCGATCTTGCCCAGATCCTCGACGACGGGCCGGAGCAGCGGTATGCCGTTGGCCGAGCGTTCCTCGGCGCAGCGATGGCGGCGATCGCCGGGAAGCCGGACAGGAGTCCCTTCGTCGACGGGGCTACCCGCGCGGATCTCATCCGCCATCGCCGTGATGTCGCGCGTGATGCGTCCGATGTCGCCCAACGCAGCGAGGTCCAGACACAGCACGAAGTGTCCGAGGTCCGCGCCCTGCGGTCCGTAGGTGTGACGGCTCCAGCTCGCGCCGGTGAGGGGTCCGCAGAGCAGTTCGGCCAGCAGGCCGATCCCGGAGCCCTTGTGGCCGCCGTGCTCCTCGCCGAGGCCGCCGACAGGCAGCAGCGCGTAGCCCTCTCTGGCTCGCAGTCCGGCGACGACCAGGGGAATGTCGGTGGAAGTGACACCGTCCGGTCCGACGGCCCAACCGGGGAGCATGGGCCTGCCCTCCCGGTGCAGCCGCTCCAGCTTGCCGCGCGGGACGATGCTGGTCGCCGCGTCGTAGCAGAGCGGCTCGCCGTCGGTGAGTACCGCGTAGCTGACGGGGTCCGTGCCGAACATGGGCTCGGCAGCGCCGGAGGGAGCGACTTGAGGGGTGGCGTTGGTGGTCACCAGGGCCAGCGTTCCGGCTCTGGCGGCACGTTCGGTGTACCAGCCTGCGATGCCGATGTGGTTCGACCGGCGTACTGCCACCGCCGCGATGCCGTGTTCCTTGGCGCGTTCGACGGCCAGGTCGACGGCGAGGCACAGGGCGGGCTGCCCCAACCCGTTCTCCGCGTCGACGACGCTGACGCCCCCGGCCTCACGGACCACGCGCGGCCGCGCACCTTTGTTGATCGTGCCCGCGCGCAAGCCCTCGACGTACCGGCGGAGCCGGGCGACTCCGTGGCTGTCGACACCGGCGAGGTCCGCGGCCAGTAGGACCTCGGCCGTCACTTCCGCGTCGGCCTCGGCGGCGCCGACCGACACGAGCGCTTCGACGACGAATTCGGTCAGGGATTTCCTGCCGACCACGAAAGCCCGGTCGGTGCGATCACTGTGGTACATGTCCCTCCAGCTCCATGCCTTCTTCGAGCCGGCCGTGTCATCGGCGGCTTGTCGCACTGTTTGTCGAGCTTTGGGCTTACGTCTCCGCGACCGCCCGGGCCGCGCATGCCTCCGCGGCGGCCCGCGCCAGGCCCCGCCGGAGTGCGGGTCCTGTCAGGGGGGCGCCGGGGCGCGGGTTGTCGATGAGGTGAGTGGTGACCAGCGGATGGTCGGCGGGCTCGTCGGCACGCATGGCGACCATGGCCGTGGGCAGTCCGCGTTCGCGGCGCAGCCGGGCGATACTGCCCGGCAGTTTGCCCTGCCAGGTTCCCTCGTCGATGGCCCCTTCTGCGGTCAGGACCAGGTCAGCTTGGCCGATGGTGTCGTCCGGGTCGGTGATGTCCAGCAGTGCTTGCGCACCGCTGCGGGCGGTGGTGTCCGTCACCGCGGAGAGCCCGAAGCCGATGCCGCCGCCGGCCCCGAACCAGGGGGTGTGGAATCGCTCTGTCGCTCCGCGGTCGCCAGCGTCCGTGAGCAGGCCGGTGAGGTGATGCAGGGCTCGGACGGCTGCCGGACGGTTCTGGGCGGTGATGCCTTTCTGGGCTCCAAACGTGTCCAGGTTGTCCGACAGGGGTGTGCGTACGTCCGCGAGCAGGCGCACGGTCACCCCGGACAGCAGCGAGCGGGCGGGGGTCAGGTCGACGCGCACCGCCCCGGTGACGCGCCCCGGGCTGGGATCCGTCTCGCGACCTCCGCGGTCCAGGAAGCGGGCTCCGAGCGCGGCCAGCGCGCCGGCGCCGCCATCCGTGACGGCTGTTCCGCCAAGAGCCACGAGGACGGTGGTGGCACCTGTTGCGACGGCCGCGGCGATGGCGTGGCCGACCGAGGCCGAACTAGCCTCCAGCACCCGTAGTTCGTGGGGGCGCAGTGCCCCCAGACCGCAGAGCCCCGCGCTCTCGACCACGGCGGTGTGCCGGTCGAGCGCGAGCCATCGGGCCTTCGCCGGCCGACCGAGAACGTCGATGACGTCCAGCGGGTGGAGGCGGCCGCCGCGGGTCGCGTGCAGGACGTCGAGCGTGCCGTCGCCGCCGTCCGAGAGCGGCCGGGCCAGCACGCTCGCGGCGGGCCGGGCCCGTCGGACGCCTGCGACGAGCGCGGCGGCCACTTCAGTGGACGAGGCGTGTCCGCGCATGCAGTTGGGAGCCACCACGATGTCCGCGGCGGCCGCCTGGCCGGCGTTCACGACGCTTCGATGGTGCGACGTATCCATGTGCGCAGGAGCAACCGGGTGTGGTCGGGCTCGTCCCGGAACTCCGTGCGCCCATGCAGCAATGCCAGGTTGTCGAACAGGGCGAGTTCGCCTTCGCGCAGTTTTCCGGTCAGCAATGCGCTGCTCGAACCGATCAACGCGTCAAGAGCGTCAAGGGCTGTCCGCTGCCGGACGGTGAGGGGAGGCACGTCCGGGTGATCGTGGCCCTGGTCGATATAGCTGCGCAGGTAGGTGATGGCGGGCCGTCCGCGCTGGGTGAACAGCACGGGTTTGGTTGTCGTGGGGGCCTCGCCCGGCTGTTGGTCGCCGCGCCGGTCAAAATGGAAGGGTTCCCGCAGGGTCCGCACAACGCCCGGCTCGAGTGCGCGTTCCACGTCCCGTACGTGCAAGCACTGGAGAGCCCCGCCCCACTCGGACTGGCGTACGCAGAAGAGCGTGAACACATCGGGCGCGGGCAGCGCCGCCTCAGCGCCATCGGTGTGCAGGTCACCACCGAGCCGGGAGTCGGAGTACCGGGTACGCCCCCGCTGGCTGATGCTCATGCCCCGGTCCTTCACCTCGCGGACGAGGGTGCCTTCCCGGTTCTGCGGCAGCGGCGCGCCGATCAGGCTGGTCGCGCGGGAGACGGCCCGCTCACCGCTGTCGCGATCGGCGGGGAGCCCGGCGAGGACCAGCACTCCGGCGCCGTCGTCCAGATATGTGCGTACGTACTTTCCCAACTCGGCCCGCGCCGCGGCTTCGTCGGCCATGCTTTCGTCCGCGTCGGTCAAGTAGTCCCGAAGGTTCCCCTCCACCGGCACACGCAGGGGATCGAACCCGTCCCCCTGTGCCCGCCCTTGACCGACCCGATCCCCGTTGTTCGTCACCGACGCCCCCTGCCTGCCACACAGCGTATTGCCGTGACCCGCTCGACCCGCGGGTTGTAGAGGAGTTGTCTGCGTCGACGATTCGGTTGACCTGAGATTCCCTCAAATATCCGCAGTGTTTGTGTCATCCGAACGTACTGTTCGCGCATCGTCCACGTTGTACGACGCACGTGCGGGGGACTCCTGGGAGCCGACCCTTCATCTCGTCACGGCCGGGGTCATGTCTGCGCGGCAATCCGTTCGGCCAGCAGGGCGAGCGGCTTGTCGGGAGCTGTCATGAAGAAGAAGTCGGAGAGTGCTCTCGACACCGGGTGGTAGTACGACGCCGAGCCACCGGCGTGCGGGAAGCACACCACGCGGATGCGGGCCCCCGGCAGCGGGTGGAAGCACCTGATCCACGTGTCCGTCGGTCCGTGGTTTCCTGCCATGACGTTGCCATGTCCTTTCGGGCACCAAACCGGACCGGATGGTTCGGCGAGGGGCCAGTGTTGTCCCCCAACGGGGGTTGGCGATAAAACACGCACGCTGCCGAGCAGGGACTGTAGATTCCTCCCTTGGGTTGCTCATTGAGGGAGCGACTCCTCATGTTGCGGTGTGTGTTGGGGGTATGGCTGTGTTGACGTTGGGTAAAGTCCTGCGGTTCGACGAGGTCAAGGGGTATGGGTTCATCGCGCCCAAGGAGGGTGGCGACGACGTGTTCATGCACGCGAATGACCTCCTTGACGAGAAGTTCCTGTATCAGGAGGGCAGCGAAGTAGAGTTCTTCTTGCAAATGGGAGAAAAAGGACCCAAAGCATCGGAGATCCGTCTCGTCTACCAACCCTCTTCCCATCGGGTCACTCGGGGTGCGGAGGTCGACAGCGCGCCAACGGAGCGGCAGCCGGTGTTCTTGAGCGACACGGACCACGACGCCCTTGAAGCGGGTCCGCAGGACGCCGCTCGCTTCCGTGCCGACCTCACAGAAGCCCTGCTCGAACGAGCCGATACTCTCACTGCGGCACAGGTCAGAGAGGTCCGCGGCATTGTCGTCGAGCTGGCGAAATCACGACGGTGGATCGCCTCGTGACTGGGTGATGTCATCCTTTGACGCCGCCGACCATGTCAGGGTGATGCCCGATCTCCCAAGGGCATTGCGTGATCTGGTTCATGCCACCTGAAGTGCTTCGTCCCGGTGCGCCAGGCGTGGATGGACAGCCGGCTCGCCGTACTTGCCGCATCCTTCCTGCCTGGCCCGTTTCTTGGCTGGGCGGCACAGGTCAAATACCTGGCTCACGAAAGCGGTTGATGGCGTCGACGTGCTGGGCGCGCTTCTCGTGGTCCCGCACACCCAGGCCCTCCTTGGGCGCCAGGCACAGCACGCCGACCTTGCCCTGGTGGAGGTTGCGGTGCACGTCGTAGGCGGCCTGCCCGGTCTCCTCCAGGGAGTGGACCTTCGACAGCGTCGGGTGGATCTTGCCCTTCACGATGAGCCGGTTGGCCTCCCAGGCCTCGCGGTAGTTGGCGAAGTGCGAGCCGATGATCCGCTTCAGCGACATCCACAGGTAGCGGTTGTCGTACTCGTGCATGTAGCCCGAGGTCGAGGCGCAGGTGACGATCGTGCCGCCCTTGCGGGTGACGTACACGGAGGCGCCGAAGGTCTCGCGGCCCGGGTGCTCGAAGACGATGTCGACGTCCTCGCCGCCGGTGAGTTCGCGGATGCGCTTGCCGAAGCGCTTCCACTCGCGCGGGTCCTGGTGGTGCTCGTCCTTCCAGAACTTGTAGCGCTCCGCGGTGCGGTCGATGATCGCCTCGGCGCCCATGGCCCGGCAGATGTCGGCCTTCTGCTCGCTGGAGACGACACAGATCGGGTTGGCCCCGCCCGCGAGCGCGAACTGCGTGGCGTACGAGCCGAGTCCGCCGCTCGCGCCCCAGATCAGGACGTTGTCGCCCTGCTTCATGCCGGCGCCGTTGCGGGAGACCAACTGCCGGTAGGCGGTGGAGTTGACGAGGCCGGGGGCCGCCGCCTCCCCCCAGCTGAGGTGGTCGGGCTTGGGCATCAGCTGGTTGGACTTCACCAGCGCGATCTCGGCGAGGCCGCCGAAGTTCGTCTCGAAGCCCCAGATGCGCTGCTCGGGGTCGAGCATCGTGTCGTTGTGGCCGTCGGAGGACTCCAGCTCGACCGACAGACGGTGCGCGACGACCTCGTCACCGGGCTGCCAGGCGTTGACGCCCCGGCCGGTGCGCAGGACGACGCCCGCGAGGTCGGAGCCGATGACGTGGTACGGCAGGTCGTGACGCTTGGCCTGCGGCGACAGCTTTCCGTACCGTTCCAGGAAGCGGAAGGTCGGCAGCGGTTCGAAGATCGCGGACCAGACGGTGTTGTAGTTGACCGAGGAGGCCATCACGGCCACCAGGGCCTCACCCGGCCCCACCTCCGGCACCGGATCGTCGTCGAGATGCAACGACTTGCGCGGATCCTTGTCCGCGGAAGGCGATCCCTCGAAGAGGTCGGCCTCTTCCTTTCGGACAACCATGCCCCGGTAGCTCTCGGGGATGCGCAGACCGGCGAAGTCTTCGGAGGTCGCTTCGCCGGACAATACGGCGCTCACTATGGCTTCCATGTCACTGCCTCGATATGCGGGGCGTCACTGGGCGGTGCGGCGTTGTCGATCGAGGCAGGAGACGAATTTCGACTCGGGTCCTTGAGGACCGTAAAAGGCCGACCTGCCCGCCGAAACCCCTACATCGCGGCCTCGTGCCCCTAGGAGGCTTGGACGGGCGAAGCCGTCTTGATCGGGTCAAGTTTGTGTCCCGCGTTCGACGTAATTTCGGCGGGCTTGAGGGGCGAATCCGGGCTTTGACCTGGGCAGACATGGGTGGGACTGGGCGTCGTCCAGTACGTCCTGAAGCCGTTCACCTTCGCGACGCTGCGGGACCGGCTGGTGCGGTACGCGGAGTTCCACGCGGCGGCGGGCGAGGCGAGCGGGCAGGAAGAGGTCGACCGGGCGCTGGCCGTCCTGCGGGCGCCGGGGCCGGCCGCCCTGCCGAAGGGGCTGAGCGCGCCGACGCTGGAGCGGGTGACGGGCACCTTGCGGGAGGCCGAGGAAGGGCTCACGGCGGCCGGCGTCGCGGAGGCCGTGGGGATCTCCCGGATCACGGCCCGGCGGTATCTGGAGCATCTGGTGGCGGCAGGCCGGGCAGGACGGAGTCCCTTGTACGGACAGGTCGGCAGGCCTGAACTGGTCTATCGGTGGGTCAGCAGCGCGCAGGGGCGCGGATAATGCCCATCGCGGGGGAAAGCCTCCAAAACGGTCTAGAAAAAACCTGAGAAACTCCCATCCTTCGAGGCCGGCGTGCGGAATAATCGCTACTCGGTAAACTTTCAACCGAGTAGCCGGAGCGACACCACGGGGGATATTGCATGAGTGTCTACAGAACCGCTCAACTCCTTCTCGACATACGCCGGGCAGAGAAAGAGGGACCCATAAAGCTGGAACGGCGACGCGCCACACGCCTGGCCGCGGCCGTGTCCCATGCCCGCACCCATTCACCCTATTATCGCGAGCTCTACAGCGGTCTGCCCGAATATGTCGGCGACACCACCACACTTCCCATAACGGACAAGAAAAGCCTCATGGGGCGGTTCGACGACTGGGTGACGGACCGTGATGTCTCACTGGAGCGGGCCGTCGCGTTCACCGACGACCCCGCACTCGTGGGGACGGACTTTCTCGGCAAATACCGGGTGGGCACCACGTCGGGCAGCAGCGGCGTCCGGGGCATCTTCGTGTTCGACAAGCGGAGCACGGCCGTCACCAGCGCGCTCGCCCTGCGTTCCTTCAAGAGCTGGCTTCGGCCGGCCGATGTGCGCGCCATCGTCCGGGGCGGCGGACGCATGGCGTACGTGATGGCGCTCGGCGGCCACTTCGCGTCCTCGACCGTGCTGCCGCGGTCCATCGTCAGGGACGGAAAGGGCAGCAAGACAGCGCGGGGCTTCTCCGTCTTCTCACCCCTGCCGGAGATCGTCGACGAGCTCAACCGGTTCCAGCCCAACATCCTGGTCGGCTACGCGGGCCAGGTGGCGCTCCTCGCCGGCGAGCAGGAGGCCGGCCGCCTGCGCATCTCCCCGCGGCTGGTCGTCCTGTCCGCCGAGGGCCTGACGGAACAGGGGTACGAGCGGATCGCGCGGGTCTTCGACGCCAGGATCGCGAACAGCTACAGCGCCACGGAGTTCATGTCGGCCGCGGTCAGCTGTGCGCACGGCTGGCTGCACGTCAACGCCGACTGGGTCATCCTGGAGCCGGTCGACGCCGAGCACCGCCCGGTGCCGGCCGGTGAACACTCGCACACCGTGCTGCTGACCAATCTCGCGAACCGCGTCCAGCCGATCCTGCGTTACGACCTCGGCGACTCCGTCCTCACCCGGCCCGATCCGTGCCCGTGCGGCAGTCCGTTCACCGCGATCCGCATCAAGGGGCGCTCCACCGAGGCGCTCACCTTCCACGATGTCCGCAGTCGTGCGGTCGGCGTCCCGCCGGGGGCACTGGCTCTCGTCGTGGACATGGCTCCGGGGCTTGAACTCGCGCAAGTGGTGCAGACGAGCCGGACGGCCCTGAGTGTGCGGGTCAAGCCCGCGCGTGACGCCGACGCCGATCACGTGTGGGACAACGTGCGGTCCGAAGTCCACCGGTTCCTCGGCGAGCACGGCCTGCACAACGTCGAGGTCACGCTCGACACCGATGCGCCGCAGCAGTCAGCGGGCGGCAAGTACCGCCTGATCATCCCTCTGGACGAGGCGCGCGAAGACGTCACCTGACGGGCCGCCGCGGACCTGCTGTGAGGACCGGGCGAGGAGCGGCTGAGGACCCCCCAAGGCCCGGCCTTCCTATCCTCGACCTCGTCAAAGAAACGAGTTCGGGATCGCCAGGGGCTTATGTGATCAAAGTCGGCATCTTCGAAGCGTTCCCGATCTTTGCCCACGGCTTGACCGACATACTCGTCCGCGCGGGTTTCACGGTCATCGGCGTGCACACCGTGTGGGAGGAGCGTCGTACCACTGGTGCGGACGTTTTTCTCGTCGCCCGGGAAACCGTGCACAACACCTCGCCAGGCGCGTTCACCGCAGGGATCCCTCCCGGCGTACCGGTTGTTCTTATCGTCCCTGCCGGTGACAACCGGACCTTGGAGGAGTATCGGCGGGCCGGGGCAGCCGCCACGATCGACCGCAGTGCCCCGGCGAGTACCGTGGTCGAGGTGGTCAGAACCGTCACGTTCGACGGAATCGCACCCCATTCTCAACTCGCCGACCTGACCGAGCAGAACGTCGAACCCGGCGCACTGTCGCCCAGGGAACAACAGGTTCTCGCCCGGATCGCGGTCGGTCTGACGCACGGGCAAATAGCCCGCGCCCTGGCCATCAGCCCGCACACTGTCGACACGTACGTCAAGCGCATCAGATCGAAGCTCGATCTCGGCAACAAAGCCGAACTGACGCGCGCGGCGATGTTGAGCGGCCTCGATGCCGGGAGTGATGTTTGCGGTCAGGTGAGCGGCGTCGGGTAACCGGTTCGACGGGGGTGCCTTTTCAGTCCACCTTTCTCACGCCTCTTCGTTTGCGGAATTCTTATGCCCCTTCGTCTCCAGAATGGAGAACGTAGCCGTCGTGGGGCCGGTGGTCGCGGGAACGCCGTAGATCACTCATGACAAAAGTGCGCTGCAACCAGCGGTCCTGGCCGTCGTAGCGGGGCCGGAAAGCAGTGCGACCGTGTGCCGCCACCCTGTTGTCCACAACGGCGAGATCGCCGGGGATGAGATGAAACGTCTCGGCAGTGCTGTCGAAGAGCTCGCCCAACTCCAGAAGAGCGGCCGCGGCCGCCGATGTCCGGGGCGTCGTCGAGGCCAGGTCGACCCGGAGATCCGGGTCGTGCGGTGCGCCCGACAGGACGGCGTGAACGGGGGCCTGATCGCCGTCGAGGGCGAACGAGGACGGCGGTGCGGTCTGGAACTCCACGCGGAACAGCGTTTCCCGGCTCTCGTCGCTGAGCGCGGAGAGTACCTGGCGCACACATACCGTTCGCAGCCCCGCGACGCCTTCCTGGTCCGATCGTAGACACAACAGCGACACATAGTCGGGACGGTGTTCATGGAACGCGCTCTCGATGTGGAACGACAGCAGCACCGATCCGGGATTGCCCTGGATTTCCTCCTGCCCGGGAACGGGGACGACGTCCTGAACCAGCGCCCCGGACTTCTCCTCCCGGAAGGCCGCCGGGTCGCCGAGACCATGCGCCATGAGAAGCAGAACGGCGGCGGAGACGGTCACCGTGGACTGCACCGAGCCCCTTGCATTGGGGGTGGGCGGAAGTGCCCCGGCGCCAACCGGCAGACCGCGGAATATGAGAGCGCCATGACGGCCGGAATCTCGGCGAAACTCGCGCATCGTACGCCGTAACTGCCGCGGCATGTCCTCCCACACCTCCCTGGCCAGCCGGACGAACCCCTCGCTGTCCACCCGCTCATGGCCGGCCGCACAGAGTCCTTCGGCTGTCCGGGCAACGGAATTCGCCTCCGCCCGGCTCAGCTCCACGACCGGGCTCCGCTCATCGACAGGTGCGGCAACAGTCATCACAACTCCTTGAGGGATCGCTGCCCCCCGTACTGGTTCAATTCGACGGCACGGCCGCCGGGCGACACCTCTTCTCCGGGTTAATCCTCGGTGCCGCCGCAGTCCTCGACATGTCCCGTAAAGACGGGACGTGATCCCCGCGGGTCTTCGATCAATTCCCCATGGCTCGTGCGCCGGTCTAGCCGGAGGCGTTCTTTGCGACCAGAGCATTGCCGAACATTGCCACAGGGTTGGCCTTCAGCCAGTAGCGGTCGCGCCGGAAGGCATACGTGGGAAGCTCGACGGGCACGGCCGGCACGCCCAGCGCGGACAGCGTCCGCCGCCAGGCGACCGGTGCGCCACTCACGTGCGCCTGGGCAATGGCCCGCAGCACACCGTCACCGGGCCGCAGGCCCTCGTTCAGGGCGGCGGGCTCGGCTCGTGTCAGGGCGACGCTGCCGGCCAGTGCGCCGATGGCCGCCTTGTGGGTCTCCTGTGTCTCGTCTGTCTCGCGTTCTCGTGACCAATAGCCAGGCGTCAGCAGGCGCTCGTACACGAGTGGTTCACCGGTCGGGGCGAAGACGCAGGGCAAGCGCGCCGGGTGAAGCCTCACATGCTTCACCGCGCGCCGAAACTCCTCCTCGGCCGCCGGTCCCGCCGCCTTCGGCAGTCGGCCCGCGGCGACGACCAGGGTGGCCGCGTCCTCGAGGGTCAGTGTCCCGGCCGCGTGAACAGCGGCGATCAGGCCGAGGCCCTGCCCGGCCGAGACCTCCGGTTCGAGGCCCAGCTGGTGCAGCAAAGCGCCTGACGCGACCTCATGGGCGAAGGACGCCGCGCGAGTCACCACCGGATCGGGTGTCACCCCGTCCGGGTCCAGGCCCAGTGCGATGTCTCGCGTCGGGGATTCCAGGCCTGCGTAGGCGGCATCGAGGCACGCGCACGCCTCGTCCAGTGCGTCGGCGAAGGCCGGGAAGCGGTCGTACAGCTCCTTCGCGGCGCCCTTGCGTCGGCTTTCGGCTCCGAGGGAGCGTGCCCCCTGCTCCGTGAACCCTGTGAGATTCGTGATCCCCGTGAAGAGGAGCCCGGTCCTGGTGTCCGTCGCGGCCCTGCCGCCCACCATCTGCTCCGGGGCTTCGCCCCGCTGCACGGCCGCCAGCGCCGCCAGCAGCTCATCCCGGTCCTCGGCGAACAGCACGGCCCGGTGTTCGAACGCCGACCGGGTGGTCGCCAGAGACCAGGCGAGGTCGTGCGGCCCGGTCTCCGGGTGGTCTTCCATGAACTCCTTCAGCCTGCGCGCCTGTTCCCACAGCCCGTCACGGCTCCGGGACGACACGAGTACCGGCACCGGGCCGGCACGGTGGTGCTCCGAGGCAGGGGTGATCGCGGAGGTCTGGTCCGCGAACGGTAGTGGCGGCGTGTCCTGTTCGAGAATGATGTGCGCTTTGGTGCCACTGGCTCCGAAAGAGGAGACCGCGGCGCGCCGCGGCCGGCCCGTGTCCGGCCACGGCACCGTCTCGGTCAGCAGCGAGACCGCTCCGGAATCCCAGTCCGTCCGTGGCGAGCGGGATTCGGCGTACAGGGTCTTCGGCAGCACACCGCGGCGTATCGCCATGACCATCTTGATGACGCCGACCAGGCCGGAAGCCGCCTGCGAGTGACCGATGTTGGACTTGACCGTGCCCAGCCGCACAGGCCGGTCCGCCGGACGGTCCTGACCGTAGGCGGCCAGCAGCGCCTGCGCCTCGATCGCGTCGCCTAGAGGGCTGCCCGTGCTATGCGTCTCCACCGCGTCGACCTCGTCCGCGGACAGCCCGGCGTTCGCCAGCGCCTGGCGGATCAGCCGTTGCTGCGACGGACCGTTGGGGGCCGACAGGCCGTTGCTCGCACCGTTGTTGTTGACGGCGGATCCCCGGATCACCGCGAGGACCGGGTGGCCGAGGCGGCGGGCCTCAGACAGCCGCTCGATCATCACCATCGCCGCACCCTCACCCCAGCCGGTCCCGTCGGCATCCGCGGAGAACGCCCGGCAACGGCCGTCGGAGGCGATACCGCCATGGTCCGGCATGCCCATCGGGCTGGACAGCACGGTCACCCCGCCGACGAGTGCGGAGGAGCAGTCGCCCCGGCGCACCGCCTGACACGCCAGGTGCAGCGCCACCCCCGATGACGAGCATCCGGTGTCCGTCGTGAGGGAGGGACCCTCCAGGCCGAGTGCGTAGGCGATCCGCCCGGAGGCGAACATGGGGCTGACTCCCGTCCCGAGGAACGGTTTGACGTCCTCGGCGATCCCGTCCGGGCCCGCCCAGTACGCCTGGTAGAAGGTACCGACGTAAACACCAGTGCCGCTTCCGCGCATCGTCCGCGGGTCGATACCCGCCCGTTCGATCGCTTCCCAGGACATCTCCAGCAGCAGCCGCTGCTGCGGGTCCATCGCCAGCGCCTCTTCAGCGGAGATTCCGAAGAACCCGGCGTCGAACTCGGCGGCGCTGTCGATGAATCCGCCCTTACGGATCCAGCGTCCGCCGGCCAGGTCCACCCCGAGTTCCGCCAGCCGCTCCACGGCCTCCCAGCCGCGGTCGCCCGGCAGGTCGGAGATCGCATCCCGGCCTGCCATGACCAGCTCCCACAGCTGCTCCGGTGACTCCACTCCGCCCGGCAGACGGCAGCTCATTCCGACGATCGCGACCGGGTCGTCGTCAGCACCCGTGACGACCGCGGCTGTCTCGGCGGCGGTCTCCGCCAGGGCATCGTCCTCGGTGCCCATCACCACCGCCCGGACATAGCGGGCCAGCGCGTGCGGCGTGGGGTGGTCGAAGGCCAACGAGACCGGCAGGCGCAGTCCGGTGACCTCGTTGAGCCGATTGCGCATTTCGACGGCGGTCACCGAGTTGAGGCCGAGGTCCATGAACTGCCGGTCGCCGTCCACCTCGTCCCCGGAACCGTGCCCGAGTACGGCGGCGGCCTGGGCCCGCACCAGCGCCAGTACCGTCCGGTGCTGCTCGGCCGGGGGCATCCCGGCCAGGCTGTCGGCCAAGCGGTCGGTCAGCGCGGAGCGGGACGCCCTGGACTCCTTCGTGGGCGCCCTCGTGGGCGCCTTCCGACGTGCGGTGGAGCTGTTGGACGTCGGGCAGGTCGTCGAGGAACGGGCGGGGCCGGGCGGCTGTGTAGAGGGAAGCGAAGCGTCCCCAGTCCACATCGCTGACGGTAAGAGCGGTCTCGTCCTGGTCCAGCGCCTGGTGCAGGACCGAGATCGCCTGCTCCGGATCCATCGCGCGCATACCGAGCCGGGCGAACGCCTCTGCCACGTCTTCCTGGCCGGCCATCAGTCCTTCGCCGTGCCACATGCCCCAAGCCACCGAGGTCGCGACCGCGCCCCGTGCCCGACGCTGTTCCGCCAGCGCATCGAGATGGGCATTCGCCGCCGCGTACGCCCCCTGCCCACTGCCACCCCACACCCCGGCATTCGACGAGAACAGCACAAACGCATCCAGCCGACCGGAATCCAGCAACTCATCCAGCGCCGTCGCACCCAGCGCCTTCGCCCCCAGCGCCTCGGCGAGATCCGACACCTCAGCATCCGCGAGAGCCACGAAACGTCCGGGAACGCCTGCCGCATGCACCACCGAACGCACCGGTGATCCTTCCGCCTCCAGGTTGTCCAGCAGCCCGGCCAGCGCGACACGATCCGCCATGTCACAGGCGGCGAACGACACCCGGACACCGAACTGCTCCAGCTGTGCCGCCAGGTGCCCGGCACCCTCGGCGCCGGCTCCACGCCGACTCGCCAGCACCACATGCTCCGCGCCCAACGACGCCAGCCACCGCGCCACATGGCCGCCCAGACCGCCCGTACCACCGGTCACCAACACCGTGCCATCCGGACGCCACGGCCTCACCGCGGCCGAAGGCTCCAGCGGCGCACGCACCAGACGCCGCACGAACACCCCCGAGCCACGCACCGCCAGCTGATCCTCATCCCCCAGCCCGGCCAGCACCGCAGCCAGCCGCTCCGCCGCCGACCCGTCCACCACCTCCGGGACATCCACCAGACCACCCCAGCGGCCCGGCTCCTCCAGACCCGCCACCCGGCCCAGACCCCACACCTGCGCCTGCACCGGCCGCGGACCCCGATCCACGCCCTCCACGCCGCCCACGCCGCCCGTGCCGCCCGTGCCGTCCACGGACACCGCGCCCCGCGTCACACACCACAAACGCCCCGGAATGCGTGCATCGCCCAGGGCCTGGAACAGCGTCAGCGTTCCGGCCAGCCCCGCGGACACCGCCCCCGACTCCTCCAGCGGGGACTCCTGCCACCCCAGGAACGACACCACCCCACCCACACGGGACACCTCGCCGTCCGGCACCGCCGCAGCCAGCATCGCGGCCCACGCCCGGCGATCCGGCCGAGCGGTATCCACCTCCACCCGCCGCACCTCAGCACCCGCCGCCACCAACACCTCCGCAGCCGCCGACACCCACCCCTCCCGCTCCCCCAGCCCGCACACCAGCAACCACGTCCCCGACACACCCCCGGTCACCGGGACAGAAACCGCCACCGGACGCCACACCACCCGATACCGCCACGAATCCACCGAGCTACTACCAGCACCCCCCGACTCCACCTCCGACTCCAGCCAGTACCGTCGGCGTTGGAAGGCATACGTGGGCAGCTCCACCCGCTGCCCGCCGGGCAGCAGCGCCGTCCAGTCGACATCGGCACCGTGGGCGTAGGCCCGGGCCAGTGCGGTGGTCAGGGACTGCGGCTCGGGACGGTCCTGACGCAGGAGCGGCACGACCAGCCGCGGCGTGCCGGACTCCTCCTCTTCGAGGGTTTCCTCGGCCATCGCGGTCAGCACCCCGCCCGGCCCCACTTCCAGGAATACGTTCACACCCTCACCGGCCAGAGCGCGGATACCGTCGGCGAACCGCACCGCCGCCCGCACATGCCGCACCCAATACTCCGCCGACTCCAACTCCCCCGGACCCGCGATCCGACCAGTGACGTTGGAAACCACCGGGATCCTCGGCGGACGGTAACCGACCTGCCGGGCCACCTCCTCGAACTCCGCCAGCACCGGCTCCACCAACGGCGAATGAAACGCATGACTCACCGACAGCCGGCGACTGCGCCGCCCCGGGAAGCAGGCCACCACCCGCTCCACCGCCTCTGCCTCGCCGGAGAACACCACCGACCGCGGCCCGTTGACCGCCGCCACATCCACCCGCCCCCCGCACTCCCGAAGAGCCTGCACGGCTTCGGCCTCACCAGCCTGCACCGCCACCATCACCCCACCCGGCGGCAACGCCTGCATCAACCGGCCCCGCGCAGCCACCAGACGACCCGCATCCTCCAGCGACATCACCCCCGCCACATGCGCCGCCGCCAGCTCCCCCACCGAATGACCCAGCACGTAATCCACACCCACACCCCAGCTGTCCAGCAGCCGGAACAACGCCACCTCCACCGCGAACAACGCACCCTGCGTAAATTGGGTCTGCTCCAACCGGACAGCATCGGCGAAGACATCAGCATCCAGACCCACCGCCCGGCACGCCTGCCCCAGAGCGTCGGCGAACACCGGATACACCCCGGCCAGCTCCACCCCCATCCCCACCCGCTGCGCACCCTGCCCCGACAACAACAACCCCGTCCGCACCCCACCCGCCGCACCCACAGACCGACACGGCCGGAGCCCGGCCAGCAGTTCGTCCCGGTCCCCACCGGCACCCAGCACCACCGCCCGGTGCTCCAGCACCGACCGCGCCGACGCCAGCGACCACCCCACATCCACCGCGTCCAACTCCGGCCGGGCCTGGACGAACTCCGCCAGCCGCCCCGCCTGCGCCGCCAGGGCTTCAGCGCTACGCGCCGATATCACCCACGGCACCACCACACCCGGGACCGGCTCCTCCCGACCCTCCGCCACAGCCTCAGCCTCACCGGGCGGGGCCTCCTCCACGATCACATGCGCATTCGTCCCACTGATCCCGAACGACGACACCCCCGCCCTGCGCGGCCGATCCCCCGTCCGCGGCCACTGCCGCGCCTCGGTCAGCAACTCCACCGCACCCGCCGACCAGTCCACATGCGGCGACGCCTCCCCCACATGCAACGTCCGCGGCAACAGACCGACCCGCAGCGCCATCACCATCTTGATCACACCCGCGACACCCGCCGCCGCCTGCGTATGCGCAATATTCGACTTCACCGACCCCAGCCACAACGGCCGCCCCTCCGGCCGGCCCTGGCCGTAGGTCGCCAGCAACGCCTGCGCCTCAATCGGATCCCCCAACGCGGTGCCAGTGCCATGCGCCTCTACGGCATCCACATCAACCGCCGACAGCCGCGCACTCTCCAACGCCGCCCGGATCACCCGCTGCTGCGACGGCCCGTTCGGCGCCGTAAGCCCGTTGCTGGCCCCGTCCTGGTTCACCGCACTGCCACGCACCACCGCCAGCACCTCGTGCCCGTTCCGCCGGGCATCCGAGAGTCGCTCCAGCAGGATCAGCCCGGCGCCCTCGCCCCAGCCGACACCGTCAGCGTCCGCTGAGAACGCCTTGCACCGCCCGTCCGGAGACAGGCCTTGCTGTCGGCTGAAGCCGACGAAGGTGCCGGGGTTGGCCAGCACAGCGACACCGCCGGCGATCGCCAGGGTGCACTCACCCTGTCGTAGCGACTGAGCGGCCACGTGGAGTGCAGTCAGCGACGAGGAGCACGCCGTGTCGACCGTCACCGCCGGCCCTTCGAAGCCGTATGTGTAGGCGATGCGGCCCGACAACACGCTGCCCGAACTGCCCGTCATGAAGTGGCTCTCGACGCCCGGTGGAACGTTTGGCGCTCCGCCCGCGTAGTGCCGGGTCACGTAGTCCGTCGTAATGCCGCCGATGAAGACCCCGACGGGCCTGCCCCGTAGGGACTTCGGAGGAATCCCGGCCCTTTCCAGGACTTCCCAGGAGGTCTCCATCAGCAGCCGCTGCTGCGGATCCATCGCCAGTGCCTCGTTGGGAGAGATTCCGAACAGTTCACCGTCGAATTCGGCGGCGTCGTAGAGGAACGCTCCCTCACGTACGTAGCTCTTGCCTTGCGCCTCCGGGTCCGGGTCGTACAGCGATTCCAGGTCCCAGCCACGGTTCGCGGGCAGGCCGGATACGGCATCGCCTTCTTCGGCGACGAGGCGCCACAGCGCCTCGGGGGAGTCGGCGCCGCCAGGGAAACGACAGGCCATGCTCACGATGGCTATGGGCTCACGCTGCGCGGTCGTCAGCTCTTGGTTCTGTTTGCGTAGACGTTCGTTCTCGATCAGTGACGCTCGCAGTGCCTCGACTACCTTTTCAGAGGATGCGGCCATCACGCGTTCGTCCCTTCCGTGTCTACGGGTGTGTTGCTCTCTCCGAGTGCGATCCGGACGAGATCGTCCACGTCCATCGAGGCGATGGACGTGCCTTCCGCTTCACCTGCGGTGGTCTCTGCCTCGCCGCCGGGTTCTGCGAGCCGCAGCAGCGTCTCCAGGACACCGGCCTCCCGGATGCGGGTGAGTGGAATCGAGGTGATGGTCCGCCAAGTGGCCGCCTCGTCGGAATCGGCTCCCGTCGCGCCACGGCCTGCGCTGTCGATCTCCACGGACAGTTCGTCCAGTATGTGTCCGACCAGGGATTCGGGGCTGGGGTAGTCGAAGATGAGGGATCCCGACAGGCGCAGGCCGGTGGCGCCCTTGAGCCGGTTGCGCAGTTCCACGGCGGTGAGTGAGTCGATGCCCAGGTCCTGGAACGAGTTGTCGGGGGCGATCTCCGCGGGCGAGGCGTGTCCCAGAACAGCGGCGAGATTCCCGCGCACGATCTCCTCGACGACGCGTTTGTGGTCGGTCTCGGGCATGGCGCTCAGTCGCTCGGCGAGGGACGGTCCCTCGGCTGCGGCACCCGTGTTCGCGCCGCGCCGGACCGGGGTACGGACCAGTCCGCTCAGCAGCGGGGGCAGGGCGCCCGAGGCGGCTTGGGAACGCAGCCCGGCCTGGTCCAACCGGATCGGCACCAGCAGCGGCCTGTCGTCGGCCAGGGAGGCGTCGAAGAGCGCCAGTGCCTGTTCGTTCGGGATCGGGGCCAGACCGGAACGGGCGAACCGCTCCCGATCGTCTCCGCCGAGTCGAGCGGTCATGTCGCTGGTTTGTGCCCACAGGCCCCAGGCGAGCGAGAGGGCCGGGAGTCCTGCCGCCCTGCGATCGTGCGCGAACGCGTCCAGGAAGGAGTTCGCCGCCGCGTAATTGCCCTGCCCCGGACTACCCAGCACCCCCGACGCCGACGAGAACAACACAAACCCCGCAAGATCCAGCTCGCGCGTCGCCTCATGCAGATGCACCACCGCATCGGCCTTCGCCCGCAACACCGCATCCAGATCCCCGGGCGTCAGGGCGGGGATCGTCGCATCCGCCAGGACACCCGCCGTATGCACCACCGCGGTCAGCGGATGCTCCGCCCCGATCCCGGCAACCAGCCCTCTGACCGCATCCCCGTCCGCCGCATCACACGCCACCACGGAGACTTCCGCCCCCAACTCCTCCAGCTCAGCCAGCAGTTCCTTGGCCCTCGGGGCCTCCAGTTCCACGGCGCCCGGCCAGCACCAGATGCCGCATCCCGTGCCCCGCCACCAGATGCCGGGCCACCAGCCCGCCCAGCGCCCCCGTCCCACCGGTGATCAGCACCGTGCCGTCCCGATCCCACACACGCGGCATGGTCAGGACAATCTTCCCCACATGCCTGGCCTGGCTCATCCACCGGAACGCCTCCGGCGCACGCCGCACATCCCACGACGTCACCGGAAGCGGCGTCAGCACCCCCCGCTCGAACAGACCGACAATCTCCGTCAACATCTCCTGGAAACGGTCCAGCCCTGCGTCAACGAGATCGAACGCCTGGTAGGTGACGCCCGGGTGGTCGGCGGCGACCTGTTCCGGATCGCGGATGTCGGCCTTGCCCATCTCGATGAACCGGCCTCCACGCGGCAGCAGCCGCAGCGAGGCATCCACGAACTCACCCGCCAGACTGTCCAGCACCACATCCACCCCCCGCCCCGCCGTGGCAGCCAGGAACTCCCGCTCGAACTCCACCGTCCGCGACGACGCGATCCGCCCCTCACCCAACCCCGCAAGCCGCAACGCATCCCACTTACCGGCACTCGCCGTACCGAACACCTCGGCCCCCAGATGCCGGGCCAACTGCACCGCCGCCATCCCCACACCACCAGCCGCCGCATGCACCAACACCGACTCCCCGGCCCGCACCCCCGCCAGATCCACCAACCCGTAATACGCCGTCACAAACGCCACCGGAACCGACGCCGCCTGCTCGAACGACCAACCCTCAGGGACGGGTACGACAGCTCGGCGATCGCAGACAGCCGTGGGCCCGAAAGCTCCCAGGAACATGCCCATCACCCGGTCTCCCGAGGCCAGGTCGGTCACCTCCGCACCGACCTCGGTGACCACTCCCGCAGCCTCACGGCCCATGGGCGTGCGTTCCGGATACATGTCCAGGGCGAGGAGCACATCACGGAAGTTCACCCCGGCCGCCCGTACCGCGATCCGTATCTCGTACGGTCCCAACGGCGCCGACGACTCCTCACACGGCAACAACGCCAGATGCTCAAGCGCCCCCGGACGCGACACGTCCAGCCGCCACGGCACCCCCACCGGCGGCACCAGCACCCCACCAGCACCCGAACCCGCCGCCACCAGACGAGCCGCCAGCACCTGACCATCCCGCACCACCACCTGCGGCTCACCACTGGCCAGCACCGCAGGCAGCACATCGGCCACCGCAGCCGCGTCGTCCACATCCACCAGAACGAACCGGCCCGGATTCTCCGTCTGCGCCGACCGCACCAGACCCCACACCCCGGCATGACCCAGATCCGGCACCCCACGCCGATCCCCCACCCCCACCGCACCACGGGTCACCACCACCAGCCGGGAGTCGGCAAACCGCTCCTCCGCCAGCCACGCCTGCAACACCCCCAACACCATGGCCGCCGACTCACGCACCCCATCCGTCAACCCACCGGACTCCACCGACACACACGGCAGCACCACGAACTCCGCAACCGGCTGCCCGGCATCCAGACCACCCAGACCACCCTCCCCAAGAACCACCCACCGCTCCGACGAAACCGAAGACTCGTGGGCGGGCGCGGCCAGGGGGACCCACTCGAGGGCGAAGGGCTTCTCCTTCCCCTTTCCGCGGACGCGTTCTTGCTGGTCCGGTGACATCTCCGGAATCACCAGCCGATCGACGAGAGCCACTGGAGCACCCGTGAAGTCGGCGAGGGCAACAGTCATCGCATCGGATCCGGCCGGGGACAGCCTCACCCGCAGGGTGGAGGCGCCGGCCGCGAAAACCGAGACCCCACTCCAGGCGAACGGAAGTCGCATGACCCCACCGCTGTCGAAGAAGGCGCCAGCTCCTGCGGCCTGCAGGGCGGCGTCGAGCAGCGCCGGATGGAGGATGAAGTTCTCCGCCACCTCCTGCTCGTTGCTGGGGAGGCTCACCTCGGCGAAGACCTCGTCCCCGCGCAGCCACGCCGCCCGCAGGCCCTGGAAGGAGGGACCGTAGGCATACCCAAGGCGCCCATACGCTTCGTAGAAACCGTCCAGCTCGATCGGTGTCGCTCCGGGAGGCGGCCAGGCGCCGAGTTCGACGGAGCCAGTCACCATGGCCGGGCTGAGCGCCCCACTGACGTGCCGGGTCCACTCCTCGTCCGGCCCGCTCTGCGAGTGCACACTGACCGGCCGCCAGCCGGACTCGTCCTGCGCACCGACCCGGACCTGAAGGGCGACATCGCCTTCTTCGGGGATGACCAGCGGCATCTCCAAAGTGAGTTCTTCCAGACGCGGGCAGCCGACCTCATCCCCGGCCCGCAACGCGATCTCCACCAGACCGGCACCCGGGAAGAGGACCGTGCCGCCGATGGCGTGGTCGGCCAGCCATGGGTGCGTGCGCAGGGACAGCCGCCCGGTCAGCACGACACCCTGCTCGTCCGCCAGGC
Organism: uncultured Actinomycetota bacterium; assembly: GCA_963798065.1. GTDB lineage: Bacteria > Actinomycetota > Actinomycetes > Streptomycetales > Streptomycetaceae > Streptomyces. Next base: position 304,881 of record CAWCSC010000004.1, on the reverse strand, counting down.
GCACGGCCGCACCCAGCAGCGGATGACCGGCCTCCGACAATCCCAGTGCTGCGGGATCGGTCGCCGCCCGGTGGTCCTCTTCCAGCCAGTACCGTCGGCGTTGGAAGGCATACGTGGGCAGCTCGACCTGTCGGCCGCCGGGCAGCAGCGCCGTCCAGTCGACATCGGCACCGTGGGCGTAGGCCCGGGCCAGTGCGGTGGTCAGGGACTGCGGCTCGGGACGGTCCTGACGCAGAAGCGGCACGACCAGCCGGGGCGTGCCGGACTCCTCCTCTTCGAGGGTTTCCTCGGCCATCGCGGTCAGCACCCCGCCCGGCCCCACTTCCAGGAATACGTTCACACCCTCACCGGCCAGAGCGCGGATACCGTCGGCGAACCGCACCGCCGCCCGCACATGCCGCACCCAATACTCCGCCGACTCCAACTCCCCCGGACCCGCGATCCGACCAGTGACGTTGGAAACCACCGGGATCCTCGGCGGACGGTAACCGACCTGCCGGGCCACCTCCTCGAACTCCGCCAGCACCGGCTCCACCAACGGCGAATGAAACGCATGACTCACCGACAGCCGGCGACTGCGCCGCCCCGGGAAGCAGGCCACCACCCGCTCCACCGCCTCTGCCTCGCCGGAGAACACCACCGACCGCGGCCCGTTGACCGCCGCCACATCCACCCGCCCCCCGCACTCCCGAAGAACTTGCACGGCTTCGGCCTCACCAGCCTGCACCGCCACCATCACCCCACCCGGCGGCAACGCCTGCATCAACCGGCCCCGCGCAGCCACCAGACGACCCGCATCCTCCAGCGACATCACCCCCGCCACATGCGCCGCCGCCAGCTCCCCCACCGAATGACCCAGCACGTAATCCACACCCACACCCCAGCTGTCCAGCAGCCGGAACAACGCCACCTCCACCGCGAACAACGCACCCTGCGTAAATTGGGTCTGCTCCAACCGGACAGCATCGGCGAAGACATCAGCATCCAGACCCACCGCCCGGCACGCCTGCCCCAGAGCGTCGGCGAACACCGGATACACCCCGGCCAGCTCCACCCCCATCCCCACCCGCTGCGCACCCTGCCCCGACAACAACAACCCCGTCCGCACCCCACCCGCCGCCACCGACGGCACATCCGATGCCAACGCCCGCAACCCCGCCAGCAGTTCATCCCGGTCCCCACCGGCACCGAGCACCACCGCCCGGTGCTCCAGCACCGACCGCGCCGACGCCAGCGACCACCCCACATCCACCGCATCCAGCTCCGGCTGGGCCTCCGACGATACTCCGCCAGCCGCCCCGCCTGCGCCGCCAGAGCCCCAGCACTACGCCCCGACACCACCCACGGCACCACCACACCCGGGACAGGCACCTCCCGGCCCTCCGCCACAGCCTCAGCCTCACCGGCGGGGCCTCCTCCACGATCACATGCGCATTCGTCCCACTGATCCCGAACGACGACACCCCCGCCCTGCGCGGCCGGTCCCCCGTCCGCGGCCACTGCCGCGCCTCGGTCAGCAACTCCACCGCACCCGCCGACCAGTCCACATGCGGCGACGGCTCCCCCACATGCAACGTCCGCGGCAACAGACCGACCCGCAGCGCCATCACCATCTTGATCACACCCGCGACACCCGCCGCCGCCTGCGTATGCGCAATATTCGACTTCACCGACCCCAGCCACAACGGCCGCCCCTCCGGCCGTCCCTGGCCGTAGGTCGCCAGCAACGCCTGCGCCTCAATCGGATCCCCCAGCGTCGTCCCCGTACCGTGCGCCTCTACGGCATCCACATCCCCGGCATCAAGCCGCGCACTGGCAAGCGCCGCCCGGATCACCCGCTGCTGCGACGGCCCATTCGGCGCCGTAATTCCGTTGCTTGCGCCGTCCTGGTTCACCGCGCTGCCGCGGATCACCGCCAGCACCTCGTGCCCGTTCCGCCGGGCATCCGAGAGTCGCTCCAGCAGGATCAGCCCGGCGCCCTCGCCCCAGCCGACACCATCAGCGTCCGCCGAGAACGCCTTGCACCGCCCGTCCGGAGACAACACCCGCTGCCGGCTGAACTCGACGAAGGTCGATGGTGAGGCCATGAGGGCGACCCCGCCTGCGAGTGCCATCGTGCTCTCGTCGCTGCGCAGGGACTGGCAGGCGAGGTGGAGCGCCACGAGGGACGACGAGCACGCCGTGTCCACTGTCACGGCCGGTCCCTCGAGGCCGAAGGTGTAGGCGATGCGGCCGGAGGCGACGCTGCTCGCGCTGCCGATGCCGAGCAGACCTTCGTAGTCCCCGGACATGGGGGTCGTCCGCATGCCGTAGTCGTCGTACGACACGCCCGCGAAGACGCCTGTTCGCGTGCCGCGCAGCGAGTCGGGAGCGATGCCCGCCCGTTCGAAGAGCTCCCAGGAGGTCTCCAGCAGCAGCCGCTGCTGCGGGTCGATCGCGGTCGCCTCGCGTGGGCTGATGCCGAAGAACGCGGCGTCGAACTCATCGGCGTCGTAGAGGAAGCCGCCCTCCCGCGTGGAGGATTTTCCTCGCTGGTCCGGGTCCGGGTCGTACAGCCCTTCGACGTCCCAGCCCCGGTTTTCGGGGAAGCGGCCTACGGCGTCCGTGCCGGATGCGACAAGCTCCCACAGATCCTCGGGGGAGCTGACGCCACGGGGGTAACGGCAACTCATCGCGATGATCGCGATGGGCTCGTGACTGCCGGACTCGAGCTCCATGAGCCGTTCTCGGGTCTCATGAAGATCAGCGGTGACCCACTTGAGGTACTCGACCAGCTTCTCGTCACTAGTCATGTCTAGCTGTCCCCCTTCTTGCCGAGGCTGCGGTCGATGAAGTCGAGGACCTCTTCCGCCGTCGCGTTTTCCAGCCGATGGCTCACCGCGCGCTTTTCCGTGTCGTCGCGTCGTCGCAGCCGGTCCCATTTGGCCATCACCGTCTGAAGCCGGCTGGTGATCCTCAGAGTGGCGTCGTCGTCCGGCTCCATGGCGAACAGGGCGGTCTCGAACCGGTCCAGCTCGGCCAGCACCCGTGTTGTGTCGTCGATGTGTGGCGGGTTGATCTCGGTCCGCAGGTACGCGGTGAGCGCGAGCGGGGACGGGTGATCGAAGACGAGGGTTGAGGGGAGGCTCAGCCCGGTGGCGGCGCCGAGCCGGTTGCGCAGTTCCACCGCTGTCAGCGAGTCGAAGCCGAGGTCGTCAAATGCCTGTTCCGGCTTGACGCTGTGGAGCGACGGGTGTCCCAGTACCGTCGCCACATGGCCACGGACCAGGTCCAGCACCAGGCGTTCCTGCTCCGGCCCGGACAGGTTCTCGAGCCGGCGTACCAGGGACCACGGCCCGTCGGTGGCGCTGCCGGGGTGGCCAGCCGTCCGCATGCCGAGGACGGGGGCGGGGACCAGCGTGCGCAGGAGGGCGGGCAGGGTCCCTGAGCCTGCCTGCGCTCGCAGCACGTCCGAGTTCAACCGCAGGGGCAGCAGCTGTGCCCGGTCCGTGCGGAGGGCCTGATCGAACAGGGCGAGTCCCTGTTCGGACGTGATCGGTTCCAGACCGTTGCGGGAGATTCTGGCCAGGTCCTGATCGGCCAGTTGCCCCGTCATGCCCCCGTTCTGTGCCCACAGGCCCCAGGCGAGTGATACGCCCGGCAGTCCCTCGGCCCGGCGGTGCTGCGCGAGGGCGTCCAGGAACGCGTTGGCGGCGGCGTAGTTCGCCTGGCCCGCGTTGCCGAAGACACCGGCGGCGGACGAGAAGAGGACGAAGTCGGTCAGGTCGAGGCCGCGGGTGGCCTCGTGCAGGTTCACTGCCACGTCCGCCTTGGCCCGCAGCACGCTGTCCAGCCGCTGGCGGGTGAGCGAGCCGATCACGGCGTCGTCCACGACGCCCGCCACATGCACGACGGCTGTGAGCGGGTGCTCTTCCGGGATCTTCGCGACCAGTTCGACGACCGCTTCCCGATCGGCGGCGTCACATGCCACGACCGAGACGCTGGCCCCGCTCGTCTCCAAGTCCTCGCGCAGTTCGGACGCTCCCGCTGCCCGGTCGCCGCTCCTGCTCACCAGGAGCAGATGGCGCACCCCGCAGTTCTCCACCAGGTGACGGGCCAGCAGGCCGCCCAGTGCCCCGGTCCCGCCGGTGATCAGTACTGTGCCCTCGGCATCCCAGGCCGGCTTCCCGGCGGACTCTTCAGGGGGCGTCACGCGGGCAAGACGCGGCACCCACACCTGCCCGTCCCGCACCACGACCTGCGGCTCACCGGTGGCCAGCGCCGCAGGCAGCACCGCCTCCCAGTCGTCCCCCTCACCGACATCGACGAGAACGAACCGGCCCGGATGCTCCGTCTGCGCCGACCGCACCAGACCCCACACGGGAGAGTGCACGAGGTTCAGCGGCTCGTCATCGCCGACGCCCGCGACCGCATTGCGCGTAAACACCACCAGGCGCGAACCGGCAGAGGGCTCATCAGCCAGCCAGGCCTGAAGCCCCGCGAGGACCTCGCCGGTGGCTTCGTGCACCTGCTCGGTGAGTCCGACGGGGCCGGCGTGGGCACAGGGCAGCACCACGTATGCGGGGTGGCTCTCCGTATGCGGTGTGTGGTCGTCGCCGAACCGGGTCCACGAGACTCCGGCCTCAGGCGTGCCGACTGCCGGAGCCGGTTCCCATTCCGGCTCGAACAGTGCGTCGTGGTTCCGCCCGGCCGCCTGCCGCAGTTGGTCGGGCGATACGCGCCGGTAGACCAGCGCGTCCGCACAGGCGACGGGCCGGCCTTCGGTGTCGGTGACGTGGACGGACAGTGAGTCCGCGTCGACCGTGGACAGCCGCACTCGTACGCTCGCCGCGCCTGTGGCGAACAGGGACACACCGGTCCACGCGAACGGCAGCCGCACCTGGTCATCGCCACTGTCACCGGTGCGGTCACCGGCGGTGGCCAGCGCCGCGTGCAGGGTGGCGTCGAGCAACGCCGGATGCACGATGAAGTTCTCCGCCGCCTCCTGCTCCTGCCCGGGGAAAGACACCTCGGCGAAGACGTCGTCCCCGCGCCGCCACGCTGCCCGAAGTCCCCGGAAGGAAGGGCCGAAGGCGTACCCGAGGTGCTCGTATGCCTCGTAGAAACCGTCGAGTTCGATCGGGGTGGCCCCGGGAGGCGGCCAGGCGCCGAGTTCGACGGAGCCGGTCGCAGCGGTCGGGCTGAGCGCCCCACTGACGTGCCGGGTCCATTCCTCGTCCGGCCCGCTCTGCGAGTGCACGCCAACCGGCCGCCGCCCCGCCTCGTCCTGCGCACCGACCCGGACCTGCACAGTCACGGCAGTCTCGTCGGGCAGGACCAACGGGGCTTCGAACATCAACTCCTCCAGGCGCGGGCAACCGACCTCGTCCCCGGCCCGCACGGCCAACTCCACAAACCCCGTCCCCGGGAAGAGGACCGTGCCGCCGATCACGTGGTCCGCCAGCCATGGGTGCGTGCGCAGGGACAGCCGCCCGGTCAGCACGACACCCTGCTCGTCCGCCAGGCGCACGGCCGCACCCAGCAGCGGATGACCGGCCTCCGACAGTCCCAGTGCTGCGGGATCGGTCGCCGCCCGGTGGTCCTCTTCCAGCCAGTACCGTCGGCGTTGGAAGGCATACGTGGGCAGCTCCACCCGCTGCCCGCCGGGCAGCAGCGCCGTCCAGTCGACATCGGCACCGTGGGCGTAGGCCCGGGCCAGTGCGGTGGTCAGGGACTGCGGCTCGGGACGGTCCTGACGCAGGAGCGGCACGACCAGCCGCGGCGTGCCGGACTCCTCCTCTTCGAGGGTTTCCTCGGCCATCGCGGTCAGCACCCCGCCCGGCCCCACTTCCAGGAATACGTTCACACCCTCACCGGCCAGAGCGCGGATACCGTCGGCGAACCGCACCGCCGCCCGCACATGCCGCACCCAATACTCCGCCGACTCCAACTCCCCCGGACCCGCGATCCGACCAGTGACGTTGGAAACCACCGGGATCCTCGGCGGACGGTAACCGACCTGCCGGGCCACCTCCTCGAACTCCGCCAGCACCGGCTCCACCAACGGCGAATGAAACGCATGACTCACCGACAGCCGGCGACTACGCCGCCCCGGGAAGCAGGCCACCACCCGCTCCACCGCCTCTGCCTCGCCGGAGAACACCACCGACCGCGGCCCGTTGACCGCCGCCACATCCACCCGCCCCCCGCACTCCCGAAGAACTTGCACGGCTTCGGCCTCACCAGCCTGCACCGCCACCATCACCCCACCCGGCGGCAACGCCTGCATCAACCGGCCCCGCGCAGCCACCAGACGACCCGCATCCTCCAGCGACATCACCCCCGCCACATGCGCCGCCGCCAGCTCCCCCACCGAATGACCCAGCACGTAATCCACACCCACACCCCAGCTGTCCAGCAGCCGGAACAACGCCACCTCCACCGCGAACAACGCACCCTGCGTAAATTGGGTCTGCTCCAACCGGACAGCATCGGCGAAGACATCAGCATCCAGACCCACCGCCCGGCACGCCTGCCCCAGAGCGTCGGCGAACACCGGATACACCCCGGCCAGCTCCACCCCCATCCCCACCCGCTGCGCACCCTGCCCCGACAACAACAACCCCGTCCGCACCCCACCCGCCGCCACCGACGGCACATCCGATGCCAACGCCCGCAACCCCGCCAGCAGTTCGTCCCGGTCCCCACCCGCACCCAGCACCACCGCACGGTGCTCCAGCACCGACCGCGCCGACGCCAGCGACCACCCCACATCCACCGGATTCACCTGCGGGTGCGTCTCCGCATACTCCGCCAGCCGCCCCGCCTGCGCCACCAGGGCTTCAGCGCTACGCGCCGATATCACCCACGGCACCACCACACCCGAGACCGGCTCCTCCCGACCCTCCGCCACAGCCTCAGCCTCACCGGGCGGGGCCTCCTCCACGATCACATGCGCATTCGTCCCACTGATCCCGAACGACGACACCCCCGCCCTACGCGGCCGGTCCCCCGTCCGCGGCCACTGCCGCGCCTCGGTCAGCAACTCCACCGCACCCGCCGACCAGTCCACATGCGGCGACGCCTCCCCCACATGCAACGTCCGCGGCAACAGACCGACCCGCAGCGCCATCACCATCTTGATCACACCCGCGACACCCGCCGCCGCCTGCGTATGCGCAATATTCGACTTCACCGACCCCAGCCACAACGGCCGCCCCTCCGGCCGTCCCTGGCCGTAGGTCGCCAGCAACGCCTGCGCCTCAATCGGATCCCCCAGCGTCGTCCCCGTACCGTGCGCCTCTACGGCATCCACATCCCCGGCATCAAGCCGCGCACTGGCAAGCGCCGCCCGGATCACCCGCTGCTGCGACGGCCCATTCGGCGCCGTAAGCCCACTACTCGCACCGTCCTGATTCACCGCACTGCCCCGCACCACCGCCAGCACCTCATGCCCGTTCCGCCGGGCATCCGACAACCGCTCCAGCACCAGCACACCCACACCCTCGCCCCAGCCGACACCATCAGCGTCCGCCGAGAAGGACTTGCACCGCCCATCCCGCGCCAGCCCACGCTGCCGACTGAAACCGACGAACGGATAGGGGTTGACCAGGACGGACACGCCGCCGGTGAGCGCCATCGAGCATTCGCCGGCACGGAGTGCCTGAGCGGCGAGGTGCAGCGCCACGAGAGACGACGAGCACGCCGTGTCCACCGTCACCGCCGGTCCCTCAAGACCCAGCGCATACGAGATCCGGCCGGAGAGCAGGCTGGACGATCCGCCGGTGATGGCGTAGCCCTCCGCGCAGTCGGGGATCTGCCGGCTGCCGGAGACGTAGTCGGACCGGGCCGCCCCGGCGAACACCCCGACCTCGCGGCCACGGAGCGAGGCCGGGTCGATTCCCGCGCGTTCGATCGCCTGCCAGGACGCCTCCAGGAGCAGCCGCTGCTGCGGATCCATGGACAGTGCTTCGCGGGGTGAGATTCCGAAGAATGCCGCGTCGAAGTCACCGGCCCCGTAGACGAACGCGCCCTCGCGTGCGTAACTCTTGCCGGGCACGTCAGGGTCCGGGTCGTACAGCGATTCCAGGTCCCAGCCCCGGTCATCAGGGAACTCGGCGACCGCATCTTCGCCCTCGACGAGCAACCGCCAATAGTCCTCGGGGGATTCGATGCCCCCGGGAAAACGGCACCCGATTCCGATGATCGCTATCGGTTCCCTCGACTTGGTCTCGGCGGCATGCAGCCGCTGCCGGGTCTCGGACAGGTCTGTCATGACGCGCTTGAGGTAACCCCGAAGCTTGTCTTCCACGCCGACCATTTCGCTTCTTCTCCCACTCGATAAAGTGCCGATCAGGAGGGCGTATTACTCAAGCCCGAGTTCTTCGTCGATCAGCGCGAACATTTCGTCGTCCGTGGCGGACTCGATCACGGATCGGTCGATGACGCCGTTGGCCTTGGGGTCCGGTCCGGCGTCGTCCACCTTCCAGAGCAGATCCCGTAGGCGCTCGACGAGCTGGGTGCGTGCGCCGTCGGTGACGGACTCCGCCAGCACAGCCGCCTCGATCTGCCGGAGGCTTTCGAGGAGGGACTCCTGGCTGTCGCCCCCGTCCTGTGCCAGTTCGGTCTGGAGATGCCGGCTGAGCGCGGAAGGGTTGGGGTGGTCGTAGATGACCGAGGGAGGGAGTTTGAGTCCGGTCACCGCGTTGAGCCGGTTCCGTAGTTCCACCGCGGTGAGGGAGGAGAAGCCCGATTCGAGGAAGCCGCGCTGGGAGTCGATCTCCTGGAACTCCGCATGCCCCAGAACGGCACCGGCCTCGCCGCGAACCAGGTCCAGGAGCATCCGGCGTTGCTCGGCCGGGGACATGCCGGTCAAGCGCTGGGCGAGGGGGGAGCGGGGCGCGGAGTCCGTCTGCGCCGCAGGGATGTGCGCAGTCAGCTGGGCGTCGGGCAGCTCGTCCAGCAGGGTGCTCGGCCGGGCCGCTGTGTAGAGGGAAGCGAAGCGTTTCCAGTCCATGTCGGTGACGCTGAGGACGGTCTCGTTCTGGTCCAGCACCTGGTGCAGCACCGAGATCGCCTGCTCCGGATCCATCGCGCGCAGCCCGCGAAGGCTCAGCTCCTCCCCCATGCCCTGTTCATTGGCCAGTCCTTCGCCGTGCCACATACCCCAAGCCACCGAGGTCGCGACCGCGCCCCGTGCCCGACGCTGTTCCGCCAGCGCATCGAGATGGGCATTCGCCGCCGCGTACGCCCCCTGCCCACTGCCACCCCACACCCCGGCATTCGACGAGAACAGCACAAACGCATCCAGCCGACCGGAATCCAGCAACTCATCCAGCGCCGTCGCACCCAGCGCCTTCGCCCCCAGCGCCTCGACGAGATCCGACACCTCAGCGTCCGCGAGAGCCACGAAACGTCCGGGAACGCCTGCCGCATGCACCACCGAACGCACCGGTGATCCTTCCGCCTCCAGGTTGTCCAGCAGCCCGGCCAGCGCGACACGATCCGCCATGTCACAGGCGGCGAACGACACCCGGACACCGAACTGCTCCAGCTGTGCCGCCAAGTGCCCGGCACCCTCGGCGCCGGCTCCACGCCGACTCGCCAGCACCACATGCTCCGCGCCCAACGACGCCAGCCACCGCGCCACATGGCCGCCCAGACCGCCCGTACCACCGGTCACCAACACCGTGCCATCCGGACGCCACGGCCTCACCGCGGCCGAAGGCTCCAGCGGCGCACGCACCAGACGCCGCACGAACACCCCCGAGCCACGCACCGCCAGCTGATCCTCATCCCCCAGCCCGGCCAGCACCGCAGCCAGCCGCTCCGCCGCCGACCCGTCCACCACCTCCGGGACATCCACCAGACCACCCCAGCGGCCCGGCTCCTCCAGACCCGCCACCCGGCCCAGACCCCACACCTGCGCCTGCACCGGCCGCGGACCCCGATCCACGCCCTCCACGCCGCCCACGCCGCCCGTGCCGCCCGTGCCGTCCACGGACACCGCGCCCCGCGTCACACACCACAAACGCCCCGGAATGCGTGCATCGCCCAGGGCCTGGAACAGCGTCAGCGTTCCGGCCAGCCCCGCGGACACCGCCCCCGACTCCTCCAGCGGGGACTCCTGCCACCCCAGGAACGACACCACCCCACCCACACGGGACACCTCGCCGTCCGGCACCGCCGCGGCCAGCATCGCGGCCCACGCCCGGCGATCCGGCCGAGCGGTATCCACCTCCACCCGCCGCACCTCAGCACCCGCCGCCACCAACACCTCCGCAGCCGCCGACACCCACCCCTCCCGCTCCCCCAGCCCGCACACCAGCAACCACGTCCCCGACACACCCCCGGTCACCGGGACAGAAACCGCCACCGGACGCCACACCACCCGATACCGCCACGAATCCACCGAGCTACTACCAGCACCCCCCGACTCCACCTCCGACTCCAGCCAGTACCGTCGGCGTTGGAAGGCATACGTGGGCAGCTCCACCCGCTGCCCGCCGGGCAGCAGCGCCGTCCAGTCGACATCGGCACCGTGGACGTAGGCCTGCGCCACCGAGGTGGCGAAGCGCTCCATACCACCCTCGTCACGACGCAGCGATCCCACCACGACACCCGGCACATCCACCGCGGCGACCGTCTCGGTGATCCCCGGCGTCAGCACCGGATGCGGGCTGCACTCGATGAACAGCCCATACCCCTGCGCCAGCAGACCCCGCGTCGCCGTCTCGAACTCCACCGGCTGCCGCAGATTACGCACCCAGTACTCGGCATCCAGACCCTCGGTCGACATCCAGTCGCCGGTGACCGTGGAACACAACGGCACCCGCGACACCACCGGCTCCACCACCGCAAGCTCTCGCAGCAGTTCGTCACGGATCTGCTCCACGTGCGCCGAATGCGAGGCGTAGTCCACCGGCACCCGCCGCGCCCGCACCCCCTCTGCCTCACAGAAAGCCAGCAGCTCCTCCAACGCGGGCACATCACCGCTGACCACCGTCGACCCAGGCCCGTTGACCGCCGCCACACCCACCCGGCCCGGCCAGCGCTCCACCACCTGCTCCACCCACGCCCGGCCGGCCGCCACCGAGACCATGCCACCCAACCCCGACAGCCTCCGCAACGCCCGGCTCCGCAACGCCACCACCCGGGCCGCATCCCCAAGCGACAAACCCCCCGCCACACACGCCGCCGCAATCTCACCCTGCGAATGCCCCAGCACCGCCGCGGGCTCCACCCCCATCGAACGCCACACCCCGGCCAGCGACACCATCACCGCGAACAACACCGGTTGCAGCACATCCACCTGCTCCCACCGCTCAGCCGCCGCACCACCGCCCCGCAGAACCTCACTCAACGACCAGTCCACAAACGGCGCCAGCGCCCGCTCACACTCCTCGATCGACCGGGCGAACACCGGCGAGGAGTCCAGCAAACCCACCGCCATGCCCCGCCACTGCGAGCCCTGACCGGGAAAGACGAACACCGCCCGCGCCTGCGCCTGCGCCACACCGGAAACCACCGACACCGACGGCGCATCCGATGCCAACGCCCGCAACCCCGCCAGCAGTTCATCCCGGTCCCCGCCCGCACCCAGCACCACCGCCCGGTGCTCCAGCACCGACCGCGCCGACGCCAGCGACCACCCCACATCCACCGCATCCAGCTCCGGCCGGCTCTCCGCATACTCCGCCAGCCGCCCCGCCTGCGCCGCCAAAGCCCCAGCACTACGCCCCGACACCACCCACGGCACCACCACACCCGGAACAGGCTGCTCCCGGGCCACAACCTCACCCGCCGGGGCCTCCTCCACGATCACATGCGCATTCGTCCCACTGATCCCGAACGACGACACCCCCGCCCTCCGCGGCCGATCCCCCGTCCGCGGCCACGCCCGGGCCTCGGTCAGCAACTCCACCGCACCCGCCGACCAGTCCACATGCGGCGACGGCTCCTCCGCATGCAACGTCCGCGGCAACACCCCATGCCGCAGCGCCATCACCATCTTGATCACACCCGCGACACCCGCCGCCGCCTGCGTATGCGCAATATTCGACTTGATCGACCCCAGCCACAACGGCCGATCCACCGGCCGTCCCTGGCCGTAGGTCGCCAGCAACGCCTGCGCCTCGATCGGATCACCCAGCGTCGTCCCCGTGCCATGCGCCTCTACGGCATCCACATCAACCGCCGACAGCCGCGCACTGGCAAGCGCCGCCCGGATCACCCGCTGCTGCGCCGGCCCATTCGGCGCCGTAAGCCCACTACTGGCCCCGTCCTGGTTCACCGCACTGCCACGCACCACCGCCAGCACCTCATGCCCGTTCCGCCGGGCATCCGACAACCGCTCCAGGAGCAGGACACCCGCACCTTCGGCGAATCCGAATCCGTCCGTCTGCGCCGAGAACGCCTTGCACCGGCCGTCCCACGCCAGGGCGCGCTGGCGGCTGAACTCGGTGAGTTCCTGAGGACCGGCCATCACGGTCACGCCGGCGGCGAGCGCCATCGAGCATTCGCCTGCGCGCAGTGCCTGGCCGGCGAGGTGCAGCGCCACCAGCGACGACGAACACGCCGTGTCCACCGTCACCGCCGGCCCCTCAAGACCGAACGTGTACGAGACGCGGCCCGAGATGACGCTGCCCGCGCCACCGGTGGCGGCGTAGCCTTCGACGCCCTCGGGGGCCTGGCTGAGGTTGGCCGTGTAGTCCGAGCCCATGGCGCCCGCGAACACTCCCACCTGGCCGCCGCGCAGCGACTCGGGGGCGATACCGGCGCGTTCGAACGCCTCCCAGGAGGTCTCCAGCAGCAGCCGCTGCTGCGGGTCCATCGCCAGCGCCTCACGCGGCGAGATCCCGAACAGCTCCGCGTCGAAGTCACCGGCGTCGTAGACGAACGCACCCTGACGTACGTAGCTCTTGCCGCGTGCGTCCGGATCCGGGTCGTACAGGGAAGCCAGGTCCCAGCCCCGGTCGACGGGCAGGCCGCCGACGGCGTCGCGTTCTTCGGCGACGAGGCGCCACAGCGCCTCGGGGGAGTCGGCGCCGCCAGGGAAACGACAGGCCATTCCGATGATCGCGAGGGGTTCGTCCATTGCCACGGCGGTGCGCGTCGGGGCGCCCGCGGCGGTGTGCTCGGTGCCGGCCACTTGGGTCAGCAGGTGGTGTGCCAGGTCCAGCGGCGTCGGATGGTCGAAGACCAGCGTGGCGGGCAGGCTCAGCCCGGTGGCGTTGTTGAGCTGGTTGCGCAGCTGGATCGCGGTCAGGGAGTCGAATCCCTGGTCGAGGAAGCCGCGTCGCAGATCCACGACGTTGGTCTTGGCGTGCCCGAGTACGGCAACGGCGAGGTCCCGGACGAGGTCGAGCACCACGCTTTCCTGTTCCGGCGTGGAGAGTCCGGCGAGGCGACGGGCCAGTGCCGAGGTGGTGGTACCTGTTCGGGCGGCGGTTGCGGTCCGGCGTACCGGAGTACGGACCAGGCCGCGCAGCAGTGGTGGCAGGGCCTGTGTCCTGGCCCGGTTCCGCAGCACGCCCCAGTCCATGCCGAGGGGCACGAGCAGCGCCCGGTCCGGCACACGCGCCGCCGCGTCGAACAGGGCGAGTCCCTCCTCGTTCGTCAGGGCCGTCGCTCCGGTGGCGGTGACGAGTGCGTGCCCTCCCTCCTCGACCTGCTCGGCGAGGTGCTCGCTCATACCGCTTTCCCCGGCCCACAGTCCCCAGGCCAGCGACACCCCTGGCAGCCCTTGGGCTCGGCGGTGCTGCGCGAGGGCGTCCAGGAAGGTGTTGGCGGCGGCGTAGTTTCCCTGGCCCGGGTTGCCGAAGACACCGGCCGCCGAGGAGAAGAGCACGAACGCCTTGAGGTCGAGGTCCCGGGTCGCCTCGTGCAGGTTCACCGCCGCGTCGACCTTGGGCCGCATGACGGTGTCGAGCTGGTCCCCGGACAGCGCCGGGATCGTACGGTCGTCCAGCAGTCCGGCCGCGTGCACGACGGCGGTCAACGGGTGCTGCTCCGGAACCGTAGCCAGGAGCTGGTCGACCGCATCCCGGTCGGCCGTGTCACAGGCGACGATGGACACGTGCGCCCCGCAGTTCTCCAGCTCGGCGCGCAGTTCGCGGGCTCCCGGAGCCGCCGTCCCGCGGCGGCTGGTCAGCAGCAGGTGCCGCACTCCCCGTTCCCGCGCCAGGTGGCAAGCGAGCAGACGGCCGAGCAGGCCCGTACCGCCGGTGATCAGCACCGTGCCATCCGGGTCCCAGAGCAGCTCGTCCGTGCTGTCGCCGCGCTCGCTGCCGCCCGGCTCGTCGGTCGCGTCGGCGCCCGTCGCATTGGGATGGGCGCCGGAGCGGACCAGGCGTGGTCTGAGGACCGTACCGCCCCGTACGGCCACCTGGGGTTCGTCGACCGCAAGCACGGAGGGCAGGGCTGCTTCCCAGTCGGTGGCGTCGTCGACGTCGACCAGCACGAAACGGCCGGGATTCTCCGTCTGGGCGGAGCGCACCAGACCCCAGACGGCGGCATGGGACAGATCAGCCGCCGACTCGTCCGGGCCCGCGACGACGGCGCCCCGTGTCACCACGATCAGCTTGGACCGGGCCGCCGCCTCATCCGCCAGCCACTCCTGGATCGCGGACAGCACCTCGCCGGTGACCTCGTGCACCACCTCGGCGAGTTCTCCACCCCTGATCGGAGTGCAGGGCAGGACCACATGCTCCGGATACGAGTCCAAATCCGAGCCCGATCCCGAGCCCGAGGCCAAATCCGAGCCCGCGCCCGAATCCGAGTCCATCGCCGGGTCGGTGCAGCCCAGTACCGCCCACCTGGGGGCGGCGGACGCCTCGACCTCGGCGGCGGCGACCCAGTCCACGCCGAAGAGCGCCGACTGCTCCACGGCACTGGCCTGCCGCAGCTGCTCGGTCGCCAGGGGCCGGGTGATCAGCGCGTCGACGGAGGCCACCGGCAGGCCGGCCGAGTCCGCCACGCGTAGCGACACGGCCCCGTCCCTGCCGGCCGGGGTCAGCTGGACGCGTACGTGCGAGGCGCCTCCTGCGAACAGGGTCACGCCATGCCACACGAACGGCAGCCGAACCTCGTCCCCGCTGTGCTGCCGCGTCAAGCCGGCGTGAAGGCAGGCGTCCAGCAGCGCCGGGTGGATACCGAATCCTGCCGTCCCGGTGGCCTCGCCCTCCGGCAGGCTCACCTCGGCGAAGATGTCCTCTCCGCGCCGCCAGGCCGCCCGCAGCCCCCGGAACACCGGCCCGTACCCGTATCCGGACGCGGCCAGGCCGTCGTAGAAGCCGTCCAGCGACACGGGATCGGCGTTCGCCGGCGGCCACTCGGCCAGGTCGAAGGCCTCAGCCGTACGCGCCTCGGCGGTAGCCTCCTCGGCGAGTACGCCATCGGCGTGCCGGACCCACTCGTCGCCAGGGGCGTCCACGCGCTGCGAGTGGACGCTCACCGATCGCCTGCCGTTCTCCCGCTCCGGTCCGACGCGGACCTGGACCCGGACGCCACTGTCCTCCGGAACGACGAGCGGGGACTCAAGGGTGAGTTCTTCCAGGCGTGGGCAGCCGGCCTCGTCCCCGGCCCGGATGGCGAGCTCCGCGAAGCCCGTGCCGGGCAGCAGCACCGCCCCGGCCACCGCGTGATCGTCCAGCCAGGGGTGCGTACGCAGGGAGATCCGGCCGGTCAGCACCACGCCCTGGTCGTCTGCCAGGCGTACGGTCGCGCCGAGTACGGGGTGTTCCGCCGGGGCAAGTCCCAGGGCGTCCGGGTCGCCCATGGGCGAACCCGTGTCCGCCAGCCAGTACCGCTGCCGCTGGAAGGCGTACGTCGGCAGCTTTACCTGACGTCCGCCGGGCAGCAGGGCGGGCCAGTTCACGTCGATCCCGCGCGTGAACACTTCGGCCACCGACGTCAGCAGTCGGTGCAGCCCGCCCTCCTGACGCCGCAGCGATCCGGTCGCCACCGCCTCGATGCCGGCGTCCTCGGCGGTGGCCTGTGTGCCCGGCACCAGTACCGGATGGGCACTGCACTCCACGAAGAAGCGGTAGCCGTCCTCCAGCATGGCGCGCACCGCGCCCTCGTAGTTCACCGGCTGACGGGCATTGTGGAACCAGTAGTCGGCGCCCAGCTCCGTGGTGTCCAGCACCCCGCCGGTCACGGTCGAGTAGAACGGCACCTGTGATGCGCGGGGCTCGATGTCCGCGAACAGCTCCAGGATGCGGTCACGCAGCGGATCCACCTGCGCGCAGTGCGAGGCCACCGTCGACCCCACGATCCTGGCCCGCACCTCGTCGGCAGCGCACTCCGCGACGAACTCCTCCAGTGCCGCCTCGTCGCCGGCGACCGTGGCCGCACCCGGACCGTTGCGCCCGGCGACCACGAGCCGGCCGTCCCACCGCGCGAGCTGTTCCTCCACGGCGTCGGCCGACAGGGCCACCGACGCCACCGCTCCGTGGCCCACCAGTTCCTCGGCGAACAGCTTGCTGCGCAGTACCACCACCCGCGCCGCGTCCTCGAGCGACAGCGCTCCGGCCACGTGGGCCGCCGCGATCTCCCCCTGTGAGTGCCCCACCACCGCGGCGGGCTCCACCCCGGCCGCGCGCCACACCGCCGCCAGCGACACGTTCACCGCGAACAGCACCGGCTGGAGCACCTCGATGCGCTCCACCGGCGGCGCGCCCTCCAGCCCGCGCACGACATCGGTCACCGACCAGCCCACCAAAGGCGCGACGGCGGCGTCACACTGGGCGAACGCCTCGGCGAACACCGGTGAGGAGTCCAGCAGTTCCACGGCCATGCCGGCCCACTGCGAGCCCTGGCCCGGAAGGACGAACACCACGCGGCCGCGTACGTCGGCCGCAGCCGAAACCACCGACGCCGAGGGCGCGCCGGACGACACGGCACGGAGCCCCGCGAGCAGCTCGTTCCGGTCCCCGTCGACGCCGAGCACCACTGCCCGGTGTTCCAGGACCGACCGCGCCGACGCCAGCGACCAGCCCACATCCACCGGATCCAGATCCGGGCGCGCCTCCGCATACTCGGCCAACCGTCCCGCCTGCGCCGCCAGAGCCTCGGTGCTGCGTCCCGATATCACCCAGGGCACTACGGCACCGGGGGCACGGTCCGGCCGGCCGTCGGCGCCGCTGTGGCTGTCGGCGCCGGCTCCGGTCTGCGGGGCTTCCTCGACGATCACGTGCGCATTGGTCCCGCTGATGCCGAACGACGACACCCCCGCCCTGCGCGGCCGATCCCCCGTCCGTGGCCACTCCCGGGCCTCGGTCAGCAACTCCACCGCACCCGCGGACCAGTCCACGTGCGGCGAAGGCTCCTCCGCGTGCAACGTCCGGGGCAGCACCCCGTGCCGCAGCGCCATCACCATCTTGATCACACCCGCGACACCCGCCGCCGCCTGCGTGTGCGCGATGTTCGACTTCACCGACCCCAGCCACAACGGCCGATCCACCGGCCGGCCTTGGCCGTAGGTCGCCAGCAGCGCCTGGGCCTCGATCGGATCGCCCAGCGTCGTCCCCGTACCGTGCGCCTCTACGGCATCCACATCCCCGGCCCCCAGCCGCGCGCCCGCGAGCGCGGCGCGGATCACCCGCTGCTGCGCCGGCCCATTCGGCGCCGTGAGCCCGTTGCTGGCCCCGTCCTGGTTCACCGCACTGCCCCGCACCACCGCCAGCACCTCGTGCCCGTTCCGCCGGGCATCCGAGAGCCGTTCGAGGACGAGGACTCCGACGCCCTCGCCCCAGCCCGTGCCGTCCGCTGCCGCGGAGAAGGCCTTCGACCGGCCGTCGGGAGCGAGCCCCCGCTGACGGCTCATCTCGATGAGTGCCCTCGGGGTCGCCACCACCTGGACACCGCCCGCGAGTGCCATCGAGCACTCACCGGCGCGCAGTGCCTGGCCGGCGAGGTGGAGAGCCACCAGCGACGACGAACACGCCGTGTCCACCGTCACCGCCGGCCCCTCGAGACCGAAGGTGTAGGCGATACGGCCGGAGATCACACTGCCGGCGCTCCCCGTGGCGAAGAAGCCCTCCAGTTCCTCCGGTACGGCCATGGTGGCCATGTAGTCCGACCCCATGGCCCCCGCGAACACGCCGACCTGGCTGCCGCGCAGCGACTCGGGGGCGATACCCGCGCTCTCGAAGGCCTCCCAGGACGTCTCCATCAGCAGCCGCTGCTGCGGGTCCATCGCCAGTGCCTCACGCGGCGGGATGCCGAACAGCTCCGCGTCGAACCCGGCGGCGTCCCGCAGGAACCCTCCCGCCCTTGTGTAGTTCTTGCCGGGCGCGTTCGGGTCCGGGTCGTAGAAGTCGTCCGGGTCCCATCCACGGTCGCTCGGCAGGGGTGTGGTCGCGTCCAGGCCGTCCCGCAGGAGCTGCCAGAGTCCTTCGGGTGAGTCGACTCCGCCCGGGAAGCGGCAGGCCATCCCGACAATCGCCAGCGGCTCGTCGGCCGGCGCCGCGGCTGTCGCGGCCGCGGCGAGGTCCGCACCCTGCTCGGCGGGGACGAGCTGCGCACGCAGCTGCCCGGCGAGGGCGGAGGCGTTCGGGTGGTCGAAGACCAAAGAGGCGGAGAGCCGCAGCCCGGTGGCACTACTGAGCCGGTTGCGCAACTCCACTGCCATGAGCGAGTCGAAACCCAGCGCCCGGAACGCCTGGCCCGCGTCGACACTCTCCGGTGTCTCGTGTCCGAGGACGGCCGCGGTGTGGGCGCGTACCACGTCCAGAAGGAGGCGTTCCTGCTCCGCTCCGGAAAGCGCGGCCAGGCGCTGGGCGAGGTCGGTTCCCTGCCCAGCGGCGATCCGGGCCGTCCCGGTCGCATCGGTCGTATGGGGCGCGCTGTTCGCATCAGCCGCATCGGCGGTCCGGCGTGCCGGAAGACGGACCAGGTTGTGCAGCAGCGGCGGCAAGGTGCCCGTCCCGGCCTGGGCGCGCAGCACTCCCATGTCCATCTCGATGGGCACCAGCAGTGCCCGGTCCGTGCAGACGGCCCGGTCGAACAGGGCGAGCCCCTGCTCGTCGGACATCGGCACCGTACCGGTACGGGAGAGCCGGGTACGGGATGTCTGTTCCAGGAGGCCGGCCGCGCCGACCGCGCCAGCCATGCCTTCGGCCTTGGCCCACAGCCCCCAGGCGAGCGATACGCCCGGCAGTCCCTCGGCCCGGCGGTGCTGCGCGAGGGCGTCCAGGAACGCGTTGGCGGCGGCGTAGTTCGCCTGGCCCGCGTTGCCGAAGACACCGGCGGCGGACGAGAAGAAGATGAAGTCGGTCAGGTCGAGGCCGCGGGTCGCCTCGTGCAGGTTGACGGCGGCGTCCACCTTGGCCCGCAGTACGGTGTCCAGCCGCTCCGGCGTCAAGGCCGCGACCGTACCGTCGTCCAACAGCCCCGCCGCATGCACCACCGCACGCAACGGATACTCCGCCGGGACTCCCGCCACCAATGCCTCCGCCGACCGACGATCAGCCACATCACAGGCCACCACCGACACCGACTCCGCACCCAACCCGAGCAGCTCCGCCTCCAGCTCCCGCGCACCGGGAGCATCAGGGCCTCGACGACTGGCCAGGAGCAGACGGCGCACCCCGTACTTCTCCACCAGATGACGGGCCAGCAGACCGCCCAGCGCCCCGGTCCCCCCGGTGATCAACACCGTGCCCTCGGCATCCCAGCCCGGGGGCACGGCCGGCTCCTCCGTGGCCGTCACCCGGGCAAGACGCGGCACCCGCATCTGGCCACCGCGCACCACGACCTGCGGCTCACCGGTGGCCAGCGCCGCAGGCAGCACCGCCTCCCAGTCATCCCCCTCACCGACATCGACGAGAACGAACCGGCCCGGATGCTCCGTCTGCGCCGACCGCACCAGACCCCACGCGGGAGAGTGCACGAGGTTCAGCCGCTCGCCCTCGCCGACGCCCGCGACCGCGTTGCGCGTCAGCACCACCAGGCGCGAACCGGCAGAGGGCTCATCAGCCAACCAGGCCTGGAGCGCCGCGAGGACCTCGCCCATGGCCAGGCGAGCCGCCCGCGCGAGGCCGTTCGGGGCGGTCTCGGCCTGAGCGCACGGGAGCACGATGGCTTCCGGACGGCGGCCGGTGTCCTCCGGACGGTCGCCCCCCAGCAGCGCCCACTCAGCGGGGACGGACGCGTCGTTCGCAGGGGGCACGGCGACCCACTCCAACTCGAACAGTGCGTCGTGGTTCCGCCCGGCCGCCTGCCGCAGCTGGTCGGGCGACACAGGCCGGGAGACCAGCGCGTCCGCACAGGCCACGGGCCGGCCCTCGGTGTCGGTGACGTGGACGGACAGCGCGTCCGCGTCGACCGTGGACAGCCGCACTCGTACGCTCGCCGCACCTGTGGCGAACAGGGACACGCCGGTCCACGCGAACGGCAGCCGGATCTGGTGGCTCGGGACCTCGGCGTTGGCGAGCGCCGCGTGCAGGGCGGCGTCCAGCAGTGCGGGGTGGATACCGAAGCCGGTGGCACCGCGGTGCTCCCGGTCGGGAAGGCTGACTTCGGCGAAGACGTCGTCGCCGCGCAGCCACGCCGCCCGGAGGCCCTGGAACACCGGGCCGTAGCCGTAGCCGGACGCGGCCAGACCTTCGTAGAAACCGTCCAGCTCGATCGGTGTCGCTCCGGGAGGCGGCCAGGCGCCGAGTTCGACGGAGCCAGTCACCATGGCCGGGCTGAGCGCCCCACTGACGTGCCGGGTCCACTCCTCGTCCGGCCCGCTCTGCGAGTGCACACTGACCGGCCGCCAGCCGGACTCGTCCTGCGCACCGACCCGGACCTGAAGGGCGACATCGCCTTCTTCGGGGATGACCAGCGGCATCTCCAAATTGAGTTCTTCCAGACGCGGGCAGCCGACCTCATCCCCGGCCCGCAACGCGATCTCCACCAGACCGGCACCCGGGAAGAGGACCGTGCCGCCGATCACGTGGTCCGCCAGCCATGGGTGCGTGCGCAGGGACAGCCGCCCGGTCAGCACGACACCCTGCTCGTCCGCCAGGCGCACGGCCGCACCCAGCAGCGGATGACCGGCCTCCGACAATCCCAGTGCTGCGGGATCGGTCGCCGCCCGGTGGTCCTCTTCCAGCCAGTACCGTCGGCGTTGGAAGGCATACGTGGGCAGCTCGACCTGTCGGCCCGCCGGGCAGCAGCGCCGTCCAGTCGACATCGGCACCGTGGGCGTAGGCCCGGGCCAGTGCGGTGGTCAGGGACTGCGGCTCGGGACGGTCCTGACGCAGGAGCGGCACGACCAGCCGCGGCGTGCCGGCCTCCTCTGCTCTTCGAGGGTTTCCTCGGCCATCGCGGTCAGCACCCCGCCCGGCCCCACTTCCAGGAATACGTTCACACCCTCACCGGCCAGAGTGCGGATACCGTCGGCGAACCGCACCGCCCCGCGCACATGCCGCACCCAATACTCCGCCGACTCCAACTCCCCCGGTCCCGCGATCCGACCAGTGACGTTGGAGACCACCGGGATCCTCGGCGGACGGTAACCGACCTGCCGGGCCACCTCCTCGAACTCCGCCAGCACCGGCTCCACCAACGGCGAATGAAACGCATGACTCACCGACAGCCGGCGACTGCGCCGCCCCGGGAAGCAGGCCACCACCCGCTCCACCGCCTCTGCCTCGCCGGAGAACACCACCGACCGCGGCCCGTTGACCGCCGCCACATCCACCCGCCCCCCGCACTCCCGAAGAACTTGCACGGCTTCGGCCTCACCAGCCTGCACCGCCACCATCACCCCACCCGGCGGCAACGCCTGCATCAACCGGCCCCGCGCAGCCACCAGACGACCCGCATCCTCCAGCGACATCACCCCCGCCACATGCGCCGCCGCCAGCTCCCCCACCGAATGCCCCAGCACGTAATCCACACCCACACCCCAGCTGTCCAGCAGCCGGAACAACGCCACCTCCACCGCGAACAACGCACCCTGCGTAAATTGGGTCTGCTCCAACCGGACAGCATCGGCGAAGACATCAGCATCCAGACCCACCGCCCGGCACGCCTGCCCCAGAGCGTCGGCGAACACCGGATACACCCCGGCCAGCTCCACCCCCATCCCCACCCGCTGCGCACCCTGCCCCGACAACAACAACCCCGTCCGCACCCCACCCGCCGCCACCGACGGCACATCCGATGCCAACGCCCGCAACCCCGCCAGCAGTTCATCCCGGTCCCCACCCGCACCCAGCACCACCGCCCGGTGCTCCAGCACCGACCGCGCCGACGCCAGCGACCACCCCACATCCACCGGATTCACCTGCGGGTGCGTCTCCGCATACTCCGCCAGCCGCCCCGCCTGCGCCACCAAAGCCCCAGCACTACGCCCCGACACCACCCACGGCACCACCACACCCGGAACAGGAACCTCCCGGGCCACCAGCCTCACCCGCCTGCGGGGCCTCCTCCACGATCACATGCGCATTCGTCCCACTGATCCCGAACGACGACACCCCCGCCCTCCGCGGCCGTCCCCCGTCCGCGGCCACTGCCCGCGCCTCCGTCAGCAACTCCACCGCACCCGCCGACCAGTCCACATGCGGCGACGGCTCCTCCACGTGCAACGTCCGCGGCAATACCCCCTGCCGCAGCGCCATCACCATCTTGATCACACCCGCGACACCCGCCGCCGCCTGCGTATGCGCAATATTCGACTTCACCGACCCCAGCCACAACGGCCGACCCACCGGCCGTCCCTGGCCGTAGGTCGCCAGCAACGCCTGCGCCTCAATCGGATCCCCCAGCGTCGTCCCCGTACCGTGCGCCTCTACGGCATCCACATCCCCGGCATCAAGCCGCGCACTGGCAAGCGCCGCCCGGATCACCCGCTGCTGCGACGGCCCATTCGGCGCCGTAAGCCCACTACTCGCACCGTCCTGATTCACCGCACTGCCCCGCACCACCGCCAGCACCTGATGCCCGTTCCGCCGGGCATCCGACAACCGCTCCAGCACCAGCACACCCACACCCTCGCCCCAGCCGACACCATCAGCGTCCGCCGAGAAGGACTTGCACCGCCCATCCCGCGCCAGCCCACGCTGCCGACTCAGCTCGATGAACTCCTGAGGGCTTGCCATCACCGTGACCCCGCCCGCCAGTGCCAGCGAGCACTCGCCGGCGCGCAATGCCTGGCCGGCGAGGTGGAGCGCCACCAGCGACGACGAACACGCCGTGTCCACCGTCACCGCCGGCCCCTCAAGACCGAACGCATACGAGATCCGGCCGGAGATGACGCTGGCGGTACTGCCCGTCATCGTGTAGCCCTCGACGTCCTCGGGCACCTTGTTGAGCCTTGAGACGTAGTCCGGGGCCATGGCACCGGCGAACACACCGACCTGGTGGCCTCGCACGGCCGCCGGGTCGATCCCGGCCCGCTCGAACGCCTCCCAGGACGCCTCCAGCAGCAGCCGCTGCTGCGGATCCATCGCCAGCGCCTCACGCGGCGAGATCCCGAACAGCTCCGCGTCGAAGTCACCGGCGTCGTCGACGAACGCCCCTTCGCATGAGTAGCTCTTGCCGCGTGCGTCCGGATCCGGGTCGTACAGCTGCTCCACATTCCAGCCGCGGTCGTCCGGGAAAGCGGACACCACGTCCCGACCCTCGTCCACGAGCTGCCACAGCGCATCCGGGGAATCGATACCGCCAGGGAGGCGGCAGGCCATTCCGATGATCGCCAGTGGCTCGTCGGCGGCCGCGGTGGCTGTAGCGGCCGCTGCGCCCTGCGCGGCAGGCGCGTTTCGTTCCGTACCCATCAGCTCGGACCGCAGCGCGAGGGCGAGGGCGAGCGGGGTCGGGTGGTCGAAGATCGAGGTCGAAGGGAGGCGCAGGCCGACTGCCGCACTGAGGCGGTTGCGGAGTTCCACCGCCATCAGCGAGTCGAAGCCCAGCTCCAGGAACCCGCGCTGCGGCCCCACCGCGTCCGGTTTCGCGTGTCCGAGCGCAGCCGCGGCATGGGTACGGACCAGGTCCAGGAGCAGTCGTTCCTGTTCCGGCTCGGAGAGTTCGGCCAGCTGCTGCGCCGACGAGGACCCGGTCCCCTGTCTGCCGGATTCGGCGGGGGCCGCGGTCCGCCGCACCGGGGCTGGGACCAGGTTGCGCAGCAACGGCGGCAAGGTGCCAGTCCCGGCCTGGGCCCGCAGCACGCCCATGTCCACGGCAACGGGTACCAGCACAGCCCGGTCGCGCACCCGCGCCGCCATGTCGAACAGGCTCAATCCCTGTCGCGCGAGTATGGGGGTCAGACCGGAACGCGAAATACGTGCCCGCGCCGCTTGGTCCAACTGGCCGGTCATACCTCCGTCCTGGTCCCACAGGCCCCAGGCAAGCGAGAGCCCCGGCAGGCCCTCCGCTGCGCGCCGCTGAGCCAGAGCGTCGAGGAAGGCGTTGGCGGCGGCGTAGTTCGACTGGCCCGGGCCACCGAAGATCCCGGCGACGGAGGAGAAGAGTACGAATGCCCGCAGGTCGAGGCCGCGGGTCGCTTCGTGCAGGTTGACGGCGGCGTCCACCTTGGCCCGCAGGACGGTGTCCAGCCGCTCCGGCGTCAAAGCCGCGACCGTACCGTCGTCCAACACCCCCGCCGCATGCACCACCGCACGCAACGGATACTCCGCCGGCACCCCGGCCACCAACGCCTCCGCCGCCCGACGGTCAGCCACATCACAGGCCACCACCGACACCGACTCCGCACCCAACCCGAGCAGCTCCGCCTCCAGCTCCCGCGCACCGGGAGCATCAGGGCCTCGGCGACTGGCCAGGAGCAGATGGCGCACCCCGTACTTCTCCACCAGATGACGGGCCAGCAGACCGCCCAACGCCCCGGTCCCCCCGGTGATCAACACCGTGCCCTCGGCATCCCAGACCCGCTTCCCTGTCACCCCCTCAGAGACCGTCACCCGGTCAAGACGCGGCACCAACACCTGACCGTCCCGCACCACGACCTGCGGCTCACCCGTGGCCAGTGCCACAGGCAGGACATCGGCCAGCGCAGCCGCGTCGTCCACATCCACCAGAACGAACCGGCCCGGGTGCTCCGTCTGCGCCGACCGCACCAGACCCCACATCGCGGCATGCGTCAGACCGGACAGCCGGTCATCGGAGCCCACCCCCACGGCTCCACGCGTCACCACGACCAACCGCGAGCCGACGACCGATTCATCCGCTAGCCACCCCTGAACCGCATCGAGCACTTCGCCGGCGGCGCGGCCCGCTCCTCGCGCGAGGTCGTCATCAGCCTGTGGCGGACAGACCAGGACCACGCAGTCCGGGTGGCTGTCCCCGTCAGGCCGTACGGGGTCGCCCAGCATCGCCCACCCGATAGAAGAGGGCGTATCCGCCGTGGGGGCGGGGACCCAGTCCACGCCCAGGAGCGTTCCCTGCCCGCCACCAGCCTGCGATTTCGACAGCTGTTCCCTGGACACCGGTCGGGAGACCAGTGCGTCGGCCGAAGCCACCGGGCGGCCCTCGGCATCCGCCATCTCGACCGACGCCGCATCAGCGCCAGTGAATGTCAGACGGATACGTGCCGCCGTGGCGCCGGTGGCGAACAGGGACACGCCGGTCCACGCGAACGGCAGCCGGACCTGGTCATCGCCACCCTCACCGGTACGGCCACCGGCGGTGGCCAGCGCCGCGTGCAGGGCGGCGTCGAGCAACGCAGGATGGATACCGAACCCACCCGCGTCCGCGGCCTGGTCCTCGGGCAGACCGACCTCGGCGAACACCTCGTCGCCGCGCCGCCACACCGCCCGCAGCCCCTGGAACACCGGCCCGTAGCCGTAGCCGGACGCGGCCAGACCCTGGTAGAACCCGTCCAGCGCCACCGGATCCGCATCAGCCGGAGGCCACACCGCCAGATCGAAGCCCTCGCCGCCAGACCCGGCCGCCAGTACCCCGCTGACGTGCCGGGTCCACTCCTCGTCCGGCCCGCTCTGCGAGTGCACGCTCACCGGCCGCCAGCCGGACTCGTCCTGCGCACCGACCCGGACCTGAAGGGCGACATCGCCTTCTTCGGGGATGACCAGCGGCATCTCCAAAGTGAGTTCTTCCAGACGCGGGCAGCCGACCTCATCCCCGGCCCGCACGGCCAACTCCACAAACCCCGTCCCCGGGAAGAGGACCGTGCCGCCGATCACGTGGTCCGCCAGCCATGGGTGCGTGCGCAGGGACAGCCGCCCGGTCAGCACGACACCCTGCTCGTCCGCCAGGCGCACGGCCGCACCCAGCAGCGGATGACCGGCCTCCGACAATCCCAGTGCTGCGGGATCGGTCGCCGCCCGGTAGTCCTCTTCCAGCCAGTACCGTCGGCGTTGGAAGGCATACGTGGGCAGCTCCACCCGCTGCCCGCCGGGCAGCAGCGCCGTCCAGTCGACATCGGCACCGTGGGCGTAGGCCCGGGCCAGTGCGGTGGTCAGGGACTGCGGCTCGGGACGGTCTGCCCGCAGCAAGGGCACCACCAGCCGGGGCGTGTCAGCCTCTTCGTGCTCCTCGAGGGTTTCCTCGGCCATCGCGGTCAGCACCCCGCCCGGCCCCACTTCCAGGAATACGTTCACACCCTCACCGGCCAGAGTGCGGATACCGTCGGCGAACCGCACCGCCGCCCGCACATGCCGCACCCAATACTCCGCCGACTCCAACTCCCCCGGACCCGCGATCCGACCAGTGACGTTGGAGACCACCGGGATCCTCGGCGGACGGTAACCGACCTGCCGGGCCACCTCCTCGAACTGCGCCAGCACCGGCTCCACCAACGGCGAATGAAACGCATGACTCACCGACAGCCGGCGACTGCGCCGCCCCGGGAAGCAGGCCACCACCCGCTCCACCGCCTCTGCCTCGCCGGAGAACACCACCGACCGCGGCCCGTTGACCGCCGCCACATCCACCCGCCCCCCGCACTCCCGAAGAACTTGCACGGCTTCGGCCTCACCAGCCTGCACCGCCACCATCACCCCACCCGGCGGCAACGCCTGCATCAACCGGCCCCGCGCAGCCACCAGACGACCCGCATCCTCCAGCGACATCACCCCCGCCACATGCGCCGCCGCCAGCTCCCCCACCGAATGACCCAGCACGTAATCCACACCCACACCCCAGCTGTCCAGCAGCCGGAACAACGCCACCTCCACCGCGAACAACGCACCCTGCGTAAATTGGGTCTGCTCCAACCGGACAGCATCGGCGAAGACATCAGCATCCAGACCCACCGCCCGGCACGCCTGCCCCAGAGCGTCGGCGAACACCGGATACACCCCGGCCAGCTCCACCCCCATCCCCACCCGCTGCGCACCCTGCCCCGACAACAACAACCCCGTCCGCACCCCACCCGCCACACCCACAGACGACACGGCACGGAGCCCGGCCAGCAGTTCGTCCCGGTCCCCACCGGCACCCAGCACCACCGCCCGGTGCTCCAGCACCGACCGCGCCGACGCCAGCGACCACCCCACATCCACCGCGTCCAACTCCGGCCGGGCCTGGACGAACTCCGCCAGCCGCCCCGCCTGCGCCGCCAAAGCCCCAGCACTACGCCCCGACACCACCCACGGCACCACCACACCCGGGACAGGAACCTCCCGGGCCACAACCTCACCCGCCGGGGCCTCCTCCACGATCACATGCGCATTCGTCCCACTGATCCCGAACGACGACACCCCCGCCCTCCGCGGACGCCCTTCCACCTGCGGCCACTCCCGAGCCTGCGACAGCAGCTCGACCCCACCCGCGGACCAGTCCACATGCGGCGACGGCTCCTCCGCGTGCAACGTCCGCGGCAATTCCCCCTGCCGCAGCGCCATCACCATCTTGATCACACCCGCGACACCCGCCGCCGCCTGCGTATGCGCAATATTCGACTTCACCGACCCCAGCCACAACGGCCGATCCACCGGCCGTCCCTGGCCGTAGGTCGCCAGCAGCGCCTGCGCCTCGATCGGATCCCCCAACGCGGTGCCAGTGCCATGCGCCTCTACGGCATCCACATCCCCGGCATCAAGCCGCGCACTGGCAAGCGCCGCCCGGATCACCCGCTGCTGCGACGGCCCATTCGGCGCCGTAAGCCCACTACTCGCACCGTCCTGATTCACCGCACTGCCACGCACCACCGCCAGCACCTGATGCCCGTTCCTCCGGGCATCCGACAACCGCTCCAGCACCAGCACACCCACACCCTCGGCCGGTCCGAATCCGTCCGCTCGTGCCGAGAACGCCTTGCACCGCCCATCCCGCGCCAGCCCGCGCATCCTGCTGAACTCGGTGAAGACCTTCGGGCTGGCCATCACGGTGGCCCCACCCGCCAGTGCCAGCGAGCACTCGCCGGCGCGCAGTGCCTGAGTGGCGAGGTGGATGGTCACCAGCGACGACGAACACGCCGTGTCCACCGTCACCGCCGGCCCCTCGAAGCCGAACGCATACGAGACGCGCCCCGAGATGACGCTGGAGGTGCTGCCCGTCACGAAGTAGCCGTCGGCTTCCTCCGGCTGCCGGGGCAGTCTTGTGACGTAGTCGGACCAACCCGCGCCGTAGAAGACACCGACGTGCTTGCCCCTGAGTGACCTCGTGGGAATTCCGGCCCGTTCGACGGCTTCATGGGTCGTCTCCAGCAGCAGTCGCTGCTGCGGATCCATCGCCAGCGCCTCACGTGGCGGTACGGCGAAGAAGTCCGCATCGAACTCCGCCACGTCCTGGAGGAAGCCGCCTTCTCGTACATAGGTGGTTCCGGGGGTGTCCGGGTCGGGGTCGTACAGGCCGTCGACGTCCCAGCCCCGGTCCTCGGGGATGACGGACACGGCGTCACGGCCCTCGTGGACCAACTGCCACAGGTCTTCGGGTGAGTTGACGCCGCCCGCGTAGCGGCAGGCCATTCCGACGATCGCGATGGGTTCCCGCGCGGCGGCTTCGAGCTGCTGGTTCTGCGTCCTGAGCCGTTCGGTCTCCTTCAGAGATGCCCGCAGCGCTCCGACAAGCTGGCTGGTGGAGGCGTCAGTCACGAGCTCTTCCCTTCGGCTTCAAATCGTCCGGTTTCGTCGTTTTCGCTGCGCTCGTTGTGTTCGCCGTGCGCCATGCGGATGAGGTCCGCGAGATCCATCTCGTCGACAGCGCGGATTCTGTTCTCGGTGTCCGCGGCGTGCTGCTCGACGCCGTTTCCGATCTCGTCGTCACCCTCCGCACCGTCCGCTCCCGGGTCGTCCGGTACGAGTGCCGTTCGCAGGTGCCGGGCGAGGGCAACGGGGGTGGGGTAGTCGAAGATGAGCGTGGTGGGCAGGCGGAGGCCTGCCGCGATGTTGATCCGGTTCCGCAATTCGACCGCTGTCAGGGAGTCGAAGCCCAGCTCCAGGAATCCCCGTTCGGCCTCCACCCCGTCGGGGAGCGCATGGCCGAGGATCGTCGCGGCGTGGCCGCGGACGAGGTCGAGCAGCGTGCGGTGCTGTTCGGCCCTGGTGAGGGTGGTGAGGCGCCGGAGCAGGGCAGCCGGCCCGGAGACCGGGTCCTTGCCGGCGGTTCCGCCTGCTACTCGGCGGGCCGGGTGGGGGCGGGCGAGTCCACGCAGAAGGGCCGGAAAGGCTCCCGCGTCGGCGTGCGCTCGTAGTCCCGCGGGGGCCAGCCTGATCGGTACGAGGAGCGCGTGGTCGGTTCCGAGGGCGGCGTCGAACAGTCTCATGCCCTGTTCGTTGGTGATCGGGGCCAGTCCGGAGCGGGAGATCCGTGCGGTTCCGTCGTCCTGGACGTCCTTGGTCATGTCGCTGGTTTGTGCCCACAGGCCCCAGGCGAGCGAGAGGGCCGGGAGTCCTGCCGCCCTGCGATCGTGCGCGAACGCGTCCAGGAAGGAGTTCGCCGCCGCGTAATTGCCCTGGCCCGGGCTGCCCAGCACCCCCGACGCCGAGGAGAACAGCACGAACCCCGCAAGGTCGAGATCACGCGTCGCCTCATGCAGATGCACCACCGCGTCGACCTTGGCCCGTAGCACGGCATCCAGATCCCCGGGCGTGAGGGCGGGGATCGTCGCATCCGCCAGGACACCCGCCGTATGCACCACCGCGGTCAGCGGATGCTCCGCCCCGATCCCGGCAACCAGCCCTCTGACCGCATCCCCGTCCGCCGCATCACACGCCACGACGGAGACTTCCGCCCCCAACTCCTCCAGCTCAGCTCAGCAGTTCCTTGGCCCTTGGGGCCTCCGTTCCACGGCGCCCGGCCAGCACCAGATGCCGCATTCCGTGGCCGGTCACCAGATGCCGGGCCACCAGCCCGCCCAGCGCCCCCGTGCCACCGGTGATCAGCACCGTGCCGTCCCGATCCCACACACGCGGCATGGTCAGGACAATCTTCCCCACATGCCTGGCCTGGCTCATCCACCGGAACGCCTCCGGTGCGCGGCCTACATCCCACGACGTCACCGGAAGCGGCGTCAGCACCCCCCGCTCGAACAGACCGACAATCTCCGTCAAGATCTCCTGGGTACGTTCCGGTCCCGCCTCCATCACTTCGTAGCAGCGATAGGTGACGCCCGGGTGGTCGGCGGCGACGTGCTGCGGATCGCGGATGTCGGCCTTGCCCATCTCGATGAACCGGCCTCCACGCGGCAGCAGCCGCAGCGAGGCATCCACGAACTCACCCGCCAGACTGTCCAGCACCACATCCACCCCCCGCCCCGCCGTGGCAGCCAGGAACTCCCGCTCGAACTCCACCGTCCGCGACGACGCGATCCGCCCCTCACCCAACCCCGCAAGCCGCAACGCATCCCACTTACCGGCACTCGCCGTACCGAACACCTCGGCCCCCAGATGCCGGGCCAACTGCACCGCCGCCATCCCCACACCACCAGCCGCCGCATGCACCAACACCGACTCCCCGGCCCGCACCCCCGCCAGATCCACCAACCCGTAATACGCCGTCACAAACGCCACCGGAACCGACGCCGCCTGCTCGAACGACCAGCCCTCAGGGATCCGTACGACCGTCCGCGCGTCGGTGACGGCGACCGGGCCGAAGGACTGTGGCACCAAGCCCATCACCCGGTCTCCCGGGGCCAGGTCGGTCACCTCCGCACCGACCTCGGTGACCACTCCCGCGGCCTCACCGCCCATGGGCGTGCGTTCCGGATACATGTCCAGGGCGAGGAGCACATCACGGAAGTTCACCCCGGCCGCCCGTACCGCGATCCGCACCTCATACGGTCCCAACGGCGCCGACGACTCCTCACACGGCAACAACGCCAGATGCTCAAGCGCCCCCGGACGCGACACGTCCAGCCGCCACGGCACCCCCACCGGCGGCACCAGCACCCCACCAGCACCCGAACCCGCCGCCACCAGACGAGCCGCCAGCACCTGACCGTCCCGCACCACCACCTGCGGCTCACCACTGGCCAGCACCGCAGGCAGCACATCGGCCACCGCAGCCGCGTCGTCCACATCCACCAGAACGAACCGGCCCGGATTCTCCGTCTGCGCCGACCGCACCAGACCCCACACCCCGGCATGACCCAGATCCGGCACCCCACGCCGATCCCCCACCCCCACCGCACCACGGGTCACCACCACCAACCGCGAACCGGCGAACCGCTCCTCCGCCAGCCACGCCTGCAGCACCCCCAACACCATGGCCGCCGACTCACGCACCCCATCCGTCAACCCACCGGACTCCACCGACACACACGGCAGCACCACGAACTCCGCAACCGGCTGCCCGGCATCCAGACCACCCAGACCACCCTCCCCAAGAACCACCCACCGCTCCGACGAAACCGAAGAGACCGGGGAATCCGAAGAAGCCGAAGAACCGGAAGCGGCCGATGCGCCCCCCGGCTCACCAGCTGACACTGGCGTCCACGAAATCGCGAACAGAGACTCCTGGTCGGCACTGGTCGCCTGCCGCAGCTGCCCGGGGGCGACCGTTCGGGTGAGCAGGGCATCCACGAGGGCCACCGGCCGGCCCTCGGCGTCGGCGAGGCGCACGGACACCGTGTCCGGGCCGGTCGGGGACAGGCGAACGCGGAGGTTCGTCGCACCCTGGGCGAACAGCGTCACGCCGTTCCAGGTGAACGGCAACCGCACCCGGACATCGCCGCGGTCGGACGCCAGACCCGCGTGCAGGGCCGCGTCCAGCAGCGCGGGATGGATACCGAATCCTGCCGCGCCGTCGGCCTGGTCCTCGGGCAGGCCGACCTCGGCGAAGACGTCCTCCCCGCGCCGCCACGCGGCCCGCAGCCCCCGGAACACCGGCCCGTAGCCGTAGCCCGACGCGGCCAGATCCTCGTAGAAACCGTCCAGGGCCAACGGCTGCGCACCGGCCGGGGGCCACACCATGAGGTCGAACGACTCGCCCGCGGGCTCGGGGGCGAGCAGGCCGCTGGCATGCCGGGTCCATTCCCGGGCGCCGGCCGGCCGGGAGTGCATGCTCAGCGAGCGCCGGCCGGACGGGTCCTCCGCGCCCACCCGCACCTGCACGGCGACCGTTCCGTTTTCGGGGATCGTCAGTGGTGCTTCGAGCGTCAGTTCCTCGACCAGGCCGCATCCGACCTCGTCTCCGGCCCGGACGGCGAGTTCCACCCACGCCGTGCCCGGCAGCAGCACCAAGCCGTCCACCACGTGGTCGAGCAACCAGGGATGCGTGCTTGCGGAAAGCCGTCCGGTCAGTACGACACCCTGGTCCTCGGCCAGTTCCACCGCCGCCCCGAGCACCGGGTGGCGTGCCGCGTCGAGGCCGAGGGCATCGGGGTCGCTGCCGGCCGAACGCGCATCCTCGAGCCAGTACCGCCGCCGTTGGAAGGCATACGTGGGCAGCTCCACCCGCTGCCCGCCGGGCAGCAGCGCCGTCCAGTCGACATCGGCACCGTGGACGTAGGCCTGCGCCACCGAGGTGGCGAAGCGCTCCATACCACCCTCGTCACGACGCAGCGATCCCACCACGACACCCGGCACATCCACCGCGGCGACCGTCTCGGTGATCCCCGGCGTCAGCACCGGATGCGGGCTGCACTCGATGAACAGCCCATACCCCTGCGCCAGCAGACCCCGCGTCGCCGTCTCGAACTCCACCGGCTGCCGCAGATTACGCACCCAGTACTCGGCATCCAGACCCTCGGTCGACATCCAGTCGCCGGTGACCGTGGAACACAACGGCACCCGCGACACCACCGGCTCCACCACCGCAAGCTCTCGCAGCAGTTCGTCACGGATCTGCTCCACGTGCGCCGAATGCGAGGCGTAGTCCACCGGCACCCGCCGCGCCCGCACCCCCTCTGCCTCACAGAAAGCCAGCAGCTCCTCCAACGCGGGCACATCACCGCTGACCACCGTCGACCCAGGCCCGTTGACCGCCGCCACACCCACCCGGCCCGGCCAGCGCTCCACCACCTGCTCCACCCACGCCCGGCCGGCCGCCACCGAGACCATGCCACCCAACCCCGACAGCCTCCGCAACGCCCGGCTCCGCAACGCCACCACCCGGGCCGCATCCCCAAGCGACAAACCCCCCGCCACACACGCCGCCGCAATCTCACCCTGCGAATGCCCCAGCACCGCCGCGGGCTCCACCCCCATCGAACGCCACACCCCGGCCAGCGACACCATCACCGCGAACAACACCGGTTGCAGCACATCCACCTGCTCCCACCGCTCAGCCGCCGCACCACCGCCCCGCAGAACCTCACTCAACGACCAGTCCACAAACGGCGCCAGCGCCCGCTCACACTCCTCGATCGACCGGGCGAACACCGGCGAGGAGTCCAGCAAACCCACCGCCATGCCCCGCCACTGCGAGCCCTGACCGGGAAAGACGAACACCGCCCGCGCCTGCGCCTGCGCCACACCGGAAACACCGGAAACCACCGACGCCGACGGCGCATCCGATGCCAACGCCCGCAACCCCGCCAGCAGTTCATCCCGGTCCCCGCCCGCACCCAGCACCACCGCCCGGTGCTCCAGCACCGACCGCGCCGACGCCAGCGACCACCCCACATCCACCGCATCCAGCTCCGGCCGGCTCTCCGCATACTCCGCCAGCCGCCCCGCCTGCGCCGCCAAAGCCTCACCACTACGCCCCGACACCACCCACGGCACCACCACACCCGGAACAGGAACCTCCCGGCCACCCGCCTCCGCCTCCGCCTGCGGGGCCTCCTCCACGATCACATGCGCATTCGTCCCGCTCATCCCGAACGACGACACCCCCGCCCTCCGCGGCCGATCCCCCGTCCGCGGCCACGCCCGGGCCTCGGTCAGCAACTCCACCGCACCCGCCGACCAGTCCACATGCGGCGACGCCTCCTCCGCGTGCAACGTCCGCGGCAACACCCCCTGCCGCAGCGCCATCACCATCTTGATCACACCCGCGACACCCGCCGCCGCCTGCGTATGCGCGATATTCGACTTGATCGACCCCAGCCACAACGGCCGATCCACCGGCCGGCCCTGGCCGTAGGTCGCCAGCAACGCCTGCGCCTCAATCGGATCGCCCAGCGTCGTCCCCGTACCGTGCGCCTCTACGGCATCCACATCCCCGGCCCCCAGCCGCGCGCCCGCGAGCGCGGCGCGGATCACCCGCTGCTGCGCCGGCCCATTCGGCGCCGTGAGCCCGTTGCTGGCCCCGTCCTGGTTCACCGCACTGCCCCGCACCACCGCCAGCACCTCATGCCCGTTCCGCCGGGCATCCGACAACCGCTCCAGCACCAGCACACCCACACCCTCGCCCCAGCCCATGCCGTCGGCCCCCGCCGAGAACGCCTTTGAGCGGCCGTCAAGGGACAGTGCTCCCATGCGGCTGAACTCGATGAGACCCTTCGGGCTGGCCAGCATCGACACGCCGCCGGCGAGGACCAGGGAGCATTCGCCTGCGCGCAGTGCCTGACCGGCGAGGTGCAGCGCCACCAGCGACGACGAACACGCCGTGTCCACCGTCACCGCCGGCCCCTCAAGACCGAACGCATACGAGACGCGGCCCGAGATGACGCTGCCCGCGCTGCCGGTGACGGCGTAGCCTTCGACGCCTTCCGGTACGCGGTTCTCGGCGGTGGCGTATCCGTCCGCGCCGGCGCCGACGTAGACGCCGACCGCCTGACCGCGCAGGCTCGCCGGGTCGATGCCCGCTCGCTCGAGGGCCTCCCAGGAGGTTTCCAGCAGCAGCCGCTGCTGCGGGTCCATCGCAAGCGCCTCACGCGGCGAGATCCCGAAAAAGTCCGCGTCGAAGTCACCGGCGTTCAGGAGGAAAGCGCCATTCCGTACGGACGTCATGCCGAGGGTGTCGTAGAGCCGTTCGAGGTCCCAGCCACGGTCGGTGGGAAGCCCGCCGACGATGTCGTCACCGGCCGCGATGAGGCGCCACAGTTCCTCCGGAGACTGGATACCACCGGGGAGGCGGCAGGCCATTCCGACGATCGCAACGGGGTCGTCGTCTGCCGGTGTCACCGGTGCGGGGGTGTGGGCTCGTCCGGGTGTCCGGGCCGCCTGCCGTACCTCGCCGGTGGCTGCGGTCAGCAGGTGCCGGGCCAGGGCAGCAGGGGTGGGGTGGTCGAAGATCAGGGAGGCGGGCAGCGCCAGCCCTGTCGCCTCGGCGAGCCGGGTGCGCAGTTCCACGGCCGTGAGGGAGTCGAAACCAAGGTCCCGGAACGCCAGGTCGGCCTCTACCTCCTCCGGAGTGTGATGTCCGAGGACGGATGCCACGTGGGTGCGCACCAGGTCGAGGACGACGCGCTCCTGCCCCGCCTCGTGTACTCCGGTGAGGCGGCGTGCGAGTTCCGGCTCCGGTTCGCCGTCGCTCCGCGCCCCGGGCCGGACAGCGGTCGCCGCGGGGGCCGGGCGGGCCTCGGGCACCTCGTCCAGCAGCGGACGTGGGCGCGCCATGGTGAACAGCGTGGCGAATCGCTCCCAGTCGACAGCGCTGATGACGACGGATGTCTCGTCGTGGTCGAGGGCCTGCCGCAGGGCCTGGAAGGCCAGGCAGGGGTCGAGGCGGGGCAGCCCCTGGCGTAGAGACCGCTCGGTAAGCAGCTCGCGCGTGGTCGTGTCGTCGTCCCGGTCGTTGAAGGCGTCCCAGATGCCCCACGCCACCGACGTGGCCGACAGTCCGGAGGCCCGGCGCTGCTCGGCCAGTGCGTCGAGGTAGGCGTTGGCCGCCGCGTAGGCGCCTTCGCTGCCGCTGCCCCAAGTGCCGGCGACAGAGGAGAACAGGACGAAGGCGTCCAACTCGTCGGTGTGGAACAGCTCGTGGAGGTGGTGTCCGCCCGCGACCTTGGCGCGGACTGCGGAGGCGTAGCGGTCCACCGTGGTGTCCGCGAGCAGGCCGACGGCCGGGGCCATGGCCGCGTGGATGACGGCCCGGATGGGCGGCCCCTCGGCCCGCAGGTTCTGGACCAGGGCGGTGAGCGCTTCGCGGTCCGCCACGTCGCAGGCGGCGATGGTCACACGGACGCCCTGTGCCTGGAGTTCGGCCCGCAGTTCGGCGGCGCCCGGCGCGGCCTCGCCGCGTCGGCCGGTGAGGACGATGTGTTCGGCGCCGTTGTCGGCGAGCCGGTGTGCGAGGTGGCCGCCGAGGGCTCCGGTTCCCCCGACGACCAGGACGGTGCCGCGAGGTTTCCAGGTGCGTGGCGCGGGCGTGCCGCCGAGGGGGGCCCTGACGAGGCGGCGTACGAGGATGCCGGAGGTGCGGACGGCCAGCTGGTCCTCCGCCTGGTGACCGGTGAGTGCGGTGCACAGGTGTTCCAGTGACCGCTCGTCGGGGTTGTCGGGGAGGTCGACGAGGCCGCCATAGCGCTGGGGGTGTTCCAGGCTGATCACCCGGCCCATGCCCCAGATCTGCGCCTGTTCGGGACGCCGTACGGGATCGTTTTCCGCAACGGAGACGGCGCCTCGGGTCACGCACCACAGGGGGGCGTCGATGCCCGCGTCTCCGAGTGCCTGGGCGATGCTCAGGGTGGCGGTGATTCCGGCGGCGAGGTCGGGGTGTTCAGGGTGCGGGGACTCGTCCAGTGCGAGCAGGGACAGTACTCCGCCGCAGGTCCGGCCGTCCGGGGTGGCCCGGCCGAGCAGTTCGGTGAGTGCTGCCCGGTCGTCGCCCGCGGGATCCACGGGTATGTGCGCCACGTCCGCGCCGCGGTGGGTGAGGGCGTCGAGAGCGGCCTGGATCCAGGGGTGGCCGGTGTTCCGCCGCGAGGTGACGAGCAGCCAGGTGCCGGAGAGCCGGGCGGGGGCGGGGGGCCGGGGCATCGGCTTCCAGACGACGCGGTAGCGCCAGGAGTCCAGGACGGAGCGGTCCCGGAGCTTTCGCCGCCAGGAGGCCAGGGCCGGGAGGAGCTGTTCGGCGTCTCGATGGCCGGTTCCGGGGCTGTCGGTGTCCGGGGGGAGTTCGAGGGTGCGGGCAAGTTCGGCGACGTCGCCCTGCTCGACGGCCGCCCAGAAGCGGGCCTCCGCCGGGTCGCCCCCCGTGGACGTTTCGGCGGCGGGGCTCGTTCGGCTCTCGAGCCAGTACCGCTGCCGCTGGAACGCGTACGTGGGCAGGGCCACCCGATGTCCTTGGGGCACCAGCGCCTTCCAGTCGACCTCGACACCGTGGACGGACGCCGTGGCCATGGCGGTGACGATCGCCTCGTGCTCGGGCCGGTCCTTGCGCAGCAGCGGGATCGCCACGGCGTCGGTACGGCCGTCGGGTACCTCGATCAGGGACTCCTGGCTGAGGGCGGCCAGGGTCCCGTCCGGGCCGACTTCGAGGAACGCGGTCACGCCGAGCCGTCGCAGCTCGCGGATGCCGTCCGCGAACCGGACGGCGTCACGGGCGTGCCGCACCCAGTACCCGGCTGAGCACAGTTCGCCGGGCTCGGCCCGCCGCCCGGTCACGTTGGACACCATGGGGATCCCCGGCTCGTGGTAGGTGATCTCCTCTGCCAGGCGTCGGAAGTCGTCGAGCATGCCGTCCATGTGTGCGGAGTGGAACGCGTGACTCACCTGCAGGCGCCTCGTGCGGTGTCCCCGTTCGGCGAGTACGGCGGTCAGCTCCAGTACGGCGTCCTCGTCCCCGGAGACGACCGTGGCCCGGGGGCCGTTGACGGCGGCGATGCCGAGCCGGTCCTTGTGGGCGGAGCCGGCGATGGCCTCGGTGACCTCCTCTTCGGGCGCCGACACGGCGACCATGGCGCCACCCGGGGGCAGGGCCTGCATCAGCCGGCCGCGGGCGGCGACCAGGCGGCCCGCGTCGGGGAGCGAGAACACTCCGGCCGCGTATGCGGCGGTCAGCTCGCCTATGGAGTGGCCCATCACGTAGTCGGGCTCGACTCCCCAGTGGCGCAGCAGCCGCAGAAGTGCGACCTCCACCGCGAACAGCGCGCTCTGCGTGTACCGGGTCTGGTCCAGCAGCCGGGCGGTCTCCGAGTCCGGCGCGGCGAACATCACCTCGCGCAGTGGCCGCTCCAGACGGCGGTCCAGTTCGTCCGTCACCTCGTCCAGGGCAGCGGCGAAGACGGGGTGGCGGTCGTACAACTGTCGGCCCATGGCGGCCCGTTGGCTTCCCTGTCCGCTGAACAGGAAGGCTGTCATGCCGCCCTGCCCTGCCCTGCCCTGTATGACGCCCTCGGTGTGACGTCCTTCGGCGAGTGCCGTCAGGCCGGTGAGGACGGTGTCCCGGTCGTCCGCGGGGGCCAGGAGCACGGCCCGGGTTTCCAGCAGGGAACGGGTAGCGGCGAGCGAGTACGCGATGTCCACGGGGTGCAGGTCCGGGCGGGCGGCGACGAACCGCGCCAGTCGCTCGGCCTGGCCGCACAGCCCTGCGCTGCCGCGGGCCGACACCACCCAGGGCACGAGCCCGGACGTCGGGGCGGGCGCCGCCGTACAGGCGTCCGCGCCGCCGACGCGGGTGGCCTGTTCGACGAGGACGTGGGCATTGCTGCCGCTGAAGCCGAAGGAGGACACGCCCGCCCGGGCCGGCCGGCCGCGCTCCGGCCAGGCGCGGCGCTCGGTGACGAGGGAGACGGGCAGCCTCTCCCAGTCGATCCGGCGGGAGGGGGTGTTGACCAGGTGCGGGGGGATCTCGCGGTAGTGCAGGGAGAGGATGACCTTGAGCAGGCCGGTGATGCCGGCTGCCGCCTCCAGGTGGCCGATGTTCACCTTGGCCGAGCCGATGTACAGCGGTGCGCGCTCGTCGCGTCCGGGGCCGAGGGCCTGCGCCATGGCGTGCACCTCGATGGGGTCGCCCAGGGGGGTGCCGGTGCCGTGTGCCTCAACGTAGTCGACGTCGGCGGGTGCCCAGCCCGCACGGGCCAGTGCCTGGCGGATCAGGGCGGTCTGCGCAGCCGCGTTCGGGACGGTGAATCCTCCGCTGTCACCGTCCTGGTTGACGGCGGTGCCGCGCAGCACCGCGTAGATGCGGTCGCCGTCGCGTTCGGCGGCGGCCTGTGGTTTGAGGACGAGTGTGACCGCGCCCTCACCTCGCCCGTAGCCGTCCGCCGCCTCGTCGAAGGTCTTGCAGCGGCCGTCGGGGGCGAGCGCCCCGCCGGCGGACATCGCCACCGACACGGTGGGCGACGCGATGACATTGACGCCGCCGACGAGAGCGACCTCGCAGTCGCCCGCCCTCAGCCCCTGGCAGGCGAGGTGCACGGCGGTCAGCGAGGCCGAGCAGGCAGTGTCCACCGCCAGGCTGGGTCCGCGCAGTCCGAGGAAGTACGACAGCCGACCCGCAGAGGCGGCGAAGGTGTTTCCGGTGCCGTAGTAGAGGTCGATGTTGGCCATGTCGCGGGTGAGCAGTTCGTGATAGTCGGCCGTGTTGAGGCCGACGTACACCCCGACCTGGCGCCCCGTCAGGTCGGACGCGGGGTATCCGGCGTCCTCCAGCGCTTCCCAGGACACTTCGAGGGCGAGCCGCTGCTGTGGGTCCAGGGACACGGCCTCGCGGGGCGAGATGCGGAAGAACGCGGCGTCGAAGCCGGAGACGTCGTCCAGGTAGCCGCCCTCGGTGGGTACGCCTGGGCCCGCCTCGGCCCAGATCGGATCGTCACGGCGGTGCGGTGGCGGGCTGGACACGGCGGAGCGGCTCTCGGTGAGCAGCGACCAGAAGTCCTGCGGGGAGGAGGCGCCGGGGAGCCGGCAGGCAATGCCGATGACTGCGAAGGAGCCCCCCTCGCCGGAATCGGTGGCGCCGGCCGAGGGCGCGGGCTGTGGGGTCTCCTCTCCGGAGCGCTGCTGCGTCAGCTGGGTGAGGTGGGCGGCCAGGGCCTGGACCGACGGGTGCTCGAAGACCACGCTGGAGGGGAGCGTGACCGCGAACTCCGCTTCGAGGCGCTTGTGGAGTGCCACGGCGGTCAGCGAGTCCAGGCCCTGCTCGAACAGGCCTCGCCGGTGCGGCAGCGGGTGGCCCAGGCTGAGGCCGAGGAGGTGCCGGACGCAGGCGTCGACCCGGTGCGCGACCTGCGCGGAGGGCCGGGCGCCATCGACGGGCACCGCAGGCCCGTCGGATGTGGACGGTGTGTCAAGCGCGGGCCGGGCGACGGGCTCCGGTACGGCGTCCGGTATCGCTGCGGGGGAGCCGTTCGGCGCGGGCTGCCGGCCCTCTCGCAGCGCGGGCAGCCAGTACCGCTCGCCGTGCCAGGAAGGCACCGGCAGATCCCGGTACCGACGCGGCCTGCCGGTGACCTGTTCCCAGTCCACCGCCGCCCCGGTGATGTGGAGCCGGGCCAGTGCCTTGTGCAGTGCCACGGGGCCGGGCTCGTCGCGACGCAGCGTGCCGAGTACGGCGCTGTCGCGCCCGCGGCGCCGTACGGCGTCGATCAGCGGCCGGGTGAGGACCGGGTGCGGGCCGATCTCCACCAGGGAGTAGGGCTCGGGCTCGGACAGGAGGCGGTCGATCGCCGGCCACAGCCGGACGGGTTCCGTGATGTTACGGCCCCAGTACGCGGCGTCGAGCCGGCCGGCGTCAGTGTGGGGCTCGACGCTGGACAG
Organism: uncultured Actinomycetota bacterium; assembly: GCA_963798065.1. Taxonomy (GTDB): domain Bacteria; phylum Actinomycetota; class Actinomycetes; order Streptomycetales; family Streptomycetaceae; genus Streptomyces. The sequence goes on along the minus strand of CAWCSC010000004.1, from coordinate 263,962 downwards.
GAGGCGCAGGGCCGGGTCGTGCGGAAGGAGGCCGGCGACCGCCTCCCTCAGGCGCGGGCCGCACGCGGCGACGAGCGGGCTGTGGAACGGGTAGTCGACGCGGGTACGGCGGCAGGGCAGCCCCCTGCCCTCCAGGACCAGCACAGCGGCCTCCACGGCGTCGTCCGGCCCGGCGACGACGACCGACTCGGGGCCGTTCACGGCGGCGACGACGACCGGGAGTCCGCTGTCCGCGAGGAGCCGCTCGACGGTGTCGGGGGCGCCCTGAACGGCGAGCATGCGTCCGGTGCCGGCGGTTTCCCGCAGGATCTGCCCTCGGCGCACGATCAGCCGGACGGCGTCCGGGAGATCCAGCACCCGAGCCGTGTGGGCGGCGGCGATCTCGCCGACGCTGTGGCCCACGACGGCCGCCGGAACGACTCCCCGCCGGGCGAGCCAGCGGGTCAGGGCCACCTGCACGGCGAAGATGGCCGGCTGGGCCAGGTCCGTACGGTCCAGGCCGCCGTCCTCGTGCCGCCGCAGCGTGTCGATCAGCGACCAGGACGCCTCGGCGCGGATCAGCGCGTCGCACTCGTCGAGCGTTTCCCTGATCTCGGGCTCGCTGCGCTGAAGGTCGGTCGCCATGCCGGGCCACTGGCAGCCCTGGCCGGAGAAGACGAAGACCGGCGCGGGTTCGCCCTCGGCGCCGAGGACGCCCCAGCAGGCGCCGTCGGGGTCGTCGAGTGCCGCGATCAGCCCTTCCCGGTCGGTGGCGACGGCCGCGAAGCGGTGGGCTTCGTGGGTGCGCCGCGCGGCGGCGGAGGCGAGCGTGTCGCCGAGCGGCTCGTCATCCTGTGCCAGTCGGTCCCGCATCGCCGTGATCTGGCCGGCGAGGCCTTCGTGACGGGAGGCGGAGACCAGCAGGACGTGCGCACCCGGCGCCGGTGGTCCGGCGGCCGGTTCGGCCTCGTCAGGCGGAGCCTCCGCGATGAGGTGGACGTTGGTGCCGCTGAGGCCGAACGCGCTGACGCCGGCGCGCAGACGGCGGCCGATCCCGGCCGGGTCGGTGGCGGTCAGGTCGGTGCCGCTCAGGGGCACTGCGATGCCGCCGCCGCGCCAGTCGACGGCGGGGGTGAGTTCATCGATGTGGGGCTGCACCGGTGCATGACCGGTGGTGATGACCCAGATCGACTTGAGCAGTCCGGTGATTCCGGCGGCGGCGTCGGTGTGCCCGAAGACCGCCTTGTGCGAGCCGAGGAAGAGCGGCTTGCCGCCGGTACGGGCCGTGCCGTAGACCTCGGACAGGACGCCCAGCTCGATCATGTCGCCGAGGGGGGTGCCGGTGCCGTGGGCCTCCACGTAGTCGACGTCGTCCGGCCCGAGCCCCGCGTTGGTGAGGGCCGCCTGCAGGACGGCCGCCTGCGCCGCGGCGTTGGGGGCGGTGAGGCCGAGGCTGCCGCCGTCGTTGTTGACCGCCGAACCGCGGATGACGGCATGGATCCGGTCGCGGTCGGCGACGGCGTCCGTAAGCCGTTTGAGGACGACGACGCCGCAGCCCTCGCCGCGGACGATGCCGTCGGCCGAGGCGTCGAAAGGCCGGCACCGGCCCGAGGGCGAGATGGCTCCGATGCGGCTCATGAACACGCTGATCTCGGGGCTGAGCAGCAGGCTGACGCCGCCGGCGAGCGCGGTGTCGACGTCGCCGGCCCGCAGGCTCTGGCAGGCCTGGTGCACGGCGTAGAGCGAGGAGGAGCAGGCGGAGTTGACGGCGACAGCGGGCCCTCGCAGGTCGAACGCGTAGGCGAGGCGTCCCGCCGCGAAGCTGAACTCCGTTCCGGTGACGTAGTGCGGGCCGATGCCGTCGAGGCCGACTGCCTTCGTGTGCAGGAGGTGGTAGTCGCCGGCGAGCAGGCCGACGAAGACCCCGGTGCGGGAGGCGCGCCATTCCTCGCGGGGGCGTCCGGAGTCGGCCATGGCCTCCCAGGCCACTTCCATCAGGAGGCGGTGCTGCGGGTCGATGGCGGCGGCCTCGCGCGGCGTGATCCCGAAGTACGCCGGGTCGAAGCGGTCGATGTCGTCCAGGAACGAGCCGGAGTGGTTGGTGATGGTGCCCGGCCGCTCCGGCTCGGGGTCGTGCAGCTCACGTGCCCAGCGGTCCTCCGGAACCGGCCGAAGGACGTCGGTGCCCGACCTGAGCACGCTGCCGAGAGAGCCGAGGTCCCGCACGCCGCCGGGCAGGCGGCATCCCATGCCGACGACCGCGATGGGCTCGGCATGGCGGGAGGTCACGTCCGTGCTGGCGACCATGGTCCTGAAACGCCTTTCGCTCTTACTTGCCCGGGCGGAGTACGGCCCGCCTGGTCAGGCCAGGCGGGCGACCATCGCGGTGATGCTGCGCACGTCCCTGAGGTTGTCCGCGTGGATCTCACGGGGCGGGACGACGACGCCGAACTCCTCGCGCACGAAGCCGATCAGTTGCGCGACTCTGAGCGAGTTGAGGACTCCCCACTCCAGCAGCGGTGAGGTGTCCTGCAGCTCGCCCTGCGGGTCTCCGCCGAGAAACTTCTCGCGGATGTACTCCGCGATTCGCTTGGTCATCTCCTGGTCAGGCATGACGTCACCTTCCGCTCGCGTGCGGCTGCTCAGTGGGGTGGGACACGACGGGCTCGGCGCGCGCCGCCTCCGTGAGGGCGGCGCGGTCGGTCTTTCCGTTGCGGTTGCGGGGCAGTTGGGGAAGGAAGTGGATCTCGTCGGCGAGCATGTAGCGGGGCAGTCGCTGTGCCGCGTGCCGCCTGAGTCCCAGAACCCCCACCTCGCGGCCTCGCGCCGGGACGACGTACGCCACCAGCCGGGCGTCCATGCCGCTGCCCGCGACGACGACGGCGGCCTCCGCCACGTCGTCGTGCAGGGCGAGCACCGTCTCTACTTCGGTCGGCTCGACACGGTGTCCGCGCACCTTGACCATGTGGTCGCGACGGCCGAGGTACTCGAACGAGCCGTCGGGAAGCCGCCGGACAAGGTCTCCGGTGCGGTAGGGCCCCTGGTGCGGTTGCACACCCCAGTAGCCGAGCATCACCGTGGGACCCTCCACGAGCAGTTCGCCCACCTCCCCCACAGCGGCCGGCCGGCCGTCGGGGGTCTCGGCCCACGCGTGGTCGCCGCTCACGGGGGTGCCGATCGGCAAGGGCCGGTCGTTTTCCACGTCGGCGGGCCCGACCTCGTGACGGAGGCACACATTTGTCTCAGTGGGACCGTAGAGGTTGAGCAGGCGTGCGCCGGTCCAGCGCGCGAGTGCGCGCACCTGCGGCAGCGGGAACGGCTCGCCCGCGAACAGCACCGCGCGCAGCGCTTCGGGGGCAGGGCGGTCGAGCAGTGCGCCGTCTCGCACCAGCAGCGTCAGAGCGGACGGCACCGAGTACCACACGGTGATCCGCCACTGGTGGATCAGTTCCGCCAGCTGCGCGGGGGCGTAGGCGAGTTCGGAGGGTATGAGGTGGACCGAGGCGCCGACGGCGAACGCCGCGTACAAGTCGAGGACGGACAGGTCGAAGGTGAACGGCGCGTGGTTGGCGAAGCGGTCCTGTGGCCCGGGGCCAAGCTCCTTGACGGCCCAGTCGACGAACGCGCGTGCGTTCCCGTGGCTGATGCAGACCCCTTTGGGGGCGCCGGTCGAGCCCGAGGTGTAGAGGATGTAGGCGAGGTCGTCGGGTGCGACCTCCGCGTCCACCGGGGCGGCCTCGGGGTCCGGTTCCTGCGCCAGGTCGGCGCTGGGCAGCGGGGAGCCGAGAGCGTCCCGGAGCCCGGCGAGCCGGTCGGCAGAGGTGAGGACGGCGGCGGCCGTGCAGTCACGTGCCATGGCGGCGACGCGGGCCACGGGCACGGCGCCGTCGGCGGGCACGTAGGCGGCGCCGAGCCGCAGCACCGCCTGCATGGCCACCACGAAGTCCGGGGACTTGTCGGCCCACAGCGCGACGCGGTCCCCGGCAGCGACTCCCATCGCGCGCAGCCGGTGGGCAAGGGCGTTGGCTGCGTAGTCGAGTTCGGCATAGCACAGGTCGCCGGTGGGCCCGGCCACGGCCGGCCGGTCGGGTTCCCTGGCGGCGGAGTCGATGGCCAGCCGGTGCAGGCTCATGGCAGGACCGTCCCTTCGGCGGCCCCCAGGCGGGGGCGACTCGGGCTGTGCCGTTGGCTCGTACGGTTCACAGGCCGAGCCCTCTCGCGACGACTTCCCGCTGGATGTCGGTGGCGCCGGAGAAGATCCCGCCGGGTACGGAGTCCCTGAGGTGCTGTTCGATCCCCGCGGACCTGAGGTATCCGTCGCCCCCGAAGACCTGGATGGCGTCGAGGCTGTTGGCCACGGCGGCCTCGGAAACGGCGATCTTGGACAGGGCGACCGCCTCGTTGTGGTCACGGCCTCCGTCGAGGAGCCAGCAGGCGCGGTACAGCAGCAGGCGGGCACTCTCGAGCCGTTGCTTCATTCCGGCGATGCGGTGCGAGACGGCCTGGAACTCGCCGATGGGACGGCCGAACTGGCGCCGGGCGCGCGCTCGTTCGACGCACTGCTGTAGTTGACGCTCCATCAGGCCCAGGTAGACGGCGAACAGGCAGCCGCGTTCCCACGCCATCGAGTGCTGGAAGACGGCCGTGCCCTGCCCCTCCCGGCCCAGCCGGTGGGTCTCGGGCACCCGGCAGTGCCGGAAGAGCACTCGCCCGGCCGGGCAACCGCCGAGGCCCATCTTCTCGAAGGGCTCACCGGTGGCGACTCCGGGAGCGGTTCTTGGCACCGCGAATGCCGTGATTCCGAGGAAGCCGGCGGCGGGGGCGGTCGTGGCGTAGGTGACGAACACGTCGGCGGCGGGGGCGTTGCTCGCGAACGACTTGTCGCCGTGCAGCACATAGCCCCCGGGCTCCTGCTCGGCGGTCACGCCGAGACGGGAGAGGTCGGAGCCGGCCTCGTCCTCCGTCATGGCGTTCGCCGCGATCAGCTCGCCGGACGCCAGTCCGGACAGCAGTTCACCCCGGACGTCGCCGTCGGCGAAGTCGCGAATCGGAACAGCGCAGGCCAGCAGGTGAGCGGCCACGGCGAACACCAGCCCGGTGTTGGGGCAGGCCCGGCCGAACGCCTGGAGGCACAGCGCGGTGTCCAGGGCTCCGAGACCGCCCCCGCCGTACTCGGCGGGCACGCACAGCCCCGTGAGCCCGATCTGCGCCGCGCTTTTCCACTGCGTGCGGGTGAAGGGCAGCTCCGACGGCGTGCCGGGCCCGCCCAGCTGCTGCGTGACTTCGGCGGAGACACGGTCGTAGCGACATCGCTGTTCATCGGTGAGGTCGAAATCCACTGACGCGGTCCCTCGCATTCGTGCCGGACAATTCCGCCGTTTCCCACGGACACGCTAAGGGACCGGCACCGGGTTCAGTCATCCCTTGGTAACCCCTAAAATCATCCCTGAAACTCGTACGGAATACGGGTTGCCGCATTGCCGCCGCGGCAGATAAGTTGCCGGGATCAGCGACTCGGCCGCAGACCTTCCTCAGACGGGACGGATTCACCATGGGGCACCTCTCGGAGATAGCCATCAACCTCAACAAGGCGTTCAACGCCGGCGATACGGAAAGGCTGCGGGAACTCATCTCACCCGATGTCGTCGCCCATCTCGCGGGGACGTCGAGCGACGCCGAGCACCCCCCGGGCACGCCGCGCGACCGGGAGGGCTTGCTGGGCGTGTGGCAGCTCACCCGGGCGTCCTTTCCCGATCTCCATTCCACCCTGGAGGAAATCGTCGAGACCGGGGGCGTGGTGGCCACCAGGTCCGTGGTCCGGGGCACCCACACTCTGGATTTCATGGGAATGCCGCCGACGGGAAAGACCTTCGAGATGATGACGATGAACATGAACCGGGTGCAGGACGGAATCATCGTCGAACACTGGGCTCTCAGCGACAACGTGACCATGCTGGCGCAGCTCGACTACAAGTTCACTGGTACCTCCTGATGCCCGGCGTTCGACCCTCGAGCTGAGCTGGCGATGCAGGCCCATGACCCTTGCCGCTCCCTGCAGGACCTACAGACACTCCCTCGCGCACCAGCTATTGATCAACTCAGTGTAAGAAGTCGCGCGGAATCGCTCCGCACGACCAAGCGGCATCGCTGTGAGTTCATGCCGGCACCCCCGCAAGTCTCGGAAATTGCGCGGACCGTGTCGCGTGGTCCGGTTCGTTCCCTATTCCATGAACCCGAGCAGGCTATGACGCACAGTCCTCGATCGTGCCTTGGCCCGTCCTCGTACCGTCCTTCGCCCGGCACGGGTAGGGCGAGAAATGCATAACAGAGAGTGTTGACGGAGGCACGTCAACATGGAATGGTGCAGTCAACAGAGCGAGCTGACACCCGTACACACACGGAACAGGCCTAACTGCGCACGTGCCGCCATCATGCACGAATTATGGGGATCTTCCCCTCCAGCCCCCGGCAAACCGCCGCCCAGAGCACCCGGCAACTGCATCCGGGGCGAGGGGCATCTGCGGATAAACGTGTGCACGGCGTGCGTGCCAGCTCCTCCAGGAAAGGCACGATCTCCACCGAGAAAGGCAAGCAATGATTTCTCAGCCAGCCGGCCAGTGGATTCTGGCGTTCGACGCTTCATGCTGCAAGTGCAGCAAGGTCGCACAGCAGGTCCAGCAGTCCAGTGGCGACAAGCTCGACATCAAGCCTCTGTCCGATCCCGAGGTGACGGCCTGGCGCACGCAGGCCCTGGGCGACAACGCCCCCTTCGCCCCGACCCTGATCAGGCTGGAAGAGGGCGGCAAGGCGCGAGCCTGGACCGGGTTCGCCATGGCGGCACGGATGGCCACGCTACTCGGTCCCCGCTCCACGCTGCGATTGATGGCCGCACTCGGCGCGGTGCGCAAGGGAACGGCCGCACCGGCGGACAACGGTGGCTCGGGAATGGGGCGTGGACAGTTCCTGCGCCTGGCCGGCGCGGGTGCGGTCGCAGCCCTGTTCGCCGCGAACGCGTCTCCGGCCGCCGCCAAGGAGCTGACTGAGGCTCAGAAGTGGGTCCAGGCGAACAAGGCCAAGCTCCCGCAGACCTACAGCACCTTCGCGCGGTACGACATGGCGCACCGGAAGGCGATCTACGCCGAACTCAGCCCGTCGGTGCGCAGCAACATGTGGGTGGACCACCTCAAGGCCTACCGTGCCGCTCACCCCGATCTGTCGGCCGACCAGGTTGAGATCATCGACCGGACCGTCGAACTGGCGCGTCAGGAGTCCACGTTCAGCGGCGAGCCGACTCCCGAGCTCGAGCAGCAGTTGCAGGCTCTGCGGGACCCCGCCATCGCCGCCTTCGGCAAGGCGGAGGCAGGGGCACTGCTGGCAACGCTCGGCCCGGCTCCCGCTGCCGCTCCCAAAGCAGCGAAGGGCGTCCTGGCCGAATGCGACTGCAACTGGCCGAACGACTACTGCGATTCGGGCAACTGTGTGAAATGCGATAACTGCGGTGCCTGCTGTACGTGCCACAGGGGTTGCGGCCATCTCTGGGTGCAGACATGCAACGGAGAGTGCACCAACTAGCACTGCGGACGAAAGTTGTGATCCGTACTAATAAGGACAAGCGATGACTTCTCAGCCAGCCGGCCAGTGGATTCTGGCGTTCGACGCTTCATGCTGCAAGTGCAGCAAGGTCGCACAGCAGGTCCAGCAGTCCAGTGGCGACAAGCTCGACATCAAGCCTCTGTCCGATCCCGAGGTGACGGCCTGGCGCACGCAGGCCCTGGGCGACAACGCCCCCTTCGCCCCGACCCTGATCAGCGTCGAAGAGGGCGGCAGGGTACGCGCCTGGACCGGGTTCGCCCTTGCGGCACGGCTGCCCAGGCTGCTGGGCCCGAGCACCACGCTGCGACTCCTGGCCGCGCTGGGCGCGCTGCGCAAGGGAACGGCCGCACCGGCGGACAAGGGCGGCTCGTCGGGGATGGGGCGTGGACAGTTCCTGCGCCTGGCCGGCGCGGGTGCGGTCGCAGCCCTGTTCGCCGCGAACGCGTCTCCGGCCGCCGCCAAGGAGCTGACTGAGGCCCAGAAGTGGGTCCAGGCGAACAAGGCCAACCTCCCGCAGAACTATGCCGCGTTCACCCGTCATGACGTGACATACCGCAGGGCGATCTACACCGAACTCGCCCCGTCAGTGCGCAGCAACATGTGGGTGGATCATCTGCAGGCCTACCGTTCTGCCCACCCCGACCTGACGGCCGACCAAGTTGACGTCATCAACAGGGCCATAAAACTGGCCCGTCGGGAAGCCACCTTCAACGAAGGGCTGACTCCCCAGCTGGACCAGCAGGCGCAGGATCTTCGCGATCGCGCTATCGCCGCCTTCGGCAAAGCTGAGGCAGGAGCGCTGCTGGCAACGCTCGGCCCCGCTCCCACTTCGGCGGAGCTGGCCGCGTCGGACTGCACGTGCGCCCAGTCCTCCGACTACTGCGACAGGGGGAACTGCGTGCAGTGTGCCTACTGCGACAATTGCTGGTGTAAGTGCAACAGGGGCTGCGGCACTCTCTGGGCGTACAAGTGCCAAGGAACGTGTGAGGACTAGCGGACCAGGACTAGGCACGCCTTCGACACCGCGGGCTGCGGCGGACCGACACCCCTCGGTCCGCCGCAGCCCGCACGGCAGTCGGTGAGCCGGTTGGCCGGTGGCAGATCACGGCGCAGAGGTATCGGTGGGACGTCGTAGACCGCCCCCAGAACCTACGGAGTCCACCGAACCGCGTCCTCCAGCTCCAGCACGAACTCCAGGCCCTCACTGCGGCAGTCCGCCACGGACCTGAGGATGTTGCGCTGGATCGACTCGATGCCCCAGTCCGCCACACACTGCCGCATGGCAGCCGGCGCCGAGCCCGGGGACCGCACCATGTGATCGACGATGCCGGGCTTCCGCCGCGCGGGTGCCTCACGGGTCCGAGTTATCGCCTCGGGATATCGAAAAGGCAGCATTAACAGCAAGAACCAGCGTCAACTGAAAGAACTCGAGACGAATGACGATATGGCCCGGCAGGAGGCGACACATCGCGGTCTCCGCGAGCATCGGCGCTGCGGTCTTCGGTCATGCTTTCCTCCCCGCGCCCGGGGCCCGGCACCATCCAGCCGCTCGCCCTGTGGGGTGTTGCTGACGTAGCCTTCTGCGCTGGTGTTGATTCGGGCGCTGGTCCCGATATCGTTGGGTTTCTTTTGGGAGTTGCTGGCATGGTTGCTGGTCGTGTGGTGCGGTTCGACAGTGCGCGGGGTTATGGGTTCATCGCTCCGGACGATGGTGATGAGGACGTCTTCCTGCACGTCAACGACTTGAGGATGCCGGAGCACCAGTTGCATCCGGGCCTCGTCGTCGAATTCGAGGTCGCGGAGGGAGACCGCGGGCCGAAGGCCTCGGCTGTGAGGCCGGCCGCGGGAGCCAACGGCAAGCCGCGGGACGTCGCCGCGGGATCCCTCGCGGGGCCCGTCAGGCAACTGGACGGCGACGATTCACTGTGCGACGTGCTCACCGCGAACGAGTACCTCCACGAGGTCACCGAGGTCCTGCTCTCCGCGGCCCCCTCACTGACCGGGGAACAGATCCTCCAGGTTCGTCGCGGGCTGCTCCAGTTCGGAAAGAACCACGGGTGGACCGAAGACTGAGAGATCACGGCAGGGCGCCTACTGAGAGGCCTGCCGACCCTTCACCCGGCACCCTCGGGGCAGCACCCGTGGACGGAACGGCTCCACTCCACGACCCTCGGCACCCGCACCGGCTCGATCGGCAGCATCACACGCCGCCCCCCCCCGTTATGTTTTCCGCGGTCCTGCAAGAGGGCCGCTGGCCTCCGGGCCCGGCATGGCTGTGTCCCCCTGTCGAAGGCATGACCTGGGGGGCGCGCTGGGGGAAGGGGATGTCGATGCCGGCCTCGTCGAGCGCGTCCTTGACCCGGCGGCGCAGTTCGCGGGTGACGGCCCACTGCTGCAGCGGAGTGGTCTTGACGGCGATGCGCACGATGACGCCGTCGGCGTCCAGCGACTGCACGCCCCACACCGCGGGGTCCTCCAGCAGGAGGTCGGCGAAGGCCGGTTCCTGACGAAGGCCCTGACCGGCCTCCTCCAGTACGCGGTACACGGTGTCGAGGTTGGCGTCGTAGGCCACGGCGACGTCCAGGACGGCACGGGCCCAGTCCTGGCTGTCGTTGCGCACGCGCAGGATCTCGCCGTTGCGGATGTGCCAGAGGCCCCGTTGAGGTCACGCACATGCGTCAGCCGAAGGCCGACGTGTTCCACTTCGCCGACGGCCTCGCCGAGATCGACCGAGTCGCCCACGCCGTACTGATCCTCGACCATGATCAGCAGACCGGACAGATAGTCGGCGACCAGGCTCTGGGCGCCGAATCCGATCGCCCCATGGCGACCCCGACCAGCGACAGGATGATCGTCACCGCGCTGCTGAGCACCGAACCGATGGTGCGGGCGCGCTGCTCGCGCCGCTGCCGGCCGAGTGACCGGTCGCGGTGCAGGACGACCAGGCCCCGGCCCGGTGACCGTGACGGCGGGGCATCGCCGTCACCACCGGCAGGTTCGAGTACATGCCGCACGACCCGGGTGATGGCCCGCTTGGCCACCCAGCGGACCACGGCCAGGACCGCGATGATGAGCGCGATCCGCAGTGGAATCCCGATGAGTGCCTCTGTGTGGTCCTGGACCCAGCCCGACCATGGGGCGGCCGGCTCTATGCCTGCTCCCCGGTCTGGCTCTGCGAGGGGAAGCGCTGTCAGCACTGGGGTGGCTCCGTTCCTCGGTGTGGCAGTGCGCGGGCCCCGCCTACCCACAGTCGCGGCAAGCAAGATCGTCGATCCCGCAGGGCGGGACGGACTTACGGCAGCCCCTCTTGACAGCCCTCGGACGCCACGGGCAATCTTCCGTTAAGCAGAAACATGATTCCGCAATATGGAATAACTTCTGGAAGGCACGTCGGAAGACAAGGAAGGGAGCGCCGACCCGATGGGATTCGCAGACCAGCGCTTCAACGTCAACCTGTCGATCCTCTTCACGGAGCTCCCCCTCCTGGAGCGTCCCGCTGCCGCCGCCGCGGCCGGCTTCACCGCGGTCGAGCTGTGGTGGCCCTGGATCGACTCGCCCGTCCCGGAGCGGTCCGAGCTCGACGCCCTGAAGCGGGCGATCGAGGACGCGGGCGTCCGGCTCACCGGCCTGAACTTCTACGCCGGGCAGCTCCCGGGCCCGGACCGCGGCGCCCTGTCGACCCCCGGCGAGGAGTCGGCTCGGTTCCGCGCCAACATCGACGTGGCCGCCGACTTCGCCGCCTCCCTGGGCTGCACGGCCCTCAACGCCCTGTACGGCAACCGCGTCGAGGGCGTGGACCCGGCCGAGCAGGACGCGCTGGCGCTGGAGAACCTGACCCTCGCGGCCCGGGCCGCGGAACGGATCGGCGCGGTTCTGCTGATCGAGGCGCTGAACCAGCCCGAGTCACCGCTGTACCCGCTTGTGTCCGCCCCGGCGGCCGTGGACGTCGTCGACAAGGTCAACGAGGCGACGGGCCTGGGCAACGCCCGGTTCCTGATGGACCTCTACCACCTGTCCATGAACGGCGAGGACCTCCCGTCGGTGATCGAGCGGTACGCCGCGAAGACCGGTCACGTCCAGATCGCCGACAACCCCGGCCGCGGCGCCCCCGGGACGGGCTCACTCCCCCTCGAAGACCTCCTCGACCAGCTGCGGAAGGCGGGCTACGACGGCTGGGTCGGCCTCGAGTACAAGCCGGGCGACCGCCCGAGCGCCGAGGCCTTCGACTGGCTGCCCCGCTGACCCTCGCACCGAAAGGCACCCATCATGAGCACCGCACTTCCCAAGGTCGCCTGGATCGGCCTCGGCATCATGGGCTCCCCCATGTCCGAGAACCTGATCAAGGCGGGCTACGACGTCAGCGGCTTCACCCTGGAGCAGGACAAGCTGGACCGTCTCGCGGCGGCGGGCGGCACCGCCGCCCCCTCCATCGCCGAGGCGGTGAAGGACGCCGACGTCGTCATCACGATGGTCCCGGCCTCCCCCCAGGTCGAGGCCATCTCCTACGGCCCCGACGGCATCCTGGAGAACGCCAGGCCGGGCGCCCTGCTGATCGACATGTCCTCGATCACGCCGCAGACCTCGGTCGACCTGGCGAAGGCCGCGAAGGACAAGGGCATCCGCGTCCTGGACGCCCCGGTGTCCGGCGGCGAGGCCGGTGCGATCGAGGCCGTGCTGTCCATCATGGTCGGCGGCGAGCAGGCCGACTTCGACACCGCGAAGCCGATCCTCGAGGCACTCGGCAAGACCATCGTGCTGTGCGGCCCGCACGGCTCCGGCCAGACCGTGAAGGCCGCCAACCAGCTGATCGTCGCCGTGAACATCCAGGCGTGCGCCGAGGCCGTGGTCTTCCTGGAGAAGTCCGGCGTGGACCTGAAGGCGGCCCTGGACGTCCTGAACGGCGGGCTCGCCGGCTCGACCGTGCTGACCCGCAAGAAGGACAACTTCCTCGGCCGGGACTTCCAGCCGGGCTTCCGCATCGACCTGCACCACAAGGACATGGGCATCGTCACGGACGCCGCCCGCAATGTCGGCGCGGCCCTGCCCGTCGGTGCCGTGGTCGCCCAGCTGGTCGCGAGCCTGCGCGCGCAGGGCGACGGCGGCCTGGACCACTCGGCGCTGCTGCGGGCCGTGGAGCGGCTGTCCGGCGCGCAGCTCTGACCCCCGTAGCCCCGGGGGTCCCCGTACCCCGGGCGGCGCCGCCGCTGACATCTGTCCTGTCGCGCCCAAAGGGGCGGCGCCGCCCGGTCCAGCCATGCCCACCGCTTCAACGCGCCGGCCCCCCGGCGCCCCTGCACACCAAGGACGACGACTTCTTCCAGGCCGGCGAGCTGTACCGGCTGAGGTCCGCAGAGGAGAAGTCCCGTCTGGTCGCGAACGTCGCCGGCGGCCTCTCCCAGGTCTCCCTCGACGACGTGACCGAGCAGAACCTCGCGCACTTCCACGCCGCCGAGTCCACGTACGGGCAGCGCGTGGCGGAAGCGGTACACGCCCTGCGCGAGGACTGAACTCCCTGACCGCGTCCGACCGCTCGGGGCGCCCCGGATGAGGGGTGGTCGCCCCGGGCACGGACGCGGGCAGGGCGCGGACCGCGGCGGCTGCGAGCCAGTGCGGTGGTCAAGGACCGGGAGCGGCTTCTCGACCCGAGGGAAGCCGCTCCGGGCTCCGTCGCACCGCCGCGGTCCCGGTACACACCTGCTCCACCCCTCCCAGACCCCGTCCGGCGGCGCGAATGTCCTGTCGCGCCCAGCCTCGCGCCGTCGGACGGCCAGCCTCTCCGACGTGCGGATGCGTCCAGGCCGCAGCAGCCTGAAGGCATGGCACAACCAACCGAGCATCCCCATGTCGTGGTCCACTCCCCCGCCCTGGACGGATCCCGCCGGGTCACCCTGGGCGAGGAGCCCCTGGGCGTCGCCACGCACGCCGACGACGTCGCCGAGATCCTGCGGCTGGCCGACCTGTACGTCACCGATCTCGCGGAGAGCGACCTCGTCGAGTGGCAGGGCGGCGGCCCGGACGACTGGCCGGGGCTGTCGGAGCACCACGAGGCGTGAACACGCCTACGCCACCGGTCGTACGCCCCGTACGGAACCCTCAAATCAACCTCTGAACCCGGCCCTGGGGGCTTCAACCGCCCCCGGGGCCGGGCACATTCTCGACACACGGGGCCCGTCGGCACGGGGGCGGCGAGCCCCGTCACGGGGGTGAAGCCATGAGCGACGGTACGGCGGTCCGGCTGGAGCCGCACGAGATCGCACTGCTGGGGGACGGCCCACGGGCCGCCGTCACCGTCGCCGTGGTGGACCTGCATCTGCGGAATCTGGTGGAGGCCGACCGGCCGGGCACGATGCGGCAGGGCGTCGCGGACGCCGCGGCCGGGGAACCGCCGCCGTCCCCCTTGGCGCAGGCGGTGCACACGTCCCTGCGCGAGCCCACCGGCCTCCGGACGCTGGTGAAGGACCCGGACATCCGGCTCGCGGTGGCCCTCATGCGCATCCCCCTGGCGGAGGCCGGGCTGCTGCGCTACCCGCTGCTCGGCCCGACGCGCGCGGCCCGCCGCCATGTACGGGACCTGCGGCAGAGCCACCCCTTGCCCGCGAGCAGGCGCGGCCTGACCGACCACGACCGATTGCTGGCCGTCGCCCTGCACGGCGAGGCGGCCCTGCATCTGCTGGTGCCGCGCTTCGCCCTGCGGGCGGGCCTGATCCGCCGGGCCGAGGTGGGCGGCAAGAGCCTCCTCAAGCACTCACCGCGGGGTACGGGCGGGGGCGGTGGGGGCCACTTCTACTGCGGCGGGGGCGGAGGTGGAGGCGGAGGGGACTGACCGCGGGGCCGAACACGCCCGGCCATGCGTGAGGGGCGGCCCGTCCACCCGGACGGACCGCCCCTCTCGTCGTCGCCTGTCAGACCTTCAGCGGCTTGATCGAGGTCGGCGCGTGGCCGGGCTCGGTGGCGATCTCCTCGAACTCCACGACGTTGCCGATGTCGTTGGTCGTCGACATGGCGATGTTGGTGACGCGCTCCAGGATCGCCTCGACGACGACCGGGACCCGGTACTGCGCGGCGAGCTTCTTGGCCTGCTCGAAGGCGGCGCCCAGCTCGGCGGGGTCGGTGACGCGGATCGCCTTGCAGCCGAGGCCCTCGGCGACCTTGACGTGGTCGACGCCGTAGACGCCGAGCTCCGGAGCGTTGATGTTCTCAAACTCCAGGTTGACCTGGAAGTCGATGTCGAACGCCCGCTGTGCCTGGCGGATCAGGCCCAGGTAGGAGTTGTTGACGAGGACATGGACATACGGGATCTTGTGCTGCGCGCCGACGGCCAGTTCCTCGAGCATGAACTGGAAGTCGTAGTCACCGGAGAGCGCCACGACGGACGCCTCCGGGTCGGCCTTGGCGACGCCGAGCGCGGCCGGGATGGTCCAGCCGAGCGGGCCGGCCTGGCCGCAGTTGATCCAGTGGCGGGGCCGGTACACGTGGAGCATCTGGGCGCCGGCGATCTGCGAGAGGCCGATGGTGGAGACATAGCGGGTCTCCGGGCCGAAGGCCTTGTTCATCTCCTCGTAGACGCGCTGCGGCTTGATCGGGATGTCGTCGAAGTGCGTACGGCGCTGGAGCGCGGCCTTCTTCTCCTGCGCGGCGTCGGCCCAGGCGGAGCGGTCGGGCAGCCCGCCCGCCGCCTTCAGCTCCCGTGCCACCTCGACGAACAGCTCCAGGGCGGCCTTGGCGTCGGAGGCGATGCCGTAGTCGGGGGCGAAGATCCTGCCGATCTGGGTGGGCTCGATGTCGACGTGGACGAACGTGCGCCCGGCCGTGTAGACGTCGAGTTTGCCGGTGTGGCGGTTGGCCCAGCGGTTGCCGATGCCGAGGACGAAGTCGGACTCCAGGAAGGTCGCGTTGCCGTAGCGGTGTGAGGTCTGCAGGCCGACCATGCCGGCGTTCAGCTCGTGGTCGTCGGGCAGGACACCCCAGCCCATGAGGGTGGGGACCACCGGAGTGCCGGTCAACTCGGCGAACTCGACGAGCAGTTCGGCGGCATCGGCGTTGATGACACCGCCGCCGGCGACGATCAGCGGCCGCTCGGCGGCGTTCAGCATCCCGATCGCCTTCTCGATCTGGGCGCGGCTCGCGGCGGGCTTGTAGACCGGGAGCGGCTCGTACGTCTCCGGGTCGAACTCGATCTCCGTGAGCTGGACGTCGATCGGCAGGTCGATGAGGACCGGCCCGGGCCGGGCGGAGCGCATCAGATGGAAGGCCTGCTGGAAGACGCCGGGGACCTGCGCGGCCTCCAGGACGGTCACGGCCATCTTCGTGACCGGCTTGGCGATGGAGGCGATGTCGACGGCCTGGAAGTCCTCCTTGTGGATCACGGCGGTCGGGGCCTGGCCGGTGATGCACAGGATCGGGATGGAGTCGCCGGTCGCGGAGTACAGGCCCGTGATCATGTCGGTGCCGGCCGGGCCGGAGGTGCCGACGCAGACGCCGATGTTGCCCGGGTGGGTACGGGTGTAGCCCTCGGCCATGTGCGAGGCGCCCTCGACATGCCGGGCGAGGGTGTGGGCGATGCCGCCGGAGGCCTTGAGTGCCGCGTAGAAGGGGTTGATCGCCGCGCCCGGGACACCGAACGCGTCTGTCACGCCCTCGCGCTTGAGGATCTCAACTGCCGCGCGGGCAGCGGTCATTCGAGCCATCGAGTACTCCTGCTTCGGCTGTCGGATTCGCACTCCCGTCGCGCCCCGCGGTGAGCTCTTCCGTATTGTGGAAACTCTTTTCTACTATCTGGAATGAATGTATGCGGGGTGGACGAAGGCCGTCAAGAGATGGCAAGGGGCGGACAGGACGTACGCCGGGCGGACCAGCGTCCGCCGTCCGGCATCGGCCTCGCCACCCGCGGCGTCCTCGCGCAGGTCGACCCGGCCGTGCGCCCGGCGACGCTGCGGGACGTGGAGTGCCTGTGGCTGACGGCCATGACGGAGTCCGCCGACTGCCTCTACTTCTCCCTCGCCGGGTACGCGAACGACGCCCGGGCGCGCGCAGACGCCCTCGGAGTCCCCCTGTTCGTCCCCGACCTCACGGGCACACCACGCCCGGTGCACGCCCCGGCCGACGCGCTGGACACCACCGGCACCGGGAACCGGGCGACCTGACCACGTCACCGCGCCCATACTCGCCGCATGCAGACCCGCATCCGCCCCGCCACCCCCGCCGAACTCCCCGCCCTCCAGGACATCGAGCGTGCCGCCGGTGCTCCCTTCCGCGACCTCGGCATGCCGGAGATCGCCGACGACGAGCCGCCGGGGCTCGACGCACTGGAGCGCTACCGCCGGGCGGGCCGCTGCTGGGTCGCGGTGGACGAGCGGGACCGGCCGGTCGCGTACCTCCTCGCCGACCCCGTGGACGGCGCGCTGCACATCGAGCAGGTCTCGGTCCACCCGCGCGCGGCGCGCCATGGCGTGGGCCGGGGCCTTCTCGCGTACGCCGCCGACCGCGCCCGCGAGGAGGGCCTGACCGCCCTGACCCTGACCACCTTCGCGGGGGTCCCGTGGAACGCCCCCTACTACGCCCGCCTCGGCTTCCAGAGCTTGGCCGAGCGGGACCTCACCTCCGGGCTGCGCGAGATCCGCGCCACGGAGGCCGAGCTCGGCCTCGACCGCTGGCCACGGGTGTTCATGCGCGCGCCGTTGTGACCGGCCAAGCCGCACACAATTCGGATGCGGGTCCGGGCACTCCGCTGCCACGATGCGCCCCATGGGCGACATCGAACCCGACGCACTCGTACTGCGCCGCGCCGAGCCGGCCGACTGGACCGCACTGGCCGAGACGGACCCGATCGCGGCAGCGGGTGAGCAGGCGCGCCGCGCGAGCATCCGGCGCTGGTGCGCACAGGGGCTGGCCCTGCTCGCCGAGGACCCGCGCGGACCCCTGGGCTACGGCGTGCTGGAGTACACCTTCTTCGACCAGGGCTTCCTCACCCTGCTGTCGGTCGCGCCCGGCGCACGCCGGCAGGGAGTGGCCACGCTGCTCCTGACGGCTGTCGAGGCCGCGTGCAGCACTCCCAAGCTGTTCACCTCGGCCAACGTCTCCAACCAGCCCATGCAGCAGCTGTTGCTGAGGGCCGGCTGGCGACCGGCCGGCCTGGTCCACGGCCTGGACGAAGGGGACCCCGAGCTCTTCTACCTCTGCCCGTCCGAGAACCTCTCCCGCAGCTCCACCTTGCGTACCTTCCCGGACACCGTCATCGGGAAGGAGTCGAGGATCCGCAACCGGCTCGGGACCTTGTAGTGCGCCAACCGCCCCTCGCAGAAGGCCCGTAGGTCCTCCAGCGTCGGCGGGTCGTCCGGGTCGCGGGCGATGACGCAGGCCATGACCTCCTCGCCGTAGCGCTCGTGCGGGACGCCCACGACCTGGACGTCCTGGATCTTGGGGTGGGCGTAGAGGAACTCCTCGATCTCGCGGGGGTAGATGTTCTCCCCGCCCCGGATGATCATGTCCTTGATGCGGCCGACGATCTCGACGTAGTCGTCGTCGCGCATCACGGCGAGGTCGCCGGTGTGCATCCAGCGGCCGGCGTCGATGGCCTCGGCGGTCTTCTCCGGCTCGTTCCAGTAGCCGAGCATCACGCTGTAGCCGCGGGTGCACAACTCGCCCGCGGTGCCACGGGGTTGCGTCACGCCCGTCGCCGGGTCGACGATCTTCACCTCGATGTGCGGCAGGACCCGGCCCACGGTGCCCGTGCGGTGCTCCAGATCGTCGTCCCTCCGGGTCTGCAGGGACACCGGCGAGGTCTCGGTCATGCCGTAGCAGATGGAGACCTCCGCCATGTGCATCTCGGCGACCACCCGCTTCATCACCTCCACCGGGCAGGGCGAGCCCGCCATGATGCCGGTGCGCAGGGAGGAGAGGTCGTAGGCCGCGAAGTCGGGGAGGTTCAGCTCCGCGATGAACATCGTCGGGACGCCGTAGAGCGAGGTGCAGCGCTCCTGCTGGACCGCGTCCAGGGTGGCCTTCGGGTCGAAGGACGGGGCGGGGATGACCATGCAGGCGCCGTGCGAGGTCGCTGCGAGGTTGCCCATCACCATGCCGAAGCAGTGGTAGAAGGGCACCGGGATGCAGATGCGGTCCTGCTGCGAGTAGGCGATCGACTCACCCACGAAGTAGCCGTTGTTGAGGATGTTGTGATGCGAGAGGGTCGCGCCCTTGGGGAAGCCCGTCGTGCCCGACGTGTACTGGATGTTGATCGGGTCGTCGCAGGACAGCTCCGCGTACCGGGACCGGGCGTCGGGGGTCGCCCGCCCCAGCAGCGCCTCCCAGGTCGGGTGGCCGAAGTACACGACCTCGCGCAACTCGGGGCACCTGCTCCGCACTTGGCCGACCATCGCCCGGTAGTCGCTCGCCTTGTGGCTGACGGAGGCGAACAGCAGGGACACACCGGCCTGGTTGAGGACGTACTCGACCTCGTGGGTGCGGTAGGCCGGGTTGATGTTGACCATGATCGCGCCGATGCGGGCGGTGGCGTACTGCACGAGCACCCACTCGGCGCAGTTGACCGCCCAGATGCCCACCCGGTCGCCCTTGGCGACACCGAAGGAGTGCAGCGCGGACGCCAACTCGTCGACGGCGGTTCCGAACTGCGCGTAGGTCCAGCGCCTCTGGGACGGGACGTCGACCAGCGCCTCGCGGTCCGGCCAGGCGGCCACCGCCCGGTCCAGGCTGGCCCCGATCGTGTCGCCGAGCAGAGCCGTCTCGCCGGTCCCATGACTGTACGAGGTCACCGGAAGTCCTCCTCGCGGTACTCGGCGTCCGAGCCGGCCGCCGTGGCCTCGCGCAGCTCGATGCGCCGGATCTTGCCGGAGACGGTCTTGGGCAGGTCGCCGAACTCCAGGCGGCGGATGCGCTTGTAGGGGGCCAGGGCCTCCCGGGAGTGCTCGAACAGCACCTTCGCGGTGTCGGGGCCGGGTTCCCAGCCCTCCGCCAGCACGACGTACGCCTTGGGCACGGCGAGACGCAGGTCGTCCGGAGCGGGTACGACCGCCGCCTCCGCCACCGCCTCGTGCTCCAGCAGCGCGCTCTCCAGCTCGAAGGGGCTGATCTTGTAGTCGGAGGCCTTGAAGACGTCGTCCGCACGGCCGACGTAGGTGATGTAGCCGTCCTCGTCGCGGGCGCCGATGTCGCCGGTGCGGTAGTAGCCGCCGGCCATCGCCTCCGTCGTCCGGTCCGCGTCGCCGTGGTAGCCGGTCATCAGGCCGACGGGACGGTCCGACAGGTCGAGTGCGATCTCCCCCTCGCCCGCGCCCGGAGCGCCCGAGACGGGGTCAAGCAGCTCGACGCGGTAGCCGGGGCTCGGCCGGCCCATCGAGCCGGTCTTGAGGGGCTGGCCGGGGCTGTTGGCGACCTGTACGGCCGTCTCGGTCTGGCCGAAGCCGTCCCGGATGGTGATGTTCCAGGACCGGCGGACCTGCTCGATGACCTCCGGGTTGAGCGGCTCGCCGGCGGCGACGACCTCACGCGGCGGGGTGCGCAGCTGAGTCAGGTCGGCCTGGATGAGCATGCGCCACACGGTCGGCGGGGCGCAGAAGGTGGTGACGCCCGCCCGGTCCATCTCGGCCATGAGCCGGGCGGCGTCGAAACGCGTGTAGTTGTACAGGAAGACGGTCGCCTCGGCGTTCCACGGGGCGAAGAGATTGGACCAGGCGTGCTTGGCCCACCCCGGCGAGGAGATGTTCAGGTGCACGTCACCGGGCTTGAGGCCGATCCAGTACATGGTCGACAGGTGCCCGATGGGGTACGAGGTGTGGGTGTGCTCGACGAGTTTGGGCCGGTCGGTGGTGCCCGAGGTGAAGTAGAGCATCAGCGGGTCGTCGGACCGGGTCGGGGCGTCGGGCGTGAAGCCGGCGGGGGCGCCGTACGCGTCCTCCAGCGGCAGCCAGCCCTGGGGCACGGCTCCGGCGTCTCCCGCGGCGATGCGCGTGTAGTCGCCGGGGACCTCGGCGAACTTGGCGGCGTCCTCGGAGCGCGCGATGACGTGCCGGACCCGGCCGCGGTCGACGCGGTCCCGCAGGTCGGCGGGCCCGAGCAGCGGGGTGGCCGGGATGACCACGGCGCGCAGTTTCATGGCCGCGAGCGCGGTGATCCACAGTTCGGCCTGGTTGCCGAGCATGACGAGGATCCGGTCCTCGGCGCGCACGCCCCGGGCGCGCAGCCAGGTGGCGAACCGGTCCGAGCGTACGGACATCTCCCCGAAGGACAGCCGGGTCTCGCGGCCGTCCTCCTCGACGATGTGCAGGGCGGTGCGGGCGTTGCCCTCCGCGATCTCGTCGAACCAGTCGAGCGCCCAGTTGAAGTACTCGGGACGTGGCCAGCGGAAGCCGTCGTAGGCCGTGGCATAGTCCTCGCGGTGTTCCAGCAGGAAGTTCCGCGCGCTGCGGAACACCTCCGTCGCCGATGTCATCTGTCCTCCTGGGTGCCGGACCATTGCCGGGCGGCTCATAGCCATCGTGTAATCCGTGATGCAGGTCTCACTACCCCCGAACGGGGGGTGCGGCCGCACGGGAGCCGCAGTGAAGGGGCGAACAGGTGACAGCAGACGCGTCCGACGCGGTCGAGATACGGAACGCGCTGCTGCGTCTGCGGCGCGCCACCGGCCTCCCGATCGCCTTCGGCGGCCTGATGGAGGCCGGGCAGCAGATGCGCATCAGCGAACTGAGCGGCACGGCGACGGACGCCCTGCGGTCGTTCGTGGTGACCTCCGGTAACGGGCTGGGCGGCAAGACGGTGGTGCTCGCCCGGCCGTGCGTGGTGACCGACTACTCGGCGTCGCGGCAGATCAGCCACGAGTACGACGCCCAGGTGGCCGTGGAGGGGCTGCGTTCGGTGCTGGCCGTGCCGGTGGTCGTACGGCACGGGGTGCGCGGGGTGCTGTACGGGGCGCTGCGGACGGCCCTGCCGCTGGGCGGCCGCATGCTGGACGCGGCCGTCGAGGCGGCGCGGGACGTGGAGCGGGCCCTGGTCGTGCGGGACGAGGCACGGACGCTCGCCGCCGGGGGCGGAACGGGCGCCGGGTGGGAGCAGGTGCGGGAGGCGCACACGGCCCTGCGGGCGCTGGCCCCGAAGATCGCGGACCCGGGGCTGCGGGACGAGCTGCTGGACGCGTGTGCGCTGCTGACGGCCGGGTCCGCCTCCTCGGCCCGGGTCCGGCTCGCACCCCGCGAGGTGGACGTACTGGCCTGTGTCGCCGCCGGGGCCACGAACGCGGTCGCCGCCGAGCGGCTGGGTGTGACGCCCGAGACCGTCAAGGGGTATCTGCGGTCGGCCATGCGGAAGCTGCGGGCCCGGACCCGGGGCGAGGCCGTGGTCGCCGCGCGCCGGGCCGGATGGTTGCCGTAGGTTTGGGATGTTTTCCGTTATGCCGGTTTGTTCGATATGCCGAAGGGTTCCCGACCGGGCGTTGACGCCGTCTTCCGCCGCATTCGGGAGCCCGATGAATTCGCCCGCCGGCGTCGGTTGTTATTTCCCTCACCACGCCGTCCGTCCGAAATTCAAAGCACCGTTGCCTAATATTGGCCAGGACACGACACAGGGAGGGGAGTGGTGACCGTGCGACGGGACTTCCAGGAGCCTCCCAGGAGCCGCCCCGACCTGGTCATCGGCCGGGAGGACCTGTTCACGTCGGCGCGTGAACAGCTCGGCCGGGGCGGCAGTGTGCTGCTCCACGGCCCCGCCGGAATTGGGAAATCGACGGTCCTGCGGGCACTGGCCACGGATTACGGCGGCGCGGCCCGGACCGTGTTGCGCTGCTCGGCCACCGAGTCCGAATCCCACCTGCCCTTCCTGGCGCTGGCCGACCTGTTCGGCCTGGTCCTGGAGGAGGTCTCCGGGCATCTGCCCGCCGCCCAGCGCACCGCCCTGGAGTCGGCGCTCACCGGCCGCGGCGAGTCCACCCTCCAGCGCGACGGGCTCGCGCTGCGCCTCGCCGTGCTGTCCGCGCTGCGTGATCTCGCCGCCAAGGGCCCGGTGCTGGTCGTCGCCGACGACCTCCAGTGGCTGGATGCCGCCAGTGCCGAACTGCTCGGCTTCGCCGCCCGCCGGCTGGGCGACACGCCCGTGCAGATGCTGTGCGCGGTGCGGACCGAGGGCCAGGAGTACGACCGCCATCTACGCGCGTCCCCGCCCGACACGCTCGCCGTCCGGCTGGGCCCGCTGTCCCGTCCGCAGGTTTCGGCGCTGCTCGACCACCGCGGCTACACGCCCCTGTCCCGCTCCACGATCCGCGACATCCACCGCACCAGCGGCGGCAACCCCCTCTTCGCGCTGGAACTGGGCCGCGCCCTGGCGGAGAGCCCCACCCGGCCCCGGCCCGGCGAGCCGCTGCCCGTGCCCACCTCGCTGCGGGCCCTGGTGCTGAACCGGCTGGAGATGCTGTCGGACGAGGCGCGCCGCACCCTTCTGGTGGCCAGCGCCGGTGCCCGACCCACGCTGGCGCTGCTGCACGCGGCCGGCCGGGAGCACGCCGAGGCCGAGACCGCGCAGGCGGCGGCGCTCGGGCTGCTGGCGACCGAGACGGAGGGTCCCGCCGTACGGTTCGCGCATCCGCTGATCTCGGCCGCGCTGTACGCGGAGGCCCCGGCGCAGGAGCGGCGGGCCGTGCACGCAGCGCTGTCCACGGCGGCCTCCGACCCCATCGAGCGGGCCCGGCACCTGGCCCTGGCGACCACGGGCACCGACCCGGAGGTGGCGGCCCGGCTCGCCGAGGCCGCCGCGCTGGCCCGGGACCGCGGGGCACCGTCGGTGGCCGCCTCGCTCGGGCTGCTCGCGGCCCGGCACACCCCGGCGGACAGCGTCCCGGGCCCGGACGAGCGGCGCCTGCAGGCCGCTGAGGACGCGATCACCGCCGGTGAGGCCGATCTCGCCCGGGACATCGCCCGGGACGTGCTGACCCGGGCCACCGTGGCCGCAGAGCGGGTACGGGCCTGGATGGTGGTCATCGAGGCGGCCGGGCAGGCGCTCGGCGAGGTGGACGCCGTCTTCCCGCAGGTCCTGGCCGACGCGGGCGACGACCCGCGGCTGCTCGCCCTGGTCCACTACCAGCTGGCCTGGCGCGGTCTGGTCGTGGAGGGCGACTTCGCCGAGGCCCGGCAGGAGGCCGCGCACGCGGCGGAACTGGCGGCCCGGGGCGAGGACCGGCGCACCGAACTGATGGCACTGTCCTTTCAGGCCTCCACCGAGACCCTGATGGGCCATCCGGGCGCGCCCGCGACCGTCAAACGGGCGCTGAGGGAACCCCAGGACCCGTATGTGGCCTGCCATCACAACGGCGCCGGCTCGGCCCGGTTCCGCTGGCTGATCATGAGCGACCAGCTGCCCGAGGCGCGGGCCACCATCACCGCGCTGCTGCGCGAGGTGCGGCGGCGCGGCATGGTCGAGAGCGAGGTGCACTTCCTGCGCTTCCTCGCCGACACGGAGCTGCGCACCGGGCACTGCGGCCGGGCCCTGGACCTGGCCCGCGAGAGCCTGCGGCTGGCCCGGGACGCCGGGATCGGCGAGGGCGCCTCGGCGATGCTCGCCTCCCTCGCGGAGGCCTCGGCCGGGGACGTGGACCGGGCGCTGGCGCTCGCGCGTGAGGCCGCGGACCACGCCGAGGTCGACGGCGACCAGATGTACCTGTCCCGGGCCCTGGCGGCGCTGGGCTACGCCCAGTTGGTGGCCGGGGACCCGGCGGCCACGGTCCGTTCGCTGCGCCGGGTGCGGGAGCTGGAGCACGGCCTCGGCATCAACGACCCGGCGCGCGGCCGCTGGCACGGCGACCTCGCCGAGGCCCTGGTCCGCATCGGTGAGCCGGGCGAGGCCCAGGACGTCATCGACACGACCCGCGCACACGCGCTGCGGCTGGGCCGGGAGAGCGTACTGGCCGTGCTCGACCGGGCCGAGGCGCTGGTACGGGCGGCACGCGGCGAACACGAGGCCGCCCTCGTCCGGTTGACGTCCGTGCAGGACCGGCTGGGCAGGCTCGGCTACGGCCTGGAGGAGGCGCGGGCCGCCTTCGCGCTGGCCCGCCTGCGCGCCCAGGCCGCCGGCTTGCCGAGGACCGGCGGGACTCCCCCGCCGCAACCGGCGTCCTACGACGAGGCCGCCCGGCTCTTCCGGCGCTGCCGGGCGCTGCCCTGGCTGCGGCAGGTCGACGCGGCCGTCGCGGCCGGACCCACGGCGGCGGAACCGGTCTCCGTGGCGCCGCCCGTCGCGCTCGACGCGCTGGAGGGTCTCGCCTCGATGGAGCGTCAGGTCGCCTCGCTCGTGATGGAGGGCGCGACCAACCGGGAGATCGCGGGCCGTCTGTTCATCAGCGTCAAGACCGTCGAGGCGACCCTGACCCGGGTCTACCGGAAGCTGGGGATCCGTTCGCGGGTGGACATCGTCCGGCTGGCGGCGGGCCGCCGCACGACCTGACCTCACCTGGGTTTACGGGGCGCGACCGAGGGTTTTCCCTGCCCAACTCCCTTAGGGGGTTCCCTCATTGGGAGCTCCCTGTGCCGGGCTCTAGCTTGGGGGCGTGCCGCTCGCCGGGCACACGGAGATCCGAACAACGGCGTCAGGGTCCCCGTGCTTCACGACCACCCGCGCGACCCCCCACCGGCAACTCCCCAAGGAGACCCATGTTCGGGCTCAACCGTGCCGCCAAGAAGGCCGCCGCCGTCGCCGCGGCGACCGCTGCCGCCGCCGCGACCGCGCTGCTCGCCGCCCCCGCCGCCGTCGCCGCGCCCCAGCCGATCGTCGGCGGTACCACGACCACGACGACCGCCTACCCGTTCGTCATGCAGATCACGGACGCCTCGCAGAACCAGTTCTGCGGCGGCACGCTGGTCTCGCCCACCAAGGTCGTCACCGCCGCGCACTGCATGGTCGGCGAGACCACCAGCGGCGTGCGTGTGGTCGGTGGCCGCACCTACCTCAACGGCACCAACGGCACGGTCGCCAAGGTCAGCAAGATCTGGATCCACCCGAGCTACACCGACGCCACCAACGGCGACGACGTGGCCGTGCTGACGCTGTCGACGTCGATGCCGTACACCGCGGCGAAGTACGTCGCCTCCTCCCAGACCTCGGTGTACGCGGCCGGCGCCACCGCCCGCATCCTCGGCTGGGGCACCACCTCCGCCGGCGGCAGCTCCTCCAACCAGCTGCGCACCGCGACCGTACCGACCGTGTCCGACTCCAGCTGCGCGAGCTCCTACGGCTCCGACTTCGTGCAGAGCGACATGGTGTGCGCCGGAAAGACCTCCGGCGGCGTGGACACCTGCCAGGGCGACAGCGGCGGCCCCCTGCTCATCGGGGGCGTCCTGGCAGGCATCACTTCCTGGGGCGAAGGCTGCGCCCAGGCCGGTTACCCGGGTGTCTACACGCGGCTGACCACCTTCTCGAACCTGGTCACGACGCAGGTCAACTCGTAACCGGGCACAGCTCCTGAGTAACCCTCAGGTGACATACCAGGGGGCGTTGCGGGCCTCCACGAGCGGCCCGCAACGCCCCCTCTCCATGCCGTCGGCCGATCAGCCCCGTACGGCGCCGAAGCGGATGTCGTACGACGACTGCGGGTGCATCACGCGCAGCATCCGCTCCCCCTCGGCGGTGACCTCGTCCCGCTGGGCCCTGGTGAGCCGGCCGAAGGGCTCGATCACCAGCGCCCGCTCCTCCAGTCGCCACAGGCCCGCGAGGAAGCCGTCGACGAGGAACGTGCGGTAGGCGATGTTGCCCTGCCAGGAGCGGCCCCGGTGCTGCGGCGGGACCACGCGGGTGCGGTCGGCGTGGGAGAGGAGCAGGTTGTCGAACTCGGGCAGGAAGCGCGGCGGAGCCGGGGTGTCCGGGTCGGGGCGGGAGGCGTCCGGGAGGTCGAAGAGCTCGACGCCGCCCTCGTCCTGGAAGGTGACGAGTCGCGGGCGGAGGCGTTCGAAGGCGTCGCGCAGGCGGGTCAGTCCGGCCCAGGTCTGCATGTCCCGCACGGAGGCCGGGCCGAAGGCGGCGAGGTAACGCAGGACCACGGCGTCGGGCGTGGCGGCCGGTCCGGTCGGGCGGCCGAGCCAGTGCTGGGCCGTGGTCAGACTGACCTGCCCGCTTCGGCCCCACAGGCCACGCGGCGTCACCTGCACGAGCGGCAGACGGCACCGGGCGGCGACCGCCAGGGCCTGCGGATCGGCGTCGGGCCACTCCTGGAGCAGTGCCTCGCGCAACTGCTTCATGGTGCGAGGCTCGGCCTCGACGAGGTCCCGGGCGAGACCGGCCAGCCGGTCCAGGTCGACACCGGCGAGTCCCTTGCGGAAGTTCACCAGCTCACGGTCCCGGGCGGGCTGCACCAGCGGCCTCAGGGTGAGGCAGTCGTCCGCGGTGTGGGTGTGGATGGTGGAGCGCATCGTGACGATACGAACGACCTCGCGGTCGGCCATCAGCCTCGACAGCGCCTCGGGGGCGAAACCGTCGAGGCGTGCGGCGAGCGCGTAGTACGGAGGCTTCACGTTCTGCGCCTGGAGGCCGACCAAGTGCTCGACGGCCGCGGCGACGGAGAGCCGGGCGGGGCGCAGGAGCAGCTGCCGGTCGAGGGTGGCGCGGTTGAGGGCACGGGTGCCGAGGTGGGGTGCCGTGCGTGTGACGCTCCGCTTGGTGTTCGTCATGGGGGCACGGTAGCCGGGGTTGCGGACAGGTTCTGGCCGCGACGGCCGAGACGGCCGAACCCGGTGGTAATCCGCGCGCCGCGGGGTAATGGGACGTCGATCACCCCCCGTTGAGAAGGAGCCGAGGATGACCGACGACGCCTACCTGTTCCTGCTTGACGACGCGTCCGCGCCGCTCGGTGTGGCCCCTGCCGCCGTCGGTGAGCTCGCGTGCATGGAGACTCCCGCGGTACGTGCGTGGCTGGACGCTCAGGGAAGCACGCCGGCGTCCCCGCACCTGCGCCTGCTGCCACCGGAGGAGACGGCGGCCATCCCCGAGGGAGCGGAACGGCTGCCCGTCCCGCTGAGCCACGAGGAACTGAGCCGGGTCCGCCACGGGATGGCGCCGGAGCCGCTCGCCCGGGTCGAGGAGGAGCTGCTCGCCTACCGCGACTGCGCGGGCGGCCGGGACGGCCTGATCGGACGCGCACTGGCCGCCGGCGTGGCACCGCACCGCATCGTCGAACTGACCGGTGTGGATCCCGCGACGGTGACCGCCGCGGCGAGCGGCTGACGACGCGGCGGCCCCAGCCGGCCGTACGGCCTCACGCACCTGGTCCGGGGTCCGGCTGGACCGCCGATGCGATGCCGGCGCGGGCCGCTTCCAGCTGGGCGGCGAACGCGATGCCGAGGAAGAGCGCCACAGCGGTGAGGTTGGCCCACAGCAGCAGGGCGATGAAGGCGGTCAGCGGCCCGTACACGGCGCCGAAGGCACCGCTCTCCTCGACGTACAGGGCGAGCAGCCAGGTGGCCGACACCCACAGCAGGAGGTGCACGGCCGAGCCGAAGGCCAGCCAGGTGTAGCCGGGCTGGACGCGGCGGGGCGACCAGCGGAAGATCACGGCGGAGGCGACCCAGGCCAGCGCGAGCCCCACGGGGATGTCGAGCACGCCCCACCATTGCGGCCCGCTGCCCTCCCAGCCGGCGGAGTCCGCCACCGCGTCGCCCACGGCCTCGCCGGCGACGAGGGCGACGAACCCCAGCACCAGGGGCAGACCGGCGGCGAGTGCGAGAACGATCCCCCGCGCGTACTTGCGCGGGAAGGGACGGTCGCGCTCGATGCCGTAGATACGGTTGGCGCCGCGCTCGATCTGGCCCATGGCCGAAGCGAGGTTCAACAGCGCGAAGCCCAGACCGAGCCACAGGGCGAGCGTGCTCCAGACGTCGCCGTGAGCGGTGCGCCGCGTCCCCGCGAAGGCGTCCTCGACGATCTCGGCGCTGGCACCCGGCACGATCCGGCCGAGCGTGAGTTCGATGATCCGGCCCACGCCCTCCGTGTGCACCGACGTGGCAAGCCCCACGAGCGCCACGGTGCACGGCACCAGCCCGAGCACCACCTGGAAGGCGAGGGCTCGCGCGTTACTGAAGCCGTCCGCGTAGCGGAACCGCGCGAAGGAGTCGGTCAGCAGCCGCAGCCCCCCGTAGTGGCGCAGGGCGGTGAACGCCTCGTCTCCGGAGAGCTCGTCTCCGATCATGTCCCGGGTCTGCGGTACGTGGACGGCGGTACCCATGGCGTGGACGCTCCTTGTCGTACGGCTGCTCCCTGTCCGGTTGCCCCATGGTCATCCCACAACGCCGCACCGACGGGTACCGGCCTTCGGGGGAATTCCGGGTCGGCTCGGCTGTCCGGCGGGCCGCGGGTGGTACCGGCATGAGATGGCCACGCCTCCGGATCCGCCCGCTTCGCCCCTCACACGCCTGAGCGGTGCGGAGCCGCGCGTGCCGGGCCTGCTGCGGACCGCGGCCGCGTACGCATGGCGGATCATCGCCGTCGGTATCGTCGTCCGCGTCGCCTTCTCCCTGCTCGGGCAGTTCCACCGGATCGCCGTGGCCGTCTTTCCTCGGTCTCGTCGTGGCGGCCGTGCTCCGCCCCGTGGCCGGTCTCCTCGCCCGGTTCGTGCCCCGGCCGCTCGCGGTCGCCGCCGCACTCGTCGGCGGCATCGTCCTCCTCCTCGGGGCGCTGGCTCTGGTGGGCGAGACCGTGGCGGATCAGCGAAGCGGGCTGGAGCGAGAGTTCGTGGCGGGGATCGACCGGATCGAGCGTCAGCTGGAGGAGCCGCCCTTCCGGCTTCCGGCGGACGCGTTCGACGATCTCCAGTCGCGGATCGGCAAGCTCCTGTCGAGCCACCGCTCCACCCTCATCAGTACGGCGCTCAGCGGCGCGAGCCGGCTGCTCGAAGTGCTGACCGTAGTGGCTCTGGCCCTGTTCTGCGCGGTCTTCTTCACGCACTCCGGCGAGCGCCAGTGGCAGTGGGTGTGCGACCAGCTCCCCGACGGGGCGCGCCAGCACGTCACGGTCGCGGGCCGGGCCGCCTGGCGGACCTTCACCGGTTACACGCAGGCGTGAACGCCGCCCGTACCCGGGCGAGTTCCGCCTTGGTCACCGGCAGGACGGTGCCGTGGCGGGGGCGGCTCGGCAGTTCGTACTCGGGCGGGATGCTCCACCGCGGGTTGTCGAGGCTCGGGGTCGCGAAGGGGACATAGCCGCGCCGGGGTGTCTCGTCCATGAAGACGTACCAGGTGTCGTCGGTGTTGGACTTGAAGGCGGTCGGGCCCTCGACCCAGTCCGTGCCGAGGCCGGTTCTGATGCAGTCGTCCACCAGCTGCCAGGTGCGCGGACCGGTGCCGGGCAGGTCGACGGCGGTGAGGGAGCGGGACCGTTCCAGGACGATGTCGCGGGTGCAGGAGCCGACGACCTTGTCGTCCGTGGTGAACCGGTAGTAGTAGTCCCCGTCCCGGATCACCGTCGAGTCGATGACCCCGGCGCCCGGGTCGTTCCACACCTTCGGCTCGGTGAAGGTGCGGAAGTCGCGCGTGGTCGCGTACATCATGCGGGGGTACGTACTGCCGGTGTGGTTCGGGTCGTCGGCGCCGTAGAGGTTGGACGCCCAGTACACGACGTACGCGCCCAGCTTCTCGTCGTACGTCGCCTCGGGCGCCCACGTCATGCCCGCCGCGTCCCCGGAGACCTTGACGTGGCGCTGCTTTGACCAGTGGACGAGGTCCGTGGACTCCCAGACTTCGAGGTACTTGCTGCCGTGCCGCATCTCGTAGTCCCAGCCCTTGCCGCCGTTGATCTTGAGGTCGGTGGCGATGAGGTAGAACTTGTCGCCCTCGGGAGAGCGGACGAGGAACGGGTCGCGTACGCCCTTCTCGCCGAGGGACGAGGTCAGCACCGGCTTGTCGCCGTTGAGGTCGTCCCAGTGCAGCGGGTCGTTGCCGCGGCTGGCGGCGAAGTGGATCTGCTCTCCGTCGGTGTACTTCTCACCGGCGAAGAAGCCGAAGAAATAGCCCTCCAGGGGTTCCTTCTTCGGCAGTGGACGGACGGTCAGGTGAAAGCGGCGCTCGGCCCGCTCCTTGCCGAGCCGTACCGTCGCCGTGAGGGCGAGAGACGCCGGCCGCCTGCCGTACGCGGGGCGGTGCACCTCACCGGTCGCGGTGACGGTCTTTCTGTCCGTCGACTTCCACGCGACGTGCGTTCCGTGCAGGCCGCTCGTCGGCAGGGTGATGTTGCCGCGGATGTCGTCGGCGCCCCAGACCTTCAGGGCGGCGGCTGCTTCCCTCACCTTCTCCTGTGCGGTGAGCTCGGGGGGAACCACGAGGGTGAACTCCTTGCGGCCGCTTGCCTCTCCGCTCGTCACGGTCGCCGTGAGCACGACGTTGGCGGGGCCGCTGCCCGGCGCGGGCCGGGTGACGGATCCGCTGGCGCTCACGACGCCTTCATCGCTGGACGACCAGACGATCGCGGACCCGTTCGGGCCGGTCGCCGGCAGGGTGAGGTCCTCGGTCACCGACGTGGTGTCGCCGAGGCCGAGGGCCGCGACGTCACGCGACACCCGCTCCGCGTCGGGGATCGCGCCGATGCCGGCGGCCTCGGACGCGGTGAGAGCCCGGTCGTACACCCGGAAGTCGCGCACCTGGCCCTTGAGTCGGGCGTCCCCGCCGTAGAGGGAGCGGCCCAGGTAGTTCGCCGTCGTCGTGCCGCCGCCGATCTGACCGGGCGTGATGGTCACGCCGGTCTTGCGGGCCGCTTCGACGCCGTCCTCGTAGAGCACGGCGGTGCCGTTGCCGAGCGTGTAGGTGAGCGTCTTCCAGATCCCGCGCGTCAGGTCGCGCCCGGCGGACACCGTCTGTTCCGTCGACCAGTTGCCCGTGGCGATCGAGGTTCGGTACGCGTTGCCGGTGGTGAAGAGGTAGCCGTCGCCGCTGTTGCCCGAGGTGTTTCCCAGGCCCCATATGAAGTAGGGCGTGGCCTGGTCGGTTGCGATCCGCACCTGCACCGACACCGAGATCGCGGTGAGGTCCCGCATCAGGTCGTCGGGAAGCTGCAGGTAGTCGTCCGTGCCGTCGAGGCTCAGGCCTTCGCCGCCCAGCCAGGCGGGGTCGCCGTGCACGGTCGCGTCGCGGCCGTGGCCCGAGACGTCCGCGGCGGTCGTGCCGCTCGTCCGGTCGAGGGGGTAGTGGACGACGAGACCGTCCGCCACCGCGTCGGCGCGTGCGGGATGCGGCGTGACCAGCGTGGCGAGCAGGCACGCCGCCAGGGTGGGCACCCACAGGCGGACGCGGGTCGCACAGCTCATGTCGTGTGTCCCTTCGACGACATGGAAGCGGGAAGGACGCCGACTCGATGTTCGGAATGTCGGACAGTGTCCGGGAATTCGAGCAGACGTTAGGAGAGTTACGGAAGGGCGTCAAGACGTGCCGCGCAGATCATGGAGACCGAGGCCACAGTCAGGGAGAGGGCAAGGTCACAGCCGTGCCCTCTGCTGCTCTTTTGTTAATGTGGCCTAGCATCCGAGCATGACGGTCCTGCCTGACGACGGGCTCTCGCTGGCCGCCGAGTTCCCTGACGCGACCCATGAGCAGTGGCAGCGCCTTGTGGCGGGTGTGCTGCGCAAATCGGGCAAGGACGTCGCGGGAGCCGAGGCCGAGGAAGCCCTGTCCACCGCGCTGGAGGACGGGCTGCGCACCCGGCCCCTCTACACCGCCCGCGACGCCGCGCCCGAGCCCGGCCTGCCCGGGTTCGCGCCCTTCGTGCGCGGCGGCCGCGCCGAGGGGAACACGGTCGGCGGCTGGGACGTACGGCAGCGGCACACGGTGGCCGACGGCGCCGCGGTGCTCGCGGACCTGGAGAACGGCGTCACCTCCCTCTGGCTGGCCGTCGGCGAGGGCGGCATCCCGGTGCCCGCCCTCGGCCGGGTCCTCGACGGCGTCTACCTCGACCTGGCACCCGTCGTCCTCGACGCGGGGCGCGACGACCGAGCCCGCCGCACGGGAGCTGCTGCGGCTGTACGAGGAGCGGGGCGTCGCCCGGGACGCGGCGCGCGGCAACCTGGGCGCGGACCCGCTCGGCCACGAGGCCCGTACCGGGCAGCGCCACGACGTCGCGCCGGCGACGGAGCTCGCGCGGCTGTGCGCCGAGGAGTACCCGGGGCTGCGGGCGCTGACCGTGGACGCGCTGCCGTACCACGAGGCCGGCGGTTCGGCCGCCCAGGAGCTGGGCTGCTCGCTGGCCACCGGCGTGGCGTATCTGCGGGAGCTGACCGGAGGCGGGGCTGAACGTCGAACAGGCCTGTGCGCAGCTGGAGTTCCGGTACGCGGCGACCGCCGACCAGTTCCTGACGATCGCCAAGCTGCGGGCCGCGCGCCGGCTGTGGGCGCGGGTGGCCGAGGTCTGCGGGGCGCCCGCGCGCGGGGGCGCAGCTCCAGCACGTCGTGACCTCGCCGGTGATGATGACGCGCCGCGACCCGTGGGTGAACATGCTGCGCACGACGGTCGCCACGCTGGCCGCCGGAGTGGGCGGCGCCGACTCGGTCACCGTGCTGCCCTTCGACCACGCGCTCGGCCTGCCGGACGCGTTCGCGCGCCGTATCGCCCGCAACACCTCCACGATCCTCATCGAGGAGTCGCACCTGGCCCGGGTGATCGACCCGGCGGGCGGCTCCTGGTACGTGGAGCGGCTCACCGACGAACTCGCCCACGCGGGCTGGGAGTTCTTCCAGCGGATCGAGCGGCTCGGCGGCCAGGCGGCCGCCCTGCGCTCGGGCGACCTCGGCGCAGGACCTCGCCGACACCTGGGCGGCCCGCAGCGGGAAGCTCGCCAAGCGGCGCGAACCCATCACCGGCGTCAGCGAGTTCCCGCATCTCGCCGAGAAGCCGGTCGTCCGCGAGCCCGCTCCCGAGCCGCGCGTCCGGCGGGCTGCCGCGCGTGCGCCGCGACGAGGCGTACGAGGCCCTGCGCGCCCGCTCCGACGCCCACCTCGCCGCGACCGGCTCCCGGCCCCGGATCTTCCTCGCCGCGCTCGGCCCGGCCGCCGCCCACACCGCACGCCTCACCTTCGCCTCGAACCTCTTCCAGGCGGGCGGCATCGAGCCGGTCACGGAGGGCACCTTCGAGGAGAGCGGCGCGACGCGAGGCCGTGCTGTGCTCCAGTGACGCGCTGTACGAGGAGCAGGCCGAGGCGGTGGCCGGACAGCTCAAGGCCGCCGGCGCCGCGACAGGTGTTCCTCGCCGGGCGGCCCGGGGAGTCACCCCGGTGTCGACGCGTACGTCTTCGCGGGCTGCGACGCCGTCGCCGTGCTGTCCGCCACCCTCGACCGCATGGGAGTGTCCTGATGGCGCATCCCCGACTTCTCCGGGATCGAGCTGGGCACCCCGGCCGCCGACGGCGGCCCCGACGAGTGGCGTACGGCGGTCAAGAACGCGTCCGGCGGGGACGACCTGCTCTGGGAGACCCCGGAGGGCATCGCGGTCAAGCCGCTGTACACCGGCCGTGACCTGGAGGGCCTGGACTTCCTGGACACGCACCCGGGCGTGGCGCCGTATCTGCGCGGCCCGTACCCGACGATGTACGTCAACCAGCCCTGGACGATCCGCCAGTACGCGGGCTTCTCCACGGCCGAGGAGTCCAACGCCTTCTACCGGCGCAACCTCGCGGCCGGCCAGAAGGGCCTGTCGGTCGCCTTCGACCTGCCCACGCACCGGGGTTACGACAGCGACCACCCGCGCGTGACCGGTGACGTCGGCATGGCGGGCGTGGCGATCGACTCGATCTACGACATGCGGCAGCTGTTCGACGGGATCCCGCTGGACAAGATGACCGTGTCGATGACGATGAACGGCGCCGTGCTGCCGGTGCTGGCGCTCTACATCGTCGCGGCGGAGGAACAGGGCGTACCGCCCGAGAAGCTGGCCGGGACCATCCAGAACGACATCCTCAAGGAGTTCATGGTCCGCAACACCTACATCTATCCGCCGAAGCCGTCGATGCGGATCATCTCCGACATCTTCGCCTTCACCTCGCAGCGGATGCCGCGCTACAACTCCATCTCCATCTCCGGCTACCACATCCAGGAGGCGGGCGCGACGGCCGACCTGGAGCTGGCGTACACCCTCGCGGACGGCGTGGAGTACATCCGCGCGGGCCGTGAAGCCGGCCTGGACGTGGACGCGTTCGCGCCCCGGCTGTCGTTCTTCTGGGCGATCGGCATGAACTTCTTCATGGAGGTCGCCAAGCTGCGGGCGGCACGCCTGCTGTGGGCGAAGCTGGTCAAGCAGTTCGACCCGCAGAACGCCAAGTCCCTTTCCCTGCGCACCCATTCGCAGACCTCGGGCTGGTCGCTGACCGCGCAGGACGTGTTCAACAACGTCACGCGTACCTGCGTCGAGGCGATGGCGGCGACCCAGGGCCACACGCAGTCGCTGCACACCAACGCCCTCGACGAGGCGCTCGCCCTGCCCACCGACTTCTCGGCGCGCATCGCCCGCAACACGCAGCTGCTGCTCCAGCAGGAGTCCGGCACGACCCGCGTGATCGACCCGTGGGGCGGCAGCGCGTACGTGGAGAAGCTGACGTACGACCTCGCCCGGCGCGGCCTGGCAGCACATCCAGGAGGTCGAGGCGGCGGGCGGCATGGCCAAGGCCATCGACGCGGGCATCCCCAAGCTGCGCATCGAGGAGGCCGCGGCCCGCACCCAGGCCCGGATCGACTCCGGTCGCCAGCCGGTCATCGGCGTCAACAAGTACCGGGTGGAGACCGACGAGCAGATCGACGTGCTCAAGGTCGACAACTCCTCCGTGCGCGCCCAGCAGATCGAGAAGCTGCGGCGGCTGCGCGCGGAGCGGGACGAGACGGCCTGCCAGGACGCGCTGGACGCGCTGACCCGGGCCGCCGGCGGCGAGGGCAACCTGCTGGAGCTGGCGGTGAACGCGGCCCGCGCGAAGGCCACCGTCGGGGAGATCTCCGACGCCCTGGAGAAGGTGTACGGGCGGCACGCGAGCCAGATCCGTACGATCTCCGGCGTGTACCGCAACGAAGCCGGAGAGTCCCCGTCCGTGGACCGCACCCGCACCCTCGTGGACGCCTTCGAGGAGGCCGAGGGCCGCCGTCCGCGCATCCTGGTCGCCAAGATGGGCCAGGACGGCCACGACCGCGGCCAGAAGGTGATCGCCACCGCCTTCGCCGACCTCGGCTTCGACGTGGACGTCGGCCCGCTGTTCCAGACGCCGGCCGAGGTGGCCCGCCAGGCCGTCGAGGCGGATGTGCACATCGTCGGGGTCTCGTCGCTGGCCGCCGGTCACCTCACCCTCGTACCGGCGCTGCGCGAGGAGCTCGCCGAGGAGGGCCGCGAGGACATCATGATCGTGGTCGGCGGGGTGATCCCGCCGCAGGACGTGCCCGACGCTGCTTGAGATGGGCGCGGCGGCCGTCTTCCCGCCGGGGACGGTGATCCCGGACGCGGCGTACGACCTGGTGAAGCGGCTGTCGGCCGACCTCGGGCACGAGCTGTGATCGATGTCGACGCGTATGTGAAGGGCGTACTCGACGGGAAGCGGGCGATCATCGCCCGCGCCATCACCCTCGTCGAGTCCACCCGGCCCCAGCACCGGGCCTCGGCCCAGGAGTTGCTGACCGAGCTGCTGCCGCACAGCGGGCGGGCCCGGCGGATCGGCGTCAGCGGGGTGCCGGGCGTGGGCAAGTCGACGTTCATCGACGCGTTCGGCACGCTGCTGACCTCGCTCGGGCACCGGGTCGCGGTCCTCGCCGTCGACCCCTCCTCCAGCCGCACCGGCGGCTCGATCCTGGGCGACAAGACCCGGATGGAACGCCTGGCCGTGGACCCGGCGGCCTTCGTCCGCCCCTCCCCCACCGCGGGCACGCTGGGCGGGGTCGCGAAGGCGACCCGTGAGTCGATCGTGGTGATGGAGGCGGCCGGCTACGACGTGGTCCTGGTGGAGACGGTCGGCGTCGGCCAGTCGGAGACCGCGGTCGCGAACATGGTCGACTCCTTCCTGCTGCTCACCCTCGCCCGCACCGGCGACCAGCTCCAGGGCATCAAGAAGGGCGTCCTGGAGCTGGCCGACGTGATCGCCGTCAACAAGGCGGACGGCCCGCACGAGCGCGACGCCCGTGCCGCCGCGCGTGAACTGGCGGGCGCGCTGCGGCTGATGCACGGCAAGGACGCGGCTGGACCCCGCCGGTGCTGCAGCTGCAGCGCCCGCGAGTCGACCGGCCTGGACACGGTGTGGGAGCGCCTCGAACAGCACCGCACCCTGCTGGACTCCACCGGCCGCCTCGCCGCCAAGCGCCGCGACCAGCAGGTCGACTGGACCTGGACCATGGTCCGCGACGAACTCCTCGGCCGCCTGCACGCCGACCCGGCGGTCCGGGCGCTGGCGCCGGCCCTCGAACAGCGGGTCAGGGACGGCGAGTTGACGGCGACGCTGGCCGCCGAGCGGATTCTGGGAGCGCTCGGGGGCTCCGAGCAGGACGCTTTCTGAGCTGACGCCGGCCGGGGCGGCGCGAGCCCTGGGTTCCCGAGCGGAATCCATGCAACCCACTTGCATGATTATGCGTGGTGATACATACTCTTCCTATGTCCAAGGTCCTCACCTCCCTGCCCGCCGGCGAGCGCGTCGGCATCGCCTTCTCCGGCGGTCTCGACACCTCCGTCGCGGTCGCGTGGATGCGCGACAAGGGCGCCGTCCCGTGCACCTACACCGCCGACATCGGCCAGTACGACGAGCCCGACATCGCCTCGGTGCCCGGCCGCGCGAAGGCCTACGGCGCCGAGATCGCGCGCCTGGTCGACTGCCGCGCGGCGCTGGTCGAGGAGGGCCTGGCCGCGCTGACCTGCGGCGCGTTCCACATCCGCTCGGGCGGGCGGGCGTACTTCAACACCACCCCGCTCGGCCGCGCCGTCACCGGCACGCTGCTGGTCCGGGCGATGCTCGAGGACGACGTCCAGATCTGGGGCGACGGCTCGACCTTCAAGGGCAACGACATCGAGCGGTTCTACCGCTACGGCCTGCTCGCCAACCCGCACCTGCGGATCTACAAGCCCTGGCTGGACGCCGACTTCGTCACCGAGCTCGGCGGCCGCAAGGAGATGTCGGAGTGGCTGCTCGCCCACGGGCTGCCCTACCGCGACAGCACGGAGAAGGCGTACTCCACCGACGCCAACATCTGGGGCGCCACCCACGAGGCCAAGACCCTGGAGCACCTCGACACCGGCATCGAGACCGTCGAGCCGATCATGGGCGTGCGGTTCTGGGACCCCGAGGTCGAGATCGCCGCCGAGGACGTGACGATCGGCTTCGAGCAGGGCCGCCCGGTGACGATCAACGGCAAGGAGTTCGCCTCCCCCGTCGACCTGGTCATGGAGGCCAACGCCATCGGCGGCCGGCACGGCCTGGGCATGTCCGACCAGATCGAGAACCGGATCATCGAGGCCAAGAGCCGCGGCATCTACGAGGCGCCCGGCATGGCCCT
The DNA here is from genome assembly GCA_963798065.1 of uncultured Actinomycetota bacterium. GTDB lineage: Bacteria > Actinomycetota > Actinomycetes > Streptomycetales > Streptomycetaceae > Streptomyces. The sequence continues at coordinate 225,925 of CAWCSC010000004.1, read as the reverse complement.
GCTGCACGCCGCCTACGAGCGGCTGGTCAACGCGATCCACAACGAGGACACCCTCGCCCAGTACCACGCCGAGGGCCGGCGGCTCGGCCGGCTGATGTACGAGGGCCGCTGGCTGGACCCGCAGGCGCTGATGATCCGCGAGTCGCTGCAGCGCTGGGTCGGCGCCGCCGTCACCGGCGAGGTGACGCTGCGGCTGCGGCGCGGCGAGGACTACTCGATCCTCGACACCACCGGCCCGGCGTTCAGCTACCACCCGGACAAGCTGTCCATGGAGCGCACCGAGGACTCCGCGTTCGGCCCGGTGGACCGGATCGGCCAGCTCACCATGCGCAACCTCGACATCGCCGACTCGCGCGCCAAGCTGGAGCAGTACGCCGGCATCGGCCTGATCGGCACCGGCAGCCCCACCATCGGCGCCTCGCAGGCGGCCGCGACCGGGCTCATCGGCACCATGCCGGAGCTGCCCCAGGGCGGCGCCGAGGCCATCGCCTCCCGCGGCGAGGTCTCCGAGGAGGACGCGTTGCTCGACCGCGCCGCGATGGAGTCCGGCACGGACTGACCGACCCGCTGCTCGCCGGATCGGCATCACGGAAGGGCCGGCTCGACACCAACGGTGTCGAGCCGGCCCTTCCGTGATGCCGGGGCCGCGGTGACGATGCCGCGCCAGGTGGCTACCTCACCCCTCGGCGTGGCGCAGCGGGCCGACCAGCCCCGTACCCGCATGAGCCGGCTCGTGCTGTTCGCGGCGGCCCTCACTCAGCGGCCCCGGCATCCCCGACGCCTGAACCGCGAACGCCACTGCCCTGTCGACCGCTGCAGGAGTCACCGCGTGGTGCCGGCCATCTCCGGGACGGGCGCGTCGAGGGCGTCGAGACCGCGCAGGATGTCCTCCACCCGCTGCTTGGCGTCGCCGAAGAGCATCTGGGTGTTCTCCCGGAAGAACAGCGGGTTCTGCACGCCCGCGTACCCGGCGGCCATGGAGCGCTTGAAGACGACCACGTTGGCCGCCTCCCACACGTGCAGCACCGGCATCCCGGCGATGGGGCTGGCCGGGTTGTCGGTGGCGGCCGGGTTGACGGTGTCGTTGGCGCCGATGACCAGAACGACCGAGGTGGCGGCGAAGTCGTCGTTGATCTCGTCCATTTCCAGGACGATGTCGTACGGCACGTTCGCCTCGGCGAGCAGCACGTTCATGTGCCCGGGCAGCCGGCCGGCGACGGGATGGATGCCGAAGCGCACCTCGACGCCCCGCTCGCGCAGCTTGCGCGCCAGCTCGGCGACCGGGTACTGGGCCTGGGCGACCGCCATGCCGTAGCCCGGCGTGATGATCACCGAGGAGGCGTCGCGCAGCAGTTCGGCGGTCTCCTCGGCGTTGATCTCCCGGTGCTCCCCGTGGTCGCCGTCGTCGGCAGCGGCCGCCGGGGTCCCGAATCCGCCCGCGATCACCGAGATGAAGGAGCGGTTCATCGCCTTGCACATGATGTACGACAGGTAGGCACCGGAGGAGCCGACCAGCGCGCCGGTGACGATCAGCAGGTTGTTGGCGAGCAGGAAGCCCGAGGCGGCCGCCGCCCAGCCGGAGTAGCTGTTGAGCATGGAGACGACCACCGGCATGTCACCGCCGCCGATGGAGGCGACCAGGTGCGCGCCGAGGGCGAGCGCGATCACGGTGACCGCGATGAGCAGGCCCATGTGCGGGCGTGCGACGAACGCGACGGTGAGCACGACGAACGCGGCGAGCGCGCCGAGGTTGAGGACGTGCTTGCCGGGCAGCGTGAGCGGGCGGGAGTTGATGCGCGCCGAGAGCTTCAGGTAGGCGACGACGGAACCGGTGAAGGTGACGGCGCCGATGAACACCCCGATGAACACCTCGGCGTGGTGGATGCCGCAGCAGCGAACCCGCTGAGCTCGGCGTCGACGTCGAGGTAGCCGTTCCAGCCGACGAACGCGGCGGCGAGGCCGACGAGGCTGTGCATGATGGCGATCAGCTCCGGCATGCCGGTCATCTCGACGACCCGGGCCCGCCACAGTCCGATGCCCGCGCCGACGGCCGTGGCGACGGCGATCAGCACGAGACCGGTGGCGGTGATGCTCCGGGAGGCCGAGACCGACGGTGGCGGCCAGGGCGATGACCATGCCCGCGATGCCCCAGACGACTCCCGAGCGGGACGTCCGGTGCTGGGAGAGGCCGGCGAGGCTGAGGATGAACAGCAGCGCGGCGACGACGTAGGCGGCCTCTGCGGCCGTGACGGTGGTCATCCGAGATCAGCCCTTCGAGAACATGCCGAGCATGCGGCGGGTGACGGCGAATCCGCCGAAGATGTTGATGCTCGCCAGCAGGATCGCGGCGAACGACAGCACGGTGACGGCGGTGTGCCCGTGCCCGATCTGCAGCAGCGCGCCGACCACCACGATCCCGGAGATGGCGTTGGTGACCGACATCAGCGGGGTGTGCAGCGCGTGGTGCACATTGCCGATGACGTAGAAGCCGATGACGATCGCCAGGACGAAGACCGTGAAGTGGCCGATGAGTTCACTCGGCGAGAAGGCGGTCACCAGGAACAGCGCGAGCGCTCCGGCGCCGACGAGGGCGTACGCCGACCACGCGGGCCGGGCGGGCTTCGCCGGCGCCTGCGAGGGCACGGCCGCGGGTTCCGGGGCCCTGGCCGGGGCGGGCGCGGCGGACACCTGGACCGGGCGGCGGCGGCCAGGTCTTCTCGCCCGTCGCGGACCACGGTCATCGACCGCTGCACCACGTCGTCGAAGTCGAGGACGAGCCGGCCGTCCTTGCCGGGGGTGAGCAGCTTCATCAGGTTGACGAGGTTGGTGCCGTACAGCTGCGAGGCCTGGGCCGGGAGCCGGCCGGGCAGGTCGGTGTAGCCGATGATCGTCACGTCGTTGTCGGTGACGACCGCCTTCCCGGCGACCGTGCCCTCGACGTTGCCGCCCTGGGCCGCGGCCATGTCGACGATGACGCTGCCGGGCTTCATGCGCGCGACGTCCTCGGCGGTGATCAGCCTCGGCGCCGGACGGCCGGGGATGAGCGCGGTGGTGATGATGATGTCGACGTCGGCGGCCTGCTCGGCGTACAGCTGCGCGGCGAGCCGGTTGTAGTCGTCCGAGGTGGCCTTGGCGTAGCCGTCGGTGCTCACCTCCTGCTCGGCACTCGACCGTCAGGAACTCGCCGCCCAGCGAGCGGACCTGCTCGGCGACCTCGGGCCGGGGGTCGGTGGCGCGGACGACCGCGCCGAGGCTGCGGGCCGCGCCGATCGCCGCGAGTCCGGCCACGCCGGCGCCGGCCACCAGCACCTTGGCCGGCGGCACCTTGCCGGCGGCGGTCACCTGGCCGGTGAAGAAACGGCCGAAGGCGTGCGCGGCCTCGACCACGGCCCGGTATCCGGCGATGTTCGCCATCGAGCTGAGGACGTCCAGGGACTGGGCGCGCGAGATGCGCGGCACGGCGTCCATGGCGAGCACGGTGATCGGCCGCCGTGCCAGCTCCTCGACCAGTTCCGGGTTGAGCGCCGGGCCGATCAGCGCGATCAGCGTCGCTCCGTCGCGCAGCCGGCCGATCTCCTCGCTGGAGGGACCGTTGACCTTCAGTACGATCTGAGCCGACCACGGGTCGCCGAGCCGGGCTCCCGCCTCCTCGTAGGCAGCGTCGGAGAAGCGGGACGAGGCTCCCGCTCCCGGTTCGACCAGCACGTCGTATCCGAGCGCGACAAGTCTCCCCACGGTGGCCGGCGTCGCCGCCACCCTGGTCTCGCCCGCAGTGGACTCGGCGGGTACGCCGATCCGCTGGGGTTCCGGTTCCGCTGGGACCATCGTCTGCCTCTCATGTCGTTCGGGTGCCTGTCCTCCTTGGTGCCCGCATCCTGCACGTTCGACGCGGCAACTGCGGCGGGCCGTGGTCACATGGCCGAGGAGGTGGTCCTCACACCGCCCAGGGGTTGCCGCGGGACGCGTTTGGGGGTATCCGTGTGCCGCGTGGGGCCGGAGTGGTCTTGTGATGCGACAGGACAGGCCCGGGCGCAGACTGAGTGCGTGAGCAGCACACGCCGGGGGCACGGCGAGGCCGCGACCCCCTCCCGATCGACGCCGCAGCAGCAGACCGTGGCGCTGGCGGCGATGATGTTCGCCGTCGCCATGACCTTCATCGACCAGACCATCGTGTCCATCGCGGCTCCGGACATCGTCCGCGAACTGAACCTGTCGTCCTCCGGCATGCAGTGGGTGGTGAACGCCTACCTGCTGTCCCTCGCGGCGTTCTTCGCGCTCGGCGGCCGCCTCGCGGACCTCTACGGGCCCCGCCGGGTCGTCGTGGTCGGCACGCTGGTGTTCGTCGTGTCGTCGGTGCTGTGCGGCTGTGTCCCCGAGGGCAGCGCCGCGCAGACCTGGCTGATCGTGTTCCGCGCTACCCAGGGATTCGGGGCGGCGCTGCTCTTCCCGGCGGCGCTGGCCGTGGTGGTGGCGGTGTTCCCGGTCGAGCGACGCGGACGCGCCCTCGCCCTGTTCTTCGGCGTCTCCGGCGCCCTGACCGCCCTGGGGCCGCTGCTGGGCGGGTGGCTCACGAGCTGGACCTGGCGGGCCGTCTTCTGGGTCAACGTCCCCGTCGCGATCGTGGCGCTGGCCCTCACCGCGCTGGCGCACATCTCCGACCGGCGGCGGTCCGGCACGCTCGACGTCCGTGGCGCCGCCCTGATCGCGGTCGGCATGGGCCTGAGCGTCCTCGGCTTCCAGCAGGCCTGGTCCTGGGGCTGGGACAGCTGGGCGACCTGGCTCTGCATCGCGGGCGGCCTCGCGATCCTCTACGGATTCGTCCGGTTCGAGCGTCAGGTGCGGCATCCGCTGATCGACCTGCGGGTCTTCCGTGACAAGGCGTTCACCGTCGACGCGGCGGTGCTGTTCTTCGCGATGCTCGCCTTCGTGCCGCTGTTCTTCTTCACCTCGGTCTACGCCCAGGTGTCCCTGAGCGCCTCCCCGAACCAGGCTGCCCTGTTCCTGCTGTACTTCTTCGTGGGCTTCGCGATCGCCTCGCAGTGGGGCGGCCGGATCCTCGACAAGCAGGGCGCGCGCCCGGCACTGAAACTGGGCACGGCGGTGGGCTGCGTCGGCTTCGCCCTGTGGGCGAACAAGCTCACCGACCTGTCCATGCACGACCAGTGGCCGTACGCGGCCCTCGCCGGTGCCGGCATCGGCTTCCTCCTCGCGCCGGCCTCCACGGACGCCGTCAACCGCGCCATCGGCGCCTCGTACGGCGAGGTCACCGGCATCACCCAGACCGTGCGCAACTACGCGGCGTGCGTGGGCCTGGCCGTCTACGGCACGATCCTGACGCACGTCATGACCGACAACGTGGTGAACACCCTGGAGTCCCGCGGCATGTCCGCCGGCGACGCGGACACCGTGGCCCGCAATATCACCGAGTCGATCACGGGCAACGGCGACGCCCAGCCGCCCACCGGCACCGGCACAGCCGCCGAGGCGACCCGGGACGCGATGAGCGCCATCCGCATGGACTTCGCCGAGGCCAACCAGTGGGTGTTCTACGGCATGGCCATCGCCCTGGGCATCGGGTACCTGTGCGCGCTGCGCCACCCGGGCGGGCGACCGGCCACGAACGCGTCGGTGGACGAACCGGCCACTCAGGCGCGCTGACCGCGCCGAGCCTCTCAGCTGAACAGGTCGGTCGTACGCTCCTGAATCTCCTTCGGCGTCAGCTCCTCGACCTTCTGGGAGATCATCCAGAGGTGGCCGAACGGGTCGGCGAGACGGCCGCCGCGCTGTCCGTAGTGCTGGTCGGCGACGGGGTACACCACCGTCGCCCCGCCCCGCAGCATGGCTTCGGCCACGGCGTCGGCGTCGGACACGTCGAGCGCCATGATCACCGGAGAGCCGCCGAGGGAGGTCGGCGCCGGGTCGCCGTCGTCGGCGTCCTTGACCGCGATCACCGCGTCGCCGAGGCGCAGCATGGCGTGCACGATCCTCCCCTCGGGGCCGGTGTACCGCTCGATCTCCTCGGCGCCGAGCGCGGCCCGGTAGAAGTCGATCGCCCGGGGCCCGTCGGAGACCACGAGCCGGGCGTAGAGCCGGGTGATGGCCGGGGTGTCGGGTGGAGTGTCAGGTGCGTTCGTCATGCCTTCACGATCGCGGGTCGCGGGGGCCGTGGATTGTAGAAAACGGTCGGCCGGCGAAGCCCGTCACCCGCCGAGCGGAACATGGTTGCGTTCGAGCGGCGAGCGCGGCGCGTACGCGGTCGGGGTGATCCCCGCGAGCGCGCGGAACTCGTGGATCAGATGTGCCTGGTCGTGGTAGCCGCAGTCCGCGGCGAGGACCGGCCAGTCCGGCGCCCCGTGCCCGGAGTTCACGCGCCGCAGCAGCCGTTGGAAGCGCCGTACCCGCGCATACCGTTTGGGCGGCAGTCCCAGCTGCTCGGCGCATCTGCGGGCCAGCCGTCTGGCGGTCCAGCCGAGCCGGTCGGCGACCTCGCCCACGGGCATACCGCGATCGAGCAGCACCGCGGCGAGGCGCAGCGCCGGGTCGGGCTCCAGCGGGCGTTCCGCCCGCCGCAGCAGGGTCGTCTCCAGCTCCCGCAGCCCCGCCTCCGGGCCGCCGGCGGCCATGGCCTCCAGCAGCCGCTCGCGCAGCACCGCGCCGTCCGTGCCCCACAGCTCGTCGAGTCCGGCCAGCTCGTCGCGGAGCGCGCAGAGCGGGGCGGTGAGGAAGGGGTACGCCCCCGCCGGACGGAACGCCACCCACACGACGGCACGCTGCTGCGCCGGGTCGATCAGGGCCGGCTCCGTGTACGGCCCGTGCACGGCCGCGCCCCGGGTACGCCGGTCGGTGCCGCTCAGCGGTGACGAGGACAGGGCGTCCCCGTCGAGGTTCACCAGCAGCTGTGCCCCGCCCGTCGGCAGGGCCAGCTCGGCGGAGTGCGCGAACCGCCCCTCGACATAGCCCAGCGCACCGATCAGCGGTACGAGCGCGGGCGCCGAGGGCCGGACCGTGAGCGAGGGGGATGCCTCCTGCGCCGTACGAGCCATGCGTCCAGCCTACGGGCGGGCCATGACACGGCGTCGTCCGGCGGCATCGGCCGGCGCCCGGGTCAGGCCGTGACCCGTCAGGCGGTGGCCAGGTCGGGCCGTGGGCGTAAGCCGCCCTGAACGTGCGGGTGGTGCGCACGGCGACCGACCGGGCGCACCGGACCCTCGCCTTCTACACCGAGTGACGGCAGGGCATATGACCGTAATGCCCTGATTGCGTTCCCTGGGGGCGGGCACTCAGGGCATGTGCAGACACGAGACGGCAAACGAGCGCACAGGGTTCTGCTGACCGGGTGGTTCAGCTTCCAGGACAGGGAGGCGACCGCGGGGGACGTGCTGGCCCTGCGCCGGGTGGAGGACGTCCTGCGGGGGACGGGCATCCCCTACGACGTCGCCTGGAGTCCCGGTTTCCGTCCGGAGGCCCTGCATCTGGACCGGCTGTGGCCGGAGGACTACACCCACCTGGTGTTCGTGTGCGGCCCCTTGCACGGGCCGCAGGTCGAGGAGCTGCACCGGCGGTTCGCGCACTGTGTGCGGATCGCCGTGGGCACCTCGGTGATCGACCCCGGCAGCGCGGCCGTGACCGGCTTCCACCGGGTGCTGCCGCGGGACGGGCCGGACAGCGAGCCGGTGGAGGATCTGGCGGCCCGCGCCCCGGACGTGCCCGCCCGGCCCGTCGTCGGGGTGATCCTCGCCCACGGGCAGCACGAGTACGGCCGGCTGCGGCGGCACGGGCAGGTCGCCGAGGAGGTGACGCGCTGGCTGGCCGGGAAGGACTGCGGCAGGCTGGAACTGGAGACGCGGCTCGACACGCACGACTGGCATCTGAGCGCGACGCCCGCGCAGCTGCAGTCCGTGCTGGCCCGGCTGGACCTCGTCGTCACCGACCGGCTGCACGGGCTGGTGATCGCGCTGCGGGTCGGCACGCCGGTGCTGGCCGTCGACCCGGTCGCGGGCGGCGCGAAGATGACCGCGCAGGCCCGCGCCTGCGGCTGGCCCGCGCTGGTGGCCGCCGAGCGGCTGGACGTGCGGCAGTTGGACCGCTGGTGGGACTGGTGTCTGACCGGCGGCCGGGTGACCGCCCGGCAGATCCGCGACGGGTTCCGCGAGGGCACCGTACCGGACAGCGCGGACCGGCTCGTCGAGGCGCTGGCGCGGCCGGTCGCCGGTTAGCTCCGGGACCTCACGGGGCACCCGCATATACGTTCCCCGCCGCACTTCCCCCGCTGCACTTCCCTCGCTGTACTTCCCCCGCCGCACGTCCCCCCTGGAGGAGAGACGGTCCGGCCGACCGGAAGGAGAAAGCGTGTCCATCGGCCGACTTCCCGATCACGAGCAGCGCATCCTCGACGAAGTGGAACGCGCCCTGCGCCGCGACCGTCGCCTCGACCGCCGTCTGCGCACCCTGCGAGTGCGCCGCCGCCCCGACCCCGCCCGTGTCCTGGCCCGCCTGGCCGCCTACCGCCCCCGCGTCTGGACCGTGGCGGTCCTGCTCGCCGTGTCGGTCGGCCTGATGGTGGCCGGGATCGTCACCTCCGAGCCGGGGGTGATCTGGTCGTTCGCCGCCATGTGCCCGCTGACGCTGTTCGCGGCGTTCCGGTTGATGTGCCGGTGGTGCGGGACCTGAGCGTCTGCCGGTAGCGCCGAGGGCCCTCTACGGGCACCGCGCACCGGGCCGTTCGCTCCTACCCGGGATCGGCCGTGAAGGCCTCCTGGATGGGGCGCTCGTCGGCGAGGACGCGGCCCTCGGGTGGTCCGTCCAGCACCGCGCGGACGGCGGTCAGCAGGTCCGGGGCGACGTGGTCCGCGCTCGCGCTCTCCTCGGGCCGGGTCCGCCCGGTCGGGACGAGGATGCCGTGGGCGCCCGCCCTGCCCGCGGCCTCCACGCCGGCGCCGGTGTCGCCGATGACCACGAGGTCGGCGGGCCGGGTGCAGATCCGCCCAGCGGCCCACAGCACCACGCCGGGCCGGGGCGTGCGGCAGTGGCAGCCGTCGTCGGGACCGTGCGGGCAGACGGCGAACACGTCGAAGGGGCCGAGGAGTTCGTCGACACGGTGGTTGACGCGGCGCACATCGGCGTCGGTGAGCAGCCCGCGCGCGACGCCGGACTGGTGGGTGACGACGCCGGTGCGGATGCCGCGCTCGCGCAGCAGGGCGAGCGCCTCGCGGGCGCCCTCGACGGGGCGTACCCGGTCGGGGTCGGCGTTGTGGGGGACGTCCTCGACGAGCGTGCCGTCACGGTCGAACAGCACGGCCTTCACCGGACGTACAGGGCTCGTGGAGCGCACGGGCCTCATGGGGTCATCTCCTCCTGCCAGGCCGAGGCGTGGCGGTGGCGCCAGGCGCCGGTCAGCCGGTGCCAGGTCGCGGCGGGCGGGATGAGCACGCTGGTCGCCACCATGGTCGTCACTTCGTGGCGGGTGCGCGGGCCGCGTGCGATGCGGGTCCGGGCGTACTCCGCCGTCCCGGCCGCCCAGCCGAGCGCGCAGGCCGCCGCGGCCCGTCCGTGCCCGGCGGCGGCGAGGGCGCACGCGGCGACACCCGCGGTCGTGATCGCCGCGTGGGTGCGGATCCGGCCGCGCGGCGCGACCGCCTTGTCCCACCAGTCGGGCCCGTGCAGATGCCGCATGAGGGCGTCGTCGGCGTTGCCGCGCTGCTGGCGCACGGACACCCAGCGGGAGGCGGGATGCACGGGGTGGCGGGTGGTGCGGCGGCCCTGCCGGATGCGCCAGCCCGAGTCGAGGACGCGCAGCGCGAGGTCGGCGTCCTCGCGGAAGGCGCGCTGGAAGCGTTCGTCGAATCCGCCGACCTGCGTGAGCGCCTCCGTGCGGTACGCCATGTCGGAGGTGATCCAGTGGGCGCGGGCATGTCCCGCCGTGCCGCGTTCCCAGTCGGTGGGGCGGCGTTCACCGGGCAGCGGGACGGCGATGACGCCCTGGACGCCCGCGATGTCCTCAGACGCCTCGGCGAGGTCCTCGGCCAGCTGGTCGCACCAGTGGGGCCCGACCTGGACGTCGTCGTCGAGGAACACGGTCCACGGGGCGGTCACGGCGCGCAGCCCGGTGTTGCGGGCGGCGGCGGGCCCACGACCGCCGCCGCCCAGCACTGTGGTGCGCCCCCGCAGGTCACCGAGGACGCTCAACGGGTGCTCAAGGGGCCCGGGGCCGGGGTCGGGCCGGTCGTCGACAAGGACGATCTCGTGGGGGCGCGGCCCGGTCGCGGCGGCGAGCGCCGCGAGACAGTCAGCGAGGGTCTCCCGTACGAGGGTGGGTATCACGACGGCGTACGAGGTCATGCGGCTGTGCTCCGTCCCGGGCGGCATGTGGGGGCCACGGGCTGGCGAGTGCCGCGGAGCGGCCTTCTCAAACACCAGGTCAGGCCGGCCGGGAGACTCCCGGACGGCCATGAGCCGCGCGTGTACACGCCATGCACAGCCCTGGGTGCGGTATGGGCCGAGTGGGTGAGCCGTGCACGGGCAGGGCGCTGAGCAGCGTGGGTTCCCTACGATCGTGACGTGGTGAACATCCTGCTCGAACGTACGGTTCCGCTCCCTCTCGACGAGGCATGGCGGAGGATCACCGAGTGGCGGCGGCACGGTGAGGGGGTGCCGTTGACGCGGGTCAGGGCCATCCCGCCCGGGCCGACCCGCCGGGGCACTCTCGTCGTGGCCCGCTCGGGCGTCGGAGCGCTGTCCTTCGACGACCCGATGGAGGTCACGGTGTGGCAGCCACCGGCGGACGGGGCTCCGGGGATGTGCCGTCTGGAGAAGCGGGGCCGTGTGGTTCTGGGCTGGGCCGAGCTCGAGGTGCGACCGGGGCCGGGCGGTCGTACCCGCGTGGTGTGGCGGGAGGAGATCCGGGTCCGTCTGATGCCGTCGCTCTTCGACGGTGCGCTGCGGCGCTCCGCGCGGTATGTGTTCGGGCGGGCGCTGAACCGGCTGCTCAGACAATCCTGACGCCCCCACCCGTGGTGCGGGCGCCGAGTGCGTCAGGCCACCGACCCGATCCGCCCCACCGCGCCCGGCTCCGCCTCGTGGTGGATCGGCGTATGGGCCCCGGTCAGCGAGACCCCGCTGCCTCCGCGCCGGCCGGCGACGATCTCGGATGCGATCGACAGGGCCGTCTCCTCGGGCGTACGGGCCCCCAGGTCCAGGCCGATCGGGGAGTGCAGTCGGCTCAACTCCAGCTCGGTGACGCCTACTTCACGCAGGCGGGCGTTGCGGTCCAGGTGGGTGCGCCGGGAGCCCATGGCGCCGACGTACGCCACCGGCAGGCGCAGCGCCAGCTTCAGCAAGGGCACGTCGAACTTGGCGTCGTGGGTCAGGACGCACAGGACCGTACGGGCGTCGACGTCCGTGTCCTCCAGGTACCGGTGGGGCCACTCGACGACGATCTCGTCGGCGTCCGGGAAACGCGTCCTGGTCGCGAAGACGGGCCGCGCGTCGCACACCGTGACGTGGTAGCCGAGGAACTTGCCGATGCGCACCAGCGCCGACGCGAAGTCGATCGCGCCGAAGACGATCATGCGGGGCGCCGGGACCGAGGACTCCACCAGGACCGTGAGCGGTGCTCCGCAGCGTGAGCCCTGCTCTCCGATCTCCAGGGTGCCGGTGCGGCCGGCGTCCAGGAAGGCGCCCGCCTCGGCGGCGACCGTTCGGTCCAGGTCCGGATGGGCGCCGAAGCCTCCGTCGCGGGACCCGTCGGGGCGGACCAGCAGGGCCCGGCCCGTCAGTTCGGGCGGGCCCGACACGATCCGCGCCACCGCCGCCGCCTTCCCAGACGCGGCGGCGGTGAGCGCGGACGCGACCACCGGGCGGACCGAATCCGCGGCCCGCACCGGGGTGACCAGGATGTCGATGACGCCGCCGCAGGTCAGGCCCACGGCGAAGGCGTCGTCATCGCTGTAGCCGAAGCGCTCCAGGACGGTCTCGCCGTCCCGCAGCGCCTGTTCGCACAGCTCGTAGACCGCGCCCTCCACGCAGCCGCCGGAGACCGAGCCGATCGCCGTGCCCTCGGCGTCCACCGCGAGCGCGGCGCCGGGCTGCCGGGGCGCGCTGCCGCCGACGGCCACCACGGTGGCCACGGCGAAGTCACGGCCCTGCTCGACCCACCGGTTCAACTCCTCGGCGATGTCCAGCATCTGTCTCGGTCTCCTTGGGGCTGGGAGGCTGTGGCGGCGGGCGTCAGTGGACGCCCAGCCAGCTCTCGATCGGGTTGAGGGCGAAGTAGACGAGGAACACCGCCGTCAGGATCCACATGAAGGCGCCGATCTCGCGCACCTTGCCCTGGGCGGTCTTGATGGCGACGTAGGAGATGACGCCCGCGGCGACACCGGTGGTGATGGTGTACGTGAACGGCATCAGGACGACCGTCAGGAACACCGGGATGGCGGTGGCCCGGTCGGCCCAGTCCACGTGCCGGGCGTTCATCAGCATCATCGCGCCGATGACGACGAGGGCGGCGGACGCGACCTCCTGCGGCACGATCGCCGTGAGCGGAGTGAAGAACAGACAGGCAGCGAAGAACGCACCGGTGACGACCGAGGCGAGGCCCGTGCGCGCGCCCTCGCCGACACCCGTCGCCGACTCGATGAACACCGTCTGGCCCGAGCCGCCGGCCACACCCCCGATCGCGCCGCCGGCCCCGTCGATGAACAGCGCCTTGGACAGGCCCGGCATCCGGCCCTTGTCGTCGGCGAGCCTTGCCTCGGTGCCGACGCCGATGATGGTCGCCATCGCGTCGAAGAAGCCGGCCAGCACCAGCGTGAAGACGATCATGCCGACGGTCATGGCGCCGACCTCGCCCCAGCCGCCGAACTCCACGTCCCCGAAGAGCGAGAAGTCGGGCATGGACACCGCGCTGCCGTGCAGTTCGGGGGCGCCGGCCGCCCACTGCTTGGGGTCGACGACACCGGCGGCGTTCAGGATCGCGGCCACGACCGTGCCGCCGACGATGCCGATGAGGATGGCGCCCGGGACGTTCCGGGCCTGCAGCATGAAGATCAGCAGCAGCGTGCCGGCGAAGAGCAGGACCGGCCAGCCGGCCAGTTCACCCGCCGGTCCGAGCGTGACAGGCGTCGCTTCCCCCTGGTGCACGAAGCCGGACTTGTAGAAGCCGATGAGGGCGATGAACAGGCCGATGCCCATGGTGATGCCGTGCTTGAGCGCGAGCGGAATCGCGTTCATGATCATCTCGCGCAGGCCGGTGACGACCAGCAGCATGATGATCACGCCGTACATCACGCACATGCCCATCGCCTGCGGCCAGGTCATCTCGGGCGCGACCTGGGAGGCGAGGACTCCGGAGACGGACAGACCCGCGGCGAGTGCGAGCGGCACCTTGCCGACGAAACCCATCAGCAGCGTGGTGAGGGCCGCCGCGAAGGCGGTCGCGGTGATCAGGCCCTGCTGCGCGAGGGTGTCCCCCGCCACGTCCTTGCCGGACAGGATCAGGGGGTTGAGCAGGAGGATGTACGCCATCGCCATGAAGGTGGTGACACCGCCGCGCACCTCACGCGCGACCGTCGATCCTCTGCGGGATATGTGGAAGTACCGGTCGAGCCAGGACCGTCCGGCCGGGACGCGGGTGCCTTCGCCCGCGTCTTCGGCTGTGGTCCTCGGCTCAAGTGACTGGGTCATGTGGGCCTACTCCCAAGTTTCATAGGGGGTTGGGATGCACGACCCGGGGGACGGCCCGAGGCGAACGAAGGGAGTCCGGGGGAGCACGGGACGCGGTCCCCCGGACGGAACTCTCCTGCTCAGGCCTCGGAGAGTGACGTACCCGTGAGGTGCTCGGGCCGTACCGGAGTCCGGTTCAGCTCGAGCCCGGTCGCGTTCCGGATGGCCGCGAGGACCGCCGGAGTCGACGACAGGGTGGGTGCTTCGCCGATGCCGCGCAGCCCGTACGGGGCGTGCTCGTCGGCGAGTTCGAGGACGTCGACCGGGATGGTCGGCGTGTCGAGGATGGTCGGGATCAGGTAGTCGGTGAAGGACGGGTTGCGTACCTTCGCCGTCTTGGGGTCGACGACGATCTCCTCCATTACCGCCACGCCCAGGCCCTGTGTCGTGCCGCCCTGGATCTGGCCGAGCACGGACAACGGGTTGAGCGCCTTGCCGACGTCCTGGGCACAGCCCAGCTCGATGACCTTCACCAGACCGAGCTCGGTGTCGACCTCGACGACGGCGCGGTGCGCGGCGAAGGAGTACTGCACATGCCCGTTGCCCTGCCCGGTGCGCAGGTCGAAGGCCTCGGTCGGCCGGTGCCGCCACTCCTCCTCGACCTCGACGGTCTCGCCCTCCAGGACGTCGGCCAGGTCGCCGAGGACCTCGCCGCCGTCGGTGACGACCTTGCCGCCCTCCAGCAGCAGCTCGGCCGTGGCCCAGGCCGGGTGGTAGGAGCCGAACTTGCGGCGCCCGATCTCCAGGACCTTCTCGCGGACGATCTCGCAGGCGTTCTTCACGGCGCCTCCGGTGACGTACGTCTGCCGGGAGGCCGAGGTCGATCCGGCGCTGCCCACCTGGGTGTCGGCCGGGTTGATGGTCACCTGCGTGACGCCCAGCTCGGTGCGGGCGATCTGCGCGTGGACGGTCACGCCGCCCTGGCCGACCTCGGCCATGGCCGTGTGGACGGTGACGACGGGCTCGCCGCCCGCGACCTCCATCCGCACCTTCGCGGTCGAGTAGTCGTCGAACCCCTCGGAGAAGCCCACGTTCTTGATGCCGACCGCGTAGCCGACACCGCGTACGACGCCTTCTCCGTGCGTGGTGTTGGACAGGCCGCCCGGCAGCTGCCGTACGTCGGCTCCCTCGCTGGACTCCCACTGGCGCTCCGGCGGCATCGGCATCGCCTTGACGCGGCGCAGGAGTTCGGCGACCGGGGCCGGGGAGTCGACCGGCTGCCCGGTCGGCAGGAGTGTGCCCTGCTCCATGGCGTTGAGCTGCCGGAACTCCACCGGGTCCATGCCCAGCTGCTGCGCCAGCCTGTCCATCTGCGCCTCGTAGGCGAAGCACGCCTGGACCGCGCCGAAGCCGCGCATGGCGCCGCAGGGCGGGTTGTTGGTGTAGAGGGCGATGGCCTCGATGTCCACGTCGTCGATCACGTACGGGCCGACGGACAGGGAGGAGGCGTTGCCGACGACCGCCGGGGAGGCGGAGGCGTAGGCGCCGCCGTCCAGGACGATCCGGCACTTCATGTGGGTCAACTTGCCGTCGCGCGTGGCCCCGTGCTCGTAGTACAGCTTCGCCGGGTGGCGGTGGACGTGCCCGAAGAAGGACTCGAACCGGTTGTAGACGATCTTGACCGGCTTGCCGGTGCGCAGCGCCAGCAGGCAGGCGTGGATCTGCATCGACAGGTCCTCGCGCCCGCCGAACGCGCCGCCGACGCCGGACAGCGTCATCCGCACCTTGTCCTCGGGCAGGCCGAGCACGGGCGCGATCTGGCGCAGGTCGCTGTGCAGCCACTGGGTGGCGATGTAGAGGTGGACGCCGCCGTCCTCCTCCGGCACGGCGAGGCCGGACTCGGGGCCGAGGAAGGCCTGGTCCTGCATGCCGAAGGTGTACTCGCCCTCGACGACGACGTCGGCCCGCTCGCGGGCGGCGTCGACGTCACCGCGGATGATCGGCTGGCGGTGGACGATGTTCGGGTGCGGGACGTGGCCGGCTGTGGTGGTCGTCGCGGCCCTCGTGGACGAGGATCGCGTCCGGGGCGGTCGCGGAGGCCTCGTCGGTGATGACGGGCAGTTCGCGGTAGTCGACCTTGATCTTCGCGGCGGCGCGGCGCGCGGTCTCCGGGTGGTCGGCGGCGACGATGGCGACCGGCTCGCCGTGGTGGCGGACCTTGCCGTGGGCGAGGACCGGGGTGTCCTGGATCTCCAGCCCGTAGTTCTTCACCTCGGTCGGCAGGTCGTCGTACGTCAGCACGGCGTAGACGCCCGGCGTGGCCAGCGCCTCGCCCGTGTCGATGGACACGATCTCGGCGTGTGCGACGGTCGACCGGAGGATCTGCCCCCACAGCATGTCCTCGTGCCACATGTCGGACGAGTACGCGAACTCGCCGGTGACCTTGAGGGTGCCGTCCGGGCGGAGCGTGGACTCGCCGATGCCGCCCTTGGTCTGGGAGCCCTGGGTGATCTTGGTGGGCGTTCCGTTGGGGGAAGACATGCTCAGACCGCCTCTCCCTGCCGGGCGGCCGCCAGGCGGACCGCGTCCATGATCTTCTCGTAGCCGGTGCAGCGGCACAGGTTGCCCGACAGCGCTTCGCGGATGTCCGCGTCGGTCGGGTTCGGGTTGCGCTCCAGCATCTCGTCGGCGGCGACCAGCAGACCGGGTGTGCAGAAGCCGCACTGGACGGCGCCGGCGTCGATGAACGCCTGCTGGATCGGGGAGAGTTCGGTGCCCTCGCCGGTGTGCGAGTCGGTGCCCTTGGCCTGCCACTCCTGTGCGCGCTGCAGCGACGTACCGCAGGCGCCGGTGGCGCAGCCGCTCTCGGCGCGCTGCTTGGCGTAGTCGGCGAGGCCCTCGACGGTGACGACCTCGCGGCCCTCCGCCTGACCCGCCGCCACCAGGCACGAGCACACGGGCTCACCGTCGAGACGGACCGTGCACGACCCGCACTCGCCCTGCTCGCAGGCGTTCTTCGAACCCGGCAGCCCGAGCCGCTCCCGCAGCACGTACAGCAGGGACTCGCCCTCCCACACGTCGTCGGCTTCCTGCGGACGGCCGTTGACCGTGAAGTTGACGCGCATTACGCAGCTCCCTCGGTGATGCGGCGGGTGCCGCGGTAGGACTCCCAGGTCCAGGTCAGCGTGCGGCGTGCCATGACGCCGACCGCGTGGCGGCGGTAGCTCGCGGTGCCCCGGACGTCGTCGATCGGGTTGCAGGCGGCGGAGCACAGGTCCGCGAACTGCTTGGCGACCGACGGGGTGACGATCTTCCCGTTGTCCCAGAAGCCGCCCTCCTCCAGAGCGGCGTTCAGGAATTCCTCGGCGGTCTTGGCCCGGATGGGTGTGGGGGCAGCCGAGCCGATCCCGGTCCGCACGGTCCGCGTCTCGGGATGCAGCGCGAACCCGAACGCACACACGGCGATGACCATCGCGTTCCTGGTCCCCACCTTGGAGAACTGCTGCGGCCCGTCGGCCTTGCGCACATGCACGGCGCGGATCAGCTCGTCCGCCGCCAGCGCGTTGCGCTTCACGCCCTTGTAGAACTCGTCGATCGGGATACGGCGCGACCCGCGCACCGACTCGACCTCCACCTCGGCGCCCGCGGCGAGCAGGGCGGGGTGGGCGTCGCCGGCCGGGGAGGCGGTGCCGAGGTTGCCGCCCACGCCGCCGCGGTTGCGGATCTGCGGGGAGGCGACCGTGTGCGAGGCCAGGGCCAGCCCCGGCAGCTCGGCGCGCAGGTTCTCCATGATCTTCGTGTACGGCACGGAGGCACCCAGCCGTACGCTCCCCTCGCCGACCTCCCACTCGGAGAGGTCACCGATGCGGTTCAGGTCCATGAGGTACTCGGGCCGGCGGTGGTCGAAGTTGATCTCGACCATCACGTCGGTGCCACCCGCAATCGGAACAGCTGTGGGGTGCTCGGCCTTGGCGGCGAGCGCCTCCTCCCAGCTGGCGGGGCGAAGGAAGTCCATGACCGGCTCTCTTCTTCGTCTTCTCGTGGGGCGTTCAGATTGAGCCAATCCGTGTGCGGCGGGCCCGGCTCGTTCATGTGCTGTTCACGCGTAGTGGACTCAGTACACAGCGCGCTGCTCCGAAGGGGTCAGTCACGGAAACCATGAAGGAGTTGGCTGGCCAGGACGGGCATCTTGTAGATTCGTATGAACGGAGGCCATCAGAAACCTCCTCGTTCCCCTGTGGAAACGCGCGACACAGCCGCGTGACCTGGGACACAGCCGGGACACGGCTCGGGGGCCGACGAGTACCGCTCACCAGGTCACCGAACAGGCGTTCACCCCGTACTCACCAAGATCCATCGTAGATTTCGAGACAAAGAACGGCGGCGACGAGAATGCGGCTGCGCGCACTGCTGGACACCGACGCGCTGGGCCTCAAGCTGCTCGGCGGCGAGGACGAGCTGGACCGCACCGTGCGGGGTGTGATGACCACCGACCTCCGCGACCCCAGCCGCTACCTCTCGGGCGGTGAACTGGTGCTCACGGGCCTGGCCTGGCGCCGGGACGCCGCGGACTCGGAGCCGTTCGTCCGCATCCTGGTGCAGGCGGGGGTGGCGGCCCTGGCCGCGGGCGAGGCCGAGCTGGGCGACGTGCCGGAAGACCTGGTCGTGGCCTGCGTCCAGCACCGCCTCCCCCTCTTCGCGGTGAACGAGTCGGTGGCGTTCGCGACGATCACCGAACACGTCGTACGGCAGGTCTCCGGCGAGCGCGCCGGAGACCTCGCCGCGGTGGTCGACCGCCACCGCCGGATGATGACCTCGGGCCCGGCGGGCGGCGGCCCGGACGTGGTCCTGGACCTGCTCGGCTCGGATCTGGACCTACGGGCCTGGGTCCTCTCCCCCACCGGCCGGCTGATCGCGGGCCCGAAGGCCGCGGGCTCCGCCCTGCCCCCGCAGGCCTGCGGACGGCTGGCGGCGGAGCACCTGACCGCCACCCGCACGGGCCGCCGCGGCCCCCACCGCGTCCTCCTGGGAGCCACCACCTACTCCCTGTTCCCGATCCGGTCGACGGGCCGCTCCCCGCAGAGCGCGCGGGACGCCCGGGAGAGCGTGCTGTCCGACTGGCTGCTGGCCGTCGAGGCGGACGCCGGGGACTGGGCCGAGGAGCGCCTCGACCTGCTGCAGGGCGTCACCCAGCTGATCGCGGTCGAGCGGGACCGCCGCGACGCGGCCCGCACCGTCCGCCGCCGCCTCGCCCAGGAGGTCCTGGAGCTGGTGCAGACGGGCGCGGCCCCCGCCGAGATCGCCGCCCGCCTGCGCGTGGCCGCCCCGGTGCTGCTGCCCGGCCTCGGCGCCGCGCCGCACTGGCAGGTGGTCGTGGCCCGCGTCGACTGGGACGGCGGCGAGATCGAGGGCGGCCCGGTGGCCCAGGCCCTGCTGGAGGAGATCCTCGTCGACCCCCTGTCGGCGGGCCCGGAGCACTCCGACCGCATCGCCGTCGCCCACACCGGCGACGAGGCCATCGCCCTGGTCCCCCTCCCCGCCGTCTCGACGGAGCACGACGGCTCGGAGGCCGGGGTCCACGCGGACGCCCTCCTGGAGTCCGTACGGGACCCCCTCACGGCGGGCCTCGACGACGACGGGCACCTCACCCTCGGCGTCAGCGCGGCCGTGCACTCGGCGGAGGGCCTGCGAGGCGCTCTGGAGGAGGCCCGCCACGCCCGCCGGGTGGCCGCGGCCCGCCCGGGCCGGGTCTGCGCGGCGGGCCACCAGGAGCTGGCGTCGCACGTCCTCCTCCTCCCCTTCGTCCCGGACGACGTCCGCCGCGCCTTCACGGCCCGCCTCCTGGACCCCGTGCGGGACTACGACCGCCGTCACCGAGCCGAGCTCATCCCCACCCTGGAAGCCTTCCTGGACTGCGACGGCTCCTGGACCCGCTGCGCCGGCCGCCTCCACCTGCACGTCAACACACTGCGCTACCGCGTCGGCCGGATCGAGCAGTTGACGAGCCGTGACCTGTCGCGGCTCGAGGACAAGCTGGATTTCTTCCTGGCACTGCGGATGAGCTGAGACACAGGGTGTCCCGGCTCAAACACGGGACGGCCCTGAGTCCCACGACTTTGTGAAATCCTTCACCCACCCCCTTGGCCCGACCCTGCGATTCGTGCTGAGATGCCGCCACCACTCAACAGCTCGATGGCGTGCTCGGGGAGGGCAACGTGGCGCATACCGCCATGTCTGGTAACGGAACGACCGCTGGTGACGATCCCCTCCAGACCGCGGTATGGCGGCTGCGCTCACGCGGATGCTGGGCCGACGCGGCCGCCCTGCTGCTGCCGGACACTCCCGCGCCGGCGCTCCAACGTGCGTCGTTGCTGGTCGAACGGTGTCTGTACACCGAGCAGGGCTGGGAGGAGGCGGAGGACGCGCTGCGCACGGCCGAGGCCCTGGCCCACAGCGACGACGAGCGGGGTGCGGCCGCTTGTGAACGCGGGTACTTGGCCTACGCCGCGACGCTGCTCGCGGTGCGGGACCGGGCCGACGAGGCGCGGGCCGCGCTGGGGCGGGCGGCGGCGCTGGTCCCACCGGGGGCTCCGCAGCGGGCCCTGCTGGACTTCCGGCGCGGGTTGCTCGCGGAGAACCTGTCGCGCTCCCCGCAGGCCGCGCGTGCCGCGTATCGCCGCGCGCACGCGGGGGCCACGGCGCACGCCAACCCGCTGTTGCTGTCCTTCACATGGCGCCATCTGGCCGGACTCGCCCTGCGGGAAGGGGAGTTGGCCGAGGCCCGCCACGGCTTCGCGGAGTCGCTGCGGATCCGGGAGGAGCTGGGGTATCTGGTCGGCACTGCCCCTGCGCTGGTGTCCCTGGCCGACACGGAGACCGAGCCGGAGGCGTCCCGGCTGCGGGAGGAGGCCCGGCGGTTGTTCCGGCTGCTCGGGGGCGTACCGACGTGGCTGGCACGGCAGTTGGCCCCGTTGCCGCCGGCGGCGGGAGCGGCGACAGCTTGAGCGCTTCACGAGACACCCGGCGTCGTCGCTGAGGCCGGGTGGGTTGCGCAGCCCGGCAGGGCGGGGAGCTGCTGCACCCACCCGTGCCGCCCCTAGCGGCACGCATGCCCGCAGCTGAGCGGCCCCGCACCCGCCGACGCACGGAAGGGGACGTGTCGGGGGGTGTCCGCCCGCAGCGGTTGGCGCGTCAACGGACAGTTAGTCGGTACGCAACCCCATCGCGCCGTTCCGAGGACGGACACCCCCCGACACGTCCCCGACCCACCACCGGCGAATAGGCGTACACACCCCCTCAGCCCACGCCCGTGAAGTGCTCCCCCACCAGCGCCCGCACCACATCCAGATCCCGGGCGATCAACGCGTCCAGCAGGGCCGTGTGCTTCGTGCGCGTCCGCCACCAGGTCGGCCCGCCCCCGCGCCCCCGGCCCGCCTCCGACCAGCGGCCACTGCGCCCGCCGGTGCAGGTCCTCCGCGATCTGGACCAGCTGCTCGTTGCCGGAGAGGGACAGCACGGCCCGGTGGAACACCCGGTCGGACTCCGCGTAGGTCGCGCGGCAGCCGGAGGACGCCGCGCGGACCGTCGCCTCGGCGAGGCGGTCGCAGTTCGGCCCAGCGTTCGGCGGGAACAGTGCGGGCCAGCCGCAGCATCACCGGGACCTCGATCAGCGCCCGGACCTCGGCCAGTTCGGCCAGCTCCCGCGCCCCCCGCTCGACCACCCGGAAGCCGCGATTCGGCACGACCTCGACGGCACCCTCGATGGCCAGCTGCTGCATCGCCTCCCGCACCGGAGTCGCCGAGACCCCGAAGCGCTCGCCCAGCACCGGCGCCGAGTACACCTCACCGGGCCTCAGGTCCCCCGCCACCAGCGCGGCCCGCAGCGCGTCCACGATCTGCCCGCGCACGGACGACCGCTGGACGACGGACCGAGGCCGCGGCAGGGCCGGCTCACCGTGCGTGTGCTCACCACGCACTGCCCCGTCAGCACCCGCCGCCCCGGGCTGCTGCGGCACCC
This sequence comes from uncultured Actinomycetota bacterium, assembly GCA_963798065.1. Lineage (GTDB taxonomy): Bacteria > Actinomycetota > Actinomycetes > Streptomycetales > Streptomycetaceae > Streptomyces. The sequence continues at coordinate 204,249 of CAWCSC010000004.1, read as the reverse complement.
GAGCCTGCCGCGGCCGGCGCGCCGACCCCCCGCTCCGCCCACGGAGCCCCCGTCCCGGCGGAGCCCTGCGCGCCCTGCTTCACGGGTCCTCCTCCGGACGTTTCGGTACTTGGGGTCATTACGGCGGGTTGTTACTCGTCCGTCAAGCACCATAAGCGCCCCGGCCGTCAGTTCAAATCTCAGCGATCTTGGGTAAGGTTAGGCTTACCTTCAAGAACCCTGTTCCATCCAGACGTGGATCGGTGATCAGCATGCCCGTGCCCCGTTCGGCCGTCTCCGGCGCCTACGCCCGTCTGGCAGAGGTCCTTCCCGGGGCTCGACCGTCACCGAACTGGACCCCGACGGACGAGACCCCCCAGGGCGGCGGCTGGATCACGCGGCCGCCGACCTCGCGGCGGCCGGCCCCGCCCTCGACGCCTTCCTGGCCTGGGACGTGGACCAGATACAGCGGGACTACGACCAGCAGGCCCGCCCCGACGTCGTCGCCAGCTTCGGCCTGCACCGATACGCCTGGCCCGCCTGCCTCCTGATCACCGTGCCCTGGTTCCTGCACCGCCGCGTGCCCCGCTACCCCGTGACGCACGTCTCGTACGACCGCACCGCCCCCGGCCACCCCATCGGCCGCATGGCCGTCCGCCCCGCCGGCTTCGCCTGCCTGCCCGGCGACGAGGCCGCCACGCTGCCCGGCGCCCGGGTCGTCCCGGACGAGGAGGCACTGCGGGCCGAGGTACGGTCGGCGGTCGCCGAGCACCTGGAGCCGGTCCTGGCCGGTTTCGGACCCCGGATGCGGCGCCGCGGCCGGGCCCTGTGGGGCATGGCGACCGACGAGATCGTCGAGGGGCTCTGGTACATCGCCCAGCTGCTCGGCGAGATCGAGGAGCGGCGCGCGATGCGCGAGCTGGAGCTGCTCCTGCCGGGCGCGACGAAGCCGTACGTCGGCACGGCGGCCTTCCGGGAGCTGACCGGCCCCGGCGGCGAGCCGCTGCGCACCCGGGACCGGGCGAGCTGCTGCATGTTCTACACCCTGCGCCCCGCAGGACACCTGCGCCACCTGCCCGCGCACCTGCGACGCGGACCGGGTCACCAAGCTGCTGGCCACCGCCGGTTGAGGCACACTCAGTAATCGTCGGCCCCTCCCGCCTCCTCCCGCCCAGTAAGATCATCGCGAAAACGGGCACCCACAGGGCCTCAGCCGATTCACATTTCCCCCTCGCGTCACAGGAACTCTCCGGAGAACCACCCGTACGGGTAGTCTTGTTCGAACTCGACTCCGGCCCCTCACGCGGCAGTTCGAGCAGAACGCCGCCCCGGACATTCCCTTGCACCTCCTTGGCGGTCTCTTGCCCCGAAACCCCCTGAGGGCCGTTGGGATTGGGCCACTATGGCGGGCGTTACGCCCTATCCCAATGCAAGGGACCACCCAGATGAAACTGACCGACATATCGCTGAACTGGCTGCTTCCGGGCGCCGTGCTGCTCCTGGGCATGCTGGCGGCGATAGCGGTGCTCGCGCGCGGCAAGCGCTCCTCGGTCAAGGACACGAGCGCGGACGACTCCTGGGAGCGCAGCGAGGAACGCCGCAGACGCAAGGAGGCCCTCTACGGCACCGTCTCCTACGTCCTCCTCTTCTGCTGCGCGGCCGTCGCCGCCGCGCTCTCCTTCCACGGCCTGGTCGGCTTCGGCGAGCAGAACCTCGGCCTCACCGGCGGCTGGCAGTACCTCGTCCCGTTCGGCCTGGACGGCGCGGCGATGTTCTGCTCGGTCCTCGCGGTCCGCGAGGCCAGCCACGGTGACGCGGCGCTCGGCTCCCGGATACTGGTCTGGACGTTCGCCCTCGCCGCGGCCTGGTTCAACTGGGTGCACGCACCCAGGGGCATCGGCCACGACGGCGCCCCCCACTTCTTCGCGGGCATGTCCCTCTCGGCGGCTGTCCTGTTCGACCGCGCGCTGAAGCAGACCCGCCGCGCCGCCCTGCGGGAGCAGGGCCTGGTGCCGCGCCCGCTGCCGCAGATCCGCATCGTGCGCTGGCTGCGGGCCCCCCGGGAGACGTACCGGGCCTGGTCGCTGATGCTCCTGGAGGGAGTGCGCAGCCTCGACGAGGCGGTCGACGAGGTGCGCGACGACAAGCGCAAGAAGGACGAGACGCGGCAGCGGCGGCGCGACCAGCAGCGCGTGGAGCGAGCCCAGCTGAAGGCGATCAGCCGCGGTCACCGCGGCCACCTCGGCCGCGGCGGTGGCCGGCAGCTGGAGGTGCAGGTGGAGCGCGGCTCCTCGCAGGTCTCCGCGGAGCCTGCCATATCCGGCGCCGGAGCCACTGCCCGTCCGCTCGCGTCCCTCCCTGCAGCCCGTCCGCAAAGGAGCTGACCCGGTGACCGTCGACCTCACCGCGGAGGACGACACCATGGCACTGCCGCGTCTCGACTCCCTGGAGCGCAAGCTCAAGGACCTGGAGCAGCAGTTCGGCTAGCCCGGCCGGACAGAGCCGGGAAGGGGGCGCGGCCTGCGGGCCGCGCCCCCTTCCCGTTCACGCCGCCCCGGCCTCCAGCTCGAACCAGACGGCCTTGCCCACTCCGTGAGGCCTGACGCCCCAGGCGTCCGCGAGGGACTGCACGAGGAACAGGCCCCTGCCGTTCGTACCGTCGTCGGCGATCGGTACGCGCAGCCGGGGTCTGCGGGCCACGAAGTCCCGTACCTCCACCCGCAGTCCACGCGGCCCGACCGTGGCTGTCAGGAGCGCGTCGCGGTCGGTGTGGACGATCGCGTTGGTGACGAGTTCGCTGGTGAGCAGTTCCGCTACGTCCGATCGCCCGGTCCTCCCCCACTGCCCGAGCAGCTCCCGCAGGGCCCTGCGGGCTTCCGGCACGGCCCGCAGGTCCGCCCGCCCGAGTCTGCGCCTCAGCTGAGGCGCGGGCACCCGCTCCGTGTCGTCGTCGGCCTTGTCCTCCACCGTCTTCGCCGAGAAGGCCCCTATCGCTATGGGACCGCCTCCTCGTACCTGCCTCTCCATGACCCCCGCCCGCGCGCCGATGTCGGTTCCCCTCCTGCTCGAACACGTTCACGGGATCCATGCCCCATCGGACACGCGGCAGTCATGTCTAATCGTCAACGACCGGGTGTTCGGCCAATCGGACGGGACCTGCGGGCCGGGCGGAGAACCGCTGAGCGGTACAGCGGTGGCGGGGAGGGGCACAAGAGGGCAGCACGGCGAAAGGACGGCGCGGCCGATCCTCCGGCGCGGCGGTCCGGTGAAGTTGGCCGAAGTACGACGGTCTCCCCGGGCCTCCGACCGGAGCGGGCCGCCCTCCCCACCCCCGTGACGGGAGGACGGCCCTGGTCTCGATCCGGCGGTCGCGCGGTCAGTACAGCTTCTTGACGGCGGTGGTCGTCGTCTTCTTGAAGGCGGCCACGGGAGCGTCTGCGAAGTCGCCCATCTGCCCCCACTCCACGACGGTGACGGTCCTGCCGTCCCGCCCGACGGACAGCAGCGTGATGTCCGTGGCCCCCCACGAGGTCCCGGTGTGCAGTCCGCGGACGCGGGCGCCCTCCTCGACCGGCAGCGAACCGTAGTCCCGGCCCTCGGCCTCGATGTCGGGGTGGACTCCTCGATGCGGTCGGCGCAGGTGCGGATCAGGTCGTCGTAGTGCTTCGCCAGGGCCTTGGCCTGGGCGGCTGTTCCCGTCACGACGGTCAACTGCACGGCGCTGGTGTCCAGTTCGGTCCGGAACTCCCGGTGGCGGTAGTCGTAGGCGAGCACGCCCTCCGTACTCACGCAGTAACCGAGTTCCTCCGGGAACCCGTCGGTGACCGGCCCGGCGGTCCAGGACGACGTCGGGTGCGGCGGCAGCTGGGACGCCGACAGGAACTTGGGCGCGGCGGCCTTCGGCGCGGCGCCGGCGGCCGGTGCCGTGAGGACCGTGCCCGCCGCGAGGGCGGCGACGGTGAGTGCGGTGAGAGCGCTCGTTCGGATGCGCATGGACATGGGTGTTCCCCCGTGCATGAGTGCGTGGACATGGATGCCGCGGCGAGGCCGGCTGGTCGGCCCGGGCCTGGTCGGTGCGGCGCCTTGAGCATCAGCGGTCACAGCCCCTGGGCGCAACAGCTCGCGGCCGGTCGGGCACGGTGGAACCATCCCAGCCCTTCTGACGTGCAGGTACATGGGGTGCCTGGGATGCGGTTCCGGGCCGGGTCGGACCTTACGAGGGCGGGGGAACGGTGGCGGCACAGGACGACGTCGACGACGTCGGGGAGTTCGCGGCGCTGTTGAGGGCGCTGAAGGAGCGCACGGACCGCAGTTATGGTTCACTGGCCCGCCGTTTGGCCATGAACACCTCGACCCTGCACCGCTACTGCGCGGGCGACGCGGTGCCTCTCGACTTCGCCCCCGTGGAGCGTTTCGCGGCGCTCTGCGGGGCGCCCCCGGAGGAACGCCTGGAACTCCACCGTCGCTGGCTCCTGGCGGTGGCGGCACGCCGGCGCCCTCGTTCGGCGAGTGCGGCGCAGGAGGCGGCGTCCGCTGGGGAGGAGGGTGACTCTGCGGGTGGGCCGGAGGACGAACCGGGCGCGGTGTCCGACCCGTCCCCGCTCCCCCACCGCCCCTGGTACCGCCGCAGGCGCGTCGCGGTCGGGCTGGCCGCTGCCAGTGCGGTGCTCGCGACGCTCGGGAGTCTGTCCGCGCTGCCGGACGGGCGGAGCCCCGCCGCCGACCGTGCCCGTACGGCCGCACCCGCGGCGTCCGGCACGACGGAAGCCAGGGCACCGGGCCGGAGCAGCACCTCGCCCACCCCGAGCGACTCCCCCACCCCGAAGCGGCCTTCGCCCTCCGCCACCCCGAAGAAGAAGCCCTCCTCCGCGCCCTCCGCCCGCACCACCACTCCGCCGCGCAGCGGGCCGGCACCCGCCGTGCCCCTCACCTGGTCCGCCAACTCCCAGGCCTGGAAGCTCGGCTGCGGTCACGACTACGTCATCGCCAAGCCGCCACAGCGGGTGCCCCCGCCCCCGGCCCCGCAGGACGCCGGGACCTGGGCGGCGACGCAGGGCGCGGTGCACGGCGGCGAGACGCTCGTCGAACTGTCGGTGCAGGGGCGGACCGACACGGCCGTCGTGCTGAACGCGCTGCGCGTGCGCGTGGTGGGGCGCACGGCCCCCGCCCCGGGCAACGCCTACGCCATGGACCAGGGCTGCGGCGGTTCGATCACTCCCCGCTACTTCGACGTGAACCTGGACAAGGACCGCCCCATCGCCCACGCGGTCGCCGGGAGCGACGTCGGCACGCCGATCCCGGCGGTGCGCATGCCGTACCGCGTCTCGGTCAAGGACCCCGAGGTGCTGCTGGTCACCGCACGGACCGTGACGTGCGACTGCCGCTGGTACCTGGAGCTGGACTGGTCCTCCCAGGGCCGCAAGGGCACGATCCGCATCGACGACGCCGGCCGCCCGTTCCGCACCAGCGGCATCAAGGGCCTGCCCCAGTACACGTACGACACCTTGGCACGCCGGTGGACGCCGGACGGCTGACCGCGCTCAAGGCCGGGGCATGTTGCGCAGGTTGCTCCGTGCCATCTGGAGCATCCGGCCGACCCCGCCGTCCAGCACCATCTTGGAGGCGGACAGGGCGAAGCCGGTCACCATCTCGGCCTTGATCTTCGGCGGGATGGACAGCGCGTTGGGGTCGGTGACGACGTCGACGAGGGCCGGGCCCTTGTGCTTGAAGGCGTCCTTGAGGGCGCCGGCGAGTTCCTTGGGCTTCTCGACCCGTACGCCGTACGCGCCGCAGGCCCGGGCGACGGCGGCGAAGTCGGGGTTCTTGTTGGCGGTGCCGTACGAGGGCAGTCCGGCGACCAGCATCTCCAACTCGACCATGCCGAGGGAGGAGTTGTTGAAGAGGACGACCTTGACCGGCAGGTCGTACTGCACCAGCGTCAGGAAGTCGCCCATCAGCATGGAGAAACCGCCGTCGCCGGACATCGACACGACCTGCCGCTTGCGGTCGGTGAACTGGGCGCCGATCGCCATGGGCAGGGCGTTCGCCATCGAGCCGTGGGAGAAGGAACCGATGACGCGGCGGCGGCCGTTGGGCGTGATGTAACGGGCGGCCCACACGTTGCACATGCCGGTGTCGACGGTGAACACGGCGTCGTCGGAGGCGACTTCGTCGAGCACGGACGCCACGTACTCGGGGTGGATCGGCGTGTGCTTCTCGACCTTGCGCGTGTACGCCTTCACCACCCCCTCCAGCGCGTCCGCGTGCTTCTTCAGCATCCGGTCGAGGAAACGGCGGTTCTTCTTCTCCTTCACCCGCGGGATCAGGCAGCGCAGCGTCTCCCGTACGTCGCCCCACACCGCGAGGTCCAGTTTCGAGCGGCGGCCGAGGTGTTCGGGCCGGACGTCGACCTGGGCGATCTTCACGTCGTCGGGGAGGAAGGCGTTGTAGGGGAAGTCGGTGCCGAGCAGAATCAGCAGGTCGCACTCGTGGGTGGCCTCGTAGGCGGCGCCGTATCCGAGGAGCCCGCTCATGCCCACGTCGTACGGGTTGTCGTACTGGATCCACTCCTTGCCCCGCAGGGCGTGCCCCACCGGGGACTTGACCTTCCCGGCGAACTCCATGACCTCGGCGTGCGCGCCCGCGGTGCCGCTGCCGCAGAAGAGGGTGACCTTGTCGGCCTCGTCGATCATCCTCACGAGCCGGTCGATCTCCTCGTCGCCCGGGCGGACCGTCGGCCGGGAGGTGACGAGGGCCGTCTCGGCGGCCTTCTCCGGGGCGGGCTCGGCGGCGATGTCACCGGGCAGGGAGACGACGCTGACGCCACTGCGGCCGACGGCGTTCTGGATGGCGGTCTGGAGCAGCCGGGGCATCTGCTTCGGGCTGGAGATCAGTTCGCTGTAGTGGCTGCACTCGGCGAACAGGCGGTCGGGGTGGGTCTCCTGGAAGAAGTTGAGGCCGATCTCGCTGGAGGGGATGTGGGAGGCGAGGGCGAGGACGGGCGCCATGGAGCGGTGGGCGTCGTACAGGCCGTTGATGAGGTGGAGGTTGCCGGGCCCGCAGGAGCCGGCGCAGGCGCCGAGCCTGCCGGTGATCTGGGCTTCGGCGCCGGCGGCGAACGCGGCGGTCTCCTCGTGCCGGACGTGGATCCAGTCGATGGCGGAGTTGCGTCGGACGGCGTCGACGACGGGGTTCAGGCTGTCGCCGACGACCCCGTAGAGACGTTTGACTCCGGCGCGGGTCAGGATGTCGACGAACTGTTCCGCGACGTTCTGTTTGGCCATGGCTCTCGTCTGCCCCTTCGGTCTCCTGGGATCCCTCCGGGTTCCATCAAGTCACAGGGTGCGCGCTCACGCCTCCCAAACGGCGGCGGCCGTACGGTCGTCCGCATAGCCCTTGACCCGCACTTGGGCGTCCGCGAGGAACGCGGCGAGGCCGGGCGGCTCGGGGCGGGACCATCGCTCGGCGAGGTAGTCGCCCAGTTCGGGTTCGCCGCGCAGCGGGTCGGCGAGACCGCCGCTGCACAGCAGGAGCGTGTCACCCGGGCGGGCGACGGAGGTACGGAAGCGGAAGGGCTCGCGGGGCGGTTCCGGCGCCGGTTCGTAAGGGCTGGGCGGGGTCGGGATGCCCAGGTCCATGGTGAACCGATCACCCTCGGGCGTCTCGGAGGGCGGCGACCCGAACCCCACCACGGGCTCGCCCTTGATCTCGGCGACCTGCGGTTCGATGTCCTGCCACTCACCGTCCCGCAGCCGGAACAGCCCGCCGGGCCCGACGCCGAAGAAGACGCGCGTACGGCACTGCGGATCGGCGGACAGCAGCAGGCAGCGCAGGCCGGCCGCGTACTCCTGCGGGTCGACGCCCTGTTCGGTGGCGCTGGCGCGGAGCTTGCCGAGGCTGCGGTCGGTGAGGCGGTGCAGTCCGGACTTGAGGTCGCCGCGCCGGCCGTCCCTTATGTCCGCCACGAGCCGCGTGTGACTGCGTCCGACGGCCCGCCCGATCCAGTGGCAGGCCTCGGCGGCCGCCCGATGCGCACCCGGCGTGGCACGGGCCCCGGTCGCCATCGCCACCAGCAGCAGAGCGTGCTCGCCCGTGCCGAAGCGCGCGGTGAGCAACGCATCGCGGCGCGGCTCTCCCCGATACCGCGCGGAGTCCCCCCGCACGGACACGGCCCGCAACGTACAGGCGCCGTACCGGGCCCCGTCGAGCACGGTGTCCGCGACCAGGTCATCGAGATCATCGGGGTCGGCGGGCGGAAGCGCGGTGGGTTCGCCGTCATAGGTGGGCGGCCGGGTGCCCACGTGGCCACGTGGCCGGGGAGAGGCGGCGGGCCGCTCGATCCGGGGGGCGGCTTGGTCGGGCGGAGGTCCGTCGGGAGGCGACGGCGGGAGCGGAGGGCCGACGGGGCGTGGTGGGGCGGGTGGCGGGTCGGCAGAGCGGGAGGGCGCGAACGGAGGATCGGCAGGGCGGGACGGCGCGGGCGGCGGGCCGGCAGGGCGGGACGGAGGATCGGCAGGGCGGGACGGCGCGGGCGACGGGTCGGCAGGTCGGGACGGAGGATCGGCAGGGCGGGACGGCGCGGGCGGCGGGCCGGCAGGGCGGGACGGAGGATCGGCAGGGCGGGACGGCGCGGGCGACGGGTCGGCAGGTCGAGACGGCGGACCGGACGGGCCGGACGGAGGATCGGCAGGGCGAGACGGCGCGGGCGGCGGATCGGCAGGGCGGGACGGCGTCGGCGGGGAGTCGGCCGGGGCGGGGAAGGCGGTCCCGCTCAGGGCGGCGGCAGCGGTCGGGGGTGTGGGGCCCGGGGGCGGGTTGCCCGCCGTGGCGGGGCGGTCTTCCGCGCTTGGCCAGGTGGGTGGGGTCGCGGGCGGCGGAGGCGGGCCCGGTGGTGGGACCCGGGGGGAGACGGGGGGCTCCGTCGGGCCCTCCGAAGGCCTACGAGGGCCGGTCGGCGAGGTCGCACCACCCGGCGCTGTCCGGTCGGGTACCTCCCCGGCCCGCCCCGGTGGCTTGTCGGCCGCCGGGAAGGTCACCGGGCCCGTGGGCCGGGCCGAGGGTGGCTCCCAGGGCGCGCGCTGCCGGGCCGGGCCGGAGCGAGGCGGGGTGTCCGTGATCTCGTCGGCCCCTGCCCGGGGCGCCGGAACCACCGGCTCGGAGGCGGGCCGTTCGTCCGCCAGGTCCCGCACCGTCCCCGCCGCCGAGGCGAAGCGGTCGTCCAGGGAATCCGGGGCGGGCGCGGGGCCCGTGTCGTCGGTGGAGTCGTCGTACAAGTGCCTCCACCAGTCGTCCTCGTGACCGGTGGGCCTTCCCCCCTGCTGGCTCATGTCCCTGATTGTCCACCGCACGAGCCGGTTGAAAACGGGGCTTGTGGAAAAACCGGCCTGCCACGGCACCCGGAAACGACGCGACGAGTGAGCCGTAGAACGGTCATGCGATATGGGCGGGCAGCGGGCCGCGGGCGGCTGACCTGCGGGTCCTGGCCTCGGCCAGTCTTCTGACCTGCGTCTTCTCCCGGATTCCGGCAGGCTGGTCAGATGGGAGTGTGGGACCTCCTGCTGGTCGGGCTGGTCATCCTGCTCGGTCTGTTCGGAGTACTGCTGCCCGCGATGCCGGGGTCATGGCTGGTCTGGGCCGCGGTCATGTGGTGGGCGCTGAAGGATCCACAGCCCGTCGCCTGGTGGGTGCTGGTGGGCGCCACCGTCCTGCTGCTCGTCTCCCAGGCCGTGCGCTGGGCGCTGCCGCCCCGGCGGCTGCGGGCGAGCGGCGCCACCCGCCGCATGCTGGCCTGCGCCGGAGCCGGATCCGTCCTCGGCTTCGTTCTGATCCCCGTACTCGGCGCGATCCCCGGCTTCCTGGCCGGTATCTACCTCTACGAACGCCACCGCCTCGGCCGCCACGGCGACGCGGCCGCCGCCCTGCGCACGGTGGTGCGCTCGGGCGGCTCCAGCATCCTGGCCGAACTGTTCACCTGCCAGCTGATCGCGGCGGCCTGGATCGGCGCGGTGTTCTGGGGCTGACAACGCGCCTGCCCCCTTGACGACACCCCTAGAGCACACCCTCGTGGGTGAGCAGGCGTACCTTGCGGTCCAGGCCCCCCGCGTAACCGGTCAGCGCGCCGTCGGCCCCGATCACCCGGTGGCACGGCCGGACGACCAGCAGCGGATTGGCGCCGATCGCACCGCCGACGGCCCGGACGGCCGCCCTGGGCGCTCCGATTCGCGCGGCGATCTCGCCATAGGTCACGGTCGAGCCGTAGGGGATGGCGTCCAGCGCCGCCCAGACCTTTTCCCGGAACGCCGTGCCGTCGGCGCGCCACGCCAGCCGGAACTCCTTCAGTTCCCCGGCGAAGTAGGCGCCGAGCTGCTCCTCGGCCTCACGGAAGGGCCCAGGGTCCTGCCGCCAGTCGTCCAGCACCACACGTCCGCCCTTCTGCCCGGGCACGGACAGCGAGGTCAGCTCGCCGGTCGGGGCGGCGGTGAGGAGCAGCGGGCCGAGAGGGCCGTCCACACTCGTCCAGTACGTCGAGGTCATCACAACTCCCACTCCCCTGCTGCGCGCAGGTGGTTCAAGGCGTACGAGCGCCAGGGGCGCCAGCTGTCGGGGACGTCGAGGCCGGGCGGGGCCACGTCCGGGTCGCCGAGGGCGCGGGTGCGGATCTCGGCGATCGTGCGGGCGTCCAGGCCGGGCAGGGCACGCAAGGCGTCCTGCGCGTCGTCCCGGTCGGCGCCCGGATCGAGGCGTACGGCGTTGTCGGCGAGGGCGGCGGTGAGCACGCCGAGGGCGCCACCGGGCTCGGCCCCGGCGAGGACGGCCGGCTCGGGGAAGAGGTGGGTGAGGCTGCCGCAGGGGGCGTCGAGCGCCTTGCCGTACCGCCGAACGAGCCGTTCCGACCCCGTCCGGCCGGCCAGCGCGCGCACCGCGAGTTCCTCCGGGTCGGCCGTGCCCGGCGAGCGCAGCCCGGGTCGGGCGGCGACCAGGGGCGCGAGCCGAGGGTCGGTGCCGAGTCGCTCGTCGACGGCGTAGGGGTCGGCATCGAGGTCGAACAGCCGCCGCAGCCGCTGTACGGCGGTGGTCAGGTCGCGGGGGTCGGTGAGGTGCAGGCGGGCTTCGAGCCAGCCGCCGGGGTGGGCACCGAGCCCGGTCCGGGCGGTGCAGGGGCGTTCGTCGACGGCGACGATTCCGGTGCCGTACGGGAGCCGGAGCGTGCGCCGGTAGACACGCGCGCCCGGCGGGCCGCTCACGTCCTCGATGCCGGGGACCGCCTCGCGTTCCAGCAGGTCGAAGACGGGGCCGGCCTGGTAGGGGCCACGGTGGGCGAGCCGTAGCGGGATGCCGGCGTTCGGGGTGGCCGTACGTCGGTTCCGGCCGCCCTTCGGGACGGCGGCGGCGCGCAGTTGGCTCGGCGTGGAGGCGTAGACGGCCCGGATGGTGTCGTTGAACTGCCGCACGCTGGCGAAGCCCGACGCGAACCCGATCTCGGTGACCGGCAGCCCGGTGGTCTGGAGCAGGACGCGCGCGGTGTGGGCCCGCTGGGCACGGGCGAGGGCGACCGGCCCGGCGCCGAGCTCGGCGGTGAGCTGCCGCTGCACCTGCCGTGCGCTGTAGCCGAGCCGTGCGGCGAGTCCGGCGACGCCCTCCCGGTCGACCACGCCGTCGGTGATCAGCCGCATGGCCCGGCCCACCACGTCGGCGCGGACGTTCCACTCGGCGGAGCCGGGCACGGCGTCCGGCCGGCACCGCCGGCAGGCCCGGAAGCCCGAGCCCTGCGCGGCGGCGGCCGTGGCGAAGAACCGTACGTTGGCCCGCTTCGGGGTCACCGCGGGGCAGCTCGGCCGGCAGTAGATGCCGGTCGTCTCGACGGCGAAGAAGAACACGCCGTCGAAACGGGCGTCGCGGCTGCGTACGGCCTCGTACCTGGTGTCCTCGTCCGTTACCTGGTCTCTCACAGGTCCAGTCTCCGCCGTCGGCCAACCGGGCGCTGGCGGAAATCGGACACGGCGCTTCGGACACCCCCTGGGTGTTCCCCCTGGTGCTAGGGGACGTAGAAGTCGGTGTCGTAGTACCAGTCGTCGACACCGTTGAGCCGCAGCCGGCCGGCGACGACGAAGATCGACTCGTTGCCGACGTACTCCGTCGGCGCGAGGCATCCGCGGGTGAAGCCGGCGTTGAGCGTGGAGCCGGCGCAGTCCACGTTGCTGCCGAAGTTGCTGCTCACCGCACCACCGATCGACACCGCCACGCTCGCCGCGTTCTGCACGACCAGGACGGCCTGACCGTACCTGCTGCCGTTGATGACGGCGCAGACCTTGAACTTGACGTTGTCGGAGACCTTGTGGGTCTTGTAGGCACCGCAGTGCCAGGTGGCGCTGGTGCTCACCGTCTGCCAGTTCTGCGCGGCGCCGGCCGGCGCGGCGGTGAACGCGAGAGCCCCCGCCGCAGCCGCGGCCACACCCAGAGCTCTGAAACGCACACGCATTCTCGTCCCCCCTCGACCGAACCCTTGGCCGCCCCTGAGGGGCGGCCGTTGATCATAACCAGCCGGTCGCGGCGCAGCTACGAACGCCAGTGCGATCCGCGCTTCGCCTCCATCGCCGCCTTCCCGATCGCCCCCTTCCGCTTCCAGTCCTTGCGGATCTCCGCGCGGAGCCGTGCGTCCGTCTTGGCGACGATGCGCTGGTTCTCCCGCAGGAGCTTGCGGTAGCTGTCCAGTCGCCGCTCGGGCAGTTCACCGGTCTCGATCGCGGCCAGCACCGCGCAGCCCGGCTCGGCCTCGTGGGCGCAGTCGTGGAAGCGGCACCGCTCGGCCAGTTCCTCGATCTCGGAGAACACCTGCCCGACGCCGGTCTCGGCGTCCCACAGGCCCACGCCCCGCAGTCCGGGGGTGTCGATCAGGACCCCGCCGCCCGGCAGTGCGAGCAGGTTGCGGGTGGTCGTGGTGTGCCGGCCCTTGCCGTCGGCGTCCCGGGTGGCCTGGACGGTCATGACGTCCTCGCCGAGCAGCGCGTTGGCGAGGGTCGACTTGCCCGCGCCGGACTGCCCGAGCAGCACGGACGTGCCACCGCCGACGATCGCCGCGAGCACGTCGAGCCCGTCCCCGCCGACCGAGCTGACGGGCACCACCGGCACGCCGGGCGCGCTGGTCTCCGCGTCCTGGACGAGGTGGGCGACGGTGACGGCGTCCGGCACGAGGTCGGCCTTGGTCAGAACGACGACGGGCTGCGCACCGCACTCCCAGGCGAGTGCTGACTCATGCAGCAGTGCCTCACCGCTCGAGCTGGACATGGCGAGCGCCAGGAACCGCTCGATCCGCCCGAGGTCGAGTTCGACCGCGAGCGACACGCAGATGACAACGTAGTCGATGTTAGTGGCCAGCACCTGGCCCTCGGAACGCTTGGACGAAGTCGAGCGGACGAAGGCAGTGCGGCGCGGCAGCAGCGTCCGCACATACAACGGGTCGCTGCCTTCGGGGTCGACCGCGACCCAGTCCCCCGTGCACACCACCTTCATCGGGTCACGGGGAACGACGAATTCGGTGTCGGCACGGACGGTACCGGCCGTGGTGACGACGTCGCACTGGCCACGGTCGACCCGTACGACACGGCCGGGCAGAAGGCCCTGCTCGGCGTACGGGGCGAACTCCGACTCCCATCCCTCGTCCCAGCCGTAGGGGGCCAGAGGGTGCGAGGAGGCGGAAGAAGCCGAAAGAGTAGAGAGATTCAAGGGGAACCCTTCACAGGGCGGTCCCGGCCGTGCGCACTCACGTGCGCCAAGAAGGAAGGAAAGATCAGCCGGAGACCACGGAGGTGGAGTGGATGAACTTCTGGTTGCGGGCAGCGCCCATCACAGAGACAGCCATCGGTCACACCTCCCGTTTCTCACTCGGCAGACGGCAGCAGCCAACAGCCACTGCGTGAAGCGGATCTCACCGTAGAGGCGGTCGCGTTCCGGCGCCACCGTTTTTCTGGCAGCGTCACAAACCGTGCTGGTCGAGGAGCCGCATCAGGTTGCGCTTGCGCTTCTGGCCGGCACGCAGGGCAGCGAGGTACGTGGTGAAGTCGTCTTCGGTGCCCAGGCGGCGATGGCAGTCGCGCATGCTCAGCAGCAGACCGGTCAGTTGCTCGTAGACGGCGTTGCCCGTCTGTTTCATGAGCGGTTCGGCCAGCCGCAGGTAGACCCCGAGCGCGTCGGCAGGACGGACAGTGCGGGCCTGGTCGGCGAGGGTGAGCCATTGCCGGTCGTGCGCACGCGTTTCGGCCGCGGCCCGCCAGGCAGCGCCGACATCGCCGTCGTCGAGCAAGGCATCGACCAGGACCGGGCCGCCGTACCAGGACCGCTGCCGCTGCCCGGCGTCGGCGCGCAGCAGCACGAGCGCCTGCTCCCGCTCGGCCTGCCAGCAGCCGGCCGCCCGTGCCGCCGCACGCAGCTGCTGGTACGCGGCCAGGGAGCGGCGGTCGGCGAACTGGACGTGACGCAGGGCGACGGCGTCAAGGAGCCGGTTGGCGAGCGTGTAGCGGTCGCAGAGGTAGTCGATCAGGCGGATGTCGGGGGTGACGTCGTCGGGTGTGTCCTCAATGCCGCGTTCCGCCCACCGCAGGGCCTCGTCCGGGCGGCCGGCGGTGTCCAGTTCACGGGCGACGCTCAGGTGCGTACTGCCGTCCGGGGCGAGGTCCGCCGCCTGCACGGCGACCCAGCCGTCCACGTCTCCTTCCGCCTTGGCCAGCCGTTCCATCAAGTACTTCTCTGCCCAGCCGGTGCGGTTACGGCGCCAGGCCGCAGCCGCCAACTCCCGTACGCGGGCCACTCCTTGCACGCCCAGGACATCCTCGTAGTCGAGAGGATCGATGCCGGTGAGATCGCCCAGGTCACTGAGCAGATGACCGACCAGCCACCGCGCGGTCTCGTCCGAGTCGGGGCACGCTACGCGGCATGCGTCGAGGTGGGCTTCGGCGAGCACAGCCCCGATTCGGCCCAGGTGACCGTCGGAGTCGTCGATCGCGTCCTGCGCCTCGCCCAACAGCCGCATTGCCTCCCGGGACAGTGAGATCGCGTCCGCGGCCCGCCCGGCGGCCGTCAGCGCGGCGATCGCGGACACGGCCTGAGACGCCTGTTCGCCGTAGGCGTGGACATCGGCGTACTCGACGTAGCCGTACCGTGCGAAGGGGGCGGTGTCGAGGAGTTCCCGGATCCGGGCGCGGACCTCGACCAGGTCTCCGCGGGCGCTCGTCGCCCGTAGCTCCAGCCGACGCGCCAACTGCCGGTCCTCGGCTATCTGTTCCCGTACCAGGGTGAGCAACTCGTCCCGCGAGAGCGCAGCCAGCCACGCATCCAACGCTTGAACACGAGTCCTGGCCCGGCCGCGCTGCCGCGGCACCGCCTCCGGCTCGGCGAGCACAGTGAGGCCCAGGGCGACCAGGTGCTTGCAGAAGTTGCCCTCCATGCCGTACGGGCAGTCGCACTCCCCGGCAAGGCTGTCGGGCCCGTCGAGGGTCAGCTCCACCTCGTAGGCGTCCGTCCCGTGAACCATGGCCGTGATCCAGCCGTCGCCGACCTCCACGGCGGTCACCGCGGCCAGATACCCTCGCCCCCGCTCGAACGAGCGTGGCCCAGCCAGCGCCCGCAGGTCGTCCTCGTCGAAGTCCAAGTCCTGTGCCACAGAGACATTCAACCGGCAGGAGCGGAGCGACGGCCTCTGCAGTACCCGTGTCGCTGGTTTGGTTGGCGCACGTCCACACCCGCACGCCAGGCAGCAGCGACTCACGACCGCAACGAGGTCCAGCCTGGCCATTTCACGACCAGTCCTGCAACTGCTCTGCGGTGAGCCACCGGCTGCGGGTCGCGCGCCCCTTTCCGAATATCGACGGCTGCCCACCAAGGCCCACTCCGCCTTCCCTGCTCGGCGGCCCGCAGGATCAGCGCTTCTTGGTCTTCTTCTTTTGCGGCGGTGTCCAGTCGCCTCGGTGCAACTGGCAGCGGGAGTAGCCGATCATCGCCGGGTTCTGGCATCGTTTACCGGTCTTGGTTTTGGTCGACCCGCACTTGACCTGCTTGCCCATCCGTCCTCCCTTGTCCGGTCGAAGGTGGCCCATCTCGACCCCATCGTCACCGTGCGGAGGAGCTCACCGCTCTACTTGCAGCCGCATTCGACTGATTCACTCTCCTACATGCCTGAATCCGGACATCTACATCCCCGAGTTGATCACTGAGGTCTTCTCAGCAACGTGACGGTTGCGGTGTGTGACAGGGTGCGGGTGCCCGCTCGCGGCCTAGTTCTGCGGTGCCAGGGTGCGTACGACGTCGAACTCGTTGCCCTCGGGGTCTGCCATGACCACCCAGTTTCGGTGTGAGCCCTGGCCCACATCCGTCTTGGTGGCGCCGAGGCCGAGCAATCTGGTTACCTCGTCCTCGGTGCTGCCGTCGATCGGGCTGACGTCGAGGTGAAGCCGGTTCTTCACGGTCTTGCCCTCGGACACCTGGATGAACAGCAGGGTGGGCGACATCTGGCGGGCCCGAACGTCCTCGACGGTCGGCACCCAGGAGCCGATCTCGACCTTGCCCTCACTCCGGTCGATCACCTTGAAGTCCAGAACCTCGCACCAGAAGGCCGCGAGCCTCTCCGGATCGTGGCAGTCAACGACCAACTCAGTGAACCTACTTGTCATGGCTCTCCCAGATAGTGCGGACGGGGCTCAAAGTATGGGCTAGGCCGCCCGTCCGACAGATCCGCGATCTTCCTGACTGACCAGTGCCGCGGCAGGCGGGCTTGACCCGGCATCAGATACGCGAGAAGTCCCTGGTAGGAACAGGTCTGCGAAGATCACGTTCCGGAACCCAGAGGCCACTGGCGCTTGGTGTGGTGGTGGCGGTGACCGCACTGCCCGAGCCGGCTTTCAACGTGGTGCTCACGTCGTACCGTTACGCGCTCGCGCCGGACCGTCTCCAGGCCACAACCGTCGGCGCCGCCAGGCTGGTCGCCTGGGGGGCCCTCTCGGGTCGCTGGCCGCGGGCGGCCTGCCCCAGGCCCTGGGCGCGCGGGGGACGCTCGTGACGTACGCCGTGTTCATGGTCGCGCCGGCGGCTGTGGCCACGAGCGTCCGTACGATCCGGCGAGCCCCGCGGTTCGAGGAGCTACCGCGCCCGCAGTGATCCGGCGACCGGGTCAGGCCTTCGCGCAGTCGTGGCCGTTCAGTGTGAAGTCGTACGGCGGGGAGTTCTTGCCGCGCCAGGAGGCGAGGAAGCCGAAGGCCAGATCGCCGCCCGCGGGGACCGACTGGTTGTAGTCGGCGGCCGTGGCGGTGACGCGGTGGCCGTCCTGGGAGACGGAGCCGTCCCACATCTGGCCGACCTGCTGGCCGTCGCGGAAGGACCAGGACACGCGCCAGGAGTCGAGGGACTCGTTGGTGGTGACGGTGACGGTGGCCTGGAAGCCGTCGGGCCACTGGTTGACCAGGTCGTACTCGACCCGGCAGGCGGGGTCCTCGTCTTCGCCGTCTTCCGTCCGGTCCGTGGGAGAGGAGGTGCCCTGCGGTTCGGTATGCCGGCTCCTGCCCTCCGGCTTGCCGGGCTTCTCCGACTTCCCCGTGCTCTCGGTGGCCTCGCCGGCCGGCTTCGAGGTCGCGGGGGGCAGTGAAGGGGCGGACGGCAGCGGCGGGTTGGGGTCGGCCACCGGCTGACGGCCGTTGTCGCCGCGCGCCCCGAGATCGTCGCCGCTGCCGCCGAAGGGCATCATCGAGACGCCGAGCGCCAGGACGGAGACCAGGACGGCGGCGACGAGGAGCCCGTTGCGGGCGACGCGCGCCTTCTGCGCCCCGTCCTCCTGGCCTCCGGTCGCCTGGTCCGACGAGTCGGAGCGGCCGGCGCCCAGACGCACCTCGGCGGCGCGGCGGCGGCGCTCCAGGTAGGCGAGTCCGCCCCAGCCGATCACCCCGCCGGCCAGCGCCCCCGGCAGTCCTCCGCCGTGCAGACGCAGGCAGGCGGCGGCCTCGGCGCACTGCACGCAAGTGGCGAGGTGCCGGGAGAGGTCGCTCGGGGCGTCGGCGGCGGATGCGCGGGTGACGGCGTCCAGCAGCCGGGCGTAACTGCGGCACCGGGCGTCCATCGGTGTGTCGAGATGGTTGCGGTGGCAGCGGTCCCGGAACAGGGTGCGCACCTGCTGGAGTTCCTCGGCGGCGTTGGCCGGGTCGAGGCCCAGGCGGCGGGCGACCAGGGACAGCGGCAGCGCCTCCACCTCGGTCAGCCACAGCAGCTCCGCGTCCGCCTGCTGCAGGTCGCGCAGTCCGCGCAGGGCGAGCGGGCGCTGCAGAGGCGGTCCGGTGTAGCGGGCGGCCTTGTCCGAGTTGAGCCACAGGCGCAGGTCGGGGTCGAGTTTGTGGCCCTGCCCCGCCTCCTCCCAGGCCGAGGCCGTGGTGCGTACGGCGGTCAGCAGCAGGGGTATGCGGGGCAGTCGGGCGGGGCGGCGGCCGGTGCCGCGGACCGGGCCGGCCTCGGCGGCGCGTGCCTCACGTATGCCGTGCGCGAACGCCTCCCGGCCCAGCTGTGCGGCGGCGGTGGAACCGGACGTGCACAGGTCGGCGTATGCGAGGACCGCGTCCCAGCACTCGGAGAACAGCGCGGCCTCGGTGGCGTCCTGAGGGGTCGGCAGGTCGGGCATGAGTCTCCTGCATCCACAAACGAGGTCAACTCACCATATTGGCAAAGGAGTTGGGGGGAACCTCGAGGCAGGAGAAGAGCTTTTCACGTTCTCGACACAACTGACAAGCCGCGTATTCAAATCTTCACGTACGGTAGCGCGGCCGGGCACCCCGCCCGACCGCGCGCCCGTGTCACCCCCTCGTCCCGCCGGAGATGCTCCCGACTCCGGGAGTTGATACGTACGGAACGCCGAAACGTCTCGATGGCGGCTCGATTCGATTCGAGCCGCCATCGGGACACAGCGGGATACGAGTCCGGCGTCAGATCTCGACCGGCTCGTCCGCCGGCAGGCTGTCCATGAAGGAGCTCACTGAGAAGACCGCGTTGCCGGCGCCGGGGGGACCGTAGCCGGGGGGCGAGGAGAGGCCGAAGTCCTCCATCGTCTGCCGGTACGCCTGGAGCAGGCGGATGTGGTACTCCAGGGGCGCGCCCTGCGGGTTGGCCTTGCCGAGCGGGGTCGTGGGCTCCGGGCACCAGGTGGTGAAGCGGGGCGTGATGCCGTGGGACATGAAGAAGCGCAGGCCCTCGGTGGTCGAGGCGATGGCCTCGTCGACCGTGGTGAAGCCGAACGGCTCGGCCATCTCCACGCCCGCCACGAAGTTGGGGATGACGTTGCGCGCGCCGAAGATGTCCGCCGAGTCGAGGATGCGCTTGTGCCACTCGTCGCGGCCGACGTAGCGCTCCTTGCCCGGGCAGTACATCTTGAAGAGGTACTCGTCCCACACCTCGTAGTTGGGGTGGTAGATCTGCACCCCGTAGTCCTTGAACCGCTGGACGTCGTCCTTCGGCAGCGCCTGCGCGACGACCTTGCCGATCCAGCGGCCCGGGAAGTGCTCCTCGATGGCCTTGGCGTAGCGCCCGTAGAAGTCCGCCTCGTCCAGGCCCTGGACCTTCGACGTGATCGCGCCACCGGTGAGCGTGTACGCGGTGGACACCTTCGCGGTGTCGTACTTGTCGATGATCTCGAGCGCCTCGAGGACTTCGTCGACGTCCTTGACGCCCGTGTACGGACGGCCCGCCGCCTTGTGCTGGCGCCAGTTGTGGTTGATGTCGCAGTACTGGCACTCCTCCTTGGCGCCGAAGTACTGGCAGACGCGGAAGGCGGTCAGGTAGATCAGGTAGCCCCACTGAATGGTCGGGGCCACCTCCATGACCGACTTCCCGTTGGCGAGGGTGTGCCGGTAGTACTCGGGCATCGGCGGGACGCCGACGTCGGAGATCCGCTTGCCGTCGAGGTAGAGGCCGAGCACGCCGTCCTCGTTCGCGGCGACGCGGTACGGCGAGGAGGGGTTCACCCGGACCGAGACGACGGTCCGGCGCAGGTCGTACGGGCCGCCGGTGAGGATGATCTCCTCGGGCGGGCGGCGCAGTGCGGCCTCGCCCAGCTCGGGCAGGGTGCCGTGGTCGAAGGAGAAGATGAAGTACGACTTCGGCTTGACCTCGCCGCCCTCGTTGTCACTGAGCGCGGACGGGTCGAAGGCCACTCCGCCCCGGAGCAGGTCCTCCTTGAAGACGGCCTCGCGAGGGACCTGCGGGAATCGCTCCATCAGATCCTCGACCAGCGCGGTACGGCTGCCGCTGCCCATCCCGTCTCTCCTCCCGGCTCGGACGTACGACTCCTCACGGTATGCCCATGGGCGTGCGAGGCCGGTACCGGGTCCCCCTGACTCGGGCGAATGCACCTTATGTCAGCAGGTGTCCGATCGGGCCGCAAGCTGTGAAGAATCGGGCCCGCAGGCTGTGAAGAGCGGAGTACGCCTCGGTTGCAAGTCTGCGACGACCCGCGTGGAGGGACCCGTTCCGCACGACGATATGGACATGCCCGAACGCGCCGGCAAGCAGCCCTCCGACGGGAAAGACGCACTCACCTCAGGATGTCTCCTGCTGCTCGTGCTGGTGGCGGACACGGCGGCCGGAGTGCTGGTCGTCCTCCTGCTCGCGGTACGGGGGCTGGGCCGGATGGACGCCGGCGCCGGACAGACGGCAGCCGGCGCACCACCGACGGACTGGGCGCCACCGCTGTGCTTCGGCGCCCTGGCCCTGACTGTGGGAGTGACGGGCGTCCTGCTGCTGCGGTTCGGGCACCGGTTCATCGGAGCGGTCCAACTGGCGCTCTGCACCGTCCTCGCAGGCCACGCGCTCGGCGTATGGCCCTGACCCGGGCCCCTCAGCGGCGGAGCCTCCAGCGAGTTCGCCTTTCTCCGGAGGCGACGTCGCCTCTCAGGCCTCGCGCTCCAGTGCCGCGAGGTCGACCGCGTACGCCAGTTTCCCCCCGGTCAGCAGCCGTTCCGCCTCCTGGGCGACCGTCAGTCCGAGGCGGGCCAGCTCGTTGCCCTGGGAGCCCGCGAGGTGGGGGGTGACGAAGGCGCCGGGCAGGTCGTAGAGGGGCGAGTCGGCGGGGAGCGGCTCGGGGTCGGTGACGTCGAGGATCGCGGTCAGGCGCCCGGCGCGCAGTTCCGCCACGAGGGCGTCGTGGTCGACCAGCGCGCCGCGCGCGGTGTTGATCAGCACCGCCCCGTCGGGCATCAGGGCCAGCTCGCGGCGGCCGATCAGGTGATGGGTCTCGGGCGTCTCGGGGGCGTGGACGGTGACGATGTCGCAGGTGCGCAGCAGGTCGTCCAGCGGCAGCAGGGGGGCGCCCAGGGCGGCGGCCTCCTCCTCGCCGACGTAGGGGTCGGTGAGGGCGGGCCGCAGATCGAAGGGGCGGAGCAGTTCGAGGACGCGGCGGCCGATGCGGGAGGCGCCGATGACGCCGACGCGGCGGCCGTAGTTGCCGATACCGGCGACGACGCCCCAGCCGGAGGAGGTGCGGGACGTGCGCATCCGGTCGCGGGCGACCAGGACGTCCTTCCCGGCGAGCAGGATCATGGCGAGGGTGTACTCGGCGACCGGCAGCGCGTTGGCGACGGCCGCCGAGGAGACGGCGATGCCGCGCCGCCAGATCCCGGGGCCGGCGAAGGACTTCACCGAGCCGGCCGAGTGCAGTACGGCCCGCAGCCGGGGAGCCGCGTCGAGGACCGCCTCGTCGATCCGGGCACAGCCCCAGCCGGTCACCAGGATCTCGGTCTTTGCCAGGGTGTCGAGCACGCGCGGGTCGGCGAAGTCCTGCGCCACGAGGGCGGGATCGATCTCCACGGACTCCCGCAGCCGCGCCAGCACCTCGGGCGGGAAGACCTGCGGCACGTTCTCGGCGGCCATGGCGAACAGTGCCTGGGGGCGCTGGCTCAAGGAGGTGACCTTCCGGCTCGGCGACACGCTGACGCATACGGATCAGCGGCACGGGTAGAAACCGCTCTCTACAACCTCTCCACGGTAGGCCGAGCCGGGCGGCGGCGGCAATGGACATCGGGCCGGGGTAGGTTCCGGCGGGGGCTTGTCGCCCACCACAGCCTCGGGGAAGGACGACGCGGATGACCGGCACCGTGACCAACTGGGCGGGCAACATCACCTACGCGGCCAAGGAGCTGCACCGGCCGAGCTCGCTCACCGCACTGCGCGCGCTTGTCGCGGACAGCGACCGGGTGCGGGTGCTGGGCAGCGGGCACTCGTTCAACGAGATCGCGGAGCCCGGGGCCGAGGGCGTTCTGCTGTCGCTGGCCGATCTCCCGTCGGAGGTGGACGTCGACACGGCGGCCCGTACGGTCCGCGTCGGCGGCGGCGTGCGCTACGCGGAGCTGGCCCGCCTGGTGCACGGGCAGGGTCTGGCGCTGCACAACATGGCCTCCCTGCCGCACATCTCGATTGCCGGGTCGGTCGCGACCGGCACCCACGGCTCGGGGGTCCTCAACGGTCCGCTCTCGACGGTCGTGCGCGAGGTGGAGCTGGTCACGGCGGACGGCTCGACGATCACGATAGGACGGGACGAGGAGCGGTTCGGCGGGTCCGTGACCTCGCTCGGCGCGCTCGGTGTCGTCACCGCGCTCACCCTCGACCTGGAGCCGGCCTTCGACGTCGAGCAGCACGTGTTCACCGAGCTGCCGCTGGAGGGGCTGGATTCCGGGACGTTCGAGACGGTGATGGCGACGGGGTACAGCGTCAGCCTGTTCACCGACTGGCGTGCGCCGGGCTTCAGGCAGGTGTGGCTCAAGCGGCGCACCGACCAGGCACTGCCGACCTTCCCCTGGGCCGCTCCCGCCACCGAGAAGATGCACCCGGTGCCGGGCATGCCCGCGGTCAACTGCACCGAGCAGTTCGGTGCGCCGGGGCCGTGGCACGAGCGGCTGCCGCACTTCAGGGCGGAGTTCGTCCCGAGCAGCGGGGCGGAGTTGCAGTCGGAGTACCTGCTGCCGCGCGGGCACGCCGTGGAGATGCTGCACGCGCTCGACGCCATCCGGGAGACGGTCGCCCCCGTTCTGCAGACCTGCGAGGTGCGCACGGTCGCGGGCGACGACCAGTGGCTGAGCCCGTCCCACGGCCGGGACACGGTCGCGGCGCACTTCACCTGGATCGAGGACACGCAGACGGTGCTCCCGGTGGTGCGGCGGGTCGAGGAGGCGCTGGAGCCCTACGGGGCGCGGCCGCACTGGGGGAAGGTGTTCACCCTGCCCGCGTCCGCCCTGCGCGGCCTGTATCCGCGGCTGGGCGACTTCCGGGCACTGACGCGGGAGTTGGACCCGGAGGGGAAGTTCGCCAACACCTTCGTGCGGGACGTACTGCTGGACGCGTAGCGGGAAGGGCCCGACGGGCCGTCCGGAGGCGGACGGCCGCAGGGTCAGGTCCTGGCGTGCGGGCGGCCGCCGGGGGCCTTGACGCGGTCGACCTCGTCCTTGACGAGCAGGGAGAGCAGTGACGCCACGGTCAGACCGGCCTCGGCGGGGTGGCGCAGCACCTTGCCGGGGTCGATTTCGTAGGTGTTGCTGCGGCCCTCCCTGGTGTGGGAGAGGTAACCGTCCTGCTCCAGATCAGCGATGATCTTCTGGACCGCACGTTCGGTGAGCCGGCAGTGGGCCGCGATGTCCCGGATACGGGCGCTGTGGTTATCGGCGATGACAGCCAGCACCCGGGCATGGTTGGTGAGAAACGTCCATCCGGTGTGTGACTCGGGCACTCCATCCATGGCCCAACTCTACCGACCCTTGGTTCGCGCACTCAAAAACACGTACTTCGTTTCATGTATCGGTTGACGGGTGTGGGGTAGAGAGGCGACGCTGGAAAACGAAGGCAGGGCGAACGAACGAGGGAGAACAGGGCCATGCCGGAGTCTGCGTACTCGACGCGGTCTCACACCCACGAGGGCGCCGTATCTGCGGCGAGCGACAGTGTGCCCACGGCGGTCCCGCCCTGCATGGCGACCATGGACGTCGCACCGGACGGCGACCGGATGACCGTGACCCTGTGGGGTGAACTCGATCTGGGCAGCCGGCGACTCCTGCCCGACCTGTACGACATCCTCACACTGTCGGGCAGTGGCATCGACCTGCGTCTGGACGCCATCGGGTTCTGCGACTGCTCGGGCCTGAACATGCTGCTGGATCTGCGCATGCGCGCCCTCGACCAAGGCAAGACGGTCGCCCTCCGCTCCAGCGGCCTGGCGGTCGAGCGTCTGCTCGGCCTGACCGGCACGGGGGAACTGTTCACGGGCTCGGGCCCGGTCTCCGGGGAGACGACACCCCCCGCCGCCCGCGTCGCGAGCCCGCGGGAGGAGACCGTGCCCCCGGCCGCGCCCGACACGGCCCCGCGGGAGGGCGCCGACCAGGACCTGCGCACCGAAGTCGCCCAGCTGCGACGGGCCATGCAGACCCGGCCGACCATCGATCTGGCCCGCGGCATCCTGATGGCCTCCTTCGGCCTGAGCCCCGAGGCGGCCTGGAGCGTGCTGGTCAGGACCTCCCAGAACACCAACACCAAGCTCCACCACCTGGCCCGGGACCTCGTGAGCACCGTGCACGGCACCACGCTGCCGGAGGAGGTGCAGCAGCAACTGGCGGCCGCGGTCGAGAGCGCGGGCACCCTGAGCGAGGCGGCGGCGCGTCCGGTGAGCGGGGCAGTCGGGGACGGGGTCTGACGCGGCCTGTCCGCACACCCTGGGGCATCATGAACGGGCCACGGCCGGCCACCACCGGTCCCACCCGGGAGCGCACTTTATAAAGCCCCTTTCCAAACCCCTTGTCGAAAGTCCCGTCAGCCCATAGCCTTGCGCCGCGCCGGTGCCGACGACGACCCCGGCCAGGGCCGGTCCGGGAAGGAATGGGGCACTCCGGTGAAGCGCACATCACGCGACATCCGCACCGCGAACCGTTACGAGGTGCTGCGCCAGATCATCGCCGAGTCACCCACCTCCCGGCAGGAGCTGGCGGCCGCCACCGGCCTCAGCCTCGCCACGGTGGCCACGCTCGTGGGCGAGCTGCTCGACCTCCGCATGATCACGGAGGTCGGCTTCGAGGACTCGGCCGGCGGCCGCCCCCGGGGCCTGGTGGCGGTCAACGCCTCGGGGGGCGCGCTGATCGGCGTCGACATCGCCGAGACATACGTCCACGTCGAGCTGTTCGACCTGGGGCTGAACGTCCTGGCCCGCGCCGAGGAGGACGTCCGCCCCAGCGAGAGCCTGCCGGAGCAGGTGGTCGGCCATGTGGCGACCGCCGTCGGCTCGGTGGTCATGCAGGCCGGCATCGAGGGCGCCCGGGTACTCGGGGTCGGCGTGAGCGTGCCGGGGCAGGTGGACCGCGCCACCGGCACCTCGGAGTACGCGCCCAACTGGGACTGGCACGACGTACCGCTGCTCGACCTGCTCACCGAGCACATCGCCTACCCGCTGTACCTGGACAACCCGCTGCGCGCCAGCGCGGTCGCCGAACTGTGGTTCGGGGCGGCGCGTGGGCGCGGGAACGCCGTGGTGGTCAACCTCGGGACCGGGGTGGGCGCCGGGCTCGTCCTGGGCGGCGGGCTGCACCGCGGCGTGAGCAATAGCGCCGGGGAGTGGGGCCACACCACGATGGTGCTGGACGGGCGCCCGTGCCGCTGCGGCAACCACGGCTGTGTGGAGACGTACATCGGCGCGCGCGGCATCATGCTGAACCTGCGAGAGCTCAGCCCCGACAGCGCACTGCTGCACGCGGAGGACCAGACGGCGACCATCGACGCGCTGGCCCGCGGGGTCGCGGCGGACGACCCGGTGGCACGCCGGACCGTCCACGAGACCGCCCGCTACCTGGGCGCCGGCGTCGCCGACCTGGTGAACCTCTTCAACCCCGAGATCGTCGTGCTGAGCAGCTGGGTCGCCCGCACCCTGGGCGAACCACTGCTGCACGAGGTGCGCGAGGCCGTGACCCGGCACGCGCTGCCGCGGCCGCTGGCCGCCACCGAGATCGTCCTCTCCCCGATCCCCACCGACCCGGTGTGCCTGGGCGCGGCGACGTTCGCGCTGGAGGGAGCACTCCAGGCCGTCGGGCAGAAGAACGGCAAACGCACCGCCCCCGTGAGGAGCCGTACCGCCGCCGCACCACCCTCGTAGCGGCGGAACCAAGTCCTCCACCACCCCCACGCGTTCGAAATAGCGAACCGGACACAACGCTTCGAACAGACTTCGTCCAACCCCTTGCCGAAGCCTTAGCCGAAGCTTTAACGTCCCGCACCGCACCTCTCTTTGAGCCATCTGGCGCGAGCCCCCGGGCCGTGAGCCATCAGGCAGTGAGCCGAAGAGCCGCAGCCGCACTCGAGACAAGGACGTCAGCATGTCGGCATCGAGCAACATGAACTGGGACCGCCGAAACGTACTACGGGCCGCGATGGGCCTGGCCGCCGCCGGCGGACTCGCCGCGTGCGGCAGCAACACCGGACGGAGCAGCGGAGGTTCGGGCGACGGCCTGGTCCAGTACTTCCACGCGTACGGCGAGGCCGGCGTCGAGCAGGCCGTCAAGCGGTACGCGAAGGCCTACAAGGACGCCAACGTGACCACCCAGTGGATCACCGGCAACAACTACGAGCAGAAGCTCTTCGCCGCGCTGCTGACCAAGAACGCGCCGGACGTCTTCGAGTTCCACCCGCAGATCCAGATGGTCAAGAGCGGCCAGGTGGCGGACCTGACCGACATCATCGGTCCGGTCAAGGACGACTTCAACCCGGCCGACATCAAGTCGCACACGGTCGACGGCAAGATATACGGCGTCCGGATGATCGACGACCCGCAGTTCCTCTTCTACCGGCCCTCGCTGTTCGAGAAGGCGAAGATCGAGGTGCCGACCACGCTGGAGGAGCTGATCGAGGCTGCCGACAAGCTGACCACGAGCAAGGTCAAGGGCCTCTTCCTCGGCAACGACCTGACCTCGGTGGACCGCCCGCTGATCTGGTCGGCCGGCGCCGACACGCTCACCGCGGACAACAAGCCCGCCTTCAACACCGACGCCGTCGCCGACGGCCTCAAGCAGCTGCGTGGCCTGTTCACCAGCGGAAACCTGCTCCTCGACGCCCCCGCCGACTCGTGGGACCCGTCGGCCTTCATCCAGGGCCTGACCGCGATCCAGTGGTGCGGCATGTGGGCCATGCCGGCCATGCAGAAGGCGCTCGGCGACGACATCGGCATCTTCCCGTTCCCGAAGGTCGGCTCGGCCGGCAAGCAGTCGGTCTACAACGGCGGCTGGTCGATGTTCGTCAACGCCAAGAGCAAGAACGTCGACGCGGCCAAGGAATACGTCAAGTGGCTGTGGCTCGACCAGAAGGAGTACCAGGAGGACTTCGCCACGTCCTACGGCTTCCACATCCCCCCGCGCACCTCGCTTGCCGCGTCCGCGACCAAGCTGAAGTCCGGCCTGCCGGCCGAGGGGGTCAAGCTCTTCAACGAGTTCGGTCACTTCGACAACATCGGCTGGACGCAGGCCATGATCGCCGCGTTCTGGGACGTGATCGCCAACACCGTCCGCAAGAACGGCGACCCCAAGGCCCAGCTCGCGGCCGCTGAAAAGAAGGTCGACGCCGAACTCAAGAAGCTCTTCGGATAGACCACCGGACGGATCTCGACATGTCGACCACCACCACACGCGGGGTCGCCCAGCCCGCCCCGGCCAAGGTCTCCAAGACCCGGCCGCGGCGGGGCCTGAGGGCGAGCAGCACCTTCAACTTCTGGCTCTTCACCGGCCCGTTCCTGATCGGTCTGGTGATCTTCGTCTTCGTGCCCATCGGCTGGAGCATCTGGCTGAGCTTCTTCGAGGCACGCTTCACCGTCACGCCGAGCGAGTTCGTCGGCTTCGACAACTACAAGCAGATCCTCACGGACACGAACTTCCGGAACTCCCTCGTCACGTTCACCGTGTTCGCCGCGTTCATCGTGCCCGCCACCTGGGCCATGTCGCTGGGACTCGCCCTGCTGGTGAACCGGCTGCGGTTCATGCGGGCGTTCTTCCGGTCGGTCTTCTTCCTGCCGACCGCGGTCAGCTATGTCGCCGCCGCGCTGATCTGGAAGATGTCCATCTTCAACGGCGTCCGCTTCGGCCTGGCCAACACCTTCCTCGGCTGGTTCGGCATCGACAACGTCGCGTGGCTCGCCAACCCCGACCCGCCCTGGTACTGGCTGGTCATCGTGACCGTCCGTCTCTGGCTGCAGTCGGGCTTCTACATGATCCTCTTTATCGCGGCACTGCAGAACATCCCGCGCGAGCTGTACGAGGCCGCCTCCATCGACGGCGCCAAGCCGGGCTGGCAGACCTTCCGGCACATCACGCTGCCGCAGCTGCGGGCCACGTCCACCGCCGTGATCCTGCTGCTGCTGATCGCCGCCTACCAGGCCTTCGACGAGTTCTTCAATCTGCTCGGCAAGGCCACCTGGGGCCAGCCGCCGCTGGTCGAGCTCTACAAGATGGCCCTCGGCCAGAACCAGAACTACGGAGCGGGCAGCGCGGGCGCGGTCGTCCTGACCCTGCTCATCTGCGTCGTGACCCTCTTCCAGGGCAAGATCATGGGCTTCGGAAGGGGTGAGGAGACCAAGTGACCACCACAGCACCCGACGTCAGGAAGACCGCCGAGCCGGGCAAGGTCAAGCGCGGCGGAGTCATCGGCAACACCGGCCTGTACATCGCGACCGGCATCGCGGGTCTCCTCTTCCTCGTCCCCTTCTACCTGATCATTCGCAACGCGCTGATGACCGACCCGGAGATCACGGGCGAGGAGTGGAAGTGGTTCCCCACCTCCATCCAGTGGAGCAACTTCAGCGAGCCGTTCGACGACGTCACCGTCGACTTCGCCCGCTCCCTGTGGAACTCGGTGGTCGTCGCCGTCCTGCACACCTCGGGCATCCTGCTGATCTGCTCGATGGCCGGGTACGGACTCGCCCGGATCCCGTACAAGCACGCCAACAAGGTGTTCTACGCCGTACTGGTCACCCTGATGGTTCCCACGGCCGTCACCTTCGTGCCGAGCTTCGTTCTGGTCTCGTCCCTCGGCTGGGTGGACAGTTACCGGGGTCTCATCATCCCGGGCCTCTTCAGTGGTTTCACCTGCTTCCTGTTCCGGCAGTACTTCCTGGGGTTCCCCAAGGAGCTGGAGGAGGCGGCGCGCGTGGACGGGCTCGGCTACTGGGGCGCCTACTGGCGGATCGTCGTGCCGAACTCGCTGAACTTCTTCGCGGCCATCGCGACGATCACCTTCATCAACGGCTGGAACGCCTTCCTGTGGCCCCTGGTCATCGGACAGGATCCGAGTGCCTGGACAGTCCAGGTGGCGCTGTCGTCGTACATGACGAACCAGACCGTCAACTACCACCTGATCTTCATGGCCACCGCCATCTCGATCCTGCCCCTGATCTTCGTCTTCCTCTTCCTCCAGCGCTGGCTGGTGCAGGGGATCGCACAGACCGGCATCAAGGGCTGAGCTAGGAGACCGATGTCTTTCCGCACGACCCCATCCGTCGACTACGTCGAGGACGTCTCCCCGGGCAGCGGGGCCCTCCCCGCCCGTGCCTGGTACGCGTCCTCGGACGCCACGTCCCTGTCGCTGAACGGAAGCTGGCGCTTCCGGCTGTCGGCCACCGTCGACGCCGAGGACGACTCGTTCGCCGAGGAGGGCTACGACGCCCAGGGCTGGTCCGAGGTCACGGTCCCCGGGCACTGGGTCCTCCAGGGCGACGGGGCGTTCGGGTCCCCGATCTACACCAACCACCTCTACCCCTTCCCGGTGGACCCGCCGCACGTCCCGACTCAGAACCCGACCGGTGACCATCTGCGCGTCTTCGACCTGCCGGCCGACTGGCCGTCGGACGGCGGGGCGGTGCTGCGGTTCGACGGTGTCGAGTCCTGTGCCCGGCTCTGGCTGAACGGCACGGAGCTCGGCGAGTTCAAGGGCTCCCGGCTGCCGCACGAGTTCGCGGTCGGGCACCTGCTGAAGCCGGGCGGCAACGTCCTCGCCGTGCGTGTGCACCAGTGGTCGGCGGGCTCGTACCTGGAGGACCAGGACCAGTGGTGGCTGCCGGGCATCTTCCGTGACGTGACGTTGCTGCACCGCCCGGCGGCCAGTGTGGGCGACTTCTTCGTGCACGCGTCGTACGACCACACCACCGGCGAGGGCACCCTGCGCGTCGACTCCGATGTCGAGGGGCGAGTGACCGTCCCGGCCCTGGACATCGATGTCGCGACCGGCGAGCCGGTGACGGTGGCCGTGGAACCGTGGACCGCCGAGACACCGCGGCTGTACGACGGTGTGCTGGCCACCGAGGGTGAGCGGGTGCCGCTGCGGATCGGTTTCCGTACCGTCGTCCTCGAGGACGGGCTGATCAAGGTCAACGGCACGGCCGTGCTCTTCAAGGGCGTCAACCGGCACGAGTGGCACCCCGAGCACGGCCGCGCGCTCGACCTGGAGACCATGCGCGAGGACGTGCTGCTGATGAAGCGGCACAACCTCAACGCCGTGCGCACCTCGCACTACCCGCCGCACCCGGCCTTCCTGGACCTGTGCGACGAGTACGGCCTGTGGGTCATCGACGAGTGCGACCTGGAGACCCACGGCTTCACCGAGCAGGACTGGCGGGACAACCCGGTCGACGACGACCGCTGGACCCCGGCCCTGCTGGACCGTGCGGAGCGGATGGTCGAGCGGGACAAGAACCACCCGTCCATCGTGTTCTGGTCGCTGGGCAACGAGGCCGGCACCGGGCGCGGGCTCACCGCGATGGCCGAGTGGATCCATGACCGCGACCCCGAGCGGCTGGTCCACTACGAGGGCGACTGGAACTGCCGCGACACCGACGTGTACTCGCGGATGTACGCCTTCCACGACGAGGTCGACAAGATCGGGCAGCGGCTCGACGGCGGCACCCACAAGCGCCGCGAACTGCCGTTCATCCAGTGCGAGTACGGGCACGCGATGGGCAACGGCCCGGGCGGACTCGCCGACTACCAGGAGCTGTTCGAGAAGTACGAGCGGCTCCAGGGCGGGTTCATCTGGGAGTGGATCGACCACGGCGTCCAGCACGCCGAGCTGGGCTACGCCTACGGCGGTGACTTCGGCGAGGAGCTGCACGACGGCAACTTCGTCTGCGACGGGCTGATCTTCCCCGACCGGACGCCGTCGCCGGGCCTCGTCGAGTACAAGAAGGTCATCGAGCCGGTCCACATCGAGGGCGACGGCGCGAACGGCATCGTGCGGATCACCAACAAGCAGGACTTCGCCGACCTGTCCGCGCTGGCCTTCGAGTGGTCCTGCCAGGTCGACGGCGAGACGGTCGAGTCGGGTTCGCTGTCGGTGCCGGCGCTGGCGCCGGGCGAGAGCGCCGAGGTGAAGCTGCCGGAGCCGCCCGTGGACGGACGGGGCGGCGAACGCCAGTGGACGGTGCGGGCGCTGCTCGCGCAGGACACGGTCTGGGCTGCGAAGGACCACGTCGTGTCCTGGGGTCAGTTCGCCGCGGGGGCACGGCCGCTGCCGTCGTTCCCGGCGACCGACCGGCCCGTGCGCGACGCGGACCGGATCACCCTCGGCCCGGCGGCGTTCGACGCCCGCACCGGTGCGCTGCGGTCGATCGGCGGGGTCGAGGTGAGCGCGCCGCGGCTGGACGTGTGGCGGGCGCCGACCGACAACGACGACGGCGCGGAATGGCAGACCGACACCCGCAACGGGATGCTGTGGCGCACGCTCGGCCTGCACCGCATGCAACACCGCCTGGTGTCCGTCGAGGCGGGCGACGACGCGCTGACGGTCCGGACCCGGGTGGCGCCCGCCGCCCGCGAGGTCGGTCTGGACACCGTCTACCGCTGGACCTCCGACGGCGAGCGGCTGCGGCTGGCCGTGTCCGTGACACCGGAGGGCGACTGGACGGTGCCGCTGCCCCGGCTCGGCGTCCGCTTCGGGCTGTCGCAGGCCGACCGGGTGGAGTGGTTCGGCGGGGGGCCCGGCGAGGCGTACCCGGACACCAGGACGGCTTCGATGGTGGGCCGTTGGCAGGCGACGGTGGACGAGCTGCAGACGCCGTACGTCCGCCCCCAGGAGAACGGCGCCCGCGCCGATGTCCGCTGGGTGGAGCTCGGCGGGCTGCGGATCGAGGGCGACCCGGAGTTCTGGTTCACCGCCCGGCGCTGGACGACCGAGCAGCTCGAGGCGGCCCGGCACCTCACGGACCTCACGGCCGGCGACACGGTGTGGGTCAACCTCGACCACGGGCAGCACGGCATCGGCTCCCAGTCGTGCGGCCCCGGCCCGCTGCCGAAGTACTTCCTGAAGGCGGAGCCGGCACAGTTCGCGTTCGTGTTCTCGACCGCCAGGTAAGAACTCGATTAATCGATTGACCAATTGATCGACATTCCGACAGGGTCGGGACGTCATCCGCGGCCGGTCGGCCCTCGAAGCCGACCGGCCGCGACTGTTTTCACCACGAGGAAGTCGGTGAGTCGATTGAGTGTCGCCATCGAGGTCCGCGGGCTGTCCCGGACCTTCCACACCACCGTCCGCCGACCCGGATTCCTGGGCGCGGTCCGCTCGCTCGTCAACCCCGAGCGGGTGGCCAAGCACGCCGTCTGCGACATCACCTTCGACGTGGCCCGGGGCGAACTGCTCGCCCTGCTCGGCCCGAACGGTGCCGGCAAGTCCACCACCATCAAGGTGCTGACCGGCATCCTCACGCCCACGTCCGGCGAGGCCCGGGTCGCGGGCGTGGTGCCGTACCGGGAGCGGGAGCGCAACGCCCGTAACATCGGTGCGGTGTTCGGGCAGCGCACCCAGCTG
The DNA here is from genome assembly GCA_963798065.1 of uncultured Actinomycetota bacterium. Classification (GTDB taxonomy): domain Bacteria; phylum Actinomycetota; class Actinomycetes; order Streptomycetales; family Streptomycetaceae; genus Streptomyces. Next base: position 171,444 of record CAWCSC010000004.1, on the reverse strand, counting down.
TGGTGGGACCTGCCGGTGCGCGAGTCGTTCGCGATCCTGCGGGACATCTACGAGGTGCCGAAGGCCGAACACGCCGCCCGGCTGAAGGAGTTCGACGACATCCTGGACCTGTCGTCCTTCTGGGACACCCGGGTCCGCCACCTCTCCCTCGGCCAGCGGGTGCGCAGCGACCTGGCCGCCGCCCTGCTGCACGACCCGCCGGTGGTCTTCCTCGACGAGCCGACCATCGGCATGGACGTGGTGGTCAAGGAGCAGGTGCGGGAGTTCCTGCGCCACCAGGTGGAGCAGCGCGGCCGTACGGTCCTGCTGACCACGCACGACATGACGGAGGTCGAGCGGCTCGCCGAGCGGGTGGTGCTGGTCAACCACGGCCGGCTGGTCCTGGACGGCACCCTCGACGAGATCCGCCGCAAGTTCGGTTCCACCTGGCAGGTGCGGGCCACGCTCGCCGACCCGCACACCGAGGTCGTGCCGCCGCCCGGCATCACGCTGCTCCGGCACAACGGCGCTCAGGTCGTGTTCGGCCCCGACGGGCCCGGCGCACCCACCGTCCACCAGGCGCTCAAGGCGGTGATCGAGCGGTACGAGGTGACGGACATCGCCCTGGACGAGGCGGACCTCGAGGACGTGATGCGGGCCGCGTACGTGCATGCCGAGGAGGTCTGACATGGCCCTGCCGCACGCCTGGCGCGCCGCCCGCGTCACCCCGCTCGGCGAACTGAGCGCCCCGCCCCGGATGACCGCCGTCGCGCTCCGGCTGGCCGTGCAGGTGGTACTGGTCTGGTCGCTGTGGCGCGGCCTGTATGCGCAGACCGGCACGACCGCCGGGCTGAGCCGCGACCAGGCGGTCACCTACGCCGTGCTGGCCGTGCTGGCGTCCCGGCTGCGGGAGCTGGACCAGTACGCGGGCCGGGACACGGTCCTGCAGCACATGCACTTCGGCACCATCGTCTACTGGTATCTGCGTCCGCTGCCGCCGCAGCGCTACTACGCCCTGCGGGCCGCGGGCGAGCAGTTGTACGGGCTCGCGTGGGCGCTGGCCGGGTACACGGTCTGCCTGGCCGCGGGCGTCGTCGAGCCGCCCCGCTCGGCCGCGGTGGCCGGGGTGTTCGTGCTCAGCATGCTGCTGGGCCAGTGGGTCCTGTACTACGTCATGCTCGTGCTCGACCAGTTGTGCTTCTGGACGATCCGCAACACCGCCGCGATGCTGATCCTGCTGTTCGCGCAGAACCTGCTGTCCGGGGTGTACGCGCCGCTGTGGTTCTTCCCGGACTGGTTCGTGACGATGAGCGCCTTCCTGCCCTTCCAGGCCACGCTGAGCGTGCCGCTGTCGCTGTACGTGGGCCGGATCCCCTTGTCCGACGCGGCCTTCCAGGTCTCCGTCCAGGCCGCCTGGGTCGTGGTGCTGGCGTTGTTCACCCGGCTGCTGTGGCGGCGGGCCGCCCGGCGCGTGATCTCGCAGGGAGGCTGAGATGTCGCTGAAGGCTCTGCGGATCGTGTGGCGCGTGACGGCGCTCAACTTCCGCGCGCAGATGGAGTACCGCACCGAGTTCCTGCTGATGATCGCGATCGGGGCGATCTGGCAGGTGTCGGTGATCGTGTTCGCCACGGTGCTGTTGTCCCGGTTCGCCGGGATGGGCGGCTGGGACAGCTCGGACGTGCTGTTGATCCCGGCGACGCGCATGCTGGCGCACGGTCTGTTCGTGCTGTTCCTGGGTCGCATGCACTGGGCCGGCCGGCAGATCCAGGAAGGCCGCATCGACATCTACCTGATGCGTCCAATGCCGGTCCACCGCCAGATACAGCTGGCCTTCTTCCCGACCAACGCCATCGGTGACCTGACGGTGGCGGCCGGCCTGATGGTGGGGGCGCTCTCCCGCAGCGATCTGGACTGGACGACGGGCCGGATCACGTACCTGGTCGCGGCCGTTCTCGGCGGCATGCTGCTGGAGGCGGCCTTGTTCACGGTCGTGGCCAGTGCGTCGCTGCGCTTCCCGGCCGCCGACATGTGGGGCCGCTGGCTGGAGGAACTCCTCGGCACCTTCGGCAGCTACCCCCTGAACGTCCTGCCCAAGGCGGTGGGCGGATTCCTCACCTTCGGCCTCCCGCTCGCGTTCGTCGCCTACTTCCCGGCAGCGGTCCTGACAGGCCACGGCCACTCGACGGGAGTCCCGTACTGGCTCGCGGCGGCCTCGCCGCTGCTCGGGCTGCTGGCGTACCTGGCGGCGCGAGTGCTGTGGAAGTGGAGCCTGCGGCACTACAGCGGGATCAACGGATGAGCGCGCGGGAGTACGCCGCCGAGGCCGTCGTGTGGAACCGGCTGGCCGGGCTGCTGTCGGAGGCGGGCGACCGCGAGGAGGTCCAGGCGTGCTGGGACATCGGCGAGCAGGAGGCCGGTCTGGAGCTGCTGGTCGACCGGTTGCTCGGGCAGGGCGCGGGCATCGAGGAGTCGGCCCGCGCGGAGCTCGCTGTGATGGCCGAGCAGTGGAGCGAGTGGGACTGGCTCGGCGCACGGATCGCCGCCCTGCCCCACGCCGGCGAGGAGGCAGGCCGGCAGCGCGTGCTCCAGGACGGGGCGGAGGAGACGCGGCCCGCCGGATTCGTACTGCCGGAGCACCCGCTCGCCCGGGCGGTGCTCGTTCCATGGATCGTGTGTGCGCCCTGCGAGCGGGTGCTGGCCCGGGCCCACCGGCGGGAGGAGTGGGGCGCCCTGTCGTTCCTGGCGGAGGGATACGTCGTGTTCGGGCCCGGCTTCACCCCGGTGGTCTTTCCCCGGGAGGAGCCCGGGGCGGCCTGGGACGCGCTGGCCGCGCTGCGGGACGGCTGCGACCGCGATCGCGGGTGAGTCCCGGCCGGGTCAGGGCCGGCCCGCCCCGCGGATCGGGGTGAGCAGGGCCGTCGCCGCGAGCAGGACGCACGTCGCTCCGGCCGCCAGGGCGACCTGAGCCGTGCCCTGTTCCTCGGCGGCCCAGGTCAGCACGGCGGCGCCGACGGGGGCCGCCGCGTAGTGAAGGGTCCAGAACGCGGAGGTGACCCGGCCCAGGAGGTGTTCCGGGGTCACCTCCTGACGGAGCGACATCGAGCAGGTGCCTCCCATGGCGGCGCAGGCGAGGAAGGCGGCGCTCAGGGCCGCGACGACCGGCACGTCGCGGGCCCAGCCGAGACCGGCGAAGGCGAGCCCACAGCCCGCGACCGAGCCGGTCCACGTCAGCCCGAAGCCGAGGCGGCGGCGGATCCTGGCCACGAGCAGGGCGCCGGTGATGGTGCCGAGGGCGCCGACCGCCATGACGGTGCCGACCGTGCCGTCGTCGTGGCCCAGATCGTGCTTGACGTGGTAGATGACCAGGTCGTGGATACCGAGGGTGAGGAAGCTGAAGACGAACAGCAGAACGGTCAGCGAGCGCAGCACCGGATGGCCGTAGAGGAAGGCGATGCCGGTGCGCAGGTCCTGCCACAGCCCGGCGCGCTTGCCCGGCTGCACGTCCGGAGCGCGCCTGCGGAACCGTACGAAGAACAAGCACGCCGCCGACACCCCGAAGCTGGCCGCGTCCACTCCCACGGCCGCGGCCGGGCCCGACCAGGCGGCGACCAGCCCCGCGCACAGCGGCCCGAGGACACCCGCGGCCGCGGCTGTCGCGTTCAACCGACCGTTGGCCTCGGTGAGTTGCCCGATGCCGACCAGGCCGCGCACGACGGTGACGTAGCCGACCGCGAACAGCATGCCGACGGCCTCGCACAGCGGCAGCACCACGTACAGCAGCCAGATCTGCGGGCCGAACAGCCACACCAGCGGGATCACCCCGTACAGCCCCATGCGCACGAGGTCGCAGGCGATGAGCAGCCGGCGCCGGTCCACCCGGTCCACCACGGCCCCGGCGAACACGGCCGCCACGACCGACGCCGCCCCGCCCACCGCGGTCAGCAGCCCCATCCGCGCGATCGAACCCGTGGCCTCCAGGACCAGCAGGGGCAGGGCGATCAGGGCGAAGGAGTCACCGAGGACGGAGAGGGTCTGCGCGGTCCAGAAGATCCCGAAGTCCCGCTGCCGCCACAGCGGACGGGTGCCGCGTAATTCCTCGTCGCCGGTGTCCGAAGGGGTGCCGCCGCCGGGCTCGTCCTCGCGCCGCGCCGCCTCGTGTGTCATGCGCCCTCCGCCCCCGGCCGGTGATGCACGGCAACCTTACGGCCGCCCGGAGGCGACCGGAGGAAGTCGCATGGCCCGCTGCGCACCGAGTCGGCCGTGCCCGGGCTGAGCGAAAAGCGATACCGGTGGGCGGTGCGGACGAGGTAGCGTCCGCAGCGTGAGCTGATCTCTCCCGCGGTGTCCCGGACGCCGCAGACGCGAAACGCACCCGCACCCCTGACGTTCCGCACGTTCCGCACGTTCCGCAGGGAGAGATCACCATGCACATCACCTTGGGCAGCACTCCGGACGACACGCTGGCGGCCTTCACCGCACGGGCGGTCGCGGATCCCGCGGTCGCAGGACTGGTCCTCAGCGGCTCCCAGGTCCACGAGGGCATGCCGACCGCCCACTCCGACTACGACCTGCACGTGATCCTCCGGGACCGGCAGGCCTGCGAACTCGCCGAGCTGGACTGGTTCCGCTCCGCCCACCTCGACCTCGTGGTCATCGCGCTGGCGGAGTTCCGCACCCGCGGCATGCCCGGCCGGCCCGACCACTTCGCGCGCTACTCCTACGTCCACGCCCGGGTACTGCTCGACCGGCTCGACGGGACCATCGCCCGGATCCTCGACGAGAAGCGGACGCTGACCGCCACCGAGGCCCGGGCCGCCGCCGACGGCTGGCTCGACGCCTACGTCAACCAGACCTACCGCTCCCTGAAGAGCTACCGCGACGGCCGCCCGGCCATGGGCCACCTGGACGCCGCCGAGGCCGTCCCGTACGCCCTGGAGGTGCTCTTCGCCCTGCACCGCCGCGTGCGGCCCTACAACAAGTACCTCCAGTGGGAGCTGGAGCGGAGCCCGCTCGGCGACCGGCGGTGGGACGCGGACCGGCTGCTGCCCGTCGTACGGCGCCTGCTCGCCGACGGTGACCCGCACACGCAGCGCGCGCTCTTCACCGAGATCGAGGAGGCGGCGCGCGGCGCCGGGCACGACGAGGTCCTCGACTCCTGGGGCACGGACCTGTCCCTGCTGCGCCAATCCTGACGCCAGGGGGTCTTCAACTGTTTCCCCGACTCCCCTTGCGCACCACGGGCGTTGCCCCCGAACCTGAGCACCGTTCAACTTTCTCCCCGCTCGCCTCCCCGACCGGAGACACCCCCCATGAAGAGACTGATCGGCACCCTCGCGGCCGCCGCCCTGGCCGTCACGGGCCTGGCCGCCACCGACGCGACACCCGCGGTCGCCGCGGACTCCGGCTCCTTCAACGTCCTCACCTACAACGTCGCAGGCCTCCCCGAGGGCCTGAGCTCCGGCAATCCGGCGAAGAACACCCCGCTGATCTCCCCTCGCCTCGGGGCGTACGACATCGTCAACGTGCAGGAGGACTTCAACTACCACGCTGCCCTGTACGCGGGCGACAACCATGCCCATCGCACCGCGACCAGCGGCGGTGTCCCCTTCGGAGACGGCCTCAACACCCTCTCGGACCATCCCTTCGAGGACTTCCAGCGGGTGAAGTGGAACAAGTGCACCGGCACCAACTGCCTCACGCCGAAGGGCTTTTCACTGGCGCGGGTACGGCTCGCCGAGGGCGTGTTCGTGGACCTCTACAACGTGCACACCAACGCGGACGACACCGACGACGCGCTCGCCGCCCGCCGCGCCAACGTCGAGCAGCTCTCCGACTTCATCCAGGCGAACTCGGCGGGCAACGCCGTGATCGTCATGGGTGACACGAACACGAGGTACACGCGCTCCGGCGACAACATCCGCACGCTCGTGAGCGAGAACGGCCTGACCGACGCATGGGTCCAGCGTGTGAAGGGCGGGACGCCCCCGGCTCAGGGCAGCGACGCGCTCGTCTGCCCCACGACGGCACCCACGAACGACTGCGAGGTCGTGGACAAGGTCCTCTACCGCGGCAGCAAGCTGCTGAGCCTGAACGCGACCCGCTACAGCAACGAGTGGGCGTCCTTCCTGGACTCGGCCGGCGGCAACCTCTCCGACCACTTCCCGCACGCGGTCGACTTCTCCTACACACTCGGCTCGGCCCTGCGGGCGAGTGACTTCTTCGGCGGCCCGCACGGCACGGCGTTCAACGACGCGGACGACCTGCCGACGGCTCCGGCCCCTCGCACACTGACCCTGCGGGGCGGCTCCCGTCTGGACGCCGTGTCCCTCACCCACGACGGCGGTACGACCCTGACCCACGGCGGCGCGGACGGCACGGCGGCGTCCCTGACGCTCGCCTCCGGTGAGCACCTGGCCTCGGTGAAGCTGACGCAGGGCCAGAAGGACGGCCGTACCCGCCTGTTCTCGGCGGCGTTCACGACCGACAAGGGCCGCACCCTGTCCGCCGGTACGGCCACCTCCGACGCGAAGACCCTCACGGCCCCCGCCGGATGGCAGATCGTGGGCTTCACGGGCCGCGCCGGGGACGAGGTCGACAAGCTGGGGGTGGTGTTCGCGCCGATCCGCTGAGTCCCGTACTACGCTCTTTCCCTCTCGAATGCGCTGATGGATATCGGGGGGACGGGCGATGGCGCGAGTGGTGGTCGTGCACGGAATCGGGCACGAGTGGTCGGGGCCGGCGCTGATGGGCCGGGACGTGGTACCGGCCTTGCGCGACGGAGTACGGCAGGGTTCGGGGCTGCGGCTCGCCGAGGACGAGGTCGCGTGCGCGTTCTACGGCGACGTCTTCTTCGAGGAGGGCACCCGTAGCCTCGGCGTGCCGCCCTGGGACGAACACGACGTCGAGGAGGGTTTCGAAGCGGAGCTGCTCACGGCGTGGTGGGAAGCGGCGGCGGGCACGGACCCGGCGGTGACGGCCCCGGACGAGCCGGGCACGCGGGCGTTCCCCGGCACGGGGTGGCTGCTGTCCCAGCGGACCCGCTCCGCGCTGGACGCGCTGTCCGGGTCCCGGTTCTTCGGCGCGTACTCGGACCAGATGATGGTGTTCGCCCTGAAGCAGGTGCGGCGGTACATGAACGAGCCTCCCGTCTGGCAGCGGGCCCGGGCCCGGGTGGCGGAGGAGATCGGTCCCGACACGCGGGTGGTGGTGGCGCACTCGCTCGGGTCGGTCGTCGCGTACGAGGCGCTGTGCGAGCACCCCGAATGGCCGGTCACGGACTTCGTGACCGTCGGCTCGCCGCTCGGCCTGTCGCTGATCTTCAACCGGCTGAGCCCGCTGCCCGAGGAGGGCAAGGGGGCGTGGCCCGGAGGCGTCCGCCGCTGGACGAACGTCACGGACCCGGGCGATGTGGTGGCGGTCGTCCACGAACTCGCCCCGCGGTTCGGCGGGGTGTCCGACGAGTCGCTCGACAACGGCCTCAAGCCGCACAGCCTGACCCGCTACCTGACGGCGAAGAAGACGGGCCGCGCGGTCGCCGAGGGGCTGATGTGACCGACCCGGACGCCGGGAGGCGGTTCCTGATCTCGGTCGGGACGGGCGCGCACGAGGACTCCGCCAGGTCATCGACAGCCCACCGCCCTCACCGCGGGCTACGATCACACCGCCCGTCTCTGGAACCTCCGCACAGGAGAACGCACCCAGACCAACGGCCTCCCCCTGGTCACCACCGCAGCCACAGCCGTCGACGACCGGCCCGTCCTGTGCTTCGCCGACGACGTGGCCCTTTTCGAGAGGTAAGTCCCGCCACCCCATGCCCAGAGCCGGCCTCACCCCCGACCGCCTCGTCGCGGCCGCAGCCGACCTCGCCGACGAGGCCGGCTTCGAGCGCGTCACCCTGTCCGCGCTGGCGCGGCGCTTCAACGTGAAGGACGCCAGCCTGTACACCCACGTCCGGAACCTGAAAGACCTCCGCACCCGCATGGCCCTTCTCGCGGGCGGCGAGATGATCGACCGGATCGCGGCGGCGGTCGAAGGACGAGAAGCCGGCCGGGACACGCTCGCCGCCTTCGCCGGCGCCTACCGGTCCTACGCCCTGGAACACCCCGGCCGGTACGCGGCGACACAGATCCCCGTCGACCAGGACCTCCTCACCGACTCCCCCGCCATGCGCCGCACGGCCGACGTCACCTACGGCATGCTCCGCGCCTACGGCCTGGAGGAACCCGACCTCACCGACGCCGTACGCCTGCTGCGCAGCACCTTCCACGGCTACTGCGCCCTGGAGTCCAACGGTGCCTTCGGCGCACCCCGTGACGTACAGGCGTCCTGGGACAGGGCGATCGACGCCCTGCACGTACTGCTTCTGAAATGGCCCCGCGAGAAGAGGACCCCCGATGCCTGACACCGCCGACGCCATAGCCGGGAACTACGCGCTCGGTACCGGCCCCTGGACCATGACGCCCGTCGCCCGGGGTGCCCTCGGCCAGATCTGGAAGCTCACCGGGAAGGGCCGCTCCTGGGCCGTGAAGGAGCTGCTCTTCGGCTGCGACGAAGCCCAGGTCCGACGCGAGGCGGCCTTGAGGGACTCCGCGGAGCACCTCGGCATCGCCTCGCCCCGGCTCCACCCCGACCGGCACGGCGCACACGTCTTTCGCCCCGACTCCTCGGGCGGGTCCTGGGTGAAGCTGTACGACTGGGTCGACGGCACCCACGCGGACGCCTGCGACCCGGACATCCTGGACTGGTTCGGCCGGACCATGGCGCTGCTGCACCAGGCCGGAGAGGGTGCCGTCGAGACCCCGGACGACTGGTACGAGCGGTGCCCCGACGACGCCGAGTGGGAGGACGTGCTGAAGAAGGTGCGGCACGCCGGCCTGCCCTGGTCGGACGAACTGGCCCGGTTCGTCGCCACGTCCGCTCCCCGGCTCGCGCACTGGGTCACCCCGACCACGCCAGGCGACCTCGTCACCTCGCACCTCGATCTCCGCCCCCAGAACGTCCTGACCGGCCCGGACGGGCCGGTCCTCCTCGACTGGGACAACGCGGGGCCGATCTCGGCGGAACGGGAGTTCGCGCGTGCCGTGTACGTCTGGTCGGGCGGCAACGAGGTGAACATCGAATCCGCCCGGCGCCTGGCACGGGCCTACCGCGACGCCGGGGGCAGGGCCGTCCTCACCGGCCCGGAGTCCTTCTCGATGCTCTTCGCCACGGACCTGAACTACATCCATGTGCAGGCCGAATGCGCTGTCGATCCCGACGTGACCGCTGCGCAGCGCGAGTTCGCGGGCAACCAGGTCGTCAGCTGCCTGCGCGATGTGCCGGATCTGGCTGCCGTCGCCCTGCTGGTCGCCGCGCTCGACAACTAGCGGGTCGCTAGCCCGGCCACATCGTCGTACGACGGTGTCACACCCTGCGGCGTCCGCCCCGCCCGGATGTCCGCCACCGCCTCCAGGGCCGCGCCCAGCGCCCGCCGGTACAGCAGTGAGCCGAGGCTGATCCGGCGTACGCCGATGTCCGCGAGGTGCGGGACGGGCGGGCCGCCGGGTGAGTAGAGGACGTTGAGGGGGACGTCCAGGTGGTGTACCAGGGCGGCGATCTGCGCCAGGTCGGTGACGCCGGGGACGAACACACCGTCCGCGCCCGCCTGTTGGTAGGCATCGAGGCGGGTGAACATGTCCGTGGCGTCTTTGTCGCCGAGCCAGTGGGTGTCCGTGCGGGCGTTGACGAAGAGGGCGGGAGCGGCCTTCTTGACCGCGGTGATCTTCGCCGCGTGCCGGGCGACGGGCCCGAGGCCGTCCTCCAGGTTGATGCCGACCGCTCCGACGGCGTAGAGCTCGCGCGCGAACTCCGCCACCTCGTCCGGGTCGTCGCTGAACCCGCCCTCGGCGTCGACGGACAACAGGAACGGCTCCGATCCCAGGGCGATGGCCAGCCGGAGCGTCTCCTCACGGGTCGCCGCCACACCGTCGGGCAGTCCCGCGACCGCGGCGACGCCCAGGCTCGTCGTCGCGATCGCCCGGAACCCCTGTCCGGCGAGGGCCCGGGCCGACGCGTGGTCCCAGGCGTTGGGCAGCAGGAGGGGCTCCCCGTCGTGATGGAGGTCGGCGAAGGCAGTCATGGCTCCACGCTAGGCGCGGATCGCTTCGGTGCCGACCGAAGTACGGCCGTCAGGAGGGCTCGGCCCCGGCACCACACCCGTGGCAACCTTCCCCGTCCCCACGGCAACCACAGAACATGACATCAGCACCACCACAACGCACCACACGTCACCGCCGGGTCCGCGCGGCCCGCAAGCCCGCGCTCGGCGCGCTCGCGGCGCTCGTTCTGCTGGCCGGGGCGTGGTACGCGACCGCCGGTGCGGCCACGTCCCCCGCCCTCGCGGTCACCAGCACGGCCGTCAGCCTGCCGGCCGAGTTCCCCTATCTGTCGGCCGGTTACAACAACACCCGTGAGTGGACCCGCACGTCGACGGCGGCCGCTCCCGACGGCACGCTCCGCGTGGCCTGGCCCGCGGCGGACGGCATCCACGTCACCCCGCTGACCACCGCCGGAAAGCGGGCGGGCGCCGACACCGTCGTCAAGGGGGCCAAGGAGGTCGGCGGCCTGGTCGCGCACAACGACGGCTTCGCGCTGCTCACCCGGGTCTCCGACAGCAACAAGTGGAAGGAGACGGCGGCGGCGCTGATCCGCTACCAGAACGGCAAGCAGACCTTCCGCACGAAGCTCACCGGCACCGCGACGAAAGACACGGCCCCGCTGCTGGACGGTCAGCTCACCTGGAACGGCGGCAAGTACGGCGCGTACTTCGCCGTCCACGGCGCGGGCGGCCCGGCCGACGGTCACTTCGGCGACAAGCTGGCGTACGTCAGCCCCAAGGGCGCCAAGCTGAGCGGTGGCTGGAGCTGGGGGTGCAGCCACAACGAGGGCATCGCGCTGCACGCCGAGAAGACCGGCGCCTTCACCTCCCTCTGCTTCGACGACTGGCGCTCGGGCCTGTTCGTGTCCACCGGCATCGGCGCCCCGGACAACGCGCCGGTCGTGCAGCGCGAGCGGTGCTGGGCGGGCTACTGCGGAGGCACCTTCCCGAGCCGCACCGGCGACCTCGTCAGGTCGGCCACCGGCCGTTACGCCACCGCATTCGCCTCCCGCGGCGCCGCCTCAGCCAGGAAGAACCCGGACGACGCCAGCGGGCGCGGCTGGACGGTCGAGCCGAAGACCGGCACGCACCAGGTGGCCGTGGCGTTCCTGAAGGACCGCAACTCCGGCCCCGGCAAGGCGATCCGCCTGTCCGAGACGAAGGGCGTGGAACACGTCAACGTCCGTCTCGCCCCGTACGGCGAGGACCGGCTCCTGCTGTCCTGGGAGTCGATCAAGAACGCCACGTGCAAGGACGGCACCTGCACCGGCACGTTCGCGGGCACCCACCTGCGCCTCATCGACTGGAATGGCACGTTCCAGAGCGCGGCCAAGGTCGTCCAGGCCAGGATCACCGGCGACCTCGCGGTGTCCGCCGACACCACACTGACCTGGGCGTATGCCCCGGCCACTCCCTCCTACGCGAAACCGCTCACCGGCGCGTCCCCCACGTCCACGACGCTGAGGATCGCCCGCCTCAAGCCGTGACGTCCACTGCCGACTCCGTCAGCCGGACCCGTGCCACGCCGCCGTCGTGCCAGCGGACCTCCAGTCCTCCGGCGTCGTCCGCGCGTACGGAGACCAGGTCTCCCAGCGGGGCCGGGTCCGGCTCGGTCGTCAGCCGGGCCAGGGCGACGAACAGGGTGGCGTTCTCGCCCGCGAGGCCCGTGAGGCCCGCAAGGCCCGTGAGGGAGCCCGTGAGGCCGATCGCCGGTACGAGTTCGGCCCGGAGGCCCTCCCCCGCCGGCCAGCCGGTCACCCGTACCGGCGTCCCGGGCTCCGCCCCCGTCACCAGATGCGCCCGCACCTCCGCCGCCCCCCGTGCCAGCACGACGCTCGTCACCCGCGCTCCTGCGCCCGCCGTGTGCCGCGAGGCCACCCAGCCTTCGCCCACGCCCAACGGTTCGATGCCGGTGCGGCTCGGGTCGTCGCCGACGATCACGCTGTTGTCGTACGTCGAGGGCGACGCGGACGGCGAGGACGGGGCCGTCACGGTCGAATAGGCCAGGCGCGTGTAGTACGGGTCGTAGCGGACGTCCTCGCTGCCGTGGTTGTGGAGGCGGACCACGCCGTCGGAAGAGGTGGACTGGAGCAGCCAGTTGGGAGGGCCGACAGGGGTGACGGCGTCCGCGCGCTCGGCCGGGCCGGGCTCCTCCGCCGCCGTCCACACCTCGTGGTCCGCCGGCAGGAGCAGAGCGAGGAAGCCCTTGCTCGCCCAGTACGGGGAGGCCGGGCCCGAGTAGCTCTGGAGGACGGACTCGTCGGGGCCGTGCCAGCCCAGGGACAGCAGGCCCCGGTCGTCCACCGCGCCCCGGTCGAGGAAGTACCGCAGGGCTCCCGAGGCCAGGCGCCGGGTCTCCCCCGGCGACAGCGGCGTACGGCCGGTGAGCGCGCCCAGCCACAGCGGGGCGGTCGTCGCGAAGCGGTACGTCAGGGAACGCCCCTGGTGCATCGGGGCGCCGTCGCCGCCGAACAGCCGGGCGTAGTCGCGGAGGTGGCGTGACAGACGGCCGCCGTACAGCTCCAGCAGCCGCTCGTCCCCCTCCAGCCAGGCGTGCAGCACCGGGTAGAGGTGCATCGCCCAGCCGTTGTAGTAGTCGAACTTGCGGCCGTCGCCGTCGGTGTACCAGCCGTCGCCCATGTACCACTGCTCGATGCGTTCCAGGCCGCGGTCGATCGCCGCGCGGGACGCTTCGGGCTCATGCCCGATCTCGGCCAGGAAGCCGCCCACCGTGACCGGGAACAGCTCCCAGTTGCAGGGCCAGGCCTCGGCGGTGAGCGCGTCGCCGAGCCAGGCGGCGGCCCGCTGCCGTACGCCGTCGTCCAGCCGGTCCCACAGCAGCTCCCGCGTCAGGCGCAGGGCGAGCGCGATCGACGCGGCCTCCACCAGGGGCTGGCTGCGGTCCTCGATGCGGGGCCAGACGCCCGAGACACCGGCGGCGAGGCCGGTGGCGTAGCGCTCCAGGGCCTTCTCGTCGCGGCGGAAGGCGGCCAGCAGCAGCGTGCGGGCGTAGCCCTCCAGGCCGTCGGAGAGGCGGCCCGACCAGCTGGTCCGGTCGCCGGGCAGGTGGTAGAGCGCGCGGTCCTCACTCGCGTACGGCTCGACGGCGGTGAGCAGGGCGTCGGCCGCCGCCTCCCAGTGGGCGCGGGTGTAGCCGGTGTACGAGGAGGTCGTGCGGTCGGCGGGAGGCAGCTGCATCGCTTCTGGGTCTCTTTCGTGCTCGGAACACTCGGAACGGTTCGGATTCTCGCTCGGAAGGGTTGAACCTGGAGCGCCCCGGTTCCGGTCGGGGCGCCCCAGGGGCCCTATCCCACCCGCACCTTGCCCTTCGGCACCAGATGCCGGGTGACGAGTTCGTCGCGGACCAGGCCCGCGTAGGCCGTCGCACCGCGCACGGAGGTGTGCGTGTTGTCCCGCGCCTCGTTGTAGAGGTACAGCGCCTTCGAACCCTCCACGCCCAGGGACTCCACGAGTGCCTTCGTCTTCGCCGTGAGGTCGATCAGCGGGACCTTCCGCGCGGCGGCCACGGAGCGGGTGACCGCCGGGTGGTCGACACCGAGGCCGTTGACCAGGAGCGCGGTGCCGTTGTTCAGCGTGCCGTCCGGGTTGAACCAGCGTCGCACGATGGGAGTGACAAGGACCGGCTGTCCGCCCCGCGCCCGGACGCCCGCCACCAGGGTCTCCAGGTTGGCCCGGTAGGTGGCCTCGTCCGTGGTCTTGTCGTTGTGGGCGAGCTGGACCAGGACCAGATCGCCGGGGCGGATCAGGGGCCGTACGGTGGCCCACAGTCGCGGGTTCCCCAGATACGTGACCGTACTCTCGCCGGAATCGGCGTAGTTGGCGACGGACACCCCCTCGCGGAGGTACTGGGGCAGCTGCTGGCCCCAGCCGGAGTAGGGGTCGCCGGGCTGGTCGCAGACGGTGGAGTCGCCGACGAGGAAGATCTGGCGGGTGTGCCGGGCCGGGCTGACCCTGATGTCGGCGAGGGCGGGTGCGGAGCCGCCGATCCGCAGGTCGAGGCCGGGGGTTCCCTCGGGTCCTGTGGGCTCTCCCTCGGGGGTGCGGACGTTCACGGTGAAGCTGCGGGTGATCCGCTCACCCGCCGGTGCGGCCGTCTCGGGGAGCAGGGAGCGGCGGGTTTCGCCGCTGATGCTCGTCGCGGACGCGGTCTTTGCCGCCGACCACGACCCGTACGTCGTACGTGCCCGGCGGGACGTCGAAGTGGCAGGTGCCGGTGGTGCAGTGCGCGAGGCCCGGGGACGGCCGGGCCGTGTGGGCCTGGGCCGGTACGGACGTCAACGCGGTACCCAGGGTCACCGCCGCTATGACGGCGATGCTGAAACGTCTCACTCGGTGCTCCTCCCAGCGGACGACAAGACCTGGACGTGGACCGTACCGTGCTGGACAAGCGCTTTCTAGACCTCGAACAGCTTTCACGGGATCTCACATCGCACATGAGTGAAAGCCCTTTCGCGAAATCGATTCAACTGTCACTCTCGCTCCCACCCGCAGTCCCCCCACCTCCCGAGGGAGCCCCCCCATGTCCGGATCCGCGAACAGACCGGTCGGCCGCCGCACCTTCGTCCTCGCCGCCACCGCCGCCGGCACAGCCCTCACCGGCACGGCACACGCCGCCGGCTTCGGCTACCGCGACGACGGATCGAACTACGTCGTCGACACCGGCGCCCAGCTGGTCTTCAAGGTCAGCAAGTCCACCGGCGACCTGACCTCCCTGGTCTACCGGGGCACGGAGTACCAGGGCTACGGCGGCATGAACTCGCACATCGAGTCCGGTCTCGGCGCCTCCACCGTCGGTATCAAGCAGTCCGGTTCGACGATCCTCGTCTCCGTCACGCACGGCACGCTGAAGCACTACTACGCGGCCCGCAGCGGCGAGAACAACGTCTACCTGTGGACCGACAAGGCCGACACGTCCGTCTCCGCGACCCGGTACATCGTGCGCGTGAAGAAGGGCGCTTTCCTCAACGACGAGCCCGACTCCTACACGTACGCGCCCACCACCATCGAGGCCTCGGACGTCTTCCGGAAGTCCGACGGCCAGACCCGCTCGAAGCACTACTCCAAGCGGCGCGTCATGGACTACGACTACCTCGGCTGGTCCGCCGGCGGCGTCGGCCTGTGGATCGTGCGCAGCAATCACGAGAAGGCCTCCGGCGGCCCCTTCTACCGCTCCCTGCTGCGCCACCAGAGCGCGGACGGCGGCGGCCTCTACGAGATCCTCCACTACGGGCAGAACCAGACCGAGGCGCAGCGTTTTGGCCTCCAGGGTCCGTACGTCATCGCCTTCACGGACGGCGGGGCGCCCTCCTCGGCGCTGTATCCGGGCACGCTGACCACGCCGTGGGCCGATTCGCTCGGCATCTCGGGGTACGTGCCGGCGAGCGGCCGGGGCAAGGTGGCGGGCGTCGGTATCTCCGGGCGGAACACGGCGTACCCGTACACGGTCGGCCTCGCCAACCCGTCTGCGCAGTACTGGGGTTCGGCGCGTTCCTCGGACGGATACTTCTCCATCCCGGGTGTGCTGCCGGGGACGTACACACTGACCGTCTTCAAGGGCGAACTGGCGGTGTACACCACGTCGGTGAGCGTGTCGGCGGGCGGCACGACCACTCTGAACACGATCGCGGTCCCGTCGTCCAACGACCCGGCCAACGCGGGCGCGATCTGGCGGATCGGCGACTGGAACGGCACGCCGGGCGGGTTCAAGAACGCGGACCTGATGACGTACGCGCATCCGTCGGACGTGCGGGCCGCGTCCTGGACCGGGAACGTGGTGATCGGCGGCGGCGGTGAGACTGCGGCCTTCCCCTGCTACCTCTGGAAGGACGTCAACAGCGGTCTGCTCGTGTACTTCAGGCTGACCGCCGCCCAGGCCGCCGCCGCGCACACCCTGCGCATCGGCGTGACGACGGCGTACGCGAACGGCCGGCCCCAGGTCACCGTCAACGACACCTGGACGTCGGCCGTCCCCTCCCCGCCCACCCAGCCGAACACCCGGTCGCTGACCAACGGTTCGTACCGCGGCAACAACCACACGTTCACGTACAGCGTCCCGGCGTCCGCCTGGAAGACGGACACGAGTCAGTACAACGTGCTCAGGATCGACGTGGTGAGCGGGTCGGGGGCGACGGGCTTCCTCAGCGCGGGGACGGCGATCGACGCGCTCGACCTGCTGACGTGAGAGTCGCTGTCATGTCCCGCGCGTCCACTGCTGGTTGGTCGCCCCGTTGCACGTGTACGTGATGACGGCCGCGGAGTTGGCGGTGGACGCGCCGTTCACGTCAAGGCACTCGCCGCCGGCACGCGACTTGACGTTCACGTACGAGCCGGTGGTGGTCAGGGACCACTGCTGGCTCGTCACGGAGGAGCAGTTCTCCTGTGTGACCGTGCTCGCGTTCTCCTGGACGCACAGGGAGCTGCCCCGGACCATCAGCTGGTAGTAGCCGCTGCCGACGGACTTGAACCAGTACTTCTGGTTGGTGCCGCCGTTGCAGTCGTACTGCTTGAGCTGGGCACCGGCCCAGAGCGACTGGCTCGTCACGTCCGCGCACTTGGAGGAGTGGCGGGCGATGAGGGTGTTGTAGGTGGCGCTCACGCCGGAGACGGTCCCGGCGGCTGTGTCGAGGGTGACCTCAGGCGACCAGGACATCGACATCGTGGTCGAGTTGGGGAAGGTCAGGGGCAGCCAGACGTACCGCGAGTCGTTGACGGTCCCGCCGAAGGAGTTGCCCCAGCGGTCGCCCAGGTAGAGGTACGAAGTGCCCGAACTCCCCTGCACGGGCAGGACGAAAGCGGTCTGCGAGCCGTAGGTCGTCGAGTCGCCGACGTTCTTCATGGCCGACCAGGGTCCGGCGATGTTCGTGGCCGTGGCGTACTGCTGCTGGTTGGGGTTCCAGCCCGTGGCGCCCGAGGTCAGCATGAAGTACACGCCACCCCGCTTGAACAGGGCCGGGGCCTCGCGGTGGCCGCCGGGCCAGGGGTTGCCGACCAGGCTCGCGATGCCGGTGTAGTCGGCGGTCAGACGGTAGATCTGGAGGTCGTAGTTCTCACGCGCGGCGGAGATCATGTACCCGGCGCCGTCGGTGTCGACGAAGACCGTGATGTCACGGGACATGTGCTGGCCGAGCGGGCGGAAGCTGCCCTTCCAGGTGTAGTTGCCGTCGACGGTGTCGGAGACGGCCACCGCGGCGCGGGCCTCGCTGTAGTCGGTGCCGTTCTCCTTGTGCATCCACATCACGAACTTGCCGGTGGACGCGTTGTACATGACCTTGGGCCGCTCGATGTTGGCGGTCGCCAGCTCGGGGGCGCTTGCCTCGGTCAGGACGTGGTTGCGGAACTCCCACTTCTTCAGGTCGGTCGAGCGGTAGGCGTCGACGTACCGGAAGGTGTTGTCGGCGTTGCGGTGCTCGCCGAACCAGTAGTAGTACGAGCCCACCTTGAGGACGCCGCCGCCGTGCGCGTGGACGGGGTTGCCGGAGGCGTCCGTGAACTGGGTGCCGTTGGTGATGGTCTGGGGCGCGGCCTGGGCGGGGCCGGCCGTGGCGAGGGCGCCGAACAGTGCGAGGCACAGGGCGAGGAGGGTCGCGTACGCACGTCTCATGTCATTCGCCTGCCTTCACGGTGTCGGCGACCGGTATGCCGAAGTCCGGGGTGCCGTCCGCCTTCCAGCCGAGCTTCTGGACGCGGGTGTGGCGGTTGGGGTCGTTCAGCGGGTCGCCGTTGATCTCCTTGTACTGGCGGGCGTGGTAGACGAGGACGTCGGTGCGACCGTCCTCGGCGACCGTGAAGCAGTTGTGGCCGGGCCCGTACTGCTTGGTCGTGTCGTTGCTGGTGAACACCGGGGTCGGCGACTTGGTCCAGCTCAGGGGGTCCATGAGGTGGCTGTCGGCGTCGGCGGTGAGCAGGCCCACGCAGTAGTTGAAGTCGGTGGCGCTGGCCGAGTAGGTCATGAAGAGGCGGCCGTTGCGCTTGAGGACGTACGGGCCCTCGTTGACCTTGAAGCCGATGCACTCCCAGTCGTACTCGGGGGTGGTGAGGCGGACCTGCGGGCCCTTCAGGGTCCACGGGTTCGCCATCTCGGACAGGAAGATGCCGGTGTTGTTGTCCAGTCCGGGCTCGTGCTGCGCCCAGGCGAGGTAGCGGGAGCCCCGGTGGGTGAAGGTGGTGGCATCCAGGGAGAAGGTCTCCCAGGCGGTCTTGACCTGGCCCTTCTCCGCCCAGGTGCCCTTGAAGGGGTTGGGGTGGGCGTTCTCCAGCACCCAGATGCGGATCGCCCAGACGTCCTCGGCGGGCGCCGAGGCGAAGTAGATGTACCACTTGCCGCCGATGCGGTGCAGTTCGGGCGCCCAGATGTGCGCGCCCATGTCGCCGGTGGGGTGGGCGCGCCAGATGACGGACTCGTCCGCTGTGCCCAGGCCGTTCAGGGTGCGGGAGCGGCGCAGGATGATGCGGTCGTACTCGGGGGCGGTGGCGGTGAAGTAGTAGAAGCCGTCCTTGTGCCGGTGGATGTGCGGGTCGGCGCGGTTGCGGACGAGCGGGTTCACGTAGGGGGCCGGCCTGGGGTGCCTGGCCGGCGTGGCGGCCTGGGCCACGCCGGGGAGGGCGGGGACGGCGGCCAGGGCGCCGGCGGCTGCGGCGCCCTTCAGCAGCAGTCTGCGGCTGGGGGGTTCGGGCAGAGCGTGGTCGCGGTCGCGGCTCATGCGGGGGGCTGCCTCTCACTGGGGACACACGGCGTTGTCTGATGTGTCGTCTGACATTTCGGACATCATCTGTCATTACGAACGCCGAAAAGGTAAGGGGGTGACACGAGGAGGTCAACGGGTCTGACGGGACGAAGACGGGCCGGGCGTCAGAAGGGGCGGCGGTCGCATTTTCTGTTATCGGCCGGGGCACAGCCCGTCTCCGAGGGTGTGCGCAGCCTCACCCACACCACAGCAGCGGCCGCGGGCGTCCTCGCGGCGGTCGCTTCCCTGGTCACCGCTCCCCCGGCGGCGGCCGCCGGCCCCCGGGACGTCACGGCCGCCGTGCTCGCCGACCGGGACGTGACGCTCACCGGCGACACCGTCGTCACCGTGCCGCCCGGGACGACGACGTACGACGGCGTGTTCCGCGGCGAGGGCACGCTCACGGTGCGCGGCACCGGAACCCTGATTCTCACCAGGGACAGCGACTTCACGCTCCCCAGGTCCCGGCAGCGGCAGCGGGTGCGCGTCCGCGGCGGGAACCACCCCTACGTCACGGTCACCGCCCCGGACCCGCCGGCGATCACGGTCGAGCGCGGGGCGACGCTCCAGTACGGCAACGGCGGTACGACCGGCCTGATAGGCCACTTCCCGTACAACACCCCGGCGTTCCGCCTCAACCAGGACAACATCCGGGTCGACGGCACCCTGCGGATTTCGCTGAGGAGCGCGTACAACCTGGGCACGATCAGCGGCTCGGGGTCGATCACCCAGCCCAGGTTCCTCTGGGGCACGTGGGACCTGTCGGGCGCCCACTCCTTCTCCGGGGTCATCGACAACGGCACGCAGCTGAACGCCGGCCGCCCGGAGTTCGCGACCTCGCTCCCCCACGTTCGCAAGATCCTCAACCAGGGCACCTAGACGGTCGACACCCCGCTGGGCCGGACCGTCACCATGGGCATGGACTTCTACCAGCGCGAGTACGGCAGCGACATCAACATCCAGTCGCGGCCCGGCGGCAAGGTGGTCCTGACCGGCCAGTACAGCTGGTCGGACCAGGGCGGGGACACCGACCCGTCGCTCAGCGACCCGGCGCTCAACTGGACGCCCGCCCGCAAGAACGTCAACAAGCGCGGCACCAACATCAAGGGCGCGAACGTCCAGTGGGGCGACGGCACCACCGACAAGATCTTCATGCCCGGCACCGCCGAGACGGTCTACATCAACCTGCTCGCGGCCCGTTCCCGCTCCCGCCTCACCTTCGACTACGACGGCCCGGTGACCCTGGGCGCCCCCATCGGCGGCGGCCGGTTCCACGACACGCTGTCGTCCCCCGGCGCCGGCGACATCGTCATCGCCGGCACGCCCGGCAACGACGTGACCTTCGCGGCCGTCCAGTACTACGACGGCTCCACGACGGTCGAGAAGGGCGCGGTCCTGCGCCTGGGCAGCGGCAGACGGGGCGGCGACGGGGGCCTGTACACGAAAGGCGCCCTCTACAAGGTCGTCAACAACGGCTCGCTCGTGGTGCGCAACACGGACAAGCCCCTCACTCTGTCCCGCATCGGCGGCAGCGGCTCGCTCACGCAGTCGGGCTCGGCCACGACGACACTGGCGGGCGGCGCGGTCACCTACACCGGGACGACCACGGTCTCCAGGGGCACGCTGGCCCTGCGACAGGGCGCCGCGCTCACGCACAGCAGGGCGATCCGGCTCACCTCCGCCGGAGCCCGGCTGGACACGGGCCGGGCGGGCCTGCACGTATCGACCACCCTCACCGGCAAGGGCACGGTCAAAGGCGCGGTCACCAACGAAGGCACCGTCACGTCCGGCCTCACCGTCAACGGCTCCTACACCCAGAGCGCGAAAGGCTCCCTGCTGCTGCGGGACGAGCCGCTGAAGGTGACGGGCGCGGTACGGCTGTCCGGAGACCTTGACGTATCGGCAGCCGGGAATCGGCCTCCTCGTGAGATCCCCGTGCTCGACAACAGGGGGGGCTCCAGGCCCTCGGGCACCTTCACCGGTCTGAAGGAGGGCGCCCGCCTGAAACTGGCCGACACCACCTACCGCATCAGCTACCGCGCCGGCGACGGCAACGACGTCGCCCTGGCGGCGGTCACCGCCGCGAGCCCGTCCCCCACCGCGCCCGAGTCGCCCGCATCCGACGCGGTGACGCCCCGAAGCGCCGGCGCGTCCCAGGACGCCGGCTTCGGCTGGTGGCCCTACGCACTCGGCCTCGCCCTCGTCGTCAGCCTCGCCGTGCCCATGGCCACGCGGCGGGGCCACCGGGGCGGCGGTCGGCATGCGTCCCGCTCGCGGCAGTGACGCTCACACCTCGGACTCGCCCCACGACGTGACGACAGCCTCGTCCCCGACCGACACCCTGCCGGGCCGGAGCACCGCGTACTTCGTACCGAAGGCGATGCCGCCCTCGGACGCGCGCCGGTAGCCGGCGAGGGTGCGCAGGGGTTCCGGACCCGCCCTGGTTCCGGAGTGCTGTTCGACCATGGTGACCGCGCAGCGGATGGCGAGTTTCGCGTAGCCCAGTTCGGTGTCGCCGATGCGGATGCGGTGGGCTCGGTCCTCGGTGTGGGGGTCGTCCCAGCCGTCGAGCACGAGGTTGGGGCGGAAGCGGTTCATGGGCAGCGGGCCGGCGCCGCGGTCGGTCAGTTTCCGGTTGAGCAGGTCGAGGGTGGAGCGGGAGATGACGTGCAGGGCGCAGCTGTCGGCATAGCCGGAGGTGCCTGGTGTCATGCCGTCGGTCACGCGGTCGTGTTCCGGCGGTACGCGCACCAGACGGCTTGGCGTGCGAAGTACGTCCGAGAGCCAGGCGGCTGCCGCATCGCCCTGGTCGATGCCCTGGTAGGCGTCCCCGAACAGGTCCACCTTCTGCCGGGCGCCAAAGGTGTCCACGCTGAGGTGCAGGGCCTCGGCTTGCGGTGCGCGCAGCGTGAGGCGTTCGCCGTCGGCGGTGATGGCGGGCCGGATGAGGGCCAGCCGGGGGTCCCGGCGCTGGGTCCGGTACACGCCCTCCTCGCTGACGACCATGAAGCTGCGGTCGTGCGCCGGCCCGGCGGGTGTCAGCACCGCCTCCCGCACCGATGTCCCGGCGCATCCCTTGAGGGGGTAGTACGTCAACTCGACCACGCGGGCCATGGCCTTCCCTTCTCCCGGCAGTGAGCCTCGGTCGTCTGCCCGTCAGAGTCCGCTCGGCGCCTGAGGAAAGCCCAGTTGCGGAGCCAGCAGGCGGGCCTCGGACGCCCAGTCGGCGAGGAAGGCGAGGGCCAGGCCGCGTTCGCGGTAACGGAGTTCGGCAGGGACGGTGTCCTGGTTGCCGTAGTCCACCTGCTCGTCGTCCGCCCGGGCGAGCATCAGGGCGGTGAGCCAGTCGTACTTCACGGCGGAGGCGCACACGCCGAGCCGTACGAGTCGTTCGTCGCCGTGCCAGCCGCTCTCGCGCAGGCCGTGCACGTAGGCGTCGTAGGCCGCCTTGGCCAGTCCGGGGAGGTCGGCGGCGGGGACGAACAGGTCGAAGACGGAGTCGGGGAGGTAGTTGCCGAGGTCCTCGCCCAGAGCTCCGTCGCCGGCGAACGCCCAGTCGAACAGGACACTGTCGCGGCCGTCGGAGCGGACGTTGGCAGGCCACTGGTCGAGGTGGGAGAAGGTGCGGGGCAGGGACTCCATGACCGTGAGGAACCACTCGCGGTCGTGGTGGAGGCGGACCATGTCCGCGCGCAGGCCGGCCGGGAAGTGCTCCCGGACCAGAGGGTGTTGCCAGGCGCGGTCGTCGTCGAGCAGGTCCTGGCCCGTCGTCTTGCCCGACGTGTAGTCGCGCAGGAAGCGCTGCGACAGCCAGGGGTGGTCCTCCCCCGCGGCGACGGCCCCCTGCGCGGCGCCGAGCCGGCGCGCGTGCTCGACGTGCCGGGCGAACGGCCAGGTCGTCGCCGGTTCGCCCGGTACGTCCTCCAGCCACAGGGCGACGTCACCGTCGGGGCGTTCGACGCAGGCCAGCAGCCGGGGCGCGCGGATGCCGTGCCGCTGCCAGACCTGGGCGAGCCCGGACCGGTAGACGTACGCCTCGCGGCGCCAGAAGTTCCAGTGCCGGGGGTCGTTGGAGGCCGACCACGCGACGCTGGTCTCCTTCGTCCGCGTCAGCACTTTCAGCACGGCCGAGCGGTCGCCGCCGCTGACCCGCCACACCCCCGCCGTGACACCGTTCCACGGGTTGTGCGTGAGCGGCGCGAACACCGCCCTCGCGGCCGGGACTCCCAGGACCTCACGTACTTCGGCATCAGCGACAGCGAACTCGGGCGGCATCCCCCGATGCTATGCCGACGCCTGCGCCGTGTCCTTGCGTCCGCGCAGCCACACGTACACCGGGATCCCGGCGAACAGGAACAGCACGCCCTGGTAGACGGCCGCGTATCCGGCCCCGGCGATCAGCCAGAAGGAGAAGCCGAAGGAGAGCACGGCGACGGTCAGGTCGCGGGCGAGTCCCGCGGGGCGATGGGGGCCCCTCCCGCTCGAGCGAAGCCGAGAGTGGGAGAGCTCGCGGGTGCCGCGGGCCAGCCAGTACAGCTGGGCCGCCGCCGACAGCAGGTACGGCACGCAGCCGGTGAACGTGGTGATCAGGACGAGGACGCGGAAGGTGGTGTCCGGGCCGGCGGTGTAGTTGAGGGCGATCAGGAGTGTGCCGAGGACCACGCAGGCCCACACGCCGAAGCCGGGGACGCCGCCCTTGCCCAGCCGCGCGAACGGCGCCGGGAAGAGACCGTCGCGGGCGGCGGCGTACGGCATCTGCGCGGCCATGAGGATCCAGCCGTTGAGGCAGCCGGTGATCGAGGCGACGGCGACCAGTGCGATGGCGGTGCCGCCCCAGGAACTGCCGGTGACGGCGTTGACGGCGTCGGCGAACGGGGCGCCGGAGTCGACGAGCCGGTCGTGCGGGACCAGGCCGAAGACGGCGACCGTGCCGAGGACGTAGACCAGGGCCGAGGCGAGCGTGCCGAGGACGCTGGCCCGGCCGACCGTGCGCTCCGGGTCGCGCACCTCACCCGCGCTGACCGCGGCCGACTCGACCCCGAGGAAGCTGTACAGCAGCAGCGCGGCGGAGGCGGCCAGCGCACCCGAGACGCTCTGGCCGGAGGCGTTGAACGGGCCGAAGTTGTCCGCGTCGACGAAGAACAGGCCGACCGTGGCGAGCAACAGCAGCGGTACGAACTTCAGGATCGTCGAGACGACCTGCACCGTGCCGACCCACCGCGTGCCCGCGAAGTTCGCGGCGGCGGGCAGCCACAGGGCGGCCAGGGCGACGGCGGCCTGCAGGGCGTGGTTGCCGTGCAGGGGTATCAGCACGTCGACGTAGCCGACGACCGCGACGGCCAGGGCGGCGATGCTGACCCAGCACATCGTCCAGTACGACCAGGCCGACAGGAACCCGGCGAACTCACCGAACGCGTCGCGCGGGTAGACGTAGAGACCGCCGGTGACCGGGCTGCGCCGGGCCAGCTTGCCGAAGAGCAGCGCGAGCAGCACGGCTCCGACGGAGAGCACGAGGAAGGCGAGCAGGCTGATCGTGCCGTAGGGGGCGACGGTGGCGGGCAGGGCGAAGATGCCGCCGCCGATGATGTTGCCCATGACGAGCGCCGTGGCGGCGGCGAGGCCGAAGGTGCGGCGGGGAGCGGGTGCCGCGGCGGGGGCCGGCTCGGTGGGTTCGGCGGCCTCGGCGGGGCTGGGCACGGTCATGAGGGTTCCTGTACGAGCGGAGGGGGAGGGGGAGGGTCGTGATCGTACCCGTCATCCCACATGCTGGTCGACCTGTTCATGTACTGGACACAATCGGCTGGGGTTCGGCGGCGGATCTCGACTACCGTCGTGCGCATGACCAGCACCATCACCCTCGCCGAAGCCCTCGCCGCCGGAACGGTCGTCCTCGACGGCGGCATGTCCAACCAGCTCGAATCCGCCGGGCACGACCTGAGCGACGAGCTGTGGTCGGCGCGGCTGCTCGCCGAGCAGCCGGAGGCGGTCACCGAGGCGCACCTGGCGTACTTCCGGGCGGGCGCGGACGTGGCGATCACCTCCAGCTACCAGGCGACGTTCGAGGGCTTCGAGAAGCGCGGGATCGGCCACGACCGGGCGGCCGAACTCATGACCCTGAGCGTGGAGTCTGGCGCGGGAGGCGGCCCGGCGGGCGCGGCGTCTCCGCGGCCCCTGTGGGTGGCGGCGTCGGCAGGCCCCTACGGGGCGATGCTCGCGGACGGCTCGGAGTACCGGGGCCGCTACGGGCTGAGCGTCGACGAACTGGAGCGTTTCCACCGGCCCGCGCCTGGAGGTGCTGGCCGGCGGCCCGCCCCGACGTCCTGGCGCTGGAGACGGTCCCCGACGCCGACGAGGCCGACGGCTCTGCTGCGGGCGGTGCGCGGGCTCGGGGTGCCGGCCTGGCTGACGTACTCCGTCGCCGGTGACCGCACCCGCGCCGGGCAGCCGCTGGAGGAGGCCTTCGCCCCGGCCGCCGACGCGGACGAGGTGATCGCGGTCGGCGTGAACTGCTGCGCGCCCGAGGACGTGGAGGCGCGCTGCCGCGACCGCGGCGCGGGTCACCGGCAAGCCGGTCGTCGTCTACCCCAACAGCGGCGAGACCTGGGACGCCGAGGCCCGCGCCTGGACCGGCCGCTCCAGCTTCACCGCCGGACCAGGTGCACGGGCTGGCAGCAGGCAGGGGCCCGGCTGATCGGCGGTTGCTGCCGGGTGGGGCCGGAGGCGATCTCGGGGATCGCGGGGACGCTCGGAGCGGCGTAGCGCACGACGGCACCACCGGGAACGAACACCCCCACCCGCTGCCACCAGTGCCTGCACACCCCTCCTCGCCCTCCCCCGCCACTGCTAGCCTCCGTCACGGGAACCGGTTGCCATGGCGTTGCCGCAGTTCCCGAGGGGGCGGGCGCGGACCGGTGCCCGGGAGAGACGAGGCAGGCATGACGAGGAAGAGCGGGGACGCGAGCCGCAGCACCATCCGGGACGTGGCGGCCGCGCGCGGGGGTCTCCGCGTCGACGGTGTCCCGGGTGCTCGGCGGCGAGTATCCGGTGAGCTCGGCGACGCGACGGGCGTGTCATGCGGGCGGTCCGTGACCTGGACTACGTGGCCGACGCGAGGGCGAAGGCGATCGCGGGCGTCGGCACGCCCACACTGGCCTTCGTCCTGGAGGACATCACCGGCCCGTCGTTCGCGCACATGGCACACGGCGTGGAGCGCGAGGCGACGCGGCTCGGCCATCTCTGCCTGGTGTGCAGCACGGAGGGCGACGTCCGGCACGAGCTGGAGTTCGTCGAGATGATGCGCGCCCAGCGGGCCGCCGCCGTGATCCTGGTCGGCGGCACCGCCGACACCCCCGAGTACCGCGAACGCACCCACCGCATGGCCGACTCCCTGGCCTCGGCCGGTTCCCGCCTGGTCCTGTGCGGCCGGCCACCGCTGGCCCCGGCGCGCCGGTGACGGTCATCGAGTACGACAACGAGGGCGGCGCCCACACCCTGGTCGCCCATGTGCTCGCCCAGGGCCACCGCCGGGTGCTGTTCCTCGGCGGCCGGGCGGACCACACCACCGCGCTGGGCCGTGAACGCGGCTATCTCGCCGCCCACCGGGCCCGCGGCCTCACCCCGACCCGTCCCTCTCCTGCACGGCGACTTCACCCGCGACTCCGGGCCACCGGCTGATGCGGCAAGGCACTCGAGAGGCGGCCTGGAGTTCACGGCCGTCGTGGCCGCCACGGACATGGTCGCCGCGGGCGCCCTCACCGCCCTGCACGAGGCGGGTCTGACCGTGCCCGGCGACGTCTCCCTCGCCGGCTACGACGACATCCCGTTCGCCCGCGACCTGCACCCCGCCCTGACCACGGTCCACGTCCCCTACGAGGAACTGGGCCGCCTCGCCGTCCGCACGGCCCTCGAACACACCTCGGGCGCCCCGGACGAGCACCTGCTGCTGGGCACGCATGTGGTGGTACGGGACTCGGTGGGGCCGCCCTCGGCCCGGTAACTCCCCGGCCCCGTCCGCTATGCCTGCGGCGCCGGAACGCCTCGCCCGTGCTGGGAGTACGACAGGACGCCCGTGAGGACGATCCTGAGGACCTCGCGCAGTTCGATGTGGAGCGGTGCGCGCCCGCCCGGGTCCTGTGACCAGCGGTAGAGCAGGCCCAGGTAGGAATCACGGAGGATGTTGCCGACCCTCATCGGGTCGATGTCGAAGGTGACCTCCCCGCGCTGACGCCCGGCTTCGATGATGTCGGCGAAGACCTGGCCGGCGTAGGGCTCCTCCAGGAGTGGCTGGCCGGCCTTCACCCAGGCCTGGAGCATGGCGGCGGTGATCTCCCGCTCGGACTCGTTGAACTCCGCCAGCGCCGCCATGCACCTCTCCAGGTGCACCGTCACCTCGTCGTTCCGGGACTTCATCGACTCTTCCATGCACAGCTCCAGGCGCCGCTTCCGGGCCTCGGCCCAAGCGGTGACCAGGTCTTCCTTGCGCTGGAAGTAGTTGAAGAAGGTGCCCCGGGCCACGTCGGCGTGCTCGGCGATCTGGTCGATCGTGGTGCCGTCGTAGCCCTGCTCGGCGAAGAGGGCCAGGGCAGACGTGTAGATGCGGTCCCGCACCCGCAGCTTGCTGCGCTCCCTGCGCCCGAGGGGGCGGGCCGGTTCAGGGGCCATGTGCTTCCTCGCCTTCCTCCGTCGTTGTCCAAGGGTGTGGCGTGAGGATCCAAAAATACACCAGAGAACAAGTTTGACGGGGCGCGGCGCCTGCTCTTCCCCAGGACCCCGAACGCACGGACGACTCAAGTGGAAACTTGGTCTACAGTCCATTGATAAACTGCGACACAAAATGGAGGCGTCCGGCAGCGGCCCTGCTCCGCGGTGCAGGCGGCCCGCGCTCCGGACACCCGCACGGCCCGGCTCACGACCGCGCACGAGGAGGACTTTCAGTGCAGCAACGCAGGATGGGAACGAACGGTCCGGTGGTCTCCGCCATCGGTCTCGGATGCATGGGGATGTCGGAGTTCTACGGCCCGACCGACGAGGCCCAGAGCCTGGCGACCCTTCAGGCGGCCCTGGACAGCGGGGTCACGCTGCTCGACACCGCCGACATGTACGGCAAGGGCCACAACGAGCGCCTGGTGGGCCGGGCCGTCGCGGGGCGCCGCGACCAGGTGGTCCTCGCGACCAAGTTCGGCATCCGGCGCGACGAGAGTGACCCGGGGCAGGGCCGGAACATCGACTCCAGCCCCGAGCACTGCCGGCGGGCCGTCGACGCCTCGCTGCGGCGCCTGGGCGTCGACCACATCGACCTCTACTACCTTCACCGCAAGAGCCCCGGCATCCCCGTCGAGGAGACCGTCGGAGCCATGGCGGAGCTGGTGCGGGCCGGCAAGGTCGGGCACCTGGGGCTGTCCGAGGTGACCGCTGAGACCCTGCGCAGGGCGCACGCCGTCCACCCCATCGCGGCTCTGCAGACCGAGTACTCGCTGTGGACCCGCGAGGTGGAGGCAGAGGCCTTGCCGGTGGCCCGGGAACTGGGCACCTCACTCGTGGCGTACTCGCCGATCGGGCGGGGTTTCCTGACCGGTGCGATCAGCCGGCCCGAGGACCTGGACCCCACCGACTTCCGGCACTCGCACCCCCGCTTCCAGCAGGAGCACCTGGCGCGCAACATCCGGATGGTCGAGCGGCTCCGCGAGCTCGCGGAGGGCTACGGCTGCAGCCCGGTACAGCTGGCCCTGGCCTGGCTGCTGGCTCGGGGCGACGACATCGTCCCCATCCCGGGCACCCGTCGGATCGGCTACCTGCGCGAGAACGTCGCGGCCGCCGAACTGCGGCTCACCGACGAGCAACTGGCCGCCGTGTCGGCCGCGGTGCCCCACGAGGTCGTCTCCGGCGAGCGCTACGACCCGGCGGGCATGGCGACGGTCGGCCACTGACCGGGCCTCCTCCCTGATCCCCCTCCACCACCAACTCCCGTCACCGCTAACGCACTTCCCCGGCCGCCCCGCGGCGCCGCCGGCGGCCCCTCCCTTCTGCGCTGCCTCCCGGCGCCGGCCAAGCAGCCCACACTCCCCCATCCCTCGATAGGTTTCGATGTTCCAGTCACCTGCTGATTCCGAGCTGTCACCACCCAGAACCATCCCCGCGCAGACCGCCCCCGGGGCGGAAAGTGCCGCGGGCGGGGCGCGAGGCCGGACCACGCCCGCGGGCCGCAACGCCGTCGGTCCCACGCGTGTGCTGGTGGCCATCGCTCTGGCAGCCGTGATGCTGCCCATTTCCGTCACGGGGCCGGGAGTCGCCCTCGCCGAGATGTCCGGCGCGCTCAACGCCTCGGCCGCCTCCACACAGTGGGTGCTGAACGCCTACAACGTGGCGTTCACCGCCTTCATGCTCGCTGCCGGTTCCGCGGCCGACCTCTTCGGGCGCCGCCGCCTGTTCCTGAGCGGCACGGCCGTCTTCTCGCTGGCCTCGCTCGTCGCGGGTACCGCTCCCACCATCCTGCTCGTGGACCTGGCGCGCTTCGTTCAGGGCATGGGCGCGGCAGCGGTGCTGACCAGCGGTTCCGCGCTGCTCGCCCACACGTTCACCGGGGCGGCCCGAGCCAGGGCCTTCGGCGTCTTCGGCGCCTCGGTCGGTTTCGGCCTGGCGATGGGTCCGTTCGTGTCCGGCCTGCTGGTGGGCGTGGCGTCCTGGCACGCCGTGTTCCTGGTCAACGTCCTGCTCGGTGCGGTCGTGCTCGTCCTGGCCCGACCGCTGCCCGAGTCGAGGAACCCCGGTGCCCGGCGCATCGACCTGCCCGGCGTGCTGACCTTCACCCTGGCGCTCATGCTGCTCGCCCTCGGCTTCGTCGAGGGGCCCTCACAGGGCTGGGGCGGAGTCGTCACGCTCGGCTCCTTCGCGGGTGCGGCGCTGTTCCTCGTCCTGTTCGTCGTGGTCGAACTGCGCGTCGCCGAGCCGATGTTCGACCTGAGTCTGCTGCGGCGCCCCACCTTCGTCGCCATCATCTGGCAGCCGGTGAGCATCGTCTTCGCGTTCGCGGCCCTGCTCGTGTACCTGCCTCCCTACTTCCAGGGCGCGGGCGGCGCGGGCTCGACGATGTCCGGTGCGATGCTGCTGCCGCTGACACTGCCGGTCTTCGTCCTGCCGCTGTTCACCGGCCCGCTGGTGCGGTTGCTGTCCGTACGGACGCTACTCGCCGTCGGACCGGCGGTGCTGGCCGTCGCACTCTTGCTGATGACGTTCACCGACCCGCTGTCGTCCCGTACCGGGCTGTACGCGGCACTGTTGCTGGCCGGTGTCGGTATCGGTCTCGCCTTCGGCGTCATGGACAACGCGGCGGTCAGCGTGGTGCCTGCCGAGCTCAGCGGCATGGCGTCGGGCATGTTCAACACCCTCCGGGTCGCCGGCGAGACGATCGGCGTCGCGTGTGTGGGCGGGCTGCTGCTCACCTCGACCCGTCAGCGGTTGTCCGCGGACGGCGGCGCGACTGGCGGCGGAGGTACGGCCGGTGGCGCGCTGGCCGACGACGTGGTCCAGGGGCGTATGGGTTCCGTACGCGCGAGCGGCGGAGAGGACCTGGTGGACCGGGCGGTACAGGGTCTCCAGCACGGTTGGAGCGTCGTCTGCGTGGTGCTGGCCTGTGTGGCCCTCGCCGGGGCGGTCACCATCTTCACCATGGTCCGCGACCGTGACCTGGACCAGTCCTCCACCGCTCAGGACGCGTAACGGCGGCGCTCCGACAGGAACAGCGGATCGACCGAGGAGGAGGTCGTGTGGTGCGGCTGACCCTCCTCAGTGCCGGCGCAGTGCGCCGGAGCGACGGAGCCGCCGCACGGCTGACCGCAGTTCCGTACTGCGTGTGGGCGAACCGTCGGCAGGGACCGATGCGAGTGTGGATTCCTCAGGTGTGAGCGCGTCGGTCGCCCAGAGGGCGAGCTCACGGTCCCGGGGGCCGTGCGCCGTGAAGGCCACGCCGTCCTCCGCATCCGGTGCCCGGTCTCCGAAGACCCGCACCGGGTGAGCCTCGTCCCAGCGCTCCCAGCCCGGGTCGCCGTCCGTGGCGAAGCGCACCCACGCCGCGTGCATCGCGTCGGCCAGTTCCTGTGGGGCGCCCTCACCGGCCAGTTTGCGGGACTCGGGCACCTCGCCGGTGTCGAAGACGAAGCCGAGCTCCAGCGCGTGGCAGGAGCCGAGGTCGGGGAGGCTCGAGGGCCAGGCGAACTCGTAGAGGTACGAGGGTTCCGTACGGGCGTCGGCCAGGTGGTGCAGGGGGATGCGGAGCAGGTGGTCGGTGACCAGCTGGCCGACGATGTCCGCCGTGCCGGCCTCGGGGTGCAGGGCGCGGTAGCCGCGCGGGACCTCGCTGCCGCAGTGGCAGCGGGCCATGGCACCGGCGAGGGCCACGGCTCCGAGGCGGTCGACGCGGTCCAGGAGGCCGCCCGGGACCAGCCACAACCGGTACTCGTCCCGGGTCCAGCCCATCAGCAGCTCGACGCCCGGCGCAGCGCCGCCCTCGGTGAGGGCCTCCAGCGGATCGCGGGGAACGACATCGCCGTCGATGACGATGCCGAAGGCGGGGCCGCCGACCACCGGGCTGCTCAGCTTGCCCACCTCGGCCTGGGTGCTCAGCAGCAGGTCGCGGTCGACGGCGGCGAAGGCCTCGGCGGTGGCGGGGATCTTCAGCCGGGAGGCCATACGGCGCACCATCCGCCGCACCTTGGCCCGCTCGGACGCCTCGGGCGGCCCGCTCTGCAGCACGGCCCGCCGGACCAGCCCCTGCGTCTGCGGGGCGGCGAGGAGGGCGCCGATGCTGATCGCCCCGGCGGACTGGCCGAAGAGGGTGATGCGGCCGGGGTCGCCGCCGAAGGCCTCGATGGCCTGGTGCACCCAGGTCAGGGCGGCGATCTGGTCGCGCAGGCCGGGGTTGGCGGGGTGTGTCCGGGAACAGTCCGTAGCCCTCGACCCCCAGCCGGTAGTTGACCGAGACGACAGACGACGCCGTCCCGGGCGAAGGCATGGCCGTCGTAGACGGGTACGGCGGAGGATCCCCTGGTCAGGGCGCCGCCGTGCAGCCAGACGAGGACGGGGAGGCGGGCTCCGGGGCTCCGGCTGCGGGGTCCAGACGTTGAGGTTGAGGCAGTCGTCGCCGGGCACGACCGGGTCGGACAGATAGTGCGCGAAGGCGTCGGAGTACGGGGGCTTCGGCGGGGTGGGGCCGAAGGCGCCCGCGTCACGGACGCCGTCCCAGGGCGGCAGGGGTACGGGCGGGCGGAAGCGGCGGGGGCCGAAAGGGGGCGCCGCGTACGGGATGCCGCGGAAGACCGCGACTGAGCGCTCGTAACTGCCGCGTACGGCCCCGTACGGGCTCCTCACCACGGGATCCGTCCAGCCTGCCGTCATGTGCCACCAGCCCTTCGCCGCGCTCGTGCACCGGTATCACCACAGCACCACATCGCTCACGGGTATTCCGGTGCACGAGCCGGCTCGACGGCTATTTGGCGTACATCAGCGTGCCGAACCCGAGCTGGTCGAAGCCGCCGCTGTCGGTGCCGTAGTCACCCCCTCCGCCTTCGGGGGCGACGGAGAAGCACATCTGGGAGATGTACTTGTCGTCGAGGAGCAGGCGCCGGCCGTAGTGGTAGTGGAGCATCGCCCACACCGGGCGTACCTGGCCGCGCGATCCGGCGCCGGGCACCGTCTGCGACTGCGGGGAGCAGTTCTGCCCGCTGCCCCAGTTGTAGGTGGTGAAGGGCACGTTCATGTTCAGGTTGTACTTGGCGACGTACTGGGCGGCCTTCATGAAGCGGCGGCTGTCGTACGAGTAGAGGTCCTCTCCCTGGTTCCAGGCCATCTCGCAGATGGCGCCCATCTGGCCCATGCCCATGACGGTGTGGCCCTGGTCGCGGCCGGACTCCTGCCACTGGCCGAGGTCGTAGCCCTCGACGTTGCCGTAGAGGAACGGGACGGCGTTCTTGATGGAACCGTTTCCGGCGCCGTTCTTGAAGTAGTTGACCGCCTGGTCGTACTTGGCACCGTCGTTGTTGAGGATCCCGATGGCCAGCACGGAGGCCATGTTGCACAGGTCCCAGTTGGCCCAGTAGTTGCTGATGCAGGCGTCGTTGTGGCCGGTCAGGAACTGGTTGTTGAGCGGGTAGAAGACCTTGACCATCATCTCCTGGAAGGCGCCGAGGTCGAACGCGCTGTAGTCCGCGCATGAGTTCGGCCGCGTTGGCGAACTGCCAGCCGTACAGGCCGGCGGCGAGGAACCGGTCGGCGTTTCCGGTGACCGTGGTCAGGGTCGTCGCCCAGGCGTTGAGGATCCGCGCCGCGCACTGGGCGTTGGCCTCGGTGCCGCCGATCTTCCAGCGCAGGGCGTTCTGGTAGGCGGCCGCGATGTCGTTGTAGAGGAGGCCGTAGTTCTGTCCGGTGCCGCCGCGGATGATCGTCGCGGTGGCCCGGGGGTTCCAGGTGGACTGGGAGTGGGAGTTGGCGGTCAGCCGGTTCCAGCCGGACAGCCAGGGGTCGTCGCCCGCGGCGACCCTGACCTTGGCGCGGTTGATGTCGCCGGCGTTGTGGAGCATGCCGGGGTGGGTGAAGGTGCCGGGGGCGGCGTCCGCCGTGGTGGCGGTGGCGGTGGCGCCGAGGGCGAGGGCCGCGGTGAGGCCACCGGCGGTCTTGAGCAGACCGCGGCGGCTCACCTGGCCGCCCTCGGGGTGCGGGTGGGGGGAAGTGCGGCTCATGCGGGGCTTCTCCGATCGGTGGAGGGCTACATGGGGGTGATGCTCACCTCGTCGAACTCGGTGGTGCTGCGGGCCAGGGGGTCGCGGGAGCAGACCACGAGGCCCACGTAGTAGGGGGCGTCACCGAAGCCGGGGAGGTCTCCCTCGGCGAGGGGGGTGAAGGTGGCGCCGTCGTCGGACGAGGCGGATGCGGTGAAGTGCGTCCCGGTGCGCTTCAGCCGGAGCAGGCAGGGAGCGGTGACCGCCCCGTTGCCCGTGAAGGTGGACTTTCCGGCGACGGTCGGGCGCAGCATCAGCTGGGCGCTCGTGCCGCCGGTGACGATCGCCCCGGCCGCCTGGTCGAACGGCGACAGGGACTTGGCCATGAGCAGGCCGACCCGGTCGCCGGCGGCTCCGGCGCGGGAGACCAGGCGGACGGTGACCTCGCAGTCACCGCTGACGGGCCGTCGTACGAACTGGCCCGTCATGCCCTGGTTGTTGACGGTGAGGTCGGTCCCGGCGCCCCGCACCACGAAGGTCCCGTCCTCGTGGGCGGTGGATGCCGGGGGTCTGGACGGCGGCCACGCCGAGGGTGCCGTAGGCGCGGTCGTCGAGGATGACGTCGCCCAGGTCGCCGTAGCTCCAGGGCGCGGGCGGCGGGGTGCCGACCGAGAGGGTGAGGGTGCCGGTCGCCTCCCCGGCGGCGTTGCCCGCGGTGGTGGTGACGAGTGAACTCGCCGGTCCGGGTGGGTGTTCCGGAGATCAGGCCGGTGCGCTTGTCGAGGCGCAGGCCGTCGGGCAGTCCCTTCGCGGCGAACCGGATCGGGCTCGTGCGAGGCTCGCAGGAGGTGCTGGAAGGGAACGCCCTTGTTCGCGAAGGCCTCCGCGGCGGAGGCGAGTTGGGGCACGGACGGGGTCGGCATAGCCGCCTTCGCCGATTCCGACAGCGGGCCGCGCCCGGCGCGGTTCGTCTTCGCGACGGCGTAGTGGTACGTCGCGCCGGGCTTGCCGGTGGCGTCGGCGTACCGGATCGCGGGTGCCGAAGCCGACGGGGCCGATGCCGGTCGCGATCGTCTCGAACGGGCCCTTGGCGGAGGTGGAGCGCAGCACCTTGTAGCGGGCCGAGAGGTCCGGGTCGGTCCAGGCGAGCTCGACGGCGTCGGCGCCCGCGACGGCCCGCAGGTCACCGGCGGCCCGGGCCGGGCGTGGCACGGACCAGACGTCACCGTCCGTGCGGGAGGTGACGTGGACGTTGTCGAAGGCACCGGTGCCGGTCTCGGCGTAGTCCTCGTCGACACCGAGGCAGGAGGTGAGGGTGAGACCGACATGAAGCCGTTTTGCCCAACTGGACCTCGCTGGAGCCCACTTCGGTCCAGCGGATGCCGTCCGGGGAGATGGCGCCGGTGCAGCGGTCGCCCCGGCGGGTCACCCGGACCCAGTACGGCATGCGCAGCCGGTAGCCGTCGCCGGCGCCCTCGACGTAAGGGGCCTGAAGCGGGGTCGCCGACTCGGGCAGTTCGCCGAGGGAGGAGATCGGGAAGGCGGCGCCGGTGGTGATCGTCTGCTGCTGGGACGGCGGCACGGGCGTGCTGCCGGTGCCCTTGACGGCGGCCCCCGCCTTCGGCCGTACGGACCACACTCCGCTCCAGGTGTGCAGCGGCAGGCCCTGGATCAGCATGGCGGCATGGGCCGCGTCCGCCTCCAGGCCGGCCCGTACGGTGACGCCGATCTTGGAGTACTGGGAGCTGAGCGGCCACACGATCCGCGCGGTGATCGTGCCGTCGCCGCGCAGCGGAAGGCAGGCCAGGCGGTGGGTGTCGGCGGTGCCGGAGGCCTCCAGCACGAACCGCTCGCCGTCGAAGAGTGCCGAGCCGGGGATCCTGACGTCGCCGATGTCCCGGGTGGACCAGGGGCCGGGCAGGCCGGGCACCGCGGACGCCCAGGTGGAACTTCCGCTCCGGCCATGGGAGTTGACAGCGACCACCGTGTAGTAGGAGATGCGTTCCGGGCGGGGGCGGCGGTCGGTGTACGTCGGCTTGTCGACACCGGTGGCGATCTTCTCGTACGGTCCGTCGGCGCTGGTGGCCCGCAGAACCGTGTACGACTCGGCCCACGCCGACGGCAGCCAGGCCACGGTGACGGACCTGTCGTCGCCGACCGCCGTGACACCGGCCGGGGCCGTGGGCACGGACGGCGACGGGGCCTTCGTACCGGCGAAGGTGAGGGTGCCCCAGCTGGGCAGGTCGTCGTTGCTGCCCTCGATCGACACGGGCGCCGTCGGTGCCCCGGAAGACGGCCGCCTTGGTGTTCGGGGTGTCGAGGCCGCGGACGCCGGCGTAGTGCGCGTAGGCCATCTCGTAGAGGGGCGGCATGTTGCCGCGCCCGACGGCCGAGACCGACGTCTTGATGTATTTGCCGGTGCGGTCGAGGTCGGCGACGAACGGGACGTCGCTGCCGAGGTTGTAGCGGGCGGCGTACTCGACGTTCTTCAGCAGCCGGTTGTCGTCGAAGGCGTACAGGTCGACGCCCTGGTTCCAGGCGACCTGGGCGGCGTCGGCGAGCAGGCCGACCGCGAGTTGCTCGTGGCCCTGGTCGCGGCCGGACTCCTGGCCCTGACCGGCGTCGGTGACGATGCGGTGCGGGACGCTGCCGTTGCCCGCGCCGGCGGCGGCGAAGCGCAGGGCGTCCTCGAAGAGGGTGGGCTGCTCGCAGAACACGCCGATGGCCAGGATCGACTGGATGGAGGTGAGGTCCCAGTTGCCGTTGGCGTAGAGCATGTAGCCGGAGATGGCGGGATACCAGACGCGCAGGAAGGATTCCTCGCAGCGCGCGATGTCCTCCTTCGCCCAGCCGTCGTAGCCGCTGTGCCTCGAGCAGCTCGGCCGCGTTGACGAACTTGAAGGCCTGGAGCCCGGCGCCGAGCGGCCCGTCGGCGCCGGTGACGGCGGTGAGGGACGCCGACCAGGCGTTGAGGATGTCCCGGGCCTTGTCGGCGTAGGCGCGCTCGCCCGTGACGCACCACATCAGCGCGGTCTGGTAGGCGGCGGCCGAGTCGGAGACGGCCTGGCTCTGGAAGTTGCTGGGGCCACGGCCCCAGGAGGTGATCTGGCCGGTGTTCTGGACGGCGTACGTCGACTTGGAGCGCGCGTGGGCGGCGAGGGCGAGGTAACCGTCGTAGATCGGGGTTGCCTTGGCGGCGACCGCGGCCTTCATACGGGCCAGGTCGTCGGCGCTGTGCAGCAGTCCGGGGTGCGTGAAGGCACGGAGGCCGGCGGTGGCGTCCTGGCCGGCGGCCCGGGCGGTGCCGGGTGCGAGCAGGCCGCTCGCACCCGACACCAGCAGCAGGGCGGCCGCACCGCCGAGGAAGCCCCGGCGGCTCGGGGCGATCGGTCTCAGGGGGCTGGTGCTCATGATGCGCGGCCGCCCGCCTCGGCGGTGGTGAGGAACTTCAGGTTCAGGACGTGCTCGTTGGCGTGCATCGGGATGGTGTCGGTGGTGAGGTACCAGCCCGGCTTCTTCATCGAGTCGGCGATCACCGTGCCGTTGACGACGAGGTTCTCGAACGTGACGTCCTTGATGGCGTGCTTGGCGTCGTAGCCGAGCAGCAGGCAGGTCGCGAGCGGTTTGCCGGTGTAGGAGAGGTCCTTGACGTAGACGTTCTGGATGCCGCGGCCGACCGAGGTGTTGTACTTCGTGTTGTACATGACCCGCATGTGGATGAGCTGGCCCCAGCGGAAGTCCTCGACCCGGACGTTGTCGACCTTCACGTTCTTGATCAGGTTGCTGTCGCCGGGGTTGAGGGCGATGCAGCCCTGGTAGCCCATCTGGGGCTCGCGGTGGTCGCAGATGTCGAGGTTCTTGAAGGTGAGGTTCTTCAGCACCTCGGGGTTGTCGGAGTTGCCGTGCGTACCGATGTTGATCGGGTGGGCGACGTCCGCCCAGAGGGTGGAGTTGCGGACGGTGATGTTCGCTCGTGTCGCCGTAGTACTCCCAGCGGTGGGTGTAGAGGGCGATGCAGTCGTCGGAGTTGCGCATGAAGACGCCGTCGATGACGACGTTGCTGCTGCAGAAGACGTCGATGCCGTCGCCCCAGCCCTTGGAGCTGAAGGAGCCGAGCCCCTTGATGGTGACGCCGGTGGCTTCGCCGAGCTTGACCGCGTACCCGCTCGGATTGAGCGCCGTGACGGCCCCGACGGAGATGTTCCTCGAGTTCTCGATCAGGACACCGCCGTCCACCGTCCCGGCCAGCACACCACGGCCGGCGATCCCGGCGTGCTCGACGTTGCGGAAGAGGACGGTCGCCTTGAGGACGGCCCCGCCGTCGAGGTACACGGTCTTGCCGGAGGGGACGTTCAGATAACCGTCGGCGGTGGTGTGGACGCCGGGGCCGTAGTAGATGACGTTCGGGTCGTCCGGCTTGGGGATCTTCTTCTCGATCGCGCGGGCGAACAGGTGGAGACAGTCGAAGATGTCGTCGTTGATCTGGACGACGACGTTGCGCGGCTTGTCGAGGGTGAAGCGCAGGGTGTCACCGCCCACTTCGGGCCTGATGCCGTAGGAGTCCGGCCTGACGCGGACCTTGGTGGTGCCGCCCTTGAGGTAGGTGACCTCGACCTCGACCGGGCCCTGGAAGTCGAAGTACGCCAACGACGAGTTGTAGACCTTGCTGGACCCGGTGGCCGGGTTGATCTCCGACAGCTGCGGGCGCCAGACGTCCAGCGTCTGCCACTCACCGTCGGGAGCGGTACGGACCCGCACTTTGAAGCTGGTGTTGGCCGGCATGGCGGACGGGCGGGGGTAGGTCACCAGCTTCGGCGCGACGGCGGCGTCGTCGGCCCGGGCGGCCGTGGCCGTGAGGTGGGTGAGCCCTGCGGCGAGCACGGTGGCGCCGGCCGCCTGGAGGGCGCCTCGGCGGGACAGGGACGGGGTCATGGTGAGCTCCTTGCGGATACGAAGAGGAGAGACGGCCGACGTCACTTCAGGCCGGAGGTGGACATGCCGGCGACGAACCCGCGCTGAGCGATGAGGAAGATCAGCAGGATCGGCACGACGTACATCACGGAGGCGGCGGCCTGGAGGTTGGCGACGGGCGTCCCGGCCGAGGTGACGTAGGTGGTCATGACGGCGACGGCGAGCGTCGACCTGTCGGTGGACAGCAGCAGCTGCGGGGCGATGTAGTCACCCCAGGACCAGGTGAAGGCGATCACGAAGCTCGCGGACAGCACCGGCCAGGACTGCGGCAGGAAGATCCGCCAGAAGATCGTGCCGTAGCCGCAGCCGTCGACGATCGCGGCCTCCTCCAGCTCACGGGGCAGCCCGGCGAAGAACTGCCGGAAGAGGAAGACCAGATAGGGGGCGGCGGCCAGTCCCCAGAACACCCACGGCCAGTACGTGTCGACCATGCCGAGCTTGGCGAAGATCAGGTAGGTCGGCAGCAGGGTGATCATCTGGGGCAGCATCATCGAGCCGATGAGGATGCCGAACAGCGTCTTCTTGCCGGGGGCGTCGAGCCGGGCGAACCCGAAACCGACCCAGGCCGAGCTGAGCGTGACGAGTGTGGCGTAGAGCAGGGCGATGATCAGGGAGTTGCGGGCGTAGCCGAGGAAGTCGATCAGATGGAAGGCGTCCGCGAAGTTGTGCCACTGGAAACGGGTGGGCAGCCAGTGCACGGGCGAGGCGGCCAGCTCCGCCGGGGTCTTCAGGCCGGAGAGGATCAGCCAGCCGAAGGGACCGATGAACAGCCCGGTGAGGGCGACCAGGAGCGTGTAGAGGACGAGACGGTTGACGCGCACCCGCACCCTGGGCGCGGAGGTCGGGGGCAGGGTGGCGGTCACTTCTTCGCCTCCGGGTCGACGTTGTAGAACACCACGCCGGACGTGAACTTGAAGATGAGCCCGGTCACGATGAGGATCAGGACGAAGAGCACCCACAGCAGTGCGGAGGCGTAGCCGTAGCGGCCGAGCGCGAAGTACTGCGAGAACACGTGCATCATGTAGAGGTAGTTGGACTGCGGCAGCGCGGTGACGCCGGCGGTCGTGCCGTCCGGGGACAGCAGCAGCGGCATGATGGTCTGCACCGAGGCGATCACTCCGGTCACCGTCTGGAAGAGCAGGACCGGCGACAGCAGCGGCACGGTGATGCTGCGGAAGGTCCGCCAGGCGCTCGCCCCGTCGATGCGGGCGGCCTCGTGCAGTTCGCGGGGCACGTCCTGGAGCCCGGCCAGCGAGATGATCATGACGTTTCCGGCGGCCCACAGCACGCTCATCAGCAGCACGTAGCGGGCGTAGGGGTCGGCGAGCCAGCCGAGCGCGTCGAATGCCGAAGAGGGTGAGGACGCCGTTGGCGGCACCGGAGTTCTGGTCGAAGACCGCCTTGAAGGTGAGGCCCACGCCGACCGGCGGCACCACGGCCGGCAGATAGAGCAGGGTGCGGAACAGTCCGCGCGCCTTGATCGGCCGGTTGACCAGGACCGCGAGCGCGAGCCCCGCGATGATCGACAGCGGAACCGAGGTGATCGGCGAACAGGCCCGTGCGGCCCAGGGAGTTCCAGGTCTGCGGATCGGAGAACAGTTCGGTGTAGTTGCCGAGGCCGACGTAGCGCCAGTGCGGCGAGATGCCGTCGTACGTGGTGAAGCTCAGCCACAGCGCGTACGCCATCGGCACGATCGTCAGCAGCAGGAAACCGATGATCCAGGGCGAGGTGAACAGGTAGAAAGCGCGATGCCTGCGCGCGGTCATGGAGAGCCGGGGCCGCTGGGCCGGTGTCCTGCGGTCGGCGTTCGCGGCCGGGCCGGTGCGTCCCGTGACGGGTATCTGGTCGACCGTCATCCCACCTGCTCCTTACCGCGCTTCATCTGCTCGTTCATGACCGAGTTCAGGCGGCCCGCCAGGGCGTCGACGGACATGTGGCCGTTCATCGCGGCCGGGGCCTCCTGGTTGAACAGGGCGTAGAGGGAGTCCGCGGTGGCGTAGGGGGTGAAGGCGATCACCGAGAAGTGCTTCAGCTCGGCGTTCTGCACCTTCAGCTCCCGCTTCTGGTAGTCCTCCTGGGCCGGCATCAACGGGCGCAGGGACTTCAGGGTGGGGATGCCCCAGCCGCCGGCGGCGCGGGCCTTGGCCGGGCCCTCGCCGAAGAACCACTCGAAGACCCGCCAGGCGGCGTCCTTGTTCTTCGCCTTCCTCGGCATCCACAGGCCGGTGCCCGCCTGGCAGGGGCTGATCCGCCGGCCTCCCTCGAACACCGGGGCCGGGGCGAGGCGGGAGAGCGGCGCCAGCTTCTTGTCGGAGTTGATCAGGCCGCCGAGCCAGTAGCCGGAGTTCGACATGGCCATGCGGTTCGCCTGGAAGGTGGGCCCGTCCCAGGCGTTGGGGTCGGGCTGGACGATGCTGGGGCCGACCCTGGCCCGGCCGTACTCGATGTACCAGTTCAGCGCCTTGCGGGCTTCAGGGGTGGTGAAGTCGATGCGGGAGAAGTCGTCGGTGAAGAGGCTGCCTCCGGCCGCCACCGTGAGGCTCGCCAGCAGGTTGGGCGTGGACACGCCGTTGTAGCTGCCGCCGAAGACGGTCGTCTGGCCGTTCTTGCGCCGCGTGAGCCGCTTGGCGTTCTCCAGCCACTCCTCGAAGGTGACCGGCTCGGTCTCCGGCGGGTAGTCGACACCGGCCTCGTCGAAAAGCGCGGTGTTGTACCAGAACATGGAGTCCTGGGAGAAGTCCTTCGCCATGCCATAGCGGGGGCCCTTGCCCTGGGTGCGGCCGTCGAAGCGCCACAGGTCGTTCACCGGGTCCAGGTCGTCGCCCCTGAGGACGCCGCTCTTGGCGAAGTAGGGGTCCAGGTTCTCCATGACGTCGCGCGCCGCGAAGTAGGGCGCGTCCGTGGCACCGACACCGCGCACCAGGTCGGGCGGGGCGCCGTTGGTCATCATGCCGATGAGCTTGGTGATGTCGTACCGGACCGTCACGATCTTGACGCCGATGTCCTTCTGGGCCTGTCTGACCAGCTCCGGGGAGAAGTCGTCGGGCTTGGCCATCACCGTGACGGTCTCGCCGTCGCCGCTGACGCCGCTGGAGACCCGCATCGCGCAGCCGCTCAGCGTCGCCGCGCCGGTCGCGGCGCCGACTGCCGAGAGGGCGAGGAATCGGCGGCGGCTCAGGGAAGCACCAGCACGTGGGTGCATGAACGCACCACCTCCTTGCGTTTCCGGCGTGCTTAGCAACCGGTTGTTGTGCGTGGGGCAGAGCTTCTTCCGGTCGGCATGGCGCGTCAAGGGCCTTGACGAATTTTCGAAAAGACTGTGTAACCTCGGCGTCATCAGCTTGAGCACCGGTGAGACCTGTTTTCGGTCGGCGCGATCAAGCCATCGAAGGGTGTCCGGACCGTCGTGACCAGGGATGTCTGCCGGGTGGCTCGGCAACAACCCGGGAACCGGTTGCTGTGCGGGTCCCGGGTCCACGGTTCCGTCAGGGGCCCCTGAGACGTCACCGTCACTGTCACCGCACCGTCGTCACACAGGCACCACCCTCACCACCCGCCGAAACGCAGTAATCGATTTCCACAGACGATCCACGCGCCGCGCCGGGTGTGGGCATCACCAGGCCGTTTCGATCCGCTCGACCGCACCCACCCCACCCCTCTCACGCACCGACTTCAGCACCACGACCTGGGAACATCAGGGTCGTTGCGCCGAACCGGCTACTCCCGCCGTCATCCCGTCCCTGCCGATTGACCGCCGCTTCCCGGCGGATCTACGGTAGAAGGCGCTTTCTGAAAATGTTTCCGTCCTCTGCTCCAGGAGAGCCATGCCCAGCCCTCAGCTGCCGCGGACCGTGTTCGCGATGGACCCGGTGCACCTCCCGTTGCTCTTCCCTCCGCCGCTGATGGAGCGGCTGAGGCGCACGGCCGACATCGACCCCGGGTTGGTGGTGCGGGACTTCGCCGATCCGGCCGCGGCCGGTGCCCTGGCCCGCGCCGAGGTGCTGATCACCGGCTGGGGCTGCCCGCACCTGGACGCCGGTGCCCTCACGGCGGCCCCTAGGCTCGACGCCGTGCTGCACGCGGCCGGCTCCGTCCGCTCCCTGGTCGGCGAGGCCCTGTGGGAACGCGGGGTCACCGTGTCCAGCGCGGTGACGGGCAACGCCCTGCCCGTCGCGGAGTACACGCTCGCGATGATCCTGCTGGTGGGCAAGGACGCCTTCGACCACCGCGAACACTTCCGCCGCACCCACGCCTATCCCGG
The DNA here is from genome assembly GCA_963798065.1 of uncultured Actinomycetota bacterium. Lineage (GTDB taxonomy): Bacteria > Actinomycetota > Actinomycetes > Streptomycetales > Streptomycetaceae > Streptomyces. Next base: position 128,644 of record CAWCSC010000004.1, on the reverse strand, counting down.
CCCCGCCGAGACCGCCGCGACCGGCAACCTCGGACGCCGTGTCGGAGTCATCGGCGCGTCCCGTGTGGGCCGCCGGCTGCTGGAGTTGCTGCGACCGTTCGACCTGACCGTCCTGCTGCACGACCCGTACGTGAGCCCCGCCGAGGCCGCCGCGCTGGGTGCCGAGTCGCTTTCGCTGGAGGACCTGCTCAGACACAGCGACATCGTGAGCCTGCATGCCCCCGACATCCCCGAGACCCACCACATGCTCGACCGCGACCGGCTCGCCCTGGTGCGGAACGGCGGCGTGCTCATCAACACCGCCCGCGGTGCGCTGGTCGACCACGAGGCACTCGCCGACGAGCTGGTCTCGGGCCGGCTCAGCGCGGTCCTCGACGTCACCGACCCGGAGCCGCTGCCCGCCGGCTCGCCGCTGTACCACCTGCCCAACGTGTTCCTCACCCCGCACATCGCCGGCTCGCTCGGCAACGAACTGGAGCGGCTCGGCCGCATCGTCGTCGAGGAACTGGAGCGCCTGGCGGCGGGCGTGCCGCCGGTCCACGAGGTGCGGCACGCGGATCTGGCGCGGGTGGCGTGACGCCGGCGGCGGGGGTCTCGCGCGGGTGACGCTCCGTCGGCACAGGGGTCCCGCGCAGGTGACGTGAGGGACGCGGATCTGGCGCGGGTGGCGTGACGTTGGCACAGGGGTCAGGCGGGGGTGACGTGCCGTCGCGGCCGCGGCGGGCGGGTCGTGCGGCATGAGATCACGTCGGGACGTTCGACCGACGGAACGGGAGCCACTGTTCGGCCGTGTTGCGGCAGGCACGTCCGGCCGGTGTCCCGACAGGCACGTCCAGTCGAGGTCACGGCGTTGCGCTTCCGTCCTGCGTCGAAGGCACGGCTCGGCACGTCCGGCCCGCGTCAAGGCACGGCACGGCACGTCCGGCCCGCGTCCCGACAGGCACGTCCAGTCGAGGCCACGGCGTTGCCCTTTCGGCCCGCGTCCCGCCCGGCAGGGCCCTCCGGTCCGTCGTCCACAAGCCCTCCAGCCTGGAGTAACGATGGGATACGGTTTCCGCACCGGTGCGGGGCGGGTGCCCGGGCCGTGGGTGCGTCGGGCCGCTACGGACCGGGTCGCGACAGACCAGAGCGCACGGCATCGGGCCACTACGTGAAGGAGCCGCAAGGGTGAGTCAGCGCAAGGCGACGAGTGACGCCGGCCGGGCGACCATCCGCGACGTGGCGGAGCGCGCGGGCGTCTCCGTGGCCAGCGTCTCGCGGGTGCTGTCCGGCAACTACCCGGTGTCGGAGGAGCTGCGCCGCCGGGTGATGAAGGTGGTCCGGGACCTGGACTACGTCACCAACGCCCACGCCCGTTCCCTCGCCGGCGGCGGCACACCGACGGTGGCGATCCTGATCAACAACATCACCGGCGCCGCGTTCGCGCACGTCGCGAAGGGCGTCGAGGGCGCCGCCACCCTGCGCGGCTGGCTCTCCCTGGTCGGCACGACCGGCGACGACCCGGAGCGTGAGCTGGCCCTGGTGAACCTCATGCGCCAGCAGGGTGTCGCCGCGGTGATCCTGCTCGGCGGCGCGTACGACTACGACGAGTACCAGCTGCGCATGGCCCGCTTCGCCCGTTCCCTGGACGCCGCGGGCTCGCACCTGGTCCTCGTGGGCAGGCCCCCGCTGGAGGGCGACGTCCCGGCGACGACCGTCGACTACGACAACGAGGGCGGCGCCTACGCGATGGCCAGCCACCTGCTGTCGGCCGGCCACCGACGCGTCCTCGTCCTGCCCGGGCACGCCGAACTGACCACCGCCCAGGGCAGGTTGAAGGGAGCACAGCGCGCCTTCGAGGCATACGGCGTGCCGTTCGACCCGGGCATGGTCCGCCACGGCCCGTACGACTACGAGCACGGCTACGAGGCCGTCGAGGCGGCCCTGCACGACACTCCGGACTTCACCGCCGTGCTCGCCGGGACGGACGTGGTCGCGGCGGGCGCCATGCAGGCCCTGCGCTCGGCGGGCCTGCGGGTGCCCGAGGACGTCTCGATCGTCGGTTACGACGACATCCCGCTCGCCTCCCAGCTCACGCCCCAACTGACCACCGTGCACGTGCCGTACGAGGAGATGGGCCGCGTGGCGCTGCGTGCGGTCGCCGACCGGCGTGAGGGCGGCGGGGGCCGTCGCAAGAGTGCCGACGGCGAGCACCTGGTGCTGGGCACCCATGTCGTCGTACGCCATTCCGTGCAGCCGCCCGCCCCGCGCGGGTAACGCAGGCGGGTTGTTACGTAAACGGTTTCCCGAGGATTTACCCGCAACCCGCCCAGTCCTCGGGTTGCCTGACGGACCCCGGCCGGGCTTGCTTGCCGGCGTGCGCTGACCTGCACGTATCCGCGTCGCTTCGTGGGCGCTCGGGAACACCCCGGCAGCAACCGGACAGACAAGACGCCGTAACAAATTTCCCCGCGCCTCTTGATATGGCGCGAACACCTCGCCTACCGTCCCAGCAACCGCTTACTACAGCTTCTGCTTGGCCGACCCCCCGCACTGCGAGCCGACGGTTCTCCCGGCCGCCGTTCCCGGCCGGCACCACCGAGCCGCCGCCGTCCTCTCGTTCTGAGAACGTCCTATTCCGAAGGATCACGGTCAGATGAACTTCACCAGCCCCCGGAGAAGGTTCGCCTCCGCCGCTGTCGCGGGTATCGCGCTGACAGGTCTGCTCTCCGCCTGCGGCGGATCCGGCTCGGGTGACGACGCCGCGTCGAAGTCCGGCCCGGTCACCCTCCCCTTCTGGGGCTGGGCCAACGGTCAGGAGGCGGTCGTCAAGGCGTTCAACGCCTCGCACAAGGACATCCAGCTGAAGTACACGAAGGTCACCGACCAGCTGACCATGCAGAAGCAGCTGACCAACGCGGTGAAGGCCGGCAACGCCCCCTGCCTCGTGCAGAACACCGCCGAGTACGTGACCAGCTGGGTGTCGCAGGACGCGCTCGCCGACATCACGCAGTACGTCGAGGGCGACAAGGACAAGTTCAACACCGGTGCCTGGGCGAGCGCGCAGGTGCAGGGCAAGCTCTACGGCGTGCCCACCAGCTCGGCGCCCCAGTTCACGATCTACCGCACCGACATTTTCGAGAAGTACGGCCTGAAGCCCCCGGCCACCTGGGACGACTTCATCGCCGCCGGCAAGGTGCTGAAGAAGCACGGCGTCAAGATCACCAACTACGCCGGTGAGGACCCGAGCACCCTGGAGGTGCTCGCGATGCAGGCCGGGGCGCACTGGTACGCCATCGACGGCAACGCCTGGAAGGTGAACTTCCAGGACGAGGGCACCCTCAAGGCCGCGAAGGTGATCCAGGACATCATCGACAACGACCTGAACGCCAAGCTGTCCTTCGCCGACTACGCGGCCGTGCAGCGCAGCTACGACACCGGCGCCACCGCGACCCGGCAGATCTCCACCTGGCAGATGGCCGGCATGGTGCAGAACTTCACCAAGTCCTTCGGCGACTGGGCGCTGGCGCCCTGGCCGACGTACAAGGGCGAGGCGGCCAAGACGCCGGCCGGTACGAACCTGACCGGCAGCGTGACCCTGGTGACCAAGCAGTGCAAGGACCAGGAGCAGGCGGCCCAGGCCGCGCTGTGGATGTCGACGAACCAGGACGCGGTCAAGACGATGGCGAGCCCGGAGACCGGCAACGGCGTGATGCCGGCGCTGGCCGACAGCGACTCCTACGTCGGTGAGTCGATCTCGCGAGAAGCTGCTCGGCAAGAACTACGAGCCGGCGCAGAAGGTCGTGACGGACAGCCTGGGCACCGTCACCACCGACTGGACCTTCGGTCCGAACTGGACCGCGATGTTCACCGAGATCCAGGCGGGCTGGGCCAAGGTCGTCAACAAGCAGGAGAAGGTCACCGACCTGCTCGCGCACATGCAGGAGTGGACGGTCAAGGACCTGAAGTCCGCGCGGTATCAGCGTCAAGGGCTGAGGCGATTCGATGATTCGCTCCATGCGCTGGAAGGGTGCCGCCTTCACGGTGCCCTTCCAGCTCGGCTTCGTCTTCCTGTATCTGCTCCCGATCGGCTACGCCGTCTACGAGTCGCTGTTCACGCAGAAGCAGTCCGGGCTCGGCCTCGGTGGCGCGACGACGGAGTTCGTCGGGCTCGACAACTACTCAGCAGGGCCTGACCGACTCGGCGTTCATGAACTCCATCCTGCGGGTGGTGCTCTTCGCCTGTGTCCAGATCCCGTTGATGCTGCTCGTCAGCCTGCTGCTGGCGCTGTTCCTGGACGCGCTCACCTCCAGGGTGGCGAGCCGGTTCCGGATCCTGCTGCTGGTGCCGTACATGATCCCGGGCGTGGTCGCGGCGATCGTGTGGGTCAACCTCTACAGCCCGGACGTCGGCCCGCTCACCCCGATCGGCAAGGCGCTCGGCTTCGACTGGAACTTCTTCGCGCCGTCGATGGTGTGGCCGTCCATCGGCAACCTGCTGACCTGGCACGGCATCGGCTACAACATGGTGATCATCTACTCGGCGCTGCAGGGCGTGCCCCGCGAGCTGTTCGAGGCGGCCCGGCTGGACGGCGCCTCCGAGCTGCGGATCGCGCGCAGCATCAAGATCCCGTTCGTGCGCGGGGCGCTCGTCCTGACGGCGCTGCTGTCGATCATCCAGATGCTGCAGATCTTCAACGAGCCGGCGCTGTTCCGGAACATCACCCCGCAGACGGTCAGCGACAGCTTCACCCCGATCATGATCATCTACAACCAGGCGTTCAACGCGGGCAACTACCACTACGCGGCTGCCCTGTCGGTGCTGCTCGCCCTGATCCTGGGCATCGCCTCCTTCCTCTTCTACCGGCTCACCTCGAAGGAGGCCGACTGATGGCGCTGACCGAGCACGTGACCGACGCGAGCGGCCCGTAAGTCCGCGGGCGGGTCCGGCGCCTGCCCCGTCCGGACCCGGCCTCCCGCGGGCGGGGCGGTCAGCGCTTCCTCCTGGTCGGGCTGGTCCTGGCCAGTGCCTACAGCCTGTTCCCGGTGTGGTGGCTGATCGTCGCGGCGACCAAGGACCGTACGGCGCTGTACCAGAGCAACGGCCTGTGGTTCTCCGGCTGGCACCTGTGGGACAACCTGCAGCAGGTGTTCACCTACCAGGACGGCATCTTCCTGCGGTGGACCGCCAACTCGTTCCTGTACGCCGGTGTCGGCTCCCTCGGCGGCACGCTGATCGCGCTCGCCACGGGCTACGGTCTGGCCCGGTTCGACTTCCCGGGGCGCAACGCGATCTTCGCGTGTGTCGTGGGCTCGTTCCTGATCCCCATCGCGCTGCTCACGCTGCCGCTGTACCTGCTGTTCTCGGCGATCGGCATGGTGGACACCCCGTGGGCGATGCTGATCCCCTGTCTGATCAACCCGTTCAGCGTGTACCTGGCCAAGGTGTACACCGAGGCCACGATCCCCTACGAGCTGCTGGAGGCGGCCAGGATCGACGGCGCCGGCGAGCTGCGGATCTTCTTCAGCATCGTGCTGCGGATGATGACGACGGGCGGCGCGACGGTGTTCCTGCTGGCCTTCGTGAACACCTGGAACGCCTTCTTCCTCCCGCTGACCGTGCTGCGCGGCAAGGAGAACTGGACGCTCAACCTCGGCCTCTACAACTGGACCGGCACACGCCTGGAGTCCGGCATCGACCTGACAGGTCTGGTGCTGACCGGCGCGCTGCTGTCCATCGTGCCGATGGCGATCATGATGGTCGCGATGCGCCGCTACTGGCGGACGGGCGTGACGCTCGGCGCCCTCAAGTGAGGCCCCGCTCCCCCTTCGAGGGAGCCACCCCTGTCTCCTGGGGGCCGCGGGTGACCCCGACTCCCCGCGGCCCCCAGGTGCCCAACTCCCCGGGAGTCCCCGCGTGACCGTGCTGCACAACCCCGTCCTCCGCGGCTTCGCCCCCGACCCCTCGCTGGTCCGGGTCGGCGACTGGTACTACGTGGCGACCAGTTCCTTCGAGTGGTTCCCGACCGTCCCGGTCCACCGCTCCCGCGACCTGGCCCACTGGGAGTACGCGGGCCATGTCCGAGGGGGCGGCCCCCGGGGGCTCGCTGGCCGGGGTGCCCGACTCGGGCGGCATCTGGGCCCCGTCGCTGAGCTGGGACGGGGAGCGGTTCTGGGTGACGTACACGGTCGTGCGCTCGGTCGGCACGCCGTACTTCGATCTCGACACGTACGTCTCGACGGCCGCCGAGGTCGTCCGGCGAGTGGAGCGCCCCGCGCCGGGTCGCGAGCCACGGCTTCGACCCGGCCCTCTTCCACGAGGACGGCCGGCTGTGGCTGCTGAACCTGCAGAACGACCACCGGCCGGGGGGCCGGCGGTTCGCGGGGATCGTCGCTCACGGAACTGGACCGGGACACGCTGAGCCCCGTCGGCGACACACGCCTGCTGCTCCGGCACGACCGGCTGATCGAGGGGCCGAAACTGCTGCGGCGCGACGGCTGGTACTACCTGGTGCTCGCGGAGGGCGGCACGGGCTGGGAGCACGGGGTGCGGGTGGCCCGCAGCCGGGAGCTGACCGGGCCGTACGCACTCGACGACCGGCCGTTGCTGACGACGCGGGACGATCAGAGCGTGCCGTTGCAGAAGGCCGGGCACGGCGAGCTGGTCGAGACGCCCGGACGGGCAGTGGCTGCTCAGTCACCTCACGGCCCGTCCGCTGCACACGCCGCAGGGCCGCCGCTGCACTCTCGGCCGGGAGACCGCGATCCAGGCGCGTGACCTGGGACGCGGAGGGCTGGCCCCGGCTGCGGCAGGGCGGCTGGCACCCGGCGGTCGAGGTCGACGTACCGACGCCGTCCCGCCGCACCCGCGTGCCTCCCGCCGCCCGCGACCCGAGGGAGCCTTGTCCTGGCCGTGGAGCACCCTGCGCGAGCGCGCCGGATCCGTCCTGGGCCGACACCACGGCCCGCCCCGGGTGGATCCGGCTGCGCGGCCGGCACGGGCCGGAGTCCCGGTGGGCGACCAGCCTGCTGGCCCAGCGCATCACCGAGCACCGCGCGGAGGCCGAGGTCACCGTGGAGGCGCGGCCGGTCACGTTCACCCAGGCAGCCGGGCTGTTGCTCTGGTACAACCCGGAGGCGTATCTCAGCCTGGACCTGACCTGGGCGGAGCCGGAGGGCGAGCCGCAGCGCGGCCAGCAGTGGCGGGGCACGCCCGGTGCGGATGGCCGTACGGTGCTCAGCCTCGTGGAGCGCGACGAGGGCGGCGTGCGACAGGTCGCAGTCGTGGACGTGCCGGTGGAGGCGGCCGCTGACGCTGGGGGTGACGGTCGAAGGGGCCGATGCCCGTTTCTGGTACGTACGGGAGGGGGTGCGTACGGCGGTCGGGCCGGCCGCTGGACTTCAGCCGGCTGTCCGACGACCACGGCTCCCGGCTGCGCTTCACCGGCGCGATGGCGGGCATCCACGCCCGGGATCTGGTCGACGCGGTCGTTCACGGCCGATTTCACGGGTTTCCGGCTGGCCTGCGCACCCGACTGAGCGCGCTGTTCGAGGTTTCGAAAGTTTTGCCCGGCGAGAACCCGTGAATCCACTTGTTTTCCCGTTGTCTTCCCGCCGTCCTGCGCCGACACCTAGAGTAGGAAGCGCTTTCTGCCCGGCCGGACTCCGGACCGCCGTGAGCAGCGCTGGTCGAAACTTTCCACGGCCCCGGCCCTCGGGCGGGCCGGAGAGGTGGGTTCCCGATGGTCCGTACGGCGAGTGCGAGCGTGGCGGCCGGTCCGACGCTGGCGGTCGTGGCCCGCGAGGCGGGGGTGTCCGTGCCGACCGCGTCGAAGGTGGTCAACGGCCGGGAGGACGTGGCGCCCGAGACCCGCCGCCGCGTGACCGAGGCGCTCGACCGGCTCGGTTACGTGCGCAGACCCCGGTTCGACGCGGCGAAGGCACCCCGGCTGGTCGACCTGGTCGTGCACTCGCTGGAGAGCTCCTGGTCGGGCGCGGTGCTGCACGGGGTGGAGGAGGCGGCGCACGACGCGGGCCTGGAGGTCGTGGTGTCGGCGGCGCTGACCCGCTCCCGGGTCGGCCGCCCGGAGCGCGGCTGGCTGGACAAGCTGGTCGCCCGGGGCTCCTCCGGGGTCCTGTTCAACCTGGCCGAGCTGAGCGACTCGCAGTACGCGTGGCTGGAGCAGCACCGCATCCCGTTCGTGATGATCGACCCGGTGCAGGAGCCGCCGGAGGGCGTGGTGTCGGTGGGCGCGGCGAACTGGCAGGGCGGTCTGACGGCCACCGAGCATCTGCTGGCCCTGGGCCATGAGCGCGTCGCCGTCATCGCCGGTCACCGGCGCACGATGTGCAGCAGTGCCCGGGTCGCCGGTTACCGCTCGGCGCTCGCGTCGGCCGGGGTCCGGCACCGCGCCGAGTACGTCCGGCATGCCGGCTTCGACGAGGGTCTGGCCCGCCGCCGCATGCTGGAACTCCTCGACCTGCCCGAGCCGCCGACGGCCGTCTTCGTCTGCTCGGACCGGATGGCGCTGGGGGTGTACGAGGCCCTGGCCGAGCGGGAATTGAGGGTCCCGGACGACGTCAGCGTGGTAGGCTTCGACGACCTGCCCGAGTCCCGCTGGGCCTCCCCGGCCCTGACCACGGTCCGCCAGCCGCTGTCGGAGATGGCCGCGACGGCCCTGCGGTCGCTGCTGCGCATGATGGACGGCCACCACCCGGAGAGCACGCGGACGGAGTTGTCGACGCGGTTGGTGGAACGGGCGAGTACGGCGGCGCCGCGGGCCTAGGCGCGTTCCAGCACACGCTTGAGACCGGTGAGGTCGGCGGACACCGCTTCCGCGTCGCGGCGGAACTCCTCGTCGCTCGTCCCCGGCCGCCGGCGCAGTGTGAACACCACCTCGCAGCCGGGCCCGTCCGCGATCACCCGCATCGGGTTGTGCACGGTCTCCCCGAGGGCAGGGTGACGTCGTGGTCGAGCACGCCGAACTCGTTCCTGGGCGTGAACACGACCACGACGCGCCCCATGGGCGACTCCCCCACCCACTGGCCGTCCACCCGCTCGATGGAGCGGGCCAGTCCGGGAGCCCAGCCGGGGACGTTCACGGGGTCCGAGACGTAGTCGTAAACCTCCTGGGCGGGGCGGTCGACGCAGATGCCGAGGTGCTGGGACTGTCGTGTCGTGGTCGTCATGGCGGCGACGCTACGGGGCTGGGCGACGGGTGGTCTTGAACGGATCGGACACACGGGGGGGAGCCCGTCTCCGGGGAGGTGTCCGTTTCCTTCAAGACCGGGCGTCGCCGGCCTGCCTACGGTGGCCCCATGACTGCACGATTCGATGCCATCGGCCTGGTCGTCTCCGACATGGCCGCCTCCGTCGCCTTCTACCGCCGGCTCGGATTCGCCTTCCCGGACGGCGCCGAGAACCAGCCGCACGCCGAGGCCGGACTGCCCGGCGGACTGCGGCTGATGTTCGACACCGAGGAGACGGTCCGCTCCTTCCTCCCCGGGTGGCAGCCGCCCGCCGGCGGCGGCCGGCACCTCGCTGGCCCTGCGGTGCGACGGGCCGGAGGAGGTCGACGCGTTGTACGGGGAACTGGTGGGCTCCGGGTACCACGGCGAGCTCAAGCCGTGGGACGCCTTCTGGGGCCAGCGGTACGCCGTCGTCCTCGACCCGGACGGCAACGGGGTGGACCTGTTCGCGCCGCTAGCGGCCGCCGGCCGAGTAGCTCGCCCAGCGGCAGACCCGCCAACTCCCTCACGTCCCGGGCCAGATGGGCCTGGTCGGCGTAGCCGGCGCGGGCGGCCGTGTCCGCGAAGGGCACGCCGTCCCGGGCCAGCGCGAGGGCGCGGTGCAGCCGCAGGACGCGGGCCAGAGTCTTGGGGCCGTACCCGAAGGCGGCCAGGGAGCGGCGGTGCAACTGGCGGGCGCCGAGGCCGAGTTCGTCGGCGGTGGCGGCGACGGGGCGGCCCGCGTCGAGGGCGGTGACGACCTGCCGCAGCACGCGGGTCCGGGGGCTCGGCATCGGCCGCCCGCCGCAGCGCCACCTCCTCCAGGCCGCTCGCCGGGTCGGCGGCGGCGTGCACGCGGTCGGCCAGGCGGCCGTACCTCCGAGGCCGGCCACAGGTCGGCGAGCTCGACGCGCCGGTCGCGCAGTTCGTGCGCGGGTACGCCGAGGAGCGCGGGCGCGGTGCCCGGGAAGAAGCGGACGCCCGGCCCAGGCGCCGGGCTCGTCGCCCGTGAGGTACGCGCGGGTGTCGGGCCCGGCGACCAGCAGCCGCCCGTCGTGCCAGAGCAGGTCCATGCACCCGTCGGGCAGGACACGCCCCACCCCGGTCCCGGTCGGGGTGTTGCGTCCACACGACGGCCCCCGCCAGCCGCGATGCCCACTCCGCGTACACGTACGCCAGGCTACGCCGGGGGTGACGGGCGCGCGGGGGTTGCGGGGCCGGTGCTCCTACGCCGCCCTCGCCCGGTACTCCACCGGGCTCACCCCGTACACCCGCTTGAACGCCGTCGACAGGGCGAACGCGCTGCCGTAGCCGACGCTGGCGGGCCACCGCGTCGAGCGTGTCGTCGGAGTCGCGCAGGCGGTCGGCGGCGAGGGCGAGGCGCCAGCCGGTGAGGTACCTCATCGGCGGCTCGCCCACCAGACCGGTGAAGCGGCGGGCCAGTGCGGCACGGGACACCCCTGCCTTGGCGGCGAGCAAGGCGACCGTCCACGGGTGGGCGGGGTCGTCCTGGAGCAGGCGCAGCACGCGGCCGACGACGGGGTCGGCCAGCGCCCGGTACCAGGCGGGGGCCTCCGCCTCCGGGCGGGCGAACCAGGCCCGCAGCGCGGCGATGACCAGCAGGTCCAGCAGCCGGTCCAGGACCACCTCCTGGCCCGGCTCGTCGCGCACGATCTCCCCATGAGACGTACGGCGTGAGCGGGCAGTCCCACACGTCGGACGGGAGCGTGAGCAGCGGCGGCAGGGCGTCCAGCAGCCGCCCGCTGATCTCGCCCTGCATCGGATACGTGCCGATCAGCATCACCGCGGCCCCGTCGGGCCGGTCGCCCCAGGTGCGGACGCCCAGGTCCATCGAGCCGTCGAGGGGCCGTCCGTCGGGGTAGCGGCACTCCTGCGCCCGGCAGGATCAGCGCCTGCGGTGCCGTGCCGGGGTCGTCGGCGCAGGTGTAGGGGTCCGGGCCGCGGGCGATGGCGAGGTCGCCGGCCCGCAGCCGTGTCCGTTCGCCCCGGCAGGGCAGGACCCAGGCCTCGCCGCGGACGACGAGCATCACGGTGAGCGGGGCCCGGTCCTCCACGCGAACCGCCCACGGAGGGTCGAAACACGCCCTGATCATGAACGCACCCCGCGCGCGGGCACCGTCCAGCAGACCGGCGAGGGGGTCCCCCGAGATGGCGCCCCCTCCCGCTCGGACGAAGCCGAGAGTGGTGAGGTGTTCCGGCGTGGGAGCGCGTCCATTCGGCCAGCGTAGACGCGGTCGCAGGGGAATGAGCCGTTCAGCGATGGGCCCGTGCTGGGCACGGCAGTTGACTCGACGCCATGACGACACACGACACGGAACACGCAGGGCATGACGGTGGTGGTGACGGGGGCCTCGGGCCGCACGGGGAGCCGGGTGGCACGCGGCCGCGGGGCCGCCGGGCTCACGGTGCGGGCCGCGTCCCGGGCGACCGGGCTTCGACTGGTTCGACCGCGTCGACCTGGGCGACGACCCTGCGCGGCGCCGACGCGGCCTACCTCGCCCACCCCTCGGACGTCGGCGCCCCGGGCGCGGCCGAAGTGGTCGGGGCGCTCGCGCGGGAGGCGGTCGGGCTCGGGGTGCGGCGGCTGGTGCTGCTGTCCGCGCGGGGCGAGCACCAGGCCCTGCCGGCCGAGGAGGCGCTGCACGCCTCGGGAGCGGACTGGACGGTCGTCCGGGCCGCGTGGTTCGCGCAGAACTTCAGCGAGGGGCCGCTGGTGGCGGAGTTGCGGGAGCGCGGGGAGCTGGTGTTCCCGGCTGACGAGGTGCGTGAGCCGTTCCTCGACGTGCGGGACATCGCGGACGTGGTGGTGGCCGCGCTGACGGGTGGCGACCGGTACGTGGGACAGACCCTCGACGCTCTCGGGAGCCGCGGCTGCTGACCTTCGGTGAGGCGGTCGCGGAGATCGCCGAGGCGACGGGGCGCCCGCTGACGTACCGGGCCGTGTCGACGCGGGACTACGGCGAGGCGCTGGTCGGCTTCGGTCTGCCGCCGGAGGAGGTCGCGGCCATGACCGACATCTTCGACACCCTCCTCGACGGCCGCAACGCGCACGTCTCGGAGGGCGTACGGGAGGTCCTGGGCCGCGCGCCGCGTGACTTCGACGGACTTCGTTCGGGAGGAGGCTGCGGCCGGGACCTGGAAGGCGTGACGAGGACACGTCGCTTCCCGGTGCGCGGCGCGGGCGTGCCCCTCACTTCTCGGGGGGCGGCGGGCCCTCCCCGTTGACCTCGTTGTTCTTCGTGTGGGTGCTCTTCACGTGGGTGCTCTTCACATGGGTGCGCAGGCGGGACGAGACGTCCTCCGGGGGGAGGAAGCGGGACCAGCGTTCCGGGAACTCCGAGGGCATGTCGGGGTCGGCCTCCGCCCGTCAGCGGCGGCGCGGGCCACGTACTCGGCGACCTGGGCCTGCGCGCAGCCGCTCGTTGGCCTCGCGGGCCGCGGCCGTGGCGGCGGCCGGCCAGACCCGGTCGATGGCGGCGTTGACCGCGGCCCCGACCAGCACGGCGAACGCGGACACACCGATCCACAGCAGCACGGCGACCGGCGCGGCCAGGGAGCCGTAGATCGTGGGGCCCTCGACCGTGCTGGTCAGGTAGATCGCGCAGCAGGAAGCTGCCCAGCACCCACATGCCGAGGGCGACCAGCGCGCCGGGCACGTCCTCGATCCACGGGGAGCGGACCGGAACGGACACGTGGTAGAGCGTCGTCAGGAAGGCGATCGACAGCAGGATCACGACCGGCCAGTACAGGACCTGGACGACCGTCGTCGACCACGGCACGATCCGCACCACCGCGTCCGGCCCGGCCACCATCAGCGGCAGCGCGACCGAGCCGATCAGCAGGGCCGACGATGAACAGCAGGAAGGCCATCAGGCGGGTCTTGACGATGCCCCGGACGCCGTCGAGGCCGTACATGACGGTGATGGTGTCTATGAAGACGTTCACCGCGCGGGAGCCCGACCACAGGGCGAACAGGAAGCCGATGGAGATGATGTCGGGCCGGCCGCCCTTCATCACGTCGTGCAGGATCGGCTCGGCGATCTGCCGCACGCCCTGGTCGGACAGCACCGTGCGGGAGGCCTCCAGGATGTTGGTCTCGAGGCTCTGGATGGTGTCGGCGCCGGTCCAGGCGTCGACGTAGCCGAGCAGTCCGATCAGGCTCAGCAGCAGCGGCGGCACCGACAGCAGCGTGAAGAACGCGGCCTCGGCCGCCAGGCCCAGGATGCGGTACTCGATGCAGGAGTTGACGGTGTCCTTGAGCAGCAGCCAGGCCGTCCTGCGCTTGGAGACGTTCCGGTAGAGGGCACGCGCCCGGTGGAGGCGCCCGGAGGGCCGCTGTCGGGGGTTTCACTTGCTGGCTGCACCCCCTAACGGTATCCGCCGCGCCCGGCCGCACTCACCCACAGGGCGGGTCGGCGTGATCCGGCCCCGTTCCGGTGCGTGACCAAGGTGGTACCGGCCGGGGTAGGTTCGCAGCCATGGCAGGCAGCACCCACACCGTGACGCAACCAGGCCCCACCACTGGTCGGGTACGACGTCTTCTCCGCCGACCGGGCCCTCACCTCGGCGGTCGAACGGCATCTGGATCCGGACCTGCTCGACGAGGTGCTCGGCGAGCTGTCGGCGCTCGGGCTGGCCTCCGGCTCGGCCCAGGTGCAGGAGTGGGGGACGCACGCCAACGAGAACCCACCACGGCTGCGCACGCACGACCGGTACGGCGACCGGATCGACGAGGTCGAGTTCCATCCGTCCTGGCACCGGCTGCTCGGCAAGGGCGTCTCGGCCGGTCTGACGGCGGCCTGGACCCGCCCGGCCGGACATGTCCGGCGGGCCGCCGGCTTCCTGGTGTGGACACAGGTCGAGGCCGGCAACGGCTGCCCCCTGTCGATGACACACGCGGCGGTGCCCGCGCTGCGCACCGACCCGGACCTGGCCGCCGAGTGGGAGCCGCGGCTGACGTCCATGGTCTACGACCGTGAGCTGCGGCCCGCCCGCCTCAAGGCCGGGGCGCTGTTCGGGATGGGCATGACGGAGAAGCAGGGCGGCAGCGACGTACGGGCGAACACCACGTCCGCGCGGCCCCTCGCCGAGGACGGGACCTACGAGCTGACCGGGCACAAGTGGTTCTGCTCGGCGCCGATGTCCGACGGCTTCCTGGTCCTGGCACAGGCTCCGGGCGGGCTGACCTGCTTCCTGGTGCCGCGGGTGCTGCGGGACGGCACGCGCAACGTGTTCCTGATCCAGCGGCTCAAGGACAAGCTCGGCAACCGGTCGAACGCTTCCGGCGAGGTCGAGTTCGAGGGGACCTGGGCGCGCCGGGTCGGCGAGGAGGGGCGCGGGGTGCGCACCATCATCGAGATGGTCATGGCGACCCGGCTGGACTGTGTGCTGGGCTCGGCGGGGCTGATGCGGCAGGCCGTGGCACAGGCGGTGCACCACTGCACCCACCGCGAGGCGTTCGGCGGGAAGCTCGTCGACAAGCCGCTGATGCGCAACGTCCTCGCCGATCTCGCCCTCGAGTCGGAGGCGGCGACGACCCTGGCACTGCGGCTCGCGGCCGCCTACGACGACGGCGGCGAGCAGGAACGGGCGCTGCTGCGGATCGCGGTACCGGCCGCCAAGTACTGGGTGACCAAGCGGTGTCCTCCGGTGGCGGTGGAGGCGGCGGAATGTCTGGGCGGCAACGGGTACGTCGAGGAGTCCGGACTGCCCCGGCTGGTGCGCGAGTCGCCGCTCAACTCGGTCTGGGAGGGCGCGGGCAACGTCCAGGCCCTCGACGTGCTGCGGGCGTTGCAGCGGGAGCCGGGCGCGCTGGACGCGTATCTGCGGGAGGTCGGGCAGGCGCGCGGAGCCGATCACCGCCTCGACGCGGCCATCAAGAACCTGCTGACCGAACTCGCCGATCTGGAGGGCGTGGAGGGGCGGGCGCGACGGCTGGCGGAGCGGCTCGCGCTGGTGCTCCAGGGGTCGCTGCTCGTCCGGTTCGCGCCACCTGAGGTGGCCGACGCGTTCTGCGCGGCGCGGCTGGGCGGCGACGGGGGCGCGGCCTTCGGGACGCTGCCGCACACGCTGGACCTGGCGTCGGTGGTGGAGCGGGCCCGGCCGGTGTCCTGACCTGGTCTTCTGGTCCGCGTATGCGGAAGCGGGGGTGGTGCTGCGCCGACACGGCACCACCCCCGCCGCACTGGCCCGTTCGAGCCATCGAACGCCGCTCGGGACGGCGCTGCTCAAGTTTCAGCCACGGCCGGGCTGTTCACCAGGGTTGCAGGGGGTTGCAACTTGCTGCTGACTGCATGCGGACTGGCGCGTCCCCCAGGGGCAGGCGGCACTATGAGACGCACAGTCAGAAAAGACTCCCGGGGGGACCCGCCGATGGACGTCACGCAGCTTGCCGCCGTGAACACCACGCGTGCGGCCCGGGTACTGAACGAGGTCCGCTCCGCCCGGCTCTCCGGGCAGCCCGCTCCGGTGCCGCCGCGTCCGGTGATCGAGCAGTCCTGGGACCGCATGCTGCGCAGCGGCGTCGACCCGGACCACGATTTCCGGGCGGGGCTGCTGTCCCGCGAGGAGGTGCAGCGGCGGCGCGAGACGTCGGCGCTGCGCCATGTGCTGCCGGTGCTGCGGGAGGGGCTGCTGGCGGTCGCGGACGTCGCCCACCACATCATGGTGGTCGCCGACGAGGACGGCCGGGTGCTGTGGCGCGAGGGCAGCACGCCGGTACTGCGCAAGGCCGACGGGCTGGGGTTCGAACTCGGCGCGGACTGGCGTGAGGACGTCGTCGGCACGAACGGTCTCGGCACCCCGGCGGTGGTGCGCCGTCCCGTGCAGGTCTTCGCCTCCGAGCACTTCGTGCGCTCCCAGGCCGGCTGGACCTGTGCCGGCGCACCCCTGACGGATCCGCGGGACGGCCGGCTGCTCGGCGTGGTGGACGTGAGCGGGCCGCTGGAGACGATGCACCCGGCCACGCTCGCCTGGGTCGACTCGGTGGCCAAGCTCGCCGAGGCGCGGCTGCGGGAGATGCACGTGGAGTCGCTGGAGCGGCTGCGCGCGGTGGCGGCGCCGGTGCTGGCCCGGCTCGGCGGGCGTGCCCTGGTGGTCGATGCGGACGGCTGGACCGCCGCGGTGAGCGGGATGCCGTACACGCGGCGCGTCGCCCTGCCGAAGTCGCTGTCGGCGGGCCCGCGATGGCTGCCGGTGCTCGGGCCGTGCTCGGTGGAGCCGCTGGCCGGGGGCTGGCTGGTGCGGGCGGCCGCCGACGAGCCGGTGCCGCGCGGGGCGGCCAGGATCGTGCTGGACTTCAGACAGGCGCGCAGATGGTCGGTGCAGGTCCTGGGCGGTGCCGGGTCCTGGGCCCGCGAACTGAGTCCCCGGCACGCCGAGTTGCTGTACCTCCTCGCCGTCCACCGCACCGGCCGCAGCGCCTCGGGCCTGGCCGGTGACGTGTTCGGCGACCCGGCCCGCACGGTGACGGTGCGCGCCGAGATGTCGCGGGTACGGCGGTATCTCGGGGCGGTCCTGGAGCACCGCCCGTACCGGTTCGCCGAGGACGCCGAGGTCGAGGTGCTGCTCCCGGACGACCCGCGCGATCTGCTGCCGTACTCGACGGCGCCGGGGGTGCGGCGGCTGCGCGCATCCGCACCGGCTCCCTGAGGTTCACCCGACGTGGCGTCCGGGCGTCCCTCAGAGGTACATCTTTCGCATATTTGCAGGTTCTTCGTCCGCCACCCCGCCCACCTGCCGTAGCATCCCCTCTACGGGTCACCCCACCTGCTCCTCCGTCAACGCATGGATCAACAGGCGCAGTTGGCCCGCCTCGGGAGGATGTTATGAAGCATCGCGGCAGACACCGGCGGCGCAGGCGGGGCAGGGCGGTGCGCGCGACCCTCGCCGGGACGGCCCTCGCGCTCACCGCCGCCGCCACCCTGATCAGCGCCTCGCAGGCCACGGTCGCCGACACCCCCGGGGCTCTGAAGACCGCTCACCGCGTCCGCCGAGGCCGGCCGCGCTGCCGCTGGCCGAGCACCGGGTGCCCGGGCGGTGGCTCGACCGGCTCGCATCGAAGATGGGCCGGCCCGTCGGCGTCGGGCCGGTGCTGGAGAGCGCCGACCGCCCGCTGCGCGACGCGGCCGACTGCTCGACCGCCGAGAAGCACAGCCCTGCCGGTCGCACCGGCGGCCACGCGCGCGTACTGCTTCGGCGGCGCCGACACCCGGGGCTGGCGGGCCGGCGCGGTCACCACCTCGGGGGACGCGGACGACGACGGCCGCTGGGGCGAGAACCGCGTGATCCTCTCCGGCTGGACCAACGGCGGCGCCGAGGGCGGCTCCATGGACGGCCCGGCCCCCGAGCAGGGCCTGGCCCAGGTCGCCTTCGTCGACGCGAACGACCCGGACCGGCTCCGCTACACCTGGGCCCTGCTGGCCGTCCCGGTGGACGGCGGGCGGGACTACCGAGGGCTGGTCTCCCCGCTGTCCGGCATGGTCTGGTACCAGGACAAGCTGCTGGTCACGACCCGCGAGGGCGACCGGGACGCGCTGTACGTGTACGACATGGACCGCATCCAGCGCGCCACCGTCGAGTCCGACGCGGTCGGCCGCGTGCGCGGCGGCTGGGCCGCGCACGGGTACCGGTATCGTGCTGCCCGCCGTCGGCTTCGTACCGCCCTGCCCGGCGGCGACGACGGGCCGCGCCCGGCCGCCGTCTCCCTGGACCGCAGCACCTCTCCCGACAGTCTGGTCGCGAGCGAGCGGGTGCCCGCGGACGGCGACCGGCGCACCCGGCTGTGGCGCTACGCGCTGAGCAGGGACCCGGCCCGCGTCCGGCCTGCTCAGCACCGACTCCTCCGGGCACGCGGACGCCGGTCGAGGCGTACGAGACGAAGGCGGCCGACGTGCGGGGCGTGCTGGCGTACCGCTCGGGCTGGTACCTCGACCGCGCGGCGGGCACACCGGGCGGGCACGGAACGCTGTGGCGCCAGGACACGGAGGGCGGCCGGGCGACCGGAGTGCGGACTCGGACGAGACGCGCCAGTGCTGGAGCGGCCGGTCGGGTTCCCTGTCCTACTGGGAGGAGACCGGCGAGGTCTGGTCCCAGTCCGGGCAGCATGCTGTTCGCCCTGCCGCTGGCCTCGATCGACGCGCTGGACGCGGCCGGGCGGCGCCGGGGCCGATCGACAGACCAGTAGGTCAGATGATTTTCTTGCCCTCATGACCACCATCGCCGTGACCACCTGGTCCCTGGAGCAGACCGCCCCGACCGACCTGCTGCCGGCCGCCGCGCCGGAGGGCGGACGTCCGGGTCGTCCGCTCCGAGGTGCCCTCGCCCGAGTTCAGCCGGTTCCTGTACGCGTCGGTGGGCGGCGACATCCGCTGGACGGACCGGCTGAGCTGGTCGTACGCGCGGTGGCTGGAGCACCTGGAGCGGCCCGGCGTGGAGACCTGGGTGGCCTACGACCGGGGCACGCCCGCCGGGTACGTGGAGCTGGAGGCGCAGGACGACGCGGTCGTGGAGATCGTCTACTTCGGACTGCTCCCCGCCTTCCGGGGCCGGCGCATCGGCGGGCACCTGCTGTCGTACGGCACGGCCCGGGCCTGGGACCTCGCGGACCGCTGGGCGGGGCTGACGCCGACGAAGCGGGTCTGGCTGCACACCTGCAGCAAGGACGGCGAGCACGCGATGGACAACTACCAGCGTCGCGGGCTTCAAGCTGTTCGACACCAAGGTCGAGGAGGAGGCGGACGTCGCCGCTCCGGGACCGTGGCCTGGGGCTTTCCCTGCCTGACCTGGACGGACACCCCGGGGTGGCCGGGTGTGACCAACAGACACCCTCGTCTTGCTTTCGAGACAAGAGTGTCCGCATCTTGGACGAAGCTGGACTGTGTCCAGATCGCCGTGACACGCTTCCGTCATGTCTGGAACTGGAATTGCCTTGGTGAGTCGGCGGCACGTCGACCTCGGCCGCATGTCCAGCGCCATCTGTCCGGCGCGCTGAGAGCACTCACGCAGCGCCCGACATCTCTTCTTTTCTCCTCTTCCCGCGCAATGACGCGCACGTATGCCCATGCGCCCGCGCGCGCAGGTCAGAGCCGCTTTCCCGCCTGTCCCGAAGGACGTATCAACCATGGCCGCCACCCCGCAGAAGCCTGCTGCCGCGACTCCCCGCCGCAAGGTGAGCCGTCACCGCGGTGAGGGTCAGTGGGCCGTGGGACACCACACCCCGCTCAACGGCAACGAGCAGTTCAAGAAGGACGACGACGGTCTCAATGTGCGGACACGCATTGAGACGATCTACTCCAAGCGGGGCTTCGACTCGATCGACCCGAACGACCTGCGCGGCCGGATGCGCTGGTGGGGCCTGTACACCCAGCGCAAGCCCGGGATCGACGGCGGCAAGACCGCGATCCTGGAGCCGGAGGAGCTGGACGACGAGTACTTCATGCTGCGCGTCCGCATCGACGGCGGGGCGCTGACCACGCAGCAGCTGCGGGTCATCGGTGAGATCTCGCAGGAGTTCGCGCGCGGCACCGCCGACATCACCGACCGGCAGAACGTCCAGTACCACTGGATCCGGATCGAGGACGTGCCCGAGATCTGGAACCGCCTGGAGGGCGTGGGCCTGTCCACGGTCACCGCCTGCGGCGACACCCCGCGCGTGATGATCGGCTCGCCCGGTCGCGGGCATCGCCGAGGACGAGATCATCGACGCCACCCCGGCCCTGGAGGAGATGAAGCGCCGCGTCCTGAACAACCCGGCGTACTCGAACCTCCCCCGCAAGTTCAAGACCGCGATCTCGGGCTCGCCGGTGCTGGACGTGGTGCACGAGATCAACGACGTCGCGTTCGTCGGTGTCGAGCACCCCGAGCACGGCCCGGGCTTCGACGTGTGGGTCGGCGGCGGCCTGTCCACCAACCCCAAGCTGGGCGTGCGGCTGGGCGCCTGGGTGTCGATCGACGACGTCCCGGACGTCTACGAGGGCGTCATCTCGATCTTCCGCGACTACGGCTACCGCCGGCTGCGCAACCGCGCCCGCCTGAAGTTCCTCGTCGCCGACTGGGGCGCCGGAGAAGTTCCGGCAGGTGCTGGAGGACGAGTACCTCGAGCGCAAGCTGACCGACGGCCCGGCCCCGCGAGCAGCCGTCCCAGCTGTGGCGCGACCACATCGGCGTGCACCGGCAGAAGCGACGGCCGGTTCTACGTCGGCTTCGCCCCGCGCGTGGGACGCGTCGACGGCGCGACGCTCACGAAGGTCGCCGACCTCGCGGAGGCCCACGGCTCGGGCCGGGTGCGCACCACCGTCGAGCAGAAGATGATCGTCCTCGATGTCGAGGAGGACCAGGTCGAGTCGCTGGTCGAGGCCCTGGAGGCGCTCGACCTGACCGCCCGGCCCTCCTCGTTCCGGCGCGGCACCATGGCCTGCACCGGCATCGAGTTCTGCAAGCTGGCCATCGTCGAGACCAAGCAGCGCGGCTCGCAGCTCATCGACGAACTGGAGCGCCGCCTGCCGGACTTCGACGAGCCGCTCACCATCAACCTCAACGGCTGCCCGAACGCCTGCGCCCGTATCCAGGTCGCGGACATCGGTCTCAAGGGCCAGCTGGTCGCTCAACGACCGAGGGCGAGCAGGTCGAGGGCTACCAGGTGCACCTGGGCGGCGCGCTGGGCCTGGAGGCCGGCTTCGGCCGCAAGGTGCGCGGCCTGAAGGTCACCTCCGACGAGCTGCCCGACTACGTCGAGCGCGTCCTGCAAGCGGTTCCAGGCGGAGCGCGAGGACGGCGAGCGGTTCGCCACCTGGGCGGCCCGGGCCAGCGAGGAGGCCCTGTCATGAGCGAGCGCGCGGCGCCCTTCTACTGCCCCTACTGCGGTGACGAGGACCTGCGTCCGAGCGAAGCAGGGCGCACGGCGCGTGGGAATGCGCGGCGTGCAGTCGAGCCTTTCAGCTGAAGTTCCTCGGGCTGCTGGCCCAGGGACTGAAGCGATCCGACTCCGGAGGGGCACAGATATGACGACCACTCAGGAAGAGCGCACCACCGAGGATCTGAAGGCGCTCGCCGAGCAGGCGGGCCGCGAACTCGAGGACGCCTCCGCGCTGGAGATCCTCCAGTGGGCGGCCGAGACGTTCGGCAAGCGTTTCTGCGTGACCTCCTCGATGGAGGACGCGGTGGTCGCCCACCTCGCCTCCCGCGCCATGCCCGGCGTGGACGTCGTCTTCCTCGACACCGGCTACCACTTCGAGGAGACCATCGGCACCCGGGACGCGGTCGAGGCCGTGATGGACGTCAACGTCATCACGCTCACCCCGCGCCAGACGGTCGCCGAGCAGGACGCCGAGTACGGCCCGAAGCTGCACGACCGCAACCCCGACCTGTGCTGCGCGCTGCGCAAGGTCGAGCCGCTGGAGCGAGGGCCTGAAGGACTACCGGGCCTGGGCGACCGGTCTGCGCCGCGACGAGTCCCCGACCCGGGCGAACACCCCGGTGGTCGGCTGGGACGAGAAGCGGCAGAAGGTGAAGATCTCCCCGATCGCCCGCTGGACCCAGGACGACGTGGACGCGTACGTCACCGAGCACGGCGTCCTGACGAACCCGCTGCTGATGGACGGTTACGCCTCCGTCGGCTGCGCCCCCTGCACCCGCCGGGTCCTGGAGGGCGAGGACGCGCGCGCCGGCCGCTGGGCGGGCAGCAGCAAGACCGAGTGCGGGCTGCACGGATGACGACGACGATTCAGGAGACCGACGTGACGACCGGAGCCACCGTCTGGCTCACGGGTCTGCCGAGCGCCGGCAAGACCACCATCGCCCACGAGCTGGCCGGCCGGCTGCGCGAGGAGGGCCACCGCGTCGAGGTGCTCGACGGCGACGAGATCCGCGAGTTCATCTCGGCGGGCCTCGGCTTCAGCCGCGAGGACCGGCACACCAACGTGCAGCGCATCGGCTTCGTCGCCGAACTGCTCGCCCGCAACGGCGTGCTGGCCCTCGTCCCGGTCATCGCGCCCGTACCCGACAGCCGCGAGGCGGTGCGCAAGCGCCACCAGGCGAACGGCACCGCGTACGTCGAGGTGCATGTCGCGACGCCCGTCGAGGTGTGCAGCGAGCGCGACGTGAAGGGCCTGTACGCCAAGCAGGCCGCGGGTGAGCTCACCGGGCTCACCGGGGTCGACGACCCGTACGAGGCGCCCGAGTCGCCCGATCTGCGCATCGAGTCGCAGAACCAGACCGTGCAGGAGTCCGCGGCGTCGGTGCACGCCCTGCTCAGCGAAAGGGGACTGGCATGACGATCCGCCGCCACCGTTTCCGAGGAGACCGACAGCCCGTACGCGCTGTCCCACCTCGACGCTCTCGAGTCCGAGGCGGTGCACATCTTCCGCGAGGTGGCGGGCGAGTTCGAGCGGCCGGTGATCCTCTTCTCCGGCGGCAAGGACTCCATCGTCATGCTGCACCTGGCGCTGAAGGCCTTCCGGCCCGCGTCGGTGCCGTTCTCGCTGCTGCACGTGGACACCGGGCACAACTTCCCCGAGGTCCTCGACTACCGCGACCGCACGGTCGAGCAGCACGGGCTGCGGCTGCACGTCGCCTCCGTGCAGGACTACATCGACCGGGGTGTGCTCAAGGAGCGTCCGGACGGCACCCGCAACCCGCTGCAGACGCTGCCGCTGACCGAGAAGATCCAGGCGGAGAAGTTCGACGCCGTCTTCGGCGGCGGACGCCGCGACGAGGAGAAGGCCCGGGCCAAGGAGCGGGTGTTCTCCCTGCGCGACGAGTTCTCCCAGTGGGACCCGCGCCGCCAGCGCCCGGAGCTGTGGAACCTGTACAACGGCCGGCACGCCCCCGGCGAGCACGTGCGCGTCTTCCCGCTGTCCAACTGGACCGAGCTGGACGTGTGGCAGTACATCGCCCGCGAGGGCATCGAGCTGCCGCAGATCTACTACGCCCACGAGCGCGAGGTCTTCTCCCGCAGCGGCATGTGGCTGACCGCCGGCGAGTGGGGCGGGCCGAAGGACGGCGAGACCGTGGAGAAGCGGCTGGTGCGCTACCGCACCGTGGGTGACATGTCCTGCACCGGCGCCGTCGACTCCGACGCCGACACGCATCGAGAAGGTGATCGCCGAGATCGCCGCCTCCCGGCTCACCGAGCGCGGCGCCACCCGCGCCGACGACAAGATGTCCGAGGCCGCGATGGAAGACCGCAAGCGCGAGGGGTACTTCTAGAGATGAGCACCATCACCACCGAGGAACTCTCGGAGACCACCCTGCTGCGGTTCGCCACCGCCGGCTCCGTCGACGACGGCAAGTCCACCCTCGTGGGCCGGCTGCTGCACGACTCCAAGTCGGTCCTCACCGACCAGCTGGAGGCCGTGGAGCGCGCCTCGGCGAGCCGGGGCCAGGAGGCGCCGGACCTCGCGCTGCTGACGGACGGCCTGCGGGCCGAGCGGGAGCAGGGCATCACCATCGACGTGGCGTACCGCTACTTCGCCACGCCCCGGCGCCGGTTCATCCTCGCCGACACCCCCGGCCATGTGCAGTACACGCGGAACATGGTCACCGGCGCCTCCACCGCCGAGCTGACGGTGATCCTGGTCGACGCCCGCAACGGCGTCGTCGAGCAGACCCGCCGGCACGCCGCCCTCGCCGCGCTGCTGCGCGTCCCGCACGTGGTCCTCGCGGTCAACAAGATGGACCTCGTCGAGTACGAGGAGAAGGTGTTCGCCGCCATCGCCGAGGAGTTCACGGCGTACGCGACCGAGCTGGGCGTCCCCGAGGTCACCGCGATCCCGATCTCGGCGCTCGTCGGCGACAACGTGGTGGAGCCCTCCGCGAACATGGACTGGTACGGCGGCCCGACCGTGCTCGAGCACCTGGAGACGGTGCCGGTCAGCCATGACCTGAGCCACTGCCACGCCCGGCTGCCCGTGCAGTACGTGATCCGGCCGCAGAGCGCCGACCACCCGGACTACCGGGGGTACGCCGGTCAGATCGCCGCCGGCTCCTTCCGCGTCGGCGAGGACGTCACCGTGCTGCCGTCGGGCCGCACCTCGAAGGTGTCCGGCATCGACCTGCTGGGCGAGCCGGTCGACGTCGCGTGGACGACGCAGTCGGTGACCCTCCTGCTGGAGGACGACATCGACATCTCGCGCGGCGACCTGATCGTGCCGACGCAAGGACGCGCCCGCGACCACGCAGGACATCGAGGCGACCGTCTGCCACGTCGCCGACGCCGCCGCTGACCGTCGGCCACCGGGTGCTGCTCAAGCACGGCACCCGCACGGTCAAGGCGATCGTCAAGGACATCCCGTCCCGGCTCACGCTCGACGACCTGTCCCTGCACCCGCACCCGGGACAGCTCGTCGCCAACGACATCGGCCGGGTGAAGATCCGTACCGCCGAGCCGCTGCCGGTCGACTCCTACGCCGACTCGCGCCGCACCGGCTCGTTCATCCTGATCGACCCGAACGACGGCACCACCCTCACCGCGGGCATGGTCGGCGAGTCCTTCGCCGCCCCCGAGCCGGTCAAGGACGAGGCCGACGACGACGGGTGGGACTTCTGACATGAACTCCCCCGACTTCTACTCCACGTTCGCGAAGGAGGGCGGCCGCGTCGGCAGCGGTGCTCTCGGCAGCGGGCAGGGCGGGGTCGCGCGATGTGTGCGCTGACGTACGCGCACCGCCTGCGCGCCCTCACCCCCCACCGCCGTAGACGAAAACCTGCCGACCTCCCGGCCACGACCTGAGAGACCGTGACCGCCGGGCCGACGAGAGGAACACCTCCCGTGCCTGCCATCATCCGCTCTGCGCCGCGGCCTCGCGGTCCTCGCCGCACTCCCCCTGCTCGCGCTCGCCGCCTGCGGCTACGGCTCCCAGGCCAAGGACGACGGCGCCGCCAAGGTCGCCGCCGGGGCGAAGAAGATCGACGGCCTGGACTCCGTCAAGATCGGCTACTTCGGCAACCTCACCCACGCCACCGCGCTGGTCGGCATGCCAGAAGGGCTTCTTCCAGAAGGCCCTGGGCGCCACCAAGGCCGACTACGCGACCTTCAACGCCGGCCCCTCCGAGATCGAGGCGCTCAACTCCGGCTCCATCGACATCGGCTGGATCGGCCCCTCCCCGGCGATCAACGGCTACACCAAGTCCGGCGGCAAGAACCTGCGCATCATCGGCGGTTCGGCGTCCGGCGGCGTGAAGCTGGTCGTGAACCCGGACAAGATCAAGTCGCTGAAGGACGTCAAGGGCAAGCGGATCGCCACCCCGCAGCTCGGCAACACGCAGGACGTGGCCTTCCTCAACTGGGCCGCCGAGCAGGGCTGGAAGGTCGACGCGCAGAGCGGCAAGGGTGACGTCACGGTCGTCCGCAGCGACAACAAGGTCACCCCGGACGCCTACAAGTCCGGTTCCGTCGACGGCGCCTGGGTGCCGGAGCCGACCGCGTCGAAGCTGGTCGCCGAGGGCGGCAAGGTGCTGCTCGACGAGGCGTCGCTGTGGCCGGACAAGAAGTTCGTGATCACGAACATCATCGTGTCGCCAGAAGTTCCTCAAGGAGCACCCGAAGGTCGTCGAGGCCGTGCTGAAGGGCTCGGTCGACACCAACAAGTGGATCAACGCCAACCCGGACGCAGGCGAAGGCGGCGGCGAACAAGCAGCTGGAGGACGACTCCGGCAAGGCGCTGCCCGCCGATGTGCTGGACCCGGCGTGGAAGTCCATCCAGTTCACCGACGACCCGCTGGCCTCCACGCTCAACACCGAGGCGGAGCACGCGGTCAAGGCGGGCCTGCTGCGAGAAGCCCGACCTCAAGGGCATCTACGACCTCACGCCGCTGAACAAGGTCCTCAAGGCCGAGGGCGAGCCCGCGGTCGACGACGCCGGTCTCGGCGCCAAGTAAGCCCGCGATCCCGAAGAGTTCCCAGGAGGTGACGACCATGGCCACCACCCTCGCCAAGGCCGCCGACGGCACCGAGTCGGCCACACACGCCGCCCGTATCGAGCACGTCTCGAAGTCGTTCGCGGGCCCCGCCGGGCAGCAGCTCGTCCTGGACGACATCACCCTCGATGTCGCGCCCGGCGAGTTCGTCACCCTCCTGGGGGCCTCGGGCTGCGGCAAGTCCACGCTGCTCAACCTGGTGGCGGGCCTCGACCGGCCCACCGCCGGCGAGATCGACCACGCGACGGCCGCCCGGCGCTGATGTTCCAGGAGCACGCGCTGTTCCCGTGGCTGACCGCGGGCAAGAACATCGAACTCGCCCTGAAACTGCGGGGCGTGCCGAAGGCCGAGCGCCGCGAGCGGGCCGAGGAGCTGCTCGAACTGGTCCGGCTGAAGGGCGCGTACGGCAAGCGGGTGCACGAACTGTCGGGCGGTATGCGCCAGCGCGTCGCGCTGGCCCGTGCGCTCGCGCAGGAGAGCAAGCTGCTGCTGATGGACGAGCCGTTCGCGGCGCTGGACGCCATCACGCGGGACGTGCTGCACGACGAGCTGACCCGCATCTGGCGCGAGACACAGCTGTCCGTCCTGTTCGTCACGCACAACGTGCGCGAGGCGGTCCGGCTCGCGCAGCGCGTGGTGCTGCTGTCCTCCCGCCCGGGCAAGATCGCGCGCGAGTGGACGGTGGACATCCCGCAGCCGCGCCGCATCGAGGACACCACCGTGGCGGAGCTGTCCGTCGAGATCACCGAAGAACTGCGTGGGGAGATCCGCCGTCATGGCCAGCACTGATTCGACGACCGTCGCCAAGGACGGCAGCGATCTCGCCGGACTGGAGGCGGGCCTCGACGCGCTGGAGACGCGGCAGACGCACCGCACGCCGTTCCGGCAGACCTTCGTCGAGAAGATCCTGCCGCCCGTCCTCGCCGTCGCGCTGGTGCTGGCCGGTCTGGCAGGCCCTCGTCTCGTTCAAGGTCGTCGCCGACCCGACCAAGCTGCCCGCGCCGTCCGCCGTGTGGGACGTCGTCCAGCACGGCTGGCTCCAGGGCGAGCTGCTCGGCTACATCTGGACCAGCGTCTCGCGCGGTCTGCTCGGCTTCGGCTTCGCCCTGCTGATCGGCACGCCGCTGGGCCTGCTGGTGGCCCGGGTGAAGTTCGTCCGCGCGGCCATCGGCCCGATCCTGTCGGGCCTGCAGTCCCTGCCGTCGGTCGCCTGGGTGCCGCCGGCGGTGATCTGGCTGGGCCTGAACAACTCGATGATGTACGCGGTGATCCTGCTCGGCGCGGTCCCCTCGATCGCCAACGGCCTGGTCTCCGGCGTCGACCAGGTGCCCCCGCTGTTCCTGCGCGCGGGCCGCACGCTCGGCGCCACGGGCCTCAAGGGCACCTGGCACATCGTCCTGCCCGCCGCCCTGCCCGGCTACGTGGCCGGGCTGAAGCAGGGCTGGGCCTTCTCCTGGCGCTCCCTGATGGCCGCGGAGATCATCGCGTCCTTCCCCGACCTCGGCGTCGGCCTCGGCCAGCTGCTGGAGAACGGCCGCAACGCCAGCGACATGGCCATGGTGTTCGAGGCCATCCTGCTCATCCTGATCGTCGGCATCGCCATCGACCTGCTGATCTTCAGCCCGCTGGAGCGGTGGGTGCTGCGCAGCCGCGGCCTGCTGGTGAAGAGCTGAAGTCCCATGATCAACAAGCCTGTTCTCCTCGTCATCGCCCACGGCAGCCGCGACCCGCGGCACGCCGCGACCGTGCACGCCCTGGTACGCGCGGGTGCGCGCCCTGCGCCCCGACCTGCGGGTGGAGACGGGCTTCCTGGACTTCAACGTCCCCTCGGTGCAGGGGGTACTGGAGTCCCTGGCGGTCGCAGGGCGTCCGTGACGTCGTGGCCCTGCCGCTGCTGCTGACCCGCGCCTTCCACGCGAAGGCGGACATCCCGGCGGTCCTCGCGGACGCGCCGCCGCAGTTGCGCATCCGCCAGGCGGAGGTCCTGGGCCCGTCCCCGCTGCTGCTGGCGGCGCTGGAACGGCGCCTGTACGAGGCGGGCCTGACCCCCGCCGACAAGTCCTCGACCGGGGTCGTACTGGCCTCGGCGGGGTCCACCGACCCGGAGGCGATCGCAGTGATCGCAGAAATCGCGCGGGAGTGGCGGCACACCGGTTGGTGCGCCGTGCGGCCTGCGTTCGCCTCCGCATCTCTCCCCCGCACCGAGGACGCGGTCCGCGAACTCCGTGCCCTGGGCTGCTCCCGGGTGGCCGTCGCCCCCTACGTCCTCGCCCCCGGCTTCCTCCCCGACCGCATCGCGCGGGGTGCGGCCGAGGCGGACGTCCTGGCCGATGTGCTGGGCCCGGCGCCGGAGGTGGCGCGGGTGCTGCTGGAGCGGTATGAGGCGGCACGGGTACCGGCGTTGGCGGCCGTGAGCGCCTGACAGCGCCGGGACGTCACCCGGGCGGCGGCAGCAGGGTTCCCAGCGGGCCGAGGTCCAGGTTCAGATCCTCCGGGCGAAGGTCGTAGCGGGCGCAGAGTTCCTGCATGCGGTCGTTGAGGAGCATCAGGGTCAGGCCGACGCGTTCTTCCTGTTCCTCCGTGAGGTCGCCGATGTCGACGCGGTGGAGGGCCTGGCGTTCCATGAGCTGGCGGAGGAGTTCCACGACGGTCAGGACCAGTTTGATCAGGTCTCGTTCGACCGTGTCCGGGTCGGTGGTCAGACGGTGGGTGGCCGGGGGCATGGAGCCTCACTGATCTGGGAGAGTGCTGACGCCGCCACGGGGGCGATGACCGCACGCAGGTCGATGCGGACCAGGTCGACGTCCGCGATGGACAGGACGAGGTCGCCGGTGAGGACGACGCCGCCCTGGAGGAGCCGGTCGAGGAGGTCGATGAGGGCGACCGGGCGGTCGGCGTAGGGGGCGGCGGTCACGCGAGCTCCGGCTCCGGCTGGAGGGCGAAGGAATAGGGGGCCCAGGGGCCGGTGACTTCCACGCGGAGGCCGGGGACCCCCTCGGCGGCCGCGAGGATGGCGGTGCGGAAGGCGTCGACGCGGTCGGCGGGGACGAGGTAAGCGTCGTTGCCCACGTTGGTGCCGGGGGCCGGGCCCGCGAGACTGCCGCGTTGCGGGCTGTGTGCCACGCGGTCGACGGCGAGAGTTGCGGCCGTCTCGGTGAGGTGTGCGGCGGCCTGGGCGACCGTGCGCCAGGCCTCCTCGTTCCTGCGTTGTCTGCGGCGGCGGATCGACAGGTAGGCGCGGCCGGCACCGAGGCCGGTGGGCTGTTCCCGTCCGGTGTCGGTGTCCGCTTCGGGCGGGGTGATGTCGGGCGTGGCGTAGATCTTGACGCCGACTTCCACATGGCCGGTGAGGCGGTGCAGCAGGGACAGGAAGTAGTCGCGTCTGATGTCGAGGGCCTGCCGGGCGCGGTCCTCGTCGTGGTAGACGGTGGCCAGGCGCAGGGGCAGTACGGCGGCGCAGCCGACCAGCGCGGCCACCACGGCGTGGTGGGAACGGACCGTGGACTCCAGCCAGTCCAGGTCGTCGAGGTGGGCCTTGAGAGGCGTCTCGTCGTAGTCGGAGGCCGGGACGTGGCCGACGGCGAACGCGATCTGGGGGGTGCCGGCCGCCGGGTCCACCAGGTGGATCGGTTCACCGGCGACCCCGCGCAGGTGCGTCACCGCCGCGGTGGCCTCGGGGGTGCGGCGCAGGACGGCGTAGGCGTAGACGAGGTTCGGGTCGGTCATGGCTCCGGGCTCCTGTCGGCCGCCTTGAGTGCGGCGATCTCGGCGCGCAGGCGTTCGTTCTCGTCGGCCAGGGACCGCTCGGGGCGGGCGGCCCGGGAGGAGAGGGAGGGGTCGTGTTCCCACCAGTCGATGCCCATCTCCTTCGCCTTGTCGACGGAGGCGACGAGCAGGCGCAGCTTGATGGTGAGCAGTTCGATGTCGAGCAGGTTGATCCGGATGTCGCCGGCGATGACCACGCCCTTGTCGAGGACCCGTTCGAGGATGTCGGCGAGGTTGGCGGTCTGGGCGCCTGGCCCTTGGTCGTAGGGGGAGGGAAGACGGGGCGGTCCGGTGAGTCCGCCTGCTGCCGGGTGAGTCATGGTCGGGGGGCTCGTCTCCGGGCGGTGATCTCGTCGAGTCGGTCCAGCAGTTCGTCCTCGCGGCGGTCGTACTCGGCCTCGTCGATCCTTCCCTCCAGCAGGGCGCGTTCCAGATCGACGAGGGCCTGCCGGACGGGAGCGGGGTCGTAGTACTGCGCCTCGGCGGCTGCCTGTAGCTGCTCGGCGGCCCAGAGGGTGGTGCGCACGGGCGCGAGCGGGAAGGTGAGGATGCCGGTGAGCAGGCCCATGGGTGGTCCCGTCAGGCGGCGAAGCTGTAGGGGGGCAGCGGGCCGCGCAGCCGGAAGTCGTAGGCGTCGCCGTAGTCCTGGGCCAGGCTCCGGCCGGCCGCGGTGAACTCGTCGGCGCGGGCGCGTTCGACGAGGAAGGAGACGTTGAGGAAGTCGTCCTTGGAGGGGTCGGCCACGACGCTGGCCCGGGCGAGACCGGACAGCCGCCCGACGATCTCGTCGGCCTGCCGCCGCTGCCGGGCGTCGACCTGCCGGGCGACCAGTTCGCCGAGGGCGAGGCGGTCCTCGTAGGCGCCGCTGCCGTCGCGGGTGTGCTGGTTGAGCCTGCGGGCCTCCTCCGACTCGTCGAGCACCTCGCGCAGCAGGTCGTCCTGGGAGCGGGCGGCCTTGAGGTTGAACTCGGCGGTGCCGTGCAGTTCGCCGAGCCTTCGGGCGTAGTCCTCGCTCTTCTCCTCCAGGGCCGTCCTGACGGCGGTGTCGTCGGGAGCGAGCAGGCCGAACCTCATGGGGAGGACCGACCCGTCGGCCATGAGGCGTTCCTGGAGTTCCTGGTGGGCGGCGAGGTCACGGCGTTTGGGACGCAGGCCGGGGGGTGCGGGGCTGACCACGGCGGCGAGCGGGCCGTGGACGAGCACGCGCGGGGCCTCGTCGGTCCCGCCGACGGTGCGCAGACCGTCGAGCCGCAGGGGGTGGTCGGAGCGGGTGACTGCGTAGACGTAGACGCCGCTCACCGCTCCTCCTCCCTGCGGTCCTTGTCGTCGCGGTCGAAGATGTCGCCGATCGCGTCGATGGCGCCGCCGATCGCGCCGCTGGTCTTGCCCCGGGCGCCGCTCTCGACGAGGTTGCCGACGATGTCGGTGAGCTTGTCGGGGGCCTTGCGGCCGGCCTCCAGGTCGAGGCGGTTGCAGGCCTCGGCGAAGCGGAGGTAGGTGTCGACGCTGGCGATGACGATCCGTATGTCGATCTTCAGGATCTCGATGCCGACCAGTGAGACACGGACGAACACGTCGATGACGAGCCCGCGGTCCAGGATCAGTTCGAGGATGTCGAAGAGGCCGGCGGAACCCGAACCGCTGGAGGTTGCGGCGGGTTGCATCCCGCCGGACTGCGTCATGACGGTCACGTGTGCGATTCCTCTCGCGAGATTCGTTCTCGTGCCGCCCGTAGGTACGGGGGTGGTGGCGGGCGTGTTCACGTGAACACCAAAACAGTTGTCGCGAGAGGCAGTTGAGAGGATGCGGGCCGCTTCGGAGGGGCGGGCTACCGTCCTCGGTCGAGCTGGCCGCGGGCGTAGCGGCGCACCCGCTCGTAGCCGAGCAGTTGGCCCTGCGGGTCGAGGGTGACGCGGTAGGTCGCCATGATGGTCATGGTGTCGGGGACCCGCTCCAGCTCCACGACCTCCACGTCCGCCGTCCAGCCGTCCGGGGTCGGGCGGACGGCGGAGACGGAGTCGGGCGTCGTGCCGAGCAGTTCGGCAAGCTGGGCCGCCGCGCCGCGCATGGCCTGGACGGCCGTCGTCCGACCGGTGGGAGTCGTCTGGTCATCGGTGCTCGTCATGGCCCTACGGTGCCAAGGCCGCGGGCCGTGTGGGGGTGATTCGGCCAAACGTCCGGTGCCGTTGACCTTGCCCCTGGGGCAGGGCCGAGGCTCCCGGCATGGACGATGACTACCTGAGACAGACGCCGTACAGCGATCCCGGGGACCTGGACACCGGCGGACTGCCCCGCGATCCACGCCGGCTCGCCGCGGCGGTGCGGGACCTGATCATCCATCGCGGCGAGGGCCGGCTCTTGGGATACGAGGTGCCCGAGGGGCGGCTGCACCACGACGCCGAGTCCCGCTACGTCACGGAGATCCTGCGGATCCTGACCGAGCGCGGGGACACCCCGCTCACCGCACGGCGGGCGCCCGACGGGCGGTTCGTGGGGACGTGCCGGGACTTCTCGCTGCTGCTGTGCTCCCTGCTGCGCGCGACGGGGACGCCCGCGCGGCTGCGCTGTGGCTTCGCCACCTACTTCGTCGACGACTGGTACGAGGACCACTGGGTCACCGAGTACCGCGCGCCGGACGGCCGGTGGCGGCTGGCCGACGCGCAGGTTCACCACGAGTACGACGTGCCGTTCGACCCGATGGACGTGCCGCGGGACCGCTTCCTCGTGGCCGGGGACGCCTGGCGGGGCTGCCGTGAGGGGCGGGTGGACCCGCAGACGTGCGGGGTCAGCGCCGCCGAAAGGCTCCGGGGTCTGTGGTTCGTACGCGGCAACGTGCTGCGCGACCTGGCCGCGCTGAACGGTGTCGAACTGCTCCCCTGGGACGGCTGGGACCCGCAGCTGCGCGTCCACGCGCCCCTCACCGAGGACGACCTCGCGGCAGCCGACGCGGTCGCCGCGGCCCGCTCCGAGGACGACCGGCGCCGGCTCTACGCGGACCCGCGGCTGACCGTGCCGGCCGAGATCACGTCGCACACGCCCTACCTCGGCGACCGCCAGGTCACGTTGCCCGCTCGGTGAACGGTGTCGCCTGGTGGAAGTAGAGCAGCCACCCGCCCTCCGTCCGCCACCACAGCGAGCTGCGGTGCGCGCGGCCGCCGTCGCGCTCCGTGTCGAAGGTGAGATGGACCAGGCCGGGGGCCAGCCGCACACCTTTCATCCCGGTGGCGACGACGGGCCCGGACCCCGGGCCGGTGGTGGCGGCCAGGGACGCGATGATGGCGGCCCGGTCCCAGTGCCGTCCGGAGGCGCCGAACTCGTGGAAGTCGGGGTGCAGCAGCGCCCCGACCCGCTCCGGCGAGCGGCGGACCAGCGGGTCGAGCAGTGCCAACTCGCCCTCGATGACGGACTCGACCACGGGGTCGTGCTCAGGCACCTGTCAGCTCCACCAGCTTCGCGACGGTGTTCCAGTTGCGGGTCGTGGCGATCAGGCCCTTGTTGATGCGCGGTTTCGACAGGTGTTCGGCCAGCTTGGAGCGGCCGAGGCCGTTCGGGGCGTACAGGTACAGGGCACGGTCGCCCAGGCGGAACTCCTCGGGGAGATAGGCGGCCTGGTCGATCTCCGCGAAGCGGTCGGGGGCCACGGGCCCGGAGAAGTAGGTGACGTGGAGTTGCTTGGGCTCCAGATCGGCGGCCGGGAAGGGGCACGCGTCGGCGATCGCCTTCAGATAGGCGTGGTCGCGCACGATCACATCGACGCCGAAGCCGAAGTGCTTCTCGATGGCGTGCGTGATCTCGGCCGCCGACGACTCGGCGTCACCGTGGCCGGACGTGAACACCGCCTGGCCGCTCTGCAGATACGTGCGTACGCCCTCGTAGCCGAGGCCTTCCAGGAGCGTGCGCAGGTCCGCCATCGGGACCTTCCTGCTGCCACCCACGTTGATTCCGCGCAACAGTGCCGCATACGTCGTCGTCATCCGCACACCTTAGGACGGCCGTCGTGCCCCGTGGGGGTGGGCACGAGGGCCGCCGCCGGGCAGCTGCCCGGCCCCGTAAATTACTCACCGGTCACCGCGGGGCACAACCTTCTGCTCAGGATCCACACAGACAGGGAGCCCGATATGTGCGAGGGGAGGGGCACGGTCCCCGAGGGGCAAGCCCGTCACGGGGAACGGAGAAGCAGGTACGGCGCCTGGCCGCCCGGGCAGGCGGCGGGCCGGCTCGACGTCGAGGACAGTGACCAGCTGAAGGGGGAGACGCACACCGCCGCGAGGATCATCGAGGACGCCGGGATCGACGCACCGGCCGGTGAGACCGTCCCGATCCAGGCTAGGAGCGGCGAGGCAGTTCGGCCTCGATGAGGTCGGCCGCGCGTCGTGGGCCGCCGTCCTGGACCAGCTCGGCCTGGATCTTCAGGCGGCGCGCGACCTCCGGGTCGTCGACGAGGGCGAGGGCCGCCTCGCGCAGGGCCTCGCCGGTCGCCTCCTCCGTGGGGAGGTACCGGGCGACGCCGAGGTCCTGGAGGAGCTCCGCGTTGCCGAACTGGTCCGCGGCCTGCGGTACGGCGATCATCGGCGTGGCGGTGGCCAGGCCCTCCTGGCTGCCGCCCGCGCCGGCGTGGGTCACGAACAGGTCGGCCTGCTTCAGGATCGCCAACTGCGGCACCCAGGAACGCACTTCGACATTCTCAGGGACGTCCCCGAGCTCGGCCGGGTCGACGTGTTTGCCGATCGACAGGACCAGGTGCCAGCCGGGCAGGCCGCCGAACGCCTTGACGCACTCCCGGTAGAAGCCGGGCTGCTTGGTGAAGGCGGACCCGAGGGACACGAGCGCGACCTTGCCGGCGCCGGCCGGCCGCTGCCAGCCGCCCTCGGCGGGGCGGTCGCCCTGGCAGGCTCCCACGAAGGAGTACACACTCTCGTCGACGCGGTCCGCGTTCGGCTGGAGCGCCTTGGGGATCAGGACGATCGAGCGGTCGGGACGGCCCACGAACGGGTCGGGGTGCCGGGTGACGCCGTTCCCCTCCAGCCAGGCCTGGAACCGTGCGTAGTAGGCACGGCCGCGCTCGGTCTTCTTCGGCTCCGCCCACATGGGCTCGGCGACCTCCTCCTCGTACCCCTCCCAGGCGACCATGGCCGGTGACAGGGAGACCGCGGGGACCCCCCAGCGGTGGGCGAGGACACGAGCCGGGTAGGAGGCGATGTCGTGCAGGACGAGGTCCGGCTCGTCACCCTCGTACGCCTCGATCAGCTGCGGCAGCGCCTGGATCGCGTCGTCGAGGAACGGCTCCACGTTGTCCAGCAGCGTGCTCCCCCACGCCTCGGGGTCGTCGTCGGGCGAGGGCAGCGTCGAGTGCCAGAGCTTCACCTCGGCACCGGTGTCCGCGACCTTCTCCGCGAAGACCGGCGGGATCGCGTACGTCACCCGGTGGCCGCGCGCCACGAGCTCGCGGATCACCTCAAGACTCGGGTTCACGTGGCCGTGGGCGGCGATGGAGAACATGGCGATATGAGCGCGACTGGTCATGCGCCGACCGTATGCGAGACGATACGTCTCGTGCAATCTCTTTGGCGGGCGGCTGCCGGTCACTCGGTGGGGCAGCGCGTCGCAGTGCTCTCGCTACGGCGGCCGTCCCGTCCGGCGACGGTGGCTGTCACCGGATCGTTTCCGGGGTGGGCCGCGCGCCGGGCCGCGACGGCGGTGCAGATCAGCTGGGCCACCGCCAGGTCGGGCAGCTCGTCGGCGGAGGAGAGGGCCAGCTCGATGGACACGTGGTTGCCCCGTGTGGTGACCTGCGCGAAGTCCGTGGCTTCGGCCGCCTGCGGAACCCGCGTGGCAGGCGCCGCCCGGCCTGGGACCGCCGGGACGGAGGTCGGCTGGGCCGCGGTCAGCGGCAGCATCGACTTCAGCCCCCTGGTCCGTTCCTCCGCCGTGGGCCCTTGCAGCAGCACCTCCACGGCCGACCCGGCGTCGATCGGGGCGACGACCCTGCGGGTGACGGGCGCGAGCATGCCCTTCGCCACGAAGTAGACCCGTATCGTCGGCACGACCCCGCCGGCGGGACCGCCCGCCTCCACCACGCCGGTGGCCGGGATGCCGCAGGAGGCGAGCCCGCAGAGCGCCGGAACGATCAGCAGCGCGGCCCGGCGCGAGGCCTTCACTGGCGCTCCCCGAGGGCCGGCTCGTCCCGCCGCAGCGGGAGTTCGACGGTGAAGACCGCGCCGCCCTCCGGGCGGTTGGCCGCCCGGACGCTGCCGCCGTGCACCCGGACGTTCTCCGCGGTGATGGCGAGGCCCAGACCACTTCCTTCGGTGCGGGTGCGGGCGATGTCCGACTTGTAGAAGCGCTCGAAGACGTGCGGCAGAACGTCCTCGGGGATGCCGGGACCGCTGTCCAGCACTTCGATGACCGCCGTCCGCTCGCCGTCCGCGCGCAGGCGCAGGCGGACCGGCCGGGCGCCGTGCCTGAGCGCGTTGCCGACCAGGTTCGCCGCCACGACGTCGAGCCGGCGCGGGTCGAGGCGACCGCGCACCGCGTCGGGCGGCGGCAGGTCGGCGTCCACCAGGCCGGTCCAGGCACGGTCGGCGAGGGTGCGGCGCAGCGACTCGGCGAGGTCGATCTCGTCCAGGTGCAGCACCGCGGCGCCCGCGTCGAAGCGTGAGATCTCCATCAGGTCGTCCACGAGACGGGCCAGCTTCACGGTCTCCTCGCTGATCAGCCGGACCGCGGTGGCGGTGTCCGGGTCGAGACGGGCGGCGTCCTCGTCGAGGACGTCGGTGACCGCCGACATGGCGGCCAGCGGGGTGCGCAGCTCGTGCGAGACGTCCGCGGCGAACCGGCGGGCCCTGGCCTCCATGCCGCGCAGTTCGGCCACCGACTCCTCCAGGGCGGCGGCCGTCTCGTTGAACGTGTGGGACAGATCGGCGAGTTCGTCGGATCCATTGACGGCGAGCCTTGTGTCCAGCCGCCCTTCGGCGATGCTGCGGGTGGCGTGCCGCAGTGCGCGCACGGGCCGCAGCACCCCGCGCGCGGCGAGCAGCGCGAGCAGTACGGCGAGGCCCAGGGCGGGGACGGTGGCCCGCTCCACGGCGGTGACCAGGGCGTCCACGTACCGCTGTTCGGTGGCTTGCGGCACCGTGAGGAAGACCTGGACCCCGGAGGCGCTCCGGCGGTCCTCGTCGCCGGCGAAGGTGACCGACATACCGACGACGAGCGAGGTGTGGTCACCGGTGTTCACCCGCTGGAAGACCGTGGCCGGACTGGAGTCCACGGCCTCGCGCAGATCGGGCGTCAGCTCGTCGAACGGGTCGCCGGGCAGGGACGTGGCGCTCAGCCCCTCGTAGGCGACCAGCACCCGCCAGTTCCCGGACGGCTCGGCGCGGGCCACCTCACCGGCGAAGCGCCGCAGTTCGGCCTCGGCGGGAGGGAAGGCGAGCTCCGGGGCGAGCCGGTCGACCTGGGTGCGCAGCAGCTTGATCACGGTGTCCTGGCTCTGCTGGAGCACGCCCGTGCGCGCCTCCCGGAAGCTCAGGGCGCCGGTGGTCGCGGCGGTGAGAGCGGCGACGAGCGCGAACGCCACCACCAGGCGCGTGCGCAGACCGCGCAGGCGGGGAAGCAGTGCGTTCCTCACGGGGAGACGAACCGGTAGCCGAAGCCGCGCACGGTCTGGATGTAGCGCGGCTCGCGCGAAGGCTCGCCCATCTTGGCCCGCAGCCGTCTGACGCAGGCGTCCACCAGGCGCGCGTCGCCGTGGTAGCTGTGCTCCCAGACCGCTTCCAGGAGTTGCTGCCGGCTGAACACCTGGCCGGGTGCGGCGGACAGCGTCAGCAGCAGCCGCAGTTCGGACGGGGCGAGCGGCACCGGGGCACCCTGCCAGGTGACCGAGTGTCCGGCGCGGTCGATGGCCAGATCGCCGTACGTGTCGATCTTCGGTATGCCGCCGTCGGCCGCCGCTCCGGCGGTCGCCCGGCGCAGGACGGCCCGGATGCGCGCCTCCAGGACCCGGGCCCGTACGGGCTTGACGACGTAGTCGTCGGCTCCGGCCTCCAGTCCCACGACGATGTCCACGTCGTCGCCGCGCGCGGTCGCCATGAGGATCGGCAGCGTCTGGTCCAGGGCGCGCATGGCGCGGCACACGTCCAGGCCCGGCATGCCGGGCAGCATCAGGTCGAGCACCACGACGTCCGGCCGGAAGGACCGCAGCCGCTCCAGCCCCTCCTCTCCGGTCCCGGCGGCGGCGACGTCGTGCCCCTGGCGGCGCAGGGCGAGGGCGACTCCCTCACGGACGGCGCGGTCGTCTTCGATCAGCAGAACTCGTGGCATGGGCTCAGTATCCGCAGGGCCGCACCCGGGTCGGGCTCCTGTTACCGGATGATCACACAGGCCTCCCGGTCGACCTTCGTTATCTTTTCGTTACCATTCGCGCCAGGTTCGATCACATGGCACTCGCAACCTGAACGACCATGACCGCGCATTCCGCACCCCCGTCCCGCAGCCGCCGCGAACCCGGCGGCCCCGCGCACTCCGCCGGGCGGCACAGCCGGAAGGGTCCGCTGTTAGCGGCCCTGTCGGCGCTGGCGCTGCTCGGGGCCGCCGGTTTCGCGGCTGTGCAATGGACGTCGGCGGGCCCTGGAGGGACGGCGGCCAAGGCCGGCTCCGGCCCGGGGACCGAGCCCGCGCCGGGCTCCCCGGCCACCTCCGCCCCGGCCAGGCCGATCACCCCGTCGGACCCGTCCTCCCCCTCCGCCTCGCCCTCTCGCTCCCCCTCCGTGCAGCCGGGGATCCCGGCCACGGGTCCCGGCACCTTCACCGTCGCCCCCGGCTCGAGCCCCAAGGTGGGGCAGGGCACGACCCTGCGCTACCGGGTCGATGTCGAAGACGGCATCGAACTGTCCGCCACGGAGGTCGCCGAGCAGGTGGAGGGCGTCCTGGCAGACCGGCGCGGCTGGACGGCGGACGGCCGTTCGGCGTTCCAGCGGGTGTCGAGCGGGCCCACCGCGTTCGTCGTGAAGGTCGCCACCGCCGGGACCGTGGACGAGATCTGCGGGCAGTACGGTCTGAACACCGGCGGCGAGGTCAACTGCAACGTCGCCAAGAACGTCATGGTCAACCTCAAGCGCTGGCTCCTGGCAACTCCCGTCTACGCCAAGGACGTCAAGGCCTACCGGGCCCTCATCATCAACCACGAGGTCGGCCACTTCCTCGGCCACGGCCACGTCGGCTGCCCCGGCCCCGGCAAGCCGGCCCCCGCGATGATGCAGCAGATCAAGGGCATGCGCGGCTGCGTGCCCAATGTCTGGCCCTACGACGCACAGGGACGGTACGTCACCGGACCCGCCGTTCCCTGAACGGAGCCGGACCGGCGGCGTCGTCAGCGCTGATAGCGCGCCAGCACCAGGTTGCCGTCCTCCTCCAGCCGTTCGCGCAGTTCACCGATTTGGATGGCTCCGCTGTAGTACTCCTGCAGGGCCGGGGTCGCCACCTTGTCCTTCCACTCGGGGTAGCCCCGCACCGTCTGCGCGGGCGCCGGGCGCAGGTGCCCGGCGAGGGCGGTGCCGGTGGCCCAGCCGTGCTCGGCCGTGCGGAGGGCCGGGTCGCTCAGTGCCTCGGTGCCGGTGGGCAGCATCCAGTCGCCGAGGGCGAGGCGGACCATGTTCGGTGGTCTGAGGAGGAAGTCGATGAACTGGGCTGCCTCCTTCTTGTGCGGGCAGTCCTCGGCGACGGAGAGGGTCTGCGGGCTGACGCCCTGGGTGAGGCCCCCGGCGCCGGCCGGGGCGGGCAGCACCTGCCAGTCGAAGCCCTTCGGCGCCTGCTGCACGATCTGCTGGCGGTAGGAGAAGCCGAGCGGGACCATGGCGTATCTGCCACCGAAGAAGCCGGGCAGGGTGTCGGAGCCGCCGCTGCCCAGGGTCGTGGGCGAGGCGCTGCGGTCGGTGTCGACCTGCTGGTGGATGGTGCGCGGCACCACCTGGTCGGCCGTCTCGAACCGGACCGTCACCTTGCCGTCCGCCCCGCGGTGGAAGAGCTGCCCGCCCGCCGACAGGGAGAGGTTGAGCGTGGCGGAGACGGGCTCCTTCAAGGGCCAGGCGATGCCGTACTTGCCCTGGCCGCTGAGGCGTTCGGTGATCCGGCGGAACTCGGGCCAGCTCCAGGGCTTCTCCGGGGTCGGGATCCGTACGCCGGACTGCCGGAGCCATCTCGCGTTGGCGATCAGCACACGCGGTTCCTGGAGGAACGGCACGCCGTAGACACCGTCCCCGAAGGTGGTCGTCTCCCAACTGCGCTGCGGGATGTCCGACTTCAGCCTCGCGGGCAGCAGGTCGGTGAGATCGGCCAGGTAGCCGCCGTAGGCGAAGTCCGCGAGGTCGTCGGAGGCGTCGTGGATGATGTCGGGTGCCTCGCCGCCCTCGAAGGCGGTGAGGAGCTGGTCGTGGACGCTGTCCCAGGTGCCCTGGACGTACTCGACCTGGACGTCCGGGTGGCGGGCGTTCCACTCCTTCACCAGTTCCTTGTTGGCCTCGACCGACTCCTCCTGCCAGGCCAGGGACTGGAAGCGCAGAGTGATCCGGCCGTCGTCGCGGGTGCCTCCGGACGAGCAGCCGGCGAGGAGGAGCAGGAGGACCAGTGCCAGCAGGCGTGCGCGCATCAGCTCTTCACCGCCCCGGTGAGCATGCCGCCCGTGATGCGCCGCTGGATGATCGCGAAGACGACCAGTGAGGGCAGCGTCGCGAGGAACGCGGCCGCCGCGAGCGGGCCGAGGTCGGCGACGCCCTCGGCTCCGATGAAGTGGGTGAGCAGCACCGGCAGGGTCTGCTTCTCCGGTGTCTTGAGAAGCACGAGCGCGAAGAAGAACTCGTTCCACGCGGTGATGAAGGCGAACAGCCCGGTCGCCACGATGCCCGGCGCGAGCAACGGAGCCGTCACCGACACCAGCGTCCGCACCCGGCCGGCCCCGTCCACCGCGGCGGCCTCCTCCAACTCGGGCGGCACGGCCCGCACATACCCGGCGAGCATCCACAGGGCGAAGGGCAGCGCCCACACCACGTACACCAGCACCAGCCCCGGCACGGAGTTGATCATGCGGAGGTTCTTCAGTACGAGGAACAGCGGGATGATCAGCAGCACGAACGGGAACGCCTGGCTGACCACCACCCAGCCCGTCACCGCCTTCGCGAGCCGCGTACGGCGCCGGGCGACGACGTAGGCCATCGGCGTCGCGATCAGCACCGCGATGACCGCCGCCGCGAGCGCGGCGCCCAGCGAGTTGAGGGCGGCGTGCAGCAGCGGCTGTTCGTCGAAGGCCTGCCGGAAGTTGGCGAGGGTGGGGTCCTTCGGGATCCACGTCGGATGCAGACTGCCCAGCTCGCGCGGCGGCTTGAACGCCGTGGAGAGCAGCCAGAGGAACGGGAAGGCGAGGAAGACGAGGTAGGCGATCAGCGCGGTGTACTGGCCGACACGGGCCGGTGTGCTGGTCCTCACGTGTCGTCACCTCCCCTGAGGCGGCCGGCGAGGAAGACGGCCAGGGCGATCGAGATCACGGCCACCATCACGCAGCCCATCGCCGCCGCGTAGCCGAACTGCCCGTAGCGGAAGGCCTCCTCGTAGGCGAAGAGCATGGGCAGTCGGGTCCGGCCGCCGGGGCCGCCGTTGGTGAGCACGTAGACCAGGGCGAAGGAGTTGAAGTTCCAGATGAGGTTGAGCGCGGTGATGGCGAGGGCGATGGGTCTGAGGGCGGGCCAGGTGACCGTGCGGAAGCGGCGCCAGGCGCCCGCGCCGTCGACCGCCGCCGCCTCGTGCAGCTCGCGCGGGGTGTTCTGCAGCCCGGCGAGCAGCGCGACCGTCGTCTGGGGCATGCCCGCCCAGACGCCGACGAGGATCACGGCGGGCAGCGCGGTCGCCAGCCCGCTGAGCCAGTCACGGCCGTCGCCCAGGCCGAGGTCACGCAGCGTCTCGTTGAGGATGCCCGCGTCCGGGTTGTAGACGAGCCGCCACATGATGCCGACGACGACCTCGGGCATGGCCCACGGGATGATCGCCAGGGCGCGGGCCAGCCAGCGCAGCCGCAGGTCCTGGTTGAGCAGCAGGGCGAGGCCCAGCGCGAGCAGGAACTGCGGCACGGTCACCCCGACCGCCCACACCAGCCCGATCCGGAACGACTCCCAGAACAGCGTGTCGTGCAGCAGGTCCCGGAAGTTGAGGCCGCCGATCCACTGGGTGGGCTCGGCGCGGCCGGACTGGGCGTCGGTGAACGCCAGCAGGATGCCGTACAGCAGCGGGCCGACGCTGAGGACGAGGATGGGGATCAGGGCGGGCAGCACCAGGAACCAGGCGCCGTGGTCCACGGCCCGCCGGGGCCGGACCCGGCCCGGTACCGGGTCGGCCGGTCTGCTCACCTCGGTCACCGACGTCACGGCATCAGCCCCTTTGCACAGCTCGGACGGGCCAGGTCATGGTCGTGAAGGCGGTCTGCCTCGTCAAGGCACCGCGCACACGGTCCGACCTGTGCGAATGCGACACTGGCCGACGGATGGCCGGAACCCGACGGCGCGGGACCGGGACATGCCGGAACATGACGTTCAAGTCGGGTGGCACGGAGGCGGACGATGGACGAGGCACGGGCGCGGGACGTACTGACCGCGGCGGGCGTGCTGGGCGGCGCGGCCCACGAGGCGCGGCTGCTGGCGCTGGGCGAGAACGCGGTGTTCGCCGCCGGTGACCTGGTCGTCAAGGTCGGCCGCGACGCCGAACTCCTCGACCGGGCGCGCCGCGAACTGGACATCGCGGCGTGGCTCGCCGAGTCGGGCGTGCCGGCGGTGCGGGCGGCCGAGCCGAAGGCGCTGCTGGTCGAGGGGCACCCGGTGACGGTGTGGCACCGGCTGCCCGATGCCGTACGGGCCGCCGAGCCGCGGGATCTGGCCGAACTGCTACGGGTCGTGCACACCACTGCCCCTCCTCCTTTCGAACTGCCGCCCCGGGACCTGCTGGGCGGTGTGGAACGCTGGCTGCGGCTCGCGGGCGACGCGGTCGACCCCGCGGACGCGGCGTATCTGCGCCGGCGGCGGGACGGCTTCGCCGCCGAGGCCGCCGCACTGACGCCGCATCTGCCGCCCGGGCCGATCCACGGCGACGCGCTGCCCCGCAATGTGCACGTCGGCCCGGACGGGCCGGTTCTGGTCGACCTGGAGACGGTCTCCGCCGACCTGCGCGAGCACGACCTGGTGGTGATGGCGCTCTCCCATGACCGCTACGGGCTCCCTGACGAGGCGTACGAGTCCTTTACCGAGGCGTACGGCTGGGACGTACGCGCCTGGGAGGGCTGCGGGGTGCTGCGGGGTGCTCGCGAGACGGCCAGTTGTGCGTGGGTGGCCCAGCACGCCCCGAGCAACCCGAAGGCGCTGGCCGAGTTCGAGCGGCGGGTGGCGTCGTTGCGGGAGGGGGACGAGACGGTGCGGTGGTATCCGTTCTGAGGGCCGAAGCCCATCAGACCGGCTCGTCCGCCAACTCCCGCAAGGGCCACGCCCCGTCCACCGATGCCGTCGCGTCGCCCTTGCGGCGCAGGAAACTCTGGAAGTCCGCCGCCCACTGCGCGTACCACTCGATCTGGCGGTGGTGCAGGTCCGCCGGGCCGAGGGTCGCGATCTTGGGGTGGCGGTCGGCTATCGCGCAGGCCAGGCGGGCCGCCGCCAGGGCGTCGGCCGTGGCGTCGTGGGCGGATTCGAGGACCACGCCGTACTCCGAGCAGACCGCCTGGAGGTTGCGTTTGCCGCGGCGGTAGCGGTCGGCCCAGCGGTCGATGGTGTACGGGTCGATGACCGGGGCGGGGTCCACGCCGCCCAGGCGGTCACGCAGGGACGGCAGTCCGTGCCGCCGCAACTCGGCGGAGAGCAGGGTCAGGTCGAAGGCCGCGTTGTAGGCGACGACCGGAACGCCCGTCTTCCAGTAGGAGGTGAGGACGTCGGCGAGGGCCTCCGCCACCTGGTCGGCCGGTCTGCCCTCGGCCGTCGCGCGCTCGTTGCTGATGCCGTGCACCGCCACCGCTTCCTCGGGGATCGGCACCCCGGGGTCGGCCAGCCATTCCCGGCGCCCCATCGGCTCCCCGCCCCTGACCTCGATCACGGCCCCCGTGACGATGCGCGCCTCGCGCGGATCGGTGCCCGTCGTCTCCAGGTCGAAGCCGACCAGCAGCTCCCGGTGCCAGCCCATGGGCGGTCCCCCTTCTTGTGGTGCGTCCCCCAGTGGTCTCCACCTTCGCATGCACCACTGACAATCAGAGGATCGCGTTCCGCTT
Organism: uncultured Actinomycetota bacterium; assembly: GCA_963798065.1. GTDB lineage: Bacteria > Actinomycetota > Actinomycetes > Streptomycetales > Streptomycetaceae > Streptomyces. The sequence goes on along the minus strand of CAWCSC010000004.1, from coordinate 84,453 downwards.
AGAGCCGACGGCGGCCGGGTGAACCGCCACAACCGTCCCACAGCGGGGCACCGTTCAGGACACCGGACGCGAATCCGCCCACATCACCTCGAACTCCTCACGGTAAGTGGGAAAGAGGCCGCTTTCGTCGATCTCGCCCGGCTTGACCACCTTGCTGCCGTTGCGCAGCACGAACACCGGCGCCTCCATCCCGCGCGTCCGGCGCAGATAGTTCTGCACGACCGCGATGCCGTCCGCCCCGTCGCCGTCGACCAGATACGCAGTGAAGCGGGGCGTCTCGTCGAAGACCTGGATCTCGAAGGCCCCCGGGTCACGCAGCCGGGCACGCACCCGGCGCATGTGCAGGATGTTCATCTCGACGGCCCGGCTGAGCTCGCCGCGCTTGATGCCGAGTTCGCGCTCGCGCCGCTTGACCGCGCTGGAGGCCGGATTGAGGAACAGCAGCCGCACCCGGCAGCCGGACTCGGCCAGCCGCACCAGACGGCGGCCGGAGAAGTTCTGCACGAGCAGGTTGAGGCCGATGCCGATGGCGTCGAGGCGGCGGGCGCCGCCGAAGATGTCCTCGGCCGGGAACTGCCGCATCAGCCGCACCCGGTCCGAGTGGACGGCGACCACGTCGGCGTACCGGTCGCCGACCAGGTCCTCGACCGCGTCCACGGGCAGCCGGCGCGCCGACGGCACGTCACCGTCCGCGCCGAGCATCTCCAGCAGCCGGGCCGAGGCGCGCTCGGCCTGGTTCAGGACGGCCTCGGACAGGGCCCGGTTGCGGGAGACGACGTTCCGCGTGACCTCCAGCTCGTCCAGGGCGAGCTCGACGTCCCGGCGGTCGTCGAAGTAGGGCTCGAAGCAGGGCCAGTGCTGCACCATCAGCTCGCGGAGCTGCGGCAGGGTGAGGAAGGACAGGACGTTGTCGTCGGCGGGGTCGAGCAGGTAGCCCTTGCGGCGGCTGACCTCGCGTACGGCGACGGCGCGCTGCACCCACTCCTGCCCGGCGGGTCCCGCGGCGGCCACCACCCAGTCGTCGCCGTGGACGGGTCCGTAGACGGGACGCAGTACGGCGGCCACGACCGCGCGCAGCCGCTGTTCGACGAGGTTCAGCCAGATGTAGGCCCGGCCGGCCCGCTGGGCGCGGGTGCGCACCTCGCGCCAGGCGTCGGCGTCCCAGTCCAGTTCCGGACCGATCGAGCCCGTCGCGTCCATCGGCCGCGCCAGGGACACGGCACCGGCCGGGACGTCTGTGGAGTTCCCCTCGTGACCCTCGTCACCAGGGGGCAGCTCCAGCCCTCCCGAGCCCACCCGCGCACCGCCTTCCGCTCCCCCGAGCACTCCGAGGGGCCTGGCCCCTCCAACGATCAAGGAAGGGTACTCCGGGAGCGGTCGGCGGTGCAGCCGGATGGGCAGGGTGGTTCTCAACTGCGCGGCTGCCAGTGCCCGTTCTGCCATCCGAGCTCGGCCGGAGTGAGCGGACTCATGGCCGTGACGTCGCGCGGGGCGATGGAGAACCCCTGCCAGTGGACGGGCATGGGCTGCTGGTCCTCGTCCCGGGCTATGTGGTGGAAGCCGATGTTCGTCCAGACCACCGGGTGCTTCAGGGCCTGCCCGTTCACCCACTTGTCGACGGAGGTACCGGCTCCGCGCCCGCAGTCGCCGGGGTTGTGGCTGGCGAACAGCTCGCACTTGTCGTACTGGGTGAAGTACACGTCGTGCTTGGTGTAACCGCGGCCCGGGTACTTGGTCGTCGGGCCGGGGACGATCTCGTAGGAGCGCGCGTGCCCGTCCTTGTTCTTGCCGGCCGCGCTGACCACACGCCACCAGCGGTAGTTCTTGCTGTCCCCGGCGAGTTCCTTGGCCACCTCGGTGCGCGTCGTCTTCGTGGTCGGGGCCCGCTGTCCCCTGGCCGGGGCGGTGACGGTCGAGTCGTACTGCTCGATCCGGTTGGCGGTGGAGCCGTCCAGGGCGAAGTCGAGCCGCCAGAAGGCGTTGTGGCTGTGGCTGGTGGCCTTGGCGCTCGCGCTCTTGCCGATGGGCCAGCCGCGGCCGTCCCCGGCGTCGTAGTCCTCCCACGACAGGCTGCCGGTGGCGCCGACGTTCATGGTGATCGCGCCGTCGTCCTGGAAGCGCCACTCGGTCATGTACTCGTACCAGCCGACCTGATTCACCGTGTAGACGAGGAGGTCCTTGCCCTGGGCCTGGTAGACCTTGTTCGCGGTGTCGCCCTGCATGCGGTAGGCGTGGCCGCGGGAGCGGGTCGTGGTGCACAGGCCCTTGACGTTCGGGTCGTCGTTGAGGGAGTCCGGGACCTTGATCGTCTTGATGGTGCCGCCGGGACACTCGCCGGGCGCCAGGTTCATCAGCCCCTGGGCGAAGTCGAAGCCGGTCAGGTCGTCGTACTCGACGTTCCCGTCGTCGTACGGGACGTGGATCTGGCCGAGCCTGGCACTGTTGAGGACCTTGATCGGCTCGGGCTCGCCCTTGGGCTGGTACGAGATGTTCTCCAGGACGAGGCCGGCCTTGCCGTCGTAGCGCCAGCACATCCGCCAGGTCGTACCGGTGGAGAGCTTCTGCTCGACGCGGTAGGCGGCGCTGCAGTCGGCGGCCGGCGCCGCGGGGGCGGCCTTGGGCCGGGCGGCCGCGGTCCCCGGCTGGGCCGTGGCAGCTCCCGCGCCGGCCGTGGCGCCGGCGGCGAGCGCGGCCACCGTCAGGCCCACGGCCGCCCGGGTCCGGACCTTGCTGTTTCTGTACACGCGCATGACGAGATGACTCCCTCACAGGAGGAGCGAGGTGGACAGGTGAACGAAAGGACTGGTCAGTGGTCGAGCTCGGCGACCTTGCGGGCGCTCAGGTCGATCACCAGCGACCTGGCGTCGACCCACGGCCCGTTCTTGACCTTCGGGAACAGCCGGACGCAGCGGTGCTCTCCGCAGCGGTCGAGTGCGGCGGGCTGGGCGTCCGGGGCGGCCCGGTAGACGGCGCCGCTGAGCCGCAGCTGGTCCGGGGAGGTGAGCTCCTTGCCGGTGGCGTCCCGGTAGTCGGCCTTGAGGCCGGTGCCCAGCGGGTCGGCGATCAGCAGCCTGGCCGCCTCGGCCTTCTCGGCGCCGCTCAGGGGCGGCTGGACGCCATGCTGGGCGCCGGTCCGCACCACCTTGCCGGTGCCGAGGTCGACGGTCCTGGTGACGAGGGCGTCGTCCCGGTAGTCGTAGAACGTCACGTCGGCGCGCCGGGGCGCGCCCGGGTCGCCGGCCTCGTCGGCCTCCGGTTCGGCGAGGTCGACGCCGAGCCGCTGCGGGCCGCGCTCCCCGGCGACGCCCTCACCGCCCTGGAGCAGCTGCCGGCTCAGGGCGATCTTGACGACCCGCGCCGTCTCGTCGTCGGTGAGCGGATCACGGCCCGCGCCCTTCTCCCCTTCGGCAGGCGCCTCCTCCACCACCCCCGGCGCCACGGCCCGGCCCGCACCGGCCTCCTGCCGGACGGACTGCCCCGCCCCGGTCCCCGTGTCGTCCGCCCCCGCCGTACCCGGCAGGGTGATTCCCACCATCACGGCGGTCCCGGCCACCGCGATGGCCGCCCCGGCCACCACCTTGCCCAAGTGGCGGTGCACTATGTTGCGCACATCTTCCCCCTACTCCCCCAACAGCCCCGGGAGTACGTTCTTGCCCCATTGGTTCGGCATACCGTGTATGCACTGGTCACCCGGTAAGAGGGACATAAGTCATAGGAGGTTCCCTCACTTTCGGGGAGACTCGGGGGCCAAGGCGTCCCCACCGGCGCCGCACACCTGAAAGAGTCGTATCCATGCAGGTCTGGCCTGGAGAGGCGTATCCACTCGGTGCCACGTACGACGGCGCCGGTACCAACTTCGCGGTCTTCTCGGAGGCCGCGGACCGAGTAGAGCTGTGTCTGCTGCACGACGACGGCTCGGAGACGGCGATCGAGCTCCGGGAGAGCGACGCGTTCGTGCGCCACGCGTACGTGCCGGGCATCATGCCGGGGCAGCGGTACGGGTTCCGGGTGCACGGCCCGTACGCCCCGGAGCGCGGGCTGCGCTGCAACTCCGCGAAACTGCTGCTCGACCCGTACGCGCGTGCGATCAGCGGTTCGATCGGCTGGGGCGAGGAGGTGTACGGCTACCACTTCGACGATCCCGACCGGCGCAACGACCTGGACTCGGCGCCTCACACGATGACGTCGGTCGTGGTCAACCCGTACTTCGACTGGGGCGACGACCGGCGCCCGCGCACCGAGTACCACCACACGGTGATCTACGAGGCTCACGTCAAGGGCCTCACCATGCGGCACCCGGGGCTCCCGGAGGAGCTGCGCGGCACCTACGCGGCCCTCGCCCACCCGGCGGTCATCGAGCACCTCACGGAGCTCGGGGTCACGGCTCTGGAGCTGATGCCCGTCCACCAGTTCGTGAACGATCACCGCCTGGTCGACATGGGCCTGAACAACTACTGGGGCTACAACACGATCGGTTTCTTCGCCCCGCACAACGCCTACGCGTCCTGGGGCGACCGGGGCCAGCAGGTCCTGGAGTTCAAGTCCGCGGTGAAGGCGCTGCACGAGGCCGGCATCGAGGTGATCCTCGACGTGGTCTACAACCACACCGCCGAGGGCAACCACCTGGGCCCGACCCTGTCCTTCAAGGGCCTGGACAACTCGCGCTACTACCGGCTGACGGACGACCCCCGCTACTACATGGACACGACAGGAACAGGGAACTCCCTGCTCATGCGGTCCCCGCACGTGCTCCAGCTGATCATGGACTCCCTGCGGTACTGGGTCACGGACATGCACGTCGACGGGTTCCGCTTCGACCTCGCCGCGACGCTGGCCCGCCAGTTCCACGAGGTGGACCGGCTGTCGTCGTTCTTCGACCTGGTGCAGCAGGACCCGGTGGTCTCGCAGGTGAAGCTGATCGCCGAGCCGTGGGACGTGGGCGAGGGCGGCTATCAGGTGGGCAACTTCCCGCCGCTGTGGACCGAGTGGAACGGCAAGTACCGGGACACCGTGCGCGACCTGTGGCGGGGTGAGCAGCGCACCCTCGCGGAGTTCGCCTCGCGGCTGACCGGCTCGTCCGACCTGTACCAGGACGACGGGCGGCGCCCACTGGCCTCCATCAACTTCGTGACCTGCCACGACGGCTTCACGCTGCACGACATGGTGGCGTACAACGACAAGCGCAACGAGGCCAACGGCGAGGACAACCGGGACGGCGAGAGCCACAACCGGTCCTGGAACTGCGGGGCCGAGGGCGAGACCGACGACCCGGACGTGCTGCGGCTGCGGGCCCGGCAGATGCGGAACTTCATCGCGACGCTGATGCTGTCCCAGGGCGTGCCCATGATCAGCCACGGCGACGAGTTCGCCCGCACCCAGCGCGGCAACAACAACGCGTACTGCCAGGACAACGAACTGGCCTGGGTCGAGTGGCCGGAGGACGGCGAGGACGGCGAGGACTCCGCGGGTGGCCTGAGCCGGGAGCTGCTGGCCTTCACACGCGCGATGGTGTGGCTGCGCAGGGACCACCCGGTCTTCCGCAGGCGGCGCTTCTTCCACGGGCGGCCCGTGGAGGGCACGCACGACGACCTGTCCGACATCGCCTGGTTCACTCCGGAGGGCCGGGAGATGACCCAGCGGGACTGGGACTCGGCGCGGGCGTCGGCGCTGACGGTGTTCCTCAACGGCAACGCGATCTCGGAGCCGGACGCGCGCGGGGAGCGCATCTCCGACGACTCGTTCCTGCTGATGTTCAACGCCTCGCCGAAGCCGCTGGAATTCGTGGTGCCGGTCGACCACGGGCGGCAGTGGCAGGTGGTGGTCGACACGGCCCGCGCGGACGGTGTGCCACCGGACACCGGCGACGAAGGTGCAGGCCGGGGACCGGCTGACCCTGGCGGACCGGAGCCTCACGGTGCTCCAGCGGCCCGTGTAGCCGCCTCTGCCGCCTCGCCTCGCAACGCCTGGGGGCACCGCCGCGTCGTCCGGAAAGAGCCACTCGTCCGGGCGACGCGCGGCGCACCTGGCGCGGGCGATGACACGAACGGCGGCGGGGCGGGTACGTACGGTTCATGACACCTGAGCGACCTGACCCGGTGGTGCCCACGGCCACGTACCGGCTGCAGCTGCAGCCCGAGTTCCCGTTCGGGGCCGCGGCGGCCGTCGTGCCGTACCTGGCCTCGCTCGGCGTCTCGCACCTGCACCTGTCCCCCGTCCTGGAGGCCGTGCCGGGTTCGGGACACGGCTACGACGTCGTCGACCACGCGCGCGTGCGTGCGGAGCTGGGCGGCGAGGAGGGACTGCGGGCGCTGGCGCGTACGGCGCGCGAGCACGGGCTCGGCCTGGTGGTGGACATCGTCCCGAACCACATGGCCATGGCCCCGCGCCACAACCGCGCCCTGTGGGAGGTGCTCCGCGAGGGCCCCGAGTCGCCGTACGCGCGATGGTTCGACATCGACTGGGAGGCGCAGGACGGCCAGATGCTGCTGCCGGTGCTCGGCGGGCCGCTGGGCGAGGTGCTCGGGGAGCTGCGCGTCGACGGTGACGTCCTGCGCTACTACGACCATGTGTTCCCGCTGCGCGAGGGCACCGAGGGCCTGCCGCTGCCGCATCTGCTGGACGCGCAGTGGTACCGCCCGGTGTGGTGGCGGCTGGCCCGGACCGAGCTCAACTACCGGCGGTTCTTCAGCATCTCGGAGCTGATCGGGGTGCGGGTGGAGGACCCCGAGGTGTTCGAGGCCACCCACGAAAAGATCCTCCAGCTGCTGCACGAGGGCGTGATCGACGGGCTGCGCATCGACCATCCCGACGGTCTCGCCGACCCCGACGGCTACCTCAGGCGGCTGCACGAGGCGACGGGCGGCCGCTGGACGGTCGTGGAGAAGATCCTGGCCGACGGTGAGCACCTGCCGGCCTCCTGGCCCGTCGCGGGGACCACCGGCTACGACGCCCTGCGGCACGTGGACGGCCTCTTCACGGACCCGGCCGGGTTCGGGGACCTCCTGGGGCAGTACCGGCGGTTCGCGGCCCCGCAGACGGACCGGGGCGGGCGGTGGGAGGCGACGGTGCGGCGCGCGGCGTACAAGGTCCTCACGCACGAGCTGGCCACGGAGATGGACCGGCTGACCCGGGTGGCGAGCCGGCTGTGCGCGGCCTCGCCCGATCCGGCCCTGCGCGACCGCGCGCCCTGGGCGCTGCGCACGGCGCTCCAGGAGCTCCTGGTGCGCATGGAGTTCTACCGTCCCTACGAGTCGGTCGACGCCGCGTCCGTGGTCACCGAGGAGGCCGCGGACGAGGCCCGGCAGGCATTCGCCGTGACCGAGGAGGCCGGCGCGGTGGACGTCGTACGGGACCTGGTGCTGGGGCGGCACGGCGACGGGCCCGCACAGGTGGAGTTCCGGACCCGGTTCGCGCAGACCTCCTCGGCGCTGCGGGCGAAGTCCGTGGAGGACACGGCGTTCTACCGCTACGTGCCGCTGCTGTCGGCGACCGAGGTGGGCGGGAATCCGGGCTCTCCCGCACTGTCGCCGGAGGAGTTCCACGCGTACTGCGCGCGCGTGCAGCGCGACTGGCCGGTGAGCGGGACGGTGGCCTCGACGCACGACACCAAGCGCAGTGCCGATGTCCGGGCGGCGCTGAACGTGCTCACCGAGTGCCCGGACCGCTGGGCGGACGTCCTGGCCGAGGTGACACGCACCGGCGAGGGCGTGCCGGACGCGCAACTGGCGTGGGCGGCCTGGCAGACGGTGTTCGGGCTGGGCCCGGCGTCGGGGTCGGGGTCGGGGTCGCCGGAGCGGGTGCAGGGGGCGCTGCTGAAGCACGTGCGCGAGGCGGGCCTGTACACGAGCTGGACCGAGCAGGAGCCGCCGTACGAGGAGGCGGTGGCGCGGTTCGTGGCGGCCGGGCCGTGCGGGGCGCCGGGTGAGCGGATCGCCGCGTTCCGGGAGTCGCTGGAGCCGCACATCCGGGCGAACGTGCTGGGCACGGCCCTGGTCCAGCTGACGATGCCGGGCGTTCCGGACGTCTACCAGGGCACGGAGGCCGAGTACCGGGCGCTGGTCGACCCCGACAACCGGCGGGCGGTGAGCTTCCCGCCCGAGGAGTCCGGCGTGACGTCCGGGGAGAAGGCCGCGGTGACGCGGGCGGCGCTGGGGCTGCGGGGACGGCGGCCCGACGCCTTCGGCGACGCGGCGACGTACGCGCCGCTGACTGCCGAGGGCCCCGCGGCGGTGCACTGTGCGGCGTTCGTAAGGTCCGGCGAGGCGCTGACGGCTGTGACGCGGCTGTCGCTGCGACTGGCGGAGGCAGGCGGCTGGCGGGACACGCGGCTGGCCCTGCCGCCGGGGCGCTGGGCGGATGTGCTGGAGCCGGGGCGGGAGTTCACGGGGCACGCGCGCGTGGAGGAACTCTTCGCGGAGCTGCCGGTGGCTCTGCTGGAGCGGGTGGGGGATTGAGACCAGACAGATCACGGGCGCGACCCGGGCAAGCGAGTGCGCCGGGCGCGGTAAGCGGGCGTGCTCGGCACGGCAAGCGAGTGCGCCGGGCACAGCAAGCCGGCGTGCTCGGCACGGCAAGCGAGTGCGCCGGGCACGGCAAGCGAGCGCGGCGGCGCGGCACGCGGGCGTGGCCTGACACGGGGGCGGCTCCGGGCGCGCGCTGATGGCTGGTGCGGCGCCGCACACGCGCGGGCCTGTGTACCGGGCCTGTGCCGCCGCGCCGTACCGCGCTCGTGCCCGCGTGGGCCCCGTGGCCCCGGCGCCTTGCTCAGGCGACCGCTGGGCCGTCCTCAGGGCAGTCCTCGTACGCTCGCAGCGGTGCGGCGGGAGCCACCACGCGCGGGTGGGGCCATGCCGAGCGCAGCAAATCGACGAAAGCCTCTGCCGCGCCGGTCGGTGGTACGCGGGTGAAGACCGTCAGCGTGCGCTTCCAGGGCGGGTCGGGTGTCAGGACGACACAGTCCTCACCGACCGCGTCGCGCACGAGGTGGGAGGGCACGGCGCAGACACCGACCCCGGCGGCGGCCATCCGTACCGCCGTGGAGCTGTGCTCGGTGAACACGGCGGTGCGCGGGGCGAATCCGGCCCGGCCGCAGGCCCAGTCGAGAAAGCGTTCGCCGTGGACGACGGGTTCCATGGCGCAGCGCACCCAGGGGCGGTCGGCGAGTTCGGGCAGCGTCACCGTCGTCCGGCCGGCGAAGCGGTCGTCGAAGGGCACGACCAGGACGATGTCCTCCTCGCCGACCGGCACGACGGTGCCGGGCCAGTCGGCGGGTGCCGGCCCGACGGCGAGGTCGGCCGTGCCCCGCTCGACCTGTTCCTCCAGGGCCTGGGAGGAGGCGTACTCGTGGAGGTGCAGCAGGACGCGCGGGTGTGCGGCACGCCAGCGGGCGAAGACGTCCGGGAGGACGCCGACCGCGACGGAGTGGACGGCGGCGACATGCAGTTCGCCGCCCTCGGCACCGGCGGCGGCGCGGGCAGCGCGGCGGGCCTGGGCGGCGCTGCGTACGGCGAGTTCGGCGTGCGGCAGGAAGGCGCGCCCCATCGGCGTCAGGCGCACACCGCGCGGCAGGCGCTCCAGGAGCGCGCCGCCGACCGAGCGTTCCAGGGCCTTGATCTGGTGGGAGAGCGCGGGCTGCGAGACGTGCAGGAGCTCGGCCGCGCGAGTGAAGGACGCCGCTTCGACGACCGTCAGGAAGTACTCCATCTGCCGCAGGCTCAAAACCCCTCCCATAAACACCCTGCATCGATTCCACAAGAACATTGCCTTGGACTCATGGCAAGGTGCGGGCGGAGTCTGAGGTCATGAACTCATCGGACGTCATCGTCATCGGCGGCGGCACCGGCGGTTACAGCACCGCCCTGCGTGCCGCGGCCCTCGGTCTCGACGTCGTGCTCGTCGAGCGGGACAAGGTCGGCGGGACGTGTCTGCACCGCGGCTGCATCCCGAGCAAGGCGATGCTGCACGCGGCCGAACTCGTCGACGGCATCGCCGAGGCACGCGAGCGCTGGGGTGTGAAGGCCACGCTGGACGCCGTGGACTGGCCGGCGCTGGTGGCCACGCGCGACGACATCGTGGCCCGCAACCACCGGGGTGTGGAGGCGCATCTCGCGCACGCGGGTGTGCGGGTGGTGAGGGGCAGCGCCCGGTTGACGGGGCCACGCTCGGTGCGGGCGGAGGGCGACGCCGCGGCCCAGGGCGCGCAGGAATTCACCGCACGCCGCGGCATCGTGCTCGCGACCGGCTCACGCCCGCGCACGCTCCCGGGGCTCGAGCCGGACGGCCGGCGTGTGGTGACAAGCGACGACGCGCTCTTCGCGCCCGGGCTCCCGGCGTCCGTGCTGGTGCTCGGGGGCGGCGCGATCGGCGTGGAGTACGCCTCGTTCCACCGTTCCCTGGGCGCGGAGGTCACCCTGGTCGAGGCCGCCGACCGCATCGTGCCGTTGGAGGACGCCGATGTGAGCCGTCATCTGACCCGCGGTCTGAAGAAGCGCGGCATCGACGTCCGGGCCGGCGCCAGGCTCCTGGACGCCGAGGTCCTCGACGGCGGGGTACGCGCACGCGTGCGCACCGCCCGGGGCGAAACCGTCACGGTCGAGGCCGAGCGGCTGCTGGTGGCGGTCGGACGGGCCCCGGTCACCGACGGCCTGGACGTGGCCGCCGCGGGCCTCGCCACGGACGAGCGGGGTTTCGTCGTACCGGCCGACTGGGACCGGCTGGAGACGGCCGTGCCCGGCGTCCACGTCGTGGGCGACCTGCTGCCGCCGCCGTCGCTCGGACTGGCCCACGCGTCCTTCGCGGAAGGACTGCTGGTGGCCGAGACGCTGGCCGGTGTGCCGTCCCTCCCCGTGGACTACGCGGCCGTGCCCCGTGTCACGTACTCGTCGCCGCAGACCGCGGCCGTGGGGCTGAGCGAGGCCGAGGCACGCGCGCGTGGGCACGAGGTGGAGGCCAACAGCATGCCGCTGTCCGCCGTCGCGAAGGGCATGGTGCACGGGCAGGGCGGCATGGTGAAGGTCGTCACCGAGGCCGGCGGCGGGCGCGTGCTGGGCGTGCACCTGGTGGGCCCGCACGTGTCGGAGATGATCGCCGAGGGTCAGCTGATCGTCGGCTGGGACGCCGAGCCGTCCGACGTGGCCCGGCACGTCCACCCGCACCCGACCCTGTCGGAGGCGGTCGGCGAGGTGTTCCTGACCCTGGCCGGACGCGGCCTCCACCAGCAGTGACACCGCGCCCGCGACGCCACACCACCGGCGGCGGCAACCCACCGTCCATGGCGTATGCCGGGCACCGGCCGTCAGTGCTTCCGGGCGCCCCCTGGAGCCTCCCCCGCCGGGCTCTTGACACCGCACCATGGCCGTGGGGTACTGCGATGGCGAACTCGGGCGGATGTGACGGGGGTGAGTGTCCTGCCGGAGCTGCGCTACCCGACGGTGACCGAACTGGTCTCTGCTGCCCGGGCGCTGACCGCTCATCGCCCCGGCGTGTGCACCCTGCGGCAGGTGGGTGCCTCGCGGGCCGGCAGACCTCTGCACCTGCTGTCCGTAGGCCGCGCCCGCCGTGCCGTGCTGGTGGTCGCCGGCGCCCACGCCAACGAGCCGACCGGCTCCTGCACCCTGCTCGCGCTCGCCCGGCGGGTGCTGGCACAGCGGGAGTTGCGGGACGGCATGTCCTGGCACTTCCTGCTGTGCGCTGACCCCGACGGGGCGAGCCTGCATGTGACGCCGGCGCCGCGCAGCCTGTTCGACTACCACCTCGGCTTCTTCCGTCCCGCGGGCCCGGAGCAGCCGGAGTGGGCGCCGTCCGTGCTGCCGCCCGACCGGCTGCCGCCCGAGACCCGGGCCCTGACCGGCGTCATCGACGAGCTGCGGCCCTACCTCCAGGTGACCCTGCACGGCACGGATCTGGGCGGCAGCTGGGTGCAGTTGACGAAGGACGTGCCCGGGCTGGCCGAGCCGTTCGCCAAGTCCGCGGCGGAGCTGCACATTCCGGTGGAGACCGGCGCCTCGGACGCCGCGGGCTGGCCCGCCTCCGGGCCGGGAGTGCATGTGATGCCCGCGCCCGGGATCGGTCCGGCCTACCCGAGCCTGCCGGACGACGTCCGGCACAGCACCTGGTTCCACGCCCACCGGTACGGCGGTCTGACCGCGGTGGTCGAGGTGCCGATGTGGGCGAGCGACCTGGTGGACGACCCGGCTCCGCATCCGGCTCCGGCGGCGGCGATCGGCCGGCTCGCGCGCCGGCTGCAGCGCGACGCGCTGGAGGTGACGCGCGTGCTCGACGGCGCGCTGCCCCGGCTGGCGGGCCTGGACGGGCCGTTGCTGCGGGCCGCCAGGTGGGGACTGGAGCTGGTGCCGGGACTCGCCTCCGACCTGGTCCACACCCCGCCCGCCGACGGCACCATGGCGTATGTCGGGAGTGTGGACGCGTTCGCACGGCGCGTGCCGCTGCGGGCGGCGGCCATGTTGCTGCGGGTGCTGCGCGGGACCGACGACCGGGCGGCGAAGCGGCTCGAGGAGCTCGTCTCGACCTGGAGCGACGCTTTCGCGGAACGTTTCCGCGCCCGCTGGGTGCCGTTGGAGCACCAGGTAGAGCATCAGTCCCGCACGGTGGTCGCGGCGGCGCTGCACGCGCGCGAGGGGGCGTCGTAGGCCCCCTGCGGCGTCAGCGTCCGGAACTGCCACGGCCTCATTCCCGCTGCATCGGCACCGCCGCCTCGGCCCCCCACCCCGGCTCAGCCGAACCCGAGCACGCGCGCGGGTGCCGCGCGGCCAGTTCGAAGGCGGAGCGCACCACGCGTGTCTGGTACTCCGCCTGGCGTGCCACCGGGATCCAGCGCGCCCCGCAGCCGTCGCGGTAGTCGGCGCACCATTGGTCGATCAGCCGGTCCAGCTCCGGCAGTGCCCCGGCCGGGTCGCGGCCCGCCGCGCGCACGAGCTGGTGCAGCAGCCCCGCGGTACGCAGCACCAGCCGTCGTCCGGAGATGCGCAGGGCGGCCAGGTGGGCGGCGCTCAGGGGCGGGAGGGGGTGGGCCGCGCCGTCGCCGGTCTCGGGGTCCCAGGCGTCGGCGAGGCCGGGACAGACCAGTAGATAGTCGTCGACCGGCGCGAGCAGGCGCGCCGCGTCCGGCACGGCGGCGAGGTGCGGCCGGATCCGGGCCAGCAGGTTCCGCAGGAGCCCCGTGTCGTGGCGCAGGGCGCGGCTGACGGCCCGTAGCACCGCGTCCCGGTCGGCGGGCGGCGAGCCGTCCGCTACGGCCGCCACGCCCCACATGGGCGCCTCGACGACCGCGGTGACGGTGCCGTGCCGGTGCGGGTGGAACCACGTCGACTCGACGGCGGCCTCCGTTATGGCCGCGGCCAGGCCGGCCCGGCGCGGCGGCGGGATCCGGTACACGGCGGGCCCGAGGCCGGGCCAGTACAGGGCGTCGTACGCGCCGAGTTCGCGGGGGATGCCGAGCCGGGCGGCGATGTGGGCGAGGCGCGGTGCGAGGCCGGGCAGGTCGCGGGTGAGCTCGACGAAGCCGCCGCCGATGTCCACGCCGTGCAGGGAGCACTGGAGGAACGGGCGCAGCTCGTCCTGGACGTCCAGCAGGGCACGGGTCTCGGGAAGGGCGGCGCCGGCCGCGCCGTCGGGCAGCCATTCGGGCTGTTCAAGGAAGCCGGGGCGGAAGAAGTTCCGGAAGTACCGGCCGAGGGCGTACGGGCCGGTCAGCCAGCCCTCGTTGCGGCGTAGCCCGTCCGGGTCGAGGCACAGCAGCAGGTTCCAGGTGGCGTCGGCGCCCTCGGTGAGCCGCGCGTCGGCCAGGGCACGCTCGGCCAGGCGCAGCACGGTGGCGCCGCCCACGGGTTCGTTGGCGTGGGGGCCGGCGACGACGAGGGCCTGGCGGCCGCCGTGGCCGACGGAGAGCAGCCACATGGGGGTGCCCGCGCGGGACGTACCGATCCGGCGCAGCCGGGCGTCACGGGGGTGGCGGGCGACGAGGGCGGCGGCCCGGGCGCCCAGTTCGTCGACGGTCGGGTAGCGCGGGAGGGGCGGCAGGGCACACCTCCCCAATGCGGTGCCGTCGGTTCACCAGGTGTAGATGGCGTACGCACAGTCAGTCACGACTTCAGGGGTACGTCAACACCATGGACGGCAACGGGATTCGAGCCGCCCCCGGCGGATCGACCGCTGGTAACCCCAGGCCAGCGGTGCGGTGTGCTCGGTTTCCGGTCATCCGGACACCAGCCGGACTCCGGTCAGCCGGCCGCCAGCCGGAAGGCGATCCGCCCGAAGCCCACCTGGTCGCCCTCGCGGACGACGGCCGCACCGACGACCCGCCGTCCGTTCACCGTCGTGCCGTTGGTGGAGCCGAGGTCGCGCAGGACCCACATGCCGCCCTGGTGGCGGAGTTCGGCGTGCACGCGGGAGACGGTCTCGTGGTTGAGTCGCAGTCCGCTTGCGGGGTCGCGGCCTATGCGCAGCGGATGGCCGTGCGCCGGGTGGGGCAGCAGCAGCTTGGGCAGCCGCTCGGCCTGCCAGGCCCGGCGCAGCCGCACGGTGAACCCGGAGACCGCCTCGACGGTGCCGAACACCATGCGGGACAACCGGCTCTCCGTGGGCAGATCGGCGGTGAGCACGGCGAGCTCGTCCGGGCGGCGGGCGGCGAGCGCCAGCTCCATGCGCCGGATGAACGTGTCGTGGGACAGGCGTCCCATGGCGACGCCGTCACGGAGCACCTTCAGCGCCCTGTCGCGCTCCACGTCGGAGAGCCGCGCGGGGTACGTGTTGAACTCGAAGGACGACGTCACGCTGGTGATTGTCGGGCAGTCGCCGCCGGGCTGTCCAGAAGACGGGAAAACGGCCGCCACGCGCCCGTACCCGGCGACACCCGCCGCAAAAGGGAGGATGCGCCAGCGGATTGATCTCGTTTGAAGCACCATGGACGGGCTACATCACGGTGAGCAGACGAAGGGGAACCGTCCGTGCAGTTCGAGGTGTGGGCACCGCAGGCCGGCCGTGTGACGCTCCAGTGCGACGGCGTCACGCACGCGTTGGAGCGCGATCCTGAGCGAGCGGGGTGGTGGCGGGGCGAGGCCGAGGCGCGCGACGGGTCCCGGTACGGCTTCGCGCTGGACGACGGGCCCGTGCTGCCCGATCCGCGCTCGCGCCGGCAGC
Source organism: uncultured Actinomycetota bacterium (assembly GCA_963798065.1). Classification (GTDB taxonomy): domain Bacteria; phylum Actinomycetota; class Actinomycetes; order Streptomycetales; family Streptomycetaceae; genus Streptomyces. The sequence continues at coordinate 69,297 of CAWCSC010000004.1, read as the reverse complement.
CGGACGGCCCGGACGGGCTGAGCGCGGTCGTCGACCACGAGCGGTACGCGTGGCGTGCGCGCTGGGCGGGGCGGCCGCTGCCCGGCGCGGTGCTGTACGAGCTGCACGTGGGCACGTACACGCGCGAGGGCACCCTGGACGCGGCCGCCGAGCGGCTCGGCCATCTCGCCGAACTGGGCGTCACCCACGTCGAGCTGATGCCGCTGTGCCCCTTCCCGGGCACGCACGGCTGGGGGTACGAGGGTGTCTCGCTGTGGGCGGTGCACGAGCCGTACGGCGGGCCCGAGGCGCTGAAACGCTTCGTCGACCGGGCGCACGAACTGGGCCTGGGCGTGGTCCTCGACGTGGTGCACAACCACTTCGGCCCGTCCGGCAACTACCTGCCCGTCTTCGGCCCGTACCTCACGGACACGCACCACACGCCCTGGGGCGCCGCGGTGAACCTGGACGCGCCCGGGCTCGGACGAGGTGCGCGCGTTCCTCGTCGGCAGCGCGCTGGCCTGGCTGCGGGACTACCGGATCGACGGGCTGCGCCTGGACGCGGTGCACGCGCTGGTGGACACGCGCGCGCGCACTTCCTGGAGGAGCTGTCGTCGGCCGTGGACGCCCTGGCCGCCGAGCTGGACCGGCCGCTGTTCCTGATCGCCGAGTCGGACCTGAACGACCCGCGGCTCATCACCTCCCGCGCGGAGGGCGGCCTCGGGCTGCACGCGCAGTGGAACGACGACTTCCACCACGCCCTGCACACCGCGCTGACCGGCGAGTCGCAGGGCTACTACGCCGACTTCGCGCGCGCTCCCCTCGGCGGGCTCGCCAAGACCCTCACCGGCGGCTACTTCCACGACGGCACGTACTCGAGCTTCCGCGAGCGGCGCCACGGCCGCCCGCTGGACCGCACGCGGGTGGGCGGGCACCGGCTCCTCGGCTACAGCCAGACCCACGACCAGGTCGGCAACCGCGCCCAGGGCGACCGGCTTGCGGCCCTGCTCTCCCCCGGCCTGCTGGCCTGCGCGGCCACGCTGACCCTGACGGCGCCGTTCACGCCGATGCTGTTCATGGGCGAGGAGTGGGCGGCGGGCACGCCCTGGCAGTTCTTCACCGACCACACCGACCCGGAGCTCGCGGACGCCGTACGGCGGGGCAGGCGGCGGGAGTTCGCGGCGCACGGCTGGAAGGAGGAGGACGTGCCCGACCCGCAGGACCCGGCGACCCGGGACCGCTCCTGCCTCGACTGGTCCGAACCGGAAAGCGAGCCCCACGCGCGCGTGCTGGCCTGGTACCGGCGGCTCCTCGCCCTGCGCCACGAGCAGCCCGACCTGACCGATCCCGACCTCGCCGACACCAAGGTGGCCTACGACGAGCAGCGCCGCTGGATCGCCTTCCGGCGCGGGGACGTCCTCGTGGCGGTCAACCTGGCCCCGGAACCGGCAGCGCTGTCCCTCGGTGTACCGCACGCGCGCGTGCTGGCCGCGTGGGAGCCGGTGGAGACGCCCGGGGCCGACGGGGTGGTGCGGCTGCCCGGGGAGTCGGGCGTGGTGCTCGTGCAGGACTGAGCGCGTGCGGAGCTCAGCGGATCGGCCGGGACCTGCCGCGCTCGTCCGTGACGATGCCGCGGTAGGCGAGGGCCTCCTCGCCGGTGGTGGCGGGTGGCCATCGCCGCTGTCCCCGTGCCCTTGTCGTGGAGGGCGAGGGTGAGGTGGACGCGCGGGTAGCCGGGGGCGTCCTCGGGCGTCAGGACGCGGCTCAGGGCGGCCTGCGGCCTGCCGAGGGGCAGTTGGTTCGCCATGAGCACCAGCGGAGTGCAGGCGGGCGCGTCGACGGTGATCTCCTGCGCGGAGCCGGCGAAGGCGGACTTCTCCTTGGCCGGGCGAACTGCCGTACGGCGTATCCGGTGCCGAGGCCGGCCGCCGTGACCATGATCGTGGCGAGGCGTTCCTCGGGAGCCGGCTGCCGCGTGCGGGACGACCGTCGAGCCTGACGCGGACGCCGTGGCGGGGCCGGAGCAGCCGGTCAGGCACGTGAGGGCGCCAGTCAGGCACGTGAGGGCGGCGGTCGGCACGGACGCGGCCGCGACGGTGCGCTTCATGGGCGCAGGACAGCCGTACGGGATCCTGCCCCCGTCCCCTACAGGGCGTCGTCCTGGTCCCGCAGCTCCGTCACCCGTTCCAGCAGGATCGGCTCCCAGGCCCGGCGCAACCGGGTCCGCAGCTCGGCGAGCCGCGTGGCGTCCCGGCTCGTGAGGGCCTCGGCGAGGTGGACGACGGTGTCGCAGCGGGCGAGCCACAGGCCGCGCAGACAGGGCCGGGCGCCGTAGCCGGCGAGGGTGGCGGCGCGTACGGCGGCGGGTGAGCCGACGGCGAGCGCGAGGCCCGCGATGTCCTCGGCCGGGTCGCCGACGACCGCGCCGGCCCAGCCGAGGACGCCGCGCACCCGGCCGTCGGCGCTGACCACGAGGTGGTCGCCGGTGAGGGCATGGTGGGTGAGGACCGCGGAGCCGGACTGGGCGGCGAGCTGGCCCGCGGCGGGCGGCGTCAGCTGGTTCAGGCGGGCGGCGTCGAACTCGTCGGCGCCGGCGCAGCGTTCGGCGGCGCGTACGGCGGCCCGGCGCAGCGCCTCCAGGGAGCGCGGTGCGGCGCGCGGCACGCCGAGCGTCTCGGCCTGCCGTACCGGCACCTCGCGCAGCCCCGTGAGCAGCCCGGCGAGGTCGGCCTCGCCGACGGCGGACACGTCGTGCTCCTCCCCCGAGCCGCCGGGCACCTTGGTGTCCAGCGTGTAGGTCAGCCCGGGCGCCCACTCGCCGTGCGCCACGCTGGCCGGGACCGCGACCGGGATGTGCGGGCGGACGAGGTCGCGCAGGCGCAGTTCGCGGCGCTGGCGCACGGTGGCCTCGCGGTCGGGGGCGAGGCGCAGCACATGGCGGGTGCCGACCCACCAGGTGGCGGGTCCGGCGCCCTCGGCGGCGGGCCGGACCTCGGGGCCCGTGCCGCTCTTGCCGCGTCTGGTCTGCCCGCCGCCCCTGCCGTCCTTGCCGTCGTCCTTGTCCCCGTCCTTGAGCAGGGAGCGGACCAGCCGGCGGACGGTGTCCGCGGTGGGTGTCGGTGCCTGGGTCATGGTCGCGCCGCTGTCGTTCGGGAGGCGTGGTGGGGACATCGGTGGCGTCACCTCACTATGACCAGCTCGCGGGTGGTGGCGTTCAGGCGCCGCCCGCCGTCCTCGGTGACCGTCACGATGTCCTCGATGCGCACGCCGAACCGGCCGGGCAGGTAGATGCCGGGTTCCACGGAGAAGCACATGCCGGGCACGAGAGGCTGCTCCTCGCCCTCGATCATGTACGGCGGCTCGTGGGTGGTGACGCCGATGCCGTGTCCGGTGCGGTGGATGAAGTACTCGCCGTACCCGGCGTCGGCGATGACCGCGCGGGCGGCCCGGTCGACGTCCTGGCAGGTGGCGCCCGGCCGTACGGCGCGGAAGCCGGCCTCCTGGGCCTCGCGCACGATGTCGTGCACGCGGCGCTCCTCGTCGGTGGGCTCGCCGACGTGGACGGTGCGGGAGGTGTCGGAGCCGTAGCCGTCCCTCAGGCCGCCGAAGTCGAGGACGACCATGTCGCCGCGTTCGATGACGCGGTCGCCGACCTCGTGGTGCGGGTTGGCGCCGTTCGGGCCGGAGGCGACGATGGTGAAGTCGACCTGCTCGTGTCCGAGCCGGCGCAGCAGCCGGTCGAGGTCCGCGGCCACCTCGGACTCCCGGCGGCCGGCGAAGGGGACGTTCCGGATCTCCTCGAACGTGGCGTCGGCGGCGGCTCCCGCGGCCGCCATGAGCTCCAGTTCCGCCGCGTCCTTGACGGCGCGCAGCATCGGCAGGGCCTCGGTGAGCGAGGCGTAGGAGCTGGCGGGCATGGCCTGCTGCAGGGCCAGCAGGTGCAGCGCCCAGGCGTTGTCGCTGATGCCGAACCGGCCCGAGGCGTCGAGGAGGGCGGCGGTGGCGGCGTAGGGGTCCTTGCCGTCGGTCCAGTCGCGCAGGGTCAGGGCGGGCGCGCCGGCCGCCTTCTGCGGCGTCCGGGGCCTCCAGGGCGGGGACGACCAGGACGGGGTCCTGTCCCGGCGGCGAGGACCAGCAGGGTGAGCCGTTCGGTGACCGCGGGGGGCGTGTAGCCGGTGAGCCACACCAGATCCGGTCCCGGGGCCACCAGCAGCCCCGCGAGACCGGCGTCGGCGGCCGTCCGCGCGGCTCGCTCCATGCGGGCCCGGTAGTCGTCGGCGGTGAAGGACGCGGCCGTGCTTGCGGTCATCCGGGCCTCCCAGGGCGGACGAAGGGCTACGGGCAGCATCCTGCCCGGCCCGAGGGGGCAGCGCGAGCCGTCTGCGGACTTCACCTGAGCATCACCGCTGACGGCAGAGGATTGCCCCTCCGTTGCCACTAATGCTTACATGCCATGCATCCATTAGTCGTTCGATCGAGGGGGCGTACGACCGTGCTCGTACTCGCACACATCAGCGATCTGCATCTGGACGGGAGCGCCCGGGCGACGGAGCGCGCCGGGCGCGTGCGCGACCGGCTGTGGGAACTGCCGGGGCACGTCGACGCGCTGCTGGTGACCGGGGACATCGCGGACCACGGCACGGAGCCCGAGTACGAGGAGGCCGCCCGCATCCTGGGGCTGCGCGACGGCGACACCCCTTTCCCCGTGCTGACCTGCCCGGGCAACCACGACAGCCGCGCGCCCTACCGCAAGGCGCTGCTGGGCCTGCCGGGGGCCGAGGGGCCGGTCAACACCGTGCAGGTCTTCGACGACGCCGCCGTGCTGATGTGCGACTCCAGCCTCCCGGGGAGAGACGACGGGGAGCTGGACGAGGAGACGTACGCCTGGATCGAGACGACCCTCGACGAACTCGACGGCGGCCTTCCGGCCCTGCTCGCCTTCCACCACCCGCCGGTGGCGCTGCACCACCCCCAGCCCGACTCCTGCCGACTGCGCCACCCCGACCGGCTGGCCGGCCTGCTGGAACGCCGGCCCGAAATCAGCGCTCTGCTCACCGGCCACGCCCACACCCCCGCCGCCACCTCGTTCGCGGGGCGGCCGCTGGTCGTCGCCCCGGGTGTGACCTGGACGCTGCGGCTGCCCTGGGAGGGCGATCAGATCGCGGACCGGGAAGCGCCGCCCGGGATCGCCTTCCATGTCCTGGACGACGCGGGGCGGCTCACGAGCCACTTCCGGGTGGTCACGTGACGACGGCCGGTACGACCGTCAGCTGCTGGTAGCCGCCGCCGCGGTGCCGCACCGTCAGCCTGACCTCGGAGCCGGGTCGGGCGCGGGCGACGGCTCGGGCCAGGTCGGCGGCCGTGTCGATGCGGGTCGCGCCGAAGACGAGGAGCAGGTCGCCACGCTCCAGGCCCGCCGCGTGTCCCGGGCCGGGGACATGGATCGCGACGACCAGGGCTCCCGGCTTCCCGGCGTCCATGACCTGCACGCCGAGGGTCACGGCGACGGGCACGGACGCGGCGGCGGACGACGAGGGGCCGGGGAGCGACGGCGCGTGCCGCCCGCGCGCGTCGAGGACTCCGCCCGTGCCGATCACCGTGGCGCCCATCGCCCCGAGGCCGATCCCGGACAGGACCAGGACCGCGCCCGCGAAGGCGGCGAACAGTGCGCCGGCGAGCCGCCGCCCGCGCCGCCGGGAGGCGCGCGGGCGCGGCCGGGCCGGACCGTCCTCGGTGGCCGGCACCGCCGCGTCGGGCTCCTGACCGGGCATCGGCTTGGGTCGCAGCGCGGTCTGTTCCATGGCTCGCCTCCGGATGGTGCCGATCGCCCCGGCGGATGCGGAACGATCACGGCTGGTGCTCTACCCGGCACCTCGGCACGCGATGAGCCACGAACGAGTGAGACTGACCGGCCTCGGTGAGGGCCATGCGTCCCGTCGGGGACGGCCGGAACCAAGGCGCGGCTCGCACCGCACCCGACGTGCCGGGTGCGGTGCGAGCCGCGAATCCGGCCCAGCCGTGCGGCCCGAGCCGGCTCAGCCCATGTGACCCTCCCCGTGGCCGCCGTGGGCCGCGCCGTGGTCGAACCCCATCACCTCGACCGAGGTCACCGGGTACTCGCTGTCCTCGGGGATGCGGTTGGTCCAGGCGATGCGCACGCGCTGCCCGCGCCGGACCTCGATGGTCGGGCCCGGCACCCGGCCGTCGTAGCCCCACATCAGGGTCGGCGGGAGCTGCGGGTGCAGGCGCACCCAGGCCAGGCAGGGCGATCTCGGTCTCGCGCAGGACGTCGCCCGAGGCGGGACGCAGGACGGGCGGGACGGGCAGCGGCGCGACGTACGGCGTCAGTTCGGCGAGTGCGGGTGTTCGCGTCCGAAGCCCCGGCTCCTCGGTGATCCCGGCAGGCCTTTCGATGATGTCGGTCAAGGCGGTAACCCCCGTGTGGTGCGTTGTCTGTTCCCCTCACCCGGGAAGACCCCCGGCGCACCGCCGGGGGTTTCGCGATGTCCCGTTCCGAGTAGATCTGGCCGGAAAACGCCGTCTCAGCCGAGAGCGGGCACGGGCACGGCGGGTGCCCGGTCCGGGAGGAAGCCGTGGGCGCGCCGGGCCAGCCAGGGGGCCTTGTAGCGGTCCACCTCGCGGTGCCAGTTCAGGATGCCCGCCATCCAGTTCTGCAGGTCCGTCACGTACTCCCCCATGATGGCGCGCGCCTCCTTCGAGAGCTGGAAGTCCTCGTACAGCACGGGCAGTTCGTGCGCGACCACGTGCTCGAACTGCCGCATGCGCTGGCTCATCAGGTCGTGCACGATGCCGAGCGCGGTCGGGTAGTCGCAGCCGAAGAAGTTCTGCACGACGAGGATCGCGTTGTGGATCTCGCCCTCGTACTCGATCTCCTTCTGGTACGAGAAGACGTCGTTGAGCAGGCACGCGTAGTCGATCGCGGCGTTCTCCAGGGAGCGGACCGGGCCGCTGCGGTAGACCTCGGGCGGGACGGCCGGGCCGTGACCCATCCGGCACAGGCTGAGGGTGAGGTCGGAGCCGAAGGTCGACCGGCGCATCTCCAGGTAGTCGACCGGGTCGGGGACGCGGTTCTGCAGCTGGTTGGACAGCTCCCACACCCAGCTCTCGGTCATGACGTTCGACCGCGTCCTTCAGGGTGCGCCGCGCCTCGGGCGTCATGTCCGCGGTCGTGCGCAGCCACAGGTCGACCAGGCCGCGCTCCATGGCGTTGGCCGGGCAGGGGCGGCTCGGTTCGCCGTCGACCGGCATGCAGTCGGACAGGCGGGCCGTGGTCAGCCGGGCGGCGGCCAGGTCGCGGCGGTGGCCGTAGACCAGCGGGTAGTAGTCGTCGCCGTAGGTGCCCCAGGCGAGCCACTGCGCGCTGAGGTCGAGTGCCTCCGGTGTGGCGTCAGGGTCGAGGCCCGCCGAGCAGAGCGGAAGGTCGTAGGCCCTGAGCTTGTCCTCGTCCCAGACGCCCTCGGCGAGGATGCCCATCCGGTCCACCCAGTCGCGCAGATGCCTGCGGGCGGCGTCGAGGTGCGGGCTGAGCTCCAGCGGGAACGGCATGCGGATGTCGGGGATCAGGGACGGCCCGACCTTCTGGTACGGCACGTGCGTGTAGGCGCGCAGCCGCTCGACGCCGGCCGCCGCGAGCAGGGCGCGCACGTCGGCGGCGGAGGTTCCGAGGCCGCTGCAGCCCGGCCAGGGCTTGCTGCCGCGCGCGTTCTCGTTCATGTAGCGGCTGGAGCGCAGGTGCCACTCGTGGCCGCCGGACTGCCAGTCCTGCAGCCCCTTCGTGTACGCCGCGACGGCCGCGACCTCGTCCGGGGCGAGCCCCTTGTCCAGGGCCACGCGCGGGCACTTCGGTGAACGCGGTGTGCTCGAACTGGTGGAGGCGGGAGGTGAGGACGTCGTTGACGGTGTCGGCGGCCTCCTGGGTGGTGCAGCCGAAGAAGGTCTCCAGGACGAGCACGCCGTTGCTGAGCTCGCCCTCGTCCTCGACCTCCCGCTGGTAGGAGAACAGGTCGTTGCGCAGGTGCACGGCGTCGGAGAACGTCTCCATCAGCACCCGCAGCGGCCTCGTCCCGGCGACGGCGGCGGGCACTTCGGCGGTCGCGTACTCCACGAGCCCCGCCGACCAGGGGGCGCCGCCCACCTTGCGGCGCATCTCGATGTACTCGACGGGGTTGGCGATCCGCCCCTCGTTGATGTTGGACAGCTCCCACATGGACTCGTTCAGAAGGTGCTCGGTGGCCACGGCGAAGCGGCGGCGCCAGTCCTGCGGACATCGCGGGCACCGTGCGCGCCCACAGGTCGGCGAGGCCCGCCTCGACCGGGTTCTCCGGCTCCGGCACGGGAGTCGAGAGGTCCAGCGGCATGAACAGGGGCAGCCGGTCCAGGTGGGCCTTGCCCGCCGACGCGGTCCTGGCTGCGCTTGAACATCTCCAGGAAGTGGTCGTCGAAGAAGAAGACCCACACGTACCAGTCGGTGATGAGGGAGAGGGCGGGGCCGTCGCAGTCGGGGTGGGTGTAGGCGCAGAGCAGGCCGTAGTCGTGCGCGTCGAGGTCGGCCTGCTCCCAGACGCCGGATCCCTCCAGCATGCCCATCTCGCGCGCCCACTCGCGTCGAGTGGGCGCGGGCCTCGTCGAGATGGGGGTTCAGCCGCGCGGGGTGCGGCATGTAGAAGTGCGGGAGTTCGAACGGCTGCGTCATGGCCGGGCCCTACCCGGCGCCCCGCGGTGGCATCCGCGGGGCCGGACATGATCACACCATCGCGTGAATCAGCGTTGAATACGGGAGTTCCGGCCGGTCCTTGTGACGTTCGTCCGTCGGGCCGCCTCGGGCCGCCTCGGGCCGCCGCCTCTACCGGGCGTCCCGTACCTGGATCAGCGCGTGCGTGCCGCTGGTGCGCCAGCGCTGGTCCTGAGCCGCGACCAGCTCGGCCTCCATCCGGCTGTCGAGGCCGGTGATCACGTCGGACTTCAGGGTGCGCAGGGCGGCGACCGGGCCGGGGAAGTACGCGGTGACGTCCGTGAAGGGAGTGGTCGGGGACCAGCGCCGGTCGCCCACCAGACGGCGGTAGTTGAGGTCGCCCTTGAAGATCGTGAGCGTGGCCGAGGCGAACTCGGCGCGCAGGTCGCCGGGCATCTCCTCGTACGGCAGCGGGGCGCAGGAGAAGGGGTGGGCCCGGAGGGTGAGGCGGCCGTCGGCCAGGGCCGACCACAGCTGCCGTCCGTGGTCGGCGGCCGCTCCCCCGGCGCCGGTGCAGCCGGCGCAGGGCGTCGACGACGTCGGCGGTGCGTGGCGTCGGAGACGTAGTAGGGGTACGGCTTGATGTGCAGGACGGCCCGTCCGATGCGCCCGTGCGCCAGGAGGTGGGCGATGAGCAGCAGATCGGGGACGAGTTCGCGGCCCGCGTTGTCGGCGACCAGGCACAGGGTGCCCGTGCCGGTGCTGCGGGAGCAGTGACCAGAGTTCGTCGCTGTCGTCGGCCACGAGGCCGGGGTGCGGCGTCCGCGGCCCGTGCCGCCCTCGGCGGAGAGACGGAAGCCGAGGTCGGCTCGGTTGCCCCAGAGCGAGCCGTGCAGCAGGGCCTGGTCCCTGTTCGTCGGCGGGCCGGTTCGCGAGGTCGTCGAGTGCGGCCAGTTCCTCGTCGGTCTCGGCGGAGTCGAGTTCGGCCCGTCTTGAAGGGGCGGAAGGGGTCGATGCCCTGCCAGGGGCCCGGGCCGAAGTAGCCGACGGCTTCGAGCAGTCGGCGGTAGAACCAGCTCTCGGCCCACAGCCACGGTACGTCGAACCAGGAGCGGCCGGCGTACGCGCGCATCCCCCAGGCCTCCCAGTGGTCCCGGTCGTGCGCGTCGGCGGGGAGCGGTTCGATCACGCCCTCGGTGCAGTTCGCCAGCAGCGTCGTCGAGCGCGCGGTGCTGCCCGGGTTCGTACGGGAAGGCCTCGCGGACCTGCCGGATGATCGCGGGGTGCCGCTCGGCCAGCACGCTGTGGGGGAACGAGCCGGGCTGGTTGCCGAGGAGCAGGGGCGCGGAGGGGGTGTCGGGCATGCGGTTCACCGTAGCGCGCGGGCCTGATGCCGCGGCCGGCCCCGTCCGAGCCTGAGCCCACCCGGTCAGACCGGCGCGATCTCCCGCTCCAGGCGGGCCGCCAGGCGTCAGATAGCGGGCGCGGCGGGTCACGGGGACCAAGCCGCGGATGAGTGATGTGCCACATCTCGGCCGCCCGGCGGGGCTGGCGGGCGACGGGCTCGAGGGAGCGGCCCGACGACGCGGGTGCCGACGAAGAAGCAGACGAGGGAGTGGGCCACGACGTCGACGTCGATGTCCGGGTGGACGTCGGACTCCTTGACCGCGCCGAGGAGCCGGTGCGTGACGATGTCCAGCCACTCCGTGAAGGGGTGGCTGCAGCGGCGGCCGGAGCCGGATCCCGCCGGTGGCGAGCCGCAGGCCGGCCCGCAGGACCGGGTCCCTCGACGGACATGCGGGCGATGCCGAACGTGAGGCGCATCAGCGCCTCCAGTGAGGTGTAGCCGCGGTTGTCGGTCTCCGTCGCCAACCGGCCGGGCGGTCGTGCGACTGGAGTTCGAGGATGGCGTGGGCGAGGTCCTCCTTCGCCGCGAAGTGGAAGTACAGGGCGCCCTTGGTGACCTGGGCGTGCTCCACGATGTCGCTGAGACTGGTCGATTCGTAGCCGTGACGGTCGAACAGATCGGCGGCGGCCGTGATGATCGTCGAGCGGGTCTGCTCGGCTCGCAACTGCCTCGCCATCGGCTGAACTCTCCCGGGACGGAAATGAACGGGTCATGCCGTTTGTTTTTACCCCCCGTACACGATAACTCACCCTGAGACGGCGCTCACCACACCAGTGTGCCGGAGTTTGGGTGCACATCCGGCAAAACAATCGCAACTGGTGAAAGAAAACAGCGCGTTCGGTATCTAACTGTGGGGGTTGTGCGGGCAGACGTAAAGGGCGGGCCGGCCGGTGCCCCATCCGCACCGGCTGGCCCGCCCGCTTGTGGCCTGCCCCGTTCAGCGTTCCCGTGGAAGGTCCGAGGGAGGAATCAGAAGGTCAGCTTCCAGCTGTTGAGCGTGCCCGTGTCCTGGGCCGCCGTGTCCTGGACGCGCAGCTTCCAGGTGCCGTCGGCGCTCTCGCCGGAGGCGTTCACCGTGTAGGTGGTGTTCACGTTGTCGGCGGAGTCCGACGCGGCGGACTTCAGGCGGTACGCTCGAACCGTCCGGCGCGACGAGGTCGATGACGAGGTCGCCGCGGTAGGTGTGGGTGATGTCGACGCCGACCTGGAGGGCCGAAGGGGCGTTGCCGCTGCGGCCGCTGACGCTGATCGGCGACTCGATCGCGGCGCCGTTGTCCGGGACGGCGACGGCGGGTGGTGCTGGAGAAGGTCGTGCCGGTGGACGTACCGCCCTTGACGGCCTGGACCGTCTTGGCGGCGTCCGCGAGGCCCGCGCCGCAGCCGCCGGAGCAGGTGCCGGGCAGGGCACGGGCGTTGGCCTTGATGGCCGACTCGATCTGGGCCGGGGTGAGGGCGGAGTTCGCCGACTTCAGCAGCGCGGCCAGGCCCGCGACGTGCGGGGTGGCCATGCTGGTGCCCTGGTAGTAGGCGTAGTTCTCGCTGGACGGCGTCTTCGAGCCGGAGTTCAGCGTGGACAGGATGCCGTCCGCGGCGGAGGTCCGGGTCTCGCCGCCGGGGGCGGAGATGTCGACGATCGAGCCGTAGTTGGAGTAGGAGGCACGGCTGCCCGCGCGGTTGGTCGCGGCGACCGCTGATGACGTTGTTGCAGTTCGCCGGGGAGGAGTTGGAGGCGTTCTGGTTCTCGTTGCCGGCCGCGACGACGACCGTGGTGCCGCGGTTCACGGCGCCGGTGATGGCGCTCTGGGTGGCGGTGGAGCAGGCGCCGCCCCCGCCCAGGCTCATGTTGATGACCTTGGCGACGTTGGTGTTGGCGGGGACGCCGGAGACCGTGCCGCCGGACGCCCAGGTGATGGCGTCGATGATGTCGGAGTCGTAGCCGCCGCACTTGCCGAGGACGCGGACCGGGGAGATCTTCGCGCCGTGGGCGATGCCGGCGACGCCCTTGCCGTTGTCGGTGGCCGCGGCGATGGTGCCGGCGACGTGGGTGCCGTGCCAGGAGGAGCCGGAGGCCGGCGATGCCCTGGCCGCACTCGTCGGCGTTGTACCAGTCGCCCGGGTCGGCCGGGTTGCTGTCACGGCCGTTGCCGTCGACGGAGACAGCGGTGTCGGAGATGAAGTCGTAGCCGCCGACGATGTTCGCGGCCAGGTCGGAGTGGGTGACGTAGCCGGTGTCGATGACGGCGACGGTGACGCCGGCGCCGGTGGTGGTGTCCCAGGCGCCCGGGACGTTCATGCCCGCGGTGGACTCGAACAGGTCCCACTGCTTGCTGTACTCGGTGTCGTTCGGGGTGACGGCCGTCGGCTTGTTCAGACGGTCCGGGACGACGTAGGCGACCTGCGGGTCGGCCTGGTACTGGGCGACGACGTCGACGACGTCCGACCGGGTGGGGTTCGTGCCCAGCTCGACGAGGGCGGCGCCGGTGCCGAGGCGGCGCTGGAAGTCGACGTCCTCGCCGGTCTCCTCGGCCTTGGCCGCGGCGTCGGCGGCCGCGGCCTTGTTCGACTTGGCCTCGGTGGCGCCGGACTTGTAGCCGACGATGAGGCGCTCGGCCGGGGTGCCGGGGGCGGCCTCGGTCTGGGCGGCCGGGACGGTGGCCGGCCGGGGGGCGGGCTCCTGGGCGACGGCGACCGAGGCGGGGGCGGCCGTCAGCAGGGCGGCGGAGACGGCGGCGACGGATATCAGCTTCCGTCTGAGCTCTGGGGAGGTACGCACGGTCGTTGCCTTTCGTGGCCGGACTCCGGGCTGCGCGGAGCGGCGGTGGAGGCGCTTCGTCGTCGAAGCGGAGGGGGGTCGTTCGAAAAGCGACGCGATGGCCGGCCAGGCGCGAGAAGGCGAGCGGACCCGTTCGGGGTTACCTGTGGGTCGGCTGTGGTCGAACGATAGGCAAAGGGAAGGTCATCGGGATACGGGGGAAACCCTCGATCCGGCCGGAAACACCACCCTCTATGGCGGGCAGTTGAGCGGAAGGGCGCCTCTTTCGAACAGGCCGTGCGTGGTGAACGCGCCGGGCCGGTTTCCCGTACTGCACTACCGACCGTTGCCGCCCCGGCCGAGGAGACGCAGACGGATGCTCCGTACGACCGCACACCGCACCGCACTCGCGGCCGCCCTCGTGACCCCGCTGCTGCTGCCCCTGTGGGCGGCGGGGCCGGCGCGGGCGCACGGTGCGCCGACGGATCCGGTGAGCCGGGTGGTGGCCTGCTCCCCCGAGGGCGGCGAGCGCGCGGGCTCGACGGCGTGCCGCGCGGCCCTCGCCGCGAACGGCGCGCCCTTCACGGCGTGGGACAACCTGCGGGTGGCGAACGTGAACGGCCGGGACCGGCAGGTCGTTCCCGACGGGAAGCTGTGCAGCGGGGGCCTGCCCGCCTACCGGGGCCTCGACCTCGCCCGCGCCGACTGGCCGTCGACCCGGATGACGCCCGGCGCGACGCTGACCATGCGGTACGTCTCGACGATCCCGCACACCGGCACGTTCCGGATGTACCTGACGAAGCCCGGCTACGACCCGACGCGGCCCGCTGTCGTGGTCCGACCTGCCCGAGAAGCCGTTCGCGGAGGTGACGGACCCGGCCCTGACGGACGGCGCGTACCGCCTCGATGCGACTCTGCCCTCCGACCGGACCGGGCGGCACGTGCTGTACACGGTCTGGCAGAACAGCAGCACGCCGGACACCTATTACTCGTGTTCGGACGTGGTGTTCCCGGAGAAGGAGGCGGTGTCTTCGGAGGAGGACGCCGCGCCTCGGGAGAAGCAGGAGCAGAAGAAGAGCGAGAAGCGAGAACAAGAAGGAGCAGGGGCAGAAGGAGGAGCGAGAAGGAAGAGGCCCGGGGAGAGGAGCCGGGCGAGAAGACCACCGGCCCGCAGCCGCAGGGCGACCACACCCCGGTGGCCTCCACCTCCGACCCCTCCTCGGGCCCGTCCACGCCCATGCTGGCGGGCGGCGCCGCAGCGGTGCTGGTGCTCACCGGCGGCGCCGCCCTCGTGCGCACGGCTGCGCCGGCGATGAACCGGCGCTCTGTTTGACGTCAGTTGACGTTGACGGCGACGCCCCCCTTGTTCACCGGGGCGTACTTGGCGGTGAAGTAGGCGTTGGCTGAAGCACAGCGACGAGCCGGACGCCTTCGTGAACTGCTGGTTGGCGAAGGCGATGCTGTTGTCGGCGTTGCTCGCCGTGCCGCTCAGGCTGGGGGTCTGGTAGACGCAGGTGATGGTGCCGAGCAGGGTGCGCAGCTTGACCGTGGACTGGATGGCGGAGCTCGCGCCAGGGGTCACGGAGACGGTGCCGTCGGAGGACACGCTGGTGGTGTAGGGCAGGTTGTCGACGGTGATGCCGCTGACGCCGAGCACCCCGGTGACGTTGGCGGTGCAGCCGCTGGTGTCGAAGGTGTGCGAGGCCAGGGACTCGGTGGCGGTGCCCGGAGCGGCAGGGTTGTCGGTGACCTTGGCGGAGAACGCCGACGATGTGCACGAGATGCCGCTGGTGCCGGTCGCGCTGGAGTAGAAGGTGGCGGCGGTGCCACTCGCCAGGGACGCGTCGAGGACGTCGCCGACCGCGACGGCCGCGCCGTCGGTGGTGGTCAGGACCGGGGTGTCGGCCGCCGAGGCGGGGGCGGCGAGGCCCAGGGCGGCGACTGCGGCGGTGAAGGTGAGCAGGGTGCGCGTACGCATGCGGGTGTACCTCTTTCCGAAGCGGGGTGAGGGGGGTGGACGCACGTCGGCGTCCGCCGTTGCCGGCCCGTTACGCCTTCTCCGTACGTGACGGACCGGCAACGGCAGGCCGGTCACCTGTCGGAGGCACGCACGGGGACGCGGCTCCGGCCGGGCCGGGTGGGGGGCTGATGGCACGGTTTAGGGGAAGCGACCGTGCCGTGGAGGATCGGACTCGGGCGATGGAAAGCCCGTGCGAACTCACCGGGCGGCGAGATGCCCGTACGGGACGGGCGGGGTCCGGGACATACGGACGATGCCGCGCGGCGGATCCGGCGCCACGGATCCGGTGAGACGAGGAGAGTTGTAGACCTACCGGTCAGTCAACGTCAAGGCTTCGCAAGGGAGTTGTGCTTGCGCTGCGACTTTCCGAGCGACGGTGACTCACATGCGGCGCACATTCAACACTCTTTGTTCACACTTCCCTTGACCCTTCATGTAACCCCCGGTAACTTCCGAGTCGGCTACTGCGGCGTAACGAGAAGGCCCTTGCAACCCCCGGGAGTTGCGGGGAGACGTGCGTACGCGGTCGATGTCCGCGCCAGGGCAGCGCGCCACCGAAGTCCGATCCGCACCGACATGCACCTGGAGCAGACATGACCTCCTCCGCCGAGCACACACCCGAAAGACCGGAAGCGCTCCGCCGCCGCGGACGTCAGTGACGTTCCCGCGCGCCGCGGGCGGGTCCGGGCACGCCGGGCCGCGGTGATGGCGGTGCCGGCCACCCTGGTCGCCGCCGGCCTCGCGATCCTCACCGCCGAGGGGGCGCTGGGCGTGCAGTTCGCCATCTCCGGCATGCCCTTCACGGTCACCGCCACCGAGCTGAACGGCACCGGCTTCGCGCAGTTCGGCGGTCTGGACGAGATGGCCGAGGGCAGCCCCAACGCGGGTGAGACCGGCGGTCAGGTGCTGGTCGTCACGTCCGTGATCAAGAACGCGACGCTCACCAAGCTGTGCCAGAGCGTGGACCTGGGCGGCACGAACCTGATCATCAGGGCGGGTGAGGGTGCGGAGAAGGTCCGGGCCAGCGACCTGACCACCGACTCCACCGAGCTCACGGGCGACGCGGCCTTCAACAACATCGAGATCGGCAACGACGCCAGCACGCTCGACAAGGCCGGGCCGATGGGCCGCGGGCCGAAGGGCGTGTTCAGCCAGCAGTCCGACACCGTGCGCATCGCCAACCTGCGGCAGACCAACTACGCCACGACGGCCGGTGTGTTCAAGCTGCCGGGGCTGAAACTGGGCTTCAGCGGGTCGGGCTGCTGATGCCCGGCGGTCCACGCGGCACCATCCGGCCCGCCTTCCGCCAGTGGCGGGCCGGCCGTCCCTTCTGGGGCGGGCTGCTGCTCGCCCTGGGCGGGGCGGAGGTCCTGCTCACCCTCAAGGCGTCGCTGGACGTCATCCTGCACGTCGGCATGCAGGGTCTGGCCGGCTATCTGCTCCCGGCCGTGATGGTGCTGTGCGGCGTGCTGATCCTCTTCAACCCCTCGCAGCGCCTGTTCTACTCGGTCATCGGGGTACTGGTCTCCCTGGGAACCTGGCTGACCTCCAACCTGGGCGGCTTCTTCGTGGGCCTGCTCCTGGGCGTCCTCGGCAGCTGCCTCACCTTCGGCTGGCTCCCGGACCAGGAGCCACGCATCAGCCGACGGCAGCGCAGGAAGCAGGCACGGGCCGCACAGGCCGTGGCGCACCCCCTGGAGCGGGAGACCGGCCAGACCGCCTGAATCAGGTCAGTGATCCGTCACCCCCTGGCGTCGCCCGGCCGCGGCCACTTGGCTGGACGTGTCGCGCTCTCGCCCACGAGGTGTACGCGCGCCGTACGAACAGCCGTCACCCCAGGGAGAGTCCGATGGAATTCACCCACCCGCTAGTGATCGACCCGACCGGCCGCGACATCCACGGCGAGGCCTCCCGGATCCGCGAGCGCGGACCCGTCGCCCCTGTCGAACTCCCCCACGGCGTCCCGGCCTGGGCAGTCAGCAGCACCCCGCTTCTGAAGCGGCTGCTCACCGACCCGCGGGTGTCGAAGGACCCGCGCCGGCACTGGCGGCGCTGGATCGACGGCGAGGTATCGGCGGACTGGCCGCTGTTCACCTGGGTCGCGGTGCAGAACATGTTCACGGCCTACGGCACCGATCACAAACGGCTGCGCACCCTTGTCTCCAAGGCGTTCACCGGCCGCCGCACCGCCGCGCTGCGCCCTCGGATCGAGGAGATCACCGCGACGCTGCTCGACCGGGTCGCCAAGGCCGGGACCGGCGGTGGAGCGGACGGCCACGCGGTAGATCTGCGGGAGGAGTTCTGCTATCCGCTGCCCATCCAGGTCATCGGAGAACTGCTCGGACTGCCCGAGGAGTTGGGGGACGAGCTGCGGGTCGTGGTGGACGGCGTCTTCCACACCTCGGCCGACGCGGCCGAGGTCGCCGACATCTACACCCGGTTCTACGCGGTCCTCGGCGAACTCGTCGCCGCGAAACGGGCCGCCCCCGGCGACGATCTGACCTCCGCGCTGATCGCGGCCCACGAGGAGGAGAGCGGCACGCGGCTCAGCGAGCAGGAACTGCTCGACACGCTGATGCTGATGATCAGCGCGGGTCACGAGACGACGGTCAATCTGCTCGACAACGCCGTCCACGCGCTGCTCACCCACCCCGACCAGCTCGCGCACGTGCGCAGCGGGCGCGCCTCCTGGGACGACGTGATCGAGGAGACCCTGCGGGCCGAGGCACCGGTGGCCAGCCTGCCGCTGCGGTACGCCGTCGAGGACCTCCCCCTCGGCGAACTGGGCGGCCCGGAGGGCGCGGTGATCCGCAAGGGCGAGGCGATCCTCGCCTCGTACGCCGCCGCCGGACGCGACCCGGAGCATCACGGCCCGGACGCCGCCGCCTTCGACGTGACCCGCGCCGCGAAGGACCATCTGGCCTTCGGGTACGGCGTCCACCACTGCCTGGGCGCCCCGCTCGGCCGGCTGGAGGCGCGCGTGGCCCTGCCGGCGCTGTTCGAACGGTTCCCCGGCCTGGCCCTCGCCGTACCGGGGGACGAGCTGCGGCCGGTGGACTCGTTCATCTCCCACGGCCATCGGACGCTGCCGGTCCTGACGGGCTGACAGGTGCCGCGGAGGGCGCCGGATCCACGACGACATCCTCGGCGGCGACGGCAACCATCCCGCCGACCGGGAGGCGGGCGAGGCCATGTGCCGTGAATGGCCCGCCCTGCCGGTCCACATGCGGGCCGGCCGCGACTTCCTGCACCGCGCCGTCCGGTGTCTCGCCGCGGAGGCGGGGATACGCCAGTTCCTCGACATCGGCACCGGCACCCCGACCTCCCCCAACCGCACGAGATCGCCCAGGAGGCGGCGCCCGGGGCGCGGGTCGTCCACGTCGACAACGACCCGCTCGCCTCACGCTCTGCCAGGGTCTTCATGGTGGACGAGCACGACGCCGTCGGCATCGTCCGCCGGCTCCTGGACCCGCTGAGTACGCCGCGCGCGGCATGCCGATGCGGCTGTGCACCCTCGTCGAGGCCGCGGAGTTCTCCGAGGGGCTCGCCCCGGTGGAGCCCGGCATCACGCAGGTCCACAAGTGGCGTCCGAACCGCACGGACGGTACGGAAAACGAGGGCGGCGCCGTCCGGGGCGAGGGCATCGCGATGTACGGGGCGGTGGCGCGCAAGCCGTAGCCGGGTAAAGGGACCCTGACCTCGTCGTTCGGCCCGTCGGACGGATCATCACGATGCGGCAGCAGCAACTCACGGCTTGTGGCCGCTCACTTGACGACCAGTGGTCACACACGGTTGGCTCCGGGCCAGCGAGAGTCATCGGGTCGTGCACGTCCACGGCCCCGCTGTGCTCTCACCCTGCTCTTGCTCGGCCGCACAGCGAGGTCCGCCCCCCATGAACACTCCGCCCCCGCCGCCCACCGCCCTGAGACTCGCCCGATTCGTGGCCCTGGCGTCCGCCGTGTGTCTGCTGGTGTCCGGCTGCTCCGCCCTCGGCGCGGCCGATGACGGGGCGGACGCGGCAGGCAGGTCCGGCGCCGGGATGAAGGTCGCCCTCATCACGCACGGCGGCGAGGGCGACGCCTTCTGGGACCTGGTGCGCAAGGGCGCCGAGACGGCGGCCGCCAAGGACGGCATCGACCTGACGTACGCCGGTGACTCCGACCCGGCCGCGCAGGCCACAGCTGGTGCGCGAAGCGGTCCGCGACAAGGTCGACGGCATCGCCGTGACGCTGGCCAAGCCGGCGGCGATGAGAGGCCCGGTCGCCCAGGCCAAGGCGGCCGGCATACCCGTCGTGGGGCTCAACTCCGGTATCGACGCCTGGCGGCCGACGGGGCTCCTGGAGTACTTCGGCCAGGACGAGTCCGTCGCGGGCCGGGCCGTCGGCGACAAGCTGGACGAGCTCAAGGCCAAGCACACCCTGTGCGTGGTGCACGAGCGGGGCAACGTCGCGCTGGAGGCCCGCTGTGCCGGCGTGAAGAAGACGTTCCGCGGCGACACCGACAACCTGTACGTGGACGGCACCGACATGGACGCGGTGACCGCCGCGATCACGTCCCGGCTGCGGCAGGACCCGAGCATCGACGAGGTCGTCACCCTGGGCGCCCAGTTCGCGCTCAGCGCGGTCAAGGCCGTACGGCAGGCAGGCAGCAGAGCCGAGGTCGCCACCTTCGACCTCAACAAGGACCTGGTCGAGGCGGTCCAGAACGGGGACGTGCAGTTCGCCGTGGACCAGCAGCCGTATCTGCAGGGCTACCTCGCGGTGGACGCCCTGTGGCTGTACCGGACCAACGGCAACATCAGCGGCGGCGGAGTGGCCCCCGTGCTCACCGGTCCGGCGTTCGTGACCAGGTCGAACGTGTCCGCGGTGGCGCAGTTCGCCGCCGCCGGAACCCGGTGACCGGGCACTTCCTGTGACGGTGTCGCCAAAGATTCGGTCAGGCCCGGCCCGCACGCCCACTTGTACGGATAACATCCTGCGCATCCCATGTGCCGCCCCCGGCACGCCCGCACCCCCACCACCGCACCCGTCCCCCACCCTCCCCGACCGTTCCGCCTCCCCGTTCCTCGCTCTTTGCTGATCGCCCTAGGACGACGATGTCTCGACGGACAGGTGCCCGGCGCCGTCTCGGCTCCATACGCCTCTCCCTGGTGCTCCTGGCCCTGGTGCCCAGCGTCACCCTCGCCGCCATGTGGGGTGTGACGACGATCCAGATGTTCTCGGAGGGCCTGCGGCTGCGTCGACCAGACGGAGCTGAGCCGGTCGACCGGCGCCATGGGCACCGACGCGACGCTCGCCCTGCAGCGGGAGCGCAGCCTGTCGGCCGCCTGGCTGGCCACGCCGCAGGGCTCCCGGGCCGCACTCGACGCGCAGCGCGAGGCAGACCGACAAGGCGGTCGCGCAAGCTGGTCGGGCAGTCGGACGCGATCGAGAAGGCGCCCTCCCGCGTCTCCGACCGGCTGTACTCGGTGCTGGGCTCGGTGGGCAGCCTGGAGTACTACCGGGACCAGGTGGACGACCCCACCGACATCACCTCCCAGCAGGCGCTGGACCAGTACTCCTCGATCATCGACGACCAGATCCACGCCTTCCAGGAGCTCTCCCAGGTCGACGACGGCGACCTCACCTCGCAGGCCGGCCCGCTGGTCGGGCTGGAGCACGCGGCGGAGCTGGTCTCCCGGGAGGACGCGCAGCTGACCCTGGCCTGGCCGTCCGGGCATCTGGACGACAAGACCTGGGCGCAGTTCGCGGAGCTCGTGAACACCCGGCGCTGGCTGGTCCAGGACCAGGTCGTGCCCCAGCTGACCGGCAAGGCCAAGGCAGAGACCGAGCGGATCCTGGCGAGCCCGGAGTGGCAGACGCTGCAGGCCGTCGAGGACCAGGTGCTGGCGGCCCGCAACTCCAGTGCCGACGCGGACCGGATCGCCCTGCCCGACGCGCAGAAGCGGTGGAACGCCGCGATGGACAAGCTGTCCGAGCAGTACGCGAGCCTCATCCAGCAGCAGACGACGGGGCTGCTGGAGCGCAGTGCCGACAAGGCGGACGCCCTGCTGCTCAAGGCAGCGCTGCTGAGCGCCGGCGGGCTGCTCGCGCTGCTGCTGTGCGTCGGCATGTCCTGGCGGATCACCCGCTCGCTGTCCCGGCGGCTGCGCGGCCTGCGCCGGGCCGCCGTCAGCCTCGCGCAGGAGCGGCTGCCCGACGTGGTGGCGCGGCTGGAGCGGGGCGAGACGGTCGACCCGGAGTCGGCGACGCCGAGCTGGACTACGGCCACGACGAACTCGGCCAGGTGGCCCGGGCGTTCAACACCGCCCAGCGCACGGCCGTGCACACCGCGGTCGAACTCGCCGACACCCGGCGCGGCTTCCAGAAGATCATCCTGGGCATCGCCCGGCAGAGCCAGAACCTGGTCAACCTCCAGCTGAGCAAGCTCGACGCGCTGGAGCGCGAGCACAGCGACCCCGACATCCTCAAGGGCCTGTACGAACTGGACTCCACGGCCAGCCAGTTGCGCCGCTACGAGGAGAACCTCGTCATCGTCAGCGGCGAGCGGCCCGGCCGCAGCTGGAGCGAGCCGGTCGCGCTGATCGACATCCTGCGCAGTGCGGTCGGCGAGGTCGCCGAGTACCAGCGGGTGGAGGTGCACACCGAGGAGGAGGTGTACGTCGCGCCGCCCGCGGTGGCCGACGTCATCCACCTGCTGGCCGAGCTGATCGACAACGCGACCGCGTACTCCCCCGCCCCGAGCCCGGTCGGGGTGCGGGCCGCGATGGTGGCCAAGGGCCTGGCCGTCGAGGTCGAGGACCGCGGCCTCGGCATGTCCGAGGAGGACTACGCGTCCTTCAACGAACAGCTGGCGGTGCCCCCGCAGTTCGACGTGGTGGCGCTCGCCGACGACCTGCGGCTCGGCATGTTCGTGATCGCCCGGCTGGCCCACCGGCACGGCATCACCGTCACCCTGCGCTCGTCGCCGTACGGCGGGACCACGGCGATCGTGCTGATCCCGCACGACATCGTGGTGCGGGAGATCCCGGTGACCGGGACCGGCAAGCCGGCCGCGCGGGACGTGAAGGACATCGGCGGCACGAACGGCCCGACGGCCCCCGACGGCCCGGGGGGCGCGGGCGGTCCGAAGGACGGCGGCAGCCCGGAGGACGGGCGAAGTCCGGGCGACGGGCGAAGTCCGGGGAGCGGGCGGAGTTCGGTGGACGCCGGACGCCGAGGACGCCAAGGCGCCGGACGGGCGCCGCGGCGCGCCGCCGGTTCCACGCGCGAGCCCCGGCCGCTCGTCGGCGGCCCGGACGGTCATCCCCCGCCGGGACGGTCTCACGCCGCTCCCCCGCCGCGTGCCGCAGACCAGCCTGGTGGAGGAACTGCGCGAGGAGGCCGCGCCCGCCGCGACGACGGCTCCCTCGACGACTTCACCGCGGAAGCCGCCGCCTCCTCCCTGGCCGGCTTCCAGCGCGGCACGCTCCGGGCCCGCGACGACGACGCCGAGCCGCCGCCCGACGAGGCCGCCGCCGCGGCCGCACCACCCCGGCAGGCCTCCCTGATCCCGTCCCCTCGACTCCGCCCGCCGACCGCTGACGCCACAAGGACACCGCCATGACACGCCCCATCCCCGCCACGCACACCCAGCTCGACCAGTTGCTGACCGGACTCGTGGAGCGGGTCGCCGACGTGAACCAGGCCGTGGTGCTCTCCGAGGACGGCCTGGTGGTCAGCAAGTCCACCGGATTCCTGCGCGACGACGCCGAGCGGCTCGCGGCGACCGCGTCCGGTCTGATGAGCCTCAGCAAGGGCGTCAGCATGGACTTCCGGGGCGGTCCGGTGCGCCAGGCGCTCATCGAGATGGCCAACAGCTATCTGATCCTGACCTCCGCCGGGCCCGGCGCCCATCTGGTCGTGCTCACCGGGCCGGGCGCGGACGTCGGTGTGGTGGCGTACCAGATGAACATGCTGGTGAAGAAGATCGGCGAGCACCTGCAGCGCGGCACCGCGGGGCATGGCCGGACCCGTCGTCGACCCAGGCGTGTGAGGTGGGCGAAGGCGACTCGGCGGGCCGGCTCGTCCGGCCGTTCGCTCTGACCGGCGGCCGGACCCGGCCCAGCCGCGCCGACTTCACGCTCATCGCGACGGTGACCGCGGTCGATCCGCCCCCGGCCGCCGCGGCCCGGTGCCAGCCCGAGCACACCCGGATCCTCCGGCTGTGTGCCGAGCCGCTCGCCGTGGCGGAGCTGGCCGCCCGGCTCGACCTGCCGGTGAGCGTGGTCGTCATCCTGCTCTGCGACCTGCTGGAGGCGGGCCGGATCACCGTCCGTCCGCCGCGCCTCGTCTCCCGTACCACTCCGGACCTGGACCTGCTGCAGAAAGTGAGGGACGGCCTTGGCCGGCTCTGACACCGCCACTGACGCGTCCTCGGCACCCGACACGGTCAAGATCCTCATCGCCGGGGGTTTCGGCGTCGGCAAGACCACCATGGTCGGGTCGGTCAGCGAGATCGCCCCGCTGCGCACCGAGGAACCCCTGACCATCGCCGGTCTGGGCATCGACGACCTCGACGGCATCGAGGAGAAGCGGGCCACCACCGTGGCCCTGGACTTCGGCCGAATCACCATCAGCCGGGAGCTGGTGCTGTACCTGTTCGGTACGCCGGGGCAGCAGCGGTTCTGGTTCATGTGGAACGACCTGGCGCTCGGCGCGCTCGGCGCCGTGGTCCTGGTCGACGTCCGCAGACCCGAGTCCAGCTTCGCCGCGATCGACTTCTTCGAGCGCCGGGAGCATCCCGTTCGTCGTCGGGGTCAACGGCTTCCACGGGAAGCACCCGTACCCGACCGAGGAGATCCGGGACGCGCTCGCGGTGCCGGAGCACGTGCGGGTGCTGCTGTGCGACGCGCGGGACCGTGAGTCGTGCCGGGACGTGCTGATCGCCCTGATCGACCAGTTGATCGCGTCGGCCGTCCAGGCCTAGAGAGACCTCGCGCGGCCCGGGCGGTGCGCACCGCCCGGGCCGCGGGGCCGGAGCGTCAGTTCAGGCCCGCCGACTTCAGCCATGCCTTGGCCACGTCCAGCGGGTCCTTCTTCTCGAGCTGTACCTGCGCGTCCAGGTCGAGCAGCGTCGGCCGTGTCGAGCTTGGCCGAGACCGCGTCGAGTGCGGCGACGCCCTCCTTGGACAGCTCGCCCTTGCGGACCAGCGGCTGCACGTTCTGGAAGCCGAAGAGGTTCTCCGGGTCCTTCAGGACGACGAACTTCTCCTTGGCGATGGTCGGGTCGGTGGTGAAGAGGTCCGCGGCCTGCACGGTGTTCTTCTTCAGCGCCGTCTGGGTCAGCGGACCACCCGCGTCGAGGGACTTGAACGACTTGAACTCCAGCCCGTACACCGACTTCAGGCCCGCCAGGCCCTGGTGCCGGGTCTGGAACTCCGGCGAGCCGCCGAACACCAGGTCCTTGGCGACGTCCTTGAGGTCCGCGATGGACGGAGTCGGAGGTCAGCTTGTACTTCTTCGCGGTCTCGCGCGTTGACCGTCACGGAGTCCTTGTTCTGCGGCCGGCGAGGGCTTCAGCAGCGTCAGCTTGGAGTCGAGCTTGGCCTTGATGGCCGTCGTGGTCTCCTCGACCGTCTTCGGCTTGGCCTTCGGGTCCAGGTAGGCCAGCAGGGAGCCGTTGTACTCCGGCAGCACGGTGACGGAGCCGTTCTTCATCAGACCGTACGTGGTCTCCCGGCTGCCGATGTTGGGCTTGTAGGTGACCTTGATGCCCTTGGCCTTGAGGGCCTCGCCGTAGATGTCGGCGAGCAGGATGCTCTCGGCGAAGTTGTTGGAGCCGACGACGACGGTGTCGCCCTCGGCCTCCGCCGCCCTTGAGCGGGTCGTCGGAGGTGTCGCCGGAGGAACAGCCCGCGAGCAGCGCCGCCGCCGCGGCGAGCGCGACCGCTGCCGCGCCGGGGTGCCTCGTTATGGACCGGGTGCTGCTCTTCCGTGTAGTAATCACCCACTGATCCAAGCCAGCGGCATAATCGGTCAGTCAAGAGCAGCTTGGTCACCAATTCGGCCGTCATCTCGCTGCGCACGCCCGGCGACACCGCGATCCGGGCCGCCGCCCAGAACAGCGCGAGCGTGACCAGCGCGAGGACGGCCACCAGGGTGGCGCCGCCGACCACCTTCTCGTAGTTGCGCTGGTAAAGGCCGTCGACGATGTACCGGCCGAGACCGCCCAGGCTGACGTACGCGGCGATGGTGGCCGTGGAGACGATCTGGATGGCCGCCGAGCGCAGGCCGCTCAGGATCAGCGGCAGCGCGACCGGCAGTTCCACCTGGAAGAGGATCCGCGACTCGTGCATGCCCATGCCGCGCGCGGCGTCCACCGGCGAGGGGTCGACGGAGCGCATCGCCTCGTAGGTGGTGACCAGGATCGGCGGGACCGCGAGGATGACCAGCGGGATCATCACGGGCAGCATGCCGAAGCCCAGCAGGATGGTCATCAGCACCAGCAGGCCGAAGCTGGGCAGCGCCCGGGCGGCGGTGGCGACCAGGGACGAGGGCGTTGCCGCCGCGCCCGTAGTGGCCGGTGACCAGGCCGATCGGCAGTCCGATCGCGGCGGCGAGGCGCGAGCGCCTCCAGCGTGTACTGGACGTGCTCCCCGAGCCGGCGCTGCGGGATGCCGTCGTAGCCGTGCCAGTGGGCGCTGTCGCTGAAGAAGGCGTTGATGAAGTTGAGTACGTTCACCGGGCCACGTCCTTCGAGGGCGGGCGTGTCCGTGCGCGGCCGGCTTGCGGCGCCGGCGCGGTGCCGCGCGGCATCCAGGGCGTCAGCAGCACGCGTACCAGGACCAGCAGGGCGTCGACGCAGGACGGCCAGGACGGCCGTGGTGATCACGGAGTTCACAGGCGAGCTCGGGCCGGTTGTAGATCTGCGCGTCGGCGAGCAGGTTGCCGAGCGCGCCCTGGTTGCCGATCAGCATGCCGACGCTGACCAGGCAGATGCTGCGACACGGTCGCCACCCGCAGGCCCGCGATGATCGCGGGCACCGCGATCGGCAACTGCACCTGGAAGTAACGGCGTACGGGCCCGAAGCCCATGGCGGTGGCGGCGGCCAGGGTCTCCTGCGGGCACCGAGCGCACCCCGTCGACGATCGCCGGGACGAGCACCACCAGGCTGTACACGGCCAGCGGGATCATCACGGTGAGCTCGGTCTGCCCGGTGTAGTCGATGAGGACGACGAAGAACGGCCAGCGACGGGATGGCGTACAGCACGGTCGTCACGCCGAGCACCGGCGGGTACAGCCAGCGGAAGCGCACGCACAGCTGGGCGATCGGCAGCGCCAGGAGCAGCCCGGCCGCACCGGCAGCAGGGCCTCCCGCAGGTGCAGCCCGATCAGCCCGAACCAGCTGTGCTGGAGGTCGCTCGGGATGTCGAAGAAGCCGTTCACGGTAGTCGCTCATCCGGCGACCTTCGCGTCGTCGGCGCTCGGTCGTCGCGCCGTGCCGCGTGGGCGCTGCGGATCGCCTCGGCGATGGTCTGCTGCGAGACCACGCCGGTCACCCGGCCGTCGGCGTCCACGGCGACGGCCCAGCCGGTCGGGCGAGAGCACGGCGCAGTCGAGGGCGACCCGCAGCGAGTCGGTGCCGGGCACGAACGGCCGCCCGTAGGACAGGAGTCGGTCCGGCCTCGATGTCCCCGGCCGTCAGGTCCTGCGGCGCGCTCCAGCCGAGCGGCCTGCCGTCCGCGTCGGTCACCAGGAGCCAGGGGGCGTCGGCCGCGGCGGCGATCTGCTCGGCCGTGGCGTCGAGCGGGATCGACCGGGCCGGTCGTCAGCGTCGAGCCGCGCGGACGGGAAGAACGACAGTCCGCCGGATGCCGCGGTCGGCGCCGAGGAAGTCCTCGACGAAGGCGTCGGCGGGGTCGGACAGCAGCTCGGCGGGCGGCGCGTACTGGGCGAGGTGACCGCCGGTGCGCATCACGGCGACCATCGTGCCGAGCTTGATCGCCTCGTCGATGTCGTGGGTGACGAAGACGATGGTCTTGCCCAGCTCGTCCTGGATGCGCAGCAGTTCGTCCTGGAGGCCCTTGCGCACCACCGGGTCGACCGCCGAGAACGGCTCGTCCATGAGCAGCACCGGCGGGTCGGCGGCGAGCGCCCGGGCCACGCCGACGCGCTGCTGCTGGCCGCCGGAGAGCTGGTACGGGTAGCGCTTGGCGAGCGCGGCGTCGAGGCCCACGCGCTCCATCAGCTCGGCCGCCCGGTCCCGGGCCTTCTGCTTGCCCCAGCCGAGCATGCGGGGCACGGTGGCGATGTTGTCGAGGATCGTGCGGTGCTGGAAGAGCCCGGCGTTCTGGATGACGTAACCCATGGACCGGCGCAGGGTGGTGACGGGCTGCCGCCGGATGTCCTCGCCGTCGAGGAGGATCGTGCCCTCGCTCGGTTCGACCATCCTGTTGATCATCCGCAGGGTGGTCGTCTTGCCGCAGCCCGAGGGTCCGACGAGGACGGTGATCGAGCGGTCGGGTATCTCCAGGGACAGCCGGTCGACCGCCACCGTGCCGTCCGGGTACCGCTTGGTGACTGATTCGATCCGTATCAAGGCGCCGGAGCCCTTCGGGTTGGCGGAAGCGCTGGCCATGGTCGTACGGGCTGTTGCCGGACGAGTCTAGACGGCGGTTGTTTCCGGCTCCGGGGCGGCCGGGAGCCCCTCCCCGTTCAGCGGGCAGGCGGACGGTGAAGACCGTCGCCCCCGGCTCGCTGGTCCAGCTCGATACGGCCGCCGTGCGCCCGGACCAGGGACTGGGCGACCGCGAGGCCGAGGCCGCTGCCGCCGCGGTCGCGGCTGCGGGCCTTGTCGACGCGGTAGAAGCGGTCGAAGACGCGGGCCCGGTCGTCGGGCGGGATGCCCGGCCCGGTGTCGGCGACCCGCACCTCGGCCGCGCCGGGCGCGACCGCCACCTCCACCGACACCTTCGTCCCGGCCGGGGTGTGCACGGCGGCGTTGGTCAGGAGGTTGTCGACGACCTGCCGGATGCGCAGCGGGTCCATCCGCAGCCGCACCGGCCCCGGACCCGCGAGCACCGTCAGCGGGTGGTCGGCGGCGGCCCGCGCGGAAGGCGTCCGCCGCCTGGCCCACCAGCTCCGCCAGGTCGGCGTCCTGCCAGCCGCAGCGGCGCCTCCACCTCCGCCGCGTCCAGCCGGGCGAGCAGCAGCAGGTCGTCCAGGAGGATGCCCATCCGGGCGGCCTCGGCGCGCAGCCGGGCCAGGTGCCGGTCGCGTTCCTCGGGGGCGTTGGCGGCGGCGTACTGGAAGAGGTCCGCGTAGCCGCGTACCGACATCAGCGGGGTGCGCAGCTCGTGCGAGGCGTCCGCGACGAAGCGGCGCAGCCGCTGCTCGGCCTCCGCGCGCACCGCGAGGGAGTCGTCGATGTGCTCCAGCATCGTGTTGAACGCGGTGCGCAGTTCGTCCACCTCGGGCCCGCCGTCCCGGCCGTCGGCGCGCAGCGGCAGCCGGGCCGCCGACTCGGTCAGGTCGTGCGAGGTGATGCCGTGCGCGGTGGACGCCATGTCGCTGAGCGGCTTCAGGCCGCGGCGCAGCATCCCGCGGCCGAAGACGACCAGCGCCAGCAGCGCGAGCGCCGAACGTGACGACCTGGATCGTGATCAGCTGCCCGACCGTGTCCTCGATGTCCTCCATGGGCGCGGCGCTGACCAGCACCACGCCGGGCTCGACCTGGCAGGCGCGCAGCCGGTAGGAGCCCGCGCCCTTGAGGTGCTCGGTGCGCAGGAGTTCGGTGTGCGCGGCGGTCTGCGCCCGGGCCAGGGAGGCGAAGTCGTCGACGTCCTTCGGCAGGTCGGCGGGGTCCTCGGGCCTGCGGAGCTCGGGCGTGCCGTCCGACACGTCGTACACGGCGTAGAACCAGCTGTAGTACTTCTTGCCCGAGCAGCGTGCCGTAGTCCGCGATGCTCTTGGACTGGGCGATCTGGGCCTGCGCCAGCTGGGTGTCGAGCTGGGCCGACAGGTAGTCCCGCATGTACGTGGTCAGGGCCGTGCCGACGACGGCGAACACCACCAGCGACAGCAGCGCCGAGGCCCAGCGCCAGCCGGGTGCCCGAGCCGCATCCTGCGGTAGGTCCGCCGCAGCCGGGCGATCACTCGGCGGCCTGCCGGAGCACGTACCCGAAGCCCCGCACGGTGTGGATCAGCGGCGGCGCCGTCGTCCGTCTCGTCGAGCTTGCGGCGCAGCCGGCTGACGACCAGCTCGACGACGTTGGAGCGGCCGCCGAAGCCGTACTCCCACACGTGGTCGAGGATCTGCGCCTTGGTCAGCACGGTGGGCGACTTGCGCATCAGATAGCGCAGCACCTCGTACTCGGTCGGGGTGAGCGACAGCAGCCTCGTCGCCGCGCCGCACCTCGCGGGTGTCCTCGTCCATCGTCAGGTCGGCCGACCCGGAGCACGGAACGCTGGAAGCCGGGCCCGGCGCTGCGCCGCAGCACGGTCCGCAGCCGGGCCATCAGCTCCTCCACCGCGAACGGCTTGACCAGGTAGTCGTCACCGCCCCGGGTCAGGCCCGGCCACCCGGTCGGCGACGCCGTCCCGGGCGGTGAGGAACACCACCGGCACCATCGTCCCGGAGGCGCGCAGCCGGTCCAGGACGCCGAAGCCGTCCAGGTCGGGCAGCATCAGGTCCAGCACCACGATGTCCGGGTGGAACTCGGCGGCCCGCCGCAGCGCGTCCTCGCCGGTGTTCGCGGTGACCGCCTCCCAGCCCTCGTAGCGGGCGACCGTCGCGACGAGATCGGCGATGGGCGGGTCGTCGTCCACGACGAGAAGGCGTACTTTTTCCACCCGCTCATAGTGCTGCACCGGTCCCGCGCCTCCATAGCCGCGGCCCCTCGCCGCGACGATCGATAAACACTTGAAAGTTGAGCGACAGCTTTTCGACAGCTCCCGCCGCGACAAGCTCGGTATCCCAGGAGCCGATCAAGGAGCTGCCGACCGTGACGACCCTCCAATCGACCTCCCTGGCGCCCGCCCGCGGCGTGCGCCCCAGGGTGGTGGCCCGCACCGGCCTGTACGCCGCTGCTGGCCGCGAACGTGGTCGTGGTGCCCGTGTTCTTCGCCGCAGGCCGGTTTCGCCTCGAACACGCTCATCGTGCTCGGCCGGCTGACCGGCCTGTACGGCGCGCTGCTCATGGCGTTCCAGCTGCTGCTGGTGGCCCGGCTGCCGTGGTTCGACCGCCGGATCGGCATGGACCGGCTGACCTCCTGGCACCGCTGGACCGGCTTCTGCGTGCTGTGGCTGCTCGCTCGCGCACGCCGTGTTCATCATCTTCGGCTACGCCGAGTCCTCGTCCCTGGACCCGGTGAACCAGCTGGTGGACCTCGCCGAGACCGTCGAGGGCGTGCTGCGCGCGATCGTCGCGCTGGCGATCATCATCGTGATCGGCGTGGTCTCGGCCCGGTTCGCCCGGCGCCGGCTGGCCTACGAGACCTGGCACTTCATCCACCTGTACACCTACGTCGCGGTGGTGCTGGCGTTCACCCACCAGGTCGCGGTCGGGACGACCTTCACGTCCTCGCCGCCGCGACCGCGTACTGGTACGCCGTGTGGGGCGTCGCCCTCGCCTCGGTGTTCGTCGGGCCGGCTGGTGCTGCCGCTGTGGCGCAACCTCCGCACCGGCTGCGGGTCACCGCCGTCGTCGCCGGAGTCCGACAACGTCGTCTCGGTCTACATCACCGGCCGCGACCTGGACCAGCTGCCCGCGCGGGCCGGCCAGTTCTTCCTGTGGCGGTTCCTGACCAAGGACCGCTGGTGGCAGGCCAACCCGTTCTCCCTGTCCGCCGCGCCCGACGGCCGCACGCTGCGCCTGACCGCCAAGGCGCGCCGGTGACGGCAGCGCCGGCCCTGCGGCACCTGAAGGTCGGCACGCGCGTGTTCGCCGAGGGCCCCTACGGCGCCTTCACCACCATGCACCGCACCCGCCCGGACGCCCTGCTCATCGCGGGCGGCGTCGGCGTCACGCCCGATCCGGGCCCTGCTGGAGGAACTGCACGGCCACGCGGTCGTGATCTACCGGGTCGCCACGGACCGGGACGCCGTCCTCTACGACGAGCTGCGCGACCTCGCCCACGCCAAGGGCGCCGAGCTGCACCTGGTCACCGGCCCGCCCGTGCCCGACCGGCTGGCGCCGCGGGAGCTGCCGCGGCTGGTGCCGGACATCGCCGACCGGGACGTCTTCCTGTGCGGCCCGCCGCCGATGATGAACGCGGTGCTCGGCAGCCTGCGCGAGCTGGGCGTGCCCAGGCCGCAGATCCACTTCGAGCGCTTCAGCCTGGCCGGATGACGAGGAGAGACATCGTGAAGCGAGCACATACCCGTCCTCGTCCTGAGCGTCGCGGGCCTGATCCCGGTCTGGCGCTACGAGCCGTCGCACGACACCGGATCGTCATCGCCGGCCAGGCCGCGGCGCCCGCCTCGACGCCCTCGGCCTCCGTCCGTCGGGTCGGCTCCAGCACCACGGTCGTCTCGGGCTCGACCGTGACACCGAGAAGGGGCCGGTGCAGGTCGAGGTCACCTTCGACGGCGACAGGATCGCCGTCGGTGCGGATGCTGCGGCAGCCGAACCATCCGCAGACCACGGCGGCCGTGCCCGAAGCTGATCGAGGAGACCCTCCAGGCCCAGAGCGCCGACATCGACACGGTGTCCGGCGCCACGATCACCAGCGACGGCTACAAGGAGTCGCTCCAGGCCGCCATCGACGCGAAGGGCTGACGATGCACCGCGTCGAGCACGTCATGGGGTTCCCGGTCTCGGTGCGGATCGACGACGAGGACTTCCCCGCGGCGACGGTCGACGACCGTCTTCGCGTGGCTGCGCGAGGTCGACGCGCGGTTCAGCCCGTTCTGCCCGGACAGCGAGGTGTCGCCGGCTGGACCGGGGCGAGCTGTCGCGGAGCCCGGCCCGGACCTGCGGGAGGTCCTGGACCTGTGCGAGGAGTACCGGGTCGCGACCGGCGGCGCGTTCGACGTACGGCTGCCGGGCCGCGGTCTCGATCCCTGCGCGGTGGTGAAGGGCTGGTCGGTGCAGCGGGCGGCCGAGCTGCTGGCGGCGGCCGGGGCGCGGCGCTTCTGCCTCAACGCCGGCGGTGACGTGGTCGCCTCCGGCGGCCCCTGGCGCGTGGGTGTACGGCATCCCGAGCACGCCGACCGGCTGTGCACGGCCTTGGACCTCACGGACCGGGCCGTCGCGACGTCCGCCCGCTACGAACGCGGCGACCACATCATCGACGGCCGCACCGGGCGCCCGGCGACCGGGCCTGCTCAGCATCACGGTCGTCGCCCCCACACTCACCGAGGCCGACACCGTCGCGACGGCGGCCTTCGCGATGGGCGCCGAGGGCGTCGAATGGGCGGCGGCCCGCGGAGACTGCGAGGTGTTCGCGGTGGACGCCGGGCGCCGGGTCCTGCGATCGCCGGGGTTCCCGCGGGGAACGGACGCCGAGGGAGCCGACCGGCTAGGCTCCTGAAAGGATCACTGCCGAACGGAAGGGGGCCGAAGGCATGAGCGCGACGGTGACGGCGGTCAGCAGCAACGGCGAGTACTCGTTCACCAAGCCGAACCGGGACAGCATCACCCTGCTCGCAGGGCTGGGGGTGGAGGGCGACATCCACGCGGGCGTGACGGTCAAGCACCGTTCGCGGATCGCGCAGGACCCCACCCAGCCGAACCTGCGGCAGGTCCACCTCATCCACGAGGAGCTCTTCGCCGAGCTCGCGGACGCGGGGTTCGAGGTGGCACCCGGCGCACTCGGGGAGAACATCACCACACGCGGCATCGACCTGCTCGGCCTGCCGGTCGGCACCCTGCTGCACATCGGCGAGACCGCGGTGGTGGAGGTGACGGGCCTGCGCAACCCCTGCATCCAGATCGACGCCTTCCAGGACGGGCTGCTGAAGCAGGTCGTCGGCCGTGACGAGGCCGGCCGGATCGTGCGCAAGGCAGGCATCATGAGCGTCGTACGGGAAGGCGGCGTGGTGCGTCCCGGTGACACCGTCGAGGTGCGGCTCCCCGCCGAGCCGCACCGGCCGCTGGAACGCGTCTGAACAAGCCCTGGGTGACCGAACCCGTCAGCCGTCACCGTCGGGCAGGGCCTCCAGGAAGCCCGCCGACGGCACGAAGAATTGGCTTCCGGTGACGGCCCGCGAGTAGTCCAGCAGCGGGTCGGGCCCCGAGCCCGGCCCGCCGAGGAACATCTTGCGCAGCATCGTCTCGGGTATCCCGGGGCGGGCCGGAACTCCCCGGCCGGAAAGGACGGTTGCTACGGCGCCTCGTCCTGAAGCACCTTCACGTCCCAGGGCCCGAGCGGCACCGTGTCGCCGTACACGGTCTCCGACAGCACGTCCCGTACGGCGGCGGGCACCGGCACGGTCACCTCGTCCCAGGACCAGTTGTGCAGGAAGCGCACGCGGCGGCCGTCCCGGGCGGTCGCCGAGGTCGGCCGTGACGCTCGGGTGGGCGGGGCGCCAGGCACCATCCGGGGCGTACCGGTCGAACAGGGCCCGGGCGAGCACGGGGTCGGGCACGGTGCCGACGTAGGTGATGCGGCCGGCGCCGTGGCGGTGGGTGGTGACGGCGGGCCAGCGGCCGAAGTGCGGGTGCGTCGTACGACGCGAGCGCCTCGGCGCCCTGCGGCTGCAGTCCGTCCGCCCAGTGCAGGGCGTGCGCGTCGGCCGGGAGGGCGAGGCGAGCCCGTGCCGGTGCACGGGCAGCGGGGCGCGCAGGTTGCTGAACTCGTCGTAGATCACCCCGGCCGCGCTCGGCCAGGCGCGCGGGCTGGAGCGCCGGTGCGGGCGCGGGCCTCGTGGTCGCCGTAGCCGGTGCGGGGGCCGAGCACGAGGTGGCCGCCGGCCTCGGCGTAGGCCTGCAGCCGGTCGAGGACGGCGTCGTCGGCGGCGTAGTAGGCCGGGCACGACCAGCACGGGCGGCAGATCGGCGTCCGCGGAGCTGCGCCGGGAGTGGCAGGACGCCGGGACTGGAGTCCCGCGTCGAAGGCGCCGCGGTAGAAGGCGTCGAAGATCGGTCTCGTAGCGACCGCTTGTCCGGGCCTCCGTCGGCGTCGGCCAGCGGCGGCTGCGCCTGGAGCGCCCACTTGCTGGGGGCGTCGTAGAGGAAGGCGACGTCGGCGTCCGGGGTGAGGGACGCGACCGAGGTCGCCGGCCGCCGCCAGCTCCTCGCCCAGTGCGGCGAGTTCGCGGTAGACACGGCCGGGCCGGCCGTTGTGCGGGAGGACGCCGCCCCAGTAGGTCTCGGTGCCGAAGTGCAGGGTGTGCCAGTGCCAGTACTCGATCATCGAGGCGCCGCGGGAGACCAGCGCCCAGGCGGCCTGGCGCCACTGGCCGTCGTAGGCGGGGCTGGTTGTCCCAGGGCCCGCCGATGGCCTGCGCGTTGGTCTCCGTGACCAGGAACGGCTCCTGGCGGGAGGAGTACATGCGGTCGGCGCTGCGGTACAGCGCCCAGGTGCCGTTGGTCGTCCAGTCCTGCCCGTCGGCGGTTCCGGTCGGGCAGGGCGAGGGCGTCCTGCATCGCGTAGTACGGGTTGCCCGCGGTGACGTCGAGCTCGCGTCGGTGAGGCGTGTCGTCCTCGACGCCCTGGCGGTCGTAGGAGATGCACGTGGTGACGAACTGGTCGGGGCGGGCGTACTCGCGCACGATGCTCGGCCTGCCAGGCGATGAACTCGGTGGTGAGCCTCGGCCTGGAAGCGCCGCCAGGCCAGGTCGTACTGCGGCTGGGCGTTGCCGTCCGGGCGTCCACAGGTCGGCCCAGGTCGACAGCCGGTGCGACCAGTAGACGCAGGCCCCACTCGCGGTTGAGGGTCTCGACGTCGCCGTACCGTTCGCGCAGTTCGTCGGTGAAGCGCTGGAAGACGCCGTGGTTGTGGAAGAGGTGCAGGCCCGGTTCGTTGTCGACCTGGAAGCCGATGACGGCGGGGTGGTCGGCGTACCGGCCGACGACCTTGCGGATGATCCGCTCGGCGTGGAAGCAGGAACGCCGGGTGGGTGAAGTCGACCTCCTGGCGGGCGCCCCAGCCGATGGCGCTCGCCCGTGCGGTACTCCCCCGCGATCTCCGGGTACTGCCGGGCCAGCCACGGCGGCACCGCGTACGTCGGTGTCCCGAGGATCACCGAGATGCCCCGCTCGTGCGCGCCGTCCAGCACCGGCTGGAGCCAGTCGAGGTCGAAGCGGCCGTTCTCCGGCTCCCAGGTCGACCAGACGGACTCGCCGACCCGGATGACCGTGAAGCGGGCCTCGGCCATCAGGTCGAGGTCGTCCTTGAGGCGGTCGTACGGCTGGTACTCGTGGTAGTAGGCGGCGCCGAACAGGACCCGCGTCGGTGGCAGCGCGAACATGCTTCTCCTTCAGGTGGTGATGGTCGGCGTGGTCTAGCCCTTGACGGCGCCCGTGGACAGGCCTTCGAGGAGCTGTTTGCGCAGCAGGACGAAGAGGGCGACGGCGGGAGACGGCGAGGACCGCTCCGGCGAGCACCAGGTCGTACTGCCGTTGCTCCGACACGAACAGGGTCTGCAGGCCGAGCGGCAGGGTGTACTGGGAGCTGTCGGAGACCAGCACCAGCGGCCACAGGAAGCTGTTGTAGCTCTGCAGGAACTGCCAGACGGCCAGGGCGCCCGAGCGAGGGCCGCAGCAGCGGCAGCACGATGGTCCGGAAGATGCCGAACTCGCTCGGCCCCGTCGATCCGGGCCGCCTCCAGCACCGAGTCCGGGATGGACTGCACGATGTACTGCTGCATCATGAAGATCCCGAACGCGGGCGCCACCCACGGCACGATCAGCGCGAACCACGGACTGCCGAGCCCGGTCTTCGACCAGGATCACGAACAGCGGCACGAGGATCACCGCGAACGGGATCGACAGTGAGCTGAACATGACGTTGAACAGCAGCCGCTTCCCGCGCGAAGCGGAACTTGGCGAAGCCGTAGCCGGCGAGCGCGCAGACGAAGACGGACACGGTCGTGGCGACGCACGGCGACCACCGTGCTCATCAGGAACCAGCGGCCAGAAGGGCTGTTCCGTCAGGAGATCGCTGGTAGTTGTCCAGGGTGAACGGGTCGGGGACCAGCTGCGGCGGGTAGCCGAAGATCTCGCCGCGCGGCTTGAACGAGCCGCTCAGCGCCCACAGCAGCGGGGCGATGAAGCCCAGCGAACAGCAGGACCAGTACGCCGTAGAGGGGCAGTCGGGCGCGTGTCATGAGGTGGCCCTCCCGATGCCGAGGAGACGGTTGATGAGCTGGCTGAGGCCGAAGACGAGGACGAAGAGGACGACGGCCGGCGGCCGCCGCGTAGCCGAACTGCTGGCGCTGGAAGGCGGCCCGGTAGATGAACATGGTCACCGAGAGGGTGGACTCGGCCGGCCCGCCGCCGGTCAGCAGATACGGCTCCTCGAAGATCTGGGCCGCGCAGATGAAGGACGTGACGACGACGAACGCCGTCACCGGCTTCAGGGCCGGCAGGGTGACGGTGGTGAAGGTGCGCAGCCGGCCCGCCCCGTCGATCGCGGCTGCCTCGTACAGTTCCCGGGGCACGTTCTGGAGTCCGGCGAGGAAGAAGACGGTGAGGTAGCCGGTCCAGCGCCACACCATGACCAGGGCGATGCTCACCGTGGCCATGGTCGGGTCGCCGAGCCAGTCGACACCGCCGGTGCCGAACAGGGCCCGCAGCACCGCGTTCGCGAGCCCGAACTGCCGGTCGAAGATCAGGCCGAAGACCAGCGCGACGAGGATCGGGGAGACCACGATCGGCACGAAGTAGGCGGTCCGCCACAGGTCTCGGGCCCGGAGGCCCCGGGTGTTGAGCGCCTGAGCGATCAGCAGCGCGAGCGGGACGATGACACAGACCGAGACCAGCACGAAGACGGCCGTGTTGCCGAGGGCCCGGTGGAAGCTGATGTCGGTGGCGAGCAGCCGGTAGTTGCGCAGCCCCACCCAGTGCGGGGGACCGAGCCCCACCCACTCGGTGAGGCTCAGCCACAGCGAGACACCGACCGGGACCAGCATGAACAGGACGTAGAGGAGATAGAAGGGGGAGATGAAGAGGTAGGGCGCCCAGGTTCCGCGGGGGCGGTTCTCTTTGCGGCCCGGGGCGTTGTGCGTACGGGCGGTGCCGGGCGGCCCGGCAACAGTGGTGGTCATGGTGGGTTACTCCTGATC
This sequence comes from uncultured Actinomycetota bacterium, assembly GCA_963798065.1. Classification (GTDB taxonomy): domain Bacteria; phylum Actinomycetota; class Actinomycetes; order Streptomycetales; family Streptomycetaceae; genus Streptomyces. The sequence goes on along the minus strand of CAWCSC010000004.1, from coordinate 32,235 downwards.
CGCCGAGTTCGGCAGCGGGCCTCAAGGGGCGCGGGCAGCATCGACATGCGGCTCCGCCGCGTGGGCGCGACGAGCCACAACGGCGCCGCAGACGAACTACCGCCCGGCCTGGTCACGAAAATCCGCCGCGGTCTGCTTCAAGGCCTGCCGTGGGGTCAGGCTGCCGCGATAGGCGCGCAGGAGGTTGCCCGCCAGGACGTCGTAGAGAATCGACTGGTCGGGACTCTGATGAAACGGCGGCACATCCGGCAGCAACGAGCGATAGAGCCCGAACAGCCGCTGCCCCCCGCAGAACTCGTCCTCGTACGCGCCCAGGCGCGGATCCTCGTACACCGACCGCCGCGTGGGCAGATACCCGGTCTCGGTGAACCGCCGCACCTGGCCGTCGTGGGTGAGCCAGGTCTTGAAGAGGAACTCGGTGGCCGCCCGGGTGTTGGCCTTGTCCTTGACGACACCGAATCCGGTGCCGCCGAGCGCGGCGGTCGCCCCGCCCCCGGCCGCGAACCGCGGAAGCGCCCGCACCCGCCATTTGCCCTTCTGCTCGGGCACGTTGGGCAGCAGACCGTAGTTCTTGTACCAGATGGCCATGGGCAGGCCGATGACCCGGCCCTGTTTCAGCGCGGTCTGCATGGCAGCCCCGTAGTAGTCGGCGACGTCGACGACGAAGCCGCTGCGGAGCCCCTCGCAGAGGAAGCGCAGCACCTCCTCGGCCTCCGGCGAGTCGAGCCGCAGGTTCCCGTCGGCGTCGAAGAACGTGCCGCCGCGCTGGTAGAGCAGCATCTGGAAGGACTGCACGACCTGGCCCGGGTCGCTGCCCACCGTGGAGACGACGCACATCGAGGCCCCGTGGTCCCGGTACACCCGGGCGCCGGCCTCGGCGAACTCCTCCCAGGTCTCGGTGCCCTGGAGGAGCTTGTACTTGTCGAAGAGGTCCTCGCGGTAGAAGTACACGACCATCGGGGTGTCCGAGTCGAAGGCGTAGACATGGCCGTCCCTGCCGAAGGGGGCGATGCGGGCGGGCAGCAGGTCGTCCTTCAGGCCGGGGACGGCCTCGATGTCGGGCGTGAAGTCGTGCAGCAGCCGCTCGGCGATGTCGCCGCGCAGCACGCGCGGGAAGCTGCCGATCTCGAAGCCCACCAGGTCGGGGGTGCCACGGCCTGCGACGGCCTGGGCGAGCAGCTTGGTGACGATGTCCGGGGGGCCGGAGCGAGTGACCTTCAGGTGGTAGCGGAAGTCGGTGGCGCGGTCGGCCTCCGGGACGCCCTTCACGAAGAACGCCTCGTAGCCCGGGTCGTGGGTCCACAGGGAGAGGGTGACGTCGCCGGAGGTGCGGGGGGTCGTGTCGCCCGCTCCGCAGGCGCAGAGTGCGGCGGCCGTACCGAGGCCGAGGGCACCGCGCAGCAGGGCGCGGCGAGTCGGAGGGGCAGGGGACGGTGGGGTGTACACACGTGACTCCTCACGTGGTGCGGCTATGGGCGGGGATGCGCGGGACCCGGTTCACGTACCGGGCCGGTGGAGGCCCGTACGGTCAACTCGACTGCCTGGTCGGCGGGTTCGGCCGGGGCGGGGCGGCCCTCGATCAGGGCGATCAGTACGTCGACGGCGCGGTCGGCGACGGCGGCGAAGTTCTGCCGGACGGTGGTCAGCGGCGGGGAGAGATAGGCGGCGGCGGGGATGTCGTCGTAGCCGACGACACTCACGTCACCGGGGACGGCGCGGCCCGCGTCGGCGAACGCGCGCAGGGCGCCGATGGCCATGTCGTCGTTGGCGGCGAACACGGCTGTGACATCGGAGAGTCGGGCGAGCTGCCGTCCGGCGGTGTACCCGGAGGCCGGGCTCCAGTCGCCGTTCGAGGGCAGGGGCGGCTCGGGCGCGCCGGCGGCGGCGAGGGCCTCGCGCCAGCCGCGCAGACGGTCACGGGCGGCCCACCAGTCCTGCGGGCCGGGCAGGTGCCAGACGGTGCGGTGGCCCAGCGAGAGCAGATGCTCGGTGGCGATCCGGGCTGCGGCGACGCCGTCGCCGCCGACCACGGCCCCGGTGCCGCGCGTCAGCTCCACTCCCTCGCCGACGCTGACCACCGGCACGTCCGCGCTCAGCCTGAGCGGCGTGCCGTCGTCGATGGGCTCGGAGAGCACGACCCCGTCCACGCCCTGTTCCAGCAACGCGTCCACGGCGACCGAGACCTTCTGCCCTTCCAGGGTGCTGGCCAGGGCGATGGAGTACCCGGCGCGCTGCATGGCCCGCTCCAGCGCGATGAGCAGGGTCGACGGGCCGTAGAGCGAACTGCCCAGCGAGACCACGCCGATCCGCCGGTAGCGGCCGAGGAGCAGGGCCCGTGCCGCGGTGTTGGGACGGTAGTCCAGTTCGCGGATGGCCCTCAGGACGCGGTCGCGTACCTCCGGGCTGACGTGCGGCTCGCCGTTGACGACCCGCGACACGGTTTTCTGCGACACCCCGGCGGCCCGCGCGACCTCGGTCATGCCGGGACCGCGACGGCGACGGCCGCCTTCGGCTCCGGTCGTCGTCATGAGGGCTCCCAGGGCGGTGTCAGGTTCGACTACGTAGTCAACCGCGATCCGCTGGAGGCAAAGGGCTGCATGACTACGTAGTCATGCCAGTGTGAGAGCCCCGGGAGACGGCGTCAATGGTCCGGACGGAACCGATCCCCGACGCCCCATTGATTGCTTGATTCAGCATCTCTAGCATCACTCGGTGGCTCCATTCACCTCTTCCTCTCTGGCCACGGGGTCACGGGCCCGGCGCCCGGGGCACCCGGAAGGAGAATCCGTGTTCCCAGCCACTCGTGTCAGACTGCCCGCCGCCGCGCTGCTGCTGGCCCTGGGCCTCACCCTCCCGCAGGTGCCGCCCGCGGCCGCCGCACCGGAGCGGCCCCCGAAGAACGCCCTGCCCCAGGTGTGGCCGCGACCGAAGAGCATGCATGCGGGGACCGGCCGGCTCACGGTCCCCGACCGGGTCGTGGCGGTCGTCGGGCGCGGGAGCGACCCGTCGGCCCTGCGGGTCGTCGAGACCGTCCTGCGCGACGCCGGAGCCAAGCGGATCGTGACGACCGACAAGCCGCCCGCGAAGGCCGGCTTCACCGTCTTCCTCGGCGGACCGGGCGAGAACGGCGCGACCGCCTCGGCCCTCAGACGCCTGAACGCCCCGTCCCCCGCCGGGCTGCCCTCCGGCGGATATGTCCTCGCCTCCGGCCGCAAGGACGGCCGCACCCTCCTCGCCCTGTCCGGCACCGGCCGCACCGGCACCTTCTACGCCGCCCAGACCCTGCGCCAACTGGTCACCCGGACCGTGCCCGTGGTGACCGTCCGGGACTGGCCCACGGCCGCGCTGCGCGGAGTGATCGAGGGCTTCTACGGCACCCCCTGGTCGCACACCGAGCGGCTGAACCAGCTCGACTTCTACGGCCGCACCAAACAGAACGTCTACGTCTACTCCCCCAAGGACGACCCGTACCTGCGCGCCCAGTGGCGCGAGGAGTACCCGCCCGCCGAGCTGGCGCGGATCGAGGAACTGGTCGACCGGGCCGCCGCCAACCACGTCCGCTTCACCTACGCCCTCTCCCCCGGACTGTCCGTCTGCTACTCCTCGGACGCCGACATCAAGGCCCTGACCCGCAAGTTCGACTCGCTCTACGCCATCGGTGTGCGCTCCTTCGCGATCCCGCTGGACGACATCAGCTACACGAAGTGGAACTGCGCCGCCGACGAGAAGGAGTTCGGCACGGGAGGCGGTGCGGCAGGGGCGGCGCAGGCGCATCTGCTCAACGAGGTCTGGAAGGACTTCTCGGCCGGCCACTTGGGCCTGCGCCCCCTGGAGATGGTCCCCACCGAGTACTCCGACCTCGCCGACTCCCCCTACAAGAAGGCGCTGCGGGAGAAACTGGACAAGTCCGTGGTCGTGGAGTGGACCGGCGTCGGCGTGATCGCCCCCACCATCACCGCCGGGCAGGTCATGAAGGCCCGTGAGGTCTACGGTCATCCGATCCTGGTCTGGGACAACTACCCGGTGAACGACTACGTCACCAGCCGTCTGCTGCTCGGCCCCTACACAGGCCGCGAGCCCGGCGTGGCGAAGGCGGCGACCGGCGTGACCGCCAACCCGATGGTCCAGGGCGAGGCGAGCCGGCTCGCCCTGTTCACCTCCGCCGCCTATCTGTGGAACCCGGACGCCTACGACCCGCGGGCCGCGTTCCTCGCCTCCGTCCGTGACCTCGCCGGGCCGGACGCCGCCAAGTGGCTGCGGATCTTCGCCGAGAACAACTACTCGTCCCAGCTCGACGCGACCGAGTCCCCGACGCTCAGCGCTCTCATCGCCGCGTTCCGCAAGGCCTATGACGAGGACACCGGCCTCGACCGGGCCGCCGCGGCACTCCGGTCGTACTTCGGCGACATGGCGGCCACGCCCGGCGCGCTCCGGACCCGCCTCGACAACCCCGGGTTCCTTCAGGAGACCTCGGCCTGGCTGGACAAGCTCGGCCGCTACGGCACCGCGGGGCAGACGGCCGTGGACCTGCTGCTGGCCGGCAAGCGCGGCGACTCCGACGCGGTCACCACCTACTGGAACCGGCTCAGGTCCCAGCGCAAGGAGCTCGACGCGATACCCCAGCAGGTGTCCCCGGGCGTGATGGACCAGTTCCTCTACAAGGCGACGATCGAGAACGCGCCCGACCCGGGCGTGGACGCCGCCTTCGCGCCCGGTTCCGTCAGCCTGGAGCCGGGCGGGTCCGCGAAGATCACGCTCTCCTTCTCCGACACCGCCGCCCGGACGGTGACATGGAAGCTGACCGCCCCCGACGGCGTCACCGTCTCGCCGGCCGGGGGCAGCGCGACCGTCCCGGCCGGGGGCAGCGCGTCCGCGACGCTCACCGTCACGGCCGGAGAGAACGCGAGTGCCGGAGTGCGGTCTCTCGGTGTCGCGGGCGACGGCGTCCTCGACCGTGCGCTCCCGGTCCAGGTCACCGACGGCACGGGCACCTCGCGGGCCCTGACGGCCGACTTCAGCGGGGCGTCGGTCAGTTCCGTCGACCTGTCCTCGAAGAAGACCACGAACATCCCCGTGGGCGACAATCCCGGTGAGGTGGTGACGAGCGCGGACGGGCGCACCGCCTACGCGGCCAACCAGGGCTCGAACACGGTCAGCGTGATCGACGTGGCGCAGGACAAGGTCACCGCCACGGTCCCCGTCGGCAAGGTCCCCGCCGGGCTCGCGCTCACCCCGGACGGCCGCACCCTGTGGGTCGCCAACTACACGGACGGCACGGTCCAGCCCGTCGACACGGCCTCCCTTACCGCGGGAGCGCCCGTCCAGGTCGGCGACGGGCCCGAGAACATGGCGATCACACCCGACGGCCGGACGCTCTACGTGCCCAACATCAAGGACAACACGGTCACCCCGGTCGACCTGGCCACCCGGAAGGCCGGCGCCGCCGTCCCCGTCGGCCCGAGCCCCTTCAACATCGTGGCCGCGCCGGACGGGAAGACGGTGTACGTGTCCAACTCCGGCGGCTCGACGGTCACTCCGATCGACACGGCCACGAACGACGCCGAGCCGACCCTCCTGGTCTCCGGCCAGGCCTACGGTCTCGCCCTGTCCCCCGACGGCCGGACCCTGTGGGTCAGCCCCAGCACCGGCGACACCGTCACGCCCGTCGACACCGTGACCGGCGCCCCCGGCAAGGCGGTGACGGTCGGCAGGTCCGCCTTCGACGTCGCACTGGACTGGAACGGCGGCACGGCCTACGTCACCACCGCGGACGCGGGCGCCCTGATCCCCGTCGACACGGCGTCCGGTGCGCTCGGGGCGCCGCTGACGACCGGCGCGTATCCGCTGGCCGTCGCACTGACGCCGGTACCGGTGAAGTGAGAGGGGGACGGCCGAGGCTCCGGCGAAGGAGCCCCGGCCGTCCCCACGGCTCGGTTCGGTTCAGCTCGCGGTGCGGCGGATCCGGCCCGCGTACTTCTTCTCCAGCTCCAGGTTGCCCTCGAAACCGCCGGGCACGTTGGCCGAGACGTAGACCGGCGGGCGCTCGCCGGCGGCGAGGAGGCGTCCGGCGGCCTCGGCGACGGTCATCTGGACCAGCATCACACCGGTGAGCGTGGACAGGGCGCAGACCGAGCCGCCGCCGGGGAGTTCGAGCAGGGAGTCGCCGCGCGGGGCCGCGTTGTCGAGGACGACGTCGGCGATGTCGGCGAGCTTGCGGCCGCTGGGATGGGCGGCGGGGACGGCCCGGGTGTGGGAGAGGGAGGTGAGGGCCAGGACGCGGTGGCCGTGCTCCTTGGCGTGCAGGGCCATCTCCACGATGACGTTGTTGACGCCGGAGTTGGAGATGACGACGAACAGGTCCTGCGGACTCGGGGCGGCCAGGTCGTAGAGCCGCGCGGCCACCCCGGCCCGCCGTTCGAGGAGCGGGTCGTCGAGGACGGCCGGATCCTCGCCGCCGTAGAGGACGAGGTCGGCGATGCTCAGCCGGTTGGTGGGGACCAGTCCGCCCGCGCGGCCGGCGAGTTCGAGGACGAGGGCCTGCGAGTGGCCCGTGCCGAAGGCGTGGACGACGCCGTCCGCGCGCACGCACTCGGCGACCAGGTCGGCGGCGGCGGCCACATCGTCGCGGGCGGATTCGATGACCTGCTGGAGGACGGCGAGGCTCTCCCCCGCGAACCCCTGGGCGCTCACAGACTCGACGGACACGCGACACACTCCCCACTGATGGATTGAACCACCCTATACTTCTCCATCGATGAATCAATAAATCACACCGATGCTCGGTGGTTCAATCGGGTCCTGGTATTCAATCCGCACCTCAAAGGGTGGCTGGTACCTTCTCCCCATGCCTCCCACGGACGTCACCACACTGATCCGTACCGAGCTGCCCCGGCTTGCGGGCTCCCTGCGGAAGGTAGGCGAGCTGATCCTGGAGGATCCGGCCGCCGTCACCCACTGTTCCGCCGCCGAGCTGGGCCGCCGCACCGGCACCTCCCAGGCGACGGTGACCCGTTTCTGCCGCGCCATCGGTCTGGATTCCTACCAGCACCTGCTGATCGAACTGGCCCAGGAGCGCGGCCGGGGCGAGGTCTCCGACTGGGGCACCGCCGAGATCGGCCCGGACATCTCGCCCGACGACAGCCTGGAGCGGGTCGTCCAAGTCGTCGGCAGCGCCGACCTGCGGGCCATCCAGCAGACCATCGACCGGATCGACCTCGACGCGCTGGAGCGCGCCGCCCAAGCCCTGGCGCGCGCCCGGCGCATCGACGTCTACGGCGTCGGCGGCAGCGGCGCGGTAGCACACGAGACGGAGACCCGGCTCTTCCGCATCGGCTGCTCGGTCCGCGGCTGGACCGAGGTGCACGCCGCGGCCACCTCCGCCGCGCTGCTGACCCCTGCGGACGTGGCGATCGGCATCTCCCACTCCGGTGCCACCCGCGAGACCCTCGAACCGTTCGAGATGGCCAAGGAGCGCGGCGCCACCACGATCGCCCTCACTACCGACCCTCGCTCGCCGCTGTCCAGGGTCGCCGATATCCGGCTCGTCCCCTCGTCCTCCGAGACCAGCTTTCGCGCCGAGAGCATGAGCAGCCGGCACTCGGTCCTGATGCTCATCGACTGCCTCTACGTCCGGGTCGCCCAGCTCTCCTACCAGCGCGCGAGTGCCTCGCTGGCCCTGACCGACCACATCGCCGGACAGCACGCGGTGAAGTCCCGGCGGACCCGGTGAACAGGACCGAGGATGCATGGATGAACCACCAAGTTGACGTGAAGATGGTTGTTTGAATCACTCCTGCCGTGCAGGATGGGGCTCCCCCCAGAGCACTCGTAGGAGCCCCATGCGCGTCACCTCTGTCGAGTCGACCGAGCTCTTCACCGGGACCACCGAGCAGCCGCGCCAAGTGGTGGCCGTCGAGTTGAGCCACGCCCCGGGCCGGACCGTCCGGCTCACCGTCGAGGGCCCGGGCCTCACCGGCACCACGGAGACCACCGTCGGCGCGGACGGCACCGCACGCGCCGAAGTACCCGTCACCGGTGCGGACCTGGTCCCCGGCGACCGGCGCGAGATCACGCTCACCGCCACGGACGGGGACGAAGTCACCACCCGCACCGGCGAGTTCACGGCGGCCGAACCCGGCTGGACCATGTTCATGGTCAGCCACTTCCACTACGACCCCGTCTGGTGGAACACCCAGGGCGCCTACACCGAGACCTGGGACGTCGCCGACGACCCGGCGACCAGCGGACTGCCCGCCCGCACCTTCGACTCGCGCGGCCAGTCCGGCATGAGCCTCGTGAGGGCCCACTGCGACCTGGCCCGCCGCGACCCGGCCTACACCTTCGTGCTCGCCGAGGTCGACTACCTCAAGCCCTACTGGGACACCTTCCCGGAGGAGCGCGCCTTCCTGCGGCAGCTGATCCGCACGGGCCGCGTGGAGATCATGGGCGGCACCTACAACGAGCCCAACACCAACCTCACGGGCGCCGAGGCGACCGTGCGCAACGCCCTGTACGGCGACGGCTTCCAGCGCGGGATCATCGGGGCCTCGCCCGAGACCGCCTGGCAGCTGGACGCCTTCGGGCACGACCCGCAGTTCCCGGGGCTGATGGCGGACGCGGGGGTCAGCTCCAGTTCGTGGGCGCGCGGGCCGTTCCACCAGTGGGGGCCGACGCTGTCGGTGTTCGGCGAGGAGCCGAGGGACCCGGGCCGGATGCAGTTCCCGGCCGAGTTCGACTGGATCGCCCCCTCGGGACGCGGCCTGCTGACCGCGTACATGGTCAACCACTACGGCGCCGGCTGGGCGATCGACAACGCGCCCACCCTGCCGGAGGCGAACGCCGCCGCGTACAAGCTGTTCCAGCGGCTCAAGCAGGTCGCCCTCACCCGCAACGTGCTGCTCCCGGTGGGCGGGGACTACGCGCCGCCGTGCCGCTGGGTCATGGACATCCACCGCGACTGGAACGCCCGGTACGTCTGGCCGCGCTTCATCAGCGCGATCCCCCGGGACTTCTTCGCCGCCGTCCGCGCGCAGCTGGAGGCGGAGGGCCGCAAGGCCTCCCCGCAGACCCGGGACATGAACCCCGTCTACACCGGCAAGGACGTCTCCTACATCGACACCAAGCAGGCCCAGCGGTACGGCGAGACCCTCCTCGCCGACGCCGAGGCCTGGGCGACGCTCGCCTCGCTCATGGCGGGCCGTCCGTATCCGGACGCGGCCCTGGACAAGGCCTGGCGGCAGCTCGTCTACGGCGCCCACCACGACGCCATCACCGGCTCCGAGTCGGACCAGGTGTACATCGACCTGATGACCGGCTGGCGGGAGCTGCACGACCTGGCCGTGAGCGTGCACGCCGACGCGACCCAGGCCCTGGCCGACCAGGTGAGCGGTGACGGCGACGACCTGGTGGTGTTCAACTCCGCGACCTGGGAGCGCCGGGACGTCCTGACCGTCGAGGACCCGGGCGGCCTTCCGCTCGACGAGGACACGGGCCTGGCACTGCCCGCCGTACAGGAGGACGGCCGGCTGTACGTCGTCGTACCGGACGCACCGGGCCTGGGTCTGAAGGCCTTCCCGCTCGGGGAGGGCAGCGCCTCCGGCTGGACACCGGCCGAGGGGACCACGATCCGCAACGCGTTCTACGAGGTGACGGTCGACCCCGCGCGCGGCGGCGGGGTGAGTGCCCTGCGCGCCCTGGCCGAGGGCGGCCGGGAGCTGCTGCGCCCCGGGGACGTCGGCAACGAGATCGTCGTCCAGGAGGAGTACCCGAGGCACCCGCGCTTCGGCGAGGGCCCCTGGCATCTCACCCCGACCGGCACGACCGCCGCCCGCAGCCGTGACGTGACCGCCGAGGTACGCGCCGAGCACTCCGCCGCCGGTTCCCGCCTCACCGTCACCGCCGACCTCGGCCTCTTCCGCTACACCCAGCGCCTGACGCTGTGGCAGGGCGTCGACCGGCTCGACGTCACGACGACCGTCGACGGGTACGACGGCGCCGACCGGCTGATCCGGGTGCGCTGGCCGTCGGACGTACGGGGCGGACTGCCGGTGCACGAGGTGGCGGACGCGGTGATCGGGCGCGGGTTCGGATTCGTGGAGGTGGACAGCGAGCGGTTCCCGTGGACGCTGGACAACCCGGCGAACACCTGGTTCGGACTCGGCTCCACCGCACGGGTCGCGGTGCACGACGACTCCGGCGCGCTCCTCGGTCATCGCTCGATCGGCGTCGCCGAACTCGTGTACGCCGACTGGGACGTGGCGGGCGACCTCGGGACCCCGCTCGCGGCGGCCCTGGTGCGGGCCGGGGTCACGGCGACCTCGACCATCGCGGGCGGACCTCGCTACGGCGACCTGGAGGTCGACTCCAACCTCCCCGACATCCGGATCGCCGTCGGCGGCCCCGACCGCAACACCGTGGTCGCGGAGGCGCTCGGCTGGGACCCGGCGGCCGGGCGGGAACTCAGGCGTCAGCTCGCCGAGCGGGGCGTGGCCGCCGTCTGGGTCGCGCCGCGCGCCTGTCTGCGCGAGGAGTGGATCCCCGGCGCCGACCTGCGCGACCTGGAACGCCTGCCGCTGCTCGTGGTGGCGGGCGCCCGCCCCGAGGACGACGCCAAGGCGGTCGACGCGCTCATTGCCGACCTGGACGACTTCACGGTGTCGGCGACGGCCGCCGGTGGCGGCGAGGCACTCCCGCCCGGTGACGCCTGGGACGGGCGCAGTTTCGCCGTCCTCAACCGTGGCACGCCCGGCTGCGTGGTCACCTCCTGCGGCGACCTCTACATGTCCCTGATGCGCTCCTGCACCGGCTGGCCGTCCGGCATCTGGATCGACCCACCGCGCCGGACCGCCCCCGACGGCTCGGCGTTCCAGCTCCAGCGCTGGTCCCACACCTTCGAGTACGCCGTCGTCGCGGGCACGGGCGACTGGCGTGAACTGCGGCTGCCACGGGCCGGGCACGCGTACAACCGTCCGCTGACGGCACGGCTGCGGCACTCCTCCGGTGCCCTCCCGAGGAAGGCGACCCTGCTGGACCTGCGGCCCGCCGGTGAGGTGCTGCTCGACGCGCTCAAGCCGCTCGGCTCCCCGCTGGCCCGGGGCAGCGGGGCGCCCGTGGATCCGGGGCAGGGCCTCGTGGTCCGCGTGCACGAGGTCGACGGACGGCCGGTGCGGGCACGGGTGGCAGGACCGGTGGCATGGGCGGCGGGCGCCCGCGCCGATGTCCTGGAGACACCCGGGGCGCCACTCGCCCCGGACGGGGACGGCGGTCTCGAAGCCGACCTGACCGGATTCGAGGTCGCCACCCTCCTCGCCACGCCCGCCCGGCCACCCCACCGGGCGTCCGGGCCCGGCATCGACGCCCACGAGCCCGCGCAGCCGATCGCCACCCGCTACTGGCTGCACAACTCCGGCCCCGCCCCACGCGGCAACATGCCCGTCGCGGTGTACCTCTCCCCCACCGCCCTCACCGCCGACGGCCCCGTCACCGCGACCGTCCGGGTCTCCTCGGAGCTGACCGACGCCCCGGTGTCGGGCACGGTGGCCTTCGGGACCCCACCGGGCTGGACCGCCGAGCCGGCCGAACTGCCCTACACGCTCGCCCCCGGCGGTTTCACCCTCACGGACATCACGGTGGCACCGCCACCGGACGCCGCGCCCGGCCGGCACTGGCTCGCCGCGCGGCTGTCGTACGGCGGCCAGACCTACGAGGACGTGGTGGCGCTGGACGTACCGGGCGGGCACCCGGGCCCGACTCTGGTGGCGGAACTGGGCGTCGAGCGCGTGACCGTGCGCAAGGGAGAGCGGGCCCGGGTCCCCGTGACCCTGCGCAACCCCACGCGCGGCCCCGTCAACGGGACGATCTGGGCCGTCTCCTCCTGGGGCACCTGGCCCGGCGTCACCCCTGCCTGCCAGGGCTTCACGGTGCCCGGCGGGGAACAGGCGGAGTGCGTGATCGACGTGGACGGCGAGTCGGTGCCGCCGGGTTCGTACTGGCTGATGGCGAAGGTGGCCTGGCACGGGTGCGTGGCCTACACGGAGGCCGTGGAGCTGGAGGTGACGCCATGACGGGGGACTACGCGGTGCGCGTCCGGGGTGAATCGATCCCGAAGCAGCACGTGGAAACCTTCCTGAGCGCCAGTCTCCCTGGGGGCGCGGGGAACTGCGCGACCAGCCACGACGCAGCGTCACACGCAAGACGACACCGCCAACGACGGCGCTGGGCAACTCAGGTGGTCATCACAGACGAACTCGCCCGCCGCGCCTGCGAAGAACGCGGCCTCGCACCCCCCGCGGACGTATCCCCGGCCGCGATGCTCACCGTCCCCGAACCCGACATCGCCGACCTCGGCAGCATCGTCGCCGCAGCCCTCGCCCACTCCCCCGCCGCCCGAGCCCTCCTGACCGACCTGGAACACGAACAGCACATCCCCGACACCGCCGTACGGGACTACTACGACCGCAACCAGGACCGCTTCCTCACCCCCGATGCCCTGCGCCGCGGCGTCGACCCTTACGACGAACCAGCCCCCTCGGACATCCAGCCGTACGGGCAGGTCCGCGACGGCATCGAAAGCGAACTGCGGCGCGCGGCAGCCCGACGCGCGTTCTTCACCTGGCTCGACGAGGCCCGCGCCGACGCCGAGTACGCCGAAGGCCACGAGCACCCCGGCGACCCCTCGCACCCGGACCACGAACACCGGCACTGATCGCCGTACGCAACCGAACAGCAACACGGCAAACCATTGACCTCCGATGAATTCTGGTCCACATTTTCATCAATCGAAGTCCAACTTGGTGATTTGAGCCAGCACCGACTGGTCCCAGGAGGGCAGCAATGCGCGCAAGAAGACTCACCGGGTCCCTGACCTGTCTGGTCGTCCTGACCCTGACGGCCGCCGGCTGCGGCCTGTCCGGCGGCTCCGACGGCGATGACGCCACGGCCGGCGGCTGCAAGGTCGACAAGGGCAACGTCGGCTCCGGCAAGCTCTCCGGCGACGTCAAGGGAAAGATCTCTTTCCAGACCACCAACCTGAAGAAGGACTTCGGGAAGTACTTCAACGGCGTCATCGACGCCTTCGAGCAGGCCCACCCCGGCACCGAGGTCAACTGGATCGACGACCCGGGCGACGCCACCTTCACCCAGCGTCTGGTCGCCGACGCGCAGGGCTGCACGCTGCCGGACGTGGTGAACATCAACGTCAACACGGCGGTGGCGCTGACGAAGAACGGCTACCTGCTGAACCTGGACGACAAGGCACCGGACGCGGGCAAGCCGTTCGGCGCCGCGCTGTGGAAGTCCAGCATGTACGCCGACGCGGACGGAAAGAAGGTGCACAGCGTGCTGCCCTGGTACTCCGGCGGCATCGTGCAGACCTTCAACACCGACCTGCTGAAGAAGGCGGGCCTGGACCCGGCCAAACCTCCGACGACCGTGCTGGGCCTGTTCGACGACGCGGAGAAGGTCGCCAAGGCCTCCGGCGGCAAGTACTACGCGTTCCTCGCCAACCCGCAGTTGCGCATACCGGCCGACTGGCAGCAGATGGGCATCGAGGTCCTCTCGGCCGACGGCAAGAAGTTCACCTTCGCCGACGACCCCAAGACGGCGCAGTGGGTCGAGGCCATGGCCAAGCTCTACAAGGCCGGCGGCATGCCCAAGGACTCCCTGTCCTCCACGCAGGACCCGGCCAACGTCTACGGCCAGGGCAAGCTCGTCTACGGCCCCACCAACCCCAACTTCCTGCGGTTCATCCAGCAGAACAACCCGAGCGTCTACAAGAAGACCGGTGTCGCCCCCTTCATGCTCGACGCCCTCGGCCACACCGTCGGTGCCCCGCAGTACGTCGGCGTCGCGTCCACCAGCAAGAACGCCTCGACGGCGCTGGCCTTCTCGCGGTTCCTGACGAACGCCGAGAACCAGCTCGCCTGGGCCAAGGACCCGAACGTCGTCATCTTCCCCTCCACCACGGCCTCCCTGAACGACCCGTTCTTCCAGTCGGTCAAGGGCGACGACCCCTTCGCCGAGGCCCGCAAGATCGTCGCGAGTGACCGCAAGACCGCCACGGCCGACGAGATCGCCCTGACGCCCGGTGAGCTGAACGCCATCTCGGCCCAGATACAGCTGGCCATGCAGGGCAAGAAGAGCGCCGAGGACGCTCTGAAGGAGGCACAGTCCAAGGCGAACCAGCTGATCGAACAGGGCAGCTGAGGATGACTCAACCGACCGTCAACCAGGCGCCCGTCCCCGCTCCCCCGGGTGCGGGCGCCAAACGCCCCGGCGGCGCTTCCCCCTCTGCCCAGCCGCCGGGGCCCCTGCGCCGCGCCCTCCGTTTCGTGACGCCCGGCCCGAGCGCCGACGCGGGGGGCGCGGCGCTCCACCGCCGCTGGTGGCTGCCCTGGCTGTGGATGGCCCCGGCGATCGTCGGCGCGACCGTGTTCGGGGTCTTCCCGTTCCTCAACACGGTCCTCGTCTCCTTCACCGACGCCAAGCCGCTCGGCGGGGCGTACGACCTCGTCGGCCTGGACAACTACCGCCGGATGCTCGGCGATCCCGACTTCTGGCTGGCCACCCGCAACAGCCTGCTGTACGCGCTGATCGTCGTCCCGCTGATGGTGCTGCTGCCACTGCTGCTCGCGATCCTCGTGGAGAAGAACCTGCCGGGCATCGGCTTCTTCCGCTCCGCCTTCTACACGCCGGTGCTCGCCTCCAGCGTGGTCGTGGGCCTGAGCTGGCAGTGGCTGCTGAGCGACCAGGGGCTGGTCAACACCTGGCTGCAGAAGGCGCACCTCATCCGCGAGGCCGTCCCGTTCCTGTCGGACTCGTGGCTGATCCTGCTGTCGGCGATGGGCCTGACCCTGTGGAAGGGCCTCGGCTGGTACATGATCTTCTACCTGGCCGCCCTCGGGAACGTCCCCAGGGAACTGCACGAGGCGGCGGCCGTGGACGGCGCGGGCGCCGTGCGCCGCTTCTGGCACGTCACCGTGCCCGGCGTACGCCAGTCGATGATGCTGGTCGGCACCCTGACCGGCATCGGCTCGCTGCGGGTCTTCACCGAGATCTACATGCTGGGCGGTTCCACAGGCGGCCCCGGCGGCGCCGACCGCACGCTGCCCTTCTACATCCGCGACGTCGGCCTCGACCCGCTCACCGGCAACGCCGGCTACGGCGCCGCCGTCAGCGTCGCCCTGTTCGCCCTGACCCTTGGCCTCACGCTGCTCGCCCAGCGCCTGACGAAGGAGGACGAGGCATGACGACCGCCGTCGACAAGCGCCGACGTCTGATGCCCCGCTGGCGGGACTACGGCCGCCCGCGCGAACTGGTCGTCCGCTACCTGCTGCTGGTGTTCGTCCTCTTCATCACCATCGGCCCGCTGCTGTGGCAGCTGCTGTCGTCCCTCAAGGGCGCGGGCGAGGACGTCTTCGGCGCCGGCGCCTCGCTGATCCCCCACCATCCGACCCTGCGGGCCTACCGCGAGGTCTTCGACCAGGTCCCGGTGTGGACGTACATCGGGAACAGCCTGGTCGTCGTCGCGCTGTCCGTCACGAGCCAGCTCGTCTTCTCCACCCTGGCCGGCTACATGCTCTCCAAGCCCGGCTGGAAGGGCCGCAAACTGGTCTGGGTCGTGCTGATGGCGTCCATGATGTTCCCCTTCGAGTCGATCATGGTCTCGCTGTTCCTCAGCATCCGGGACATGGGCCTGGTCGACCATCTGGCCGGTGTCTGGCTGCCCGGCTTCGTCGCCGCGATCAACGTCCTCATCATGCGCGCCGCGTTCCTCGCCGTACCGCGCGAGATCGAGGACGCGGCCATGCTGGACGGGGCGGGCGAGTGGAAACGCTTCCGGCACCTGTACCTGCCTTCCGCCTACGGCGCGATCCTCGTCGTCACCATCAACACCTTCATCAGCGCCTGGGACGACTTCCTGTGGCCGCTGATCGTGCTGCGCTCGGAGGAGCACTTCACGCTGACGCTCGGTCTCGCCCGGCTCCAGAGCTCGTCGTTCGGCTACGACCAGCGGATGGTGATGGCCGGCTCGGTGATCTCCGTGATCCCGGTGCTGGTGCTGTTCGTCATCACCCAGCGGTGGTTCTACAAGGGCGTCTCGTCCGGTGCCGTGAAGCTCTGATCGACCCGGAGCTCGACCGGTACAGCGGTCAGGGCCCGGCGGGCCGACTCCGCGACGCGGATCTCGACCGTGCCGGGCAGGACCGCCGTCTCCAGGCCGGCGCCCACCTGGGCGAGCTGGTCCGGCCCGAGGCCGAACGCGACCGTACGGCACTGCCCCGGCTCCAGGTCGACGGCCCTGAAGCCCCGGAGTTCCAGCGTGCGCGGCCAGACGGGCGTGACGAGCCGGCGCAGGTACAACTGCGCGACGGTACGCCCGTGCCGCGCCCCGGTGTTGGTGACGTCGACCTCGACGGTCCGCCCCGACAGCCGCGGCGGCCCGTAGGCGAAACTCGTGTACGACAGCCCGTGCCCGAAGGAGTGGAGCGGCTCGGCGCTGTCGTCGACGTAGCCGCCGTACTCGGTGTCCTTGTGGTTGTAGTGGACGGGCAGCTGACCCGCCGAGCGCGGCACGGAGACGGGCAGCCGGCCCACGGGCTCGGCCCGCCCGAGCAGCACGTCCGCGATCGCCTCGCCGCCCCAGGGGCCCGGGTACCAGGCGGTGAGCAGCGCGGCGGCCCGCTCGGCGGCCTCGGGGACGGCGTGCGGGCGGCCCTGGATCAGGACGACGACGGTGGGTGTGCCGGTCGCCGTGACGGCGTCGAGCAGGGCGTGCTGGGCGGCCCCGAGCCGGAGTCCGGCCAGGTCGACGCCTTCTCCGCAGGTCATCTCGGACACGACGGTGCGCGCGGCGCCGTTGGCGTCGAACTCCGTGCCGGGCGTACGGGCGCTGCTGCCGCCCAGCACGAGCACGGCCAGATCGGACGCGGCGGCTTCGGCGATCGCCTCGGGGATACCGGAGAGGTCGCCGCCGGTGAGGGCGCAGCCCCGGGCGTGGCGTACGTCGACGCCTGAGCGTCGTAGTGCGTCGAGGACGCCGGTACCGGTGCCGGGGCGTTGCGGGGCGGTGTAGTCGCCCAGTTGGTGGGTGACGGTGTCGGCGTGCGGACCCAGGACGGCGATACGGGAGGCGGTCGACAGGGGCAGCACACCGTGGTCGTTGTGGAGCAGGGTGACGGCAGCGCGCGCGAGGGCGGTGCTCAGCTCGCGTCCGACGGCGGGGTCCGGAAACGGGCCCGCACTGTAAGGCTGTTCGAACAGCCCCAGGCGGAACTTGAGCCGTAGCACCCGCGCGACAGCCTGGTCCAGGGCCTCCTCACTCACCAGCCCCCGCTCGACCGCCTCCTCCAGATGCGTGAAGCCCTCGTCCCACAGGCTCAGGTCGACCCCGGCACGCAGCGCGAGGGCACCCGCACCGACCTTGTCGCCGGTGACGCGGGCCAGCCGGTCCACGGCCAGCCCGTCCGCCATGACGAGCCCGTCGAACCCCCAGCTCTCGCGCAGCAGGCCGGTCAGCAGGGCGCGGTTGCCGCAGCAGGGCATGCCGTCGACCTCGTTGTACGCGGCCATGACGGCGGCGGCTCCGGCCCGGACGCCGGCGTGGGCGGCGGGGAGGTGGATCTCGTGCAGTTCCCGCAGTCCGAGTTCGGACTCGGCGGAGTTGCGGCCGCCGACGGTGGCGCCCTGCCCGGCGAAGTGCTTGAGAACGACGGGAGCCTTGTCCGGGGCGAAGAGCCCGCCCGGCCCCTGCTCCCCCTGCATGCCGCGGACGAGCGCCTCGGTGAGCCGGGCAGCCAGGTAGGGGTCCTCGCCGAAGCACTCCTCGGTCCGGCCCCAGCGCGGGTCGCGGGCGATGTCCAGGGCCGAGACCAGGGCGACATGGCCGCCGCGGGCGCGCAGTTCGGCGGCGGCGTGGGCGGCGGCCCGTTCGTACAGCCCGGGGTCCCAGGTGGCGCCGACGGCCAGGTTGACCGGCAGGACGGTGCCGTCGAGGGCCATGTGGCCGTGCGGCACCTCCTCGACGAAGAGGGCCGGGATGCCGAGCCGGCTGTGCTCGACGACGTGCCGCTGGACGAGGTGGGCGAGCTCCGCGCCGTCCCCGGCGCCGGATCCGGTGGCGTGGTCGACACCCGACCAGGCGTCGGCGCGCAGCAGTCCGTACAGCGCGCCGAGTCCGGCGAAACGCTCGGTCTCGGCGTGGAGGGCGTCGGTGACCTCGAAGCCGCCGTCGGGGGTGCGCCGGTAGGCGTCCCAGCCGTACATCCGCTGGTTGAGCTGACCCGCCTTCTCGCGCGGGGTCATACGCGAGAGCAGGTCGCGGACACGGTCGTCGACCGGGGCGGTGGCGTCGCGGTACCGGGGCGTGCCCTGCCGGATGACGGTCACGTGCGGCCCCCGTGGGCGAGCTGGGCCAGGGCCACGGCTCCCCGGCGGCCGTCGGGGACCCAGTCGAGGGCCAGGCCGAGGGTCCGGAGGCGGGCTTCCAGGCGCGAGGTGAGCGGCCCGTCGGGCCCGAGCAGGCCTCCGGTGGCCACGACCCGTTCCCCTGTGCGTGGATCCAACGCCCTTACGGCCTCGGCGAGTTGGTCGGCCGCCTCGTCCAGGATGGCCAGGGCGACGGCGTCCCCGGCCGCTTCGACGACCAGCGGAGCGAGCCGTGCCAGGCGGATGGGGGGCTCGGCCATGACGGCGGGGAGCAAATGCCTGCGGTAGGCCTCGCGGTGGAGGCGGGACCAGGGCGTGTCGTCGTGGGGCGGGAGGGGGCGCCGGGCGACCGGGGAACCCGCCCCGGCGACTTCGGTCTGTGCCGGGCCGGCGGGTTGTCCGCCTGCGGCGGTCGTCCCGCTCGCGGCGGTCGTCCCGCTCGGGGGCGGCACCGCCTCGTGCCGCGTGTCACGCGACGCATCCTCCGCGACGCCCTGGACCACGTCGGGGGACAGTCTCCGGACCGCACCACCGGATGCTCCGCCGGGCAGCACGTCGCCCGGCACCCCGAGTTCCCGCCCCACCGTCTCCGCCAGCACGGTCGGCGCGCCCCTCCCGTCGGCCATCCGCAATGCGGCCCGGACCGCCGCGCGGCCGATCCAGAAGCCACTGCCGTCGTCGCCGAGGAGCCAGCCGTCGCCGTCCACGGTGGCGGTGCCGCGGCGGTCGGTGATGCGCATGGCGACCGCGCCTGTGCCGGCCACCAGGGCGAGACCGTCGGCAGGGGCGCCCGGGGCGGAGGCGAAGGCCGCCTCGATGTCGCTGCTGATGACGGGCGGGCCGGCGTCGATGCCCAGTAGGCGCAGGGCGGCGGTGAGGGCGGCCAGGGCGTTGCGCCGCCCGGGTTCGTCGGCGGCGCCCGTCGCGCCCGCGAAACCGCCGGCCACGGCCACGACCCGGTCACGCACCGGCTCGGGCACGGCCTGCCCGACGGCCTCGGCGAGGTGCTCGGTGAGCTGCGCCGACGGGACGGTCAGGGCGTTGCCCGGCCCGGCGGCGCCCTCGCCCAGCGGATGTCCGTCCGCGGCTCTGGCCAGGACCGCCCGGGTGCGCGTGCCGCCCGCGTCGAGACCGATCACGAGGGACGAGGCGCCTTGACACTCCTGGTTCAATTCATTACCCATCGCCGACTATGGTGATTGATGCATTCACCCAGGGCAAGCCTCGACCCGAGGAGGATCCCATCCCTACGCTCCGCTTCGGCGTCAACTACACGCCCCGCCGCGGCTGGTTCCACGCCTGGCACGACTTCGACCCGGGGCACGCCCGCGAGGACCTGGACCAGATCGCCGCGCTCGGCCTCGACCACGTCCGGGTCTTCCACCTGTGGCCGCTCCTCCAGCCCAACCGCACGCTGATCCGCCCGGCGGCCGTGGACCAGCTGGCGCACCTGGTCGACCTGGCGGCCGAGGCCGGTCTCGACGTCCTCGTGGACGGCGTGCAGGGCCATCTGTCCAGCTTCGACTTCTACCCGGAGTGGACGCGCGGCTGGCACCACCGCAACGTCTTCACCGACCCGGAGGCCGTCGCCGCCCAGGCCGAGCTGATGCGGACCCTCGGCCGCGCCCTCGCCGGCCGCCCCAACCTCATCGGCCTCCAGCTCGGCAACGAGCTCAACAACCTGGTCGAGCACAACCCGGTGACCCCCGACGAGGTGGACAGCTACCTCGACACCCTGCTGGCCGCCACCCGCGAGCACCTGCCCCCGGGCCGGCTCGCGACCCACTCCGCCTACGACGCGGCCTGGTACGGCGACGACCATCCCTTCACCCCCGAGGCCTCGGCCCGCAAGGGCGACGTCACCACCGTCCACCCCTGGGTCTTCTCCGGCGACTGCGCCCGCCGCTACGGCCCCCGCTCCCCTCAGGTGCTGCACCTCGCCGAGTACGGCACGGAACTCGCCAAGGCCTACGCCCAGGACCCGGTCCGCCCGGTCTGGGTCCAGGAGACGGGCGCACCGGAACCGCACATCCCGGCGGCCGACGCCCCGGACTTCGCGCGGGCGACCGTACGGAACGCGGCCGGGTGCGAGGGGCTGTGGGGCGTGACGTGGTGGTGCTCCCACGACGTGGACCGGTCCCTGGCCGACTACCCGGAACTGGAATACACCCTGGGCCTGTTCGACTCGCGGGGCAGCGCCAAGCCGATCGCGACCGCCCTGGCCGAGACCGTCGCCGAGGTGCGCGCGGGGCACCACCCGGCCCACCCCCGCGACACGGCCCTGGTCCTGGACTGCACGCCGTCCACGCGTTCCGTCTCCGGCCCTTCAGGCGCGTACTTCGACGCCTGGATGGCCCTGCGCACGGAAGGCGTCCACCCGGCGGTGGTCCTGGCGGCGCGGGCGGACGACGCCGCGTACCTGGCGGCGCGCGGCATCAAGGAGCTCGTACGGGTGCCGTGAGCGCTCAGGTACCCGCCAGCGCCTCGGCGACGGCCCGCAGATTCACCCGCCCTCGCCCGTAGGAGCAGAGCGCGCCGCCCTCCGGCAGCCCGGTGTCGATGCGTACGGCATCGGGCCGCCGGGACAGCAGGGCGGCGCGCAGCCGTTCCTGCCAGGGGTGCAGCACGGCGTCGCTGGTGGCGACGACGAGCGGCGCGTCACCGGCTTCCCGGACGATCCGCTCGACGAGGGCGTCCGGTTCCTCCCCCGCCCCGGTGACGGCCGTGCCGGTGACGGCCGTGCCGGTGGCGGACGGGTCGACGTCCCGCAGTGCGGTGAGGAGATCCTCGCCGCCCCAGTTGAGGGCCGGGTGCGGCGGCGGAAACAGATCGACGAGATGAGCACCGCGCACGGGCCGCGTCACATCCCCGCGCCCCACGGCCCGGCGCGCCGCCTCCAGACCGGCCCCCGCGTCCCAGCCGTCGACCGCCCCGGGCGGAGCGGCGTACCGCACGGCGAGCCGGTGCACCCGCCCGGCGGCCTCCCGCACGCGCCCCTCGGGCAGCACGCCGGAGCGCAGCGCGCCGAGCACCGCGTCCCGGCAGGCCAGGGTGACCTCCAGGTCCGGCACGGCCACGATGACCTGGTCGGCGCCCGCCGCCAGGGCGATCCGCGCCCCGGCGGCCTCGCCGTAGCGTTCGGCGATGGCCTTCATCTCCAGCGCGTCGCTGACCAGGACACCGTCGAAGTCCAGCTCGTGGCGGAGCAGATCGCCCAGGATGCGGCGGCTCAGGGTGGCGGGCCGCTCGGGGTCCAGCGCCGGGTAGACGACATGAGCGCTCATGATCATCGGCACGCCCGCGCCGACGGCCGCGCGGAACGGCTCGAAGTCGGCCCGCAGTTCGTCGTACGACCGAGGATCGACGGCCATGCCGTGATGGCTGTCGGTCTCGGTGCCGCCGTGCCCGGGGAAGTGTTTGGCGCAGGAGGCGACGCCCCGCCGCTCGGTGGCGGTGATCCAGGCGCTCAGATGGCGGGCGGCCAGTGCCGGTTCGGCGCCGAAGGACCGGGTGCGCACGATCGGGTTGCGCGGATGGTGCTGGAGGTCGGCGACCGGGGCGTAGGAGACCGTGATGCCGAGCGAGGCCAGATGCCCGGCCAGGGCGTCGGCGCAACGGCCGGTCAGCCCCAGGTCGTCGACCACACCGAGCGCGAACGACCCGGGCACCTCGGGAGCGCCGGCACTCACCAGGTGCCCGATCCCGCCGCCCTCGTTGTCGATGCCCACGAGCAGGTCCGGCCTCAGGGCTCGCAGCTCCGCGGTGAGCCGCCGCACCTGCTCCGCGTCCCGCACGTTCCGGGTGAACAGGATGACGCCGCCGAGCCCGCGGTCGACGAGCCGCTTCAGCTCGTCCGGTACCCCCGCTGTCCCGTCGAACCCCGCGACGAGACAGCGGTGAGCGGCCTCGTCGAGATCGACGGGGAGGTCGGCGGGGCGTGCGTGCGGGCGCGCAGAGGAAGTCACTCCGCCCATCCTCTGGCTCAATCAGCCATACGTCAACAGGGTGATGGATCGTTGATTCAATGCCTGACGGACCTCCGAAACGTTCCTGAAGTTCGTCCGTCACCCACTCCCACCCCACCCGCACCCGCCAGCCTCGTAAGTCACCGAAGGCGAACGGGGGTTGCCCACGGTGAACGCTGTTCCACGCCGCCGGACTGCCCTGGGGGGCATGACGGCATGCCGGAGAGTGGCGCCGGGCTCCACCCCCAGGATCAGCTCGAATTCCTCATCCAGGACTTCCGCACGAGCACCGAGCCGCCGATGCCGGTGTTCGTCGTGCACGCACAGGAGAGCGCGGACGATGACGCGGTGACCGGCCTGGTCCGGCAGCTGTACGCGGGCCAGGGGGTGCACGGCACGCGCTGCGCGGTGGCGCAGGACGCCTACGAGGGCCCCACGGAGGTGCGCCGGGCCGCGGCCATGGTGCGGGCGCTGAGCGACCCGAAGAAGTGGGGCGACCCGAAGGCGCTCTACCGGCGCTACGCGTTCCCGCGGCTGCGTCTGGTGCATGCCATCGACGACGCGGTCGCGGCATTCGGCGACGCCTTGCTCGGCGCCCGCCCCGGGCAGCCCCGAGGCCGGTCAGGACCAGCGGCAGCGGCTGCTGAACCAGCTGGCCCAGCAGCGCTGGCGGCCGAAGAACACCGCGCGCTGGCGCTCGGGCCTGCCGCTGTTCGACATGGCGCACATCCTCCCGGCGAGCCTCGTGCCGTGCTCGCCGCGCTCCTGGCCCGCAGCGATTGGCACATGGCGCTGGCCGCCGGCCTGAGCGCTGCGACCGGCCTCAGCCCTCGCCGGTCGTCAGCCGCAGCGAGATGCTGTTGATGCAGTACCGCTGATCGGTCGGGGTCGGGTACCCCTCGCCCTCGAAGACGTGCCCGAGATGCGAGCCGCACCGGGCACAGCGCACCTCGGTGCGGACCATGCCGTGCGAACGGTCCTCGATCAGCTCCACCGCGTCGGTGTCCTTCGGGTCGAAGAAGGACGGCCAGCCGCAGTGGGACTCGAACTTCGTCGTCGAGGTGAACAGGTCCGCGCCGCAGGCCCGGCAGGAGTAGACGCCCTGGGTCTTGGTGTCGGTGTACTCACCGGTGAAGGCGGGCTCCGTGGCCGCCTGGCGCAGGACCGCGTACTCGGCCGGGGTCAGCTCCGTGCGCCACTGCTCGTCCGGCTTCTCGACGTCGTACGACATGAGCCTTCAGCCCCTCACGTTCGACAGACGGTCCAGGATCCGCGGGCCGAGGTCGGTGACGTCGCCCGCGCCCATGGTGAGAACGAGATCACCGGGCTTCGCCATTCCCGCGACGACCGAGGGGACGTCCGCCTTGTCGTGCACCGGCGTCACGTCGGCGCCGGCCGCCCGGGCCGCCTCGATGATCAGCTCGCTGGTGACGCCGGGGATCGGGTCCTCGCGGGCCGGGTAGATGTCCAGCACGACCGAGGCGTCCGCGAGGGCCAGGGCCTGGCCCATCTCCTTGCCCAGCTCCTGGGTGCGGGAGAAGAGGTGCGGCTGGAAGACGACCAGGATCCGGGCGTCGCCCGGCCGCAGCGCGCATGGCCTCCAGGTCGGCGGTCATCTCGGTGGGGTGGTGCGCGTAGGAGTCGATGACCTGGACGCCCGCGGCCTCGCCCTTCAGCTGGAGCCGCCGCTTCACGCCCGGTGTACGCGGCCAGCGCCTGGGCCAGCTCGGCGGCGGGGACGCCGAGCGCCGCGCCCGCCGCGAGCGCGGCCACCGCGTTGTGCGCGTAGTGGCGGCCGGGGACGGAGACCGTGAAGGTCAGCTCCTTCCCGTCCAGCACCACGGTGACCTCGCTCTTCAGCCCCTGCGGCACGACCGACAGGATGCGCACGTCGGCGTCCTCCGACTCGCCGTACGTCACCACCCGCACGCCGCGCCCCGCGACCCGTCGCGTCAGCTCCCGGGCGCCCTCCTGGTCGGCCGCGATCACCAGCGTGCCGCCGTCGGTGATCCGGTCCACGAACGTCTCGAAGGACTCGTAGATCTCGTCCATCGACGCGTAGTTGGCGTGGTGGTCGAGCTCGACGTTGAGGACGATCGCGACCTCGGGCGCGTACTTGTGGAAGCTGCGGTCCGATTCGTCCGCCTCGGCGACGAAGATCTCGCCGTCGCCGTGCAGGGCGTTGGAGCCGGGCGCGTCCAGGTCGCCGCCGATGGCGTACGACGGCGTTCAGGCCCAGCTCGGTCAGCGACGACCGCGAGCATCGAGGTCGTGGTCGTCTTGCCGTGCGTACCGGCGACGGCGATCGGCCGCAGCGCCGTCCATCAGGGCGGCGAGCGCGTCGGAGCGGTGCACGACCGGGATGCCCAGCTCGGCGGCGCGGGCCAGCTCGGGGTTGTCCTGCCGGATCGCCGACGACACGACGACACAGCTGGCGTCGTCGGCGAGGTGCTCCGCCGCGTGCCCGATGTGCACGGTCGCACCCAGCGCCCGCAGCGCCTCGGCGGTCGCCGGACTCCTTGGCGTCACTGCCCGCCACCACGGCCCCGCGCTGCGCCAGGATCTTCGCGATCCCCGACATTCCGGCCCCGCCGATGCCGATGAAGTGCGGTCGGTCCATGGCGGTGGGAAGGCCGGGTGCCATGCGTGTTCTCCCAGTACGTGTGCGGAACGTTCAGCGGCCCAGCCTATGCCGAAGCGTTCGCCGTGCGCTGACACGGCACCGGCGGCTACGCCTTGCTGTGCGAGAACAGCTTCAGCACCGGCACGCCGACCTTGTGCCGCGCCCGCGACGCCCAGTCCCGGTGGAAGAACTCCTCCACGTAGTGGGGGTCGGTCAGCACGATGACCTCGTCCGCACCGACCTCCGCCACCAAGGACTTCAGCGCGTCCAGCGGATGGTCCTCGATCAGCCGCCCCTCGGCCCCGCTCGCCGGACGCGCGCAACGCGGCGAGTGACACCTCCAGCGCCCGCTGCCCGACGCTCAGCGCCTCCTCGCCCTCCGGGGTCTCCCCCTCCCGGACGGCCTCGTCCAGTTCGCCGAGCGCGACGTCGTCGATGGCCCGCAGCAGACGGTCCGCCTGCTCGCCGCGCGGCTGGAGCAGCACCTGGAAGGAGACCTGCTCCTCGCCGTGCAAGGTGGTGACGAACTCCACGTCGGCGGACGTCAGGGCCTTCTCGATCATCAAAACGCTTGTGAACACCAGGCGCCCCTTCTGATCCTTGCGGAAACCATCCTGCCCCGTGTTCGCACGGGGACTACCGGATCCAGTGTGCCCTCCGGAATCCAAACGGAACGGCATATTCCGACGTACCGACACGGTGCCGGCATTCCTGAGCGCCGACACCTGTACCCCGTGCCGCTACCCCGTGCCGCGCGGTTCAGTACGTCAGGACCGCCCGTACCGCCTGAACAGGAAGCCGTCCTCCTCCAGCATGGACGCCAGCGCGAACCGCCGCGGGACCGTGACGGCGGGGCCCGCCGGCGATGCGCTGCGCGTCGCCCGCGGTGAGCATCGGGGAGACGGTCAGGCAGAGCTCGTCGAGCACACCGGCCGCGACCATCTGCCCCAGCAGCCGCGGGCCGCCCTCGGTCAGCAGCCGGGTGTGACCGAGCTCGGCGAGGGCCCGGACGGCACGGGCGGGGTCCACGCCGATACCGTCCCCGGCGATCACCACCCGGGCGCCCGCCTTCTCGGCGGCGGCGACCCGGTCCGGGGCGGCCGCGGCTCCGGTGAGGACCAGGGTGGGCACCAGCGGGCGAGGTGAACAGCGGGAGCGAGAAGTCCAGGTCCAGGCTGGCGGTGACCACCGCGATCGCGGGCGCGGGGGCCTGCCCGGCCGCCTCCCGCATCGCCGCGAACTCGGCACGCGCGCGTGCCGGCCGGTACCCCTCCTGGCGTACCGTTTCCGCGCCGACGACCACGACGTCCGCGAGCGCCCGCAGCGTGCCGAAGATCCGCATGTCGGTCGCGGTGGAGATGGGCTGCGAACGGCCGTCGTGCTGGGCGGCCCCGTCCAGCGTGGACACCATGTTGGCCCGCAGCCACGGCACGGACCGCCGGGGCCCGGCTCGGGATAGGCGTAGGCGGCGGCCAGCTCGGCCAGGCTCCACTCCCGCCCGGCCCCGTCGCGGCGCCCTCCCCGGGCATCCGCACCGGAGTCCGGAGCTGCTGTTTCATCGGTCACAGGGAACAGCGTCGCATGCCGTGCAGTGTTCCACGCCCCTCCGAGCCTGTCCGGCGGACCGAGCCGTAGATCGCGGGGTCTGGCACGCCTGCGTTACGAGGGCAGCGGGAGATCCGGCACGGCTTGGTCCGCCGGACAGGCTCTAGCATGGTGAACCGTGTCCTCCTCCCCCGCCCCCTCCGGTACCGGCCCGATAACCGAAGCGGGCCCGCTGTCCCTGTGCGCCCGTGAGCCGCACGTCCCCGCGGACCGGCTGGTCGCCGAGATGGTGCCGCCGCCGCGGTTCGACTCGGTCCGCTTCAGCACGTACATCCCGGACCCGAACCAGCCCAGCCAGACGGAGGCCGTCCGGGTCCTGGAGGGCTTCGCGGCCGGGCTCGGCCGAGGCGCGGCGCGGGCTCCGGCAAGCGCGCGGCTGTTCGGATTCGGCAGGGCACCGAAGAAGGCCCCGGCCGGCCCCCGCGGCGTCTACCTCGACGGCGGCTACGGCGTCGGCAAGACCCACCTGCTGGCCTCCCTGTGGCACGCCACCCCGGCCGAGCCCTCCCTCAAGGCTTTCGGCACCTTCGTGGAGCTGACCAACCTGGTCGGCGCCCTCGGCTTCCAGCAGACCGTGCAGACCCTGTCCGGCCACCGCCTGCTGTGCATCGACGAGTTCGAGCTCGACGACCCCGGCGACACCGTCCTCGTCTCCACCCTGCTCGGCAGGCTCGTCGACGCGGGCGTGGCGCTCGCCGCCACCTCCAACACGCTGCCCGGCAAGCTCGGCGAGGGCCGGTTCGCGGCGGCCGACTTCCTGCGCGAGATCCAGGGCCTGTCGGCCCACTTCCGCGCCCTGCGCATCGACGGCGAGGACTACCGCCACCGCGGCCTGCCCGAGGCGCCGGCGCCGCACTCCGACGAACAGGTGACCAAGGCGGCGCACGCCACCGAGGGCGCCTCGCTCGACGACTTCCCGCCCCTCCTGGAGCACCTCGCCCGGGTCCACCCCAGCCGGTACGGCGCGCTGACCGACGGACCTCAGGGCAGTGTGCCTCACCGGCGTGCAGCCGGTTCCCGACCAGTCGACGGCGCTGCGGCTCGTGGTGCTCGCGGACCGGCTCTACGACCGTGAGGTGCCCGTGCTGGCCGTCGGGTCTGCCCTTCGACCAGCTGTTCAGCGAGGAGATGCTGAACGGCGGCTACCGCAAGAAGTACTTCCGGGCCATCTCCCGGCTCACCGCGCTGGCCCGCGACGCGGGCAAGCTGGCGAACTCCCGGTAACCACAACCTCATTACCGCACGACCGCCATGCGGCCAAGGGGTGGTTCGAGCCAAGCCACCCGCGGTTTTCAGGCTCTCTTCAGCTCGAAACGTTAAGTTAACCCTGCAAACCACTTTGCAGGGTTAACGTGTTTCTTGACCAACATTGACCAAGTGTTGGTCCGCGCTAGACGCGTGAACTCACCTGGAGGGGGGCGCATGTTCCGAGGTACGACGGCACGGACCGTGGTTTCGATCCTCGCCGCCGTCCTGCTCGCCCTTCAGCTCTTCGCACCGACCGCATCCTTCGCATCCGCGCATACGCCCCGTCAAGCTGAGGCCAAAGCTCAGCCCGGAACCGAACCCTCCGGCACGGCCTCGCGCCCCGGAATCAAGTTCTCCGGGAAGTCACTGCGCGACGAGATCGCGACCTGCCGCGCCGGACACCACGGGGGCCCGACCGGCCCCCTGCGGACCCGCGACCGGTTCCACCACGCCGACTCCGCGCCCTCCAGCGCCGGAGCGGCCCCTGCTGCGGCACATCCGCGCCGACGGCACCGGAACCGGTCAGAGCCGACGCCGCTCACCAACGCACGTCGAGATCCTCGGCGTCGCACACTCCGGCAGCGCTTCAGGTCTTCCGCTGCTGAGCAGCAGAGCAGTCGCTCCCCCACCTCTGTCATGCCCGTCCGACGCGCCCCCACTGCGCGCCAGGAGGAGTCACCACACTCATGCAACCCCTCATCGACAACGCCCGCATGTTCGGACAGCGCCCTGAGGAGTTCGCCCGCCTCGCCGAGGGCCAGTCCCCCGAGGTCCTGTTCATCACCTGCTCCGACTCCCGGGTCGTACCGGCCCTGATCACGGGCGCCCGCCCCGGCGAGCTCTTCGAGCTGCGCACCGCGGGCAACATCGTCCCGCCGCACGCCTTCGAGCACCCCACCAGCGAGGCGGCCACCATCGAGTACGCCGTGGAGGTGCTCGGCGTCAGCGACATCGTGGTCTGCGGCCACTCGCACTGCGGCGCCGTCGGCGCGCTGGTGCGCGGCGACGACCTCGCCGCCGTACCCGCCGTGCGCGACTGGCTCGCGCACGCCTGCCGACGAGCCCAACGTGCGCGGACCCGGCCGACCCGGAGGTCGCCGAAGCCGTGCAGAACCACGTCCTGACCCAGCTGCTGCGGCTGCGCTCGTACCCGTGCGTCGAGAGCCGTCTGACGGAGCGGCCGGCTCGGCCTGCACGCCTGGTACTACGAGGTGCACACCGGGCGCCGTGCGCGCACACCGCGCCGACACCGACTCCTTCGAAGGCTGTGAGCGGCACCATGACCAAGTTCCCCTACCTGCGGCAGGACTTCGCCGCCTCGCTCGTCGTCTTCCTGGTCGCGCTCCCGCTGTGCGTGGGCGTGGCCGTCGCCTCCGGTGTCCCGGCCGAACTCGGCCTCGTCACCGGCATCGTGGGCGGCCTCGTCACCGGCCTCATGCGCGGCAGCAGCCTGCAGGTGTCCGGGCCGGCCGCCGGTCTGACCGTGCTGGTCTTCGAGGCGGTCAACGAGTTCGGGCTGCCCGCGCTCGGTGTGATCGTGCTGGCCACCGGTCTGCTCCAGCTCGTCATGGGCGCGCTGAAGCTCGGGCGCTGGTTCCGGGCGATATCGGTCTCGGTCGTCGAGGGCATGCTGGCCGGAATCGGTCTGGTGCTCATCGCCGGCCAGCTGTATTCGGCGGCCGGGCTGCAAGGCGCCCGCCTCCGGCATCGACAAGCTCCTGGGCCTGCCCGGCGCCGCTCGCCGACGCGGTCGGCGACACCAAGGCGCTCACCTCCCTCGCGCTCGGCGCGGGCACCATCGCGGTGATGGTGCTGTGGAAGCAGCTGCCGAAGAAGGTGCGGACCGTGCCGGGCCCGCTCGCCGCGGTGGGCCTGGCCACGGCGGCCGCGGCCGCGTTCGGCCTGCCGGTCGCCACGGTCGAGGTGCAGGGCCTGCTGGACTCCATCCAGCCGCCCGGCCCTGGACGCCTTCGGCGAGCTCGCGGATGTCGGCATCCTCGGCACGATCGTCGCCTTCACCCTGATCGCCTCCGCCGAGTCCCTGTTCAGCGCCGCGGCCGTGGACCGGCTGCACGACGGGCCGCGCACCGAGTACGACAAGGAGCTGATGGCGCAGGGCGCGGGCAACACGGTGTGCGGTGTGCTCGGCGCGCTGCCGATGACCGCGGTCATCGTGCGCAGCTCGGCCAACGTCAGCGCGGGCGCGAAGACCAAGGCGTCCCGGGTGATGCACGGCGTGTGGCTGCTGCTGTTCGCGGCGCTGCTGCCGGCCACGCTGGCGCTGATCCCGCTGCCCGCGCTCGCCGGCATCCTGGTCCACGCGGGCTGGAAGCTGATCCCGTTCCGCCAGATCGTGTCGCTGTGGCGGGCGCACCGGGGCGAGGCGCTGATCCTGGTCGTCACCGCCGTGTCGATCGTCGCGGTGAACATGTTCGAGGGTGTCCTGATCGGTCTGGCCCTGTCGGTCGTCAAGACCGCCTGGGAGGCCTCGCACGTCAAGCTCGAGGTCATCGACAAGGGCGCCGGCCCCATCCAGGCGTACCTGTCGGGCAACGCGACCTTCCTGCGGCTGCCGAAGATCCTGGACAACCTGGAGAGCCTGCCGCAGGACCGCCCGGTCGAGCTGGACCTCTCGGGCCTGCACCACCTCGACCACGCCTGCCGAACGGCCCTGGAGAACTGGGCCGAACGCCACAGCGCGACGGGCACGGAGCCGGTGAAGGTCACGGAGCCCGTGGAGTCGCCGGCGGCGGAGAAGGTCACGGCCGCGTAGCGGCCCAGCCGGAACGCGATGTCCCTGGTCCGGGGCGCGCCCCACGCGCGCCCCGGACCTCGCGCGTCCGGACCCTCCCCAAGCCATGGCCCCGAACCCCGGTCCAGGCATATCGTTACAGAAACAGACGAAACTGACCTCTCCGGACGAGGAGGTCGGCATGGTCCAAGAGCTGATCGGGGCGGCGGCGGCGGTCGGCGCCGTGGGCTGGTGTATCTGGCCTCGGCGGCGCGGGTCGTCAAGCAGTACGAGCGCGGGCTCGTCTTCCGGCTCGGGCGCCTGCACGGGGACGTGCGGCGGCCCGGGTTCAACCTGATCGTTCCCATGGTGGACCGGCTGCGCAAGGTCAACATGCAGATCGTGACGATGCCCGTGCCCGCGCAGGAGGGCATCAGCCGCGACAACGTCACCGTGCGGGTCGACGCGGTGGTGTACTTCAAGGTCGTGGACCCGGCGGCCGCGATCGTCAACGTCGAGGACTACCGCTTCGCCGTCTCCCAGATGGCGCAGACCTCCCTGCGCTCGATCATCGGCAAGAGCGAGCTGGACGACCTGCTGTCCAACCGGGAGAAGCTCAACCAGGGCCTGGAGCTGATGATCGACAGCCCGGCCGTGGAGTGGGGCGTGACCATCGACCGCGTGGAGATCAAGGACGTGTCCCTGCCGGACACGATGAAGCGCTCCATGGCCCGCCAGGCCGAGGCCGACCGCGAGCGGCGGGCCCGTCTGATCAACGCCGACGCCGAGTACCAGGCCTCCAAGAAGCTGGCCCAGGCCGCCCAGCAGATGGCCGACACGCCGTCCGCGCTCCAGCTCCGGCTGCTCCAGACCGTGATGGCGGTGGCGGCGGAGAAGAACTCCACCCTGGTGCTGCCCATCCCGGTGGAGTTGCTGCGGTTCCTGGAACGAGGCCGTGACGAGGGCCGGCAGGCACAGACGGAGCCACAGACGGAGCCACGGGCACAGGCACAGCCACAGGCACAGGCACAGGTACAGGCACCTGCGGAGCACCCCCTCGACGAGACGGAACAGGCCATGCATGAGCTGCGGCGCGCGGTGGAGAAGTGACGCGCGCTACGCGCGTGGTTCCCGCGCACGCACCAGGTGATAGACACAGCGGGATCACAGTTCCTGTCCGCCAGCAGGAAGGTTCCGCCATGACCGCAACCGGTCGTTCCGCCACTCGACGTCAGGTGCTCGCCGGGACGGGTGCCCTGGGCATCGGGATCGGCTTCTCCGGCGCCCTGTCCGAACTCTTCGCCGGCACCGCCGCCGCACAGGGCCTCGGCCACCACGGCTACGGCCCGCTCGTCCCCGACCCGAAGGGCCTGCTCGACCTCCCGGAAGGCTTCCGCTACCGGGTCCTGTCCCGTCAGGGAGACGAGCTCCGGTCCGGTGAGGGCAAGGTCCCCTCCAACCACGACGGCATGTCGGCCTTCCCGGGCAGAGGCGGCAGGGTCCACCTGGTCCGCAACCACGAGAACCGCGCCGACGGCAGAATCCCGGTCCCGACGATCGAGGGCCTGACCTACGACCCGGCCGGCAAGGGCGGCTGTACGGCGCTGACGCTGGACGCCCGCAACAGCGTCCTGTCGGAA
>CAWCSC010000003.1:0-594212 GCA_963798065.1 uncultured Actinomycetota bacterium | reverse complement strand
CGGCGGCCTCTCCGACATGTTCGGTGGCGGCATGCAGTCCTCCGTCGGCGGCTCCTCGGTCGCCGAACGCAACCTCGACCGGATCACCGTCGTGGTCGGTCTGCTGTGGTTCGCGTCCATTGTCGTGCTCGGCATCCTGATGAAGGTGAACAACTGACCGAGACGCAATCCGCACGGAACTCGTACGTAGGGCCCCATGTTGGGTACGCGCAGCTGAGCGCGGCCTATCATGGGGCTTGCGTCTAGGTGTGAGGGTTGTAACTCCAATCACTGGACGCGCGTTGGGCCTTACGTAGACTGAGGCGCTCGCAGCGAAGCGGAACGCCGACTCGCTTCGCGGCACCATCACGCAGGGAGTTACGACCGTGGCAAGTGGCAACGCGATCCGGGGAAGCCGGGTCGGGGCGGGGCCGATGGGCGAGGCCGAGCGCGGCGAGTCCGCGCCGCGGCTGCGCATCTCCTTCTGGTGCTCCAACGGACACGAGACCCAGCCGAGCTTCGCCAGCGACGCGCAGGTGCCCGATACCTGGGACTGTCCCCGCTGCGGCTTTCCGGCCGGACAGGACCGGGACAACCCGCCGGACCCGCCGCGCACCGAGCCCTACAAGACGCACCTGGCGTATGTGCGGGAGCGGCGCAGCGACGCGGACGGCGAGGCGATCCTCGCCGAGGCGCTCGCCAAACTGCGGGGCGAGATCTAGGAGTTGAGACCGGCCGGGCACCAGCAGGTGCCCGGCCGGAGCTGCTTCCAGAGCCCCACCGTCCGCCCGCTCGCGGACCGATTGTCAGTGGTGCCCTCTACGGTTTGTGCATCGGGCGAACCGTGAGGGGAAGACAGTGGCGACGGTCGGGGTGGGTGGGGGTACCACCCCGCTCGAAGAGCGTGGGGGAGTGCGCGCGCCCGCGTGGCGCGGGGGCTTCGGACGGCTGTGGAGCGCTGCCGTGCTGTCCAGCTTCGGTGACGCGCTGCGTACGGCCGCCTTGCCCCTGCTGGCCGTCACGCTGACCGACGAGCCGCTGCTCATCGCCTCGGTCACGGCCTGCGGCTATCTGCCCTGGATCGTCTTCGGACTGCTCGGCGGGGCCGTCGCCGACCGCGTGGACCAGCGGTGCGCCATGTGGATGGTGGATGCGTTGCGCGGCCTGCTGGTGGCCGCCTTCGCCGTGGCCGTCGCGCTCGGCCACGCCTCGATCGGCCTGCTCATCGTGCTGGCCGTCGCGCTCACCACGGTGCAGACCCTCTTCGACAACGCCGCCACCGCGCTGCTGCCCGCCCTGGTCGACCGGGACGCGCTCGGCAGCGCCAACGCCCGGCTGATGACCGGCCAGCGCATCGCGGGCGGCCTGCTGGGCGGACCCGTCGTGCCGCTGCTGCTGGCGGCCGGGGCCGCCGTGCCGTTCGCGGCCGACGCCGTGACCTTCCTGGTCGCCGCGGTGCTGGTGGCCTCCCTGCCGGCCGGCGAGTCGGAGCGGAAGCCGGGACGGGCGGGCAGCACGCTGCGCCGCGAGATCGCGGACGGGCTGCGTACCCTCTGGCGCGACCGCGTCCTGCGCGGCCTGTGCGCCGCCACGGCCCTGTGCAACATCGGCATGGGCACCCAGCTGGCCATGCTCGTCGTCCTCGTCACCGACTGGCTGGAGGCGGGCCCCGCGGGGTACGCGGCGGCGGGCACCGCCTTCACCCTGGGCAGTCTGGCCGGGGGAGTGGTCAACGGCCGGCTGGTGGCCCGTCTCGGCCGGCTGCGGGCGGTGCTGCTCGCGGGTTCGGTGCAGATCGCGGCCCTGGTCGTCATGGGCACCGTGCGCAGCCTGACCGTGCTGGTGGGGATGCTGGCCCTCTTCGGGCTCATGGGCATGGTGTGGAACGTCAACACGACGACCCTGATGCAGGAGCGCAGCCCCGCCGGGCTCCTGGGCCGGGTCAGCTCGGCCTTCCGGACCCTGGCCTTCGCCGGAGTGCCCCTCGGCGCCCTGCTGGGCGGAGCCGTCGCCACCGCCTGGGGCCCGAACACCCCACCCCTGCTCACGGCCGCCTTCTTCGTTCCGGCCGTCACCGCGCTGATACCCACGCTCAAGGCGAACGTATCTGTTGTCGAACCGGACGACGGTGCCACGACAGCCGATGGCACGCGCTGATCAATTAGGTTGGGACCGGCAGCGGGGCAAGGCGCGCAGGCAGGACAGGAAAGAGGCTGAAGTCCGAGATGAACGCAGACGGCCGTACCAGGCTCAACCAGACGCCCGAGTGGACGGCACTGGCCAAGCACCGCGAGGAGCTGGGCGAGGTCCGGCTGCGCGAGCTGTTCGCCGCCGAGCCCGGCCGCGGCACCGCGTACACCCTCCGGGTCGGCGACCTGTACGTCGACTACTCCAAGCACCTCGTCACCGACGACACCCTGCGACTGCTGCGGGAACTGGCCGCCGCCACCGACGTCTTCGGGCTCCGGGACGCCATGTTCCGCGGGGAGAAGATCAACACCACCGAGGACCGGTCCGTGCTGCACACCGCGCTGCGGGCGCCGCGCGACGCGGCGATCGAGGCCGGCGGTGAGAACGTGGTGCCGGGCGTACACGCCGTGCTCGACAAGATGGCCGGCTTCGCCGACCGTGTCCGCTCAGGCGAGTGGACCGGGCACACCGGTCGCCGCATCCGCAATGTCGTCAACATCGGCATCGGCGGCTCCGACCTCGGCCCCGCGATGGCGTACGAGGTGCTGCGCGCCTACACGGACCGTTCGATGACGTTCCGCTTCGTGTCGAACGTGGACGGCGCCGACCTGCACGAGGCGGTCAGGGACCTGGACCCGGCGGAGACGCTGTTCATCGTCGCCTCCAAGACCTTCACCACCATCGAGACGGTCACCAACGCCACGTCCGCCCGCAGCTGGCTGCTGGACGCGCTCGATGGGGGAGAGGCCGCCGTCGCCAAGCACTTCGTCGCCCTGTCGACGAACGCCGAGAAGGTCGCCGGGTTCGGCATCGACACGGCCAACATGTTCGAGTTCTGGGACTGGGTCGGCGGCCGCTACTCGTACGACTCCGCGATCGGCCTGTCCCTGATGATCGCCATCGGTCCGGACCGCTTCCGGGAGATGCTCGACGGGTTCCGGATCGTCGACGAGCACTTCCGCAACGCCCCCGCCGAGGACAATGTGCCGTTGCTGCTGGGCCTGCTGGGCATCTGGTACGGCAACTTCCATGACGCCCAGTCGCACGCGGTGCTGCCGTACAGCCACTACCTGTCGAAGTTCACCGCCTACCTCCAGCAGCTCGACATGGAGTCCAACGGCAAGTACGTCGGCCGGGACGGGCGTGAGGTGGAGTGGCAGACGGGGCCGGTGGTGTGGGGCACGCCGGGCACCAACGGACAGCACGCCTACTACCAGCTCATCCACCAGGGCACGAAGCTGATCCCGGCGGACTTCATCGGCTTCGCCCGGCCGGTCGCCGAGCTGAGCGACGAGCTCAAGGCGCAGCACGACCTGCTGATGGCCAACTTCTTCGCCCAGACGCAGGCGCTCGCCTTCGGCAAGACGCCGGATGAGGTGCGGGCCGAGGGTGTGCCGGAGGAGCTGGTGCCGCACAAGACGTTCCAGGGCGACCACCCGACGACCACGATCCTGGCGCCCGAGCTGACGCCGTCCGTCCTCGGCCAGCTCGTCGCCCTCTACGAGCACAAGGTGTTCGTGCAGGGCGCGGTGTGGAACATCGACTCCTTCGACCAGTGGGGCGTGGAGCTGGGCAAGGTCCTCGCCAAGCGCGTCGAGCCCGCGCTGACCGAGGGCGCCGAGGTCGAGGGCCTGGACGCCTCCACCAAGGCCCTGGTCGCCACGTACCGGGAGCTGCGCGGCCGCCGGTGACGACCGCCGGGCGGGAATGCGGGCGGCGGCGAGCCGTCCGCTTCCCGTAGAATCCCCGACGATCATCAAGGCGAGTGCTCGGGGGAGCGCGAAATGGCAGGCACACGCGGAAGTTGGACAGGTGGCACGCTGACGGCCCGGTCCCTCCTGAAGCCCCAGGACGTGGCTCGGGCGGTGTTCCACCCGGCGTGGATACCGCAGCCGCTCGATCCGTCCGTGGAGCAGCTCAAGAAGTTCCGCGTCATCGCCGGGGCGGTCGCGTCGCTCGGCGTCTACACCTTCATCGAGGGCGGCTTCGACATCACGGAGCTGCTGGAGAACGCGATGACGGCCTCCGTCGTCCTGCTCTTCCTCACGCCGCTGACGGTCGGGGCGATGCTCTGGGTCTGGCGGCGCGGCGGCACCGTGCGACAGCTGCGCGTGCCGCTGCTCAACTCCCTCAAGCTGCTTGTGCTGTTCGTCGGCTGCGTGGCTGCCTTGCTGGTGCTGGTCCAGACGGTGAACGGGTCGGCGAACCCCGCCGTGATCATCGGGGTCGGCCTGACGATGATGTGGATGCTGATCTTCACCGCCTACGGGGCCGTGCGGGTCTCCGGCAACTTCTTCGGGACGGCCGCCACGCACCGCTGTCTGCCGCCATTGCTCGCCGTGGTGACCAGCTGGCTCATGGCCGTCCCCGACCTGGTCACCGGTGATCTGCACGGGCTCAGCCTCAAGCTGGGCATCGTCTTCATCCTGGCCGCTCCGATGACGGTCACCGCGATCGCGCTGCTGGAGATGGGGCGGCTCAAGCGGCGGTACGGGATCCGGCTGAAGGCACACCCGGCGACGACGGCACCCGTCCCCGGGCCCGTTCCGCCGATGTCCCCGCCCGTGCCCCCGGGGATGCCGGCGGGATCGCCGTACGTGCCGCCGCAGGGCAACCCGTACGGCCGGCCGTACGGCAACCCCTACGGTGTTCCGCAGCCGCCCACGGCAGGCGGCAACCCGTACGCGCCCCACCCGCAGCCGCCGTACGACCCGCAGCGCCCCTACGGCGGCTGACCGGCGGAGCCGCCGGGGTCAGGCGACCGCGCTCAGCGTGTCCGCGAGGCGGCGGCGTGCCGCGCGGGTCGCGGGCACGGCGGCCAGCGCGGCCGCGCAGAGCACCGCCGCCGCCCCGAGCAGCAGCATGAGCAGGGCCGACGGACCTTGCGCGATCCCTGCGCCGATACCGCTCGATCTGCCCTGGGCGTCGATGAGCCAGTGAGCGAGCGGCAGACCCAGGGCGGTGGCGGCGAGCACGGCCGCCAGGGCCGTACAGCCGGTGGCCATGACCGTGATCGCCGTGATCTGGCGGGGGGACAGGCCGATGGCCTTCAGCGCCAGCAGGTCTCGTTCGCCCTCGCGGACGGTGCCGCCGATCGCGGTCAGCAGCTCGATGAGCCCGATGAGGGCGAGCACGGCGATCAGTCCGGCGACGACGGCGCGCAGCGGGGAGAGCCCGTCGGCGGGGTTGGTCACGGTGTGCACGTCCAGGTGGCCGGGCGCGCCCGTAGTGAGCCGGCCCGCGACCTCCGCCGGGTCGGCGCCGGGGTCCAGGCGCAGCTCGTAGAGGGTCGGGCGCAGCCCGGGGTCGTTCGCGCGGAGGGTGTCGAGGGACGTGGAGATGACCCGGCCGGCGTTCTCCGGCTCGATGCTGCGGCCCACGATGTGCAGGATCTGCGGCTGGTCACCGACGGTCATCCGCACCCAGTCGCCGACGCGCACGTCCAGCAGGTCCAGCAGCCCCTGCCCGGCCACCGCCTCGTCGGCGCCGCGGGCGGGGCGGCCCTCGGCGAGGGTGTACGGATAGGGGTCCTGGTGGGTGCCGAGGCCGCGCAGGGCGATGGTCGCCGTCTGGCCCGGGACCAGGGCGGCCGTCTCGACACCGGGGTAGGCGGCGGCGACCTGCGGGTCGCGTTCCAGGAGCGTGCGGGTCTGCTGCTCGCTCCGGCCGGTGTCGGCGCGGACGCTGAGCGTGGTGGGAAGGCCGATCTGCTCGGGCCTGCTGGAGAAGCGGTCCAGGGTGGTCCACGCGCTCATCGCCACGACGATCAGCAGCAGCGGCAGCGTGAGGCGGGCGACCGTGGCCAGGGACCGGGGTCGGCGGGTGAACGCCTTGTGCCAGCCCAGCACCAGCGCGGGCGGAATCCGCATGCCGAGCGCCCGGCGGGCCATGCCCGACAGCTGTCCGGCCCGTGGAGCCGCGGGTGGGAGCCCTAGGACGCGGCGGACGCCGCTCGTCAGCCGGCCGCCCGGCGCAGCGGCGGCATCCCGCGCCTCGCGGCCCCGGCCCGGCGCTCCGGACAACCGCCCGCCCAGTGCCGTCTCGGGCCTCGGTACCGGCACCGGCGGCACGCGTCCGGCCCGCCACGCGGCCAGGCCGGTGGTCGCGCCGATGAACAGCACCGCGCCCACCGGGACCACGACCAGCGCCACGGTATGAGCGGGAAGGCCTTGCCACACGCCTACCGCGTCCCCGAGCCTTCCGGGGATCCGGCTGCCCAGGACCTCGGCGAGCGCGGCGGCGGCCACGGCGCCCAGCAGGGCGTAGGCGAGGTGCTGGAGCAGGAAGACGCGTACCACTTGACCAGGGGTGAAGCCGATCGCCTTCAGCACGGAGAGGTCCCGCAGGTGGCCGCGGATACGGGTGCTGATCGCCCCGTGCACGGCGAGTCCGGCGGCGACCAGCGCGCCCAGCCCGAACAGGCCCAGCACCTGGCCGAGGAGCCGGTTGTCGCCCTGTGCCTCGGCGCGTGCCTGCTGCCAGGTGGACACCTCGCCGATCGACCCGGCTCCCAGCACGGTCACGGCACGCTGGACGACGTAGGACGTGTCGCCCGGGTCCGTCAGCCGCAGCCCGATCACCTGGCCGTCCGGGTCCGGCACGGCCGACGGCAGTGCCCACACCAGTCCCGGCTGCTCACCGGGCCGGTAGCGCGGCTCGGCGCTGTCGGCGAGCCCCACCACGGTCAGCTCGCGGGCGGTGCCGGGCACGGTGAGGGTGTCACCGGGCTCGGCCAGCAGCGCGCGGGCGAGGCGGCTCTCCAGGACCACGCCGTCCGGGGTCGCGGGGTCCAGCCAGTGGCCGGAGACGACCGGAGGGCGGCCGACGGACGGCCGTTGCGCAGTGCCGCGCAGTTCGACGGCGGCGCGACTGCCCCGCGAGGAGACGGTGGTGGCGGCGGTGGCGTAGGGGCCGGCGACGGAGTCGACGCCGTCCAGCGCGGCCAGTTTCCCACTGTCGGCGGCGCTGTCGGTGTGCAGCCACACATGCGCGCCGTGCGACTGCGTGAACACGCGCTGCCAGGGGTTGGTCGCGTACCCGAACAGGGCCGTGGCCAGCAGCAGTGAGGCGACGATGCCCGCGGTGGCGAGGACGAGGAACAGCGCCTCGCCGCGGTGCGTGCGCAGATCGGAGTGCGCCCAGCGCAGGGTGGCTCGCACGGGCCTCAGCCTCTCGGCCCGGACGCAGGGCGGTCGTCGTACACCCGCATGTCAGTCCTTGAGTTCCAGCACACCGGAAATGCCGGACCGGCGCGGCGGTGTACCGCCGTCGAGTTCCGCGTCGTCGGCGATGCGGCCGTCGAAGAAGCTGATCACCCGGTCCGCGGCACTCGCCAGCCGCGCGTCATGGGTGACCAGCAGGATCGTCTGGCCGCGCTGGTGGAAGCGGGACAGCAGCCGCATCACCTCGCGGGTGCCCTTGCTGTCGAGGCTGCCCGCGGGTTCGTCGGCCAGCAGCAGCGGAGGTTGGTTGACCAGGGCCCGGGCCAGGGCGACCCGCTGCTGCTCACCGCCGGACAGCTCGCCCGGCATGCTGCGCTCCTTGCCCGTCAGGCCCAGCTCGGCCAGCAGCTGCTCGCGCTCGGTGCGCGCCTGCTTCGGCGCGGTTCCGGCGAGCAGGGCGGGCAGCTCCACGTTGTCGGCGACGGACAGGTTCGACACGAGGTTGAAGAACTGGAAGACGATCCCGATCCGCTTCCTGCGCTCCACCGCCCAGCGGGCCTCGCTGTAGGTGTCGGTGGACTCGCCGTCGAGCCAGAGGTGGCCCGCGTCCGGCCGCTGGAGCCCGCCGAGCAGATGCAGCAGCGTCGACTTGCCGGCGCCGGACGGGCCGGTGATCGCCACGAACTCGCCCTGCCGTACGCACAGGTCCACCCCGCGCACGGCATGGGCGGGCGCGCCCTCGCCGTGGTGCGTCTTCACCAGCCCCTCGGCGCGCAGCACAGGAGCGGGACGGTCGTCGCTCACTCCAGCTCCTCCAGCTCTTCCTGGCACCGCTCCAGCCAGTCGAGATCGGCCTGCAGGTGCAGCATCGCGCCCTCTATCAGCAGATGCGCGATGCGGTTGTCGCGGTCTTCGGCGGCGGCCAGCTTCGACAGCTGCCGCATGGTGTTCAGATACTGGCGCCGCTGGTGGTTGATCAGGGAGATCTGGTCGGCGAGCCCGGTCTGCGGAGCGAGCGCCAGCTTCATGAAGAAGTCGTCCCGCACCCGCGGCTCGTCCTCGGGCTCCTCGAACCAGGCGCGCAGCGCCTCCCGCCCGGCGTCGGTGAGGTGGTAGACCTTTTTATTGGGCCGGCTGGACTGCGCCACGTCCTCGCCCTCGATCAGTCCCGACTTCTCGAGGCGGCCGAGGGTCACATAGATCTGGCCGACATTCGGCTGAGGGTACGCGGAGCCCAGCAGTTGCTCAAGGTCCTGCTTGAGCTCGTAGCCGTGGGCGGGACCGCGGGCGAGGAGTGCCAGGAGGTGCAGGCGCACGCGTGCAGTCCTCCTGTCCGGTCAATGTGCTCCAGACCCTAGTATCGCCCATACCTAACAGGTATACATGGCCTCTGATTCCGGGCAAGGGTGCCCGTCGCCGGTGTACAGGGAGGAACCTATGCGGTGGATCCATGCCGCGGGTAGGGGCCTTCTCGTTCTCGCCGTGGTCCTGACCGGTTACGTTGCCGCCGGAGCGCAGGCGGGCGAGCCGACTCAGGGCGGCCGGGGCCCGCTCACGCTGGCCACCGCCGGAGACCTCACCGGCTATCTCGGCCCCCTGCTGGAGGGCTGGAACAGCACCCACCCCGGCGAAAAAGTGACCCTCGTCGAGCTGCCCGACTCGGCCGACGAGACCCAGGCGCAGATGGCCACCGACCTGCGCGACGGCGACCGCAGCCGGTTCGACGTGCTCAACATCGACGTCAACTGGACCTCGGAGTTCGCCGCCGCGGGCTGGATCAGGCCCCTGCCCCGCGACCGCTTCCCGCTGAAGACCTTCCTCCCGCCGGTCGTCGACACGGCGACCTACGACGGACAGCTGTACGCCGTCCCCTACGTCACCAACGCCGGCCTGCTGCTCTACCGCAAGGACGTCCTGGCCGAGGAGGGCGTCCAGCCGCCGCGCACCTGGGCGGAACTGGAGCGGTACGCCAAGACCATCGCCCCGAAGCACGGCCTCGGCGGCTACGCCGGACAGTTCCTGCCGTACGAGGGCCTCACCGTCAACGCGGCCGAGGCCGTCTACTCGGCGGGCGGCTCGATCCTCGGCGACGAGGGCGAACGTGTCACCGTCGACTCGGCGGCGGCCCGTGAGGGCATCGGGTTCCTGGCGCGCGGAGTGCGCGAGGGATGGATCCCGAAGGAGGCGCTGACCTACAAGGAGGAGGAGTCCAAGCAGGCCTTCCAGGACGGCCGGCTGCTCTTCCTGCGGAACTGGCCGTACGCGTACGTCGGCGCCTCCGCCCCGGGCTCCGAGGTCGCCGGGAAGGTCGGCGCCGTACCGCTGCCGGGCCGTGACGGGCCGGGGACGAGTGTCCTCGGCGGCTCCAACCTGGCCGTCAGCACGCACGCCCGGCACCCCGACTCGGCCGCCCGCCTGATCGCGTACCTCACCAGTGAGCGGGTCCAGCGGCAGGTCCTCACCCGCGGTGCGCTGCCGCCCGTACGGGCCGATCTCTACAAGGACCCGCAGCTCATCCGCAGGTTCCCCTACCTGC
The DNA here is from genome assembly GCA_963798065.1 of uncultured Actinomycetota bacterium. Taxonomy (GTDB): domain Bacteria; phylum Actinomycetota; class Actinomycetes; order Streptomycetales; family Streptomycetaceae; genus Streptomyces. The sequence continues at coordinate 584,345 of CAWCSC010000003.1, read as the reverse complement.
CGACCCTGCGCGAGAGCGTGCTCGCGGCCGCGCCGCGCCCCAAGAGCCCGCGTTACGACCAGGTCAGCCTGGTGGTGCAGGCGGTCGTGCACGACGCGATGGCCGGGCACGAGACGCCGACGGCGGCGGTGCGGCGTCTGGCGAGGGAGCTCGCCGTCATCTCGCGCGGATAGCGCTCCTAGTTACCCGTTAGGTAACGCGGACGTCTCATCTGACTGAGATATGCCCGATTAGTGTCGGTTTACACCACCCCAACCTCTCGGTAGCTTCCGCCATTTCATTGACACCCTCGCGACATGCCTACTTAACATGCATGCATAACCGCTGCCCTCCTCAGAGACAGGTCGATGGGTTGAACAGGCACCACTGGTGGCGTGACGCAGTGATCTATCAGGTCTACGTCCGCAGCTTCCTCGACAGCACCGGCGACGGCATCGGCGATCTCGCCGGCGTCCGCGCCGGACTGCCGTACCTGAAGAAGCTCGGCGTCGACGGGATCTGGCTGAGCCCCTTCTATCCCTCGCCGCAGCACGACCACGGCTACGACGTGGCCGACTACTGCGGCGTCGACCCGCTCTTCGGCGACCTCGCCGAGTTCGACCTGCTGGTGGGCGCCGCGCGGCGGCTCGACGTCAAGGTGCTGCTCGACATCGTCCCGAACCACTGCTCCAGCGAGCACCCCTGGTTCCGCGAGGCTCTCGCCGCGTCTCCCGGCAGCCCGGCCCGCGCCCGCTTCCACTTCGCCGACGGCCGCGGCCCCGACGGCGACGAGCCGCCCAACAACTGGCACTCCATGTTCGGCGGCCCCGCCTGGAGCCGGGTGACCGAGGCGGACGGGCGCCCCGGCCAGTGGTACCTGCACATGTTCACGCCCGAGCAGCCCGACTGGAACTGGCGCAACCCCGAGGTCGGCGCCGAGTTCGACCGGGTCCTGCGCTTCTGGCTGGACCGGGGCATCGACGGCTTCCGCATCGACGTCGCCGCCGGCCTCTACAAGCACCCGGAGCTGCCCGACTCCGACGACCCGGAGGCCGACGCCCGCACCCGCGACTCGGTCAACCCGCTCGCCTGGAACCAGCCCGAGGTGCACGACGTGTGGCGGCGCTGGCGCTCCATATGCGAGGAGTACACCGAGCGCGACGGCTGCGAACGCCTGCTCGTCGGCGAGGTCTCCGTCCCGACCGCCCGCGAGCACGCGCGGTACGTCCGCTCCGACGAGCTGCACCAGGCCTTCTTCTTCGACCTGCTCAGCGCCCCCTGGGACCCCGACGCCTTCCGGAAGGTCATCGTCGAGGCCATGCAGGACATCGCCGGGACCGGCTCGACCGTCACCTGGGTCCTCAACAACCACGACCAGGTCCGCACGGTCACCCGCTACGGCGAACCCGCCACCGAGGGCAGCGGACTCGGGGCCGCCCGGGCCCGCGCCGCCGCGCTGCTGATGCTGGCACTGCCCGGCGCCGCCTACATCTACCAGGGCGAGGAGCTCGGTCTGCCCGAGGTCGTGGACCTGCCCGACGACGTGCTCACCGACCCGATCTTCCGCCGCACCGGCAGCCGGGCCCGTATCCGCGACGGCTGCCGGGTGCCGCTGCCCTGGTCGGGGCAGGCCTCTCCGTTCGGCTTCACCCCGGGGGCGGAGAGCGCCAAGCCGTGGCTGCCGCAGCCGGAGTACTTCGCCGAGTACGCCACCGACCGCGCCCTCGCCGACACCCGCTCCTTCTGGCACCTGTACCGCGACGGCCTCCAACTGCGCGGCACCCTGCCCCAGTTGGGCGAGGGCACGCTGCGCTGGCTGGACGCCCCGCCCGGCGTCCTGGCCTTCACCCGCGGCGACGACCTGGTCTGCGCCGTCAACTTCGGCACGGCCCCCACCCCCGCGCCGGTCCCCGGTACCCCGCTGCTGGCCAGCGGCCCCTGCCCCGCCGGGGTACTGCCCGGCTCCACCGCCGCCTGGTGGATCAGCGACAGCTGAGCCCTTGTCACCTCCGCGCGTGCCACCTCCCGAAAAACCTCGAAGGGACATCAACGATGATGCGACGACGTACCACCCTGCTCACCGGCTGCACCGCCCTCGCCCTGGCGCTCGGCGCGACCGCCTGCGGCGGCGGCCCCGTCACGGCCGGCGGCGGCGACAAGGCGCTCAGCGGCCAGACGATCACCGTGGCCGGCGTCTGGTCCGGCACCGAGCAGAAGAACTTCCAGAAGGTGCTGGACGCCTTCACCGAGAAGACCGGCGCCAAGACGCAGTTCACGTCCACCGGCGACAACGTCTCCACCGTCGTCGGCAGCAAGATCGAGGGCGGCAACGCCCCCGACGTCGTGATGGTCCCGCAGGTCGGCGTGCTCAAGCAGTTCGCGCGGCAAGGGCTGGCTCAAGCCGCTGTCGAAGAAGACCGCAGGCGTCCGTGGACGCCGACTACGCCCACGTCTGGAAGAACTACGGCAGCGTCGACGGCACCCTCTACGGCCTGTACTTCAAGGCCGCCCACAAGTCGACCGTCTGGTACAGCCCCGACGCCCTCGACCCAGGCCGGCGTGAAGCCGCCCGAAGTCCTACGACGAGATGCTGAAGGCCGGGCAGACCGTGTCCGACTCCGGCCTCGCCGCGTTCTCCGTCGCCGGGCAGGACGGCTGGACCCTCACCGACTGGTTCGAGAACGTCTACCTCTCCCAGGCCGGACCCGAGAAGTACGACGCCCTCGCCGCCCACAAGCTGAAGTGGACCGACGCCTCGCGTCGTCGACGCCCTCACCACGCTCGGCAAGCTCTTCAAGGACAAGCAGCTCATCGCCGGCGGCCAGCAGGGCGCCCTGAACACCGACTTCCCCGGCTCGGTGGAGAAGGTCTTCGGCCCCGAGCCCGAGGCCGGCATGGTCTACGAGGGCGACTTCGTCGCCGGCGTCGCCAAGGACCAGTTCGGCAAGAAGGTCGGCGAGGACGCGAACTTCTTCCCGTTCCCGGCGGTCGGCGGCGGCGAGGCGCCGGTCGTCAGCGGCGGTGACGCCGCCGTCGTCCTCAAGGACGGCAAGAACCAGAAGGCCGGCCCAGGCCCTCCTGGAGTACCTGGCGACCCCCGAGGCCTCGGCCGTGTGGGCCGAGGCGGGCGGTTTCCTCTCCCCGAACAAGAAGGTCGACCTCTCCTCGTACGGTGACGACGTCACCCGGGCCACCGCCAAGTCCCTCGTGCAGGCCGGGGACTCGGTCCGCTTCGACATGTCCGACCAGGCCCCCGCGGCCTTCGGTGGCACGAAGGGCACCGGCGAGTGGAAGCTGCTCCAGGACTTCCTGCGCGACCCGTCCGACCCGAAGGGCACCGCGGCGAAGCTGGAGGCCGCGGCGGCCAAGGCGTACCAGGACTGATACGCCATGACAGCGACCCTCGTGAAAGAGACGAGTCCTCCGCCGCCCGCCACGATCGCCGACCGCACGCGGCGCCTGCGCCGTCGCGGCAAGATCGTCGCCCTGCTGTTCGTGCTGCCCGCCCTGCTCCTGCTCGGCGCGCTCGTCGTCTACCCCGTGCTGTTCAGCATCGGCCGCAGTTTCTTCGACGCCTCCGGGACGACGCTTCGTCGGCGGCGAGAACTACGCCGAGATGTTCCGCGACCCGGCGACCCTCAAGGCCGTCCGCAACACGGCCATCTGGGTCGTCGTCGCACCGGCCCTGCTGACCGGCCTCGGGCTGATCCTCGCCGTCCTGGTGGAGAAGGTCCGCTGGGCCACGGCCTTCAAGCTGCTGCTCTTCATGCCGATGGCGGTCTCCTTCCTCGCCGCCGGCATCATCTTCCGGCTCGCCTACGACGAGGACCCCGACAAGGGCGTCCTCAACGCCGCGGTGGTCTCCGTCCACGACGCGTTCGAGGAAGCTCCTCCTACCCGACGGCCCGGGCGCGTGACGGGCAGGGCCTGGCGAAGGCGCAGGACGGCGTCGTACCGCACGAGTGCGAGCGTGTCGCCCGGAGACGCGGTGGCGCTGGGTCTCGTCGGCGTGCTGCCCGACGACCTGCCGGGCGGGACGGAGCCCGCGTACGCGGCGGCGGGGCGCAAGGCCGCCCCCGACGAACTGCGCGGTGTCGTCTACCTGGACTTCACGCCCGGCGGCGGAGGGAAGCAGGGCAAGGTGGACCGGCGGGAGAGCGGACTGCCCGGAGATGAAGGTCGAGGCGGTGCGCGACGGCGAGCCGGTCGCCGCGGCCACCACCGCCGTCCGACGGCTCCTTCCGCTTCCGAGGGCCTCGCACCGGGCTCCTACGCGCGTGAGACTGCCGTCGTCCAACTTCGCCCCGCCCTACGAGGGCGTCTCCTGGCTCGGACCGGCGCTGGTCACCCCGGCGATCATCGGCGCGTACCTGTGGATCTGGACCGGCTTCGCCATGGTGCTGATCGGGGCGGGTCTGTCGACGCTGCCGCGGGACGCGCTGGAGGCGGCACGGATGGACGGCGCGAACGAGTGGCAGATCTTCCGGCGGATCACCGTGCCGCTGCTGGCGCCGGTGCTGACGGTCGTCTTCATCACGCTCGTCATCAACGTGATGAAGGTCTTCGACCTCGTCTACATCATCGCGCCCGGGCCGGTGCAGGAGGACGCGACCGTGCTCGCGACGCAGATGTGGCTGGTGTCGTTCGGCGGCGGCAACAACCAGGGGCTCGGCAGCGCGCTCGGCGTGCTGCTGCTGCTGCTGGTCGTCCCGGCCATGGTGTTCAACGTCCGCCGTTTCCGAAGGAGTCAGCGATGAACGCGGTTCGGCGCGGACTGGGCAACGGAGTCGTCCAGGCCTTCCTCGTCCTCGTCGGCCTGGTGTGGATGACGCCCCTGGCCGGACTGTTCCTGTCCTCGCTGCGGTCCGCCGAGGACACGGCGAAGGGCGGCTGGTGGACGGTGTTCTCCAGCCCCGGGCAGCTGTCCTTCGACAACTACTCGTCGCTGCTGGGGAACGCCGGGATCACGCAGGCGTTCTGGAACACGGTGCTGATATCGGTGCCGACGACGGTGCTGGTCGTGGTCGTCGCGGCGCTCGCGGGGTACGCCTTCGCGTGGCTGGACTTCCCCGGGCGGGAGGCGATCTTCCTGGTCGTGGTCGCGCTGCTGGTGGTGCCCGTGCAGATCGGGCTGCTGCCGGTCGCCAAGCTCTTCGGGCAGCTCGGCCTGTTCGGCACGATCCCCGGCGTGGTGCTGTTCCACGTGGCCTACGGCCTGCCGTTCGCGGTGTTCCTGCTCCGGAACTACTTCGCCGAGATGCCCAAGGAGATGCTGGAGGCCGCGCGCATGGACGGCGGCAGCGAGTGGCGTATCTTCACGCAAGCTCGTGCTGCCTGTGGGGCGGCCGGCGATCGCCTCCCTGGCCATCTTCCAGTTCCTGTGGGTGTGGAACGACATGCTGGTGGCGCTGCTGTTCGCGGACAGTTCCTCGCAGCCGCTGACGGTGGAACTCCAGTCGCAGATACGGCAGTTCGGCAGCAACATCGATGTCCTGGCGCCGGGGGCGTTCGTGTCGCTGGTGGTTCCGGTGGTCGTGTTCTTCGCGTTCCAGAAGCACTTTGTGCAAGGAGTCATGGCGGGGTCGGTCAAGTAGCCGCTGTACCAGGGGGCTCCGCCCCGGCCCCCCGCCTATGCCCACCCACTACTCGAAACTGCCCTTGAACGGGGCAACTCGCGAGTCCAGCCTCCTGGCTGACTGCATCGAGTGGTGGGTGGGCGAAGGCCCGGAGGTCCAGGGGGCGGAGCCCCCTGGGTGTGCCTAAGCCGAAGCCGGCGGATACAGCGAGCGCGGGAGTCGCGAGGCCGCTGCCCCGTCCAGCAGCCACAGCGTCCGGCTGCGACCGTACGCACCCGCCGCCGGCGCCTGGATCTCACCCGCTCCCGAGAGCGCGATCGCCGCCGCCTGCGCCTTGTCCTCCCCGGCCGCGAGAAGCCACACCTCCCGGGCAGCCCGAATCGCGGGCAACGTCAGCGTCACCCGCGTCGGCGGCGGCTTCGGCGCGCCATGGACGCCCACCACAGTCCGCTCCGTCTCGCGCACCGCAGGCAACTCCGGGAACAGCGACGCCACATGCGTGTCCGGCCCGACCCCCAGCATCAGCACGTCGAACGTCGGCACGGGGCCGTGGTTCTCCGGGTCCGCCGCCCGCTCCAGTTCCTCCGCGTACGCGGCCGCCGCCGCGTCCACATCGGCGCCGTGGGGGCCGTCCGACGCGGGCATCGCGTGCACCCGCTTCGGGTCGAGCGGCACCGCGTCCAGCAGTGCCTCCCTCGCCTGCGTGATGTTGCGCTCCGGGTCGCCCTCGGGCAGGAACCGCTCGTCGCCCCACCACAGGTCGAGCCGGCTCCAGTCGACGGCGTCCCGGGCGGGCGCGGCGGCCAGCGCGGCCAGCAGGCCGTTGCCGTTGCGGCCGCCCGTCAGGACCACGGACGCCGAACCCCGGGAGGCCTGCGCGTCCACGATCCTGGTGATCAGCCGGGCCGCCGCGGCCTGCGCCATCAGCTCCTTGTCGCGGTGCACGACCAGCTGCGGTGCCGTACTCACTTCGTCGTAGCCTTCACTTCGTCGTCGCCTTCCGTACCGGTTCAAGCGCGGGCGCCTCCTGCTTCACCGGTGCCTGCGCCGTCGCTTCCGCAGCGGGTGCTTTCGCAGCCGTCTCGACGGGAGCGGGGAGGGCGAGTCGTGCTCGCCCGTCACTTTTGGGCTCTCCGCTCTCTCCTTTGGCCACCGACTCCCCGGAGACCCGAGGGGCCGGAGCCGACCAGGAGGACCTCAGCCGGTCCACCCCGTACCGCAGGGCCGACGCGTACGTGTCGTCCGGGTCCAGCCGCCGCAGCTCCTCCGCTATCAGCTCGGCCGTGTCCCGGCGCTTGAGCGCCACTCCGCGGTCCGGCTGGCCGTCGATGGAGAGCGTGGCGAGGGAGCCGTCCGGGCGGTCCAGCTTGATCGGGCCGCGGTTGGTGTCCAGGCGGACCGCCGTCAGACCGGGACCGCCGGACAGCGAGCGCTTCACGGGGACGTCCAGCCGGTCCGCGAGCCACATCGCCAGCAGCTCACAGCTCGGGTTGAACTCCTCGCCCTCCACCTCGACGGCCCTGACCTCGCAGGTGACCTGGTCGAGGGCCGCCGCCAGCATGGAGCGCCAGGGCGTGATGCGGGTCCAGGACAGGTCCGTGTCGCCGGGGGTGTAGGTCCCGGACCGGGTGGCCAGGTCCCGTACCGGCTGCTCGGAGGCGTAGGTGTCGGTGACACGTCGCTGGGCGAGGGCTCCCAGGGGGTCCTTCGCCGGGTCGAGCGGCGCGTTCACCGGCCACCACACCACCACCGGGGCGTCCGGCAGCAGCAGCGGCAGCACCACCGACTGGGCGTGGTCGGCCACCTCGCCGTACAGACGGAGCACCACCGTCTCACCCGAGCCGGCGTCCGCGCCCAGCCGGACCTCCGCGTCCATGCGGGACTGCGTACGGTCGCGGGGCGAGCGGGAGACGCGCTTGATGACCACGAGCGTGCGCGAAGGATGCTCGTGCGAGGCGTCGTTCGCGGACTTCAGCGCGTCGTAGGCGTTCTCCTCGTCCGTCACGATGACCAGCGTGAGCACCATGCCGACCGCCGGGGTGCCGATCGCCCGGCGGCCCTGCACCAGCGCCTTGTTGATCTTGCTGGCGGTGGTGTCCGTCAGGTCTGTCTTCATGGCCGACGCCAGCTCCGTCCGTGTCGCTCGAGCATTTCGTCCGCCTCGACGGGCCCCCAGGTACCGGCCGGGTACTGGGCGGGCTTGCCGTTCTGGTCCCAGTACTCCTCGATCGGGTCGAGGATCTTCCAGGACAGCTCGACCTCCTCGGTACGCGGGAAGAGGTTCGAGTCACCGAGGAGAACGTCCAGGATGAGACGCTCGTACGCCTCCGGGCTGGACTCCGTGAAGGACTCGCCGTACGCGAAGTCCATGGACACGTCCCGGATCTCCATCGAGGTGCCCGGGACCTTCGAGCCGAAGCGGACCGTCACGCCCTCGTCCGGCTGGACGCGGATGACGATCGCGTTGGAGCCCAGTTCCTCGGTGGCCGTCGTGTCGAAGGGGGAGTGCGGGGCCCGCTGGAAGACGACCGCGATCTCCGTCACCCGGCGGCCGAGCCGCTTGCCGGTGCGCAGATAGAAGGGGACGCCCGCCCAGCGGCGGTTGTCGATCTCCAGCTTGATCGCGGCGTACGTGTCGGTCTTCGAGGAGCCGTTGATGCCGTCCTCGTCCAGATAGCCGATCACCTTCGCGCCGCCCTGCCAGCCGGCCGAGTACTGGCCGCGCACGGTGTCCCGGCCCATGTCCTTCGGCAGCTTCACGGCGCCGAGCACCTTGGTCTTCTCGGCGGCCAGCGCGTCCGCGTCGAAGGAGGCAGGCTCCTCCATGGCGGTGAGTGCCAGCAGTTGGAGCAGGTGGTTCTGGATGACGTCACGGGCGGCGCCGATGCCGTCGTAGTACCCGGCCCGGCCGCCGATGCCGATGTCCTCGGCCATGGTGATCTGTACGTGGTCCACGAGCGACCGGTTCCAGATCGGCTCGAACATCGTGTTGGCGAAGCGCAGCGCCAGGATGTTCTGGACGGTCTCCTTGCCCAGGTAGTGGTCGATGCGGAAGACCTGCTCCGGGGCGAAGACCTCGTGGACGACCTTGTTGAGCTCCTCGGCCGACTTCAGGTCGTGACCGAAGGGCTTCTCGATGACCGCGCGCCGCCAGGAGCCGCCCTTCTGGTCGGCCAGCTGATGCTTCTTCAGCTGCTGGATGACCACCGGGAAGGACTTCGGCGGCACGGAGAGGTAGAAGGCGAAGTTGCCGCCCGTGCCCTGCGCCTTGTCCAGCTCCTCGATCGTGGAGCGCAGCCGCTCGAACGCGTCGTCGTCGTCGAACGTGCCCTGCACGAAGCGCATGCCCTGGATGAGCTGCTGCCAGACCTCCTCGCGGAAGGGAGTGCGGGCATGCTCCTTGACCGCGTCGTGGACCTCCTGCGCGAAGTCCTCGTGCGCCCACTCGCGGCGCGCGAAGCCCACCAGCGAGAAGCCCGGCGGCAGCAGACCCCGGTTGGCGAGGTCGTACACGGCGGGCATGAGCTTCTTGCGGGACAGGTCGCCCGTGACGCCGAAGATGACCAGGCCCGACGGCCCCGCGATACGCGGGAGCCGTCGGTCCGCGGGGTCACGCAGCGGGTTGCTGCTCGACACCTGTTCAGCCCTCCGAGGGGGCGAGGCGCTGAAGCTCGGCCTCGGTCGACTTCAGCAGGTCGGTCCAGGACGCCTCGAACTTCTCGACGCCCTCGTCCTCCAGCAGCCGGACCACGTCGTCGTACTTGATCCCGAGCTGCTCGACCGCGTCGAGGTCGGCGCGGGCCTGCTCGTACGTGCCGGCGAGGGTGTTGCCGGTGATCTCGCCGTGCTCCTCGGTGGCGTACAGGGTCGCCTCCGGCATGGTGTTCACCGTGTTCGGCGCGACCAGCTCGGTGACGTACATGGTGTCCTTGTACGCCTTGTCCTTCACGCCGGTGGACGCCCACAGCGGACGCTGCTTGTTGGCACCCGCCTTCTCCAGCGCGCTCCAGCGGTCCGAGGAGAAGACCTCCTCGTACGCCTGGTAGGCGAGACGGGCGTTGGCGATGGCGGACTTGCCGCGCAGCGCCTTGGCCTCGTCGGTGCCCAGCGCGTCGATCCGCTTGTCGATCTCGGTGTCGACACGCGAGACACGAAGAAGGACGCCACGGAGTGGATCTTGGACAGGTCCAGGCCGCTTGGCCTTGGCCTTCTCCAGACCGGACACGTACGCGTCCATCACCTCGCGGTAGCGCTCCAGCGAGAAGATCAGCGTGACGTTGACGCTGATGCCGTTGGCCGATCGTCTCGGCGATGGCCGGCAGGCCCGCCTTGGTGGCCGGGATCTTGATGAGGGTGTTGGGGCGGTCCACCAGCCAGGCCAGCTGCCGGGCCTCGGCGACCGTCGCCTGGGTGTTGTGCGCGAGGCGCGGGTCGACCTCGATCGAGACCCGGCCGTCCTGGCCGCCGGTGGCGTCGAAGACCGGGCGCAGGATGTCGGCGGCGTCGCGGACGTCCGCCGTGGTGATCATGCGGATGGCCTCTTCGACGGTGACCTTGCGGGCGGCGAGGTCGGTCGAGCTGCTGGTCGTAGCCGTCGCCCTGCGAGATCGCCTTCTGGAAGATCGTCGGGTTGGTGGTGACGCCCACGACGTGCTGCTGGTCGATCAGCTCGGCGAGGTTGCCGGACGTGATCCGCTTGCGCGACAGGTCGTCCAGCCAGATCGCCACGCCTTCCTCGGAGAGGCGCTTGAGTGCGTCTGTCATGGAAATTCCATCTCCTACGTGTCGTATATGAGCGTCAGCGCTGAGCTGCGGCGATCGATTCCCGCGCGGCGGCGGCCACGTTCTCGGCAGTGAAGCCGAACTCGCGGAAAAGGACCTTGCCGTCGGCCGAAGCACCGAAGTGCTCCAGGGAAACGATGCGGCCGGCGTCCCCGACGTACTTGTGCCAGGTCAGTCCGATACCGGCCTCGACCGCGACGCGGGCCTTCACGGACGGCGGCAGGACGCTGTCCCGGTACCCCTGGTCCTGCTGCTCGAACCACTCCACCGACGGCATGGACACCACGCGCGTGGGCACGCCGGCGCCCTGGAGCTGCTCGCGCGCCTCGACGGCGACGTGCACCTCGGAACCGGTGGCGATGAGGACGACCTCGGCGCTCGCCGCCGTCGGCCTCGAACAGGACGTAACCGCCCTTGGCGGCATCGTCGTTGGGCTCGTACGTCGGCACGCCCTGACGCGTCAGCGCCAGACCGTGCGGCTGGCCCTTGCCGAACTCCTTCGTCCAGCGCTTGCAGGATCTCGCGCCAGGCGATCGCGGTCTCGTTGGCGTCCGCCGGGCGCACGACGTTCAGGCCCGGGATCGCGCGCAGCGACGGCCAGGTGCTCGACCGGCTGGTGGGTCGGGCCGTCCTCGCCGAGACCGATGGAGTCGTGCGTCCACACGTACGTCACCGGCAGGTGCATCAGCGCCGACAGCCGCACCGCGTTGCGCATGTAGTCGGAGAAGACGAGGAACGTGCCGCCGTAGATCCGGGTGTTGCCGTGCAGCGCGATGCCGTTCATCTCGGCGGCCATCGCGTGCTCGCGGATACCGAAGTGGATCGTGCGGCCGTACGGGTCCGCCTCCGGCAGCGGGTTGCCCGCCGGGAGGAAGGAGCTGGTCTTGTCGATGGTGGTGTTGTTCGAGCCGGCCAGGTCGGCCGAGCCGCCCCACAGCTCGGGGACGACCGCGCCGAGCGCCTGGAGGACCTTGCCGGAGGCGGCACGCGTGGCCACGCCCTTGCCGACCTCGAAGACCGGGATCTTCTCCTCCCAGCCGGTGGGCAGCTCACCCTTGGCGACGCGGTCGTACTCGGCGGCGCGCTCGGGGTTGTTGTCCCGCCACTGCTGGTACGCCTTCTCCCACACTGCGCGGGCCGCCTGGCCCCGCTCCAGGGCCCTGCGGGTGTGCGTGATGACCTCGTCGGAGACCTCGAAGCTCTGCTCCGGGTCGAAGCCCAGCACGCGCTTGGTCGCCGCGACCTCGTCGTCGCCCAGCGCCGAGCCGTGCGCGGCCTCGGTGTTCTGCGCGTTCGGGGCGGGCCAGGCGATGATCGAGCGCATCGCGATGAACGACGGCCGGTCGGTGACCGCCTTGGCCGCCTCGATCGCGTCGTAGAGCGCGTTCGGGTCCAGGTCGCCGTCCGGCTTCGGCGCCACGCGCTGCACGTGCCAGCCGTAGGCCTCGTACCGCTTGGCGGTGTCCTCGGAGACGGCCGTCTCGGTGTCGCCCTCGATCGAGATGTGGTTGTCGTCCCACAGCAGGATCAGGTTGCCGAGCTTCTGGTGGCCCGCCAGCGACGAGGCCTCCGCGGAGATGCCCTCCTGGAGGCAGCCGTCACCGGCGATGCAGTAGATGAAGTGGTCGAAGGGGGACTCGCCCTCGGCGGCCTCCGGGTCGAACAGGCCGCGCTCGTAGCGGGCGGCCATCGCCATGCCCACCGCGTTCGCCACACCCTGGCCGAGCGGGCCGGTCGTGGTCTCCACACCGGTCGTGTGCCCGTACTCGGGGTGGCCGGGGGTCTTCGAACCCCACGTGCGGAAGGACTTCAGGTCGTCCAGCTCCAGGCCGAAGCCGGCCAGGTACAGCTGGGTGTAGAGGGTCAGGGACGAGTGACCGGCGGACAGCACGAAGCGGTCCCGTCCGACCCAGTCGGCGTCCGCCGGGTCGTGCCGCATCACCTTCTGGAAGAGGGTGTAGGCGGCAGGCGCCAGGCTCATCGCCGTACCCGGATGGCCGTTACCGACCTTCTGTACGGCATCGGCGGCCAGGACACGCGCGGTGTCGACGGACCGCTGGTCCAACTCGGTCCACTCGAGGTCTGTGGTGGTCGGCTTGGTGCTCACCCTGGGTCAGGGCTCCTCTCCACATGTCGGAAGCCGGTGTATCGGGGCGCCCACCGGCCGCAGTCGAGCCTACCCCCGTGGGACGTGCGTTTTTTCGAGTCACTCCAGAGTGCCGGGGCTCACCTGGATCCGCCTGCTGACTGGGCCGTACCGCATTCGGCAAGTGAATACGGAGCCGCTCATCCGGGTGCTCAATCGAGCTTCCGCGCGCCCGTCGGAAGCCGCCTCCCAACACGACCCGACCCCCGCGAATGTCCGACTCTGGGCAACGTCTAAAGTGGCGTGGTACGCGCGAGCCTTTACCGGGACTTCACACGGGTGAGGCTTGCTGGGATGTCTCTGTAGGGGTGTGCGTGACGGCCGTTGAATCCCGTCCAGCGGGGATGATCGGGACGGACCAGAGCCCGGCCCACCGGCCGTTCGGGGCCCGTGTCAAGGCGTTCGTGGCTCTTACCAAGCCGCGGATCATCGAACTTTTGCTGATCACCACGGTTCCGGTGATGTTCCTGGCGCAGCAGGGCGTGCCCGACCTGACGCTGGTGCTGCTGACCTGCGTCGGCGGCTACCTGTCGGCAGGCGGCGCCAACGCGCTCAACATGTACATCGACCGCGACATCGACGCGCTGATGGACCGCACCTCGCAGCGTCCGCTGGTCACCGGCATGGTCAGCCCGCGCGAGTGCCTCGCCTTCGGCATCACGCTGGCCGTCGTCTCCACGCTGCTGTTCGGCCTCACGGTCAACTGGCTCTCGGCCTGGCTCTCGCTCGGCGCGCTCCTCTTCTACGTCGTCGTCTACACGATGATCCTCAAGCGCCGTACGTCGCAGAACATCGTGTGGGGCGGCATCGCCGGCTGTCTGCCCGTGCTGATCGGCTGGTCCTCGGTCACGAACTCCATGTCGTGGGCGCCGATCATCCTGTTCCTCGTCATGTTCTTCTGGACGCCGCCGCACTACTGGCCGCTGTCCATGAAGGTGAGGGAGGACTACGCGCGCGTGGGCGTACCGATGCTGCCGGTGGTCGCCTCCAACAAGGTGGTCGCCAAGCAGATCGTGATCTACAGCTGGGTCATGGTCGCCGTCTCGCTCCTGCTGACCCCGCTCGGCTACACGGGCTGGTTCTACACGGCGGTCGCGCTGCTGGCGGGCGGCTTCTGGCTGTGGGAGGCGCACGGCCTGCAGAACCGCGCCAAGGCCGAGGTGACGGGCGCCAAGCTCAAGGAGATGCGGCTCTTCCACTGGTCGATCACCTACGTGTCGATCCTGTTCGTGGCGGTCGCGGTCGACCCGTTCCTGCGCTGACGTACGTCACAGAGCCCTGCCCTCGCCAGTCGATCTACTCGTGAGTAGCATCCTGCCCATGGCAGACACGCAGCAGGTTGACCCGAAGGCCGAGCGCAAGGCGGCCCGGCTCGCCAAGCAGATCAGCACCTTCTCCAAGACCCACGGCGGCGCCGAGGGCCAGGTCGCCTACCTCGGCGAACGCGGCGCCCGCATCGTCCTCGTCGGCGAGGACGGCGGCTGGGGCGACCTGGTGGCCCCGTCGTACGAGATCGCCGAGCAGGCGGTGGAGAAGTCGGGCATCACCCGCCACGAGTCCTTCGACGGCGAATTCGCGGCGAAGGTGACGACCGGCCGCTACGAGTGGACGCGCATGGCGGGCATCCAGGTGGGCGGCCCGAAGAACGACTGACCTCTCAGGGGCGCGGGGCTGTATCAATGTGCGGCTCCGCCGCGTGGGCGCGAGCGACCACACACAGCCCGCACCCGCCGAACAACACCGCCCCCGCCCCGGGACCGCGACCTCGAACCCCGCTCACCCGTTAGGACCCTGAGAACAACAGGGTCCACACCGGGGAGCCCGGATGATCGAAACGCCGTCCCTAGTGGACCAGTACTGCCACGGAGTACTGCGCACGGAACTGGGCCTCGGCACCTTCGAGGCCCACCTCTCCCGCACCGAGGGCCCACCGGCCCCCGGCACCACCCTCTTCGACACCCAGACCGGCTTCGCCGTACGGCGTTGGTGCCCGCCCCTGCTCGGCCTGGAACCGCACTGCGCGCCCGCCCGCTACCTCGCCCGCCGCCGCGAACTGGGCGTCCTGGAGTCCGGCCGCCGGCTCCTGCGGGGCAGCGGCATCACGACGTACCTGGTCGACACCGGCCTGCCCGGTGACCTGACCGGCCCCGGGGAGCTGGCCTGTGCCGGGGCCGCCGAGGCCCACGAGATCGTGCGCCTGGAACTGCTCGCCGAGCAGGTCGCCGACACCTCCGGAACCGTCGAGTCCTTCCTCGCCAACCTCGCCGAGTCCGTGCACGCCGCCGCCGCGAACGCCGTGGCCTTCACCTCGGTCGCGGGCGTCCGGCACGGCCTCGCGCTCGCTCCCGAGCCGCCCGGGCCGGGGGAGGTGCGGGGGGCCGTCGGCCGCTGGCTCGCGGGGCGCGGGGTCGGCGGGGAGCTGAGCGACCCCGTGCTGCTGCGGCACCTGCTGTGGAGCGCCGTCGCCTCGGGTCTGCCGCTCCAGCTGCATGCGGGGATCGGCGCTCCGGGCCTGCGCATCGACCGGACCGATCCGGTGCTGCTGACGGACTTCGTGCGGGCCACGGCCGGACTCGGCACGGACCTCGTCCTGCTGCACGGCTACCCGTACCACCGCCACGCCGCGCACCTGGCCGGCGTCTTCTCGCACGTCTATGTCGACTCCGGCGCCGCCCTGGTCCGCACCGGGGCCAGGGCCGCGAGCGTTCTCGCGGAGATCCTGGAGCTGGCCCCGTTCGGCAAGATCCTCTTCTCCAGCGGCGCCCAGGGGCTGCCCGAACTGCACGTGGTGGGTGCCCGGCTGTTCCGCGAGGCACTCGGCCGGGTGCTCGGCACCTGGGTCGCCGAGGGCGCGTGGTCACTGACCGACGCGCAGCGGGTGGCGGGGATGCTGGCGTCGGGGAACGCGCGCCGGGTGTACGGGCTCGCCTAGGCCTTCGTCAGGGACGCCTCGGCGGCAGGGCCGGGCAGGTCGACGGCCGCTTCGGGGCGCTCGCGCAGCGACAGCACCACCCGCAGCACCCAGATCCACATCACGGCCGAGCCGAACATGTGCAGGCCGACCAGGACCTCGGGCAGGTCCGTGAAGTACTGGACGTATCCGATGACGCCCTGCGCGAGCAGGAGCAGGAACAGTTCGCGGGTGCGGTTCAGGGGGTCCTTCGGTGCGTCGACCGCCTTGAGGACGAACCACAGGGCGAACGTCAGCGTCACCACGATCCACGCCAGCACGGCGTGCAGCTTGCTCACCATCTCCCAGTCGACCGGCATCCGCTCGACCTCGCTGGAGTCGCCCGCGTGCGGGCCCGCGCCGGTGACCACCGTGCCGACCAGGATGAGCAGGACGGCGGCCGCGGTCAGGAACCACACCAGCTGCCGTACGGCCCCGCCGACCAGCGGGCGCGGTGCGGTGTCGCCCTCACGGGTGCGCTGCCACATCACCGTGGCCACCGCGATGAGCGCGGACGTCGCCACGAAATGGGCCGCGACCGTGTACGGGTTGAGACCGACCAGCACCACGATGCCGCCGAGCACCGCGTTGCTCATCACGATCCAGAACTGCGCCCAGCCCAGCCGGACCAGGCCGCGCCGGTACGGCTTCTGCGAGCGCGCGGCGATGATCGCCCAGCCGACGGCCGCGCACAGCACGTACGTCAGCATGCGGTTGCCGAACTCGATGACGCCGTGGACGCCCATCTCGCTGGTGGCGGTGAGCGAGTTCTCGGTGCACTTGGGCCAGGTCGGGCAGCCCAGGCCCGAGCCGGTCAGCCGTACGGCACCGCCGGTGACGACGATGAGCACCGACATCACGATGGCGGAGAGGGCCGCTCGCTGGACCGTCCGGGGTTTCGGGGTCCAGCGTTCGGCGATGAAGGCGAGCGGGTTGCGCAGGGCGGCCTTGGCGTCGGCGCGGGTCACTTTTGGCACGCGACCCATCGTAGGCCGCCGCTTGTGCACGCTTTCACGAGGGTCCCTGATGGCCTACTCCCAGCGGAAGAACCGTCCGGCCGCGGCCAGCCCGGCCACGGCCCAGACCGCCAGGATCCCCAGGTCGGCCCAGGGCATCCCGGCCCCGTGCTGGAGCACGTCCCGCAGCCCGTCGGACAGCGCCGAGATGGGCAGCAGGCCGAGCACGTCCTGCGCACCGGAGGGGAACTTGTCCAGCGGGACGACGACCCCGCCGCCGACGAGCAGCAGCAGGAACACCAGGTTGGCGGCGGCCAGCGTCGCCTCGGCCTTGAGCGTCCCGGCCATCAGCAGGCCGAGGCCCGAGAAGGCCGCCGTACCGAGGACCAGGAGCAGCAGGACGGCGAACGGGTTGCCGTGCGGCGACCAGCCGAGCGCGAAGGCGATCACGGTCAGCAGGGCCACCTGGAGCACCTCGGTGACCAGCACGGACAGCGTCTTCGCGGTCATCAGGCCCCAGCGCGGCAGGGGCGAGGAGGCGAGCCGCTTCAGAACGCCGTAGCGGCGCTCGAAGCCGGTCGCGATCGCCTGGCCGGTGAAGGCCGTCGACATCACCGCGAGGGCGAGAATGCCGGGGGCGAGGAAGTCGACCGCCTCACCGGAGCCCGTGTCGACGATGTCCACGGTGCTGAAGAGGACGAGCAGCAGGGTCGGGATCACGACCGTCAGCAGGAGCTGCTCGCCGTTGCGCAGCAGCATCTTCGTCTCGAGCGCGGCCTGGGCCGCGAGCATGCGGGGGAGGGGCGCCGCGCCGGGCTTCGGCGTGTACATCCCGGTGCCGGTGGCGGTCACGAACGCAACTCCTTGCCGGTCAGCTCCAGGCTGTGCCTTTCCGGGGGACAACCCCCGGCCCCCCGGCCGACCTCGGTGTGAGCCGGAATCATGAGCGCAACTCCTTGCCGGTCAGCTCGAGAAAGACGTCTTCCAGGGAGTGCCGCTCCACCGAGATCTTCTCCGGCATCACACCGTGCTGGGCGCACCAGGAGGTGACCGTCGCGAGCAGCTGCGGGTCGACCTTGCCGACGACCCGGTAGGAGCCCGGCGTCAGCTCGGCGGCCGAGCAGTCGGCGGGCAGGGCCTTCAGCAGCGAGCCCACGTCCAGGCCGGGACGGCCCGTGAAGCGGAGGGTGTTCTCGGCGCCGCCCTTGCACAGCTCCTCCGGGGAGCCCTGGGCGATGACCCGGCCCGCGTCGATGATCGCCACGTCGTCGGCGAGCTGCTCGGCCTCGTCCATGTAGTGGGTGGTGAGGATCACCGAGACGCCGTCGGCGCGCAGGTCCCGGACCAGGTCCCAGGTCGCTCGACGGGCCTGCGGGTCGAGACCGGCGGTCGGTTCGTCAAGGAACACCAGCTCGGGGCGCCCGACCACGGCCATCGCCAGCGCGAGCCGCTGCTGCTGCCCGCCCGACAGCCGCCGGTACGTCGTACGCCCGCAGGAGCCCAGCCCGAGACGCTCGATGAGCGCGTCCACGTCCAGCGGATGAGCGTGCAGCCCGGCGACATGGCGGAGCATCTCGTCGGCGCGGGAGCCCGAGTAGACGCCGCCGGACTGGAGCATCACGCCGATCCGGGGCCGCAGCCGCCCGGACTGTCTGACCGGGTCGAGGCCCAGGACGCGCACCGTGCCCGCATCCGGCTTCCGGTACCCCTCGCAGGTCTCGACCGTGGTCGTCTTGCCCGCCCCGTTGGGGCCGAGCACGGCGGTCACGCCCTCCCGGGCCTCCAGGTCGAGCCCGTCCACCGCGGTCTTCGGGCCGTACCGCTTCACCAGGGCCTGGACCTGGACCACGGGCTCACTTCGCATGGGTCCAGAGTCTAGGTACGGGGGCCGGGGCTCAGACCTGGGGGTGCGGGAACTCCTCCTCACGGGGTCGGTGCACCGCCAGCCACCGCTCGGCGTAGGCCACCGCGTCCGCCACCGGGAACAGGCGCGCCTCGGCCGCCCCGACCTTTCCGCGTACGACGGGCCGGTCCCGTTCGAAGTCGTAGCCCAGCTCGTCGAACCGGTCCGAGCTGATCGACACCTCGGTCACGGTCTCCCACCCGTCGGGACCCGGTCTGCCCACGGCGACGCGCGGGGACGGTATCCGGTACTCGGCCAGGTGGAAGCCGGTGCAGGAGGCGTAGCCGGCGCCGAGCAGCAGGATCCGGGCGCCCATCGCCTCCAGCTTCGCGAGCGGGCTGCGCTCGCCGAGCCGGCAGTCGGGCGCGTGCCCTTCGATCACCTCCGCCGCGCGCGGGCCGAGCGCCGCGAACGAGGTCTGCGGATGGGCGCTGCGCAGTGCACCGGGCCAGGTCCGTACGGTCTCCGGGACGACGCCGACTCCGCGCGTGGGCGTGATCCGGGGGTCGTAGGCGGGCATGGTGGCGCGGATGGCCGCCCACCAATCAGGGGGTACGGGAGGGTTGCCCCACAGGGCCGGGTCGGAGATGTCGCCGGTCTGCGTGGGGACCACCAGAGTGCCCTGCGGGCCCAGCGCGTCGAGCAGCCCCCGCACCACCGCCACGGCACCGCCGTTGACCCAGCCGAGGGAGCTGAGCGAGGAGTGCACGAGGAGGGTCTCGCCGGGCCGCACGCCCAGCTCGCACAGCTGCGTCCGCAGCGTGCTCCGGGTGACAAGAGGGCCGGTGGGAGGGGGTGTGGGCATGGTTCGGGAGTGTCCCCCAAGCGGCTTCGACATGCCACCCGTTTGATCGATCAATGATCGTTTCCGCAGGTCAGATTAGGTTTACCTAAGTGATGCAGGGCACCGTCACGTTCGGCGGACGTGGCTTGCCCGGTCCTGACGAATTACGCAACAATGGCGTTGTGAAAAACGTCGGCGAGGCTCGGGAGACCCCCATGGGGACCCAGCAGGAGGAGCTCGCGACCGGTGAGCGGTCCACCCGCAACCGAGTCGCGCGGTCCATCCTGGACCACGGCCCGTCGACCGTCGCCGAGCTCGCCGAGCGGCTGGGCCTCACCCAGGCGGCCGTACGCCGGCACCTGGACGCCCTCACGGGCGACGGTGTCGTGGAAGCGCGCGAGCAGCGGGTCTACGGTGCGCGCACGCGTGGCCGGCCGGCCAAGGTGTTCGCCCTGACGGACTGCGGCCGGGACGCCTTCGACCAGTCGTACGACAAGCTCGCGGCGGACGCGCTGCGCTGGATCGCCGACCGCGAGGGTGGCAACGAGGCGATCGCCGCCTTCGCCCGCGCCAGGATCGCCGCGCAGGCGGGCGCCTACCGCGAGGCAGTCGAGACGGCGCCGCCCGAGAAGCGGACCGAAGCCCTGGCCAAGGCCTTGAGCGTGGACGGGTACGCTGCTACGGCTCGTAGCGCGCCCCACCCGCAGAAGGGTGAACAGCTCTGCCAGCACCACTGCCCGGTCGCTCACGTCGCCGAGCAGTTCCCCCAGCTGTGCGAGGCGGAGACGGAATTTTTCGCCGAGCTGCTCGGTACGCACGTACAGCGGCTCGCCACCATCGCGCACGGCGACGGCGTCTGCACGACGTTCATCCCCAAGATTTCCCACACGCAAGTTCATAGCGACAACGCATCCGCAAGCACGGCCGGGAGGAACCCCGCATGACACTCCCCACGGAGACTGCCCACCCCGAGCTCGAGGGCCTGGGCAAGTACGAGTACGGCTGGGCCGACTCCGACACGGCCGGCGCCTCTGCCAAGCGCGGCATCAACGAGGACGTCGTCCGCGACATCTCCGACAAGAAGAGCGAGCCGGAGTGGATGACCAAGCTCCGGCTCAAGGGTCTGCGCCTGTTCGAGAAGAAGCCCATGCCGAACTGGGGCTCGGACCTGTCGGGGATCGACTTCGACAACATCAAGTACTTCGTGCGCTCCACGGAGAAGCAGGCGGAGTCCTGGGAGGACCTGCCCGAGGACATCAAGAACACGTACGACAAGCTCGGCATCCCCGAGGCGGAGAAGCAGCGCCTCGTCGCCGGTGTCGCCGCCCAGTACGAGTCCGAGGTCGTCTACCACCAGATCCGCGAGGACCTGGAGGAGCAGGGCGTCATCTTCCTGGACACCGACACGGCCCTGAAGGAGCACCCGGAGCTCTTCAAGGAGTACTTCGGGACCGTCATCCCCGTCGGTGACAACAAGTTCGCGTCGCTGAACTCCGCCGTGTGGTCGGGCGGCTCCTTCATCTACGTGCCGCCGGGCGTCCACGTGGAGATCCCGCTCCAGGCCTACTTCCGTATCAACACGGAGAACATGGGCCAGTTCGAGCGGACCCTGATCATCGTCGACGAGGGTGCCTACGTGCACTACGTCGAGGGCTGCACCGCCCCGATCTACAAGTCGGACTCGCTGCACTCCGCGGTCGTCGAGATCATCGTCAAGAAGAACGCCCGCTGCCGCTACACGACCATCCAGAACTGGTCGAACAACGTCTACAACCTGGTCACCAAGCGTGCCGTGGCCTACGAGGGCGCGACCATGGAGTGGGTCGACGGCAACATCGGCTCCAAGGTGACGATGAAGTACCCGGCCGTCTACCTGATGGGCGAGCACGCCAAGGGCGAGACCCTGTCCATCGCCTTCGCCGGCGAGGGCCAGCACCAGGACGCGGGCGCCAAGATGGTCCACATGGCGCCGAACACGTCGTCCAACATCGTCTCGAAGTCCGTGGCGCGCGGTGGCGGCCGTACCTCCTACCGCGGTCTCATCGAGATCGGCGAGGGCGCCCCCGGCTCGAAGTCGAACGTGCTCTGCGACGCGCTGCTCGTCGACACGATCTCCCGCTCGGACACCTACCCCTACGTGGACGTCCGCGAGGACGACGTGTCCATGGGCCACGAGGCGACCGTCTCCAAGGTCTCCGAGGACCAGCTCTTCTACCTGATGAGCCGCGGTCTGAGCGAGTTCGAGGCGATGGCGATGATCGTGCGCGGCTTCGTCGAGCCCATCGCCAAGGAGCTCCCCATGGAGTACGCGCTGGAACTCAACCGGCTGATCGAGCTGCAGATGGAAGGCGCGGTCGGTTAATCCCACCGCAGTCCATCAAGCCCTTACGTAACGGAAAGCGAGCATTACGACAGCCATGGCTGAGGCCCAGAACATCCCGGTGGGCTCCACCACCGCCGGCTCGATCGCGGTGGCGGCCGAGTCGACCGTCGCCACGCGCATGAGCGCGCCCCCCTCCTTCGACGTGGCGGACTTCGCCGTCCCGCACGGCCGTGAGGAGGAGTGGCGGTTCACCCCGCTGGACCGCCTGCGTGGCCTGCACGACGGCACCGCCGTCCCCACCGGTGACGGCGTCAAGGTCGGCGTCGACGCCCCCGAAGGCGTCACCGTCGAGGCCGTCGGCCGCGACGACGCGCGGCTCGGCAAGGCGGGCACCCCGGCGGACCGTGTCGCCGCCCAGGCCTACTCCGCCTTCGAGAAGGCCTCGGTCGTGACCGTCCCGAAGGAGACCGTCCTCACCGAGCCGATCCGCATCGCGGTGCACGGCGAGGGCGGGACCGCCTTCGGTCACCAGGTCATCGAGCTGGGCGCCTTCGCCGAGGCCGTCGTGGTCATCGACCACACCGGTGACGCGGTGCTCGCCGCCAACGTCGACTACCTCCTGGGCGACGGCGCCAAGCTGACGGTCGTCTCCGTCCAGGACTGGGACGAGAAGGCCGTCCACGTCGCCCAGCACAACGCGCTCGTCGGCCGCGACGCCTCCTTCAAGTCGGTCGTCGTCACCTTCGGCGGCGACGTCGTCCGGCTGCACCCGCGCGTGCAGTACGCCGGCCCCGGCGGCGAGGCCGAGCTGTTCGGCCTGTACTTCACCGATCAGGGCCAGCACCAGGAGCACCGCCTCCTGGTCGACCACAACGTCCCGCACTGCAAGTCGAACGTCGTCTACAAGGGCGCGCTCCAGGGCGACGACGCGCACGCGGTGTGGATCGGTGACGTGCTCATCGAGGCCAAGGCCGAGGGCACCGACACCTACGAGATGAACCGCAACCTGGTCCTCACGGACGGGGCGCGCGTCGACTCCGTACCGAACCTCGAGATCGAGACCGGCGAGATCGTCGGCGCCGGCCACGCCTCGGCGACCGGCCGCTTCGACGACGAGCAGCTCTTCTACCTCATGGCCCGCGGCATCCCGGAGCACGAGGCCCGCCGCCTGGTGGTCCGCGGCTTCTTCGCCGAGCTGGTCCAGCAGATCGGCCTCCCGGACATCGAGGAGCGCCTGATCGCCAAGATCGACGAGGAGCTGGAGGCGTCGGTCGCATGAGCCTCGCATTTGTACGCGTCTGTGGGCTGAGCGAGCTGGAGGACGACACCCCGAAGCGGGTGGAACTCGACGGCACGCCCCTGTCCATCGTGCAGACCGAGGGCGAGGTGTTCGCGATCAACGACATCTGCTCGCACGCGAACGTCTCCCTGTCGGAGGGCGAGGTCGACGACTGCCACATCGAGTGCTGGCTGCACGGCTCGCGCTTCGACCTCCGCTCCGGCAAGCCCGACGCCCTTCCGGCGACGCGACCCGTCCCCGTATACCCCGTAAAGATCGAAGGGGACGACGTGCTCGTCTCCCTCACCCAGGAGTCCTGAGGCACCCATGGCAACGCTTGAAATCCGAGACCTGCACGTCACCGTCGAGGTCGAGAACGGCACGAAGGAAATCCTCAAGGGTGTCGACCTCACCGTGAAGCAGGGCGAGACGCACGCCATCATGGGCCCCAACGGCTCGGGCAAGTCGACCCTCGCCTACTCCCTCGCGGGTCACCCGAAGTACACGATCACCGGCGGCACCGTCACCCTCGACGGCGAGGACGTCCTGGAGATGTCCGTCGACGAGCGGGCCCGCGCCGGCCTGTTCCTGGCCATGCAGTACCCGGTCGAGGTCCCGGGTGTGTCGGTCTCGCAACTTCCTGCGCACCTCCGCCACCGCGATCCGTGGCGAGGCCCCCAAGCTGCGTACCTGGGTGAAGGAGGTCAAGGAGGCCATGGAGCGCCTCAACATCGACCCGTCCTTCGCCGAGCGCAACGTCAACGAGGGCTTCTCCGGCGGTGAGAAGAAGCGCCACGAGATCCTCCAGCTGGAGCTGCTCAAGCCGAAGGTCGCGGTCCTCGACGAGACCGACTCCGGCCTGGACGTCGACGCGCTGCGCGTCGTCTCCGAGGGCGTGAACCGCGTGCGCGAGACCGGCGAGGTCGGCACCCTGCTGATCACCCACTACACGCGCATCCTCCGCTACATCAAGCCCGACCACGTGCACGTCTTCTCCGGCGGCCGGATCGTCGAGTCCGGCGGCGCCGAGCTCGCCGACAAGCTGGAGGAACGAGGGCTACGAGGCATATGCGAAGCACGATGGAGTCGACACGAAGGGTGGCGCATCCGCGTGACACAGCTGCCGGGCCTCCTCCTGATCCATCTTCTTCGAGGCGCTCCGCAAGGACTTCCCCATCCTGGACCGCCAGGTCCACGACGGTCAGAAGCTCGTGTACCTGGACAACGCGGCGACCAGCCAGAAGCCGCGCCAGGTGCTGGACGCACTCAGCGAGTACTACGAGCGCTACAACGCCAACGTCCACCGCGGTGTGCATGTGCTCGCCGAGGAGGCCACGGCGCTGTACGAGGGCGCGCGCGACAAGGTCGCGGAGTTCATCAACGCGCCGAGCCGCGACGAGGTGATCTTCACCAAGAACGCCTCCGAGTCGCTCAACCTCGTGGCGAACATGCTGGGCTGGGCCGACGAGCCCTACCGCGTGGACTCCGAGACCGAGATCGTCATCACGGAGATGGAGCACCACTCCAACATCGTGCCGTGGCAGCTGCTCGCGCAGCGCACGGGCGCGAAGCTGAAGTGGTTCGGCCTGACCGACGACGGCCGCCTCGACCTGTCCAACATCGACGAGGTCATCACGGAGAAGACGAAGATCGTCTCCTTCGTGCTGGTCTCCAACATCCTGGGCACGCCAGAACCCGGTCGAGGCGATCGTGCGCCGCGCCCAGGAGGTCGGCGCGCTGGTGTGCGTCGACGCCTCCCAGGCCGCGCCGCACATGCCGCTGGACGTGCAGGCCCTGCAGGCCGACTTCGTGGCCTTCACCGGCCACAAGATGTGCGGCCCGACCGGCATCGGCGTCCTCTGGGGCCGCCAGGAGCTCCTGGAGGACCTGCCTCCGTTCCTCGGCGGCGGCGAGATGATCGAGACGGTGTCGATGCACTCCTCGACCTACGCCCCGGCGCCGCACAAGTTCGAGGCGGGCACGCCCCCGATCGCCCAGGCGGTCGGACTCGGCGCGGCGATCGACTACCTCAGCTCGATCGGCATGGACAAGATCCTCGCCCACGAGCACGCGCTCACCGAGTACGCGGTGAAGCGGCTGCTGGAGGTCCCCGACCTGCGGATCATCGGCCCCACCACGGCCGAGGAGCGCGGCGCGGCGATCTCCTTCACGCTCGGCGACATCCACCCGCACGACGTGGGCCAGGTCCTCGACGAGCAGGGCATCGCGGTCCGGGTCGGCCACCACTGCGCGCGGCCGGTCTGCCTCCGCTACGGAATTCCTGCGACCACGCGAGCGTCGTTCTATCTGTACTCCACGCCGGCCGAGATCGACGCACTGGTCGACGGCCTGGAGCACGTACGGAACTTCTTCGGCTGAGGGGCGTGCTGAACGCGTGAAGCTGGACTCCATGTACCAGGAAGTCATCCTGGACCACTACAAGAACCCGCACGGGCGGGGCTTGCGGGATGGCGACGCCGAGGTGCACCACGTCAACCCGACGTGCGGTGACGAGATCACGCTGCGCGTGAAGTACGACGGCACCAAGATCGAGGACGTCTCGTACGAGGGCCAGGGCTGTTCCATCAGCCAGGCGAGCACGTCCGTGACTGAACGAACTCCTGGTCGGCAAGGACCTCTCCGACGCGCGGAAGATCCAGGAGACCTTCCTGGAGCTGATGCAGTCCAAGGGGAAGCTCGAGCCCGACGACGTGATGGAGGAGATCCTGGAGGACGCGGTCGCGTTCGCCGGGGTGTCCAAGTACCCGGCCCGGGTCAAGTGCGCCCTGTTGAGCTGGATGGCCTGGAAGGACGCGACGGCCCAGGCCCTGGGCGAGGCCGACGCCGAAAGGAAGACGACGGCATGAGCGAGACCATCGAGATGAAGCCGGCCTCGGAGGACGAGGTCCGCGAGGCCCTGTACGACGTCGTCGACCCCGAGCTGGGCATCGACGTCGTCAACCTCGGGCTGATCTACGGCATCCACATCGACGACGCGAACATCGCGACGATCGACATGACCCTGACGTCGGCGGCCTGCCCGCTGACCGACGTCATCGAGGACCAGGCGAAGTCCGCCACGGACGGCCTCGTGAACGAGCTGCGCATCAACTGGGTCTGGATGCCCCCGTGGGGCCCCGACAAGATCACGGACGACGGTCGGGAGCAGCTTCGGGCTCTCGGGTTCAACGTCTGAGATCCACGCATGACGAAGGGGCGGCACCCTCCAGGGTGCCGCCCCTTCATCATGCTCAGTTCAGCCCGGCCACCAGCCGGAACGACGCGTCCGCGCGGTACTGGCCGTCGTGCTGGTACGGGTCGAGGCGGAGTTGGAAGTTGCTGTGGCGCAGGAAGCGGCCCGGGTAGTTCACCGACTCCAGCATGACCGCGCCGGAGGGGTACGCGGGGCGGGGGCAGAAGGTGGCGTCCTTGCGGAAGAGGGTCGAGCCGTCGTAGGCGTCCTCGATGAGGACGAAGCTGCGGTGGCGGAGGTAGCGGCCGTCCGCGGTGGTGAAGGAGGAGCAGGAGGAGTCGGCGAGTCCGGCGACGCGCCGGAAGGTGGCGTCCTCACGCTGCTCGGTGCCGGAGCCGATCGAGTCCAGGCGCACATAGCCGTCGCGCACCCGCCAGTAGCGGTCGGGGTAGTTGACCGAGCGTATGGATGTCCCGCTGGACGTCGGAGGCTTCGGCTGCGGCGAAGTCCGGTGGGACGCCGGGGGCTTCGGCGCCTTCGGGTGCGGCTTCGGAGAGGCGCCGGGGTGCGTGGGTGCGCTCGTCGTGGGGGTGGGGGACGGGCGGCCGCGGTCCTTGCCGGGTGTTTCCGTGCCGTTCTCGGAGGGCGTCGCGAAGGAGATCAGGCCGCCCGGGGCCGAGTTGCCGAGTGTCGTCGGCTCCGCCGGCTCGGGTGTCCGCTCGTCGGCCTGACTGTCCATCACGGCGATCGCCGTCACGCACGCGGTGACCGTGGCCAGGGCGAGGGCGCCTGCCAGCCAGAGCCGTCGCGTTCCCGGTGCCCGGGTGGTGTCCGGGGCCCAGCCGCTCTCCCACGGACGGTCCTGGGGCGGCCGGGACTTGTTCTCTGCCATGCGCTGTTCCTCCATCGGGCACCCGTGACGGCGGCGCAGTTGTGGTGGCCCGGTGTGTGATCGGTGACACCGTAGTGGACCCGGGGGGCCCCTGGGAGGCCTTTGTTGAGAGCGGTTTCTCCGGCTTCGTTGCGTACGGGTGTACATATGTTGTGTACGCTCGTACACATGGGTTATTTGCTGCTGGCCGGGGCCATCGCCGCCGAAGTGGGCGCGACGACCGCCATGAAGTACAGCGAGGGCTTCAGCAGGCTCGGGCCCTCGCTGCTCACGCTCCTCGGGTATGTCGTCTCCTTCGCGCTGCTCGCACAGACGCTGAAGACCGTCTCCGTCGGCTCGGCCTATGCCATCTGGGCCGGCGTGGGCACTGCGGCCATCGCTACCATCGGGATCCTGTTCCTGGGGGAGGGGATGACCACGGCCAAGGCCGCCGGGATCGCGCTGATCATCGTCGGGGTCGTGGTGCTGAACCTGGGAGGTGGGCACTGATGCCCCGGCGTTACGACCCCGAGCGGCGGCAGCGGATCATCGACGCGGCGATGCGGGTCGTCGGGGAGAAGGGCATCGCCGGGCTGAGCCACCGCACTGCCGCCGCCGAGGCCGATGTGCCGCTCGGCTCCACCACGTACCACTTCAAGACCCTCGACGAGCTGATGGTCGCCGCGCTGCGGCAGGCCAACGAGGGGTTCGCCAAGGTGGTCGCCGCCCGCGGCGGCCTGGAGGACCCGCGGCACCGACCTCGCGGCCGAACTCGCCGGGTGGATGGGCGAGTGGCTCGCGGGCGACCGCACCGCCGTCGAGCTGGAGTACGAGCTGTACCTCGCCGCTCTGCGCCGGCCCGCTCTGCGGCCCGTCGCCGCCGAGTGGACCGAGGGACTCGCCGAGCGTGCTGTCCCGCCGTACGGATCCGGTCACCGCGCGGGCACTGGTGGCGCTCGTCGACGGCATCTGTCTTCAGGTGCTGCTGACGGGGGCGCCGTACGACGAGGAGTATGCGCGGGAGGTGCTGGGGCGGGTCGTCGCGGGGACGCGGGAGTGAGGCCGGCGGCGGGGCGGCCGCCGCTTGTCATCGACCGGCACCGGACGTACCGCCCGGCACGTGAGATGCCCCCGCACCGGTTCGCATCGACCGCCGTCCGCCGGTTAGGTTGCCCTCATGACCGACACGACTGCTCCTCGCACCACCGGCGCCGTGGCCGCCGGCCTCGCCACGATCGCCGCCGACGGCACCGTCCTCGACACCTGGTTCCCCGCGCCCGAGCTGGCCACGGAGCCCGGCCCGTCCGGCACCGAGCGGCTGTCCGCCGAGCGTGCCGCGGAGCTGCTCGGCGGCGGCGCGACCGCGGCGGTCGGCCCGGACGCCCGCCGGGGCGTCGAGGTGGTCGCGGTCCGCACGGTCATCGCCTCGCTCGACGAGAAGCCGGTCGACGCGCACGACGTCTACCTGCGCCTGCACCTGCTCTCGCACCGCCTGGTCAAGCCGCACGGCCAGAGCCTCGACGGCATGTTCGCCCACCTCGCCAACGTCGCCTGGACCTCGCTGGGCCCGGTCGCCGTCGACGACCTCGAGAAGGTCCGCCTGAACGCGCGCGCCGAGGGCCTGCACCTCCAGGTGACCTCCGTCGACAAGTTCCCGCGCATGACGGACTACGTGGCCCCCAAGGGCGTCCGCATCGCCGACGCCGACCGGGTCCGCCTCGGCGCGCACCTCTCCGAGGGCACCACCGTCATGCACGAGGGCTTCGTCAACTTCAACGCCGGCACGCTCGGCACGTCGATGGTCGAGGGCCGTATCTCCGCGGGCGTCCTGGTCGGCGACGGCTCGGACATCGGCGGCGGCGCCTCCACCATGGGCACCCTGTCCGGCGGCGGCAACGTCATCATCTCCATCGGCGAGCGCTGCCTGATCGGCGCCGAGGCGGGCGTGGGCATCGCGCTCGGCGACGAGTGCGTCGTCGAGGCCGGCCTCTACGTCACCGCCGGCACCCGCGTCACCATGCCCGACGGCCAGATCGTCAAGGCCCGCGAGCTGTCCGGCGCCTCCAACATCCTCTTCCGCCGCAACTCGGTCACCGGCACGGTCGAGGCCCGGCCGAACAACGCGGTGTGGGGCGGGCTGAACGAGATCCTGCACAGCCACAACTGATCATCGTCGGTCATCGCTGAGCGCCCTCCCACGGCCCGACTGCGGCCTGGGAGGGCGC
Organism: uncultured Actinomycetota bacterium; assembly: GCA_963798065.1. Taxonomy (GTDB): domain Bacteria; phylum Actinomycetota; class Actinomycetes; order Streptomycetales; family Streptomycetaceae; genus Streptomyces. Next base: position 555,378 of record CAWCSC010000003.1, on the reverse strand, counting down.
TCGTGCGTCAACCCCAGCCCTTGTTCCTTGACCTCAAGGAAAGTCGAGGTCCTAGCCTGCCGTGGACGTGATCAACGACTGAGGGCAGGGGCGGACGACGATGATTCTTGTGACCGGCGCGACCGGAAATACAGGAAGGGCTCTGCTGAGCGGGTTGCACCAGCGCGGTGCCGCGGCTGTGCGAGGTCTGACCCGGGATGCGGGACGGGCCTCGTTTCCTGAGGGGATCGAGGCCGTCGAGGGCGATCTCGCCCAGGCGGATTCCCTGAAGGGCCCGCTGGAGGGAGTGCGTTCGCTGTTTCTGTTGTCGGGCCTGGGCGCGGAGGCGGGGGTCCTCGCGGCTGCCCGGCAGGCCGGCGTGGAGCATGTGGTGCTCGTGTCGTCGATCACCGTGCAGACACATCCGCATCTGACCGCGGCCGGCGAGAACCTGGCGGTCGAGCGGCTGCTCAAGGACAGCGGCATGGCCTGGACGATCCTGCGGCCGACGCAGTTCGCCTCGAACACCTTGTGGTGGGCGCGGTCGATCCGCGAGGAGGGCGTGGTCCGGGCGCCGTACGCGGACATCGGGCTCCCTTCCGTCCACCCCGCGGACATCGCCGCGGTCGCTCGTGCGGCCCTGACCGGGCCGGGCCACCGGGGGCAGACGTATGCGCTGACGGGACCGGAACGCGTCACCGTCCGGCAGCAGGTCGCGGCCGTCGCGGCGGCTCTTGGGCGGAAGGTGTGCCTCGTCGAGATCAGCCACGACGAGGCACACCAGCAGATGGCTCCCTTCATGGGGGACGAGACCGCGAGCGCGGTGCTCGATCTCATGGGCCGGGACGTCAACGACGAGCTGCTGAAGGTGCGCGACACGGTCGCGAGGGTCACCGGCTCCACGGCCAGATCGTTCCGGCAGTGGGCATCGGAGAACAGCGACGCCTTTCGCTGAACCGGGCCCCGTACGAGTTACCCGGCGTGACCTCGTGATGGTCCAGGCAGATGAACCGGTGGACGCAGTGTCCGATCTGACGCCGAACCGATGAAACGAGGACCTGGGCATGAGGAACGAGCGGGAGCGGGCCGTGGCGCGCTGTCTGGCCGGGGCGGTCACGGCGGTGGCGGTGTGCTGGCTCGCGGCGGGGGCCGCGCACGCCGACGAGACCAACACGGGCTCGCACAACGGCCACCGGTTCGGTCTGCTCAACGTCAGCACCGGCCAGGTCGACGACCCGGCGGAGGACGTGCTGGAGCACACGCTGCTGTTCGGTGACGGGTACGCCTGGAACTGAGCCGGGGGTGATCAGGGGCTGGGTCAGGTGGTGACCAGGTCTCTGTAGGCCGACAGCAGTCCGTCGGCCGTGTCGTGGTCGGCGGGCCGCAGAGGGGCGCGAACCGGGCCTGCGGGGAGGTCCAGTGCGCCGAGGAGTGCCTTGGTCGTGACGGTGCCTGGCAGGCCCGCCGACATGATGGCCTCGATGAGGGGGATGGCCCGCTGCTGGAGACGGGCCGCCCGTGTGGTGTCACCCGCGTCGAACGCGTCCAGGACGGCTCGCAGGCGGTTCGGGATCACGTTCGCGACCGTGCTGACGCAGCCCGCGCCGCCGACGGCGTACAGCGCGAGATTGTGCTCGTCGCAGCCCGCGTAGTACGCCAGGTCCGTGCGGGCCAGCACCTTCTGGGAGCCCAGGAAGTCGGAGGAGCAGTCCTTGACCGCGACGATCCGGGGGTGTTCGGCGAGACGGAGGATCGTCTCGGGTTCGACGCGGGTGCCGGTGCGGACCGGGATGTCGTAGAGCATGAGCGGGAGTTCGGTGGCGTCCGCGATCTCGCGGAAGTGGGCCTCGATCGCGTCCTGCGGAGGTCTGCTGTAGTAGGGCGCCACGACCAACAGGCCGTCCGCGCCCGCCTTTTCGGCCTCCCGGGCCAGTTCGAGGGTGTGCCGGGTGTCGGGGGTGCCGATGCCCGCGACGATCGACGCCCTGCCGGCCACGGCCTCCCGGACAGCGGCGATCAGGGCCGACTTCTCGGCGTCCGTGGTGGTCGGGGATTCGCCCGTCGTGCCGGAGAGTACGAGGCCGTCGCAGCCGTGTGCGACCAGGTGGGCGGCGAGGCGCTGGGCCCCGTCCAGGTCCAGGGTTCCGGACCGGGTGAAAGGGGTGATCATGGCGCACAGGGTGCGGCCGAAGTGCGGGGTGTGGGTGTGGGTGCGCGCGGGGGGTGGTGTGGTCATGTGAGTAGTGTCGGCGGCACGACTGTGTAGCTCTACTTAATTCTGCTTCCAGGTATTGGTGAGCTTTGCTTCGAGGTCGGCGGTGGAAAGGGGTTCCGGGCGCACGGCGGCAACGGGGGTAGCAGGGGGACGGGCAGGGTACCCGGGGGTTCCTACTTCGAGAGGAGGCGGAACGCTGTGACCGGGACCATGGATCATCGGGCCGTACGCGACGAGCACCACTCCGTGGGCGAGCTCGTCGGGCAGGCTTCAGAGCAGCTCTCCCGGCTCGTGCGGCAGGAAGTGGCTCTCGCCAAGGAGGAGCTGGCCGAGAAGGGGCGGCGTGCGGGGCGTGGTGGTGGACTGCTCGGTGCGGCGGGCGCTGTCGCGTATGCCGGGCTGCTCGTGCTGGCGGGTGCGGGTGTCGCCGCCCTCTCGCTGGTGCTGTCCGTCTGGGCCGCGGCGCTCATCGTGACGGGGGTGCTGTTCGCTGTCGCGAGTGTGCTGGCCGCGGTCGGCCGGGGGCAGCTGCGCCGGGCCACGCCTCCCACGCCTGAGGAGGCTCTCGGCAGTGTCAGGGCGGACGTGGAGGAGATCAAGGAAAGGGCGCATCGATGACGGACGCGACGGGCGGGGCCAAGGGGCCCGATGAGCTGCGGCGGCAGATCGAGCGGACCCGTAGTGAACTCGGCAACACGGTGGAGGAGTTGGCGGGCAAGGCGGATGTGAAGGGGCGTGCGCAAGCGCGGGCGGCTGACCTCCGGGACAAGGCCGGGGCGATGACGGTGCAGTTGCGCAGCAGCGCATCGCAGGCCGGGCACACGGTGCACGACAGGGCGACGCACACAGGGCCTCGTCCGGTGCGGACTGTTGTGCAGGCCGGGTTGCGGCATCCGCGGCCTGTGCTGGTTGCCGGGGCGGCTGCCGGTGCGGTGGTGGCTGTCGGGGTGTGGCGGCGGCATCACGGGCATCGCTGAGTGGCCATGCCCGGCGGTGCCTGCGGCGGCCTGTGGGGCTTGGTGGGGGTGCGCGTAGCGCCTGGCGCCGGGTGGTGGGTCGGGGACGTGCCGGGGGGTGTCCGTCCTCGGAACGGCGCGATCGAGTTGCGTGCCGACTGACTGTTCGTTGACGCGCCAACCACTGCGGGCGGACCCCCCGGCACGTCCCCTTCCGTGCGTCGGCGAGTGCGGCTGTGCGGTGGCGGCCCCATGTCTTGACCTCAAGCTTGGTTGAGGTTGAAGGGTGGGGTGTGCACGCATTCGGCGAACCGCGACTGGAGTGTTCAATGAGCCCTCGAACCGAGCAGCACCCTGATCCCACCGACCCGCGCATCGGTGCTCCCTTCTTCAGTACCTGGCGTGTGGGGACGCCCGAGCGGCAGCGGCGGACCGTGGAGGCGATCGGGCGTACCTGGGAGCGGCGGCCTTGGCCCGCTGATGGTCTGCTGGGGTATCACGTGTATGCCGGAGACGACGGGTCCACGCTGATGCACTACTCGCAGTGGACGAGTGAGCAGGCCTACGAGTCGTTCGTGAAGGCCCACCGGCAGGAACGGGTCGACGAGATCGACACTGCTGTGCCGGGGATCGAGCGCGTCGGGCTCGGGCGGTACCGGTGGTGTCGCAGCCGGGAGCGGGGCGTCGGGGATGTGCGGGTGCCGGGGTTGATCGTCATTGTGCGGTTCGACTTCGAGGGAGGTGCCGGGGAGCGGCCCGAGGAGTGGGTCGACCTTGTGCGCAAAGCCCTGGGTGATGATGCGGAAGGGCACGCCGGGCTGATCTCTGCCCACTTCCATCTGAGCACCGATGGCGGGCACGTGCTGAATTACTCCGAGTGGGAGAGCGGCCAGGCCTATGACGACGCCTTGGCCGCGCCCGGGACCGACGCGTGGGAACGGGTGCGGATGTATCCGGGGGTGAAGGGAACGGGCGGGAGCCGGTACCGGCATGCTCTGGGGCTCGTGCCCGGCTGAGTGGGGCCGGCTGAACCGTTCGTTCAGCCGGCCCTTGTGGGGTTACGGGCGGAAGCGCAGGACCTGGGGGTCGTGGTCGCTGATCTGGTCGTTGAACTCCGCGTTGACGTGCACGCTGTCGTACTCGAAGTCGCAGTCGCGGCGGATCGACGGGCTGATCAGGATCTGGTCGAGGACCTGGCTGTTGCCCTGGTAGACGTACGAGTAACGCTCGCTGCGGGGGAGCGACTTGATCGCCGACCAGAGTTCGCCGCGGCCCTCGAGGAGTCCCGCGGTGCGGGAGAACTCGAAGTCGTTGATGTCGCCCAGGGCGATGACGTCCGCGTTCTTCTGGGTGTCGAGGATGTCCTTGGCGAACGCGTTCACCAGGGTGGCCTGCTGGTGGCGCTGGGTTTCTGAGCTGCGGGACGGTGGCTGGTACTGGGAGGTCAGGCCCTGGTCGCCGCCCTTGGAGTTGAAGTGGTTGGCGATCACGAAGACCGTGCGTCCCCGGAAGGCGAACTCGCCGGCCAGCGGCTTGCGGCTGTTCTTCCAGGCCTCGTCGGCGGGGGCGACGCGGCCGGGGCTGAGCGTGAGGTGCGCCTTGCCGTGGATCTTCGTCACGTCGGTCGCCCTCGTGGCGTCGCCGCCCGCGCGGTCGGTGAAGGAGACGCGCTTCGGGTTGAACAGGAACGCCTGGCGGATGTTGCCGCCCGGCTCACCGCCGTCGGCGTTGTCGGCCGGGTCGATCGAGCGCCAGTCGTACTTCGGGCCGCCGGCCGCGACGATCGCGTCGATCAGCTTGGTCAGGGTCTGGTCGGCGGCGACCGTGCCGTCGTTCGTGGCGCCGTTGTTGTCCTGGATCTCCTCCAGGGACACGATGTCCGGCGACTTCAGGTTGTTCACGATCGCGGAGGCGTGGGCCGTGAACGTGGCGTCGGACGGGTCGAGGTTCTCGACGTTGTACGTCGCGACCGACAGCTCGCCGTTCTTGTGCTTGCGGGTGGTCTCGCGCTTCACGTCACCGGTCTTGAGGGTGCCGAGCTCGCTCGCGACGAGGGTGTAGCCGCCGAACTGGTTGTAGTCGAGCGGGCCCGCCGTCGTGCCGGTGAGGGTGTCGCCCACGTTCGCCTTCGGGAAGTCGGCCGGCGATCCGAGGGACTGGATCTGGAGGCGGCCGGTGTTCTGGGCGTCGTAGGAGCCGTAGACCGCGCCGCCGTGGCGGGTGCGGTTCTCGTGCGGCTTCACCGTGACCCAGAGTTCGGTGTACGGGTCGGTCGCGCCCACGACGCGTGTGTCGGTGACGCGGACGGTCATGCCCTCGAGCGCCTCGTAGCGGTCCAGGGCGTACTTCGAGGGCTTGAGGGCGAGGGCGTTGATCGAGCCGTTCGCCGTGGTGTCGCCGGTCGGCGCGTATGCGGCGGGGACCGATTTCGCGTCGATCGTCGTGGCCGCGGGGAGCGTGTTGCCGCTGGAGAGGACCGTGACCGTCGGCTTGGTGATCTCCGTCAGTGACTGGTTGCCGGAGGCGGTGCCGCCGGGGACGTACTCCGAGACCGTGCCGCTGACCGTGACGGAGTCACCGACCGCGACCCCCTTCGGCGTCGAGCTGGTGAAGACGAAGACGCCCTCGCTGGTCGCCGGGTCGGCGTCCGGGTTCGGGTCCTGGATCCAGAAACCGCGGGACGAGCCGTACGTCCGGATGCCGGAGACGATTCCGGCCACGTCCGTGACCTGCTTCCCGGCGTACGGGGAGGTCCGGGTGCTGCCCTGGACGTCGTGGACGCGGACCGAGTCCGCGTGCGCGGGGACGGTGAGGACGATCGTGGATGCCGCGGAACACGCGGCGGCGACGGTGAGCGCGGCGAGACGCGCGGACGACTTGCTCGGCAACGGGTTTCCCTCCGGGGACATGACAGGCGCCGGGACGAGGGTGGAGCGTGGACTGTCTGCCGCTACCTGTGGGGCGGGCGGTGTGACGCGCGTAGCGGGCGGTGGACGGGCGGGTGGAGTGGGGCTGACCCGGTGAACAAGTGTCCGCCGACTTCTACGCGCGTCAATCTCCAGCCTGGTCACGCCACTTGTCAAGGTTTCGGCCATGTACGGCGGCTGACGGGGAGATGAAGCAGGCGGCATGGGTGGAAATCCGTCTAGGCTGAGCGGCTGAGTCGTATGAAGGCGCCCTAGGAGAAACAGCCGATGTCAGACAGCTCCCCCCTGCCGCCGGTGCGGCTGACTTCCGAAGCGGAGCTGGCGCGTGCCGCACTGTCCACGCCGCTGCTGTCCCGGGCCGCCCGGCTCGCCCGCTGGGCCGGGCCGGACACCCGGGTCGACGCCGGGGGAGGGCTCGTCGACGAGCAGCTGCCCGCGGCCGTCGAGACGCTCGGGCTGAGCGGGGACGATGCCGCCGCCGACGCCAGTGAGGCGTGGCGGGTGGCCGTGGATGCCGGGCTCGTCGAGGTCGTCGACGAGGAGGAGGGCACCGTCCGGGCCGGCGAGGACCTGGCGCTGCTCACCGGTGGCTCGCCGCAGGACGTGCTCGCCCTGTGGCTCGCGGCCCTGGAGACGGTGATCGCCGACGCCGGCGTGCCCGACCTGGACGGGCTCGTCGACGAGGACGGCGAGGTCGACTTCTCCGCCCTCGACTGGGACCCGGAGTCCGAGGCCGAGTTCCTCGACGGTGTGCTCGGCAACCTCTACCTGCTGACCGTCGGCGAGGACACGCCCGGCGAGGCGCCGGTGCCGCTGCCGGCGCTGGCCGCCTCGGTGATCGTGCCCAGCGACATGGGCGAGCCCACCAACGACGTCCTGGAGCAGGTGTCCGACGCGATGATGCGGCTGGACGACCAGTTCCGGATGCTGGAGCCCGTGGGGTTCGTCGCATACCAGCCCGTGGACGAGGCGCTCATGGCCGATGCCGAGGAGGAGCCGGCGGCGCCCGTCGACGACACCGACGTCTCCCGGTACGGCATGGTCCGGCTCACCCCGCTCGGGCTGTACGGGATGCGCGCCCGGCTGCTGGAGGCCGGGTTCGACGCACCGGCGGTCGGGGACCTCGCGGACAAGGGCGCCGACGTGCTGCTCGACGGCACGGCTGCGTTCCCGCCGGCCGCGGCCCAGGCCGAGACCGAACAGTGGCTGGCCCGCCGTGACCCCCTCGCCTCCGCACGGGAGTTGCTGGCGGCGGCCCGCGGCGCGGACGCCGGTGCGCCCCTGCGGCGGCTGCGCTGCCAGCAAGCGCTGTCCCTGGTCGGAGCCTCGGCCGAGCCGGCGCTGCGGGAGGTCCTCGACGACGCCGAGCTGGGCGGGCTCGCACGCGTGTGGCTCACCGAGCACGGCGCCGCCGACGTGCCTCCCCCCTCGGAGGCGATGGTCTACTGGCTGACCATCGACACGGTGGCCGCGCAGCTGGCGGCCGAGGGGAACTCCGAGGAGCTGCGGGCCCTGGTGCAGGGGCTCGCGCAGCAGCACAGTGGGTTTTTCGCGGCCGTGTGGCGGGTCGAGCATCCGGCCACTGCGGATGTGCTGGAGGCGATGGGGCGGCTGCATCCCGACAAGAAGGTGGCGAAGGAAGCGCGGAAGGCTGCCTTCAAGGCGCGGTCGCAACAGTCTGGTTGATCTTGGTTTGCGGGTGCGGCGCCGTCCTGGCTTAGCGCGCAGTTCCCCGCGCCCCTGGGGTGTTGTTCAACCGGCGTTCATGGATGAGCGGGACGGTGGCGCCGTACGAGGTCCGCCACCCTCCACGGCATTCTCACCGTCTCAGGAGACACCATGTCGCTCACCCGCAGGGACTTCGCCAGAACGTCCGCGATCACCGGTGCCGGTGTCGCGCTGGCGGGCAGTGTCGGCGCCCTCGCCACCGCACCGAACGCCCTCGCGTCCTACGACACCGACAGCGCGGGGGAGGCGTCCGCGGACGCCCGGCAGGGAGTCGGCTACGGGACGCTGGTTCCGGACCCCAAGGGCATCCTCGCCCTGCCCGCCGGCTTCACGTACCGGATCCTCACCTACAGCGGCAAGACGAAGCTGGAGTCGGGCGAGTTCACGCCGTCCAACCACGACGGCACCGCCACCTTCGACGGTCCCCGCGGCACCACCCTGCTCGTCAACAACCACGAGCTGAAGGGCCCGCGTGCCAACTGGGAGCACCCGGTGCCGCTCACCGAGGGCCTCGTCTACGACCCGGCCGCCGCCGGCGGCTGCACGGTCGTCGAGGTACGCCCCGACGGACGTGTCGCCGAATGGGTGGGCATCGCCGGCACCTCCACCAACTGCGCCGGCGGCAGCACCCCCTGGGGAACCTGGCTCACCTGCGAGGAGAACTCCGACAAGGCCGGCGTCAACGGCATGACGAAGGACCACGGTTATGTGTTCGAGGTCGATCCGTGCGACCGGCGCGCCAATCGCAGCCCCAAGCCCCTGAAGTTCTTCGGCCGCTACGACCACGAGGCCGTCGTCATCGACCCCAAGCGCGGCCACGCCTACCTCACCGAGGACGCCGCCGATCCCAACGGTCTCTTCTTCCGCTGGACCCCGCCCAAGGGCTTCGAGTACGGCCCCGGCACGTTCCGCAAGCTCGCCGACGACGCCGGTGTCCTCCAGGCGCCCAAGTGCTTCGACTCCGGCGGCAAGTTCGTCGACGACCTGTCCCGGGCCACGAAGACCGGCACCGTCTACGGCGTCGACTGGGTGGACGTACCCGACCGCGACGCCCGCACCACCCCCGTGCGCGAGCAGTTCGAGGACGACGAGGTCACCCGCGCCCGCAAGCTGGAGGGCATGTGGTGGGGCGACGGCGGTGCCTACATCGTCTCCTCGTACGCCCGTGAGGAGAGCCCCGTCCAGCACGACGGCCAGGTCTGGTTCTACGACCCCAAGCGCCGGACGCTGACGTTGAAGGTCCTGCTCGGTGTGAACCCCGACCCCTCCGAGGACGGCGCGTTCGACGGCCCCGACAACATCACCGTCTCCCCGTACGGCGGCCTCGTCATCGCCGAGGACGGGGAAGGGGTGCAGCACCTGTTCGGGGCCACCGACAGCGGGCGTACGTACCCGATCGCCCGCAACGAGCTCAACATCGGCACCGAGGAGGAGCCGGAATACAGCGAGTTCACCGGTGTCACCTTCTCGCCCGACGGCCGGACCCTCTTCGCCAACATCCAGACGCCCGGCATTCTGCTCGCCATCACTGGTCCCTGGAAGCGTCAGCGGCATTAACGCTTCGATCCCTCACATGCGTGACTTTCGTTCGGTTTGCCCAGCTCATCCCCTCATCGGAATATTGTTCCTGTCTCGCACTCTGATTTCAGGTGATCGACTGTCGGCTCGAAAGAGAAGGAGTCCACCACGCCATCCTCGGCGTTGCCCGCCTGCACAACCTCACTCTCGCTGGATAGCTGCGCGCCCCGACGGCAGTGTCCCCGCCCGCTCGAAGATCACTTACGGGACAAGCCTTAGGTGGTGAGTTCCACCGCGCACCACGCCACACCCCGGGACAGACGCGACTCAGGTCGGCTCCGGTGACATCAGCGCAGGGCAGCGGGAGCGAAGCGGGTGGTGTCGTGTGGGCGAATTCGGATGCGTATGGGCACGGACGTGTAGGCCGTTTTGACCGGCTCGGGGCGGCGCGAAGAACAGTCGCAATCCCGTCCCGGCCCCAGACGACAGCCCAACGTCACCACCGACGACCTGAGCCGAACGGGTGACGGGCCAGGCGCTCAGGGCTTTTGACGCTGTCGATCAGAGACCGGCACGGTAGGGCTGCAGGAACGGCAGCAGGGCGTTGAGGAAGTCCTCGGGGGCTTCTTCCGGTACGAAGTGGCCGCAGTCGGGGATGACGATGCTGCTCACGTCGTCGGCCAGGGCACGGACTTCGTTCTCCATGTTCTCTCCGCCCAGGGCATCGCCGGCGACCGCCAGCACGGGGATCGTGAGCTGGTTCTTCTTGCGCAGGGCGCTCTGCGTCATGGTCTCGTCGATGGCGCGGTAGTACTCGAAGCTGGCCCGCAGTGCTCCGGGCAGGCGCATCGCCTGGACGTATACGTCCACCGCGGATGCCGGGATCGCGGTAGGAGTGGCTGCCTTGGTGGCGAATTGGTGCCCGAAGTAGAGGTGTTCGCGGCCCTGGACGAGCTGTTCGTTGATGTCGCCGGCGCGGTTGAAGTTGAAGTGCCACAGAAAGTCGCTCGTGCGCCGGTCGCTCAGCAGCGGGGGCGAGGGCGAGATGCCGGGGATGATCGCGTCCACGAGTGCCATCCGCTGGATGGGGCCCGGTGCGTCCGCCGCCATGGCGTAGGCGGTCCACATGCCGATGTCGTGGCCGACGACAGCGAACCGATCGTGGCCGAGCAGGTTCATCAGCCGGTGGAAGTCCTGGGCGCAGGTCGCGGAGTCGTACCCGGTGTGCGGTTTGTCGGAAAGGCCGGTGCCCCGCGGGTCGGCCACGACGACCGTGTAGTGCTCGGCGAGCGGCAGCATGACGCGGCGCCACTGGTACCAGAACTGCGGCCAGCCGCCGATCAGCAGCAGGGCCGGCCCCTGTCCTCCGGTGACGGTGTGCAGGCGTACCGAGCCCACGTCGATGTACTGGCTGGAGAAGACCCTGTCGAATTCGGCGGGCAGGCCGGGTGTGCCGGTGACGGTGCCGAAGCCGGTCGGCCGTGCCGTGGGAAGCTCTGCGGTGGTCATGGTGAGCAGGTGTTTCCTTTCAAGAGCCCGCTTGGCGTATGTGCGGTGATGCGGGATTCTGCGGGAGGGGTAGGGCGAGGATCGGCCAGGGCCGAGCGGTGGGGTGTAGGGGGAACGCCGCTGCCCGCCGTGGTGCGACGCTGACCGTCGTCCGTGATCAGGCAGGTCGGAGACCGGACGTGTTCCGTCTCGGCGCGTCCCAGTAGGCGAGCAGGGCGTCCGCGGCGGCGTGCAGTCGCTGTGCGGGGATGCCGTCGCAGACCTGAGTGGAGATGCCGAGCAGGAAACCGTGGATCATGGCGGTGACGGCGTCCACGTCGGTGTTCTCGGCGAGTTCACCCGAAGTGATGCCGCGGGTGACGGTGGTGGCGATGCGCGCGCGGTCGGTAGCGCGGCGTGTCGCGACGACTTCCCGCACCCCGCCGGCGTGTTCGGCTCCGTGCGCCTCCACCGTGCCTGACAGGGCCACGAGGCAACCGCGGGGGTGGGAGGGGTCGGTCTGCATGTCGATCGATCCGTGCAGCAGACGTGCGATCGCCTCCCGCGGGCTCAGGGCCTCGTCCGCGATGACGTCGGTCACGCTGCCCGGTCCGGCGACGTAGTGCTCGACGGCGCGGGCGAACAGTCCTTCCTTCGAGCCGAAGGCGCCATACAGGCTCGCGGATGACAGCCCGGTGGCCTCGCGCAGCTGGGCCAGCGAGGTCGCCTCGTAGCCCTGTCGCCAGAACAGCAGCATCGCCGCTTCGAGGACGAGTTCCTCGTCAAAGGTGCGGGGACGGCCGGCGGGTGTCACGGCAACCTCCTTCAATTACGGATTGACTGATCCGATTTGACACCCTCGGCCTGCGGGAGTCAAATCGGATCGTTCAATCCGTAATTAGTGAAGGAGATGACTCGTGGCTACGGCACCTCCCGCCCCGCCCCCCACCCGAGCCCACACGGACTTCCCCCTGCCGGCGCTGGCCGTGATGGCCTGCACCGGATTCCTCGTGATCATGACGGAGACGCTGCCGGCCGGCCTGCTGCCCCAGCTGGCCGCTGGACTGCAGGTGTCTGAGGGCGGCGCGGGCCAACTGGTGAGCGCCTATGCGCTCGGCACGGTGCTCGCGGCGATCCCCGCGGCGGCGCTGACCCGCGGAAGCCGGCGGCGACCGCTCCTGCTGGCGGGCCTGTGCGGGTTCCTGGTTGCCAATGCCGTCACCGCCCTGGCACCGTCCCTCGCGGTCGCACTGACGGCCCGGTTCGTGGCAGGCGCCTTCTCCGGCCTGCTCTGGGGCATGCTCGCCGGATACGCACGTCGCATCGCGGCACCCGAGCACGCCGGGCGGGCCCTGGCCGTCGCCATGGCCGGAACTCCCGTGGCCCTCTCCGTCGGAACCCCCCTGGGCTCCTGGCTCGGCAGCGCAGTCGGCTGGCGGTGGTCCTTCGCCGCGATGTCAGTGCTGGCCGCACTCGTGATGGGAGCCGCCCGCCTCCTCGCCCCCGACGCCGCCGGGCAGCGCGCGCAGACGCGCGTGCCGCTCGCCAAGGTGCTGCGAATTCCCGGCGTGGCAACCATCCTCGTGGTCGTCCTCACGTGGATGCTGGCACACAACCTGCTCTACACGTACATCGCGCCCTACCTGCGCGAAGCACACCTCGCGCTCCGGCCGGACCTGGCGCTCGTCGTCTTCGGTCTCGCCGCTCTCGTCGGAATCTGGATCACCGGGCTGTTCATCGACCGAGCGCTGCGCAGGCTCACGCTGGCGAGCGTGGCCCTCTTCGTCGTCGTCGGAGCAGTACTCATGGCCGCCCAGGACTCCCTCGCCGGCGCGCTCCTCGCAATCGTCCTGTGGGGCATCGCCTTCGGAGGCGCGGCGACACACCTGCAGACGGCGATGAGCGAGGCCACCGGTGAGAACGCCGATGTGGCGAACGCGATGCTCACCACCTCCTTCAACCTCGCCATCTTCGCGGGCGGCGCCCTCGGTGCCGTTGTCATCGAGGGCGTCGGTGCCCGGATGCTGCCCACAGCGCTGATCTTTCTCGCGCTCCTCACCCTCGTCATCGTCGGCTGTGGCCGACGCGCGGCCTTCCCCACGAACAGGTGACGGAGGGGCTGGGCACGCCGGCTGCACGCAACGAGACAGCCGGCCTCCACCGGCGCGTCGGTCGCCCCGTCGGTCAACGTCCCCTTCGTCGGTGCGTGTCCCCTGAGGACGCCGGGTGCCGTTGCGCCGGAACGCTCCCGTGCTCGCCGTGGCCGGCGGACCGCGTGGTCCGCCGGCCACGGCGGCGCTGATCCGGCCCGACGGGCGCGTAGGCGGGCCGACCGAACAACCAGAGTCCGGGGCGGTGTCTGCCGCCGGGGAGGCGCTGGACGAACTGCCGGTGCCCTGCAGGTCGCGGCGGTGGCGCAGGCTCCAGCGGACCCGGCGACGGGTCATCGCGATTGCGCAACTTGGCCCCCACCGGATAACTCACACCCCATACGGGACAACCCTTAGACGGGGAATCCGGCCAGCAGGGTTTGTGCCCGCTGCTGCCTCATGTCGACCGTCTGTCCCTTGCCCACACGAAGGATTGACATCTAACATTTCAGTTCATGGAGGCCATCCGACCCGTGCCCCGGACCCTGCTCAGGGACCGCGCGTACACGGCGATCCGGGACGCGATCGTGGCCGGGGAGATCGAACCCGGCGCGGTGGTGCGGGACGCCGAGCTCGCGGAGCGGCTCGGGCTGTCCCGGGCGCCGGTGCGGGAGGCGTTCTCCCGGCTGGTGGACGAGGGGCTGCTGGAGAGCAAGCCGCAGAGCTACACCCGGGTGACTCCGCTCGTGGCCTCCGACGTGCGGGACGCCGCCGCCGTGGTCGGCGCCATGCACGAGCTGGTGACGCGGGTCGCCGTGCCCCGGCTGAAGGCCGCGGACATCGAGGCGATGCGTGCCGCCAACGAGCGGTTCGCCGCCGCCGTCGGCAGCGGAGACGTGGACGCGGCCCTGCGTGCCGACGACGCACTGCACGAGGTCCTCGTCCGGGTGAGCGGCAATCGCGCGGCCGCCGCGACCGCCGCCCGCTACACCCCGCTCATCCGCCGCCTGGAGCGACGGCGCTTCGGCCAGGGCGGCAGCTGCCGTTCGGCCGGGCTGCACGAGCGGCTGATCGAGGCCTGTGCGGCCGGTGACGTGGCCGAGGCGGTCCGCGTCACGGCGGAGATCTGGCGGGGGCTCGAAGAACTCGCCGACTGAGACCGACCCCCGATCCCGGGAGGACCCATGCCCCTTTCCTCGTACGAGCGTTACCCCCTGCTCTTCGGGCCCTCGCCCGTCCACCGTCTGGAGCGGCTGACCGAGCACCTCGGCGGCGCCTCCCTCTGGGCCAAGCGCGAGGACTGCAACTCCGGTGTGGCATACGGCGGGAACAAGACCCGCAAGCTGGAGTACCTGGTCGCCGACGCGCTCGCCCAGGGCTGCGACACGCTCGTGTCGATCGGCGGGGTGCAGTCCAACCACACCCGCCAGGTCGCGGCCGTCGCCGCCCGGGCCGGGCTCAAGTGCGTGCTCGTGCAGGAGAGTTGGGTGGAGTGGCCCGATGCCGTGTACGACAAGGTCGGCAACATCCTGATCAGCCGGCTCGCCGGGGCCGATGTGCGGCTGGTGAGGGCCGGGTTCGGGATCGGGTTCAAGGAGAGCTGGGAGCAGGCGCTCAGGGAGGTCGAGGAGGGTGGCGGGAAGCCGTACGCCATCCCGGCCGGCGCCTCCGACCATCCGCTCGGTGGCCTCGGCTTCGCCGGGTGGGCGTACGAGGTCGCCGAGCAGGAGCGGGAGCTGGGCGTCTTCTTCGACACCGTGGTGGTGTGCTCGGTGACCGGTTCGACGCAGGCCGGCATGGTCGCCGGGTTCGCCGCGCTGGAGGAGGCGGGCGGGCGGCCCCGGCGCGTGCTCGGCATCGACGGCTCGGCCAAGCCGGCCGCCACCCGCGACGCAGATCGCCCGGATCGCGCACAACACCGGCCGACTCATCGGCCTCAAGCGTGAGGTGACCGAGTCCGACATCGAACTCGACGAGCGGTACCACGCGGGCACGTACGGCATCCCCGACGAGACCACCCTGGCGGCGATGCGGCTCGCGGCCCGGACGGAGGGCATGGTCACCGACCCCGTGTACGAGGGGAAGTCCATGGCCGGGATGGTCGACCTGGTCTCCAACGGGGAGATCGGCCGCGACTCAACGGTCCTCTACGCCCACCTGGGCGGACAGCCGGCGCTGAACGCGTACAGCGCGTTGTTCTGACAGGGTCCCTTCGGGCCGGGGCGGCGCCGGGCGGCGGTTGCCGTTTGCGGCCGATCCGATCCGGCTTGGCCTGGCAGCCCGCACCGTGCCAGGGGCCGCCCGGTCCCGCCGCCCCCGGGACACCTCGCCCGCACCGTCCCAGCGGCCGCCCGGTCCCGCCGCCCCGGGACACCTCGCCCGCCCCGGCCCGAGCGCCCCCGCCCGAGCAGGCCCGGCGCGGGCGTTCGGGGTGAGCGTGGGAATCAACCTGCCGGTGCGCGGGTTGTCAGCGGTCATCCGAGATCACGGAGGAGCCCCATGCCCGACGAACCAGCCGTCCGAGAACTCCGACTCGTCGTGACCGCCGACGACTACGACGCCGCCCTGCACTTCTACCGGGACGTGCTCGGTCTGACCGAGCGGGGCGCGTTCGCCTCGGCCGACGGGCGGGTCACGATCCTCGACGCCGGGCGGGCCACCCTGGAGCTGACCGATCCGAACCACGCGGCCTTCATCGACGAGGTCGAGGTGGGGCGGCGGGTGGCCGGCCACGTCCGGGTCGCCTTCCAGGTGGACGACTCCGTCACCGCCACGGCGAAGCTGGCCGCAGCCGGAGCCGAGGTCGTCGCCGAGCCGACGCGCACCCCCTGGAACTCCCTGAACTCCCGGCTGGAAGCCCCCGGCGCCCTCCAGCTGACGCTGTTCACCGAGCTCGACGGCTGAGCGGCCCGCCCGGCTGCCCCTGCCGGGCCGCGTCCGGTGCCGGATACAGTGCTCAGCGTGTGGACGGACAATGAGCGGGCGGAGCCGGGTGGCGACCGGCCCGACGGTGCCCGGCGCCGGGCCACGATCCACGACGTCGCACGACTGGCCGGGGTGTCACGCCAGACGGTCTCCCGGGCGGTCAACGACAAGGGTGAGATCGACCCGGGCACCAAGGAGCGGGTGCTGGAGGCGGCGCGGCTCCTGGACTACCGGCCCAGCCGGTTCGCGCGCGGGCTCGTCCAGAAGGGGGCGGTGACGGCGGGCCTGGTCATCCCGGACCTGCGGAACCCCTTCTTCCCCGAGGTGGCCGCCGGGGTGCTGGAGGCGGCCGAGCAGCGCGGCTGGCAGGTCGTCGTGTGGGACTCCCGCATCGACGAGGCCAGGGAGCGGCAGGCGCTCGACGTGCTCTCCCACCAGGCGGACGCGGTCGTGGGCTACTTCAAGGACCCCGACGACGTGCTCACCCGGCACCTCGGGGGCGTGCCGCTGGTGCTGCTGGAGCGCGGCCCGCAGCAGACCCGGTTCGCGGCCGTGGGCATCGACGCCGCCACCGGTGTCGGGGAGGGCATGAACCATCTGGTCCGCGCGGGGCACCGCAGGATCGGCATGCTGGACGGCGTGCACGGCCCCGGCCCCCGCAGGGAGGCCTTCCTCGAGCAGGTGCGGCGGCTCGGCCTGCCGGTCGACGAGGACTGGGTCGTGGTGTGCCCCGAGCACAGCGTGGCCGGTGGCGAGGCCGGCATGGAGCGGCTGTTGGAGGCGCGGCCGGAGACCACCGCGGTCTTCGCCTTCAACGACCTGATCGCGGTCGGGGCGATGCGTACCGCCCGTCGCCGTGGCCGCAGGGTTCCGGACGATCTGGCCGTGCTGGGTTTCGACGGTCTCTCCCTGGGCGAGCTGGTGGATCCCGCCCTGACCACCCTGCACATCGACAAGCGGCAGCTGGGACGGCTGGCCGTGGAGCAGGTGGCCCGGCTGCGCGCCGGTGAGGAGCCGCTGCGGGGCGCGGACGCGTGGGTGACGCCCGAACTGGTGGTACGCGAGTCCGCCTGACCCAGGGCCGTCGGGCCGGTCGGAAGATCGGCCGTGTCGTTCCCTTGACACCGGTTTTCGGGCGCCCCGATACTCAACGGCAACGCTCACGTGAACGTTCACGATGCCCCAGAAACCCCCATCGCAAGACCGTCGGCCCGACTACCACGCGCCCGCCGACATCGTTGTCTTCGCTTCCTCATCCCGGAAGCCTCCCCCCACCCCCCGTCATCCCCCCCGTGAAAACGGGCCCGCGGCAGCGCTGTGCCCCGGCCGCGGCCCGCCCGGAAAGCGAGTGCGCGCCCATGGAACACCGAACGATGTCCCGCAGACGCTTTCTGGGGGCCTCCCTGGGCGGCGCGGGAGCGGGCCTGCTCGGACTGACCGGATGCGGGGCGGAGTCGGGATCGGCGTCCACCGGCACCGACCACCTCAGCCTCTGGTACTGGAAGGGCTCGCTCAGCGACAAGCTGCTCGCCACCGCCAGGCGTGGCGTACCCGGCGTGCCGGGGCTGCGGGTGAAAGGCTCCCAGATCCCGGACAGCGACATCGACTCCAAGGTGCGCACAAGTCTCGCCGCCCGCGCTTACGTTCCGGACCTGACGGTCGTCAACAGCGACAACCTCGCCACGTTCTTCCCCGACGAGCACGAGTTCCTCGACCTGCGCACGCTCGGCGCGGAATCCGTCCGCGACCAGTACCTCGAGTGGAAGTGGAAGGCCTGCTTCACCCCGACGGGCAGGATGATCGGCTTCCCTCTGGACGCCGGCCCCACCGCGCTCTACTACCGCCGGGACCTCTTCGAGAAGGCCGGACTGCCCTACGAACCGGAGGATGTCGCCGAGGGGGTGTCCACCTGGGAGAAGTTCATCGCCGCCGGACGGACGCTGCGGGCGAAGGGGCCCGGCAAGCCCTACCTCGTGAGCAACATCGGCAACGTCTTCCAGCAGGTCCTGCTCCAGAGCCCCGAGCAGTTCGTGGACGCCGACAACCGCTTCATCGGCGACCAGGAGCACATCCGACGCGCCTGGGACCTGTCCGTGGACATCCTCCGCCGGGGACTCAGCGCCAGGATCACGGACGGTACGCCCGACTTCAACGCGGCCATGAGCGGGAGCCGGGTCGCCACCATGACCACGGCGGTATGGGCCAGCTACGGCCTGAAGGAGACCGCGCCGAAGACCTCCGGGTCCTGGCGGCTGACCACGTTGCCCGACGGCCCCTGCAACTACGGCGGCTCGTACGTCACCTTGACCCGTTACTGCCGGGAACCGGAAGCGGCCTTCGCCTTCCTGAAGTGGCTGCTCAGCCCCGCGAACCAGCTCAAGAGCTACCAGGAGATGGCCCTGTTCCCCACCACTCCGGCCGCCTACGCCGACAAGGCGATGCACAAGCCCGACGCCTTCTTCGGCGGTCAGCAGCCCATCGACGTCTTCGGCCCGGCCGCCCAGAAGGCCCCGGTCGTCTACTTCAGCCCCTACGAGGAGACCGCCAACACCCCGTTCTTCCAGGAGCTGACCAACGTGGAGATGCTCGGCAAGAACCCCGACCGGGCGTGGCGGGACGCCGTGAACACGGCCGAGACCACGCTGTCCCGGCTGGGGGTGAGCTGACATGGCCACGGTTCTCGACCCGGCAGGCGCGCCGCCGGCCGACGAGCGGCGGCCCGCCCCTCGTACCAAGTCCGCCACCCCGGGCGGACGCAGACGCCACTTCCCGCCCCTGCTCGCCATCTCCCCGTTCTACGTGCTGTTCGCCGTCTTCGGCGTGTTCCCGATCGGCTTCTCCGTCTACCTGTCCTTCCAGGACTGGGACGGCATCGGCGACATGCGCTTCGTCGGGTTCAAGCAGTACGGCTGGCTGCTTCAGGACTCGGTGTTCTGGCACTCGGTGCTCAACACCTTCGAGATCTGGTTCCTGTCGACGGTGCCGATGCTGTTCCTCGCGCTCGTGCTGGCCTTCCTGCTGCACTCGCAGGTCCGCTTCGCCGGCGCCTACCGGGTGGCGTACTTCATCCCCAACGTGACCTCGATGGTCGCCATGACCGTCGTCTTCGGCTCGGTCTTCGCCCAGGCGGGTCTGGCCAACTCGGTGCTGCGGGCGATCGGGGTGGACGGGATCGGCTGGCTGTCCTCGGAGTGGGGCATCAAGTCGTCCGTCTCGCTGATGATCATCTGGCGGTGGGTCGGCTACAACGCGCTGATCTTCCTGGCGGGCCTCCAGGCCATCCCCACCGAGCACTTCGAGGCCGCCCGCGTCGACGGCGCGAACAGCCGGCAGACCCTCTTCAGGGTCGTACTGCCGCAGCTGCGGCCGGTGGTGCTGTTCGCCGCCGTCACCTCCACCATCAACGGTCTGCAGATCTTCACCGAGTCCCAGGTGCTCTTCCAGTCGACCGACGTCGGAACCACGGGCGGTCCGGGCCAGGAAGGGATGACCATCGTGCTCTATCTGTGGCAGAAGGCCTTCAAGGAGCACCAGTTCGGGTACGGCGCCGCGATGGGCTGGGTCCTCTTCGCGATCATCGCGATCTTCACCGTCATCAACTGGCGGCTGGTCGCCGGTTCGGACGACGACCGCCGGCCCGGCGGCATCGCCGGTCTGCTGCGCCGCAAGGGGGCTCGCCATGGCCGCTGACGACAGGACGACCGGAAGCGCGGGCCTGGCCATCGGCTCCGGCAGCAGGCTCAGCCGCGTCTGCGTCCGGGCGACTCTGCTGTTCGGGGTACTGGTCTCGCTGTTCCCCTTCTACTGGCTGGTGGTGCTGGCGTCCGGCACCACACAGGACATCTACCGTTACCCGCCCAAGCTGCTGCCGGGCCCGCATCTGCTGGACAACATGGGGCGGGTGCTCGACACCGTCGACTTCTTCGGCTCGCTGTTCAACACCGTCGTCGTCGCAGTGCTCGGGACCGTGCTGGTGCTGTTCTTCGACTCGCTGGCCGCGTTCGCCTTCGCCAAGTACGAGTTCCCGGCGAAGAAGTTCCTCTTCGGCATGCTGCTGGTGACGTACATGATCCCGGCGCAGCTCTCCCTGGTGCCGCAGTTCGTCACCATGGCCGAGTTCGGCTGGGCGGGCTCGCTGAAGGCGCTGATCATCCCCGGCGCGGCGAACGCGTTCGGCATCTTCTGGATGCGCCAATACGCCCAGAACTCGCTGCCGGACGAACTGCTGGACGCGGGACGGATCGACGGCGCAGGCTTCTTCCGCCTCTACTGGACGGTCGCCCTGCCGTTGTTCAGGCCTGCGCTTGCCTTCCTCGGCATCTTCACGTTCATCGGCCTGTGGAACGACTACATCTGGCCCCTGGTCGTCATGATCGACCCGGACAAGGTCACCCTGCAGGTCGCCCTGGCGAATCTCAACGTCCTCTACAACACCGACTACTCCCTGGTGATGGCGGGCGCCTTGATGAGCGTCATCCCGCTGATCGTCGTGTTCCTGATCGGCGCGCGGCACTTCCTGCGGGACCTGGCTGCGGGCGCGATGAAGATGTGAGGCGCCGGGTGTGCGGACCTCCGCCCGCCTTGGCACATCAGTGGGGCGGCCCGGCGCCGAGTGCGCGGGCCGCCCCACTCGTATGACTGCGGGAGCGGGGTGACGTGCCGCGGGCGGGAACCCGGCGGGTGCAACGGCAGGGGGCGCGGACCGTTCTCGATAGGGTGCAAAGAGGGTCCCCGGTTCTGAGGAGTGGCTGCGTGTCGCAGGTCAGGCCCATGCGGGCGGATGCTCGGCGCAACTACGAGCGGTTGCTGAAGGTGGCCGTGGAGGCCTTCGCCGAGCACGGGGAAGGCGCGTCGCTCGACGACATCGCCAAGCGGGCCGGGGTCGGCTCCGGCACGCTGTACCGGCACTTCCCGACCCGGCACGCGCTGCTGGAGGCCGCGTACCTCGACCGCATCGAGGCGATCGCGGCCCGGGCCGACGCACTCGCGGCCGGACTGCCGCCGGGCGAGGCGCTGGTGGAGTGGCTGTACGAACTCGGCGCCGGGATGATCCGGATCCGCGGCCTGAAGGTCCTGCTCGGCCCGGCCGTCACGGACGGCGACTCCACGGTGGCCACGGCCTGCGGCGACTCGGTGAAGAGCGCGGCGGGACGGCTGGTCCGGGCGGCTCAGCAGGAGGGCACGCTGCGGGGAGACGTCGAGCCGATCGACATCCTGCGGCTGGTCCATGGTGTCGCGGCGGCTGCGGAGCTGGCGGATGCGGAGTGTGGGTACGTCCGGCGGTATCTGATGCTGTGGGTGGAGGGGTTGCGGCCGAGGGGTGTGTGAGTGTCCGGTCGCCGCGGGCGCCGCAGGGGCGCGGGGGCTTTGCGGGGTGCGGCAGGTGTGTGGCTTGTCGCGCAGTTCCCCGCGCCCCTCAGGGGCGCGGGGAAACAGGGTGTTACAGCGCCTGCGCCGCCGGCTTCACCATCCCCCTCACCGTGCGGGACTTCACGAAGTCGCCCATGGCTGTCATGTCCCACTCGCCGGAGAACTGCCGGATCAGCTTGGCCATCAGCACGCCGGTCTGCGGCTCGGCGCTGGTGAGGTCGAAGCGGACCAGTTCCTCGCCGGTCGCGGCGTCCATGAGGCGGCAGTACGCCTTGGCGACCTCGGTGAACTTCTGGCCGGAGAAGGAGTTGACCGTGAAGACCAGGCCCGTGACCTCCTGGGGCAGGCGGCCGAGGTCGACCATGATGACCTCGTCGTCCCCGCCGCCCTCGCCCGTGAGGTTGTCGCCGGAGTGCTGGATCGCGCCGCCCACGATCTGGAGCTTGCCGAAGTAGCAGCTGTCGATGTGGTTGCGCTGCGGGCCGTAGGCGATGACCGAGGCGTCCAGGTCGATGTCCTTGCCGCGGTACGCCGGCTCCCAGCCGAGGCCCATCTTGACCTGGGAGAGCAGGGGGCGGCCGCCCTTGACGAGGGAGACGGTCTGGTTCTTCTGGAGGCTGACGCGGCCCTTGTCGAGGTTGATCTTGCCCGCGCCGGGTGCGGGCGGGGGAGGAGTGGCCGGAGCGGCCGGAGGTGCCGCGGGCGCGGTGACGGGCGGGGCCGGCGGCTGCACAGGGGCCGGCGGCGGGGTTACCGGCTGGGCCGGGGCGGCCGCGGCGGCCGGTTCCTCCACCGTCACACCGAAGTCCGTGGCGATGCCCGCCAGGCCGTTGGCGTATCCCTGGCCGACCGCGCGGGCCTTCCACTGGCCGTTGCGCAGGTAGATCTCCACGATCACCAGGGCCGTCTCGGCTGCCGAGCTGCGGGGGCGTGAAGGTGGCCAGGACGGAGCTGTCGTCCCCGTTGCGGATCGTGGCCGTCGGTTCGATGCCCTGGAAGGTCTGGCCCGCGGCGTCCGGGCTGGCGGTGACGACGATCTTCTCGATGCCGGGGGGCACGGCCGTCGTGTCGACCATGATCGCGTCGGGTGCGGTGCCGCCGCCCGAGCGGTATGTCACGCCCGGGCCCGACGGCTGGTTGTAGAAGATGAAGTCGTCGTCGGAGCGCACCTTGCCGTCGGCGGTGAGCAGCAGGCCCGATACGTCGAGCCGCACCGGGGCGGCGACGTCCACCGTCACGCGGGCGGCGGACAGGGGGATGTTCGAGCCGGGGGTCATAGCTGTCATGCCGGGTGAACGAGCGAGGCGGTTTTACCGTTCCCTTACCCGGCGCCCAATCGGGTCAGCCGCGATTGCGGGGGGGGGGGTTTCGCCCCCGCCGCCCCTACCCGTCCCGTCCCTGGGGGCTGCGACCTCAGACCCCCGCTTTCGGCCCTTGAAGGGCCTCGTCCTCAAACGCCGGACGGGCTGAAGATCCTGCCCCTTCGGCGTTGGTGGAGAGCGGGGCGGCGGGGGCGAGGTCGCTACGGCACCACGACGATCTTGCGGCCCACCCCGGCCGCGAACTGCTCCAGCGCCTGCGGGTACCGCTCCAGCGGGATGCGGTCGCTGATGAAGATCTCCGGGTCCAGCACGCCGTTCGCGAACAGCTCCGCCGCCCGCTCGAAGCTGTGCAGCACCGCCATCGAGCCCGTGATGGTGATCTCCTGGTTGTAGATGCGGTACGGGTCGATCGTCACGCGCGTCGCGTAGTCGGCCACGCCGAACTGCAGGAACGTGCCCGCCTTCGCCACCCGGTCCAGGCCGTCCTGGATCGCCGCCGCGTTGCCCGTCGCGTCGACGACCAGGTCCCAGCCCTGCGGGCGGTCCAGTTCGTCGGGGCTCGCGGCCGACGCCGAGACGCCGAGGCGGCGGGCGGTCTCCAGGCGGGCCGGGTTCACGTCGACGACGTCCACGCTCGCCGCGCCCGTGCGCTTGGCCAGCTCCAGCATCATCAGGCCCATCGTGCCGGAGCCGTAGATCAGGACGTGGGCGCCGAGGCGGGACTGGAGCACGTCGTAGCCGCGCACCGCGCAGGACAGCGGCTCGACGAGGGCCGCGTCCTGGGTGCGGACGTGTTCGGGGAGCTTCACGCAGTTCGCCACGGGCGCCACCGCGTACTGTGCGGCGCCGCCCGCCGTCGTCACGCCGATCGCCGCCCAGCGTTCGCAGAGGTTGTTGTGGCCGGTACGGCAGTAGCGGCACTCGTAGCAGTACAGGGACGGGTCGACCGCGACCCGGTCGCCCACCGACACCTCTGTGACCTGGGTGCCGACCCCGACCACCTCGCCCGCGAACTCGTGCCCGGGCACGATCGGCAGCTTGGGCGCGAACTCGCCCTGGAGGATGTGCAGGTCGGTGCCGCACAGCCCGCAGGCCGCGACCTCGACGACGACCTCGCGCGGCCCTGGCGTCGGGTCCGGGACCTCGGCGACGACGGCCTTGCCCACGGACTCGATGACGGCGGCCTTCATTTCACGGCTCCCAACGACAGGCCCTGGACCAGCTTGTCCTGGGCGGCGAACCCCGCGGCGAGCACCGGCAGGGAGATGACGAGCGACGCGGCGCACACCTTCGCCAGGAACAGGCCCTGGCTGGTGATGAAGCCGGTCAGGAAGACGGGGGCGGTCTCGGCGACCACGCCGGTCAGCACCCGGGCGAAGAGCAGCTCGTTCCAGCTGAAGATGAAGCAGATGAGGGAGGTCGCCGCGATGCCGGGCAGGGCGATCGGGGCGACGACGCGCGCGAGGATCGTCGGCAGCCCGGCCCCGTCCACCCTCGCCGCCTCGATGACCGCGACCGGGATCTCGGCGAGGAAGGACTGCATCATCCACACCGCGATCGGCAGGTTCATGGACGTGTAGAGGATGACCAGCAGCCAGATGTTGTCGAGCATCCCGGTGTTCTTCGCGAACAGGTAGATCGGCAGCAGGCCCGCCACCGCCGGCAGCATCTTCGTGGACAGGAAGAAGAACAGGACGTCCGTCCACTTCTTCACCGGTCGGATCGACAGCGCGTACGCCGCCGGGAGGGCCAGCACCAGGACGAAGCAGGGTCGAGGCCACCGACGCCACCGTCGAGTTGATCAGCGCGGGCCAGGGGCTCGCGCCGCCGCCCGCGCCGAAGAACTCGCGGTAGCCGTCCAGCGTCAGCGACGCGGCGAAGGACGGCGGGTTGGTCGCCGCGTCCTGCCTCGGAGTGGAAGGACGTCAGCGCCATCCACGCGATGGGCAGGAAGAACGACGATGCCGAGCAGCCAGGCCACCAGGCCCAGGCCGCGCACCCTTGCCAGGGACACGGCGTGCGACGCAGTGGCGGTCGTGCACTCATGCGCGGGACACCTCCTCGCGGAACAGGGACGACACCACGCGCAGGGCGAAGGTCGCGATGACGATCGAGCCGATGACGACCAGGACGCCCGCGGCCGAGGCGAGGCCGTTCTCGTGGGCCTGGTAGAAGCTCTGGTAGACGGTGTAGGGGAGGTTGGCGGTGCCCAGGCCGCCGGACGTGATCGTGAAGACCGCGTCGAAGTTCTGGACGATGTAGATCGAGCCCAGCAGGGCGCCCAGTTCGAGGTAGCGGCGCAGGTGCGGGAGCGTCAGGTGGACGAAGATCTGCCAGTCGCTCGCGCCGTCGACCCGGGCCGCCTCGATCTGCTCGCTGGTCGCGGCTCTGCAGGCCGGCCAGCAGGATCAGCATCATGAACGGCGTCCACTGCCAGACCAGGGACGCCTCGACCGCGAGCAGCGGGGTGTTGGAGATCCAGTCCGGCTGTGGGCCGCCCACATAGTGCAACAACCCATTGAGCAGGCCGTATTCGGGGTTGTAGAGCACGTGCTTCCAGAGCAGGGCCGCCGCCACGGGGACCACCAGGAACGGGGCGATCAGCAGGGTGCGGACGATGCCGCGGCCCCGGAACCTCCGGTCCAGCAGCAGGGCCAGGACCAGGCCGAGGACCAGGCTGGCCAGGACCACCGCCACCGTCAGCAGCACGGTCGTCCACACCGAGTGGCGCAGGTCCGCGTCGGTGAGGACCTCGCTGGTAGTTGTCGAAGCCGGTGAAGTGCCGGGCGTCCGGGATAGAGGGCGTTCCAGTCGAAGAAGGAGATCACCAGCGTGGCCACGAAGGGCAGCTGGGTCACCGACGATCATGAAGATCAGGGCGGGGAGCAGCGGGGCCCGGGTGGCCCAGGCGCGCAGCCGGGCGGAGGGCCGGCGGACCGGTGGTGCGGAGCTCGGGGCCGGCCACGGGGGCCGTTGTCGTGGCGGTCATCGTCCCTCGTACTCCTCGGAGATCTTCTCGGCGAGCTGCTGGGACTTCTTCAGGGCCGACGTCGACGGACTGGCGTCCGGCGATGGCCGCGCTGATCTCCTGGGAGACCTTGGTGCCGAGGTCGGTGAACTCGGGGATGCCGACGAACTGGATGCCGGGCGCGGGCCGCGGCTGCACGCCGGGGTCGTCGGGCCGGGCGCTCCTCGATGGCCTCCTTGGTCATCTCCTGGAAGGCGGCGGCCTCCTTGCGGTAGTCGGCGTTGGCGTACGTCGAGGCGCGCTTGCCGGCCGGGACGTTGGACCAGCCGATCTCGTCGCCGACCAGCTGCTCGTAGCCCTTGCCGGACGCCCAGGAGACGAACTTCCAGGCCTTGTCGGGGTTGCGGGAGGCCTTCTGGATGCCCCAGGCCCAGGTGTAGAGCCAGCCGGAGGACTCGGTCTTCTCGACGGGGGCGGGGGCGTAGCCGACCTTGCCCTTGACCGGGGACTTGGCGGCCTCCAGGGATCCGGCCGCGGAGGTGGCGTCGTACCACATGGCGACCTTGCCCTGGGTCATGTTGTTCAGGCACTCGGCGAAGCCGGACTGGGCGGCGCCGGACTCGCCGTGCTCGCGGACCAGGTCGACGTAGAACTTCGTCGCCTTCTCGAACTCGGGCGAGTCGAGCCGGGCCTTCCAGTTCTTGTCGAACCAGGTGCCGCCGAAGGTGTTCACGACCGTCGTCAGCGGGCGCCATCACCTCGCCCCAGCCGGGCAGGCCGCGCAGGCAGATGCCCTTCATGCCGGGCTCGGCGCCGTCCGCCTTCGCGGCGAGGTCCGCCACCTGCTGCCAGGTGGGGTGCGCGGGCATCTTCAGGCCCTTCTGCGCGAACACGTCCTTGCGGTACATCAGGAAGGACGACTCGCCGTAGAAGGGCTGGCCGTAGAGCTTGCCGTCGTCGCGCGGTGAGGGACTGGCGCATCGGCTTCGAGGACGTCCTGCTCGTCGTACGCCGGGTCCTTGGCGACGTAGCCGTCCATCTCGTGCAGCCAGCCGTTGCGGGCGTAGATCGGTATCTCGTAGTTGGACAGGGTGGCGACGTCGTACTGGCCGGCCTGGTTGGCGAAGTCCTGGCTGATCTTGTCGCGGACGTCGTTCTCGGGCAGGACGGTGAAGTTGACCTTGATGCCGGTCTCCTTGGTGAAGTGGGCGGCGGTCAGCTTCTGCAGCTCGACCATCTGGGGGTTGTTGACCATCAGGACGTTGATGGCGTCGCCGCCGGATCCGGCCCCGCCCGCGCCGACCCAGCAGCCGGAGAGCAGCGGGGCGAGCAGCGTCCCTGCGGCGGCCATGGCGAGCGTGGCTCGCGGTGGCCGTCGTCGGCTCTGGGTTCGCATGGATCGCTCCTGGATGTATGGGGAGATAAGGGGCAGCACGGGGCGTGGCTGCGCCCCGTGGGGGACGTCGGGTGCGGTGTGGTGTCAGACCCGGATGACCTGGGGCCCGAGCAGCGAGTAGCGGTGGGCCTCGGCCGTCGGGCAGCAGGGTGCTCGTCACGATCGTCTCCAGCGCGCCGACCTCGGCGAACCGGCAGAAGCTGACCGCTCCGAACTTGGTGTGCACGCCGGCGAAGACCGTGCGCCGGGCGGCCCGGATCGCCTGGGCCTTGACCTCGCTGACGGCCGGGTCGGGGGTGGTGAGGCCGTGTTCGCGGGAGATGCCGTTGGCGCCGATGAACGCCAGGTCGACGACGAAGCCGGCCAGCATCTTCGTCGTCCAGTGGTCGACGGTGGCGAGGGTGCCGGACCGGACCCGGCCGCCGAGCAGCAGGACGGAGACGCTGCTCGGCCTCGGCGAGGGCGCCCGCGACCGGCAGGGACGCGGTGACCACGGTCAGCGGCCGGTCCCGGGGCAGTGCCTCGGCGATGAGCTGCGGGGTGAAGCCCTCGTCGACGAAGACGGTCTCGGCGTCCCCGAGCAGCTCGGCCGCGGCGGCCGCGATCCGGCGCTTCTCGGGGACGTGGCTGGTGGCGCGGAAGGCGAGCGTCGTCTCGAAGCCGGCGCTCTCCACGGGATAGGCGCCGCCGTGGGTGCGGCGGAGCAGGCCGTGGTCCTCCAGGGCGCGCAGATCCCGCCGTACGGTCTCCTTGGCCACGCCCAGCTCGGCGGCGAGCGCGGTGACGTCGACCGAGCCGTCGCGTCGTGCGACCAGCACGATCTCGCGCTGGCGTTCTTCCGCCGTCCTCGTGCTCATGCCGACACCTGCCTCTCCGCTTGCGCTGCCCGTTCGGGCCCGGTCGGGCCCGTGGGGGAAGTTCTACAGCGGGGATGCGGCAGTGACCAGGTCTGTTGCGGGCCCGATGCTGCCCGGTTGTGCCCGTTCGACACGTGCGGCGTGCCCGTCGCGGACCTGCGTCGGCGTTGATCGGGCGGGGTGAGATCGGGCAGCGCGTGGTGCCCGAATGCGGCGGCGGGCGGGCCCGTTCGGTGCCCGCCCGCCCTGTTGAGCGACGTGTTCCGGTCAGTACGGCCAGATCGGCGGGTCGGTCACGAAGTGGCCGCCCAGGTAGGCGTGCGCCGGGTTGCCGGGTCCGAGCTCGCCCTGCTCGGCGATGAGCTTCTCGGCGTACGGCTCGGAGTCGTCCTGGGGCTCGTAGCCGAGCGCCCGCGCGGTGGTCGAGGTCCCACCACAGGCGGGTGTTGGCGGAGGAGCCGTAGACGACGGTGTGGCCGACGTTCTCGGCGGTCAGGGCCGCGTGGAAGAGGCGGGCGCCGTCGGCGGGGCTCATCCACACCGAGAGCATGCGCACGCTGGTCGGCTCGGGGAAGCAGGAGCCGATGCGCACGGAGACGGTCTCCATGCCGTGCTTGTCCCAGTAGAGCTGCGCGAGGTCCTCGCCGAAGCACTTGGACAGGCCGTAGAAGGTGTCCGGGCGGCGCGGGGTGTCGACCGGGATGAGGGGGTCGTCGCCCCGGGGGCGCGGGGTGTAGCCGACGGCGTGGTTGGAGGAGGCGAAGACGATCGCGGCCGACGCCCTCCTCGCGGGCGGCCTCGTACAGGTGGTAGGTGCCCTCGATGTTCGCCTTGAGGATCTTCTCGAAGGGGGCTTCCAGGGAGATGCCCGCGAGGTGGATGATCGCGTCGACGCCCCGGACCGCCTCGCGCAGCGCGTCCTGGTCGGCGAGGTCGGCGACGATCGCGTCCGGCTCGCCCTCGATCGGGCGCAGGTCGAGCAGGCGCAGCGTCGTAGCCGTAGGCCGGGAGCAGGTCCCGCATCAGGGTGCCGAGGCCGCCGGCGGCGCCGGTGAGCAGGACGGTGCGGGGAGCGGGCATCCTCGGGTCTCCTTGATCGTGCGGCGCAGTCGTGCATGGTGCGTGCACGGCATTCATATGCGTGGACACGCTAAGGAATCGGGGCGGAGCCCGTCAAGTATGTCGCGGAGCGGTGAATCCGCTGGTGTGTCGCGGGTTCGCGCGCTTGACCGGCCCGAGGCGGCGCCTTAGCGTGGAGGCGTTCAGAAATATAGACGCCAATCATGAATATGGAACCGGGAGAGCCCGTGACGTCAGCCCCTCTCGCCGCTCGACTCAACGATCCCCAGCGGGCCGCTGTTCTTCCCGGTCACCGCGTACGGCCCCGACGGCTCCGTCGACCTCGACACCTACCGCACGCATGTGCGCCGCGGGGTCGAGGCCGGGGCCGCCGCCGTGTTCGCCTGCTGCGGCACCGGCGAGTTCCACGCGCTGACGCCCGAGGAGTTCGAGGCGCTGCGTCCGCGCGGCCGTCGAGGCGGCCGGCGGGACGGGTGCCGGTCGTCGCGGGCGCCGGGTACGGCACCGCGCTCGCCGTGCGCTACGCCCGCCTCGCCGAGGCGGCCGGCGCCGACGGACTGCTCGCCATGCCGCCGTACCTCGTCGTCGCCGGGCAGGAGGGGCTGCTGCGGCACTACCGGGAGGTGGCCGCGGCGACCTCCCTGCCGGTCATCGTCTACCAGCGCGACAACGCCGTCTTCACCCCGGAGACCGTGGTCGAACTGGCCCGCACGGACGGCATCATCGGCCTCAAGGACGGGCTCGGCGACCTCGACCTCATGCAGCGCATCGTCAGCGCCGTGCGCACCGAGGTCCCCGGCGACTTCCTCTACTTCAACGGCCTGCCGACCGCCGAGCAGACCCAGCTCGCCTACCGCGCGCTCGGCGTCACGCTCTACTCCTCCGCCGTGTTCTGCTTCGCGCCCGAGATCGCCCTCGCCTTCCACCGGGCGCTGCAGCACCGGCGACGACGCCACCGTGCACCGCCTCCTGGACGGCTTCTACCGCCCGTTCGTCGAACTGCGCGCCCAGGGCCGCGGATACGCCGTCGCCCTCGTCAAGGCCGGCGTACGGCTGCGCGGCCTGGACGTCGGGGAGGTGCGGCCCCCGCTGCACGAGCCGGCCGAGGATCATGTCGAAGCAGCTCGCCGAGCTGATCGAGCGCGGCTACGCGCTGCTGGAGGAGGAGCCGGAGGGACAAGTGAAGGCGTCGGCATTCGTCTACCCCTGGGACGTCAACGGGGACCCGGAGGCGCCCGGCGCGGATCGCCGCGCCTCGGCGTGGCGCAGGTGACGCTCGCCGCCGCCTACCACTCCACCCGCGCGCTCACCCCCCGCCACCCGCGCCACCGCATCGTCACCGCCGAGCACGCCGCCGTGCTGTACCCGCCGGACGACCGCTGGGAGGGCCGGGAGCTGCGCCCCTACCCGGCCGGTGACTGGGCGCCCGGCGACGCCTTCGGCGAGGCCGCCGCCGCGCTCGCGGACGCCGGCCTGGAGGTGCACACCTGGGTCGTCCTCGCGCACAACTCCCGCCTGGGCGCCGAGCACCCGGACACCTCGGTCGTCAACGCCTACGGCGACCGCTACCCCTGGGCGCCCGTGCATCGCGCAGCCCGCCACGCGCGCGTACCTCGTCGACCTGGCCGCCGAGGCGGCCGTACGGCCCGGGGCGCGCGGCACCGAGCTGGAGTCCCTCGGCTGGTACGGGCTGCAGCACCTGCACGCCCACGACAAGACCGGCGGGGTCGCGCTCGGGGACGCCGGGCAGTACCTGATGGCGCTCTGCTTCTGCCCGGCCTGCCGGGAGGGCTACGGCGGCCAGGGCCTGGACGCCGACGAGCTGGCGGCCGCCGTGCGCGCCGCGCTGGAACCGGTGTGGCAGGGCGACGGCCGCCGACGAGGGCTGGGCGGGCGTCGAGAAGCTGCTCGGCGAGACGCCGCGCGGCCGCCACGCGCGCGTGGCGCGACGACACCGCCCGCACGCTCCAGGAGACGGCGGTCGCGGCGGTCCGCGCGGCCGCCCCCGACGGCTTCCAGGTCCTGCTGCACGCCGACCCCGTGTCCGTACCACGTCGGCGCCAACCCGGGCGTCGACCCGGCGCACATCCTCTCCGTCGCGGACGGCGTGGTCGTGCCCTGCGCGGGCGGCACCGGCCTGCTGACACCCTTCGCCGAGCAGGGCGCGCGAGGGCGCGGTCATCGCCGCCAACTTCACCGTGGTCTCCGGCATGGGCGGCAGCCCGGGCACCCTGCGTCGGACGCGGCACGCGCGCGCGAGCTGGGGGCCACGGAGCTGCGGCTCTATCACGCGGGGTTGGCGTCGGACGGGGACCTTGGCGGCGGTACGGGGAGGCGACTCGCCGCGCTCTGAAGCAGCGGTACGGCCGTCGCCAGCCACACCAGGCCCAGGACGGGCAACAGCGAGACGGAGGTCGAGCAGCTCGACCAGCGCCGCCCCCGCCGCCAGCCCGATGACGTTCGGCGTGAAGACGAGCGTGTTGGCCGTGGCGGCGGCCCGGCCCAGCAGGGCGTCCGGCGTCTCGCGCTGCACGGCGGTGAGCGCGGCGATCAGCACGCAGGGCAGCCCCACGCCGCTCGCCGCGCTGCAGGCCAGGGCCACGGGGTCGGACGGGATCGCCCGCAGGCCGGCCGCGACGGCCGTCAGGGCGATGCCGTACGCGGCGAAACGGCGCTCGCCCAGGCGGCGCAGCGCGGGGCCGGAGAGCAGCCCGATCGCCACCGAACCGGCGCCCTGGACGGCGTACAGCACACCGGCGTACGCGGGGGCGTGCCCGAGGCCGTCGACGACGGCGTAGAGCATCGCGCCGTTGAGGCCGGCGCAGAGCATGGTGGTGCCGCCGGCCAGGACGAGGGGGCGCAGCCGGGGGTGCGCCCAGAGGTAGCGGGCGCCCCTCGGCGGTCTGCGCCCGCCAGCCGCCGTTCGGCGGCGCGGGCCTGCTCTCGCGGACGCGCAGGCAGGCGTACAGACCGGTCGCGACCACGAACGTCACCGCGTCGAGCAGGGCGACACTCGCACCGCCGTACGCCGCGTAGACGCCCGCGCCGGCCAGCGGGGCCAGGAGTTTCATGCCCTCGGTGGCCGTCATGCGCAGCCCGTTGAAGTCGCCGAGCAGGGCGCGGGTCGACGGCGGCGGCGACGAGGGCCGACTCGGCGGCGTCGTGGACGACGCCTGCCGCGCCGTAGACGAACAGGACCGCGAAGAGGAGCCACAGGCGGTCCGGGGAGTCGACGGTGAAGAGGGTGAGCAGGAGGACGGCCAGGAGGAGGTTCGCGCCGATCAGCAGCGGTTTGCGGCGGGTGCGGTCGGCGAGCGTGCCGAGCATCGGGCCGGCCAGGGTGGGCGCCCACATGGCGAGCATGCACAGCGCGGCCAGGCCGTCGGAGCCGGTGAGGTCCTTGACCCATACGCCGGACACCAGCCACAACGCCGAGGTGCCGAAGCCGGAGACCACGACTCCAGCGAGGTAGAGGCCGCGCGTTGCGGTCGCGCAGGACGCGGGGGAGTGCCCAGGTGGTGGTTGTCGTCATGCCTCGCCATCGTGGGGCTAAGGCGGCCGGCGCCGGGCATCGGGCAGGTGCCTTCGGCAACGCCCCGTCCGGGCGATGAGTTCCGCGGCCGCGGTCGGTCTACCTCCCGAGAGCGATACCAGTAGGAGCCGGGGATCACCGATATGACCCCGAACCCGACCCTCGACCTCGGACCGCAGACCCGGTCGTGGCCCGCCTCGCCGAGGGCGTGACCGACGAGCAGCTGGCGGACCCGACGCCCTGCCCGGAGTCGCGGTGCGCAATCTGCTGGGCCACCTGCCGCCTGGCCGCTCGCCTTCCGCGACGCCGCCCGCAAGGACCTCGGCGTCACGACCGACACCAGCCCGGCCGCCGTCCCGGACATCGGCCCCGGCTGGCGCGAGGAGCTGCCCAAGGCGCTCGGACGAACTCGCCGAGGCCTGGCGCGACCCGGCCGCCTGGACCGGCATGACCCGGGCGGGCGGCATCGACCTGCCCGGCGAGGTCGCCGGCGCCGTCGCCGCCGACGAACTGGTGATCCACGGCTGGGACCTGGCCCGCGCGACCGGCCGGCCGTACGACCCCGACCCGGCCGCCCTCCAGGTCGTGCCACGGCTTCCTCCTCGCCGCCGCCGACGACCCGACGGCGACGGCGGCATCTTCGGCCCGGTCGTCGCCGTCGCCGGCGGACGCGCCGCTGCTGGACCGCGCGGTGGGGCTGAGCGGGCGGGACCCGGGGTGGACGCCGCGTAGGGCCGCGAGACGGGCCGGGACGCCGCCCCGCGACCTTCTTTTGTCAGAAGCGTTGACGAAACATTCGCGCCCTCTACCTTCATCGCGTCGTACTTCGTACGTCATATATGAGACGCGATACGCGAGATGCGACGAGCCCTCTCGACCCCATGACCTTTGCGCCCACCCCGATCCCCTCCCGGACCCAGTACGTGCTGGAGGCGATCAAGCACCGCATCCTCACCGCGCAGCTGAGGCCGGGCAGGCGCTCGTCGAGACCGAGCTCGCCGCGCAGTTCGGGGTGTCGAAGACCCCGGTACGCGAGGCGCTGAAGACGCTCGCCGGCACCGGGCTCGTCGTCATGAGCCAGTACAAGGGCGCCACCGTGCGCCTCGTCGACGCGGCCATGGCGCGCGAGGTGTACGACGTGCGCCTGCTCCTGGAGCCCGAGGCGCTGCGCCGCTCCATGCACGCGCAAGGCCTCGCTCGACGCGGCACAGGAGGCCCTGGACCGCGCCGACTCGGCGACCGACAAGGCCGACAGGTCCCTCGCCAACCGGGACTTCCACCGCGCCCTCTACCTGCCCTGCGGCAACCCGCTGCTCGCCCGGATGCTCGACGAGATCCGCGACCAGGCCGCGCTCGTCTCGACCGTCGCCTGGTCGGCCGACCCCGTCCTGGGAGCGGGAGGCGGCCGAGCACCGGGAGATCCTGCGGCTCGCACTCGCCGACGACGCGGACGGCGCGGCCGCGGCCCTGCACGACCACATC
The DNA here is from genome assembly GCA_963798065.1 of uncultured Actinomycetota bacterium. Classification (GTDB taxonomy): domain Bacteria; phylum Actinomycetota; class Actinomycetes; order Streptomycetales; family Streptomycetaceae; genus Streptomyces. The sequence continues at coordinate 521,545 of CAWCSC010000003.1, read as the reverse complement.
GCGTCCTTCGTGCGCCGCGCCTTCCCCGACGACGAAGACGGGGGTGACGCAGCGTGAACAAGGACGGATCAGCACCTGACAAAGGCCGTTCGAGACCCAGCGGGCGGCCCTCGCCGACGTTGTGGCGATCCCGGTGACCCCGTTCGCCGAGGACGGCAGCATCGACCCGCGGCGCCCACCGCGCCCTGCTGCGACGGCTGCTCGACGGCGGCGTCCGCATCGTCACCCCGAACGGCAACACCGGGGAGTTCTACGCCCTCACCCCCGACGAGCGGCGCACCGTCACCGAGCTGACCATCGAGGAGGCCGGGCGGCCGCGCCACCGTCCTCGTCGGCGTCGGCCACGACGTGCCGACCGCCGTGGCCGCCGCCGAGCACGCCAGGGACTCGGGCGCCGAGATGGTGATGGTGCACCAGCCCGTGCACCCCTACATCTCGCAGGAGGGCTGGATCGACTACCACCGGGCCATCGCCGAGGCCGTACCCGAGCTCGGAGTCGTCCCGTACATCCGCAACCCGCTGCTCGCCGGCGACCGCCTCGCCGAACTCGCGGACAGCTGCCCCAACGTCATCGGCGTGAAGTACGCCGTCCCGGACGCCGCCCGCTTCGGCGCCTTCGCCCGGGACGCCGGCCTGGAGCGCTTCGTCTGGGTCGCCGGGCTCGCCGAGCTCTACGCCCCCTCCTACTTCGCCGCGCGGCGCCACCGGCTTCACCTCCGGCCTCGTCAACGTCGCCCCCGGTGTCTCGCTGGCCATGCTGGAGGCGCTGCGGGCGGGCGACTACCCGGCGGCGATGAAGGTCTGGGAGCAGATCCGCCGCTTCGAGGACCTGCGCGCCGACCGGCAGTCCGCCAACAACGTGACCGTCGTCAAGGAGGCCCTGGCCTCGCTCGGTCTCTGCCGCCGCGACGTACGCGCACCGAGCAGCGCCCTGCCCGAGGAGCAGCGCGCCGAGGTCGCCGCCCTGGTCGCCGGGTGGTCGATATGACGACCGAGCACGGGCCGCATCGCCCCGAGGAGCTGCGCAGCCACCAGTGGTACGGCACGGACGGCCGCTCCGCTCGTTCAGCCACCGCGCCCGCACCCGCCAGCTCGGCTACCTCCCCGAGGAGCACCTGGGCAAGCCGGTCATCGCGATCCTCAACACCTGGTCCGACATCAACCCCTGCCACGTCCATCTGCGCGACCGCGCGCAGGCCGTCAAGCGGGGCGTCTGGCAGGCGGGCGGCTTCCCGCTCGAATTCCCGGTCTCCACGCTCTCGGAGACCTTCCAGAAGCCGACCCCGATGCTCTACCGCAACATGCTGGCGATGGAGACGGAGGAGCTGCTGCGCTCCTACCCCGTCGACGGCGCGGTGCTGCTGGGCGGCTGCGACAAGTCCACCCCCGCGCTGCTGATGGGCGCCGCCTCCGTCGACCTGCCGACCGTCTTCGTGCCCGCCGGGCCGATGCTGCCGGGCCACTGGCGCAACGAGGTCCTCGGCTCCGGCACGGACATGTGGAAGTACTGGGACGACAAGCGGGCCGGGCTGATCGGCGACTGCGAGATGGCCGAGCTGGAGAACGGGCTCGCCCGCTCGCCCGGCCACTGCATGACGATGGGCACCGCCTCGACCCTGACGGCCGCCGCCGAGGCGCTGGGCGTCACGGTGCCGGGCGCCTCGTCCATCCCGGCCGTCGACTCCGGTCACGACCGGATGGCGGCGCAGTCCGGGCTCCGGATCGTCGAACTGGTGTGGCAGCAGCTGAAGCTGTCGCAGATCCTCACCGCGCGACGCGTACGAGGACGCGGTCGCCACCGTCCTCGCGCTCGGCGGCTCCACCAACGCCGTCATCCACCTGATCGCGATGGCGGGCCGCTCCGGGGTGAAGCTCACCCTGGACGACTTCGACCGCATCGCCCGCACCGTCCCGGTCCTCGCCAACCTCCGGCCCGGCGGCGAAGTACCTGATGGAGGACTTCCACTTCGCCGGCGGACTGCCCGGGTTCCTGGCCCGGCTCACCGACGTGCTGCACCTGGACCGGCCCACCGTCGCGCACACCACGCTGCGCGAACAGCTCGACGGGGCGCTCGTGCACAACGGCGACGTCATCCGGGAGCGGGACAACCCCCTGGCGGAGGAGGGCGGCGTCGCGGTGCTGCGCGGCAACCTCTGCCCCGACGGCGCGGTCATCAAGCACATCGCCGCCGAGCCGCACCTGCTGCGCCACACCGGTCCCGCGGTCGTCTTCGACGACTACAAGGAGATGCAGCGCACCATCAACGACCCGGCCCTGGCCCTCACCCCGGACCATGTGCTGGTGCTGCGCAACGCCGGCCCCAAGGGCGGCCCCGGCATGCCCGAGTACGGCATGCTGCCGATCCCCGACTACCTGCTGAAGCAGGGCGTACGGGACATGGTGCGGATCTCCGACGCCCGGATGAGCGGCACCAGTTACGGGGCGTGCGTGCTGCACGTCGCGCCCGAGTCCTTCGTCGGCGGACCGCTCGCCCTGGTCCGCACCGGTGACCTCGATCACCCTGGACGTCGAGGCGCGCCTGCTCCACCTCGACGTGACCGACGAGGAGCTGGAGCTGCGCAGGGCCCGGTGGACACCGCCGCCCGCCCGGTACGGGCGCGGCTACGGCGCGCTCTACCAGGACCAGATCACCCAGGCCGACACCGGATGCGACTTCGCGTTCCTGGCGAGGCAGGGAGACGTGCCCGACCCGTACGCGGGCTGAACACCGGGCGAAGAGAATTCCGCGCACCGACCCGTCCGGCACACCGAACGACATGCGGTAAGCGCTTCCGCACTGCACCCCGCAACCACGCACCACCGCACGGCACATCCAGCACTTCCCAGAGATCGGAGACGGTCATGGCCCAATCCGCAGCCGTGGCCACACCGCCGCCCACGGCGGCCCGGCGCCGCCGGCCAGCCCCCGCCGCCTGCCGTATCTGCTGATAGCGCCCGCGGGCCTGCTGATGCTGGGCTTCATCGCCTATCCGGTGATCAGCGTCTTCTACTACAGCCTGCAGAACTACAACGTCACCAAGCCGTGGCGGAACGGCTTCGCCGGCTTCGACAACTTCACCCGCATCTTCACCGAGGACGAGCAGTTCTGGCCGACGCTCGGCTTCAGCGCCCAGTGGGTCTTCACCCAGGTCACGCTGCAGCTCGCACTCGGTCTCGCACTCGCGCTGATCGTCAACCAGACCTTCATCGGCCGCGGCATCTCGCGCGCCATGGTCTTCTCGCCCTGGGCCGTCTCCGGGGTGCTCACCAGCACCATCTGGATCCTGCTCTACAACTCCTCGACCGGCTTCAGCCGCTATCTCGCGGACGCCGGAATCGGCGAGTACGGCACCTCGGGCTCTCCGACACCGGGACCGTGTTCTGGGCGGCGACCGTCTCCGAACTCTGGCGCGGTGTCCCCTTCTTCGCCATCCTCATCCTCGCCGACCTGCAGTCCGTCTCGAAGGAGCTGTACGAGGCGGCATCGGTCGACGGCGCGGGCCGGCTGCGGCAGTTCTTCCACATCACCCTCCCGCACCTGCGGGACGCGATCATCCTGGCCACACTGCTGCGCGGGGTCTGGGAGTTCAACAACGTCGACCTGCTCTACACCCTCACCGGCGGCGGACCGGCGGGCGAGACCACCACCCTGCCGCTCTACGTCGCCAACACCGGCATCGAGGGCCACGACTTCGGCTACGCCTCGGCGCTCACCACCGTCGCCTTCGTGATCCTCCTCTTCTGCTCGATCGTCTATCTGCGCCTGAGCAAGTTCGGAGGCGACCACAAGTGACTGCCGCACTCGAGAGAAGACAGCGCGCCGGGCCCGACTGTGCGACGCAGCGCCCCCCCGCCCTCCTCGACCCGCCGACCAAGCGCGAGCGGGCCTTCGACGACGTACCGCGCTGGCAGATCTACGTGCCGCTCGGCATCTACCTGCTCTTCACGCTCATTCCGTTCTACTGGATGCTCCTGTTCGCCGTACGGCCCGCCGGCTCCACCTCGCTGGTGCCCTGGCCGATGACGGGGGAGCACTTCGCCAAGGTCTGGAACGAGCGCAGCTTCGCGATCTTCTTCCAGAACAGCATGATCGTCGGTGTCGGCACGCTGTTCGCCACGACCCTGGTCGCGCTCGCCGGCGGCTACGCACTGGCCCGGTTCAACTTCAAGATCAAGAGCGCCTTCATGCTGGCGCTGCTCTGCTCGCAGTTCATCCCGGGCGCGCTGATGCTCGTACCGCTCTTCGAGATCTTCAAGAACCTCCAGATGATCAACTCCCTCGGGAGCGTCGTCATCGCGGAGACCGTCTTCCAGCTGCCCCTGTCGATCATCCTGATCAGCGGCTTCATCAAGAACGTGCCGGTCTCCCTGGAGGAGGCCGCCTGGGTGGACGGCTGCTCGCGCTTCAGGGCCTTCTGCGCGTCGTCCTGCCGCTGCTGCGGCCCGGACTGATCGCCGTCGGCTCCTTCGCCTTCGTGCACAGCTGGAACCACTTCCTGTTCGCCCTGATGTTCCTCAGCGAGCAGGACAAGCAGACGATCCCGGTCGGCCTCAACACCCTGATCGGCGCCGACAGCGTCGACCTGGGGGCGCTGGCCGCGGGCGGTGTCATCGCCGCGGTGCCCGTGGTGATCGTCTTCGCCTTCATCCAGAAGTGGCTGATCACCGGCTTCAGCGCCGGCGCAGTGAAGGGATGACGGACATGACCCCACACCTCCGCCCCCGCGCCGCGCGCCGCGCAGCCGCCGCGCTCGCCCTGCTCCTCGGCAGCCTGGCCCTCCAGCCGGGCGCCGAGGCCGCCACCCCGGCACCGGCGGCGCAGACCGCCCGCCGCGGACCGCGACCTCGGCCGGGAGGTCCTCGCCGCCGACGACGGCTGGGCCGCCGAAGGCACCGGGACCGACCGGCGGCTCGGCCGCCGACGACGCCCACGTCCTCACCGTGCGCACCAGGGCCCAGCTCGTCGCCGCGCTCGACGGCGGCAGCTCCGTACCCAAGATCATCCGTGTCGCCGGGACCATCGACGCGAACACCGACGACCGGGGACGGCGGCTGGACTGCGCCGACTACGCCACCGACGGCTACGCCCTCGACGCGTACCTCGCCGCCTACGACCCCCGTACCTGGGGCGGCGCCAAGCCCGCGGGGCCCGCAGGAGGACGCCCGCAAGGCGTCCGCCGCCCGCCAGGCCGAACGCGTCGAGCTGCTCATCGGCTCCAACACCACGCTCGTCGGCGTGGGCCGCAGCGGCGTACTCAAGGGCGCGAGCCTCCAGGTCAAGGACGCCGACAACGTCATCGTCCGCAACCTCGAACTCCGCGACGCCTACGACTGCTTCCCGGCCTGGCAGCCCAACACCGGCGGACTCGGCGACTGGAAGACCGCGTACGACACCCTGTGGCTGCGCGGCGCCACCCACGTCTGGGTCGACCACGTCACCGCGAGCGACAAGGGCCACCCGGACGACCGCGTAACCCACCTACTTCGGACGCAACTTCCTGCGCCACGACGGGCTCCTCGACATCACCAACGGCTCCGACCTCGTCACCGTCTCCTGGAGCCGGTTCGCCGACCACGACAAGGCGATGCTCATCGGCAACGGCGACGGCGTCACCACCGACCGCGGCAAGCTCCGCGTCACCCTGCACCACAACGAGTTCGACTCCGTCGTGCAGCGCGCCCCCCGCGTCCGCTTCGGCCAGGTCCACCTCTACAACAACCGCTACGTCATTCCCGAGGACGGCGACTACCGCTACTCCCTCGGCATCTCGACCGAGTCCCGGATCGTCGCCGAGAACAACTCCTTCGAGAGCCCCGGCCACGTCGAGGTCGCCGACCTGCTGAAGAGCTGGAACGGCAGTGCCCTCACCCAGCGCGGCACCGCTGTTCAACGGCTTCCCCGTCGACCTGGTCCCCATCTACAACGCCTACAACTCCGGCAGCGAGACCGATCTCGCCACCGACACCGGCTGGACACCCGCCCTGCACGGTCCCGGTCGACAGCGCCGAACGACGCCGCCGCCGACGTCGCCCGCGAGGCCGGAGCGGGGAGGGCCGCCCGATGACCTGACGACCACCGCCCTTCCCGTCGTCCTGGCCGGCGCCCGCGGCCACGGCCGCTGGCACCTCGCCAACATCCGGAGGCTCGAGCGCCGGGCCTGGTCAGGCTGGCCGGGATCTGCGAACTGAACCCGCTGACCGACGCCGAACTCGACGTTCGCCGGCGGGATCCCGAGCAGTCCGCCGACTTCGGTGCCCTGCTGGACTCCACCGGCGCCCGCGCCGCGGTCGTCTGCACCCCGATCCCGACCCACACCGCCCTGGCCCTGACCGCGGCGGGCGGGGCGTGCACCTGCTCCTGGAGAAGCCGCCCGCCGCCATCCTAGGCCGACTACGCCCGATGGCCGACGGGGTACGCCGGGGCGGGCGTGGCCTGCCAGGTCGGCTTCCAGTCACTTCGGCTCGCACGCCGTGCCGGCGATCCGGGAACTGTTCGCCGGGGGCGATCGGTGACGTCGGGCATCGGCGCGGCCGGGGCGTGGGTCCGGGACGAGGCTACTTCCGGCGGGCGCCCTGGGCGGGCCGGCGGCAGCTGGACGGCGCGGACGTGATCGACGGGGCGCTGACCAACCCGCTGGCGCACGCCGTCGCCACCGCCCTCGCGCTCGGCGGCGGCCCCCGCGCCGAGGACGTGGCGGCATCGAGACCGAACTGTTGCCACGCCAACGACATCGAGGCCGACGACACCTCCTGCGTGCGGATCGGCACCGCGCGACGGGCACCTGTCACCGTCGCCGCGACCCTGTGCGCGGAACGGGCCGCACGAGCCGTACGTCCTGCTGCACGGCGGCCAGCGGGCGCATCACCTTCTGGTACAAGCAGGACCGCATCCTGCTGCAGCGCGGGGGCCACGGCCCCGAGGAGTACCAGTACGGCCGCACCGACCTGCTGGAGAACCTGGTCGACCACCTCACCACGGCGCCGCCCTGCTGGTGCCGCCGGACGAGACCGGTGCCTTCATGCGGGTCGTCGAGGCGATGCGCACGGCTCCGGACCCGGACCGCTGCCCCCGGCCGCCTGGGCACCGCGTCCCCGGAGAGAGACGGCGCGCGCGCGTGGTCCCCGGCGTCGACGGACTCGTCGCCGCCGCCGCCGACACCCTCAGCCTCTACTCCGAGCTGGGCGCGCCCTGGGCACCGCGCAGACGCGCTGAACGAGGTGGGTGCCCGTGACCGGCGACGCACCCGGTGCTGCGCGTCGCGGGCCGCCCCGTCGCCCGGTACCTCACCCGGCCCGAGCTGCCGTCCCGGCTCTCCCCGCGCCCCTGTCTGCACCCCGTCACCACCCTGGCCGGCACCACCGTCACCGAGTTCCGCCCCGCCGACCACCTCCATCACCTCGGCGTCGGTCGTCGCCGTTCCCGACGTCGAGGGGCACAACTTCTGGGGCGGGCGCACCTACGTCCGCGACCGTGGCCCGACCGAGCTGGACAACCACGGCGCGCAGCGCCACACCGCCTTCCAGCTCCGCGACCCGGACGGCTTCGTCGAGGAACTGCGCTGGGTCGCCGCGGGCACCGAGCTGCTGCGTGAACGCCGCACGGTCGCCGCCACCGAACTCACCGCCACCGCCTGGGCGCTGGACTTCACCTTCTCCCTCACCAACGCCAGCCAGGGCCCGTCACCTTCGGCAGCCCCGCCACCAACGGGCGCCCCGGCGCCGGCCTACGGCGGCTTCTTCTGGCGGGCCCCCAAGGAGGGCGCGGCCCCGCGGGTCTTCACCGACCGACCTCTCGGCGAGGGCGGCGTGCACGGCACGCCGCCGACTGGCTCGCGCTGGCCGGCGACGCTGGACGCTGGTCTTCGCCGGCGCCACCGACGCGACCCGGCACGACCCGTGGTTCGTGCGCACCGGGAGTACCCGGGGGTGGGGTCCTCGCTGGCCGACGACCGGTGGCCGTCGCCCCGGGGGCACCCTGGTACGCCGGATGGTCACCGTCGTCGCCGACGGCCGCCTCGACCGCGACGGCGCCGCGGCCCTCGTCCGGAAGGCGGTCGGACCGGATGACCCAGACCCGGGACCGCGCGACTCGGCAACGGCTACTACCGCAACCCCGTGCTGAACGCCGACTGGTCCGATCCGGACGTCGTGCGGGTCGGCGACGACTCTACCTCACCGCCTCCAGCTTCGGCCGCGTCCCCGGCCTGCCCCTGCTGCACTCCCGGGACCTCGTCAACTGGACCCTGGTCGGGCATGCCCTCGAACGCCTCGAACCCGCCCACGCCTTCGCGACGCCCCGCCACGACCGGGGGGTCTGGGCGCCCGTCGCTGCGGCACCACGCCGGCCGCTTCTGGATCTTCTGGGGCGACCCCGACCAGGGATCTCGCAGGTCAACGCCGAGGAGATCCGCGGGCCGTGGACCGCCCGCCTGGTCAAGGCCGGCAAGGGACTGATCGACGCCTGCCCCCTGTGGGACGACGAGACCGGCGAGGCGTACCTCGTGCACGCCTGGGCCAAGTCCCGCTCCGGCATCAAGAACCGCCTCACCGGCCACCGGATGCAGCCCCGACGGCACCGAGGTGCTGGACGAGGGCGAGGTGATCGTCGACGCCGACCGCATCCCCGGCTGGTTCACCCTGGAGGGCCCCAAGCTCTACCGGCACGACGGCTGGTTCTGGATCTTGGCGCCCGCGGGGGGTCGAGACCGGCTGGCAGGGCGCCTTCCGCTCGCGCGGCTTCTTCGGGCCGTACGAGGAGCGGGTCGTCCTCGAACAGAGGACACCGACGTCAACGGCCCCCACCAGGGCGGCTGGGTGCGCACGGCGTCCGGCGAGGACTGGTTCCTGCACTTCCAGCCGCGCGGCGCGTACGGGCGGGTGGTGCACCTCCAGCCCATGGTGGCTTGGGACGGGACGGCTGGCCGGTCATCGGCGACGACGGCGCCCCCGTCACCGACACCGCAAGTCCCGACCTGCCGCCCCAGCCGCCCGTCGCGCGCCGGCCACCGAGCGACGACTTCCCCGGGGTCGTTACGGCCGCCAGTGGTAGTGGACGGCCAACCCCCGGGACGGCTGGGCCGCCGAGCACGCGGGGGACGGGCTGCGGCTCAGCCTGCGTCCGGACCGCGACGCGCACGACCTGCGCGCCTGCCGAGCGTGCTGACGCAGCGGCTGCCCGGCCGAGCCCCGCATAGTCGAGGTGGAGCTCGGCTGGACAGCGGGGAGCCGGGCGCCGGGCCGGGCTCGCGGTCCTGGGCGACGCCTTCAGCTGGATCGGGCTCGAGCGGGAGCGACGGACGGCCGGCTCGTGCACCGGTTCGCCGAGTCCGTCGCCGAGCACGAGCGGGACGCCGAACACCCCCGCCTCGTCCCGGAGGGGGCGGGGTAGGGAGGGGGGGGGGGGTCCGGCTCCGCATCGAGGTCACCACGGGGCGCCCGCCGCCGCTTCTTCGCCGACTACGGCTCCGTGACGGACGCCGAGTCGCCCTCGGGGCAGGTCTTCGCCGCCACACCCTGGCGCTGGGTCGGCGCCCTGCTCGGCCTCTTCGCCACTCGCACCGGCCGGGACCGGCCCCGCCGGAACGGCTGCCTTCACCGCATTTTTTTTTTTTTTTAAAAAAAAAAAAAAAAAAAAAAAAAAAAAAAAAAAAAAAAAAAAAAAAAAAAAAAAAAAAAAAAAAAAAAAAAAAAAAAAAAAAAAAAAAAAAAAAAAAAAAAAAAAAAAAAAAAAAAAAAAAAAAAAAAAAAAAAAAAAAAAAAAAAAAAAAAAAAAAAAAAAAAAAAAAAAAAAAAAAAAAAAAAAAAAAAAAAAAAAAAAAAAAAAAAAAAAAAAAAAAAAAAAAAAAAAAAAAAAAAAAAAAAAAAAAAAAAAAAAAAAAAAAAAAAAAAAAAAAAAAAAAAAAAAAAAAAAAAAAAAAAAAAAAAAAAAAAAAAAAAAAAAAAAAAAAAAAAAAAAAAAAAAAAAAAAAAAAAAAAAAAAAAAAAAAAAAAAAAAAAAAAAAAAAAAAAAAAAAAAAAAAAAAAAAAAAAAAAAAAAAAAAAAAAAAAAAAAAAAAAAAAAAAAAAAAAAAAAAAAAAAAAAAAAAAAAAAAAAAAAAAAAAAAAAAAAAAAAAAAAAAAAAAAAAAAAAAAAAAAAAAAAAAAAAAAAAAAAAAAAAAAAAAAAAAAAAAAAAAAAAAAAAAAAAAAAAAAAAAAAAAAAAAAAAAAAAAAAAAAAAAAAAAAAAAAAAAAAAAAAAAAAAAAAAAAAAAAAAAAAAAAAAAAAAAAAAAAAAAAAAAAAAAAAAAAAAAAAAAAAAAAAAAAAAAAAAAAAAAAAAAAAAAAAAAAAAAAAAAAAAAAAAAAAAAAAAAAAAAAAAAAAAAAAAAAAAAAAAAAAAAAAAAAAAAAAAAAAAAAAAAAAAAAAAAAAAAAAAAAAAAAAAAAAAAAAAAAAAAAAAAAAAAAAAAAAAAAAAAAAAAAAAACCGGCGACTTCCGGACCGTCCAGGCCGCCATCGACGCCGTCCCCGTCCGGCAACGACAAACGAATCACCCTCGCCATCGCCCCCGGCACCTACCGCGAACAGGTCCGCATCCCCGGCGACAAAGCCCACCATCTCACCCTCCTCCTGGACCGGTCGCCACCGCGCGGACACGCTCATCGTCCACGACACCCCCGCCGAGTACGGCGGATCCACCGGCAGCGCCACCGTCCTCATCGCGGCGAGCGATGTCACGGCCCGCCGCCTCACCTTCGTCAACGACTTCGACGAGGTCGCGCCACGACCTCAAGGGCGAACAGGGCGCTGGCCATGAAGATGACCGGCGACCGGATCGTCTTCCGGGACACGGCCTTCAAGGGCAATCAGGACACCCTGATGACGGACAGCCCGAAGCTGACGATGAACAGCCGGGTGTACATCCGCGACGCGTACATCGAGGGCGACGTCGACTTCATCTACGGCCGCGCCACCACCGTCATCGAGCGCTCCACCATCAAGGCCCTCACCTGTGGCAGCGACACCAACAACGGCTACATCACCGCCGCGAGCACCTGGAAGAACAACCCCTACCGGCTTCCTGATCACCCGCAGCCCCGCAATTGTCAGCGACGTGCCCAGTCAGACCTTCCACCTCGGGCGCCCGCGCGCATCCCCGGCGGGGAGCCGGACGCCATCGCGCAGGTGCTCATCCGCGACACCTCATACCTCCCCGCCGCGGTCAAACTGTCCGCCCCCTGGACGGACATTAGCGGATTCCCGTGGCAGGAGGCCCGCTTCACCGAGTACCGCACACCGGACCGGGCGCGGCAGGGCCGGACCGCCGGACCGGCCGCAGATGAACGAGGCCGGACGCCGCGGACCACGAGGTCGCCGCACTACCTCGCCGGGTGGATGGCTGGGCACCTCCGCCCACCGATGACCGTCCCTCACACCCAGGAGATGCGCTTCATCAGAAGAAAATAGCCGACCATGACCAGAGCCACGGGTAGAACAGAGCAGGCGCCGCGGCCGTCGCCGCCGTCGCTCTGGGCTCGTCTCGCGCTCACCGCCACCGCCTGCGGCGACGACGGCATCGTCCCCGCCGGCGACCAGGGCGCCGAGGGCTCCGGCAAGGGCACGATCACGTTCTGGGACAACAACGGCGGTCCCGCACCGACGGTCTGGAAGGAGATCATCGCCGAGTTCGAGAAGGCCAACCCCGACATCAAGGTCAAATACGTCGGGATCCCGATCGCGCACGTGCAGTCGAAATACGACACCGCCATCCCGGGCGGCGGCCTGCCGGACGTCGGCGGCGTCGCCACCGCGATGCTCGCCAACCTCGCGCCCAGGGCGCCCTGGACCCGGTCGACGACCGGATCGAGGCAGCTCGCTGAAGGGCAAGCTGAACAAGGACATGGTCGACAGCGTCCGAGGCGGCCGGCGGCGGCGACGACAAGCTGTACATGGTGCCGATCTCCACGAACATGGGCGTGTTCTGGTACCGCACCGACCTGTTCAAGGAGGCGGGGCTGGACGAGCCGACGACCTGGGAGCGTTCTACACGGCCACCGAGAAGCTGACCGACACGGCCAACAACCAGTTCGGCTACACCATTCGCGGCGGCGCGGGCTCGATCGCCCAGGCGCTGGACGTGATGTACGGCCAGTCCGGCATCACGTCGTTCTGGGACGCGCGGGAAGCCACGGTCAACGACCCGAAGAACGTCGAGGCGCTGGAGAAGTACGCCGGGCTGTACAAGAAGGTCACGCCGGCGGCCGACGTCAACAACGACTTCGCGAAGATGGTCGCCCAGTTCGACGGCGGCACGATCGGGATGCTGAAGCACAACCTCGGGTCCTACCCCGACCACGTGAAGACGCTCGGCGCGGACAAGTTCGCGGGCATGCCGCTGCCGGTCGGCGACGGCGGCAAGCGGGTCAGTGTCCAACCCGGTCGACGGCCTCGGCCTGTTCAAGGCAGCAAGAAGAAGGACGGCGGCCTGGAAGTTCATCGAGTTCGCCGCCTCGCAAGGAGGAGAACACGAACTTCAACGAGGCGGCGGGGCAGATGCCGGCGAACACCGGACGCGCGAAGACGCGTGGATCTGAAGGCCGAGCCGACCAAGCTGGCCGCGGAGGCGCTGAACGGACCCGTAGACGAAGGTCGTGCAGCTGCCGTACTACCTGCCGGACTGGAACACGATCACAAGGCCGACAACGAGCCCCTCTTCCAGAAGGTGCTGCTCGGAGAGATGTCCGCGAAGGACTTCCTGGACAAGCTCGCCGAGCAGCTGAACGCGGCGCAGGCCGACTGGAAGAAGCAGAAGGGCTGATGTCGGCTGGTTCCGCCCTGGGGCGATCCGGCGTTACTGGGGTCGGCCGGCTATCGCACCCACCGGCGGGCCGCCCCGTGAGCCCTGCGCCCCTTGACGTCGGAAATACGCCCCTTACGGAAGGCACTCCGCGGTCTCCATGTCCGTGACCCGAAGACGCTGCTGCCGCGCTCCCTGGGTTCCCCTCGCCCTCGCCGCCGCCCCCGGCACCGCTCACGCCGCTGCGTCCCGCCCCTCACCACCGTCTACCTCGCGGGCGACTCCACCGCCGCGCCCAAGCAACCCACCGCCGCGCCCGAGACCGGCTGGGGGATGGCCCTGCCGTTCTTCCTGGCGGACCCGCTTCGCCGTCTCCAATCACGCCGTCAACGGCCGCAGTTCCAAGAGCTTCTACGACGAGGGGCGGCTCGACCCTGATTCTGTCCGCCGTCCGCCCCGGCGACCTCCTCCTCGTCCAGTTCGGCCACAACGACGCGAAGACCGAGGACCCGCGCGCGGTACACCGACCCATGGACCGACGTATCCGCAGTATCTGCGGCATGTACCTCGACGGCGCGCGCGCGCGCGGCGCGCGCCCGTGCTGGCTGACCTCCGTGGAGCGCCGCCGGTTCGACGCGGCGGGCGAGGCCCTGCCGACGCACGGCGCGTACCCCGGCGGCGATCGGGCGCCTCGCCGTCGTGGAGGGCGTCCCGCTGCTCGACATCCAGGCGCTTCAGCATCGCGCTGTGGCAGCGGCTCGGGCTCGAGGCCACCCAGGGCTACTTCAACTGGCGGAGCCGGGAGTTGCCGAACTACCCGCCGGTCCAGGACAACACCCACTTCCAGTCCGCACGGGCGCGATCGAGGTGGCCCGGCTCGTCGCGCGGGAGCTGCTGCGGCCCGCGGGTGCTGCGCCGCGCGATGTCGGCGGCTGGACGACGCGATCCCGGAGCCTGGATCACCTGGCCGTAGTCCGGCGTAGCCTCTTCCACCTTCTCCTGTCTCCGTTTCCGAACGACAGGTAGAGAGCCGCCATGTTCACAGTGTCATGTCCTGCCGTGTTGAGGCCGCCGTGCTCGTCGGCTGCACTCGCCCCTCGTGCGTCCCAGGGCCCGGCGGCCGCCGCCCAGGCCCGCCCCGGGACCCGGCCGCCAGACCCTCCCGGCGAGTGACGGCTGGGCCTCCGACGACTCCGGGCACCACCGGCGGCTCCAGGCCGACACCGGCGCACGTCCACACCGTCACCACCCGGACCCAGCTGGCGACCGCCCTCGCGACGGCGCCCCCCACCGAAGATCATCTACGTCAAGGGGACGATCGACGCCAACACCGACGCTGCGGACCGCATCCTGCGACGACCGCCGACGGCTACACCCTGGACGCCTACCTGGCCGCCTACGACCCGGCGGTCTGGGGCAGGACCACGGCCCGTCGGGCCCGCTGGAGGACGCCCGGGCCGCGTCGGCCGCCGAGCAGACCGCGCGCATCAAACTCGAAGGTCGCGCTCGAACACCACCATCGTCGGCCTCGGCAGAACGCCGGCATCCGCGGCGCCAGCCTGCACATCGACAAGGCGTCGACAACGTCATCGTCCGCAACCTCACCTTCGAGGACGCCGCCGACTGCTTCCCGCAGTGGGACCCGACCGACGGCGCCCAGGGCAACTGGAACTCCGTGTACGACACCTCGTCGTGCTACGGCTCCACCCACGTCTGGGTCGACCACAACACCTTCACCGACGGCGACAACCCCGACTCCGAGCAGCCCCTCTACTTCGGCCGGCCGTACCAGCTGCACGACGGCCCGCTCGACATCATCAACGGCGCCGACCTGGTCACGGTTCCTGGAACGTGTTCGCCGACCACGACAAGACCATGCTGATCGGCAACAGCGACGCGCCGGCGTCGCGACCGGGGCAAGCTCAGCGTCACCCTGCACCACAACCTCTTCGAGACGTCGTGGAGCGCGCCCCGCGCGTCCGGTTCGGCCAGGTCGACGTCTACAACAACTACTTCGTGGCCCCCGGCCGCCGCGTACGCGTACACGCTCGGCGTCGGCGTCAGTCCCAGCTCTACGCCGAGGACAACGCCTTCACGCGTGCCCGCCGCGGTCGACCCCCCGACGATCATCAAGAAGTGGAAGGGCACCCCGCTGACCGCCGAAGAACAACCACTCGCGGAGCGGAGGCGATCTCTCGCCCTCCACAACGCGGGGTCCCCGATGAGAGCCTCAGGGAGCCCGGCGCGGGCTGGAAGCCCGACCCTGCGCACGAAGGTGGACTCGCCGAAGGCCGTGCCGCAAGATCGTCGACCGGCCTGAGGCCGGCGCGGGCCCGGATCTGCTGACGCTACCCGGCACCGGCCGGGGCGGCCCCGCACCCCTTTTTTTTTTAGGGGGTGCGCCCGCCCCGGCTTCTCCCGCAGTGACATCGGAAGGAGCACCCGCATGCCCCTGTCCAGAAGACGGATTTCTTTGACGGTGAGCGCCGGAGCGGGCGCCGCGCTCGGAGTGCGGGGCCGGCCCCCCGCGCGGGCCCCGCCGGCCCGCCCCCGCCCGTTCGGCCGGTACGGCTCACCGGCCCGCGCGCCTCGACGCCCGGGACGCTGTACGTCCATCCGGGCGGCGCCGGTGACGTCACCACCGTCCGGGACGCGGTGGCCGCCGCGAACGGGTCCGGGCGCACCCTCGTGATCGCCCCCGGACCTACCGGGAGACGGTGGTGATCAAC
This sequence comes from uncultured Actinomycetota bacterium, assembly GCA_963798065.1. Taxonomy (GTDB): domain Bacteria; phylum Actinomycetota; class Actinomycetes; order Streptomycetales; family Streptomycetaceae; genus Streptomyces. Next base: position 506,042 of record CAWCSC010000003.1, on the reverse strand, counting down.
CGCACCGGACTGACATGCCTATCGGCGCCAGCCGGGACCCCCGCGACGTCGTCATCGTCTTCGGCAACGCGGCCGGAACGCCCAGCCGGGTGCGACGGCACCTACGGCGCGACCGGCGCCCGACCACCACCATCCAGGCCGACGGGTTCACCGCCCCCCAGTGACCTTCGCCAACGACTGGCTGCGCGCCGACCGCCCGGACATCACCGCGACGCAGGCCGTCGCCGTGAAGGTCATGGGCGACCGCTCCGCCTTCCGCCGCTGCCGGTTCCTCGGCCACCAGGACACCCTGTACGCCGACACCCTGGCCCTGGGCACCTTCGCCCCGCCATCTACGGCGCTGCCACGCCGAGGGAGACGTCAACTTGTCTTGGGCCGGGCCACCGCCGTCTTCGAGCGGTGCGAGCTGCGCACCCTGGCCCGGACGACGTGGCCGGCGCCCCCTACGGTTTCTGCTTCGCGCCGTGGACCGCGGGGGCCAACCCGCTCGGCTACCTGGCGACCCCCGCTGCCGCATCACCAGCCAGAGCTTCCGACGGCTACTACAGGCTGGCACGGCCCTGGCTGCCCAGCTGCGAGCAGACCGCCCGCCCGATGCTGACCGTGCGGGACACCTGGATCGGCCCGGGGATCGACGCGGTCGCGCCCTACGCCAACATTCGAGGCGTACCCCTGGCAGGCCCAGCGCTTCGCCGAGTACCGCAACACCGGGCCGGGCGCGGCCGTCACGGTCCCCGCCAACCGGCCCCAGCTCACCCCGCGGCAGGCCCGGTCCGCGACCCGCGCCGCCTGGCTCGGCGACTGGGAGCCGTGGAAGGAGGTGTGCTGAGTGCATCGGCGCACCCTTCTCACCGGGATCTGCGCCGGCCTGGTCGCCGCGGGCACCACACCCGCCTTCGCCTCGGCGGGCCGGCGCGTCCTGCATGTCCGTCCCGGCGACTCCGTCCAGGCCGCCGTCGACGCCGTGCCCCGGGACCGGGATGGACCGTCGTCGTGCACCCGGGGACGTACCGCGAGGTCGTCAGCGTCCCGGCCGCCAAAGCCGGACTGACCCTCAGAGGTGCGACCCGGGACCCGCGCGACGCCGTCATCGTCCACGACAACGCCAGCCGGCACGCCCAAGCCGGACGGTTCGGGCACGTACGGCACCGCCGGTTCCGCCACCTTCACCTCCGCGGCCCCCGGGCTGACCGTCCGCGATCTGACCCTGGCCAACGACTGGCTGCGCGCCGACCACCCCGAATCACGGGCACCCAGGCCGTGGCGGCGTACACGTACGGCGACCGGACCCGCTTCGAGAACGTGCGGCTCCTGGCCCACCAGGACACCCTCTTCGTCGAGACCGGCGCCCTGGACACCTTCGACCGGCAGTACTTCCGCGACTGCTACATCGAGGGCGACGTCGACTTCGTCTTCGGGCGCGCCACGGCGGTGTTCGAGCACTGCCACTTCCGCACGCTGGCGCGGGACGTGGACTTCACGCCCAAGGGCATGGTCTTCGCCCCCTCCACGGCCCGGGCCAATCCGCACGGCATCCTCGCCGTCCGCTGCCGGATCACCTCCGGCGCCGAGGACGCGGCGTACAAACTGGCCCGGCCCTGGGTGCCGTCGTACGAGACCACGGCATGGCCCTCGCTGGTCGTGCGGGAGACCCGGATCGGGCCCGGCATCGACGCGGTGGCCCCGTACACGGACATGCGGGACACCTACCCGTGGCAGACCATGCGGTTCGCCGAGCACCGGAACACGGGGCCGGGGGCGGCGGTCCAGGTCCCCGGAGAACCGGCCCCTGCTGGCCGCGCACAGGCCCGGTCGCACACCAGGGAGACCTATCTCGGCGACTGGCGGCCCTATGCGTAGGGCCGCCGCGCTCCTCCTGGGACTGTGCCTGCTCTGGCCGGCCCCCCCGGCCACCGCCGCCGACCGCGCCCCCACCGACCGCGCCCCCACCGGCTGGGCCTCGTCGCGGGCGGCACCACCGGCGGCGCGGGCGGCACGGATACGTGGTCCGCGACCGTGCGGAGCTCTCGCCGCCCTGGACAACGGCGGCGATCCGGCGGGCCCAAGGTCATCCGGATCGAAGGGACGGTCAACGGGCACGAGGCCGGCGACGGCACCCTCCTCGGCGAGCAGGACTACGCGCCCGGATACGACCTCAGCGCATACATGTCCTGCTTCGGCGAGGACGGTCGCCTGGTCCGACACCCGCTTCGACCACTGCAAGGGCACGGCGCTGCGGCAGACCGGGTCCAACGAGGAGAAGACGCAGATCCAGCTCACCGTGCCGTGCAACACCACGCTGGTGGGCGACGGCCGGACGCCCGTCTGCTCGGGAGTGTTCCTGACCGTCAACACCGGCAGCAACATCATCGTGCGGAACCTGCACCTCGAAGCACCCGTCGACCACTTCACCAGTTGGTCCCCGGACGACGGCGCACAGGGCAACTGGAACGCCCGCTTCGACGCGATGACCGTGATCACCGGCACGCACATCTGGATCGACCACTGCACCTTCACCGACGGCGCTTCCCCGACCGCGAGGCACCCCTCGGCTTCCACGGCGAGCGCGTCAGCGGCACGACGGCCTGCTGGATATCGAGGACGGCACCGACTTCGTCACCGTCTCCGACAGCCGCTTCGAGGACCACGACAAGGCGATCCTCATCGGCTCGGGCGACGGCCGCGGCGACCGCGACCGCGGGCACCTCAATGTGACCTTCGCCCGCAACCTCTTCAGCGGCATCGTGCAGCGCGCTCCCCGGGTCCGCTTCGGGCAGGTCCACGTCGTCAACAACGTCCACCGGGGCCGGGCGCCGCTCTACGCCCTGGGCGTCGGCGTGGAGTCGGCGATCTTCTCCGAACGCAACGTCTTCCGGTATCCCGGCGCAGGGCCGTCGCTCGCCGTCGCCGCCTACGGGGGCGCGGCATTCCACGACACCGGCTCCTGGTTCAACGGCCGGCCCGCCCGACTCGACGCCGTGGCGAGCGCTCTGGGCCTCGGGAACGACGTCGGCTGGGACCCGGCCGACTTCTACGACCACCGTGCGCTGACCTCCCCGGCGGCGGTCGAGCGGTACGTGACTCGGCACGCCGGAGCCGGGAGGCCCCATGGACGCCCATGAAGCCCTGGGACGAAGGACGTTCGTGGTCGGGGCGGGGACCGCGCTGCTGGGCGGGGGAGCGGTGAGCGGGGCGGAGGCGGCGGTCGTGGACGGCCCGCTTCCCGACTTCCACCCGGCGCTGAAGAACGCCCTGACCTTCCCGCTCGCCTGGGGCCGGTCCCCGATCCGCGACTTCCGCGCCTGGCGGCGTGCCGCCCGGGCCACCGTCGAGGAACACCTCCTCGTCGAGCGGCAGGACGGGACGCCGTACGCACCGGAGTTCGGCGGCCGTTCCCGGACGCGGGACTACACCCGCGAGCTGGTGACCGTCTCCCTCACCCGCTACGAACGGGTCCGCGGCGCCCTCCTCACCCCGCACGGCCGCGGGCCCTTCCCCGCCGTGCTGCTCCTGCACGACCACGGCGCGAGGTTCGACATCGGCAAGGAGAAGCTCGTCCGGCCCTGGTACGACGACACGCGTCTCGCCTCCGCCGAGGCCTGGGCGGAGAAGTACTTCAGCGGGCGCTTCGTCGGGGACGAACTGGCCCGGCGGGGCCATGTGGTGCTCTGCCTGGACGCCCTCGGCTGGGGCGACCGCGGCCCCCTCGCCTATGACCAACAGCAGGCCCTGGCCTCCAACTTCTACAACCTCGGCTCCTCGCTCGCCGGGCTCATGGCCCGGGAGGACCAACGGGCCGCCGCCTTCCTGGCGGGGCTGACCGGGTGGACGCCCGGCGGGTCGCGGCCGTCGGCTTCTCCATGGGCGCCTACCGCGCCTGGCAGACCGCCGCCCTCTGCGACCACATCGCGGCCGCCGCGTGCGTGTGCTGGATGACCGGCCTGAAGGAGATGATGGTGCCCGGCAACAACACGCTGCGCGGGCAGTCGGCGTTCCACATGCTCCACCCCGGCCTCGCCCGGCACCTCGACATCCCCGACGTGGCGAGCATCGCCGCCCCCAGGCCGATGCTCTTCCTCAACGGCGGGCTCGACCCGCTGTTCCCCGCGGACGGCGTGCGCGTCGCCCACGACAAGCTGCGCGCCGTCTGGCGCTCCCGCCACGCCGAGGAGCGGTTGCGGCTGAAGACATGGCCGGAGCTCGGCCACGTCTTCACCGACCCCCTCCAGGACGAGGTCTTCCGCTGGCTCGACTCCGTCCTGTGAACCATCCCCCCACCCGTACGAGAGAGGAACCGCTCTCCCACGTCTCGTCGTAGCGCCCTCGCCGCCCTGGTCTGACATCCGGTCCGCCATGCCCGGGGTGCTTGACCCGCTTTTTGCCCGGCGGGTCTCGCGCCCACGGGGGTGACGCGCGTAGAAACCCTGTCATGCATAAGCCACTGCGAATCGCCGCGGTCACCGCGGCCTGTGCCGTCGCCGGTGTCACCCTGTACGGGACCGGCGCCGCCACGGCCGGCCAGTCGACGGCGAACTCCACCCGCGAGCCCTACAACATCGGAGTGCTGGCCAAGGACATCGACACCTACTACGGCACCACCCTCGACGCGAACGGCGTCTACCAGGCCTCCCCGGACAGCCCCTACGCCGAGGACCTCGCCCGCCTCGACGCGTCCGCCCGGGCGTACATCGACAAGGCGGCCCGCAAGGCGCTGCACAAGGGCGAGAAGCCGGCCGTCGTCTTCGACATCGACGACACGCTGCTGCTCAGCCTCGACTACGAGAAGAAGAACAACTACGGCTACAACAGCGCCACCTGGGCCGCCTACGTCGACCGGGCCGACCGGCCCGCCGTCTTCGGCAGCCCCGAGCTCGTCCGCTACGCGGACCGCAAGGGCGTCGCGGTCTTCTACAACTCGGGCCTGAGCGAGGCGCAGCGCTCCGCCGCCGTCGAGAACCTGAAGAAGGCCGGCGCCGAGGTGAATCTCGACGCCGGCCACATGTTCCTCAAGGACAAGGACAACCCGCCGTCCTACCTCAGCGGATGCGCCACCCCGGGCACCTGGACCTGCACGACCGTGCAGTACAAGTCCGGTACCCGCAGCCACATCGAGAAGGACCTCGGGTACGAGATCATCGCCAACTTCGGCGACCAGTACTCGGACCTCCAGGGCGGTCACGCCGACCGGACGTACAAGCTCCCGAACCCGACGTACTTCGTCAGCTGAGGCAGGGCGCGTCAGCGCCGGACCGGCTTGATCCCCTCCAGCGTCGGCACCACGGGCTCGATGGTGCCGTCGGCCGCGAACTCCATGCGGTCGACGGTGGTCTCGCGGTGCATGCCGTCACCGCCCGGCAGGCCGGGGCCGTTGAGGGCGAAGCGGTGGTAGACCATGTACCAGTCGTCGGTGCCGGGGGTGTTCACCACCGAGTGGTGACCGGTGGCGAGGATGCCGTACTCGGGCCGCTTCTGGAGGATCGTCCCGCGCTTGGTCCACGGGCCGAGCGGGGACGGTCCGGTCGCGTACGCCACGTGGTAGTTCTCGCTGCGGGTGTCGTCCTCGGACCACATGAAGTAGTACGTGCCCTTCCGCTTGATGACGAAGGAGCCCTCGCGGAAGTTGTCCGGGGTGATGTCCTTCACCTTCGACGCGTCGTACGACACCATGTCGTCGTTCAGCGGCACCACGTACCCCTGGCCGTTGCCCCAGTACAGGTAGGCCTGGCCGTCGTCGTCCGTGAAGACCGCCGGGTCGATCATCTGGCCCTGCAGCGAACCGCCCTTGGCCACCAGCGGCTTGCCGAGCGCGTCCTTGAAGGGGCCGGCGGGGGAGTCGGCGACGGCCACGCCGATCTGCTGCTCGGCGCAGAAGTAGAAGTAGTACTTGCCGTTCCGCTCGGCGATCGCCGGTGCCCAGGCGTTCTTGTCGGCCCAGCTCACGTCCGGCCCGAGGTCGAGGATGACGCCGTGGTCCTTCCAGTTCACCAGGTCCTTCGACGAGTACGCCTTGAACTTGGTGCCGCTCCAGCCCTGGAAGCCGTCCGTCGTCGGGTAGATCCAGTACCGGCCGTTCAGATAGTGCACGTCGGGGTCGGCGTTCAGGCCCGGCAGGATCGGGCTGCGGGTGCGGCACCGCCTCGACCGTCCAGGTGCGCTTCGTCCCGTCGGCGGCCGTGACCGTGTACGTCTGCGGTCTGCGGAAGTCGCGGCGGGTGCCGGACTTCGGGCTGAGCTTCGCTCCATCGCCGACCCACAGCTTCGGGGCGAGGCCCCGCAGGCCGGCGTCCGGCTCCATGGGCAGGACGACCTTCGAGGCGCTGTCCGTGACGATCGCGTAGCCCTTCTGGTGCTTCGCCGTCGCGTCCACGACCGAGGTGGAGGTCGCCGGGTAGGCGGCCAGCAGGCGGTCGTACTCCTTCTGCGTCACCGGCAGCACGGTGCCGTGCCGGGGGCTCGCCGGGAGCTGGTAGTTCGTCGACGGGGTCCACTTGCCGGAGGCGAGGTCGGTGGTCTCGAAGGGGACGTAACCGCGGCCGCCGTACTCGTCGATGAACAGGTACCACTTCTTCTCGGTGTTCGACTTGAACACCGTCGGGCCCTCGCCGCGGTCCATCGCGCCCTTGCCGATGCAGTCGGCCACGAGGTCGTACTTCGTCGAGGTCAGCGAGGTCGACTTCTCGCCGGTGATGAACTTCGAGCAGGGGCTGGAGGAGCTGGGGTCCCGCTCGTCCTTGGTGTAGCGGTAGTAGTCGTCCTTGTACTTCACGACCGTGGAGTCGATGACCGAGTAGCCGGGGTCGTTCCAGACCTTCGGCTCGCTGAAGGTGCGGAAGTCCTTCGTGGTCGCGTACATCATCTTGTTGTACGTGTCGCCCTTGTGGTCCGGGTCGTCGTCGGCGTACAGCTTCGACGCCCAGAAGACGACGTACTCACCGAGCTTGTCGTCCCAGTAGGCCTCCGGGGCCCAGGTGTTGCCCGCCGCGTCCGGGGAGACCTTCACCAGGCGCTGGTCGGTCCAGTGGACGAGGTCGGTGGACTCCCAGACCATGATCGACTTGCTGCCGTGCCGCTGGACGTCGTCCCAGCTGCCGCTGGAGTTCTGGTACATCCTGAGGTCGGTGGCGATCAGGTAGAACTTGTCGCCCTTCGGGGAGCGGATCACGAACGGGTCCCGCAGCCCCTTCTCGCCGATCGTCGACGTCAGGACCGGCTTGCCGGCGTTCAGCTCACGCCAGTGCAGCGCGTCGTTGCCCCGGCTGAGGGCGTACCGGATCTGCTCGCCGTCGGCGGTGCCCTCACCCGTGAAGTAGGCGAAGAGATAGCCGGCGTACTTGTTGTGCTTCACGGGTGGGGCTCCGGGGTCTGCGGTACTGGGCGGCGCCGTGAGGAGAGTCATGAGGAGGCCGGTCAGGGCCAGGAACGGAAGCAGAAGCGTGCGGGGGCGCATGACACTTCCTGTCGGAGTCTGGGGGATTCTGTTGGATGGCGGCCCTCGGAGTTTCACCGGGTGGGGGCAGGGCGTCAACGGGTGTGCATGAGGCCGGTGGTTCCGAAAGTTTCGGAACTCGAGCACGCCTGTGCACGTGACGGCGGCAACCCTTTCCCGGCACGGCGGCGACTGCTGGGCGGAAACGGGTCGGAGCGGGCCCCTGCGAACCGTTTCCGTCCCTCGTTCCCCAGGAAAGGAAGCTCCGTGCTGCTCAGCACCGGACGCCACCGCAGGACCCGTACGCTCACCATCGCCGCCGCCGTGGCCTGTGCCGCGGGGGCGGGCGGGGTCTACCTCGGGCTGTCGAGCGGTGGCGCGCAAGCCGCCTCGGCAACGGTCACCGTCTCCACCGCGGCCCAGCTCGAAGCGGCCGTGAAGAACGCCACCGCCGGCACGGTCATCGAGGTCCGCGGGGGTACCTACTACCCGGCAGCGACCCTCAAGTCCACGGCGAACGGCACGAGTTCGGCACGCATCACCCTGCGGCCGCACGGCAGCGAGAAGGTGCGGATCGACGGCTCCAAGCTGCCCGCCGGCTCCTGGCTGGCCGGCATCTACGGCGACCACTGGACCGTCCAGAACCTGGCCTTCGTCAACTCCCCGGCCCAGGGCTTCGTCGCCACGTCCTCGGTCGGCGGTGTGTTCAGGAATCTGGTCACCGCGGACAACGGCGACTCCGGCTTCACCCTGCGCGGCGACGGCACCACGGGCAACGTCGTGCAGAACCTGGACAGCCACGGCAACTACGACCCGGCCGGGCACGGCCAGAACGCCGACGGCATCGCCGTGAAGTTCGGCTCCGGGACGGGCAACAAGATCACGGGCGCCCGGCTGTACAACAACTCCGACGACGGCCTCGACCTCTGGCAGTTCTCCTCGCCGGTCACCATCGAGCACTCCTGGGCCTTCGGCAACGGAAAGAACCGCTGGAACGACGGGGCCTTCGAGGGCAACGGCAACGGCTTCAAGCTGGGCGGCGGAGGCGCCTCCGTCGCGCACGTCGTCAACAACAACGCGGCCTGGGACAACACGCTGCACGGCTTCACCGAGAACTCCAACACCGGCGCCATCGCCCTGAACCGCAACACCGCGTACGCCAACGCCCACAACGGCTTCTACGTCGCCACCGGCAAGGCCCGCCTCGGCAAGAACCTCGCCGTCGCAGACAAGGACGGCGCCGCCGAGCTGGGCTCCTCGGCGGTCTCCTCCGGCAACAACTGGGACAGCGGCGTCGCCACCCCGCCCTTCAGGTCGACGGACGCGACCAGCGCGTACGGAGCGCGCAAGGCGGACGGCTCCCTCCCCGCCACGACGTTCCTGACGACCGGCTCCACGACCATCGGCTCGACGATGGACTAGGGGTCGTCCGGATCAGGTCGCGCACGACGACGCCCCCGCCGGTTCGCACCGGCGGGGGCGTCCTGCCGACTGGCCGAGGGGGGCTCGGCCAGTACCGTCCGACCGTCCGGAGGGGGGCTCCGGAGGGTCGTGGTGCCGAAGGTCCGACTGGGGGCCCGGACGTCCGGCGTCCGGCGGCCCGAGGGGGGACACGGGCCGGCCGGAGGTTCACATGAGCCGCTGCCTCACTGGTAGCTGATGTCGGAGGCCTTGAACTTGCACGTCTTGCCGTCCGGGCCGGGAGGGGTCAGCTCCTTGGGCTCCTTGCCCGTGTTGTTGCCCTCGAAGCGCACACACGTCTTGATCTTCTTCTTGCTGTCGCCGTGGATGCGGATCTTCGACAGCGTGGCCGTGTCGCCGTAGTTGGCGTTCACGCCGACGATCGAGTTCATCGGCGCCGTCACGTCGATGTCGTTGAGCACGACCGTGCGCTTGTACTGCGTCCCGCAGTTGCCGCAGGAACGGACCAGCTTGCCGGCGTTCTGCACCTGGAAGCCCGACACGTTCAGCGTGCCGGCGCCGTTGAACTGCAGCACCTTGTCGTCGGCGTTCTTCGCACCGCCGCCGATCACCTTGTACACCGCCGAGGAGGACTTGCCCTTGAAGCTGGCCGCGTCCTCGCCGACGTCCGTCCACCACACGTTCTGCAGCGTGCAACTGCCCTTGCAGTGCACGCCGTCCGCGGCCGGGGTGCCGATGATGACGTTCTTGAGGACCGCGCCGTCGGCCAGCTCGAAGAGAGGGTCCTGGCCCTCTTCCTGGCTGTCGCCGCCGAGGGCGCCGCTGCCGTAGAACATCTTCATCCCGCCGTCGCGGATGCCGGAGACCGGGATGGTCTTGGACACGGGCTCGCTGCCCTTGTCCGAGGGCCAGGAGGACGCAGCGCCGGCGGTGGACAGCATCGTCGTGGTGACGATCGCCGCTCCCGTGATGCCGAACGCGGATAACCGCGGCGATCACCGCCCGCCGCTTGGTGACCTGGCGGCGATGGCGGACGCGCTGTTCTGCTGGTGCACTCATGTACCGATTCCTCAAGTGGGGGGTGACTCTTGCGCCTGGTGGTCGCCACTGGTGAGGAAAGGGTTGCCACGCCTGCAGAGTTTTTTCACGTGTGTGCGTCAGACCCGGTCGGCGGCGCATGGTTGTGTCCTCCAGGGCCTTGCGCCCGGCACCCGTACGCGCTGGAGGCCGGCACGCATCCGTGTCCACGGCACCCCGGCCCAGAGCCCCACGCGGGCCGGCCGAGGCCGAATTGCCGAACGGGGGACTTAAGAGTCGCCCCCGGCGTCGTCCGCCTCGTCCACGGCCGCGAAGCCGCCGCCCGCCGACAGCCGGTCCGACCCCGCGGAGGCCGTCACCGTGTAGCGGTCCGTGCGCGCGTCCCGCCCCCCGCGCTCGTGGTCGAACTGGCCCGCGAACACCCACTCGCCCGCCGGGACCTTGCGGCCCTCCTTGAGGGTCCAGGTGTAGACGAGGAAGCCGTCCTGCTCGCCGACCGTGAGAGTGAAGTCGTTCTCGGGCAGCGAGCGCCAGGCGCCCGCGTCGGAGACCCCGCCCGTCTGGGCGACGCTTCAACCGCACGGTCAGCGCGGTCAGTTCCTCACGGGTCTTGATCGTGATGTTGCTCTGCGCCCAGAAGTCGTTGCTGTGCGGGTCGACCGAGCCGTCCGACCACAGCGGCCCGTCCTCGGTGGCGGCGGGCGGCCGCGCGGGGACGGAGGCGCTCGGTTTCCGGGAGGGCGGTGGGGCGGACTCGCGGTCCTCAGGGGAAGCGGTCGGAGCGGGGTTCACCGGTGGTACCGGGGCCCGGCTCGTCGCGTCCGGCGACGGCGTGGGCGTCGGCGATGTCGCCACCTCCCGCTGTCGCGGAGCGGCCTCGTCCTTCACCGCGGACGCGACCGCGTAACCGCCCACCGCCAGCACGCCCGCCACCGCGGCCGTCGCCCCGGCCACCCGCATCCAGCCGAACACCGGTGGATGCGTCGCCCGGTGGGCGGATGCGGCCGGACCGGCCATGCCGCGCTCGACCCGGGCCAGAATGCTCTCCCGGTCGGGCTCGTGCGCCCCGGCCGCTTCGTGCAGCCGGGCGCGCAGCTCCTCGTGCACGTCCCGCCGCATGGTCATCGGTTCCTCCCCCCGCCCTCGCCGGTGCGCGTCCGCAAACCCTCCACGGCAGGCGAGCAACGGGGCGCGCCCACCGCCGCGTGCATGCGCTGCGGCAATCCCTTCGTGCCCAGCAACCGCTGCAGCTCGGCCATTCCCTTCGAGGTCTGGCTCTTCACCGTACCCACCGAGACGCCGAGGGCGAGCGCGGTGTCCTTCTCCGACAGGTCGAACGCGTGCCGCAGCACCACACAGGCCCGCTTGCGGAACGGCAGCCTGCGCAACGCCTCCTGGACGTCGACCACGCCCGCGACGTCCGGGTTCTCGGTGCTCTCGTCGCGCTGCGACCAGAACAGGGCGATGCGCCGTCGCTCGCGCACGGCGCTGCGGATGCGGGTGCGGGCCAGGTTGGCGACCACACCGCGGGCGTACGCCGCCGGATGGTCGGCCGCGCGTACCCGGTCCCAGCGGTGCCACAGCGCCAGTAACGCGTCCGCCGCCAGGTCGTCGGCGGTGTCCGACTCGCCCGTCAACAGGTAGGCCAGGCGGGACAGTTCGGCGTAATGACGCTCGAAGAAGGCATGGAACTCCACGGAGGCGGCGTCGTCGACGACAGTGCCCACGGGCGACCTCTCCTCGCAGCGGCTTCGGGCACTCCCGGCCGGGGGCGCCTGTGAGTGTCATGTAGATGACATGTGATCATCCGGGGGAGGCCCGGACGAGATCGGGAAGCGTAGCAGCGTTCGTCAGGATGGTTCGTACGGAGCTTCGAACGGCGTATGGCGGGCCGGACTCTGATTCCGTAACACGAAGAAAACCTGAACGTGGTTCAAGGCGGGGACAATCCAGCCAGCATCCGCACACCGATCACCCAGGCATCAAGGAGCACCTGCCATGTCCGCATCGCAGAAGGTGGCCGACCGGTCCGACGCCGCACCACCCGCGGTGAACAGCGTCGACCGGTACTTCAAGATCTCCGAGCGGGGGTCCACCTTCGGCCGTGAGATACGCGGCGGCTTCGCCACGTTCTTCACGATGGCCTACATCCTTGTCCTGAATCCCATCATCCTGGGCAGCGCGAAGGACAAGTTCGGGCACCAGCTGGACGCCGTCCAACTCACCACCGCCACGGCCCTGGTGGCCGCGGTCATGACGATCATCATGGGCGTGGGCGGCAATCTGCCCCTCGCGCTGGCCGCGGGACTCGGCCTGAACGCCGTGGTCGCCTTCCAGATCGCCCCGCTGATGAGCTGGGACGACGCGATGGGCCTGATCGTCCTCGAAGGCCTGCTGATCTGCGTGCTGGTGGTGACCGGGCTGCGCGAGGCCGTCATGCACGCCATACCCCAGCCGCTCAAGCAGGCGATCAGCGTCGGCATCGGCCTGTTCATCGCCTTCATCGGCTTCGTCGACGCCGGGTTCGTCAGCCGCATCCCGGACGCCGCGAACACCACCGTGCCCGTTCAGCTGGGCGGCACCGGCACCCTCACCGGCTGGCCGATGCTCGTCTTCTGCCTCGGCGTGCTGCTGACGATCGGCCTGCTCGCCCGCAAGGTCAAGGGCGCCATCCTGATCAGCATCGTCGGCATGACGGCGGTGGCGCTCGTGATCAACTCCATCGCCGACATCAAGACCTGGGGCCTGACCACACCGTCCTGGCCCGGCAACCTCGTCGACACCCCCGACTTCGGACTCATCGGCGACTTCGACCTGTTCGGCGCGTTCAGCGCCCCGGGCGTCGGCGTCATCACGGTCGTCCTGCTGGTCTTCACCCTGATCCTGTCCGACTTCTTCGACACCATGGGCACGGTCGTCGGCGTCAGTGCCGAGGCGGGCCTGCTGGACGAGGAGGGCAAGGTCCCGAACCTCGGCCGGGTGCTGCTCATCGACGGTGCCGCGGCGGTCGCGGGCGGCGCGGCCTCGGCCTCCTCGGCGACGTCCTACATCGAGTCGGCGGCCGGCGTCGGCGAGGGCTCGCGCACCGGCTTCTCCAACCTCGTCACCGGCGGCCTGTTCGGCCTCGCGCTGTTCCTGACCCCGCTGCTGACCATCGTCCCGCTCCAGGCGGCCGCCCCGGCCCTGGTCGCCGTCGGCTTCCTGATGATGACCCAGGTCAAGCACATCGACTGGGACCGGTACGACATCGCCATCCCCGCGTTCCTCACGATCGCCGTGATGCCGTTCACCTACTCCATCACCAACGGCATCGGCGCCGGCTTCCTGGCCTACGTCGTCATCAAGACCGTGCTCGGCAAGGCCAGGGAGGTGCACTGGCTGCTGTGGGGGACCTCGGTGCTCTTCCTCGTGTACTTCGCGATCGACCCCATCGAGCAGTTGCTCGGAGCCAAGTGACGCCGGGCAGGCAGTGACGGCGATGGGCCGCCCCCGGGGGGAAGGGGGCGGCCCATCTGTCTGTACAGACGATTTTCGTACGGACGAGGTTCAGTCCTTCAGCGCCGCTTCCATCATGGCCTTGGCGACCGGTGCCGCCAGGCCGTTGCCGCTGACCTCCGAGCGGGCCGCGCCGGACTGCTCGACGATGACCGCCACGGCGACCTCCTTGCCCGACGAGTCGGACTTCCCGTATGAGGTGAACCAGGCGTAGGGCACCTGGCTGTTGTTCTCGCCGTGCTGGGCCGTACCGGTCTTGCCGCCCACGGTCGCGCCCGGGACCTGGGCGTTCGTGCCCGTGCCCTTCTCCACGACCGTCTGCATCGCCGACTGCAACTGCTCGGCGGTCGAGGAGCTCACGATCTCCTTCGAGCCCGCCTCGTCGTCGTAGTCCTGCAGCACATCACCCCCGCTGTTGGTGATCTGCGAAACCATATGCGGCGAAACCAGCTTGCCGCCGTTGGCTATGGCCGCCGACACCATGGCCATCTGCAGCGGGGTCGCGGTGACGTCGAACTGGCCGATGCCCGTCTGGGCCGTCTGCGACGGATACATGTCCGACGGGTACACGCTCGTGTAGGCCCGCACCGGCACGTCCAGCTTGTCGTCGTTGAAGCCGAACTTCTCGGCCATCGCCTTCACCTTGTCCTGGCCCAGCCGGACGGCCATCTTCGCGAAGACGTTGTTGCACGAGTACTCCAGCGCCGTGCGGATCGTGGCGTTCGTGCAGGGCGCGTTCGGGTTCTCGTTCGACAGGTCATTGGTGGTGCCCGGCAGCCTGTACGGGTCCGGGCTGTCGGTCTTGTCGTCCACCGATTCGTACAGCCCGTCCTCCAGTGCCGCCGCCGCCACGACCAGCTTGAACGTCGAGCCGGGCGGCAGCGGCTGCCGCAGCGCACGGTTGGTCAGCGGCTTCTCCGGGTCGGCGGTGAGCTTCTTCCAGGCAACCCCCGCGGTGTTGGCGTCGGTCAGCGACGAGGGGTCGTAGGACGGCGTCGACACGACCGCGAGCATCTTCCCGGTCTTCGGGTCGATGGCGACGGCGCCGCCCTTCTTGTCGCCGAGCGCGTCGTACGCCGCCTTCTGCACGTCCGGGTCGATCGTCGTGACCACGTTGCCCGGCTCGGCCCGCTGGTTGGTGACGGTGTCCATCACGGACTTCAGCCGGCTGTCCGTGCCGTTGAGGAGATCGGTGTAGATGCCCTCCAGCTGGGTCGGCGCGTACGCCTGCGACGCGTATCCCGTCACCGCCGCGTACCGCTCGCCGTCCCTGTACGTGCGCTTGTACTTGAGGTCGCCTGTCTTGGTCGAGGCCGAGCCGGTGACCGACCGGCCGCCCACGATGATGTTCCCGAGCGGCGCCGAGTACGTCTCGATGGCGTTCCGCCGGTTGTCCTTGTCGTCTGCGAGCGCCTGGCCGTCGTAGAACTGCACCCAGGTCGCCCTGACCAGCAGAGCGAGCACCAGGAGCAGCGCGAAGACCGATGCGCGCCTGATCGTCTTGTTCATCCCGAACATGAGGACGAGCCAGGAGGGGCGGATCGTTCCCACCCGTCCTGATTTCTCATCCGGCGTTTCCATCCAGAAAGTTCGCCTCGTACGCCGCGATGACCGCCTGCGTGCGGTCGCGGGTGCCCGTCTTGGCCAGGACCGCCGCGACGTGCGACTTCACTGTGGCGGGGCCGACCTCCATCCGGCGGGCGATCTCCGCGTTGGTCAGCCCGTCCGCCATGTGCCGCAGCACCTCCCGCTCGCGTCCCGTGAGCTTCGCCACCCACGCGGGCGGCGCGGGGTGCGCGCGTGCGTGCTCGGTCGCGAGCGTGCGGACGGCCGCCGGGAACAGCAGGCTGTCGCTGCGCGCCACCAGCCGGACCGCCTGCACGAGCGCGTCGGCGTCCGCCCGCTTCAGCAGGAACCCGGCGGCTCCGGCGCGCAGTGCGTCGTACACGTAGGAGTCGTTCTCGAACGTCGTCACGACGACGATCCGGGGCGGCTCGTCCAGCGTGGCCAGGATCTGCTCGGTGGCGCGGATGCCGTCGGTCTCCGGCATGCGGACGTCCATGAGGACGACGTCCGGCCGCAGCTCCCGTACGACCGACACGGCCTCGGCGCCGGTGGCCGCCTCGCCCACCACCTCCAGGTCCGGCTCGGCGGAGAGGATGGCGCGCAGCGCGGTGCGCACCATGCGCTCGTCGTCGGCGAGGACGACACGGATCGGCGTCGGGCGGGTCATGCGGGTCCCTTCATCGGCAGGTGTACGCGCAGACGCCAGGTCTGTGCGGTGGTCGGTCCGGCCGTCGACGTCCCGCCCAGCAGCCTGGCCCGGTCCCCGATGCCGCGCAGCCCGTGGCCGCCGCCGGGCCGCGAGGGCGCGGGGCCGGCCACCGGATTCTCCACGGTGATCTCCAGCCGCCCGTCCGCCACCGCGATCCGCACGTCCACGGCGACCAGGTGGCCGGCGTGCCTGAGGGCGTTGCTCAGCCCCTCCTGCACGATGCGGTAGGCCTCGCGGGACAGCAGCGGAGGCAGCGCCTCCGGGTCGGCGTCGACCGTGGCCGTCACCCGCGCCCCGCCCGCCCGGGTACGGGACAGCAGGCCGTCGAGGTCGCCGGCGAGGGTGGGCGCCGGGGCCGTCCCGGGGCCGTCGTCCTCGCGCAACACGCCCAGTACGGCGTCGAGTTCGCCGACGGTACGCCGGGTCGTGTCCTCGATCGCGGCGAGGGCCTCGCGGGCGAACTCCGGGTCGGAGTCGAGGACGCGGCGTGCCGCGCTCGCCTGGAGGGTGACCGCGCTCAGCGCGTGGCCGACCGAGTCGTGAAGCTCCCGCGCCAGCCGGTTGCGTACGGCGAGGTCGGCGGCGCGTGCCTCGGCGGCCGCCAGCCGGCCCTCGGGAGACGGGCCGAGCAGTGCGGGCGCCCGGCGGGCCAGCAGCGCGCCGCAGCCGGCCGCGCAGCCCGCGAGGGCGACGAGCGTCGCCGCGCCCGCGACGGGCGCGAGCGCCAACGCCCAGGCGTGGTCGAAGACTTCGGGCAGCCCGAGCCGGGTGCCGCGCAGCCCCGCGAAGACCGGCAGCACGATCAGCACGGCGGCGAACGGCGGCACGGCCAGCGACATCCCCGCGATGATCCCGCCGAGCCCGAGATGGAGCGTGAACCACGCCGCCGTACGCCGCTTCTCGCCCCGCGTCCGGGCCGGGCCGAAGGCGAGCCGGTCCGCGTCGACACCGCACAGCCAGCGCACGGCGGCGGCCTCCAGCGGCCGGGTCAGCGGGAACAGGGATGTGCCGGCGGCGATCGGCAACCCCACGCCGAAGGAGGCGAGCTGGAGGGGAAAGGACCCGAAGACGCTCGTGCTGCCGGTGGCCGGACCGATGATCACCGTGCCGACCAGCACGTACGGCATGGCGAGGGCGCCGCCGAGGATCAGATGCACCCAGCGCAGCCGTGCCCGCCGGCCGAACAGGCGACCGGGCGGCCTGCCTCACGCCGCCCGTCGCCCGGCCCTGGCCGAGCGCTCCGCGAAGTAGTGGACGCCGATGGCGGCGACTGGCAGGCCGACGAGCATCTGCCCAGCGTAGGCGAGGTTCATCAGCCCGGTGGCGACCCACACGGGGAACGCCGGCAGCCAGGCGGGCACCTTCAGCCCCCACGGCCGGGTCGGCACCAGCGCCAGCACGATCACCGCGCTGTCCAGCGGCACGGAGAAGCCGTTGATCACGGCCATGGTGAGGCGGTCGTCGAGCAGCGAGCTCCCTGCGGGGATCTTGATGTGACTCCCGGCGACCCAGGCGACCTTGAGAGCGAGATACGGCACGCAGGACGCGACGGCGAGGGCACGGAGGATCCGCCGAGGGCGACTGAGACGAACGGCGGGGCGTGGAGCGGCGAGCGGAGCGATCGACTGCGTCATGCGATCAGGCTCCCGCGCGCGAGGCCGAGGGCACCTCCTGCACGGTGACGATCCGCCTCCTCCGGGCGGGGGAGATGCCGCTCAGCCCTCCAGGAGCAGCACCGTCTCGTCGATCTCGGCGTCCCGGGCGCGGGCGTACCCCCTGGCCGCGCCACGGTACGGAACCCGCACTTCTCCAGAACGCGCAGTGACCCCACGTTGTCCGAGCGCCGCCCGCGCGTAGAGCGGGACGCTCGGCCACCTCCGCGACCAGGGCCCGCAGCGCCGCCGTGGCGATGCCCCTCCCCCAGTACGCGCGGTCGATCCAGTACGTCACCTCGCGCTCGCCCGGCTCCCCGTACACCGACGCGCTGCCGACCACGTCACCGTCGGCCAGCACGGTGCGGATCGACGTCGGCGGAGGAGCGGATCCGGGCCCAGTGGGCGTCGAAGGCGTCCCAGTCGGCCGGGTCCTTCGGCGGTGAAGGCCGCCATGCGCAGCGCCTCGGGATCGTTCATCTGCCGGAAGAAGACGCGGCAGATCGCTGTCGTGGACCTCGCGCAGCTCGACAATCATGGCTCAGAGCCTACGGGTGGCCAGTGTCAGCCGGTCCCGCGCGTCGAACAGCGCGTCCTTCACCATCTGTTCGTGCGCCGGCGTCAGCCGCGCCACCGGCACCGAGCAGCTGATCGCGTCCCGCGCCGGGGTGCGGTACGGGATCGCCACGCCGAAGCAGCGCAGCCCCAGCGTGTTCTCCTCGCGGTCCACGGCGAAGCCCTGATCCCGCACCTGGTGCAGCTCCTCGATGAGCTTCTCCCGGTCGGTGATCGTGTGCTCGGTCAGCGCGGGCAGCGTCTCCGGGCAGCATCTTGCGGACCTGCTCGTCCGAGTACGTGCTCAGCAGCGCCTTGCCGAGGGACGTGGAGTGCGCGGGCAGCCGGCGGCCGACCCGGGTGAAGGGGCGCAGGTAGTGCTGCGACTGGCGGGTGGCGAGGTAGACGACGTTCGTGCCGTCCAGGCGGGCGAGGTGGATCGTCTCCGTCGTGTCGTCCGAGAGCCGGTCCAGCGTCGGCCGGGCCGCCGCGACCACCTCGTCGCCGTCGATGTACGACGTGCCGACCAGCAGGGCCCGTACGCCGATGCCGTACCGCGTGCCCGTCGCGTCCGTCTCCACCCAGCCCAGCTCGACCAGGGTGCGCAGCAGCATGTACAGGCTGGACTTGGGATACCCGACGGCCTCCTGGACCGCCGCGAGGGAGTGCATACCGGGCCGGCCGGCGAAGTACTCGAGCAGTTCCACGGTCCGCACCGCGCACTTGACCTGCGCACCGCCGCCTGTCTCGCCTGCCGACATCGCCCTTGACCCCTTCGTTCGACGAGAAGCTGGAGATATAGTCTCCGAACAGCATATTCATCATCAGAGACAGCGTTCAGTATATCGAACGTCCCTGGTGGATGACGTCAGACTGCGGCATTGCATGCGGCAACGAATGTGGAGGGACCCGCGGTGGCAGCAGCACCAGTCTGGAGTGTCGACCCCCGAACCGGGAAGCAGCGTGAACAGGTTGCGGTGGAGGCCACAGCCCAGGAGGTGGATGCCGCCGTCCGCGCCGCGCACGACGCGCGCGGCGCCCTCGCCGACCGCACCGTCCGCTCGGCCTTCCTGCGCACCGCCGCCGACGAGCTGGAGGCGGCCAAGGACGGTCTCGTCGAGACCGCCGACGCCGAGTCCGCGCTCGGTCCGGTCCGGCTCACCGGCGAACTCGCCCGCACCTGCTACCAGCTGCGGGCCTTCGCCGACATCGTCGACGAGGGCGCCTTCCTCGACGTCGTCATCAACCACCCCGACGACACCGCGACCCCGCCGATCCCGGACCTGCGTCGCTACAAGGTGTCGCTGGGCGTCGTCGCCGTCTACTCGGCGTCGAACTTCCCCTTCGCCTTCTCGGTCGCGGGCGGCGACACCGCGAGTGCCCTCGCGGCCGGCTGCCCGGTCGTCGTCAAGGCCCACCCGGACCACCCGGCCCTGTCCGAGTACGTCGCCAAGGTGCTGCGCCGCGCCGCCGCCCGGCACGACATCCCCGAGGGCGTCGTCGGCCTGGTGCACGGCTTCGAGGCGGGCGTCGAGCTGATCAAGCACCCGCTGGTCGCGGCGGCCGGCTTCACCGGGTCCGTGCGCGGTGGCCGCGCCCTCTTCGACGCGGCGGCCGCCCGCCCCGTCCCGATCCCCTTCCACGGCGAACTGGGCTCCCTGAACCCGGTCGTCGTCACCGAGGCCGCGGCCGCCGAGCGGGCCGAGGCGATCGGTGCGGGCCTCGCCGGGTCGATGACGCTGGGCGTCGGCCAGTTCTGCGTGAAGCCGGGCCTCGTCCTCGCCCCCGCAGGCGCCGCCGGTGACGCCCTGCTGAAGTCCCTGACCGACGCCGTCAGCGACACCGACTCCGGGGTCCTGCTCGACCACCGCATGCGCGACAACTTCGTCGCCGGCGTCGCCGAGCGCACCGCAGCTGCCCGACGTCGACTCCCCGGTCACGCCCGGCGCGGGCGGCGAGCACACCGTCAGCGCGGGCTTCCTCACCGTCCCGGCGAGCAGGCTGGCGGCTGAGGGCGAGCACGACCTGCTCCTGGAGGAGTGCTTCGGGCCGGTCACCGTGGTGGCCCGCTACGAGGACGACGCCGAGGTGAAGGCGGTGCTGTCGCGTCTGCCCGGCAACCTCACGGCGACCGTGCAGCTGTCCGAGGAGGAGGCCGCGGGGGAGGGCCGCGGGGCCGAGATCCTCGCGGAGCTGACGCCGCTGGCCGGGCGCGTCCTGGTGAACGGCTGGCCGACGGGCGTCGCGGTCGCGTCCGCGCAGCACCACGGCGGTCCGTACCCGGCCACGACCTCTACGTCCACGTCCGTCGGCGGTACGGCGATCGAGCGGTGGCTGCGGCCGGTGGCGTATCAGAACGCGCCGTCGGCGTTGCTGCCCGCGGAGTTGCGGGACGAGAACCCGCTGGGGCTGCCTCGTAGGTTCAACGGGCGTTTGGAGCGGTAGCGCCGTAGGGGTGCGGGGAGCGGGCGGGCCGCGGGTCCGTCGTGGCTTGTTCGCGCAGTTCCCCGCGCCCCTGGGGGCGGAGCTGAAAGACTTGGCCGAATGGATCTGGAACTTTCCGAACTTCCTTTCGGCCTGCGTGTTTATGGGCCCGACGGCCATTGGTCCTATGAGGACGGTGTGCTCACCGGGTGGGCCGGAGGGCGGCAGGACCGGTTCGTGCCGCCCACGGGGGAGGGGCTGGACCCCGCCTCCGACGCGCCCCGGCTGCTCGGCGCGCCCGAAGGGGACTTCCAGCTGATCGCCCGGGTCACGGTGGGGTTCGGAGCCGCCTTCGACGCGGGGGTGCTCTACGTCCATGTCGGGGAGCGGGCCTGGGCCAAGCTCTGTCTGGAGTACTCCCCGGACGTGCCCACGGTCTGCACGGTGGTCACCCGCGGGCACTCCGACGACGCCAACTCCTTCACGGTGGACGGCAGTTCCGTCTGGCTGCGGGTGAGCCGCACCGGCCGCGCCTTCGGCTTCCACGCCTCCCGCGACGGCGAACACTGGACCTTCGTGCGCCTCTTCACCCTGGGCGGCGAGAAGGAGACGGGCGACGCCCTGGTCGGCTTCATGACGCAGTCCCCGATGGGCGAGGGCTGCGTGGTGACGTACGACCACATCGAGTTCCGCCCGAACTGGCCGAAGGACCTGCGGGACGGCAGCTGAGGCCCGCCGGGGAACCGCACCCCCACCGGCACGTCCTCCGCTGCATGATCGAGACGAACCGGACCACCGCACCCCTGGTGATCAGGACCGCCCTGCCCGCCGAAGCCGAGGAGGTCGCCGCGCTGCATCGGAGGGCCCGGGCCACGTACTACCCGGCCGGGTTCCCGGACGACGGTGCCGACTGGCTGGGCGGGTGGCGGGAGGCGATCGGGCGGGCCGACGGTCGGGTGCTGGTTGCGGTGCGCGAGGGGAGCATGGCCGGGATCGCCTCCTTCCGCAGGGCGGAGGGGGCTCCCGCGGGCACCGTCAAGCTGTTCCAGTTCCATGTCGACCCGGGCCACTGGCGGTTGGGCATCGGCACCGCCCTGCACGCCGCCTGTGTGGAGGAGTGGCGGATCGGCGGGGTGCGTACGGCCGGGCTCGACGTGCATGTGGGCAACGAGCGGGCGCGGGGCTTCTACGGTCGCCAGGGCTGGGTGCCGGACCCGGAGTGGCCGGTCGCCGCGGACGATCACCACCTCCGGCTCCGCTTCGACGTGCCCGGGGAATGAAGCCTGCTGCTTGAACGTTCATGCACTCGGCGGAGGGAGTCTCCGTACCCGTGCGAGCTGGAGAGAGCCGAGACATGCGCGTCGAGATCTGGAGCGACATCGCCTGCCCCTGGTGCTACGTGGGCAAGGCCCGCTTCGAGAAGGCGCTGCGGGACTTCCCGTACCGCGACGAGGTCGAGGTGGTGCACCGCTCCTTCGAGCTGGACCCGGGCCGCGCCAAGGACGACATCCAGCCCGTGATCACGATGCTCACCAGGAAGTACGGGATGAGCGCGGCACAGGCCGAGGCGGGCGAGGACAATCTGGGCGCGCAGGCCGCCGCCGAGGGGCTGGACTACCGCACCCGGGGCCGCGACCACGGCAGCACCTTCGACATGCACCGCCTGCTCCACTTCGCCAGGGAACAGGGCCGCCAGGAGCAGCTGCTCGACCTGCTGTACCGCGCCAACTTCGCCGAGGAGCGCTCGGTTTTCGCTGCGGACGAGCGGCTTGTGGAGCTTGCGGTGGCCGCCGGGCTCGACGCGGACGCCGCCCGCGCGGTGCTCGCCGACCCGGAGGCGTACGCCGCCGAGGTCCGGGCCGACGAGCAGGAGGCCGCGCAGCTCGGCGCGAACGGCGTGCCGTTCTTCGTGCTCGACCGCACCTACGGCGTCTCCGGCGCCCAGCCCGCCGAGGTCTTCGCCCAGGCCCTGACCCAGGCGTACGGCGAGCGCGCACCGCTGAAGGTCGTCGACAGCGGCGGCATCGACGGCGCGGACGCGTGTGGTCCGGACGGCTGTGCGGTGCCCCAGCGCTGAAACCCGCAGGTCGGGGCCTATATATAAGTGCTTCTTAGCGACATCGCGCAGAATTCGGCAATGGACGGGGGGTTCCCCGGGGACGCAGAGTGGTCCCATGGAGACCTTCGAGAACCTCGTCCGCGCCGAGTTCACCCCGAAGCACACCTACCTCAACACCGCGAGCAACGGGCTGCTGCCCGCCCGTACCGTCACCGCCCTGCACCAGGCCGTGCGGATGCGTGCCGAGGGCACGCCCCTGGGTCCCCTGTACGAGGACGTGGAGGCCGCCCGCGCGTCCTTCGCCCGGCTGGCCGGCGTGCCGGCCGAGCGCGTCGCGACCGGGGCCTCGGTCGCCGAGTACGGCGGGCTGATCGCCGCGTCGCTGCCCGCAGGCGCCGAAATCCTCACGGCGGAGGGCGACTTCGCCTCCCTGGTGAACCCGTTCCACGTGCGTGGCGACCTCAAGGTGCGCGCCGTGCCCCTGGAGCGGCTCGCCGAGTCCGTCCGCCCCGGCACCGCTCTCGTCGCGGTCAGCTCCGCCCAGTCCGCCGACGGCCGGCTCGCCGACCTGCCCGCCGTGCGCGCGGCGGCCCGGACGCACGGGGCCCGCACCTACGTCGACGCCTCCCAGTCCGCCGGCTGGCTGCCGATGGAGGCCGACGCGGACGACTTCCTCGCCGCCGTCGGCTTCAAGTGGCTGCATGGGGCCGCACGGGGCCGCGTTCTTCGTCGCCCCGCAGGGCTTCGGCGGGCTCACCCCGCTGCTCGCCGGCTGGGTCGCCGGTGAGGTCCCCTGGGACAGCTGCTACGGCCCCGTCGAGCAACTCGCCGACTCCGCACGGCGGTTCGACATCAGCCCCGCCCTCTTCACCTACGCCGGGCTGCGCGCCTCCCTGGAGCTGCTCGAGGAACTCGGCGTCGACGCCGTGCACGCCCACGATCTCGCTCTCGCGGACCGCTTCCGTGCCGGGCTCGCCGGGCTGGGCCACGAGCCCGTTCCCGCGCCGGGCTCGGCGATCGTGTCGGTGCCGGGACTCGGCCACCGGCAGGGCGAGCTGAGCCGGGCGGGCATCCAGGTGTCCGACCGGGCCGGCAATCTACGGGCCGCGTTCCACCTCTACAACACCCCCGCGGACGTCGACCGTCTCCTGGACGTCCTGTCCGCCTGAGGAAACAGGCATGAAAAAACCGGGCGGGGCCTCCCGTCCCACACGAGGAGGCCCCACCCGGCAGCTGTGTCACACGGTCGCTTCACCGCGTGAAGCAATCACCGCACCGGCGTGAAGTCCCGCGCCCCGATGTACTCCGGCCGCCGCACCGGCGCCGCGTACGGCTCGACCGCCGTGTTCTCCACGCTGTTGAACACGATGAACACGTTGCTGCGCGGGAACGGCGTGATGTTGTCGCCGGAACCGTGCATGCAGTTGCAGTCGAACCACGTCGCCGAACCGGCCTTGCCCGTGAACAACTTGATGCCGTGCTGCGAGGCCAGCCGGGTCAGCGCCTCGTCGGAGGGCGTGCCCGCGTCCTGCATCTGCAGCGACTTCTTGTAGTTGTCCTTCGGCGTGGCCCCCGAGCACCCGAGAAACGTCTTGTGCGACCCCGGCATGATCATGAGTCCGCCGTTGGTGTCGTAGTTCTCGGTCAGCGCGATCGAGACCGACACCGTACGCATCCGCGGCAGACCGTCCTCGGCGTGCCACGTCTCGAAGTCCGAGTGCCAGTAGAAGCCACTCGCCCCGAAGCCCGGCTTGACGTTGATCCGCGACTGGTGGACGTAGACGTCCGAGCCGAGGATCTGCCGTGCCCGGCCGACGACCCGCTCGTCGCGCACCAGCCTCGCGAACACCTCGCTGATCTTGTGCACCTCGAAGACCGTGCGGATCTCCTTGGACAGCGGCTCCACGATCGACCGCCCGTCGGCACGGATGTCCTCGTCGGTCACCAGCCGGTTCAGCTCGTTCCGGTAGACGGCGACCTCGTCCTCGGTGATCAGCTCGTCGATGGCGAGGAAGCCGTCGCGCTCGAACGACAGCAGGTCGGCCGGCGCGACCGGACCGGGTGCGTCGGGCGCGCCCCAGACGACCGGGTCCTGCCGCGGCGTCTCCACCTCGTTGGTGCCACGACTCGGATAGAGATCGGGGATACCGGTGGTGGTGTCGGTGGTGGCGGTCATGAAACGTCACACCTCCTCGGTGAGCAGCGGGTATACGCCGTTCTCGTCGTGGTCCTCCCGTCCGGTGACAGGCGGGTTGAAGACGCAGAGGCAGCGGAAGTCCTGCTTGATCCGGAGCGTGTGCTTCTCGTGCCCGTCCAGGAGGTACATGGTGCCGGGCGTGATGGTGTACGACTGCCCGGTTTCGTGGTCGGTCAGCTCGGCCTCACCCTCCACGCAGACGACGGCCTCGATGTGGTTCGCATACCACATCGACGTCTCCGTACCCGCGTAGAGGACCGTCTCGTGCAGGGAGAAGCCGACCTTCTCCTTGGCCAGGACGATGCGCTTGCTCTCCCACGTACCGGACGCTGACTTCACGTGCCGGTCGGTACCTTCGATCTCCTTGAACGAACGGACAATCACGGTGCTGCGATGCCTCCTCGGTGAGTGGTGCTCGGTGTGCGTGTCAGGCGGTCTCTCGGACGGCGCGGGCCAGCGTGCGCAGGCCCTCGTCCAGCTCTTCGGGCGTGATGGTGAGGGCGGGGAGCATCTTGACGACCTCGCTCTCGGGGCCGGACGTCTCGATGAGCAGCCCGAGCTCGAAGGCGCGCTTGGCGACCTTGCCCGCGCGCTCCTTGTCGTGGAACTCCAGGCCCCACACCAGGCCGCGGCCCCGGTACTCCTTCACGTCGGCCAGGTTCTCCTCGGTGATGGAGATCAGCGCCTGCTCGACCTGCTCGCCGCGCTTGCGGGTCTGCTTCTCCATGGCCGAGCCGTCGGCCCAGTACGTCTCCAGGGTCGCGGTGGCCGTGACGAACGCGGGGTTGTTGCCGCGGAAGGTGCCGTTGTGCTCGCCGGGCTCCCAGACGTCGAGCTCGGGCTTGAACAGGCACAGCGACATGGGCATGCCGTAGCCGCTGATCGACTTCGAGACGGTGACGATGTCCGGCACGATGCCCGACTCCTCGAAGGAGAAGAAGGCGCCGGTACGGCCGCAGCCCATCTGGATGTCGTCGACGATCAGCAGCATGTCCTGCCGCTCGCACAGCTCGGACAGGGCACGCAGCCACTCGGGCCGGGCCACGTTGATGCCGCCCTCGCCCTGCACGGTCTCGACGATCACCGCGGCGGGCTTGTTGAGACCCGAGCCCTGGTCCTCCAGGAGCCGCTCGAACCAGAGGAAGTCCTCGACCGTGCCTTCGAAGTAGTTGTCGAAAGGCATCGGCGTACCGTGCACCAGCGGGATGCCGGCCCCGGCCCGCTTGAAGGCGTTGCCGGTCACGGCGAGCGAGCCGAGCGACATGCCGTGGAAGGCGTTGGTGAACGACACGATCGACTCGCGCCCCTTCACCTTCCGCGCCAGCTTCAGCGCGGCCTCCACGGCGTTGGTGCCGGTCGGGCCGGGGAACATGACCTTGTACGGCAGGTCGCGCGGCCGCAGCAGCAGGTTCTGGAAGGCCTCCAGGAACGTGCGCTTGGCGGTGGTCGACATGTCGAGCCCGTGCGTGACGCCGTCGCGCTCCAGGTAGTCGATCAGCGCGCGTTTCAGGACCGGGTTGTTGTGCCCGTAGTTCAGTGATCCCGCTCCGGCGAAGAAGTCGAGGTACTCATGGCCGTCCTCGTCGTACATACGGCTGCCCACCGCGCGGTCGAAAACGGTGGGCCAGCCGCGGCAGTAGCTGCGCACCTCGGACTCAAGAGTCTCGAAGATGCTCAGGTCGGGCTGGGTGATGGTCACGACGAATCGCTCCTCGGTGCGTGGGGGAAGTCTGCGGGGGTCGGGCGGAAAGTCAGTGGGACAGCGGGCCGATGCGGTACAGGACCTCGGGGTCGTGCGGACCGTCGGGGAACACGGCCGTGTCGAAGAGCACCTCGCG
Source organism: uncultured Actinomycetota bacterium (assembly GCA_963798065.1). Classification (GTDB taxonomy): domain Bacteria; phylum Actinomycetota; class Actinomycetes; order Streptomycetales; family Streptomycetaceae; genus Streptomyces. The sequence goes on along the minus strand of CAWCSC010000003.1, from coordinate 479,661 downwards.
CTCCAGCCGGGCGCCGTGACGCTCGGCGAACGACGTGAACAGGCGCTCCGAGGCGGTGTTGCCCGGGGTGATGGTGGTTTCCACCGTCGTCACTCCGAGCTCGGCAACGGTCCGGGCGACCAGACCGTCGAGCAGCGTGGCGGCCAGCCCGCGCCCGCGGTGTGCCTCGTCCACCGCCACCTGCCAGACCAGCAGGGTGCGCGGGCTGTCCGGCCGCACGTACCCGGTGATGAAGCCCATCGGCTCGCCGTGCTCGTCGCGCACCACGGCCGACGTCGCCGCGAAGTCGCGGCACCACAGCAGATAGCTGTAGGACGAGTTCAGGTCGAGAACCTTCGAGTCCTTCGCCATCCGCCACAGCGCGGCTCCGTCAGCCACTGTGGGTCGATCGATTTGCGGATCTGCTTGTACGGCAGTCATACGAATTGAACTTACCCAGCGAAATTCAAAATTGCATCGCCGATCGGGGTTACGTATGAGCCAGGTCTGTGTTATCGCGCGGGCGCGAGACTTACGGGGGGAGGGCGGTGAGATGCCCGATATTGTCACGGTAATATCGGGCGAAACGGTCACGGTGTGTAACGCGTCACAGCCATGTAATCCCCACGAGATCTGCCCGAATTCCCTCGCCGATTGTCCTCAAAATCTTTGGGTTTAGGACCGGGGAAAGCGGGCAGAAGAATACGGGAAGCTGTTCTTGAAAGAATTCCTAATTGTGTGCCAGCTTACATGTGAGATGCCGCGGAAGGCACGTGTAATTCAGGCCCCGGTCACTCCGTCGATGCGTTCCCGCAGGAGATCGGCGTGACCGTTGTGCCGCGCGTACTCCTCGATCATGTGAATGAGCACCCAGCGCATGCTGACCCCCATCCCCGGTATCGGCCCCTCGGCGACCCGTCCGATGTGGTCCAGCGGCAGCCCCGCGCACAGCTCCCGCCCCCGGGCGATCTCGCGCCGCCAGATCCCGAGCGCCTCGTCGAGGCCCCGCCCGGGGTCCAGCGCATAGCCGGTCGCGTCCTCGAACAGGGGCGGTACGTCGAGACCGGCGGCCACCCGCTGGAACCAGTTCCGCTCGACCTCGGCGAGGTGCTGCACCAGCCCGAGCAGCGTCAGTCCCGACGGCTCGGCCGACGCGGTGCGCACCTGCGCGTCGTCCAGCCCGGCGCACTTCAGCTCCAGCGTGGCCCGGTGAAAGTCCAGCCAGCTCTCGAGCATGGTCCGCTCGTCACCGGTGAGGTGCGGGACGGGACGGCCGTCGGGGAGGGTCTGGGGCGTGTTGGCCGGGGTGTCGGAGGTCATGCGGGGAGCATGGCACGGGCCACTGACAACGGGGCACCGGAGCGGATCCCCCGGTGGCTCTCAGCTCGCGGCTACCGCCACGCACCCTCGACGGCCCGCAGCGCCCCCTCCACATCCACCCGCAGCCCCTGCTCGAAGAGCGCCGCCCCCAACGCCGCCAGACTCGCCCGCACAGCGCCCGGCGTCGCGTCGGCGCCGTAGTGGTTGACCCGGATCATCTCCTTGGCCAGCGCACCACCGCCCGCCGCCAGCGGCACCGCCGGATCCGCCTCAAGCGCCCTGGCCACCAGCTCCGACGCCACCACCCCGGACGGCGCCCGCAGCGTCGTGGCGACGGGCGCCGCGTCCCGGGCCTCGTACACGTACGGCTCCAGTCCGCCACCGAGCGCGAGCGCACCGGCCCGCGTGGCCGCCGCCGCCGAGGCGTGCCGGGCCATCACGGCATCGGGCCCCGCCGCCTCGATCCGCTCCACGCACGCCTGAAGCGCCAGCATCTCCAGCTGGGCCGGAGCGTGCAGCAGCGCCTTGCGGCCGCCGTCGATCCACCGCTCCTTCCAGTCGAGGAGCGACAGATACGATCGGCGCGGCGCCCGCGGGTTCGCCGCCATCCGGGCCCAGGCCCGCTCGCTCACCGACACCGCCGACACCCCGGCCGGGCCGCCCATCGCCTTCTGCGCCCCGATCACGCACAGGTCCACGCCCCACGCGTCCGGCAGCACCGGCTCGGCGCCGATCGACGCCACCGCGTCCAGGTAGAACAGCGCCCCGTGCGCCCGCACCACCTCGCCGATCTCCGCGACCGGGTTGGTGTTGCCGGTCGCCGCCTCCGCGTGCACCAGGGACACGAAGTCGATCTCCGGGTGCTCCGCGAAGGCCTGCCGGATCTGCTCGGCCGTGACCGCCGTGTGGAAGGGCACCGCCAGGTCGACCACCGTGGCACCGCAGTCCCGCAGCCAGTCGCCGAAGGTCTGGCCGTACGGGCCCGTGATGACGTTCAGCGCCGTCGTGCCCGCACCGGCCGCGGCGCGGATCGCGCCCTCCAGCGGCAGCAACGCCTCGCCCTGCATGATCACGACGTCCTGCTCGGTGCTCAGCAGCCGCGCCACACGGTCCTCGATCGCGGCGAAGCGGTCCGCGCCGAGCGGGGCAAGGTCCAGAAACGGATGCGTCACGGTGGGGCTCTCTTCACTCACGGGGTCGACGGCATCGAGGGTAACCGGCGGGTCCCGCCCCCCTTCCGGGTGAGGCCCGCGGACACCGGCCCCCTTCGAGGCGCGGCAGGCGGCTCACTAAGGTGCGATGCATGAGCGATCGCACGGTGCTGCACGTGAAGGGACGGGTGCTCGTCGGGCCCGAGGACGTCCGGGACGAACTGTGGGTGGTGGACGGCCGCGTCTGCTACGACCGTCCCGCCGGCGCTCGCGACGTCCGCACCGTCAAGGGCTGGACCCTGCCCGGCCTCGTCGACGCGCACTGCCACGTGGGACTGGACCGGCACGGCGCGGTCCCCCAGGACGTGGCCGAGAAGCAGGCCCTGACCGACCGGGACGCCGGCACGCTGCTGATCCGCGACGCGGGTTCGCCCTCCGACACCCGCTGGGTCGACGACCGTGACGACCTGCCGAAGATCATCCGCGCCGGGCGGCACATCGCCCGCACCCGCCGCTACATCCGCAACTACGCCTGGGAGATCGAGCCGGAGGACCTGGTCGCCTACGTCGCCCAGGAGGCCCGGCGCGGCGACGGCTGGGTCAAGCTGGTCGGCGACTGGATCGACCGCGACCTCGGCGACCTGTCGGCCTGCTGGCCCCGCGAGGCCGTCGAGGCGGCGATCGCCGCGGCCCACGACCTGGGCGCCCGGGTCACCGCGCACTGCTTCGCGGAGGACTCCCTGCGGGACCTCGTCGAGGCGGGCATCGACTGCATCGAACACGCCACGGGCCTGACCGAGGACCTCATCCCGCTGTTCGCCGAACGGGGCGTCGCCATCGTCCCGACCCTGGTCAACATCGCGACCTTCCCGCAGCTCGCCGACGGCGGCGAGTCCCGGTTCCCGCGCTGGTCGGCCCATATGCGCCGGCTCCACGAACGCCGCTACGACACCGTCCGGGGCGCCTACGACGCCGGGATCCCCGTCTTCGTCGGCACCGACGCCGGCGGCGGCCTCGCCCACGGCCTGGCGGCGGCCGAGGTCGCCGAACTGGTCACCGCGGGCATCCCGCCCCTGGAGGCGCTGTCGGCGGGAACCTGGAGGGCCCGGACCTGGCTCGGCCGCCCCGGCCTGGACGAGGGCGCCCCGGCCGACCTCGTCGTCTACGACGAGGACCCGCGGACGGACGTACGCGTGCTGGCGGCGCCGCGCCGGGTGGTGCTGAACGGGCGCGTGGTCGGGTAGCCGCGAGGGTGATGGCGAGGAACGCCTGTGCCTGGAGAATCGAAAACTTCCACGGTATCGCCACGTTGGAGTGAAGGGGTGTCAGATCGCTGACGCCGTATGCCGGGTGCGCGATTCTTTCCGGGTCCCGAGCTTGTCTCTCCTGGGAGTCCCACCGTGAACAGCACTTCCTTCCGCATGCCCGCACGCTGCCTGGCGACCGTGGCGACGGCCACGGCCCTCGCCGCCGGGCCTGTGGCGCTGACCGGCGTGAGCCCGGCGCACGCCACCGGCGACCACGGCCGTGCGAGCGCCGTCGTCCTGCGTACCGGCCTCGACGTCTCCCTGCTGAACAAGTCGGTCGACGTCCCGCTCGCCGTCTCCCTCGACGAGGTCCAGGCCCCGCAGAGCGCCGGGAAGACCGCGCTGACCGCCCGCCTGGACGCGGTGGACGGCGGGCGGCCCTTCAGCGTGCTGAGCGCACAGGCGGCACAGGCGAGAGCCACGGCGACCGCCACGAAGGCCGAGGGGAGCACCACCCTGGCCCGCGCCCGCGTCCATGTGCCCGGCCTGCCGCTGCTGTCGCTCGTCGAGATCGAGCAGGTCACCTCGAAGGCCACCTGTGAGGCCGGGAAGAAGCCGGTGGCCACGACCGGCCTGCCGGGTTCGGTGACCGTGCTCGGCAAGCGCGTCACCCTGACCGCCGGCGGTCCTACGGACGTCAAGGTGCCGGGCGCGGGCGAGGTACGGCTGGACCTCTCCCGGACGCGGACGACGTCCCGGACGGCCGCCGCCACCGCCCTCGAACTCAAGGTGTCCGTCAACCCGCTGAAACTGAACGTGGCCGAGGTGAACGGCACGCTCACCCTGGCCGAGGCGACCTGCGAGACGCCGAACGCCGCGCCCGCCGCTCAGCCACCGGCCGAGCCGAGCGCCGCCCCCGCCGACGTCGAGCCGCAGGGCGCCCCCGCCGAGGAGGGCCTGGCCGAGACGGGCGGCAGCTCCACGACCCCGTACCTCGTGGGCGGCGCGATCGCCCTGCTCGCCGCGGGCGGGGGAGCGGTGGTCCTGGCCCGCCGCCGGAGCTGACATCCCGCTGCGGGGCGTCAGACAGGCCTGGGTGGCCGGGCGTGGGGATCGTTCCAGGAGGACGGCCGGGCCCGGATCGCCCGCTGCTCCGCCGTGCCGGCCCGGGGCGCATTCACCGGCGTGCCGCCGGTTCGTCATCCTCAGGACGGCACACCGCCCGGTGGAGACGCGGGGGAGTTGCCCAGGTCGGGCAGGCGCCCGCCGATGCCGGCCGACAGCGCGACGAGCCCGCGACCCCGACGAGCGGCCCACCGGGAAGCCCGGGCACATGGGCCGCCCAGGGCGGCGCTCAGCCCGTCACCGCACGCTCCAGCGCCCGCAGAAACCCGTCCGCCGTCGCCCGGTCCCGTACCGCCAGCCGCAGCCACTCCTCGTCCAGGCCGGGGAACGTGTCGCCGCGGCGCACGGCGTAGCCGAGGTCGCGCAGGCGCCGGCGTACGGCCGCCGCGTGCGGCAGGCGGACCAGGACGAACGGGCCCTGCGCGGGCTCGACCACCCGCAGCCCGGCCGCGGCGAACCGGGCGAGGCCCGCCAGCAGATGCGCTCGGTCCGCGGCGACGCGGTGGGCCGCGTGGGCCGCCTCCGCCACGCGCCCGCGGTCCCACGCACGCCTGCGCCGCGGCCAGCGCCGGCGTCGACACCGGCCACAGCGGCTGCGCCCGCTGAAGGTCCTCGATCGTCTCCGGCGCCGCCAGCACGTAGCCGATCCGCAGCCCGGCCAGCCCCCACGTCTTGGTCAGGCTGCGCAGCACCACCAGGCCCGGCACGTCGACGCGGCCCGCCAGGGCCTCGCGCTCGCCCGGCACCGCGTCCATGAACGCCTCGTCCACCACCAGCACCCGCCCGGGACGGGCGAGTCCGGCGATCGCCTCCGCCGGATGCAGCACCGACGTCGGGTTCGTCGGATTGCCGATCACCACCAGGTCCGCGGCCTCGGGAACGGCCGCCGGGTCCAGCCGGAAGCCGTCCTCCGCACGCAGCAGCACCCGCTCGACCGTGTGCCCCGCGTCCCGCAGCGCCGCCTCCGGCTCCGTGAACTGCGGGTGCACGACGACCGGTCGCCGCACCTTCAGCGCCCGCGCCAGCAGCACGAACGCCTCCGCCGCCCCCGCCGTCAGCAGCACCCGCTCCACCGGCAGTCCGTGCCGCGCCGCCACCGCCGCCCGCGCGGCCCGCCCGTCCGGGTAGGCCGCGAGCCCGCCGAGCGACGCGGCGATGTGTTCCCGCAGCCAGACCGGCGGCGTGTCCGGCGCGGACGTTCACGGCGAGGTCGACGAGCGAGCCGCCGTCGTCGCGGACCTCCGCGTCCCCGTGGTGGCGCAGATCGTGCCCGCTCTCAGTGCGCATGCGAGTGTGCGCCGTGGTGGTGGTGCCGTGGCCGTGCCCGTGGTGGTGGCCGTCGTCGTCCGGGTGGAAGTGCGGCTGCTGCGGCAGACCCACCTTGTCCTCGAAGCCCGGCAGCGCGATGCGGTACACGCACGAGTCGCAGTTCATCCGCAGGTCGCCCTTGACGGCCTCCTCGTACCGCTCCCACACCAGGTCCAGCAGCTCCGGCTCCGGCCCGATGACGTCGGCCGAGCGCACCTCGACCTCCGGGTGCGCCGCCGCCCAGCCCTCCGTCTGCTGCCGCACCCGGTCCGGCAGGATGCCGGTGAACAGGAAGTACGGCAGGACCACGATCCGCCGCGCCCCCAGCCGCACGCACCGGTCGAGCCCGCTCGGCACGTCCGGCGCCGCCAGCGACACGAACGCCGTCTCGACACCCGCGTACCCGCGGCCCTCCCACAGCAGCCGCGCCGCCTTGTGCACCTCGGCGTTGGCGTCCGGGTCCGTGGAGCCGCGCCCGACCAGCAGCACCGTCACGTCGGCCCGGTCACCGGGCGTGCGCCCGGAGCCGCCGCCCAGCGCCTCGTCCAGCCGCCGCTCCAGCACGCTCAGCAGCGCCGGGTGCGGGCCGAGCGGACGCCCGTACGTGTACGAGATGCCCGGGTGCCGCTCCTTCTCGCGGGCCAGCGCCGCCGGGATGTCGCCCTTGGCGTGCCCGGCGGACACCAGCATCAGCGGCACGGCGGCGAAGCGCCGTACGCCCCGCTCCACCAGTTCGGTGACGGCCTCGCCCAGCGGCGGCGGGGACAGCTCGATGAAGCCGCCCGCGACGGGCAGTTCGGGGTGCCGGGCCCCCAGCTCCCGTACGAAGTCGCGGAACGCCTCGGCTCCGGCTTCGTCGCGGGTGCCGTGGCCGGCGATGAGCAGGGCGGGCGGGGTGGTCACAGTTTCTCCTTGGCGGAAGTGGGGTGGTACAGCAGGGCGTTGAGCGCGGCCGCGGCGACCGCGGAGCCGCCCTTCTCGGACACGTTGCTCACGGCGGGCAGCCCGCTCTCGCGCAGCGCGGCCTTCGATTCGACGGCTCCGACGAACCCGACGGGCAGACCGATGACGAGCGCGGGGTCGGCGTCGAGCGTCAGCAGCTCCTCCAGCGCGGTCGGGGCGTTGCCGATCACCCAGAGGGCACCTGGGCCGACCTGCTCGTGGGCGAGCCGGATCGCATGCGCGGAACGGGTCAGCCCCGGCCCGGACCCGGCGTCCCTGAGACGGCAGACGGTCTCGCGCCGGGTGATACCGGCGCCGACCATCTCCACGTCCACGACCACGGGCGCGCCGGCGTGCAGAGCGGCGTGCGCCTTCTCCAACCGGCTCTCGTCCATGACGAGATCGCTCGCGTAGTCGAGGTCGGCGGCGGAGTGGATGACCCGCTCCACGACCGCCCGGGTCAGCGGCGGGAAGTGCGAGGTGTCCAGGCGGGCGCGCAGACGCCGGTAGGACTCCTCCTCGATCGGATGAACGAGGCGGTTCACTCGGCGCCCTCCCGCGATGCCTGCCAGCGGTAGCCGCGCGGCGTCACCATGCGCCCGGCGATCTCGCGGGTGGCGGTGTTGCCCACGGTCACGACCGTCATCATGTCGACCGTGGCCGGGTCGAGCGAGGCCAGGGTCGTGACCCGCGCGGACTCGTCCGGCCGCGAGGCGTTGCGTACGACACCGACCGGCGTCGTCGGCGTCCGGTGCTCGGCGAGGATCGACAGGGCCTTGGGCAGCTGCCAGTCACGGCCGCGCGAACGCGGGTTGTAGAAGGTGACCACGAGGTCCGCCTCGGCCGCCGCCCGCACCCGCCGCTCGATGACCTCCCACGGCGTGTGCAGGTCGGACAGGCTGATCGACACATGGTCGTGGCCCAGCGGCGCACCCAGGATCGCCCCGGCCGCGAGCGCCGCCGTCACGCCGGGCACGCCGACCACGTCGATGTCGTCACAGGCCTCGGCGAGCGCGGGGGAGGCCATGGCGTACACGCCCGCGTCCCCGCTTCCGATCAGTGCGACGGCCTGCCCCTTGCGGGCCTCCTCGACGGCAGTGCGCGCCCGCTCCTCCTCGGCCCCGAGCCCCGACTCCAGGATCCGGGTGCCGGGCCGCAGCAGATCGCGGATCTGGTCGACGTACTGGTCGAGCCCGACCAGGACGGAGGCGCGCCGGAGTTCGGCCGTCGCGCGCGGCGTCACGCAGGTCCCGGGCGCCCGGCCCGAGCCCCACCACCGCGAGCCGCCCGCGCCCCGGACGCCGTACGACGGCACAGGTCGCCATCGCCGGGCTGGCCGCCGACTTCCGCTTGGGGACGAGGAGTTCACCCCCGCCGACGAGCGCTGCGGCCTCGGCCACCGACGGGGTGCCGACGGCGGCGAGCGGCGCGTCGGACGGGTTCGGCACCTCGACCTCGGCCAGCTCCCCTGAGGAGTACGTCACCAGCGGCACACCGAGCCGCCGCGCGGCCTCGACGATGCCCGGCTCCTCAGCCTTGGCGTCGACGGTGGCGAGCTCGGCGACGGACGCCGCCGACAGCCCGGCCTCCCGCAGGGCGTCCTCGACCAGTGCGAGCACCTCCTCGACGGGGGCACCCTTGGACGCCCCGACCCCGACGACCAGGGACGGCGGCCGCAGCACCATCTCGCGCTCGGCCGCCTCGACGAGCCGGTCCGTCAGCCGGACCGTGTACGCCCCCTCTGCCGTCAGCGGCAGCGGCGGCAGCGGCCAGGCCACCTCGGCCCGCAGCGCCACCTCCTCGCCGTCCAGCAACGCCCGCGACACCCCGGCGACATCGCCCTCCACCGGCAGGCCGAGGGTGTCCAGACCCGGCAGGTCCACCGCGTCCGTCGCCGTCGTCACCACGGGCTCGGCGCCCAGCAACTCGCCGACCCCACGGGCGAGTTCGTTGGCCCCGCCCGCGTGCCCGCCCAGCAGGGACACCGCGAACCGGCCGCCCTCGTCGACGCACACCACACCCGGGTCGGCCGTCTTGCCGGACAGCAGCGGTGCCACCAGCCGCACCACCGCCCCCGTCGCCAGGAAGCACACGAGCTGCTCGCACTGCGCGAACGCGGCCCGTACGGCGTCCCCGACGGGACCCTCGTACACCCGCGTGCGGTCCGGCCAAGCGGCGGCCAGCCGGTCCCGCGCTGCCGCTCCCGCCGCGGTGGCGGAAATGAGGCCGATCACTGAGCGACTCCTTCTTGTTCGACATGCACATCGATACGTACCGGAGGCCGGACGCCCCACAGCAGAAAAACGGGATTTGCCGCCGCGAGCCGGGTCACGTCCCCCGGCAGCGGCGCGAGCCGCGACGACTGCAACAGCACACCGTCGCAGGAGAACCCGGCGCTCCTCAGCGCCTCGCGCGCCGCCGGCACGCGGTCCAGCGCGGCCATCGCCACGACCACGGCCCGCCGGGCCCGCCGCGCGCACGCCGCGACGATGGCGGGCAGATCCCGCCCCCCGCCGCCGACGAACACCGCGTCGGGCTCGTCGAGCTCCGGCAGCGCCTCCGGGGCCGGCCCCGTGCACCACCCGTACGCCGACCCCGTGCGCGGCGGCGTTGGCGCGGATCCGCTCCACGCCGTCCGCGGTCTTCTCCACGGCGGTGACGGCGGCGCCCAGCCGCGCGCACTCCACGGCCACGGAACCCGAGCCCGCGCCCACGTCCCACACCAGGTCACCCACGCGCGGCCCCAGCCGCGCCAGGGCCAGCGCCCGTACCTCGAACTTGGTGATCATCGAGTCGCGGTGGGCGAACTCCCCCTCGTCCAGGGCCCAGCCGGCGGGCCGCTCCCCGGGCCCCGCGACCGTCCGTACGGGACCGAGCGCCCGCGCCTCGTCCAGGCACAGCACCACGTTCACCGCCGTACCCCAGTCGCGGGCGGCGGCCTCGGCGGGCGTCACCCGCTCCACGCGCTCCCGCTCCGAGCCGAGCCCGGAGGCGACGACCAGGACCCGGGCCTCGTCCCGCAGCGCGGCACCCAGCTCCGCCGGCCCCGCGCCCGGCCCGGTCAGCACGGCCGTCTTCGCCTGCGCCCGGCACACGTTGACGGCCGTCCGCAGCTCCCGGCCGTGGGCGCTGACCACCACCGCGTCGTCCCACGGCAGCCCGATCCGTGCGAACGCGGCGGCGACGGAGGACACACCGGGCCGCACGTCGAGCCGCTCCGGCCCGAACCGCTCGGCCAGCACCCGCACGATCCCGAAGAAGCCGGGATCCCCGGACGCCAGCACCACGACACGACCGCCCTTGTCGACATATCGCTCGACGGTGTCGAGGGCGGGCGCCAGCGGCCCGAGCACGACCTGCTCGGCCGTCTCCGGCAGCCGTACCGCGTCCAGATGCCGCCGTCCGCCGACGACCAGCCCGGCCCCGGCGAGGACGTCCTCGCCCGGGGGCGTGCCCGTCCCGGTCCCGACCACGGTGATCATGTACTGGCACCCCGTTCGCGCAGGGCTCTGCGGGCCTGAGGGTCCGCCTTGCGGTACCCGTGGAAGTGACCCGGGTGGTACAGGTGCGAACGCGTGCCGTGCGCGTCGAGGGCCGGGCCGACCAGGAACAGGGTGTGCTTCCAGAGCTTGTGTTCCTTGACCGTCTCCTCCAGCGTGCCGATCGTGCACCTCACGACCAGCTCCTCCGGCCAGGTCGCCTGGTACGCGACCACGACCGGGGTCGACGTCGGATAACCGCCCTCCAGCAGCTCCCGCACGAGCTGCCCGCTGCGGGCGGCCGACAGGAACACCGCCATGGTCGTGCCGTGCTTGGCGAACTCCCGGACCTCCTCCCCGGGCGGCATCGGCGTCTTGCCGCCGCCGAGCCGGGTCAGTACGACGGACTGCGCGACCTCGGGGATCGTCAACTCGCGCTGGGCGAGCGCGGCGACGGCGGAGAAGGAGGAGACACCGGGCACGATCTCGGTCGCGATGCCGAGCTCGGCGCACCGGTCGACCTGTTCCTGCGTCCCGCCCCACAGAGCCGGGTCACCGGAGTGGATACGGGCGACCTTGAGGCCCTCCTCCAAGGCCCTTCGGTACACGGCGACGACGTCCTCCAGCGACATGGCCGCCGAGTCGAGGACCTCGGCGTCCTCCCGCGCGTGCTGCAGAACCTCCGCCTGGACCAGGCTGGCCGCCCAGATCACGACGTCGGCCTCGGCGATGGCGCGCGCGGCGCGGAAGGTCAGCAGGTCGGCGGCGCCGGGGCCGGCACCGACGATGGTCACCTTGCCGGCGGGGGCATCGGCCATGGGTCTGGTCCTCTCCTGGTTCACGGGTGTCACAACTTGCCGCCGCGTCCGCCGTCGCGCCGCGCGGGCGCGATGAGCGTGGACAGGTACGGCAGGGCGGCGCCGTCCAACTCGGCCGCCGGACGGATGGATTCCTCCTGCAGCCCCAGCGCCGAGCCCCAGACAGCGTCGTCGAGCCGCCCGGTCTGCCGCAGCGCCTCGGCGACCTCCCCGGCCTGCCGCCCGAACTTGTAGGCGACGACGGTCCCGGGCCCGGCCAGTGCCTCCTTGAGCACCGTCGACCCCGCGGTGACGGGCACGAGCGTCAGCGGCTCGGTCCCCTCCGTCAGCACGGCACCCGACCGGGCCGCGAGATCCTGCATGGCGGTGATCCCGGGCACGGTCTCCACGACCACCCCCGGCACCGACTCGGCGATGGTCTGCGCGAGATACGTGAAGGTCGAGTACACGTTGGGATCGCCGATGGTCGCGAAGGCGACGGCGGCACGCCCGCGCAGCAACTCGGCGACCCGCTCGCCCGCCGCGTCCCAGGCCGCCTCGCGCCGAGCCCGATCGGTCCGCTCGTTGAGGGCGAACACGACCCGGACGACCTTCTCCTCGGGCACGTAGTGCAACACGGTCGCCTCGGCCCGCCCGCGCTCCAGGGTGTCCATCACGGGCACGACGACGACGTCCGCCTCCCGCAGGGCGTTCACGCCCTTGACGGTCACCAGCTCCGGATCACCGGGGCCGACCCCGACTCCGATCAGCCTGCTGCTCATGACGTCCGGCACCTCTCCACGAACCGACGGGCGACACCGGGCTCGGACGCCCAGTGCGTGTGCAGATAACTCGCGTGCACACCACGCTGTACGAAACCTTCGACCCGCCGCCGCGGGGACAGAACCCCCCAGGCGGGATCCGCCCCCGAGCCGGGCTCCACGGTGGTCCGGTGGAACTCGTGCCCCCGCATCCGCGTCCCCGCCGCCGCGAGCACACTGTCGCCGACCGCCACGGCGTCCCGATACCCCAGGGTGAGCCGCTCCGTCATCCGCGCCCCGGCGTCCAGTACGCCGCACATCGGCAGCCCGTCCAGCTCCCGGCACAGATACAGCAGCCCCGCACACTCGGCGGCGACGGGAGCACCGCTCTGCGCCAGGTCGGCAACGGCCTTGCGCAGGGGTTCATTGGCCGACAGCTCGGAGGCGTACACCTCCGGGAACCCGCCCCCGATCACCAACCCGCGCGTCCCTTCGGGCAGCTCCTCGTCCCGCAGGGGATCGAACGGCACGACTTCGGCACCGGCGGCGGCAAGCAACTCCGAATGCTCGGCGTAGGAAAAGCTGAACGCCTCACCGCCGGCAACGGCAACAACCAGCCTGTCCGGCGCTTGAGGACGAGGCCGTTCAGGCCGATCGGGGGTCCGGGGGGCGGAGCCCCCTGGCGGGGCCGAAGGGGCGGAGCCCCTGGAGGACGGGAAGGGCTGGGGCGGCGGGGACGAGGCAACAGCCTCAGCCGCATCCCAGGCCCCACAGGACAACGCACCCGCACCCCGCGCCAACGCCGTCAACGCGTCCAGATCACACCCGTCGGACACCTGCGCGGCCATCGCCGCAACAGCCTCCACGGCCTCGGCCCGCCGCTCGGCGACCGGCACCAGCCCCAGATGCCGCGCCGGCGTGTCCACCTGCTTCACCCGCCGCAGCACCCCGAGCACCGGCACACCGGCCTGATCCAACGCCTCCCGCAACAAGGCCTCGTGCCGGTCCGATCCGACCTTGTTCAGGATCACGCCCCCGACCCGCACCTCCGGATCCCACGAGGCGAAACCGTGCACCAACGCCGCCACCGACCGGGACTGCGACGACGCGTCGACGACCAGCACCACCGGCGCCCGCAGCAACTTGGCGACATGAGCCGTGGAGGCCAGCTCGCCCTCACCGGCCGCCCCGTCGTACAGCCCCATCACGCCCTCGACGACGGCGATGTCACACCCTCGCGCGCCGTGCCGGAACAACGGCCCGACCAGCTCCGGCCCGCACAGGTACGCGTCGAGGTTCCGCCCCACCCGCCCGGTCGCGAGCGCGTGGTACCCGGGGTCGATGTAGTCCGGCCCGACCTTGTGCGGGGACACGGCGAGCCCCCGCGCGGCGAACGCGGCCATCAGCCCCGTGGCAACGGTGGTCTTGCCGCTGCCCGACGAGGGCGCGGCAATGACCAGCCGAGGGACAAAGGACATCACCACTCGATGCCCCTCTGCCCCTTCTGCCCGGCGTCCATGGGGTGCTTCACCTTGGACATGTCGGTCACGAGATCGGCGAGGCCGACCAGCTTCTCGGGCGCGTTGCGCCCGGTGATCACGACATGCTGCGTCCCGGGCCGGTTCGCCAGCACCTCCACGACCTCGTCCGTGTCCACCCACCCCCAGTGCATCGGGTAGGCGAACTCGTCCAGCACGTACAGCCCGTACGTCTGTGCCGCGAGGTCCCGCTTGACCTGCTCCCAGCCCTCCCGGGCCTTCTCCTCGTTGTCCATCTGGGCATCGCGCTGCACCCAGGACCAGCCCTCGCCCATCTTGTGCCAGGCGACGGACCCGCCCTCGCCGGAGTCCCCGAGCACCCGCAGCGCCCGCTCCTCGCCGACCTTCCACTTCGCCGACTTGACGAACTGGAACACCCCGATCGGCCACCCCTGGTTCCAGGCCCGCAGCGCGAGCCCGAAGGCGGCGGTGGACTTGCCCTTCCCGACGCCCGTGTGCACGACGACGAGCGGCCGGTTGCGCCGCTGGCGGGTCGTCAGACCGTCGTCGGGAATGACACTCGGCTGTCCCTGCGGCATTACGCGGCCCTCCTCGAAGTCCCCTGCACATCCCTGACCAGCCCGGCGATCGAGTCGGCCCGCAACTCGTCCAGCGTCACGGCGGTGCCGCCCAGCTCGCCCGCGAGCTGCCCGGCCAGCCCCAGCCGCACCGGCCCCGACTCGCAGTCCACGACGACGGACGCGACGCCGTCGGCCGCGAACAGCCGCGCCGCACGCCCGGCCAGGGCGACCGGCTCCGGGCCCCCGGTGGCCCGCCCGTCCGTCACCACCACGACCAGCGGCCGTCGCGCCGCATCCCGCAGCCGCTCCACCCGCAGCACGTCGTGCGCGCGCAGCAGCCCGGCGGCGAGCGGCGTACGCCCGCCGGTCGGCAGCGACTCCAGCCGGACCGCCGCCGCGTCCACGGACGAGGTCGGCGGCAGCGCGAGGTCCGCGTCCGACCCGCGGAACGCCACCAGGCCCACCTTGTCCCGCCGCTGGTACGCGTCCAGCAGCAGCGACAGCACGGCCCCCTTGACGGCACTCATCCGCTGCCGCGCCGCCATCGACCCGGAGGCGTCCACGACGAACAGCACGAGATTGCCCTCGCGCCCCTCGCGGGTGGCCTGCCGCAGATCGTCCCGGCGCACCACGAGTCCCGGGCCCGACCGCCCGCGCGCCCGCTGGTGCGGCGCCGCGGCCTGCACGGTCGCCGCCAGGTGCAGCTTGGTGAGCGCGCCCCGCGGCCGCCGGGCTCCGGTGGTCCGCCCGTGCTCGGTCCGCGCCCGCGAACGCCGCCCGGCGGCCCCCTCGCCGATCCCCGGCACGCTCAGCACCTTGGTGCGGAACGGTTCGGAAGACCGTACGGCCGACTGCTCGCCGGCCCCCGACGGCTGGGGCTCCCCGTCCTCCCCGGCCTCGGGCCGGGCGCCGGTGTCCTGGCCCTGGGGGCCCTCGTCGGGCGCCGGCTGCCCGCCGCCCCCACCGGGCCCGTCCGGGCCCGAGTCAGGATCCGGGTCGGTGTCCGGGTCGGTTTCCGGGTCGTCGTCCCCGGAGAACTCCTCCAGGGTCTCGTCCAGCTTGTCCTCGTCGAGACCGGGCGCGTCGAAGGGATTGCGGCGCCGCCGGTGCGGCAGCGCGAGCAGCGCGGCCTGCCGTACGTCCTCGGCGAGCACATCGGTCCGCCCGGCCCAGGCCGCCAGCGCGGTGGCGGTCCGCGCCATCACGATGTCGGCGCGCATGCCGTCGACCTCGAAGGCCGCACAGGTCGCCGCGATCTGCCGCAGCGCCCCGTCGCCCAGCCGCACCGACGGCAGCAGTTCCCGCGCGGCAACGATCCGCGCCCGTACGGCGGCCTCCTCCTCGGCCCAGCGGGCGGCGAAGGCGGCCGGGTCGTCGTCGTACGCCAGCCGCCGTCGTACGACCTCCACACGCTGCTCGGGCTCCCGCGAGGCAGCGACCTCGACGGTCAGCCCGAACCGGTCGAGCAACTGCGGCCGCAGCTCGCCCTCTTCGGGGTTCATGGTGCCGACGAGCAGGAACCGTGCGGCATGCCGCACGGAGACGCCCTCGCGTTCCACGTACGAGGCGCCCATCGCGGCCGCGTCCAGCAGCAGGTCGACCAGGTGGTCGTGGAGGAGGTTGACCTCGTCGACGTAGAGGATGCCGCGATGCGCGTCGGCGAGCAGGCCGGGCTCGAAGGCCTTCACGCCCTCCGACAGCGCCCGCTCGATGTCCAGCGCGCCCACCAGCCGGTCCTCGGAGGCTCCGACGGGCAGCTCGACCATGCGGGCCGCCCGGGACTCGAAGGCCCCGGGCTCGTGCGGGCCGTCCGGGCAGCCCGGGTCGGGGGCGCCCGGGTCGCAGGAGAAACGGCACCCGGAGACGACGTCCACCTGCGGCATCAGCGCCGACAGGGCGCGTACCGCCGTGGACTTCGCGGTGCCCTTCTCGCCGCGCACCAGCACTCCGCCGACCGCCGGGGACACGGCGTTCAGCAGCAGTGCGAGGCGCAGGTCGTCCTGGCCTACGACGGCCGTGAACGGAAAGGGGGTGGTCACTTCTCGTCGCCCTCCAAGTCGCCTTCGAGTTCCAGGTAGGTGGCACGCAGCCGCTCAAGCGTCTGAGCGTCCGGCTCGGCCCACAGCCCGCGGTCGGCGGCCTCCAGCAGCCGCTCGGTGATGCCGCGCAGTGCCCAGGGGTTGGACTTCTTCATGAAGTCCCGGTTCTCCGGGTCGAAGACGTACTCCGCGCTGAGCTTCTCGTACATCCAGTCGTCCACGACCCCGGCCGTGGCGTCGTACCCGAACAGGTAGTCCACGGTCGCCGCCATCTCGAAGGCGCCCTTGTAGCCGTGCCTGCGCATGGCCGCCATCCAGCGCGGGTTGACCACGCGGGCGCGGAACACCCGGTGCGTCTCCTCGCCGAGCGTGCGGGTCTTCACCTGATCCGGGGTGGCCGAGTCACCCACGTACGCCTCGGGGCTCGCGCCCGTCAGGTGGCGGACCATGGCGACCATGCCGCCGTGGTACTGGAAGTAGTCGTCGGCGTCGACGAGGTCGTGCTCGCGGGTGTCGACGTTCTTCGCGGCCACGGCGATCCGCTTGAACGCCGTCTCCATGTCCCCGCGCGCGGCTCGCCCGTCGAGCCCGCGCCCGTAGGCGTAACCGCCCCAGACCGCGTACACCTCGGCGAGGTCGGCGTCGGAGCGCCAGTTGCGGGCGTCGATCAGCGGCAGCAGACCGGCCCCGTACGCCCCCGGCTTGGAGCCGAAGATCCGGGCGGTCGCGCGGCGCCGGTCGCCGTGCTCGGCGGTGTCCTCGTCGGCGTGCGCCCGGACGTAGTTCCGCTCGGCGGGCTCGTCCAGCTCGGCGACCTCGCGGACGGCGTCGTCGATCAGCCCCACCACGTGCGGGAACGCGTCCCGGAAGAAGCCGGAGATGCGGACCGTGACGTCGATGCGCGGCCGGCCGAGCTCCTCCAGTGAGACCACCTCGAACCCGGTCACCCGCCGCGAGGCGTCGTCCCACACCGGCCGGCAGCCCAGCAGCGCCAGGATCTCGGCGATGTCGTCGCCCTGGGTGCGCATGGCCGAGGTGCCCCACACCGTCAGGCCGACGGACTTCGGGTAGTCGCCGGTGTCCTGCAGATACCGCTGCACCAGCGAGTCCGCCAGCGACTGCCCGACCTCCCAGCTCAGCCGCGAAGGAATCGCCTTGGGGTCGACGGAGTAGAAGTTCCGGCCCGTCGGCAGGACGTTGACGAGGCCGCGGGTCGGCGAACCGGAGGGACCGGCCGGGACGTAGCCGCCGTCCAGCGCCCGCAGAATGTGCCCGATCTCGTCCGTGGTCCGCTCCAGCCGCGGCACGACCTCGGCGCAGGCGAACTCCAGCACGGCGACGGCCTCGGGAAGTTCGGTGCCGAGGACCTCCCGAACCAGCGGCGCGCTCTCGGCGACCGCCCAGCCGCGCTCCTCCATGCCCTCGGCGACCCGCCGGCACAGCTGCTCCAGCAGGTCGATCGCGTCGGCGGCGCTGCGGGACGGGCCGTCGACCAGGTCCGTCAACTCGACGGGCACCTTCACCGGAGCCCCCGGCTCGGCCAGCAACTCCTTCTCCACCAGCCCGAAGTGCTCCGCGAGCGACGCCCTGAGGCCCGGCAGCGCGTTGGCCTGCCCGCCCCACACCTGCGAGGCACGCAGCACGGCCAGCACGAGGTTGACGCGCGGTTCCCCGACCGGTCCGCCGCCCAGGATGTGCAGGCCGTCCCGGATCTGCACGTCCTTGATCTCGCACAGATAGCCGTCGATGTGCATGACGAACTCGTCGAACGCCTCGTCGTCCGGCTGCTCGTCGACATGCAGGTCGTGATGCAGTTCGGCCGCCTTCACCAGCGTCCAGATCTGCGCGCGCACGGTCGGGGCCTTCGTCGGGTCCAGGTCGGAGACCAGCGCGTACTCGTCGAGGAGCTGCTCCAGCTTGGCCAGGTCGCCGTAGGTGTCGGCACGTGCCATCGGCGGTACGAGGTGGTCGACGACCGTGGCGTGCCCGCGCCGCTTGGCCTGGGTGCCCTCGCCGGGGTCGTTGACGATGAAGGGGTAGATCAGGGGCAGATCCCCGAGGACGGCGTCCGGGGCGCAACCGCCGCTGAGCCCGAGGCCCTTGCCCGGCAGCCACTCCATCGTGCCGTGCTTGCCCATGTGCACGATGGCGTCCGCGCCGAAACTGTTCTCCAGCCAGCGGTAGGCCGCCATGTAGTGGTGGGACGGCGGCATGTCCGGGTCGTGGTAGATCGCGATGGGGTTCTCGCCGAAGCCGCGCGGCGGCTGGATCATCACGACGACGTTCCCGAACTGCAGCGACGCCAGCACGATGTCGTCCCCGTCGACGTACAGGCTGCCCGGCGGCTCGCCCCACGCCTCGGTCATGGCGTCCCTGAGCTCCGGGTCCAGCTTCTCGAACCAGGCCCGGTAATCGGCCAGCGGCACCCGCGCGGGCGCGGCGGCCAGCTGCTCCTCCGTCAGCCACTCCACGTCGTGGCCGCCGGCCGCGATGAGCCGGTGGATCAGCTCGTCGCCGTTGTCGGGGTAGGCGCTGACGCCGTACCCGGCCTCCCGCAGCGCGTCCAGGACCCGTACCGCCGACGCGGGCGTGTCGAGGCCGACCGCGTTGCCGACCCGCGAGTGCTTGGTCGGGTACGCGGTGAAGACGAGCGCGAGCCTCTTGTCGGCGTTCTCCTTGTGCTTCAGCCGCGCGTGCCGTACGGCGATCCCGGCCACCCGCGCGGCCCGCTCCGGGTCGGCGACGTACACGGGCACGTCGTCCGGGCCCTGCTCCTTGAAGGAGAACGGCACGGTGATCAGCCGCCCGTCGAACTCCGGGATCGCCACCTGCATCGCGGCGTCCATGGGGGAGAGGGCGGCGTCGGACTCCTGCCAGGCGAGCCGCGAGGACGTCAGGCACAGACCCTGCAGCACGGGGATGTTCAGCTCGGCGAGGGCGCCGATGTCCCAGGCCTCCTCGTCGCCGCCCGCCGAGGCCTGCGAGGCGTGGGTGCCGCCGGCGGCGAGGACGGTGGCGACGAGGGCGTCCGCCCGCCCGAGGATCTCGTACAGCCCCGCGTCGGCGCCGCGCAGCGAACCGCAGTACACGGGAAGCGCGTTGGCGCCCTGCGCCTCGATCGCGTCGCACAGGGTGTCCACGAAGGCGGTGTTGCCGCTCAGCTCGTGCGCCCGGTAGAAGAGCACGCCGACCGTCGGCCGGCCCGCTGCCTGTACGCGCTCGCCGCGGACGCCGTACTCGGGCATCTGCTGCGGCGCGGCGAAGCCCTCACCCGTCAGCAGCACGGTGTCGGACAGGAACCGCGCCAGCTCGGTGAGGTTGGCGGATCCGCCCTCGACCAGGTACTTCAGCGCCTCCGCGACGACACCGGCGGGCACGGACGACTCGGCCATCAGTTCCGCGTCCGGCACGGTTTCGCCGCCGAGCAGCACGGTCGGGATGCCGGAGGCCTTCAGCGCGGCGAGCCCGTCCTCCCAGGCCCGCTTGCCGCCGAGCAGCCGTACGACGGCGATGTCCGCGCCCTCCAGCAGGGCCGGAAGCTCCTCCTGGACGTCCACGCGGGTCGGATTGCCGATCCGGTACGAGGCACCGCCGGCGGCCCGGGCCGCCAGCAGGTCCGTGTCGGCGGTCGACAACAACAACACTGTGCTCATGCGGGCGCTCCCGGTGGAATGAAGGGCAGTCCTTGCGGCGCGCCGGACTCGATGAGCCGCCACAGCGCGTCCGTGTCCGCGTGGTGTTCGATCAGGTCGCCGAGCCGGTCGAGCTGCTCCTCGCGCAGCGCGGCGAACGAGGTGTCAGGTGCCGGTACGAAGCGGCGGCCCGCGGCGGCCGCCACCTCGCGCAGGAAGGCACGCCGGAATCCGTCCGACTCCAGTGAGCCGTGCCAGTGCGTGCCCCAGGTCTGGCCGACCCGGCAGCCGTCCAAGAAGGCGGAGCCGCCCTGGACGTCGGCGACCCCGTGGTGGATCTCGTAGCCCTCGACGGGTTCCCCGAGGGCCTCGCCCGCCGGCCGGGTGAGGGTCTTCTCGCGGGCGAACCGCACCCGCACGGGCAGGATCCCGAGCCCGTCGACATGGCCCCTGCGGCTCTCGACGTCGTCCTCGATGTGCTCGCCGAGGATCTGGAAGCCGCCGCAGACGCCGAGGACGGGCCGCTGCTCGGCGGCCCTGCGGACCAGGGCCTCGGCGAGCCCCCGCTCGCGCAGCCACTCCAGCGCGCGGACCGTCCCCCGCGTCCCGGGCACGATGACGAGGTCGGCGTCGGCCAGTTCCTCCGGCCGGTCCACGAACCGCACCACGACACCTGGTTCGGCGGCCAGCGCGTCCACGTCCGTGAAGTTGGACATGAGAGGGACCGCACACACGGCGACGCGCAGCACGTCCTCACCGACGGGCGGGGCGACGACGGACTCCCGCACCGTCCCCCGCAGGGAGACGCGCAGCCCGTCCTCCTCGTCGATCCCGAGCCCGTGCCTGAAGGGCAGAACGCCGTACGTACGCCGCCCGGTGAGGCCGTGGAGCATGTCCAGCCCCGGCTCCAGCAGGGAGACGTCCCCGCGGAACTTGTTGACGAGGAACCCGGCGACACACGCCTGGTCTTCAGGCGAGAGCAGGGCGACGGTCCCGAAGAAGGACGCGAACACACCGCCCCGGTCGATGTCGCCGACGACGAGCACGGGGAGCCCGGCGTTGCGGGCGATCCCCATGTTCACGATGTCCGTCCGCCGCAGATTGATCTCGGCGGGAGAACCGGCCCCCTCACAGATCACCGCGTCATACGTGCCCCGCAACCGCTCGAGACAGTCCAGCACGGTCCCGAGCAGCTTCTGCTGCCGCCCTCCGTGGTACCCGCGCGCACTGAGCTCCCCGACCGGCCGGCCCAGCAGCACGACCTGACTGCTCTGCTCGCCACCGGGCTTGAGCAGCACGGGATTCATCAGCGCCGTCGGCTCCACGCGGCACGCCTGCGCCTGCATGGCCTGCGCCCGCCCGATCTCGGCGCCTTCCCGCGTCACGAACGAGTTGAGAGACATGTTCTGCGCCTTGAAGGGCGCGACCTTGACGCCCTGGCGCACCAGCCACCGGCAGATCCCGGCGGTCACGACGCTCTTGCCCGCGTCGGAGGTGGTACCGGCGACGAGAAGCCCACCGCCCGTCATGACGTACGCCCTTTCGCGATGCGGCGCGCGGCGACACAGACGCCGAGCGCGAGCCAGCCGACGCGCTGGGACAGCCGCACGGCCCGTTCGATGTCCCGGGTGCCGACGCCGCGCCCCGCCCCGTTGAGCACGGGCCGGTGCTCGACGCGCCCGCCGTAGGACAGCGTCCCGCCGAGCCGCACCCCCAGCGCTCCCGCGAACGAGGCCTCCACGGGCCCGGCGTTGGGACTCGGATGCTTGGCGGCGTCGGCCCGCCAGGCCCGTCACCGCTCCCCGCGGATCGTCCCCGGCCACGGCGGCGAGCACGGCGGTCAGCCGGGCCCCCGGCCACCCCGCGAGATCGTCCAGCCGCGCGGAGGCCCACCCGTAACGCCGATACCGGGGCGACTTGTGCCCGACCATGGCGTCGAGGGTGTTGACGGCCCGGAACCCGACGCAGTCCCGGAACACCGCCCATGGCCCCCCACACGAGCGCCCCCACGACCGCGTCGGAGGTGTTCTCGGCGACGGACTCGACGACGGCCCGTGCGATCCCGTCGGCGTCCAGGGCCTGCGGATCCCGCCCGCACAGATGCGGCAGCCGCTCCCGGGCCCCCTCGATGTCCCCCGCCTCAAGGGCGCGCCCGATGGCCTGCGCCTCCCGCGCGAGCGAAGTGCCCCCGACCACGGCCCAGGTGGCGGCACCGGTCAGCGCGACCGACGCGACAGCGGAATCGCGCACGGCACGCGCGGCGAAGGCCCCCAGCGCGACGGCCCCTCCCGCACACACCACGGTGTGCAGCGCGCCCCACCCCCGGTGGTCCCGCCACAACACCCGCTCCACGGCTCCCGCGGCCCGCCCGAACGCGGCGACCGGATGCCCCCGGCGAGGATCGCCGAGCAGCAGGTCACCGATCAGGCCGGCGGCGGCGCCGTACGCGAAGACGCGACCGGCACCCATGGGCTCAGCCGGCCACTGGGGCAGGCAGGTGTGGGGTACTGGCCCTCGATCGGCAGCCGAGCATGGCGATATGTCCTCACTCAGGGTGTCCACGCCCTGGTTCGACGAGACCGGCGGTGAGAGTTCCTGGCTCCCGGGGATTGCTACCCCGGTGACAGTGGCGGGACCGCGCCGGACTTCCACCGGCTTCCTCTCCTGCCGCCGTATTGGCCCCGGCAGTCCACCACGGCCGAGAACAGCCGTCAACTTGCCGTTGACCTGCGCGGGGAGAGTGTGGACAAGCCCACACCGCTAGCACGGCGCCGCGCATGCGGGGGGCCGGTCGGGGCGAATTCCCCTCTGAGGGTGCCCTTGCCCGGACTTGCTTGCGGTTGCCTCCGTGGCCACCTGCAATACCTCAGGCAGAGAGCAGCCGCAGGAGGGACGGCAGCCAAGGTGTACGTCGCCAAGAAGGTGTCGCACGACCTCACCGATCCCCGCCCGAGGCGTTGACGTGCCCGGCGGACGCAATCCCGAGGGCTTCGGCCCGGCGGTGGCCCGGCTGCGGGCGCCGGACGGAACCCCTGTCGGTACCGGTTTCCTGCTGGCTCCCGGCATCGTCGCCACCTGCGCCCATGTGGTGGCGGACGCTCTGCGCACCGACGCACGGGACGATGCGGCGCCCACACGGCCCGTCACTCTGGAGTTCCCGTTGCAACAAGGGGCTGCCACATACGAGGCGTCGGCGACTGCCTGGTCTCCCGTGGCACCCGACGGCACGGGCGACATCTCACTGTTACGGCTCCCGGAGCCTACGGCCACACCGGGCGACGTCCCTGCCCGCTCCGTGTCGTCACGCATGTCCCCGGTCCCTCTGGCGGGCGTCGGCGATGTCTGGGACCACCGCTTCCGCATCCTCGGCTTCCCCGCCGCCGCCGAACACGGAGCCTGGATCGGCGGACGGCTGCGCGGCGCCGTCGGCCAGGGCTGGATCTCGCTGGACGCCGACGGCACCGCCTACCGCATCACCTGGTTGCAGCGGAGCCCCGGTATGGGACGAGGAGGTCGGAGCCGTCATCGGCATGACGGTCGCCACCGACCGCAACCCCACGTCGGCGACCGCCTACCTCATCCCCGCAGATGCCCTCCTCGACCTGCAACCGGGCCTGCGTCGCTGCCCGTACCGAGGCCTCGACGCCTTCAGGGAAGAGGACTCCGAGCATTTCTTCGTTCGATGAGTCGCCCGACGGAGCGACCTTCACACACGACCACCGTCACCTGGTCCTCTGGAACAGCGACGTCCTGTCGACCAGGAGGACCGGACAGCCGGCCACGGCGGACACCGCCGAATTCTCCGACCGGATCCTCGACGTGCTGGCCGTGTACGGCAGCACCGTGGTGGTGATGACGGACAACCAGCTGATCAGGTACGACGTGGCAGGAAGGAGGCGTCAGGTCCTGGCGGAGAACCCTTGCCGCGGTGAGGGCCGGTCCTGCCGGGATGTCGCCGTACGCCCCGGCCGCAAGCAGGTCGCGCTCGCCGACGCGCACGGCAGGGTGCGCCTGTGGGACGTCGCGACGGGTGAGGCGCGCAAGGCCACCGGAATCCTGCTGGATACCGGAGGTGAACTCCACTCCAAGACCATGGTCTTCGATCCGCGCGGCACGACGGTCGCCACCTCTCCCGACAAGACCACGGTCGTCCGCTGAGGGGTGGACAGCGGTCGTCGCGTCGGGCGGACCGTCCGAGGAGCCGTCACCATCTCGGCGCGACTGCTGGCATCCGATGGAACCCTGGTGACGGAGGACATCGATCGCATGGCCCTGTGGCGCCCCGAGGACACGCAGAAGCCCTTCGTCACGCTTCCCTTCACGGCCGGCACCGACGACCTCCGCCTGACACCGCATCACCTGATCGTCGAGCAGGCCGACGCGCGGATGACTGTCCCGCTGCATCCCGACAGCTGGCACAAGACACTGTGCCGTCAATGGGACGGTGCCTACTCGCGGGCCGAGCAGCGCCTCCTCGAGTGGTCGGGGGCGACCTTGGACTCCCCGTGCCCCTGAAACGCGCCGGGGCGGGTACGGAACCAGGGTCCCGTACCCGCCCGGCGACGAGCGATCGCGGTCAGGCCACGATCAGATAGATCCCGTACCCCACAGCCGCCGCACACGCCGCGAAGCACGCATACGCGCCCGTCACCGCAAGCCCCGCGGACCCGCCCACCGCCACCGCCCGCTCGCGGCGCGAGAGGCCGGTGATGCCGAGGGTGAACAGGCCGACGAGGGCCACGGTGACCACGAGGCTGACGCCGAAGACGGAGCCGAGGGTCGCCCAGTCGATCTTCATCTCAGAGATTCTTCCTTGTCACCGGGTGGGCGGGATCAGACCGTGGTGGTCGTGGTGGAGGGCTCGCGTTCGGCCGAGGCCTGGGCCGGGATCGTGGCCGCCAGTTCCTCGGACGGGCCCGCCGGAGGCGGCGTCACCGCGGCGATCGCGGTGGTCACGACGCCGGCCGGCTCCTCGTCGGTCTCGTTGACGTTCGTGTGGTCGACGACCTCGCGGCGCGAGAGCTTCCAGATCACCGCGCTGGAGGCGATCAGGAAGATCGCCACGACCGCCGTGCCCCAGTTCCCGAAGCCGGTCACGTACTCGGCGAGCGCGCCCACCAAAGCCGCGGCCGGCAGCGTCAGACCCCAGGCGACGAACATCCGCGTCGCCGTCGACCAGCGGACCACGCCGCCCTTGCGGCCGAGCCCCGCGCCCATCACCGAGCCGGACACGGAGTGGGTGGTGGAGAGGGAGAAACCGAGGTGCGAGGAGGCCAGGATGACCGTCGCCGCGCTGGTCTGGGCGGCGAAGCCCTGCTGCGGCTGGAGGTCGGTCAGGCCCTTGCCCATGGTGCGGATGATGCGCCAGCCGCCGAGGTAGGTGCCGAGCGCGATGGCGAGACCCGCCGAGAGGATGACCCACATGGGCGGGTCGGAGTCGGGGGCGACGGCGCCGCCGGCGACCAGGGCGAGGGTGATGACACCCATCGTCTTCTGGGCGTCGTTGGTGCCGTGGGCCAGCGAGACCAGGCCCGCGGAGGCGATCTGGCCGGTCCGGTAGCCCTTCTTGGAGGCGTTGCCGTCGGCCTTCTTCCCGAGGGAGTACGTCAGCCGGGTGGCGAGCAGCGCGGCGATGCCCGCGACCAGCGGGGCGGCGATCGCCGGGATCAGGACCTTGGTGACCAGGACGTCACCGTGCACCGCGCCGACGCCCGCCGAGGCGATCGTGGCACCGATCAGGCCGCCCATCAGGGCGTGCGACGAACTGGACGGGAGGCCGACCAGCCAGGTCAGCAGGTTCCAGAGGATCGCGCCGACCAGGGCGGCGAAGATGACCTCGGGACGGATGCCGGCCTCGTCGACGAGGCCTTTGGAGATCGTGTTGGCGACTTCGACGGACAGGAAGGCGCCGACCAGGTTCAGGACCGCGGACATGGCCACCGCGACCTTCGGTCTCATGGCGCCCGTGGAAATGGTCGTGGCCATCGCGTTCGCGGTGTCGTGGAAACCGTTCGTGAAATCGAACGCGAGTGCGGTGACCACCACAATCGCGAGGATCAGCGAGAAGCTTTCCATTTACCCAGGCAATCGTTCGAGGTCGTTGGCACGATGAACGTAGGCAACCCGAGTGAACGGAAGATGAACTGGGAGGGGCGCATGGGTGTCCACAACCGGGGATCGTCAATCCGCCCTGATGCAGCGCCCCTTGCGCCCCGATGATCAAGTTCCCCTTGCGATGTGTTTCAGTCGATCGAGTGACCCGGCGAAGAGATTCTGATCACCCGGCAGGGCGCCGCCGCCGTTGTCGTACTGCCAGAAGGTCCAGGAGGACCAGCCGGCAGGCAGGGTCCCCGCGCTCGCCGCGTTGTAGCGGGCGACCCACAAGTGGTGGTCGGAGGCGAAGGCGCGGCTCCTGCCCGTGCATGTGTTCCACCAGTGGGTGGTCGTGTAGAGCACCGGGCGGCGGCCGGTGAGCCGCTTGACCTCGTCGCTGAACGACTTGATCCAGCCGGCCATTCCGGCCTTGCTCAGGCCGTAGCACTTGTGCTTCTTGTCGTACGGGTTGTATTCGATGTCGAGCGCGGGTGGCAGTGTCCAGCCGTCCGCGCTCCAGCTGCCGCCGTTGTGTACGAAGTGGGCCGCCTGCGCCTGGCCCGACGACCGGTTCGGCAGCGCGAAGTGGTACGCGCCGCGGACGAGGCCCGCCTTGCGCGAGCCGTTGTACTGCTGGTCGAAGTAGGGGTTGCGGTACGTGGTGGACTCGGTCGCCTTGACGTAGACGAATCCGGCGCCCTTCGCCTTCGCGCTCTGCCAGTCGACGTTCTTCTGGTGGGACGAGACGTCGTGTCCCTTCGGGCGGCCCGCCGCCGCGGCCGGAACCTCGGCGAGCGTGGTCCCTCCCAGCGCGAGTGCCGCCGCGGAGGCCGCCAGTAAGCGGCCGCGGCGGCGGGTCGGTATGTGATCACGGGCCATGTGATTCCCCCCGGAATGGCGACGTGCACAGCAAATCCCCCAGAGAGTACTGGAAGATCGCTGAATGCCCGATGATCTCCGGCCAAGAGGGGTCTGTATCGCATTTGTGCTGGTATGCGCCCTTACGGACGCTCGGTTTCCGGCCTAAAGTGCCCCCGCCCGGCCGCGCGTCGAGGGGCCGACTGGCAGGATCGCCGCATGGCTGAGCAGCGAGCGGACCGGCGGGGCGCGGGGGATGTCCGGGGTGGCGGACACGATGTGGGGGAGACGCGGCGGAGGGGTGTGCGCCCCGAGGAGGCGCGCGCCTGGGGGGACCTCGTCACGACGGCCCGCCGGACGGTCACCGACGGACTCGTCGTCGGAACGTCCGGCAACGTCTCGGTGCGCGTCGCGGACACCGTCCTGGTCACGCCGTCGGGCGTGCCCTACGACCGGCTGGCGCCGGACGACGTGACCGGCGTCGACCTCGACGGCCGGCAGGTCCTCGGCACGCTCGTCCCGACCAGTGAGCTGCCCATGCACCTCGCGGTCTACCGCACGACCGAGCGCCCGTGCCGTCGTCCACACCCACGCCGTGCACGCGACGGCCGTCTCGACGCTCGTGAGCGAACTCCCGCTGATCCACTACATGGCCGCCGCGCTCGGCGGACCCGTCCGGGTTGCCCCGTATGCCACCTACGGCAGCGACGACTTGGCCGAGAACATGCTCCACGCCCTCGCCGACCGCTCCGGCTGCCTCCTCCAGAACCACGGCACGATCACCTACGGCGCCTCACTGGACCAGGCCTACGACCGCACTGCCCAGCTGGAGTGGATGTGCCGGCTGTGGCTGACCGCGGCCTCGGTGCCGGGCCTGTCCCCGAGCCTGTTGTCCGGCGAGCAACTGGCGGAGGTGGAGGACCGGCTACGGGGGTACGGCCAGCGCCGCTGACCCTTCGTCCCCGGATCCCGCCCCGGCCCGTCACCCCGCCGCCCCCGCCCACTGGTCCGTCGCCGGATCCGCCTGGACACTGGTGCCGTGCGCATTGTCAAAGCGGCGGCCGCTGCCGTCACCGCTGTGATCGGGGCCGGAGCAGCCGCCGTGGCCGCCGGCCGGTTCGCCAGCGACGCCGCGCTCAAGGCGCCTCCGGGCAGGCCGCTGCCCACCGAACCCCGGCTCACCGTGCACGGCACCGCCGCCGGGCAGATCAGCCTCACCCGGGACCTGGCCGCCCTGCGGCCCGGCCGCTACGGCCTCTCCGGTGACGGCTCCCACGCGATCGTCGGCCCCGTCCTGACCGCCGCGCCGCACACCGCCGACACCGTCGTACGCCGCCTGGAGAGCGTCACGCACGGCACTATGAAGCCCGGCGACAAGGCCTGGCTCACCCCGAACGTGTACGTCGGCAACCCGAGCGCCGCCCTCGGCCTCGAACACGCCGACGTCGACATCCCCGGCGAACTCGGCGCTCTGCCCGCGTGGTTCGTGCCCGGCGCCCGGGACACCTGGGTGATCGCCGTGCACGGCCTGGGCACCACCCGGGAACTCGCCATGAACGTCATGGGGTTCCTGCACCGCAACCACTTCCCGGTGCTCGCCCTCGCCTACCGCGGCGACCTGGGCGCACCGCGCCCGCCCGACGGCCTGAACCACCTCGGCGAGACCGAGTGGCGCGACCTCGACGCGGCGATCCGCTACGCCGTGCGTTACGGCGCCCGGCAGGTCGTCCTGCACGGCTGGTCCACCGGCGCCACCATGGCCCTGCGCGCCGCCGCGCACTCGGGACTGCGCGACCGCGTCTCCGGGCTCGTCCTGGACTCCCCGGTGCTCAGCTGGCAGACCGCCCTGCGCGCCCTCGCCGCGGCGCGCCGCACCCCGGGCGCGCTGCTGCCTCTCGCGGTCCGCGCCGCCCAGGGCCGCACCGGTCTGCACGGCGACCGCATCGCGGGCCCGGCGCCGTCCGACGGGCTCCGCCTCCCGGCGCTCGTCTTCCACGGGCCGGACGACACGGTGGCCCCCTGGCAGCTCTCCCGTCGCCTCGCCGACGCCCGCCCCGACATGGTCGCCCTGCACACCGTCCCCGGCGCGCCCCACGGAGCGATGTGGAACGCCGACCCGCAGGCCTACGAGGAGGCGCTGCGCCGCTTCCTGACGCCTCTCATGTGATGCCTGTCATGTGATGCCGCTCATGTGACGCCTGTCATGTGACGTCGCGTGACCCCGTTCACGCACCCGGTGGTGAGGCAGGCTGCCGCCGATGTGTCACGCACCCCCCGTTCACAACCCCTTCGCCCCGTCACAGCCACGTCCCGTCCCGTTCCCCACCGACCGGTCGTGAGGATTCCGTTTAGCGTCGTACCACTGGCCTGTTCACGGCCCCCGACCGCTCGCGGGGGCCGGTGCGTTGGCCATCCCCGTCGCCCGCCGTGACATTCCGTTTGGGTTTTCGGACCGTCAACCGGAAGACTGCACCCGTGACGTCCCGTATCCCGCGCGACTCCAGGCTTCGACTCGTCCGCCCGCGACCCCTGGCCGCCGCCCCCGCAGCGATGAACCAGCGGCGCTCGCGCCGACCCGCACCGCGCCCCCCGGAGGGCACCCCGGCACCGGCGGAGCTGGCCAGAATGGCGCGCTCAGGTCTGGCCGACGCGGCCCGCGTCGCCCGCTGGGCCGACGCCGCGCTAGGCCCCGGCGGGGACAGCGCCACCGCCGACGGCAAGGCCACCCTCTCCGACGCGACCGCCGAACGGGCCGCTCGCGACCTGGGTCTGACACCGGCTCAGGTCAGAGCCGACTGGGACACCGCCCGCCTCGCCGGCCTCGTCGAGGTGCACGGCGACAGTGCCCGCCCCGGCTGGCGGCTGCGCGCCTGGGACCGCGACGACAGCGCCGTACTGCGCGGCTGGGTCGCCCTCTTCGACGCCTGGTCGCTCGCCCACCCGGAACCCGAGGACCACGAGCCCGCCGCCGTCGCCGAGGTCGTCTCGGCGCATGCCGCAGGCGCTCTCCTTCCTCCAGCTGTCCGCCGGCCCCGTCCCCGTGGAGCAGCTCCTCGACCTCCTGGAGCAGCGCGTCACCGAGCTGCGCACCGCACGCTGCGAGATCCCCTACGGCCCCCAGCCCGAGCCGGTCGGCCGAGCCGGAACCCACCGACACCCCGCTCGCCCCCCTCCTGGACTGGGCCCTGCGCGCCCTCGCCTCCGTCGGCGCCCTCACCTACGGCGACGGCCAGGCCACGCTCACCCCGCTCGGCAGCTGGGCCGTCTGGGTCAAGCTGGAGCAGATCTGCGTCGCCGCGCAGAGCCCCGCCGGGAACATCGAGCAGGCCGCCGAGGACATGCTCCGCGGCTGCGCCCAGCTGCGCCCGAACGCGGCCCGCGCCGAGTACCGCGCCTGGCTCGCCGCCCGCCCCGTCGGCAGCGCCGTCACCGAACTCCTCGGCGCCGCCCGCGGCGAGGACGCCCTGCTGCGCGGCCTCGCCTTCGAGGCGCTGCGCGTGGTCGGCGCCCCTGCCGAGCCCGACGTCCGCGGCGTGGTGGCCGAGCCGACGCTCAGGCCGTACGCGCTGCTGTGGCTGGCCGAGCACGACGGCGCCGACCCGGAGGACGCCCACGAGGTCCTCACCCGCGAGGAGGCGACCTGGCTGTGGGTGGACACCGCAGCCGCCGTCGCCGACCACGGTGAGGCCCCGCTGCTCGTGCGCCACCTGGAGTCCGCGGTGCAGCCGACCGTCCCGGCGCTCCTCGACGAGGTGCGCGCCGTGGGACACCCGCGCACCGTGCAGGTCCTGGTCGCCCTCGCCGCTGCCCACCCCGACCCGGCCCTGGCCAAGGCCGTACGCCGGGCCGCCTTCCAGGTGCACACCGGCGGCAGCTAGGCCGGGCTCCGGGCCCGGCGGGGCCGTCAGCCCGCTATCTCGGGCGCGTACGTCCCGAAGCTCCACACGTTGCCCTCGATGTCCCGGGCCATGTAGTCCCGCGAGCCGTAGTCCTGGTCCGTCGGGGGCATCAGGATCTCCACGCCGTGGTCCACGGCGCGGCGGTGGTGTGCGTCCACGTCGTCGACCACCACGTAGACCCCCGTGGTGCCCGCGTCCTTCATCGCCGCGTCGAACACGCCGCCGCGGCCCTTGGTGCCGACCATCACCGCGCCGTTGCCCTGCGCCAGCTCGGCGTGCATCACCGAGCCGTCCTCGCCCTCGTACACCGACAGCTCCGTGAAGCCGAAGGCCTCCGTGAGCTGCCGGATCGCCGCCTTCGCGTCCGCGTAGAGCAGCGTCGGGTAGATGCTCGGACGCCCGCCGGACATGCCTGCCATGGCGATCACTTCCTCGTGTCTCGCTGCGGGTCTCGCTGCCGGAAAGCCGGAGTCCGGCCTGCTGCTCAGTCTTCCACCGACCACTGACAACGGCCCCGTCGAGGGTCGCGCCCCTCGAACGCCCGCACGCAGAAAAAGTGGTTGCACGGCCCCGTTAGACTGTCCGCATGGCCATTCTCCTCGCGCATTAGACGGCGGGAACGTCCTCAGCCGTCCATCCCGCCCCCGTATCCGCCCTGGAGTCTGTCCGTGATCTCCGCCTCCGGTATCGAGCTGCGCGCCGGTGCCCGCGTCCTCATCGAAAACGCCACCTTCCGCGTCGCCAAGGGCGACCGCATCGGCCTGGTCGGCCGCAACGGCGCAGGGAAGACCACCCTCACCAAGTGCCTCGCCGGCGACGGCATCCCCGCCGGCGGCACCATCACCCGCTCCGGCGAGGTCGGCTACCTCCCGCAGGACCCCCGCACCGGCGACCTCGACGTCCTCGCCCGCGACCGCATCCTCTCCGCGCGCGGCCTGGACGTACTGATCCGCAAGATGCGTGAGAACGAGCAGCGCATCGCCAACGGCCAGGGCGCCACCCGCGAGAAGGCGCTCAAGCAGTACGAGCGCCAGGAGACGGAGTTCCTCACCAAGGGCGGGTACGCCGCCGAGGCCGAGGCCGCCACCATCGCCGCCGCGCTCAACCTGCCCGACCGGGTGCTCGGCCAGCCCCTGCACACGCTCTCCGGCGGTCAGCGCCGCCGTATCGAGCTGGCCCGGATCCTCTTCTCCGACGCGGACACCCTGCTGCTCGACGAGCCGACCAACCACCTGGACGCCGACTCGATCGTCTGGCTGCGCGACTACCTCAAGACCTACCGCGGCGGCTTCATCGTGATCTCCCACGACGTCGACCTGGTCGAGACGGTCGTCAACAAGGTGTTCTACCTGGACGCCAACCGCTCCCAGATCGACGTCTACAACATGGGCTGGAGGCTCTACCAGCAGCAGCGCGAGGCCGACGAGAAGCGCCGCAAGCGCGAGCGGCAGAACGCCGAGAAGAAGGCCTCCGCGCTGCACTCGCAGGCCGACAAGATGCGGGCCAAGGCCACCAAGACCGTCGCCGCGCAGAACATGGCCCGCCGGGCGGACAAGCTGCTGGCCGGCCTGGAGGCCGAGCGGAAGTCCGACAAGGTCGCCAAGCTGCGCTTCCCCGAGCCCTCCCCGTGCGGCAAGACCCCGCTCATGGCCGAGGGCCTGTCGAAGTCGTACGGCTCGCTGGAGATCTTCACCGACGTCGACCTGGCCATCGACAAGGGCTCGCGCGTCGTCATCCTCGGCCTCAACGGCGCGGGCAAGACGACCCTGCTCCGCCTTCTCGGCGGGGCCGAGGAGCCCGACACCGGCAAGGTCATCGAGGGCCACGGCCTCAAGCTCGGCTACTACGCGCAGGAGCACGAGACCCTCGACCCGGAGCGCACGGTCCTGGAGAACATGCGCTCGGCCGCCCCCGACCTGGACCTGGTGGAGGTCCGCAAGACGCTCGGCTCGTTCCTGTTCTCCGGCGACGACGTCGACAAGCCGGCCGGGGTCCTCTCCGGCGGCGAGAAGACCCGCCTGGCCCTCGCCACCCTGGTGGTGTCCTCGGCGAACGTGCTGCTCCTCGACGAGCCGACCAACAACCTCGACCCGGCCAGCCGCGAGGAGATCCTCGGCGCGCTGCGCACCTACAAGGGCGCCGTCGTCCTCGTCACGCACGACGAGGGCGCGGTCGAGGCGCTCCAGCCGGAGCGGATCATCCTGCTGCCGGACGGCGTCGAGGACCTGTGGGGCGCCGACTACGCGGACCTCGTCGCCCTCGCTTGATCGAATACGTGATCAACGGCGTATGGATCATTCGGCCTAGCGGTGATCCATCATCTGTGTGAGATCTCCTCGTACCGAGGTGTGTCCTACATCGATTTCGCGGCCGAGCCCCCGATTCTTCCGGGCTCGGCCGCGTTGCCTTTCTGACCTGGCATTTCCCGGAACAATCCGTTCGGGCGTACGGACGCCGCTCGTCGGAATTCTGTATTCCGGATGTGGGGATGTGCTCCCGTCGTCACAACCTTGTCTCACGGACCTTGCCGAATGGGTGGCCATCAAGGCCCGGAGGGGTGATCATGAGGAGACCAGAGCGCACTTCCCATGAGGAGGCACGGGTGGCCGAGACTCTGAAGAAGGGCAGCCGGGTGACCGGCGCCGCGCGCGACAAGCTCGCGGCAGACCTGAAGAAGAAGTACGACGCCGGTGCGAGCATCCGGGCGTTGGCCGAGGAGACCGGCCGCTCGTATGGCTTTGTGCACCGCATGCTCAGTGAGTCGGGTGTCACGCTGCGAGGGCGTGGCGGGGCGACGCGGGGCAAGAAGGCCACGGCCTGACCCCGGGTGGCCCCTCGGCTTCGATGGTGGCCACCCGGTCGGTCTGCTGATCGACCGGGTGGTTACTGTGCAGTCACTTAGCTGTGCCGTGCTACGGCGGTAAGCCGTCGTGCGGCACGGAAGACCGCACACATCGGAGGCGTCCATGGCTTCGCCCGACAAGGACCTCGTTCCCGTACTCGACAAGGACGGCGTACGGCTCACCGTCGACGACGCGATCGCCACGGTGACGCTGACCAACCCGGCCAAGCGCAACGCGCAGAGCCCCGCTCTGTGGCGGGCGCTGACCGAGGCCGGTCGTCAGCTGCCGGGCTCCGTCCGAGTCGTGGTGCTGCGGGCCGAGGGCAAGTCCTTTTCGGCCGGTCTCGACCGGCAGGCGTTCACGCCCGAGGGCTTCGACGGGGAACCGTCGTTCATCGACCTCGCGCGTGGCGATGACGCCGAGCTGGACGCGACCATCGCCGAGTACCAGGAGGCGTTCGCCTGGTGGCGGCGCAGCGACATCGTCTCCGTCGCCGCCGTCCAGGGGCACGCCATCGGGGCGGGCTTCCAGCTCGCCCTCGCCTGCGACCTGCGCGTCGTCGCCGACGACGTGCAGTTCGCCATGCGCGAGACCAGCCTCGGACTCGTGCCCGACCTGACGGGCACGCATCCGCTGGTGGGACTCGTGGGATACGCCCGCGCGCTGGAGATCTGCGTGACCGGGCGCTTCGTCACGGCCGAGGAGGCGGTGAACACCGGTCTGGCCAACGTGGCCGTGCCCGCCGACCAGCTCGACGACACGGTCCGCGACCTCGCCTCGGCCGTGCTCGCCGCGCCCCGCGACGCGGTCATCGAGACCAAGGCACTGCTGCGCGGCGCCCAGGACCGCACGTACGAGGACCAGCGTGGCGCGGAGCGCCAGGCCCAGGCCCGCCGACTGCGGGACCTGGCGGGCGTCGGGGACTGAGGCGAGGGGGTCCCGGCGTACCAGGGGACCGTCAGCCGATCCCGCTCACGATCACCGCCACCGTCGGGTGGTCCGACAGCGTCTTCCTGACCGCGGTGCGGACCGCGCGGGCCACGTCCCGGGCCTGGTGGTCCGCCCCCACCGCGAGTTCCAGCCGGACGTGGCGGTGCGGCAGCGCGGCGTCACCCGGGAGTTCCTCGATGTGCACGGGATGGCCCAGCGCACCGGTCAGGTGGAGCACGCCCGGGACCTTGAGCGCGGCGGCCGCGACGCGGCCCTCGTCGCCGGCCTCGGGCGGCGCGGCCCGCGGCGACTCGGGGACGCGTACGGCCGGCCCGGGTTCCGCCTGCTCGTCCAGCAGCCCCGTCACGCGCAGGTCCACCTCCGCCACCGTCAGGCCCAGCCCCTGTGCCGCGGCGGTCGCCAGCGTCGCCCGCAGCAAGGACGCCGTCGTCGGCAGGGGCTGCGAGGCCGTGGCCGCGAACTCCGCCGTCACGCGCAGCGGGCCGGGCGGTTGCGCACTCGGCGGGGCCGGTACGGCCGGCTCCCCGGTGTCCGCGGGGTCGGCGAGCGCGACACGGAGCGCGTCGAGGCGTACTCCCAAAGCCTCCTGCGCCGCGCGCCGCAGCACTGCCTCGGCCGCCTGCTCTGCGATCCACGCGCCGTCGCGCGCATCACCCAGGGGCAGAAGTCTGCCGAGGCCCAGTTGATGTCTCACTGCCTGCGTCCACCGGTCGGCCGTCATTCCTCCAGCCTGCCGTATCGAGGGCGCGCATCCACGTAACCGTGCTTACGGTGGTCGAAGGACGTCAACCGAAAAGGACGTACGGCGATGACTGACATGACCGAGAACCGGGGCGGGGAGACCGAGACGCCGGCGGCACGCAGGAGCCCGTTGGCCAAGCGCAGTGGGGCAGACCCGGGTTCCCGGGGGCGGACGACCATCGCGGACGGCGTCGTGGAGAAGATCGCCGGGCTCGCCGCACGCGACGTGGACGGCGTGCACGCCATGGGCAGCGGTATTTCACGCACCTTCGGAGCCGTGCGCGACCGCGTGCCAGGTGGCACGAAGTCGGTGTCGCGCGGTGTGAAGGCCGAAGTCGGCGAGGTACAGGCCGCCCTCGATCTGGAGATCGTCGTCGAGTACGGCGTGTCGATCGCCGATGTGGCCCGGGACGTACGGGAGAACGTCATCACCGCCGTCGAGCGGATGACCGGCCTCGAGGTCGTCGAGGTCAACATCGCGGTGAGCGACGTGAAACTGCCGGACGAAGAGGAAGAGGAACCGGAGCGGCGGATCCAGTGAGGCACGGGCCACCCGACAACACAGCGGCTGAGGAGCTGAGGAGCGCATGAGCATGGCCGTGGTCGGCATGATCGCCGGCATGGCGCTGGCATTCGCCGGATACTTCGGCGGTTTCGGCGCCTTCCTGCTGGTGGCGGCGCTGGGCGCCGTCGGTTTCGTCGTAGGCCGGTTCCTGGAGGGGGACATGGACTTCGGCGACTTCTTCCGCACCCGTGACGAACGGCGGCGGGGACGCCCGTGAGTGCGGAGGCCGGTGAGCTGGACAGACCCCGGACCGTCGTCGAGCCGGGTGAGCGCGGCGTGACCCGGATCGCCGACCGGGTGGTCGCGAAGATCGCCTCGCAGGCGGCCCGCGAGGCCGTCGGGACGCTGCCGCCCGACGCCGGCCGGCCGTCCGCCGGCGTCGTCGTCCACCACGAGGTCGCCCACGTCCGGGTCCACGTCGAACTCGACTACCCGTGCGACGTCGGCGACCGCTGCCGCCGGGTGCGTCGCCAAGTCGTCGAGCGGGTAGGCGCGCTGGCAGGAATGCAGGTGCCGGAGGTCGTCGTCCAGGTGGAGAGGCTGCACCTGGTCGCCGGGCCCGGCGCGGCACAGGGGAGGACGCGATGAGCGAACCCCGGGGCACGGAACCGCCCGAGTCCGAGGGCACCACACAGCGCCTGCCGGTCCTCGACAAGTCGGCGACCGGAGCCGGACCCGACCAGGGGGCGTCGGCGGATGCCGACGGACCGCCGCCCGCCCTCGAAGGCGAAGGCGGCCGCGAAGGCCGCTTCTGGTCGGCACGCCGCATCCCCGCCGGCATCCTGGCGCTGCTGCTCCTCGGCGTCGCCGGATTGTTCCTGTACGACATCGCGTCCGTGCGCGCCGAGAGGCCCGTCATGAGCTGGCGCCGCGAGCTGGCCCGGCAGCTCGCCGAACGGCCCCTGGACGACACCTGGGTGCTCGTCGGGGCCGGGGTCGCGGCCGCCCTCGGGCTCTGGCTGCTCGTCCTGGCCGCCACACCCGGTCTGCGGGACGTGCTCCCGATGCGGCGCACGCACACGGACGTACGCGCCGGACTGCACCGGGAGGCCGCCGCGATCGCGCTGCGGGACCGGGCCATGGAGGTGGCCGGCGTGCAGTCGGTAGGGGTCCGGATGCGCCGGAGCCGGGTGAACGTCCGCGCGATGTCGCACTTCCGTGAACTGGACGACGTACGAACCGACCTGGACGCCGTGCTCACCGACGCGGTCCGCGGACTGGGACTGTCCCGGCCGCCCGCGCTGTCGGTGCGCGTCCGGCGGCCCGGCCGGAAGGGGTGACAGCGGTGCTCAGGATCGTCAACCGCGTATTCATCGGGCTCGTGGGCCTCGTCCTGCTGGTGCTGGGCGGCTCGGTACTGGCCGTCGGCCTCGGCGCTCCGGCGCCGTCGTGGTGGATCCACGACAGCCGGCACGACGTCCTGCTGAGCAACGCCGAACGCACGCGCTGGCGCGACGACGGCTGGTGGTGGCCGACCGTCATCGCCGTGCTCGCCGTTGTCTTGCTGCTCGCCCTGTGGTGGCTCGTCGCGGTACTGCGCCGACGCCGCCTCGCCGAGATCCTCGTGGACACCGGCGACGGCGAGGGCGCGCTCCTGCGCGGCCGGGCCCTGGAGAACGTCCTCACCCAGGAGGCGGCCCAAGTCGACGGCGTGGACCGGGCCCAGGCCCACCTGACGGGCCGCCGCACCGCCCCCAAGGCCCGCGTACGGCTCGCACTGGAGCCCCACGTGGACCCGGGAGCGGCCTTGCACGCCCTGACGACCGGCGCCCTGACCCACGCCGGAACATCGGCGGGCCTTGCCTCACTTCCGGCGGAGGTACGGCTGCGGGGCGTCAAGCACCGTGCGGAGCGGGTGAGCTGACCGCAGCCGGCCGCCTCAGAACCCGTGCCGCGCCCCACCGTCCACAGGCACCATGACCCCCGTCAGATAGGAAGCCGCCGGAGACAACAAGAACGCGGCCACCCGCCCGAACTCCTCCGGTGCCCCGTACCGCCGCAACGGAATACGAGACTCCGAAGCCGCCTTGGTCGCCTCGGGGTCCGCCGACAACCCGTCCAGCTGGCGCACGCGATCAGTGTCGATACGCCCGGGCAGCACTCCGACCACCCGAACTCCCCGCGGCCCCAGTTCCTCCGACGAACGACTTGGCGAACCCCGCAAGACCGGGCCGCAGCCCGTTCGAGATGGTCAGCCCCGGAATCGGCTCGTACACCGACCCGGACAGCACGAACCCGATGACACCCCCGGCCTCCAACTCGGCGGACGCGGCGCGAGCCAGCCGGACCGCACCGAGGAACACCGACTCGAACGCCGCCTGCCACTGCTCGTCCGTGTTGTCGGTGACGAACCCGGCCGGCGGCCCGCCCACGCTGACGAGGACGCCGTTGAAGCGCCCGAAATGCTCACGCGCCGCCCCGATCAGCCGGGCCGCCGCCTCGGGGTCGGCGTTGTCGACGGCCACCCCGACCGCGTTCGGGCCCAGCGCGGCCGCCGTGTCGGCGACGCTCTTCTCGTCCCTCCCCGAGACGACCACCTTCGCCCCGTCCGCGACGAGCTCGCGCGCGGAGGCGTAGCCGAGGCCTCGCGTGGCCCCGGTGACGACGTACACCCGGTCCTTCAGTCCAAGATCCATGGTTCCTATCCTGCCCCCTCCTCACCGAACAGGGCGAGGGCGGTGTTCACGAGGCCGATGTGGCTGAACGCCTGCGGGAAGTTGCCGAGCTGCCGGCCGGTCACCGGGTCGAACTCCTCGGACAGCAGGCCGACGTCGTTGGCGAGTCCCGCCAGCCGCTCGAACAGCTCGCGGGCCTCCTTCGTACGGCCCGTCATGTGCAGGGCGTCCGCGAGCCAGAACGAGCACACCAGGAAAGTGCCCTCGCAGCCGGGCAGCCCGTCGACGCTTGCGTCGTCGGTGGTGTAGCGGAGCAGCAAGCCGTGGTGGTCCAGCTCCTCGCGGACCGCGTCGATGGTGCCGATCACCCGGGGATCGTCGGGCGGCAGGAAGCCGACGCGCGGGATGAGCAGCAGCGCGGCGTCCAGTTCGCGTGAGCCGTAGGACTGCGTGAAGGTGTTGCGTTCGGGGTCGTAGCCCCGCTCGCACACCTCGCGGTGCACCTCGTCGCGCAGCGCGCGCCATCCGTCCAGGTCGCCGCCCAGCTCCGGATGGCGCTCCAGGGTGCGTACGGCACGGTCGGCGGCCACCCACACCATCACCTTCGAGTGCACGAACTGGCGCCGGCCGCCGCGCACCTCCCACAGCCCCTCGTCCGGCTGGCGCCAGTGGGTCTGCAGGAAGTCCATCAGGGCTGTCTGCAGCGCCCACACGTCCGGCTGGGCGGACAGGCCCGACTCGCGGGCCAGTGACAGGGAGTCCATGACCTCGCCGTAGACGTCCAGCTGGAGCTGTTTCACGGCGTCGTTGCCGATGCGGACGGGAGCGGCCCCGGCGAAGCCGGACAGCCACGGCAGCTCGTCCTCGGGCAGCCGCCGCTCGCCCGCGAGGCCGTACATGATCTGCAGGTCGGCAGGGTCGCCCGCGACCGCGCGCAGCAGCCAGTTCCGCCAGGCCTCGGCCTCCTCCTGGTAGCCCGCCGCCAGCAGCGCGCCCAGGGTGAGGGTGGAGTCGCGCAGCCAGCAGTAGCGGTAGTCCCAGTTGCGCACCCCGCCCGGCTCCTCGGGCAGCGAGGTGGTCGGGGCGGCGACGATGCCCCCGGTCGGGGCGTAGGTGAGCGCCTTGAGGGTGATCAGGGAACGGACCACGGCGTCCCGGTACGGGCCGTGGTAGCGGCAGCGCGACGCCCAGGCCCGCCAGTCCTCGACGCTGTGGCGCAGCGCGTCGAACGGGTCGACGAGCGGCGGGCGCGACTCGTGGGAGGGGTGCCAGGTCATGACGAACGCGACCTTCTCGCCCTTCCTGACCGTGAACTCCGCATGCGTTCCGAAGTCCTTGCCCCAGCTGCGCACCTCCGGCTCGCTGCGCAGCCAGGCGGAGTCCGGGCCGGCGACGGCGACGCGGTGCCCGTCGGACCCGGCGCACCCAGGGGACGATCGAGCCGTAGTCGAAGCGCAGCCTGAGGGTGCTGTGCAGCGTCGACCTCGCCGCTCCAGGCCCTCGATGATGCGTACGAGGTCGGGTGCGCGGTCGCGCTGCGGCATCAGGTCGGTGACACGGACCGCCCCCTGCTCGGTCTCCCACTCGGTGTCCAGGACGAGGGTGTCGCGGCGGTAGGCGCGCCGGGTGCAGCGGTCGGCGCCCTTCGGGGCGATGCGCCAGTGGCCGTTGTCCTCGTCGCCGAGCATTCTGGCGAAGCAGGCGGCGGAGTCGAAGCGGGGCAGGCACAGCCAGTCGACGGAGCCGTCCGTGCCGACCAGGGCCGCGGTCTGCTCGTCGCCGATGAGCGCGTAGTCCTCGATGCGCGGGTGTCACGGGATGGCGATTTCCCGACCGGGCGTGAGGCGCAATCAGGTGGTGCGCCGGGGGAGTGACGGCCGGGTCACACGGTGGCGGCCTCCGGCCTCGGTCCGCGGCCCTCCTGTCCGCGGCCGCCGCCCGGTCCCGCAGCTCGCGGCGGACCAGGACGCACCAGCCGACCGGGCACGGCGGCGGCGAACAGCCACCACTGGATGGCGTACGCGTAGTTCAGCGGCGCGTCCTCCTTGCCGGGCTGCCCGATCAGCTCGGGGGTGTCGCCCTTGGGCTCCGGCGCGGTCTGCTCGACGTAGCCGCCGAGCACCTGGGCGTCCGAGGCGCCGGGCCTGCTGCTCGCTGTTGATCAGCATGATCTGCCGGTCGGGCAGGCCCGCGAGGTTCTTGATGCCGCTCGCCGCGGTCGTCTCGTCGGGCATCAGCCGGCCGGTGACGGTGACCTCGCCGCCCGGGGGCGCCGGGATCTTCGGGAAGGCCGTCTGGCTGGGCGCCGTTGGAGGGGATCCAGCCCCGGTTGACCAGCAGCACCCTGCCGTCGTCCAGCACGAACGGGGTCAGGACGTGGTAGCCGACCTCGTCGTCGGCGTTGGTGCGGCGCCGGACGACGACCTCGTCGGCGGTGTCGAAGTGGCCCTTCGCGGTCACCGTGCGGTACCGCTCGGCGTTGGTGACGGTGTGCCCGGGGGCGGTCAGGGTCTCCACGGGCACCGGCCGGCGCCAGCGCGTCGGCGACCAGCTTGTTCCGGGCGGTGCGCTCCTCGTAGCGGTGCAGCTGCCAGATGCCCAGCCTGATCATCGTCGGGATGAGCAGCGAGCGCGACGAGGGTGAGGATCACCCACTGGCGGGACAACAGGAAGCGGTACACCCCACGACGGTACAACTCGGTCGTGGGGCGCATTCGGCGGGTACGGGTGGCGTCACACCTTGTCGACAATCCCCGCCTTTCCCTCCGCGCGGGCGCAGTGGGCGCCGCAGTACCAGTGGCCCTCGACCTCGACGCCCTGGCCGATGATCTGCACCCGGCAGTGCTCGCAGATGGGGGCCATGCGGTGGATCGCGCAGGAGAAGCAGTCGAAGACGTGCACCGCGCCCTGCGCGTGGACCTCGAAGGTCATTCCGTAGTCATTGCCGCATACTTCACATGTCGCCATGCGCCACAGGGTGAGCCGTCGCCGCGATCGCGGGCGAGCGGGCGCCGGGCGAGTCGCCGGAATCACCCGTCCGTACGGCCCGTACGGTCACGCGTCCGACGCCGGCTCGACATCCGCGAGCAGCTGTCCGAACGCCGCCTCGTCCACGACCGGCGTGCCGAACTGCCGGGCCTTGACCACCTTGGAGGTGCCCGAGTCCGGGTCGTTGGTGACCAGCAGGCTGGTCAGCCGGGACAGGCTGGTGGCCACGTGCAGCCCGGCCTCGGTCGCCCGGTCCTCCAGCAGGTCCCGCTCGGTGGAGGTGTCACCGGAGAAGGCGACCCGCATGCCCTGCTTGAGCCGCTTGCCCGCTTCGTACCGGCCCGGGTTGGGGTACGGGCAGGCGGGCCGCTTGCGGGACGGGCGCCAGCTGTTCGGCCGGTAGCCGCCGTAGCCCCCGGGGCCCGCCTGCTGCCCGATGCGGGGCGGGCCGGTCCGACCACTCGGTCAGCGGCCGGCACTCGTGCAGCGGCAGCCGCACGCCCGTCCGCCGCCGCGGCCCGCAGGCTCGGCCGGAACGCCTCCGCCAGCACCCGCGCGTCGTCCAGCGCGTGGTGCGCCCGCTGCTGGACGACGCCGAAGTGCGCGGCCAGCGACTCCAGCTTGTGGTTGGGCAGCGGCAGTCCGAGCTCCTTGGAGAGCGCGATGGTGCACAGCCGCTGCCGCACCGGCGCCTCGCGCCGCGCGCGGGCGTACTCCCGGGCGATCATCTGCCAGTCGAAGACCGCGTTGTGCGCGACGAGCACCCGGTCCGCGAGCCGGGCCGCGAACTCCTCGGCGACGTCCGGGAAGAGGGGCGCGCCCTCGAGCACGTCGCTCGTCAGCCCGTGTATCCACACCGGGCCCGGGTCGCGCTCGGGGTTGACCAGCGTGTACCAGTGGTCCTCGACCTCGCCGCGCGCGTCCAGCCGGTACACGGCCGCGGAGATGATGCGGTCGTCGCGGGCCAGGCCCGTGGTCTCCACGTCGACGACCGCGTATCCCTTCGGATACGCGGTCGGCCACGGCGTGGCGGAGGACACTGCGGTCGTGAGGTCTTCCAGCATGGTCACTGAGGATACGGGCCGCGACTGACAGCCCCGTCCGCCAGGTGCGCCCGCCGGGCTCCTCCGACGCCCCCTCAGGCATGTTGTCCGGTCTGTCCGTTCACGGGGCGTACGTCTGATCGATGCTCAGTCGATCAGACGTACGTCTGGCCCGTCGACGTCCCTCTTCGTCCCGTATCGGATGGGCGGGGGCGCCAAGAAGCTCACGCGTGCCGTAGGGGCGCGCGCCGCCTGAGACCGGCCGGCGCACCGGTGTCACCAGCGGATGGGCACCGGAAGGGCCGTCAGCAGTCCGGACACCGCGACCACCAGGCCCAGCGCGACGACCTCCGCCCGCGCCGGCGCGCAGGCGGTCAGCGGGTCCGCCGCCCGGCGCAGCCGGCGCCGGGCCCACAGGGCGAGGGCGGCGACGGCGGCCACGAGGAGCACCTTGGCGAGCAGGGCACGCCCGTACGCCGTCGCCGTCAGCTGCTCCACGATCGTCTCCGGCGGCAT
Source organism: uncultured Actinomycetota bacterium (assembly GCA_963798065.1). Lineage (GTDB taxonomy): Bacteria > Actinomycetota > Actinomycetes > Streptomycetales > Streptomycetaceae > Streptomyces. The sequence goes on along the minus strand of CAWCSC010000003.1, from coordinate 436,710 downwards.
CCGGCGCAGCGAACTCCATACGCCCGTCGCGGTGATGGCGGCGAGCAGTACGGCCGCCACGCGCGCGTAGAGGCCCAGCAGGGCCGCGCCCGCCTCCGTGCCGTACCGGCCGTGCCACAGCCGCAGGGTCCGCAGCGCGTGCAGCAGACCGCCCGCCCACAGCGCCGCGCAGGTCAGGTGCACGAGTGTCAGCCCGGAGCCGGTCAGCGGGGTGTGCTCGGTCGCGGGGTGCGCGCGCAGGGCCTCCGCGACGATCACGGCGGCCAGCGGCCACACCTGCCTGGCCGGCCGGCGCGACAGGGCACACAGCCCCGCCACCAGGAACGCGTTGACCTCGAGAAGGGCGAGCGTGCCGTCCCGGGACGCGTAGAGCCCGCCGATGTCCAGGTCCGACAGACCACCCGGGACGCGATTGCCCGTGGCCACGACCGAGGCGAGCCCGAGGGCGGCGACGAAACCGGCGACGGCGGCATGGGGTGACCAACTGCGGGGCACGACCGGGGGGTGGCCGGTGGCGTGCCCGCGCCCGGCACGGAAGGCGCCAGCCGGTTCACGAACAGTTCGCCGACCGGGACGCACAGCGCCGCGAACAGCACCGTGCGCAGCAGGGCGATGCCGCCCGCACCGGGCGCGGCGGCCTCCCCGGTGCCGTGCAGCGCGGTGGCGGGGCCGAACAGCGGGATCAGCGCGGCCAGAGCCACCAGCACCAGGAGGGCGACGGTCCGGCCCGCACCGGTGCGCCGTGGAGGTCCGTGCGCGTCGGCCATCCCGGATGTGGGTCTTGTCAAGGTCACCCCAAGATCTTCACCAACCTTCACACGACCGGGCAAGTCCGGAAGAAGACTCAAGCACCCCGCGATGCGGCCGACCACCACAGCCGCACCTCCTTGCCCACGTCCGTGGGACGCAGCTCCCACCCCTGTGCGAGCGCGACCTCGGCGACGTACCACCCGCCGACGCCGCGGTACTTCCGCATGGTTATCGCACACTCCACGGGCGGTCGCGGTTTCTTCGGCTCGACCGGGGCCGAGGCCCGGGCGGTCCACTTCGCGACCGCCTTGTCCACGCGCGCCTTGTAGAAGTCGGCGTCACCCTCATGGCGCAGCTCCGGCCAGGACACGCACCAGGAGGCCAGCCTCCCGACGCGGTCCAGCATCACGCCCATGAAGTCGAGAAAGCGGCGTTCGAGGGTGTGGCTGAAAGCCGTGATCACCTCGGCGAACATCCCGACGACGATGAACACCGCCGCCACCGCCACCCACACCACACACACCACCGGGAACCACACGACGCTCCCCGCGAAGCGCAGGGCCAACTGCCACCGCGGCCGTACCGGTTCGGCGGTCCAGGTCGCGGGATCCACGATCGAGGAATCTTCGTACACGTCCATGACAAGGATCTTGCCGCAGGCGCGCAGCGGGCCGGGCGGGTGCTCCCGCCCGGCCCGGACCACCTTCACACGAGCTCTACTTGGTCACCGCGTCCAGCGCGTCCGCGATGCCCCAGCCGTAGAAGCCGTTGCGGTTCTTCGAGCCCTCGCACACCGCGTCGATCTTGCCGTCGGCGTCGATGTCGTACGGGTCCGTGCACGGCGTGGCGTCGGCCTCCGCGTACAGCAGGGCCTTCACCAGGGCCGGGGGAGCGTACGGGTGCGTCGACTTGATGAGCGCGGCGACGCCCGCGACGTGCGGGGACGCCATCGACGTACCGGCCATGTAGCCCCACTTGCCGCCCGGCAGCGTGCCCAGGATCAGCCCGCTCGTGGCCGGCGCCTCCGGCTTCTGGTAGGCGGTCGAGTCGCCGCCCGGGGCGGCGATGTCGATGACGCCCAGCCCGTAGTTGGAGAAGGACGACTTGATGCCCTTCGCGCCCGTCGAGGCGACCGTGACGACACCCGGCAGCTGGGTCGGGATGTCGAGGCACTCCGAGGGGTCGACGACCCGCTCGCCCGGCGTCGTGTCGTTCGGGGACGACGGGTCGGTGATCTCGTCGGAGGAGAGGTCGTAGTTCTCGTTGCCCGCCGCCGCGACGTTGACCGCGCCCTTCTTCTCCGCGTACCGCGAGGCCCGGCCGACGGCGTCCACGAGCGCCTTCTGGTCCGGGTCGTCGGCGCAGTTGAAGTACCAGGGGTCGGTGTAATAGCTGTTGTTGGTGACGTCGACCCCGTGCTCGGCCGCCCACACGAAGCCGCACACCACGGCCTCCGTGTAGAAGAAGCCGTCCGGGTTGGACACCTTGATGCCGGAGACCTTCACGCCGGGCGCCACACCGGTCATGCCGACGCCGTTCTTTGCGGCCGCGATCTCACCGGCCACATGCGTGCCGTGCGGGCTCTCCGCGGCGCCCGGCCGCCAGGCCCCGTCGGCGGTGTCCGGCTTGCCCGACACGCAGTTGACCGACGCCTTGCGGTCGAAGTTGGGCGCGATGTCCGGGTGGGTGTCGTCGACGCCGGTGTCGATCACGGCGACCGTGACCTTCTTGCTGCCCAGCGTCTTCTCGTGCGCCTTGTCCGCCTTGATGGCCGGCAGGTCCCACTGCTGGGGCTGCAGCGGGTCCTGCCCGGCGGGCGGCCTCGGCCGCGGCGACCTCGGCCGCGCTCAGCACCTTCGGCGTGCCCAGGTCGGCCGTCGACGCCGACGGGCAGCGGCGCGGTGCGGGTGGCACCGGCCGACTGCGACCCCGCGCACCTTGCGGATGGTCTTGGCGAAGTCGGGGTTCGAGGAGTGGACGACGATGACGCCGATCTGGTCGTACGACGTCACGATCGTGCCACCGGCCTTGGCGACGGCCTTCTTCACGTACGCCGAAGTGCCGTGCCCCGGCTTGACGTTGACGACGTAGCTGAGCGAGGTCGCGTCGGCCGAGACCGCCGCGGGGGCGGTCGTCCGGCGGCCGTGGCCGCGGTGTTCGGCAGGAACGCGAGGGCCGTGGCCATGGCCATCCCGGCCGGGATCGCGACGGCGCGGCGGTAGCGCGCGTGCGGCGCTGTCATGGTGTCTCCAGTTGTTCGCGGTACGAGCTGACTGTGCGTGAAGTCTCAGGAGCGGTACAGGTCACTTGACCGCGCGCAGCGCGTTGACGATGCCGAACCCGTAGAAGCCGTTGACGCGCTTGCCGCCCTCGCACACCGCGTCCTGGGTGCCGTCGCCGTCCTGGTCGTAGGACTCGGGGCAGGCGGTCCGGTCGGCCTGCGCCTTCAGCAGCGCCTGGAGCTGGGCCGGAGACGCCCAGGGGTGCTTGGACTTCAGCAGCGCGGCGACACCCGAGGCGTGCGGCGAGGCCATCGAGGTGCCCTGCAGGAAGCCCCACTCGCCGTCCGGCAGCGTGGACAGGATGCGGCCGTTCTTCGAGGGCGTGTCCGGGATCTGGTAGCGCCCGTCGCCACCCGGCGCCGCGACGTCGACGACGCCCTTGCCGTACGTCGAGAAGTACGACTTGACGTTGTCGACGCCCGTCGAGCTCACCGTGACGACACCCGGCAGCTGGTTCGGCACGTCGAAGCACTCGTGCGGGTCGATGGTGCGCTCGACGGGCGTGGAGTCGTCGGGGCTGGAGTCGTCGACGATCGCGTCGGAGTCCAGGTCGTGGTTGGAGTTGCCCGCCGCGGCGACGTTGAGCGTGCCCTTCTTCTGGGCGTACAGCTGGGCCCTGTTGACCGCGTCGACGATGGCCCGCTGGTCCGGATCGTCCATGCAGTTGTACAGCCACGGGTCGACGTAGTAGCTGTTGTTCGTGATCTCGACGCCGTGGTCGGCGGCGAACACGAAGGCGCACACGACGCTCTCCGGGTAGAAGAGGCCGTTGGCCCGGTCGGTCACCTTGATGCTGGAGACCTTCACGCCCGGAGCGACGCCCGCGACGCCGATGCCGTTGCGGGCGGCGGCTATCTCGCCCGCGACATGCGTGCCGTGGTAGTCCTCGGCGGTGTACGGCCGCCAGGCGCCCGCGCTGGTGTCGGGCTTGCCGCCGGCGCAGTTGGCGGACTGGGACGCGGAGAAGTTCGGCGCGATGTCGGGGTGGGTGTCGTCGACGCCGGTGTCGATCACGGCGACGGTCACCTTGCGGCTGCCCGGGTTGATCTTCGCGGCCTTGTCGGCGCCGATCGCGCGCAGGTCCCACTGGTCCGCCTCGAGGGGCTCGCTCTCGGGCGTCTTCGCCGAGGCGGCCTCGGTCCGCTCGGCCTGCGCGGTCGTCAAGTACTGGACCGCGCCCTCCTCCTTCGTCCCCGCGGCGGTCAGCGGCGCGGTCCGCGTCGCACCCGCCGACCGGACGCCGCGCACCGTGCGCATCGGTCTTGGCGAAGTCGGGGTTCGCGGAGTGGACGACGATCACGCCGATCCGCTCGTACGTGGTCACGACCGTGCCGCCGGCCGCGCCGATCGCCTTCTTCACCGACGCGATCGTGCGGCGGTCCACCTTGGTGTTGACGACGTACGCCAGCTTCGGCGCGTCCGCCGTCCGCGTCGGCCGACTCCGCGCGCGGGGCCGCCGACGCGGCCGCCGGCAGGAAGCCCAGCGAGGCCGTCAACGACAGCACGACGGGCACGGCGAGGGCGAGCCGGCGTCTGGAACGCAGATGAGCCATGGGGTCTCCACATCCTCCGGAAACGAAACCGGCCCGAGGCACAGGTGGTGCTCGGGCAGGTACATGACGGGGTGGTGCAGGGCGAAGCTATCCCGCGCCTCTCGCTGGCCAGCAACGTTTTGTCGAAACGACTTCGGAAAGAACGCCGGGCAGTTGAACCGGTTCTCGCGTGCCGCCGTGACGTTGGACAGGGAGCGCGAGAACACTCGCCTCCGTCCCCGATCACAACCGCTTCCGTCATTACGAGGAGACTCTCCGTGGCCACCGACGCACCGCCCCCCTCGAAAGAGCAACACAAACTCCCCTCACCCGAGGAGTTCGCGGAGGTGCAGGAGAGCGCGGAGTTCGGTGAACTGCGCCGCTCCTACCGCTCCTTCGCCTTCCCGCTGACCGTCGCCTTCATCGCCTGGTACCTGCTGTACGTCCTGCTGTCGAACTACGCGGGCGGCTTCATGGGCACCAAGCTGTTCGGCAACATCAACGTCGCCCTCGTCCTCGGCATCGCCCAGTTCCTCACCACGTTCCTCATCGCCTGGTGGTACTCGCGGCACGCCGCCGCGAAGCTCGACCCCAAGGCCGAGGCCATCAAGTCCCGGATGGAGGGCGGCGCATGAGCCCCGTAGAGCAGACCCTTCTCGCCGCGAACGAGGCCAGCGAGCACCGGCCGCTGATCATCACCCTGTTCGCGCTGTTCGTCCTCGCGACCCTCGGCATCACCGTCTGGGCGGGCCGCCAGACCAAGGACGCCGCCGACTTCTACGCGGGCGGCCGCCAGTTCAGCGCCTTCCAGAACGGCCTCGCCGTCTCCGGCGACTACATGTCCGCCGCGTCCTTCCTCGGCATCGCCGGCGCCATCGCCCTCTTCGGCTACGACGGCTTCCTGTACTCCATCGGCTTCCTGGTCGCCTGGCTGGTCGCCCTGCTCCTGGTGGCCGAGCCGCTGCGGAACTCCGGCCGCTACACCATGGGCGACGTCCTCGCGTACCGCATGCGCCAGCGCCCGGTCCGCACCGCCGCCGGCACCTCCACGATCGTCGTGTCGATCTTCTACCTGCTGGCCCAGATGGCCGGCGCGGGCGTCCTCGTCTCGCTGCTGCTCGGCATCACCTCCGACGCGGGCAAGATCCTCATCGTCGCCCTCGTCGGCCTCCTGATGATCGTGTACGTCTCCATCGGCGGCATGAAGGGCACCACCTGGGTCCAGATGGTCAAGGCCGTGCTGCTCATCGGCGGCACCATCCTGATCACCTTCCTGGTGCTGCTGAAGTTCAACTTCAACATCTCCGACCTGCTCGGCACGGCCGCCGAGAACAGCGGCAAGGGCGCCGCCTTCCTGGAGCCCGGCCTGCAGTACGGCGCGACCGGCACCTCCAAGCTGGACTTCATCTCCCTCGGCATCGCCCTGGTCCTCGGCACCGCGGGCCTGCCGCACATCCTGATCCGCTTCTACACCGTGCCCGACGCCAAGGCCGCCCGTAAGTCCGTGAACTGGGCGATCGGCATCATCGGCGGCTTCTACCTGATGACCATCGCCCTCGGCTTCGGCGCCGCCGCGCTGATCTCCCAGGAGGAGATCATCGCGTCCAACCCGTCCGGCAACACGGCGGCACCCCTGCTCGCCCTGCACCTCGGCGGTGTCGACTCGACCTGGGGCGCGATCCTGCTCGCCACGATCTCGGCGGTGGCCTTCGCGACGATCCTCGCCGTCGTCGCCGGCCTCACCCTCGCCTCGTCCTCGTCCTTCGCGCACGACATCTACGCCAACGTCATCCGCAAGGGCAAGGCGTCCGGAAGCCGAGGAGGTCCGCGCGGCCCGCTGGGCGACCGTCTTCATCGGCGTCGTCTCCATCGGCCTCGGCGCCCTCGCCCGCGACCTGAACGTGGCCGGCCTGGTCGCGCTCGCCTTCGCGGTCGCCGCCTCCGCCAACCTGCCGACGATCCTCTACAGCCTGTTCTGGAAGCGCTTCACCACCCAGGGCGCCCTGTGGTCGATCTACGGCGGTCTGATCGTCGCCGTCGGCCTGGTGCTGTTCTCGCCCGTCGTCTCCGGCGACCCCAAGGCGATGTTCCCCGAGGTCGACTTCGCCTGGTTCCCGCTGAAGAACCCGGGCATCATCTCCATCCCGTTCGGCTTCCTCATGGGCTGGCTCGGCACCGTCCTGTCCAAGGAGGAGCCGGACGCCAAGAAGTACGCCGAGCTGGAGGTCCGGTCCCTGACCGGCACCGGCGCCCACTGAGCACGACCCCCTCGCGCGGCCGCGTCGTAGGAACCTCCAGGTCCCTGCGGCGCGGCCGCGTCCGTCGTCGTGGGATCGGGCCTGTCGAGTTGTCAGTGGGGTCACGTAGGCTCGCAGGTGCCGGAGAAGAAGACTCCGGGAACGATCCGCGTCGAGGGAGGGGGCCCACGTGCTCATCGACACCTACGGCCGAGTGGCCACCGACCTGAGGGTCTCGCTGACCGACCGGTGCAACCTGCGCTGCACCTACTGCATGCCCGAGGAAGGCCTGCAGTGGCTGGCCAAGCCCGACCTGCTCACGGACGACGAGATCGTCCGCCTGATCGACATCGCGGTCACCTCCCTCGGCATCGAGGAGGTCCGCTTCACCGGCGGCGAGCCCCTGCTGCGCCCCGGCCTGGTCGGCATCGTCGAGCGCGTCGCGGCCCTCGACCCGCGCCCCCAGATGTCCCTCACGACCAACGGCATCGGCCTCAAGCGCACGGCGGCCGCCCTGAAGGCGGCGGGCCTGGACCGGGTCAACGTCTCCCTCGACACCCTCCGCCCGGACGTCTTCAAGACCCTCACCCGCCGCGACCGCCACAAGGACGTCATCGAGGGCCTGCACGCCGCCCGCGACGCCGGCCTGACCCCGGTCAAGGTCAACTCCGTCCTGATGCCGGGGCTCAACGACGACGAGGCCCCCGACCTGCTCGCCTGGGCCGTGGAGCACGACTACGAACTGCGCTTCATCGAGCAGATGCCCCTGGACGCCCAGCACGGCTGGAAGCGCGACGGCATGATCACGGCAGGCGACATCCTGACCTCCCTGCGCACCCGCTTCGAGCTGACCGCACGAGGGCGACGAGGAGCGCGGATCGGCGCCGGCCGAGCGCTGGCTGGTGGACGGCGGCCCGCATCGTGTCGGCGTCATCGCCTCCGTCACCCGCCCCTTCTGCGCGGCCTGCGACCGCACCCGCCTCACCGCCGACGGCCAGGTCCGCACCTGCCTGTTCGCCACCGAGGAGACCGACCTGCGCGCCGCTCTGCGCTCCGGCGCCCCGGACGAGGAGATCGCCCGCATCTGGCGCCTGGCGATGTGGGGCAAGAAGGCGGGCGCGGGCCTGGACGACCCGACGTTCGTCCAGCCGGACCGCCCGATGTCAGCGATCGGTGGCTAGAGGTACTCAGGGGCGCGGGGCTGTATCGATTTGCGGCTCCGCCGCATGGGCGCGAACAACCACAGACGGTCCGCACCCGAATGTGAAGCCTCAGCCGTTGGTCGCTTCCCACTCCTTCAGCAGAACCACGTCCTTCAGAAACCCCCGCACCCCGAGGAACTGCGACAGATGCTCGCGATGCTCCTCGCACGCGAGCCACGTCTTGCGCCGCTCCGGCGTATGGATCTTCGGGTTGTTCCACGCCAGCACCCACACCGCATCGGCGCGGCAGCCCTTCGCGGAACAGATGGGCGTCTCGTCACTCACAGCTTCGTCTCACCACTGCACACATAAGAACCGCACACAGAAAAGGCGACGCCGAGCAGCCACGGGGGGAGCTGCCCGGCGTCGGTCCGTCGCTCCGACGGGGGATGCGGAGCGCGTACGAAGTATGTCACGGGTAACCCCGAGCCCGGCACCGGAACAACATGATTGATCTGAGCTTTTCTTGAGCTTGGCGAGAAGACGACTTCCGTCCGTGCATCGCTCCCGCGGGTCCGCTACCGCTCGGGCGATTCGGCCCGCGCACCCGGCACAGGCCCGGACGCGGCATCTTCCGCGGCGGATTCCGCTGGGCCGTCCTGCGTACCGCGGCGGCGCGATCATCGGACGCGTCGGCGCTGCCACGAACGTCGACGGCAGAGACGGCGCGTTCTCGCGCCCCGCGTTGGCGATCACCACCGCGATGTACGGCAGTACCAGCCCGAGCACCAACGCCACGATGGCGACGTGCCGTTCGACGTTCCACAACGTGGCCGCGAGGATCACGGAGATCGTGCGGACCGTCATCGAGATCACGTACCGGCGCTGCCGCCCGCGTACGTCCTCCTGGAGTCCCGTCCGGGCGCCGGTGATCCGGAAAACCTGGACGTTGCCGCCGCCGTGCTGCTTCCGCATCGCATTCCACCATCCGCCCGTATCGGACTCTCCCCGCCCCGTAGCCGTCCCCGGCCGGTCGGGGAAACCTGACCAGGACAGCTCCCACGTTACGCCGCGGCTGCGTCCGCTACGAGACCGGGGGCCGTCCGGCCGGGGCGAACGGCGTGCGCCGTGGCGCGTACGGCCATCCCCGGCATGCGGCGTACGGCACCTGGGCCGACACTGGCCGTAGAGCTCACGTCGAGCCGTACGAGGAGGCAGCGATGGGCTGGTTGTGGGCGATCATCGTGGGACTGGTGCTCGGCCTGATCGCCAAGGCGATCATTCCGGGCAAGCAGCACATACCCCTGTGGCTGACCGTCATCCTCGGCATGATCGGCGCTATCGCCGGCAACGCCATCGCCCGGGCGGCAGGCGTCGACGCCACAGCGGGCATCGACTGGTGGCGGCACATCTTCCAACTGGCGGCCGCGATCATTCTCGTCGGCCTCGGCGACATGGCCTACACGGCCGCCCGGGGCGACAAACGCAGGGCAGTAACGGGGCGCACGGTGAAGGGGGCGGCCTGCGCACCGAAGGCCGCCCCCTTCACCGGCATGCTCAGCCGCCCGTGACCTCGACCGCCGCCAGGTTCTTCTTGCCCCGGCGCAGCACCAGCCAGCGGCCGTGCAGCAGGTCCTCCTTGGCGGGGACCGCGTCCTCGCCGGCGACCTTCGCGTTGTTCACGTAGGCGCCGCCCTCCTTGACCGTGCGACGCGCGGCCGACTTGCTGGCCACCAGACCGACCTCGGCGAACAGGTCGACGACCGGGCCGGGCTCGGCGACCTGGATGTGCGGCACCTCCGACAGCGCCGCGGCCAGCGTCCTCTCGTCGAGCTCCGCCAGGTCGCCCTGCCCGAAGAGGGCCTTGGACGCGGCGATCACGGCGGCCGTCTGGTCGGCGCCGTGCACCAGCGTCGTCAGCTCCTCGGCCAGCGCACGCTGCGCGGCACGGGCCTGCGGACGCTCCTCGGTCTGCTTCTCCAGCTCCTCCAGCTCCGCACGGGAGCGGAAGGACAGGATGCGCATGTACTTCGAGATGTCCCGGTCGTCCACGTTCAGCCAGAACTGGTAGAACGCGTACGGCGTCGTCATCTCCGGGTCGAGCCAGACGGCGCCGCCCTCGGTCTTGCCGAACTTGGTGCCGTCCGCCTTGGTCATCAGCGGCGTCGCCAGGGCGTGGACGTCGGCGTCCGGCTCCAGGCGGTGGATCAGGTCCAGGCCCGCCGTGAGGTTGCCCCACTGGTCGCTGCCGCCCTGCTGGAGCGTGCAGCCGTAGCGCCGGTAGAGCTGCAGGAAGTCCATGCCCTGGAGGAGCTGGTAGCTGAACTCCGTGTAGCTGATGCCCTCGGAGGACTCCAGGCGCCGGGCCACGGAGTCCTTCGTCAGCATCTTGTTGACGCGGAAGTGCTTGCCGATGTCCCGCAGGAACTCGATCGCGGACAGGTTCTCCGTCCAGTCGAGGTTGTTGACCATGACGGCCGCGTTCTCGCCCTCGAAGGTCAGGAACGGCTCGATCTGGGCGCGCAGCTTGCCGACCCAGCCGGTGACCGTCTCCGGGTCGTTCAGCGTGCGCTCCGCGGTCGGGCGCGGGTCGCCGATCAGGCCCGTGGCACCGCCGACCAGCGCCAGCGGCCGGTGACCGGCCTGCTGGAGCCGGCGCACGGTGAGCACCTGCACCAGGTGCCCCACGTGCAGTGACGGCGCCGTCGGGTCGAAGCCGCAATAGAACGTGACGGGACCGTCCGCGAGCGCCTTGCGCAAAGCGTCCTCGTCAGTGGACAGGGCGAACAGCCCGCGCCACTTCAGCTCGTCGACGATGTCCGTCACGGTTCTCGTATCTCCTTGAGTGGGCTCGTAATCAGGTACGAGGTTATACGCCCTGGCTGACAGAGCTCATATTGAAGTCGGGCACCCGCAGGGCCGGCATCGCGGCCCTGGTGAACCAGTCGCTCCACTCCCGCGGCAGCGTCTTCTCCGTGCGCCCCGCCTCCGTCGCCCGGCCCAGCAGACCGACCGGCGACTCGTTGAACCGGAAGTTGTTCACCTCGCCGGTCACCTCGCCGTTCTCGACCAGGTAGACGCCGTCCCGGGTCAGGCCCGTCAGCAGCAGCGTCGCCGGGTCGACCTCGCGGATGTACCACAGGCAGGTCAGCAGCAGCCCGCGCTCGGTGCTCGCGACCATCTCGTCCAGCGAGCGGTCCTCGCCCCCGTCCAGGATCAGGTTGTCGATCGCCGGAGCCACGGGCAGCCCGGTCAGGCCCGCGCTGTGCCGGCTGGTCGTCAGGTGCCGCAGCTCGCCCTCGCGCATCCACTCGGTGGCCGCGAGCGGCAGCCCGTTGTCGAACACCGACTGGTCGCCCCCGGAGGAGTGCGCGATCACGAACGGCGCCGACTCCAGACCCGGCTCGTTCGGGTCGCTGCGCAGGGTCAGCGGCAGGTCGGTCAGCTTCTCGCCGACCCGCGTGCCCCCGCCCGGCTTGGAGAACACCGTGCGGCCCTCGACCGCGTCCCGGCCCGACGCCGACCACATCTGGTAGATCAGCAGGTCCGCCACGGCCGTCGGCGGCAGCAGCGTCTCGTACCGGCCCGCCGGCAGCTCCACGCGCCGCTCGGCCCACCCCAGGCGCACGGCCAGTTCCGCGTCCAGGGCCGCCGGGTCGACGTCCTTGAAGTCCCGCGTGGAGCGCCCGGCCCACGCGGACCGGGTCCGGTCCGGCGACTTGGCGTTCAGCTCCAGCGTCCCGTTCGGCTGGTCGTGCCGCAGCCGCAGCCCCGTGGACGTGCCCACGTACGTCGACACCAGCTCGTGGTTGGCGAAGCCGTACAGCTCACGGCCGCCCGCACGCGCGCGTGCGAAGGCCTCGCCGAGCGCCGGGGCGAAGTCGGCGAACACGGCGGAGGACGTCTCGGCGGGCGCGCTCGCGTGAACTCCGGCGCCGGGGCCACGCCCGTGACCAGCGGCTGCGCGTCCTCGGCGGGCCCGGCGCCGCGCGCGGCGGCCTCGGCGGCCCGCACCAGGGGCTCCAGCTCGTCGGCGGTCACGGCGGACCGCGACACGACCCCGGAGGCCGTGCCCTCCTTGCCGTCGACCGTGGCGACGACGGTGAGCGTGCGCCCGCGCGTGACGCCGTTCGTGGTCAGCGCGTTGCCCGCCCAGCGCAGGTTGGCGGTCGACTGCTCGTCGGCGATGACGACACAGCCGTCCGCCCGGGACAGTTCGAGGGCGCGCTCGACGACCTCGTGCGGCTTGCTGGTACGCGCGCTCATCGACCGGCCTCCTGCGTGGTGTTCAGAATGTTGACGCCCTTGAAGAGGGCCGACGGGCAGCCGTGCGACACGGCCGCGACCTGGCCCGGCTGGGCCTTGCCGCAGTTGAAGGCGCCGCCCAGGACGTAGGTCTGCGGACCGCCGACGGCGGCCATGGAGCCCCAGAAGTCGGTGGTCGTCGCCTGGTAGGCCACGTCCCGCAGCTGGCCGGCGAGCCGCCCGTTCTCGATCCGGTAGAAGCGCTGACCCGTGAACTGGAAGTTGTAGCGCTGCATGTCGATCGACCAGGACCGGTCGCCGACGACGTAGATCCCCCGCTCCACGCCTCCGATCAGGTCCTCGGTCGACATCCCGGCGGGGTCCGGCCGCAGCGACACATTGGCCATGCGCTGCACCGGCACATGCCCGGGGGAGTCGGCGTAGGCGCACCCGTTGGACCGCTCGAACCCGGTCAGCCTGGCGATCCGCCGGTCCAGCTGGTAGCCGACGAGCGTGCCGTCCTTCACCAGGTCCCAGGACTGCGCCGCGACGCCCTCGTCGTCGTACCCGATGGTGGCCAGTCCGTGCTCGGCGGTGCGGTCGCCGGTGACGTTCATCAGCTCCGAGCCGTACCGCAGCTTGCCGAGCTGGTCGAAGGTGGCGAAGGAGGTGCCGGCGTAGGCGGCCTCGTAGCCGAGCGCCCGGTCCAGCTCGGTGGCGTGCCCGATGGACTCGTGGATGGTCAGCCACAGGTTGGACGGGTCGACGACCAGGTCGTACAGGCCCGGCTCGACGCTCGGCGCCCGCATCTTCTCGGCGAGCAGCTCCGGGATCCGCTCCAGCTCGCCCTCCCAGTCCCAGCCGGTACCCCGTCAGGTACTCCCAGCCGCGGCCCGCGGGCGGCGCGAGCGTGCGCATCGAGTCGAACTCGCCGCTCGACTCGTCCACCGACACGGCGTTGAGCACCGGGTGCAGCCGCACCCGCTGCTGCGTGGTCACGGTCCCGGCGGTGTCGGCGTAGAACTTGTTCTCGTGGACGGTGAGCAGCGAGGCGTCGACGTGGTCGACCCCGTCGGCCGCCAGCAGCCGCGCGCTCCACTCGGCGAGCAGCGCCGGCCTTCTCCTCGTCGGGCACGGTGAACGGATCGATCTCGTACGACGAGACCCACGTCTTCTCGGCGTGCACCGGCTCGCCGGCCAGCTCCACACGCTCGTCCGACCCGGCCGCCCTGATCACCTGGGCGGACAGCTTGGCCATCGCCACCGCCTGCCCGGCGACCTTGGCGGCGGCGTCCAGGGTCAGGTCCACACCGGACGCGAACCCCCACGTACCGCCGTGCACCACCCGCACCGCGTACCCGAGGTCGGTGGTGTCCGACGACCCGGCGGGCTTGGCGTCCCGGAACCGCCAGGAGGCGTTGCGCACCCGCTCGAACCGGAAGTCCGCGTGCTCGGCACCCAGCGCACGCGCGCGTGCGAGGGCCGCGTCGGCGAGGGCGCGTAGGGGGAGGGCCGTGAAGGCCTCGTCGATGGTATGAGGCACCGCCGTCTCTTTCTGTCGAGGTGACCGTGGTTGCCGTGCTGGGTGACTGCTCCGATCATGTCGTCCATCGCGCGCGCGGGCCACGAGTTTCCGGCCGGAGCCGCGCGGCGTTCTGTAGGGACCCGACAGTGAGTCCCGTACGCCACTGTCGGTGCCCGATTGTCCGCGGGCGTGTCCGGACCGATAGGTTTTCGAGGAAGCCGCCTGTCATCGCCGCCTGTCTTCCAGGCGCCCGGGCGGGCTGTCAGACCGCTATCGAAAGGGTGATCCGTTGAGCCGCTCGGTTCTCGTCACCGGAGGCAACCGGGGCATCGGCCTCGCCATCGCCCGCGCTTTCGCCGATGCCGGCGACAAGGTCGCCATCACGTACCGCTCGGGTGAGCCGCCGGCCGCCCTGACAATTGGGCTGCCTGGCCGTCAAGTGCGACATCACCGACACCGAGCAGGTGGAGCAGGCCTACAAGGAGATCGAGGAGAGCCACGGCCCCGTCGAGGTCCTGGTCGCCAACGCCGGCATCACCAAGGACCAGCTCCTGATGCGCATGTCCGAGGAGGACTTCACCTCGGTCATCGACACCAACCTCACCGGCACCTTCCGCGTCGTCAAGCGCGCCAACCGCGGCATGCTGCGCGCCAAGAAGGGCCGCGTCGTGCTCATCTCCTCGGTCGTCGGTCTGTACGGCGGCCCCGGCCAGGCGAACTACGCCGCCTCCAAGGCCGCCCTGGTCGGCTTCGCGCGTTCCCTCGCCCGTGAGCTGGGCTCGCGCAACCTCACCTTCAACGTCGTCGCGCCCGGCTTCGTCGACACCGACATGACCAAGGCGCTCACCGACGAGCAGCGCGAGAACATCGTGAAGCAGGTGCCGCTCGGCCGGTACGCGCAGCCCGAGGAGATCGCCGCCACGGTGCGGTTCCTCGCCTCGGACGACGCCTCGTACATCACTGGAGCCGTCATTCCCGTTGACGGCGGACTGGGAATGGGTCACTGATCACCATGAGCGGAATTCTCGAGGGCAAGCGCATCCTGATCACCGGTGTGCTGACGGAGTCCTCCATCGCCTTCCACGCCGCCAAGCTGGCCCAGGAGCAGGGCGCCGAGATCATCCTCACCGCGTTCCCGCGGCCCACGCTGACCGAGCGCATCGCCAAGAAGCTCCCGAAGCCCACCAAGGTCATCGAGCTCGACGTCACCAACGACGAGCACCTCGGCGCGCCTCGCCGACATCGTCGGCGAGGAGCTCGGCGGCCTCGACGGCGTCGTCCACTCCATCGGCTTCGCCCCGCAGGACGCGCTCGGCGGCAACTTCCTCAACACGCCGTTCGAGTCGGTCGCCACGGCCATGCACGTCTCGGCGTACTCCCTGAAGTCGCTGACCATGGCCTGCCTGCCGCTGATGCAGAACGGCGGCTCGGTCGTCGGCCTCACCTTCGACGCGCAGTTCGCCTGGCCGCAGTACGACTGGATGGGCCCGGCCAAGGCCGCCCTGGAGGCCACCAGCCGCTACATGGCCCGTGACCTGGGCAAGCAGAACATCCGCTGCAACCTGGTCTCGGCGGGCCCGCTCGGCTCCATGGCCGCCAAGTCCATCCCGGGCTTCAGCGAGCTGGCCGCCGTGTGGGACAGCCGCTCCCCGCTGGAGTGGGACCTCAAGGACCCGGAGCCGGCCGGCCGCGGCATCGTCGCCCTGCTGAGCGACTGGTTCCCGAAGACCACCGGCGAGATCATCCACGTGGACGGCGGCCTGCACGCCATCGGCGCCTGATCTCCCGTCACGCCGTCGACGCCCCGTTTCCCGCCGCGCGCGGGGAGCGGGGCGTCACCCGTTCGGCCCAGCCGGCCGGGCGGGCCAGGCCCACGACCGCGCACCCTGGAGTACGCGTTCACCACGCGAGCCCCTCCCCAGCACGGCCGAGGAGGTCCCCTTGTGCGCTTGTCCCGCCGCCTGGCCTCAGCTGTCCGTCGCCGTCGCGCTCGTGCTGGCCCTGCCGTACGACGCGATGCGCCCACGCGCGCGTGCGCGCCGCGGAAGCGGCAAGCGGACGCCCCCGAGGCCTCGTTCGGCGCCGCGTGCCGGATCCGCGTCACCGGCTCCCAGGTGACCGCGTACTGCCACAACCCGTACCCGGAGACCGACCGCGTGAGCCTGCACGTCGAGTGCGCCCGCTGGTGGGACATCGACAGCGACAGCTCCGCGGTGGACGCCGGGCCCGCGCAGACCGTGCGGCTGACCGGGCGCTGCTGGAAGGAGGTCGGCGTCGGTGTGGGTCAGCCACCAGCAGGAGAGCTGAACCGCGCCCGGACGGCACAGGAACGGATAGCTCGCCGCCTCCGCCGCCGCCGCTCCGCGTCGCCCGCGCGGATCGCGTCGACCAGCCGCGCGTGGTCCATGTACGTCTCCGGCGTCAGCTCCTCGCCGACGTCCTCGCGCAGCCAGTCCCGCAGCACCTCGCCCAGGTCCGCGTACATCGCCGTCATCACGTCGTTGTGGGAGGCGGCCACCACGGCCAGGTGGAAGGTCGCGTCCGCCGTCACGAACGCCTCCGCGTCGCCCGACTCCCAGGCCTCCTCGCGCCGCACCAGCAGCGCGTCCAGCTGCTTGAGGTCCTTCTCCGTGCGCCGCTCGGCGGCCAGCCGCGCGGCGGCCGACTCCAGCGTGGAGCGCAGCTCGGCGATGTGCCGGGGGTCGGCGTCGGCGAACCGGCGCTGCATCACGCCCGCCAGCTCGCTGGTCGCCACGACGTACGTGCCGGAGCCCTGGCGGATGTCCAGCAGGCCGTTGTGCGCGAGCGCGCGGACGGCCTCGCGGACCGTGTTGCGGGCCACGCCGAGCTGCTCGACCAGCTCGGGCTCGGTCGGGATGCGGGAGCCGACCGGCCACTCGCCCGAGGTGATCTGGTTCCGCAGCGTCGGCGATGACCTGCTCGGACAGCGCCGAACGACGGGGGTGGCTCAGGGGCATGGCACACCTTCGCACGGGAGGACGGGCACTGGGCGGCCCGGAGGTGGACAACCAATCATCCTATGATTCTATGATGGGTCTCATGGCTAGCGAGGAAACCCGGACGATGACGCGCCACGACGCGTACGCACGCCCGAGGCCGCGCACGACGCCGGGCACCGGCAGCCCGCCCACGCGCGCGTGGACGATGCGGCTGCTGGTCGCTCGGCATCGTGCTGGCCGCGCTGAACCTCCGCCCCGCCATCACCAGCCTCGGCGCCCTCCTGGAGGAGGTCCGCGACGGGCTCGGCATGAGCGGCAGCGTGGCCGGACTGCTCACCTCCGTGCCCCCGCTGTGCTTCGCCGTCTTCGGCGTCATGGCCCCCCGGCTCGCCCGCCGCTTCGGCCCCGGCGCGGTGGTGTGCGCCGGCATGGTCGCCATCACCGCCGGCCTGCTGATCCGGCCCGTACGCCGGCAGCACGGCCGGCTTCCTGGCCGCCAGCGCGCTCGCCCTCATGGGCATCGCGGTCAGCAACGTCCTGATGCCGGTCATCGTCAAGCGCTGGTTCCCCGACCGGGTCGGCTCCATGACCGGCCTCTACTCGATGGCCCTCGCCCTCGGCACCTCGTCCGCGGCCGCGGTGACCGTGCCCGTGACCGACGCGCTGGGCGGCAGCTGGCAGCACCGGGCTCGCCGTGTGGGCGCGTGCTCGCGGCGTCGGCCGTCCTGCCGTGGATCCCCTTCGTGCGCGCGACCGGGGAGCGGCCGCCTGCCGCCTGCCGCTCGGGAGCGGCCACGCGCGCGCTGGAGGCCGGCAGGCCCCGCTGCGGATCACCCGCAGCCGTACCGCCTGGGCGCTCGCCGTCTTCTTCGGGCTCCAGGCCACCGCCGCCTACATCACGATGGGCTGGATGGCGCAGATCTTCCGGGACGCCGGCGTCCCCGCCGGCACGGCGGGGCTGCTGCTCGCCGTCACCATGGTGATGGGCGTGCCGCTGGCCTTCGTCATCCCGCGCCTGGCCACCCGGCTGCCCCACCAGGGGCCGATCGTGCTCGCCCTGGGCGTCTGCGGCCTCGCCGGATACGCCGGGCTGTACCTCGCGCCGGCCGCCGGCGCCTGGGCCTGGGCCCTGCTGCTCGGCGTCTCCAACTGCGCCTTCCCGCTGGCCCTCACCATGGTCGGCATGCGGGCCAGGACCGGCCCGGGCGTGGCCCAGCTGTCGGCCTTCGCGCAGAGCACCGGCTACCTGATCTCCATCCCGGGCCCGCTCCTGGTCGGCGTGCTCTACCAGCACAGCGGCGGCTGGGGCCTGCCGATCGCGCTGATGAGCGCCCTGATGGTCCCGCAGATGGTCGGTCGGCTGTCCTGGCGGGCCGCGACCGCACGGTGGAGGACGAGGCGGCCCGCTGAGCCGGTCCGGAGCCCGGTCGCACCCCGAGCGTCCGGCGCGACGGGGTGCGAGACTTGCCCCATGCCAGTGCTCGACCCGAACCCCCAGAACGGTCAGAAGAAGATGCTGCTCGTCTTCGGCGCCTTCTTCGCCATCTTCGTGATCATCGCCATCATCGCGACGATCGCCTCTCCCTGACCGCTGACCGGCCCTGCCCGGATGGTGGGGCTAGCCCCCCTGTCCCCTAGGGGGCGAGGGTCAGGGTCAAGTGGGTGGATCACCGGATGGGTTGGCAGCCGCGGATTCCGTAACTTCGAAGTGTGACCGCGAGACGCGGGTCACCGGCCACTCGAAGCCCACGGAGGCGACCATGTCGGCCCGCACGCACACCCCGCCCCACCCGGCGACCCGGGCCGGTGCCGACATCCGGCTGCCCTGGTGGGCCCTCGCCCTGCCCGCGCTCGCCTTCACCGCGCTGCTCGCTGCTGATCCTGAACCCGTCCGACGCGCACGCGGCCACCGGCGAGCCCGCGATCACCCAGCTCTTCGAGCGCATGCAGCAGCTGATCGCGCGCTGAGCACTGACCGGAAGCCGCCGTGGTCAACTCCCTGCGCCCCGTGGCGTGTTTCATGCGAAGCTGGATCTCATGAGCGTCGCAGAACCCCGCAGGATTGTCCTCTTCCGGCATGCGAAAGCCGACTGGCCACAGGTGACCGACCACGAGCGGCCGCTCGCCGACCGGGGCCGAAAGGACGCGGCAGAGGCCGGGCGCAGGCTGGCCGACACCGGCATCCCCTTCGATCTGGCCCTGTGCTCCACCGCGACCCGGACCCGGGAGACCTGGAAGCTCGCCGTCCACGAGTTCCCGCACCGGCCGAAAACCGTCTACGAGGAGCGGATCTACGAGGCCTCGCCCGGCGAGCTGATCGCCGTGCTCAACGAGACCCCCGACGACGTGCAGAACGTCCTGCTGATCGGCCACAACCCGGGCGTGCAGGGCCTCGCCGACATCCTCGCCGGCTCGGCCGAGGGCGACGCCCGCGAGCGGATGAGCCGCCGCGGCTTCCCGGCCGCCGCCTTCGCCGTCCTGTCCTTCAGCGGCTCGCTGGAAGAGCGCTGGAGCCGGGCGTGGCCACGCTGCGTCGACTACTGGGCCCCGTCCGAGTGACCGACCCGCGCCAAGGGGCCCGGCACCGTCGCGGTGCCGGGCCCCTGCTGCACGTAGGGCTTCAGACGCAGCTGCGGTCGGTCGTCAGGCCTCGTCGAGGCGTGTCCGCCGCCTCGACCTCTTCGCGGGTGACGCCCAGCAGGTACAGGACCGTGTCCAGGAACGGGCACGTTCACCGCGGTGTGCGCGGCCTCGCGCACCACCGGCTTGGCGTTGAAGGCGACACCCAGACCGGCCGCGTTCAGCATGTCCAGGTCGTTGGCGCCGTCACCGATCGCCACCGTCTGCGACAGCGGCACACCCGCCTCCGCGGCGAACCGGCGCAGCAGCCGCGCCTTGCCCGCCCGGTCCACGATCTCGCCGGTGACCCTGCCCGTCAGCCTGCCGTCGACGATCTCCAGCGTGTTGGCCTGGGCGAAGTCCAGCCCGAGCCGCTCCTTCAGATCGTCGGTGACCTGGGTGAACCCACCCGAGACGACGCCGACTTGGTAGCCGAGCCGCTTCAGCGTACGGATCAGGGTGCGGGCGCCCGGCGTCAGCCGCACCTCGCTGCGCACCTTGTCCACCACCGAGGCGTCCAGCCCCTCCAGCAGCGCCACGCGCGCGTGCAGCGACTGCTCGAAGTCCAGCTCCCCGCGCATCGCGGCCGCCGTCACCTCGGCGACCTTGTCCTCGCAGCCGGCGTGCGCGGCGAACAGCTCGATGACCTCGTCCTGGATGAGGGTCGAGTCGACGTCCATGACGACCAGGCGCTGCGCGCGCCGGTACAGACCGGCGGCGACGACCGCGACGTCGATGCCGAGCTCCGCCGCGTCGGTGCCAGGGCGGTGCGCAGCGGCTCGGTCTCCACGCCGGACACGGCGAACTCGACCGCGGTCACGGGGTACTTGGCGAGCCGGAAGATACGGTCGATGTTGCCGCCGGTCTTGGTGATCCGGGCGGCGACCGCCGCGGTCGCCTCCGAGGTGAGCGGGTGCCCGAGCACGGTGACCAGGGAGCGGCCCAGGCCGCGCGGCCGGTTGTCGCCGAGGCCGGAGATGATCTCCGCCTGCATCTTCATCGACTCGGCCCAGCTGTGGACGGTCGCCCGCAGATCTCCCTCGAGACCGGGGGGCGGCTCGGTCACGAGCGCGCACAGCACCATGCGGCCACGGGTGACGACCTGCTCGATGTCGACGACGTCGACGGAGTAGGCGGCGAGGGTGTCGAAGAGGCCGGCCGTGATGCCCGGCCTGTCCTTGCCGAAGATCTTGACAAGGAGGGTGGGGACGTCAGAGGACGAGGTCTGCGAAGCGCTCATGGTGGTTCCACCGTATCCGGCAGCCAGGTCACACCGCCCTTGAGGTCCGTCTGGCGGACAGCGAACACTGGGTGTCGCGTCGATGACGTGAACCTTACGTACCGGTACGGCGTCCCTCCGACCTGGGATCACCTCCCGCCACGCGGTTTCCGGGGCGGCGGGGGAGGAGTCGGAGGCGGCGGCCCGTCGTCGGGCCGGGCGGGCGGCCCGTTCCCGCCCCGCGGCCCGGGCGGCTGCCAGGGGCCTCGGGGAGGCGGTCCGGCCGGACGTGCCACGGTGGGCGCGCCGTACACGTCGCCGTTCCCGCGTTCCGTGGTCTCGCCGTCCGGCCGCGCCTCATCAGATGGCCTGGCTTCGGCGGGGTGCCGGGGCCGGCCCCAGCGCGCGTCGCCGGGCCGCGCGTCCTCCGGTTCCCGCAGCTCGTCCGGCACCGCGAGGTACGGGTTGGTGGCCGGGTTCGGCGCCCGGTACGGCGTACCCGGCGCGTACGGCCCGGCCTCCTCCCCGTACGGCGCACCCTCACCTGGCGACCCGCCCCGGTCCCCGGACCGCCCGGAACCGCCCTGCGGCAGCCCCGCCGCCCCATCCCCACGAGCCCCCGCCGACGCCGCCGACCACCCCGCCGCCCCGGTCGCCCACGCGAGCAACGCCCCCACAGCCCCGGCCCCGGCGCCCCACAGCGCGCCCAGCACCAGGGCCATGCCGAGGTGCCCGTGCAGTGCGATGCCCGCGCCGAACGCGTCGAAGCCGAGCACGGACAGGGAGGCGGTCACGGACACGTCCGTCAGCCACGCCAGCAACGGCAGGGCAAGCGCGGTGGCGACACCCAGCCGCAGCGCACACCGTCCCGCGAAACCGAGGGCGCCGGAACCCCGCAGCGCCGCCCCTGCCCTGGCCCTCGCCACGCTCCCCACCGGCGTCCGCACCGCCGTCAACACCCCCGCCAGCAGCATCATCGACGCCGCCGCCGCCCCCAGCAGCCACACCCGTCCGTCCAGCTCGGCCAGCCTCCCGAGGGTCACCGACCGGTCGGGGCGGACAGCGAGCAGGTCGTCCAGCGGGTCCGGCAGGAACCGGGTCAGTTCACCCGTCGCCCGGCCGTCCCACGGCACGAACAGGCCGATCAGCACGCCCATCCACACCCCGTTCGGCGCCCCGAGCAGCGCCGCGCCGACGATGCGCTCGGGGTGGTCGTCGCCGCTCGCCGCGTACGCCGCCGCGGCGAGCCCCGCCGCCACGGCCACCAGCAGCGCGGTCACCACCGCGGAAACGGCCGGCCTTGCGACCCGGTGCACGGCATCCCAGCCCCGCGGCAGCGGCGTGCGGCGCGAGGCCAGCAGGGCGACGAGGAGGATCCCGGCCGACCACCCCAGACCGCCGAACAGCGTGGGCACGGTGTCGACCGTGAAACCGACGGCCGCCCGCGCGTCGATCAGATCACCGATCCGGTCCGGCAGCAGCCCCCCGATGTCCCCGATGTCACCGAGTCCGGGGATCTCCGGGCCGCCCCCGTTCCCACCCCCGCCGGTCCGGCCGTCCAGGCCCAGCGAGCCGCCGTCGATCGTGATGACATCGTGTCCCGCCCACGCCAGCCCGCCCGTCATCGCCACGAACAACGCGACCACCGCGCCCGCACGCGCGAAAAGTTCGGCCGGTGAGATCACAACTCCCGCTGCCCGCAAGGACCGCAGGAAGAAGTACGACAGCAGCAGCGCCCCGACCAGGCTCACCCCCAGTGGCGTGATCTCGATGGCCGTGTCCGCCTCCGCGCCCGTGAGGCCGAACGCCGACACGTCGCCGGACGGCGTGACCGAACCACCCGCCCCCAGGGCCACCACCGCCGCGGTCATCGGCCCCAACGAGCCCGCCGCGTCCGTCTCCAGCAGACGCAGGCCCAGTGCCGCTGTCCCGGCCATCCCGATCAACGCCCAGCTCACGGCGGCGACGGCGGACATCAGCACGTCCCCCCACGGCACGCGCGTGCCGTTCCTCGCCGTTTCGACACCCGTACCGGCACCCATGGCAGACCCCCCGATCCGCTACACGGCGGGAACACCGCACATGCCCCCCTCGCGTGGAAATACCACTCTCCGGCCCGGTTTCAACCCCGTCAACGGAATCGGCTGATGCGCCCGTACGCGGTTTTCACAAGGCCCGACTTTCGGTCAGGGGGCCGCTCCTGAAATAGTTCCCCCCGATGTTCGACATCCCTAGACTCCCCATGTCGGGGGTAAATCGGGGGACAACTCAGTGGGGCATGGAGTGCCGGAACTCGTACTGGAATCAAACGGACGTACCTGGACGCTCGATCCGTCCAGGGCCTACACCCTCGGACGTGATCCGCAGGGGGACGTCGTCTTCGACGACGCCAGGGTCTCCTGGCGTCACGCCACGGTCAGCTTCAACGGCCGCAGTTGGGTCATCGAGGACCATGGCAGCACCAACGGCACGTTCGTGCAGGGGCAGCGGATCCATCACATGGAGCTCGGCCCGGGCTCGGCGGTGAACCTGGGCAACGCCACCGACGGGCCACGCCTGAACCTCTCGGGTGCCGCGGCGTCCGTCGCCACGCCACAGGCCCAGCCCCAGCAGCAGCCGTACGCCGCGCAGGGCGCGAACCCCGGCTGGGCCCCACAGGCGCCGCACCAGCAGACGCCCCACCAGCA
Organism: uncultured Actinomycetota bacterium; assembly: GCA_963798065.1. Taxonomy (GTDB): domain Bacteria; phylum Actinomycetota; class Actinomycetes; order Streptomycetales; family Streptomycetaceae; genus Streptomyces. The sequence goes on along the minus strand of CAWCSC010000003.1, from coordinate 413,512 downwards.
AGCGGCGCCGCACCAGGCCCCGCACCAGCAGCCCCAGCAGCAGGCCGGCTGGCAGCAGCCGCAGCAGCCCGGCGCGCACATCCCGCAGCAGCAGGGCCCCGGCGGTGTCGCGGGGGCACCGCCGGTCTACGGCGACCGCAGCCCGACCACGTTCCACCAGTTCTCCCTCGGCCGCGTGATGCGCATCGGCCGTGCCCTGGAGAACGAGTTGGTCGTCTCCGACCTCCAGGTCTCCCGGCACCACGCCGAGTTCCACTCGACGCCCGACGGCCGCATGGAGATCCGCGACCTCGGCTCCCACAACGGCACGTACGTCAACGGTCAGCCGATCGCCAAGGGCGGCACGCAGCTGCTCGGCGCGACCGACGTCGTCGGCGTCGGCCACTCGACGTTCCGCATCGTCGGCGACCGGCTCGAGGAGTTCGTCGACACCGGTGAGGTGTCCTTCTCCGCCCGTCATCTGACCGTCACGGTCGACGGCGGCAAGCAGATCCTCAAGGACGTCTCCTTCGGTGTCCCGGAGAAGTCGCTCATCGCGGTCATCGGCCCGTCCGGCTCCGGCAAGTCGACCCTGCTCAAGGCGCTCACCGGCTACCGCCCGGCCGACCAGGGCGAGGTCCTCTACGACAACCGCAACCTCTACAAGCAGTTCGCCGAGCTGCGTCAGCGCATCGGTCTGGTCCCGCAGGACGACATCCTGCACAAGGAGCTGACCGTCAAGAAGGCCCTGAAGTACGCGGCCAAGCTCCGCTTCCCCGCCGACACCACGGCCGGCGAGCGCGAGGCCCGTATCGACGAGGTGCTGCGCGAGCTGAAGCTGGACATCCACAAGGAGAAGAAGGTCACCTCCCTCTCCGGTGGCCAGCGCAAGCGCGTCTCCGTGGCCCTGGAGCTGCTCACCAAGCCGTCGCTGATCTTCCTGGACGAGCCGACCTCCGGCCTCGACCCGGGCATGGACCGTGACGTCATGCAGCTGCTGCGGGGCCTCGCCGACGACGGCCGTACGGTCCTCGTCGTCACCCACTCCGTGGCCGAGCTGGCGATCTGCGACAAGCTCCTGGTGATGGCCCCGGGCGGCTCGGTCGCCTACTTCGGCCCGCCCGAGGAGGCGCTGAACTTCTTCGGCTACGACACCTGGGCCGATGTCTTCTCCGCCTTCGAGAACTACCGCGACTACGACTGGGCGGGCCGCTGGAAGGGCTCGCAGCACTACCAGATGTACGCCGCGGACATCGACGCGGTGGCGCCGCAGTCCGTACAGGTTCCGCCCATGCAGGCGATGAAGCCGCCGAAGCCGCAGGGCTGGATGTCGCAGTTCGTCACGCTGGTGCGGCGCTACGTCTCGGTGATCGTGTCCGACAAGGGCTTCCTCGCCCTGATGGTGATCCTGCCGGCCGTACTCGGCGCGGTCAGCCTCCTCATCGACGCGGACAAGGGCCTGCTGCCGAACCCGGCCAACCCGCAGACCGGCCGGATCATCCCGAACGGCACCGCCACCACGGTCCTGCTGATCCTCGCCGTCGGCGCCTGCTTCGCGGGCGCGGCGAACTCGGTCCGTGAGCTGATCAAGGAACGGGTCATCTACGAGCGGGAGCGCGCCACCGGCCTGTCGCGCTCGGCGTATCTGATGTCCAAGGTGTTCGTGCTCGGCATGATCACCGTGCTGCAGGGCCTGCTGGTGGGCGTCATCGGCTTCTCCAGCCGGGAGATCCCCGAGGAGGGCCTGGTCTTCGGCAGCGCCACGCTCGTCGAGCTGTCCGTGCCGATCATGGCCCTGGGCTTCACCTCGATGATGTTCGGCCTGATCATCTCGTCGCTGGTGAAGACCGCCGAGAAGACCATGCCGCTGCTGGTGATGTTCGCCATCATCCAGGTCGTCTTCACCGGCTGCCTGTTCACGCTGCACGGCTCGGTCGGCGTCAACCAGTTCTCGTTCCTGATGCCGTCGCGCTGGGCGGTCGCCGCCTCCGGTGCCACGCTGGACTTCAACAAGATCAGCCCGCCCGAGACGGCCGGCGACACCGACCCGCTGTGGGAGCACACGGTCGGGGCCTGGGCCATGGACATGGGGGCGCTCCTCGCGATCGGCGTGCTCTGCGGCTTCTTCGTGGCCCGCTTCCTGCGCCGCCACGAGCCCGAGGTCATGCGCAAGTAGTCCCGCCGCACGACGCCCGAAGGGCGGCACCCCGTCAGGAGGGTGCCGCCCTTCGGCGTTCCGTTCAGCGAGCAGAGGTCCGCGCCACCTCAGTACGCGCTGTCGACGTTGTCCATCGAGCCGTACTTGTCGGCCGCGTAGTTGCAGGCGGCGGTGATGTTGGCTACCGGGTCGTAGATGTCCCAGGAGGTGCCGGGGACGTGCCAGGTCTTGAAGGTCGGCGGGATGACCTGCAGCAGGCCCTTCGACGGGATGCCGTTGATGGCGTTGATGTCCCAGTTGTTGATGGCCTTCGGGTCACCGGACGACTCGCGGATGATGTTGCGGTGGATGCCGTCGTAGGACGCCGGGATGTCGTGCTTCTTCAGGATGTCGAGCGACTGGCGGATCCAGCCGTCGAGGTTGTTCGGGTAGCTCTTGGCGGCGGCCTTCTTGACCTCGGCGCGCTTGGCGTCGCGGCTCGCGGCCTCCTTGGCCTCGCGCGCGGCGTCGGCCTTCTTCTTCGCCGCCTCGGCGGCGGCCTTCTTCTTGGCGGCGGCCGCGGCGTCGGCCTTCTTCTGCGCCGCGATCTGCTCGGCCTTCAGGCTGGCGCCGGCCATCTGGTCGGTGACGCTCGCCTTGACGTCCTTGATCTGCTCGTTGCTGAACGCCACCGGAGCCGACTGAGCGGCTTCCGTCGTGGTCTTCGTCGACGCACCGCTCGGCACTGCGGAGAACCCGATGGCGGCGGCGCCGAGGGTGGCGACACCCGCCATGGCGATCTTGTGGTGACGGGTCAGGTTACGACTGGGGCCACGGCTGAAGATGTTCTTGGGCATGGTGGTGGACCTCTTCGAATAGCGCGGGAGTCGCTCGGCGTCCGGCGTTGGACTCGGTGTGTTTCCGACACAAACGCCGCGGAGGTGAACCCACGGCGCTGAGCGACGGCAGCCATTCTTAGCGGCCGCAAAATGGCGAGGCAAAGGTGTGACGTACGAAGGAAGATAGTGGATCAGGGAAGGGCAAATCGGGGCAGATTGGACCGTCTTCGCCGCTCAATAGGTGCGGCTTTGTCTCCTACGTCCTTTCGTACGTGACGTGGGTCCTATGCGAGGGCTCACATCGAGCAGGGCCCGGCCTCACTGACAGTTGCTTGAGCAATGCTCTGTGTGACCGGTTTGTCACGGCTTGGCCCCGGCAGGACGAGGTGCACGTCCCCGAACTCGTGCCACAGGTAGCGGCCCCGCAGCGCCGCCTCGTAGCCGCGCTCGATCGCCGCCCGCCCCGCGATCGCCTCCAGCATCAGCAGATGCGAGGCCTCCGGCTCGTGCAGCCCGGTCAGCAGCCCGTCCACCACGCGCACCCCGCGCTCCGGGGTCACCACGAGAGAGGTCCATCCCGCCCGCGGCCGTACCACCCCGTCGGCACCCGCCGCCGACTCCACGGCCCGCACCGCCGTCGTCCCGACCGCGACGACCCGGCCCCCACCGGCCTTCGCGGCCATGATCAGCCGTGCCGACGCCTCGGGCACCGCGAAACGCTCCGGATACGGCGGCTCGTGCGCCTGAGCCGACGCCACCCCCGTGTGCAGCGTGACGGGCGCGAACTGCACCCCCCGGCTCACCAGCTCCACCACCAGCCGCGCCGTGAAGGGCCGCGCCGCACTCGGCATCTCCGCACTGCCCGCCCCGTCCGCGGACGGCAACGCGAACACCGTCTGGTAGACGGACAGCGGCTGGTCCCGCTCCGTGTAGGAGTAGCGAATGGGCCGCCCGTACTCCCGCAGCAGCCCCGCTACCCCGGGCCCGGACACCCGCGCCCACCACAGCCGCTCGCTCCGCCCGCTCAGCGGCTCCTCCAGAACCAGCCGTACGCCTCCCGGCAGGCACACCTCCCTGCCCGCGGGCCCTCCCGCACGCGCGCGCGTGGTGCCCCGCCCGTCGGGCTCCCGCAGCTCCACCGCCCAGCGACCGTCGTCCCCGCGCGTGGAGAAATGCACCACCACGCGCGCGTGCCCGATCCACCCGTCGACGGCGGCCGCCAGCGTGGCCGAGGTGTTGACCACGAGCAGATCCCCCGCCCGCAACAGCCGCGGCAGCTCCGCGAACGTGTGATGCGCCACCTCGGCACCCCGCGACACCAGCATCCGTACGGCGTCCCGGTCCAGCCCGGGCCCCCGCTGCTCGACCGGCACCCGGGCAGACAACTCCTCGGGCACGACCACCGCCGGGGTCATCGGGCCCCGTCCAGCAGCGCCGGAGCCCCGTACCGCCCGCTCGCCGGACGCTCGTCCAGCAGCCGCAGGAACCCCGGCACCACGGCGGCCGGCTCCGGCCGCGGATCCTGATCGTCCGGTACGGCCGCCGCGTACAGGTCCGTGGCCATGTCCCCGGGATCCACCGCCCAGACCCGCAGCCCCGGCTCCTCCACGGCGAGCACCGCCAGCAGATGGTCCAGAGCCGCCTTGGACGCCCCGTAGCCGCCCCAGGTCTCGTACGCCTCGACGGCCGCGTCCGAGCTGACCGCGAGGACGGTGCCCGCCCCCGAAGCCCGCAGCAGCGGCAGCGCCTCCTGGACCAGGCCGAGACCCGCCACCAGGTTCACCTCCAGCGCCCGGCGCAGCCCCTCCAGGGGCAGCTCGGCCAGCCGCACCAGCGGCTCGGCGCCCAGCGCGCTCGCGTTGTGCACCAGCAGGTCGAGCCCGCCCAGCCCCCGCGCCGCCGACACCAGCTCCGCCCGGTGCCCGGCGTCGGTGACGTCCCCGCGCAGGGCGGTCACGCGCGTGCCGTGCGCGGAGACCGCCTCGGCAGCGTCCGTCAGAGCCTCGGCACCCCTGGCGTCGAGCACCAGGTCCCAGCCACGCCCGGCCAGGGCTTCGGCGAGCGCACGGCCCAGGCCCTTCGAGGCCCCGGTGATGATCGCAACCGGCATGATCGGCTCCCTCGTCGTGATCGCGTGCCCTCAACGTAGGAAGCGGCCGCCCGGACCACCTCGGACGCGAGCCGCAGAACACCGGGTCCCTTCGCCCTACGCCACAGGCCCGGCGCCCCCGGTCCTACGCCACCACGCCCGGCCGGCTAGGCCCCGCGACCTAGGCCCACGGGACCGTGCCCCGCCGCCACTGGTCCGATCCGCGCCGTCACAGCCCGCCGGTACCGTGAGGACATGAGTCACGGTCCCCGGTCCGGCCTCGCCGCGGTGAGCTCCGCGTTGCTGGCCATGAGCAGGCATCTCGAGGTGCGCGACGTCCTCAAGACGATCGTCGCCTCGGCCCGCGAGCTGCTCGAAGCGCAGTACGCCGCGCTCGGCGTGCCGGACGACCACGGCGGATTCGCCCAGTTCGTGGTCGACGGCGTCAGCGAGGAACAGTGGAAGGCCATCGGCCCCCTCCCGCGCCAGCACGGCATCCTCGCCGCGATGCTGCACGAGGCCAGGTCCGAGCGCCTCGCCGACGTCCGTAAGGACCCCCGCTTCGAGGGCTGGCCGAAGGCCCACCCCGACCTGGTCGACTTCCTGGGCCTGCCGATCCGTGACGGCGACGAGGTCATCGGCGCACTGTTCCTGGCCAACAAGAACTGTCCAAAACCGGAGGGCGGTTGCGGCTTCACAGCGGAGGACGAGGAACTGCTCGGCATCCTCGCCCAGCACGCCGCGATCGCCCTCACCAACGCCCGCCTCTACGAGCGCAGCCGCGAACTGACCATCGCCGAGGAGCGCTCCCGCCTCGCTCACGAACTGCACGACGCGGTCAGCCAGAAGCTCTTCTCCCTCCGCCTGACCGCCCAGGCCGCGGCCCGCCTGGTGGACCGCGACCCCTCCCGCGCCAAGGGCGAACTCCAGCAGGTGGCAGCCCTCGCCGCCGAGGCCACCGACGAACTGCGCGCCGCGGTCGTCGAGTTGCGCCCCGCCGCCCTCGACGAGGACGGCCTCGTGGCCACCCTCCGGACGCAGATCCAGGTCCTCGACCGCGCGCACACCGCCCGCGTGACCTTCGCCGGCCGCGGCGTGAAGGCCCTGCCCGCCTCCCAGGAGGAGGCCGTCCTGCGCGTCGCCCAGGAGGCCCTGCACAACGCCTTGCGCCACTCCGGCGCCGACCACGTCGACGTGACCCTGGACCGCCGCGGCAGCGGAGCCGTCCTGCGGGTCACGGACGACGGCAGCGGCTTCGACCCGCGGGCGGTGCGCCGCGCGGGACGCCACCTCGGCCTGGTCTCGATGCGGGACCGGGCGAGCGGGGCCGGCGGCACGCTGAGCGTGGAATCGGCGCCCGGCAAGGGCACCACGATCGAGATGGAGGTCCCCGGTGGCTGAGGCAATCAAGGTGCTGCTCGTCGACGACCACCAGGTCGTCCGCCGGGGCCTGCGTACGTTCCTCGAGGTGCAGGACGACATCGAGGTCGTCGGCGAGGCGGCGGACGGCGCCGAAGGAGTCGACCGCGCGGAGGAGTTGAAACCCGACGTCATCCTCATGGACGTCAAGATGCCGGGCATGGACGGCGTCGACGCCCTGCGCAGACTCCGCGAACTCGACAACCCCGCACGCGTGCTGGTCGTCACCAGCTTCACCGAGCAGCGCACGGTGGTCCCGGCCCTGCGCGCGGGCGCCGCCGGGTACGTCTACAAGGACGTCGACCCCGACGCCCTCGCCGGTGCCATCCGCTCGGTCCACGCCGGGCACATCCTTCTCCAGCCGGAGGTCGCCGGCGCCCTCCTGTCCCAGGAGGAGGCCAACTCGGGGGCGGGGAGGGCCGGTTCGCTCACCGACCGGGAGCGCGAGGTGCTCGGTCTGATAGCGGACGGCCGCTCCAACCGGGAGATCGCCCGCGCGCTCGTCCTCTCCGAGAAGACCGTCAAGACCCACGTCTCGAACATCCTGATGAAACTCGACCTGGCTGACCGGACCCAGGCCGCCCTGTGGGCCGTTCGCCATGGCGTGACCGGCTGACACGCTCACCCCACGGCAATGCGGAGGGTTCCGTTCCGGACTGAGATTCATACCGTCGTGGGAATGTCCCTCACATGGCGCATCCTCAGCGGATCTCCGCCGTTCTCCAGTGCGTGCCGCGGCGCCTGCCGCGGCAATCGCAAGGAGGGCTCAGAAGTGAAGAACCTGAAGAAGGCCGCTGCCGTGACGATGGTGACCGGTGGGCTGCTGGCCGCGGGCGCGGGCATCGCCTCCGCCACCAGCGCGCACGCCGACGGCCAGGCCGTGGGCTCCCCGGGCGTAGCCTCGGGCAACCTGGTCCAGGCCCCGGTGCACGTCCCGGTCAACGTGTCCGGCAACAGCGTGAACGTCGTGGGCATCCTGAACCCCGCCTTCGGCAACCTACGCCGTCAACCACTGACCCGCCTCCGTCTCCGAGCCGGAGGTGACCACCGGCCTCCCAGGCACGCCTGGGAGGCCGGTCAGGCGTTTACCGCCAGCTGCGGGCATACGTGCCGTCTGGGGGCGGCGCCGTCCTAAAGAGAGCGGCACCCCGCAGCGCCGGGTCGCGCACCCACCCGCGCTCAGCACCAACGCCGAGCACCAGGCACCCCCTCGTCACCGCACCCCCCGCTCCCGCTCCTCCACAACGGAGTTGTACGCAGCGACCTGCGCCCGCCGAGCCGTCCGCTCCACCGGCCGCAAAGCCTCCCCCCGCGCCCCCATCTCGGACGCGCTCACCGCACCCCCGTGCCCACTCTCGTTCGCCACCGCGATCAACGTCCCCACCCGCTGCGCCAGCTCCAGCACCCGCACCGCCCGCGGCGGATACCCCGGCGCCAGCACCTCCCGCCCCCGCTCGGCCCGCGCCCGATACGCATCGACCGCCGCCTCCGCCACCGGCCCCGACCCGGCCACGTCCAGCCGCGTCAGCACCTCGGTCGCCTCCCGCAGGGCCTCCGCCAGCTCCCGCTCGGCCTCACCCAGCGACGGCACATCCGCGGGCGGCGCCTCCCGCACGGGCAGCACATGCCATACGACCTCGACATGCACATCGCCGTCGGGCCCGGCCTCGTACACCTCCGGCACCAGCCCGAACGCGGCGCCGTGACAGACCACCGCCTCCTCGGCATCCAGCGCCCGCGCGTTGAACTCCGGCGGCCCGCTCAGCCCCAGCGGATGCCCCGGCGCGGGCAGCGCGACCCGCAGCCCGGTCACCCCGAGCGCCCGCAGCCGCCCCAGCGCGAGCGTGAGCCCGACGGGCGCCGACTCCCCGGGCAGCCCCTCCATCCGGTGCACCGCGTCCTCGCCGACGATGGCGAGCACGGCGTCGTCCGGCGAGACAAGTCCGGCCAAAAGGGCATTTCCCCAAGCTGCAAGACGTCCTGCGCGTGGTTCCGAGAGCATGCCCCCACCCTAGAGCAATGACCGGACCGATGGAATGGCCCGGCCGACCGGTGGCGTAGATTTCATGGAGGGCTGCGCCCACCGGCGCGGCGGACCGAGCCACAGGCTTACGCGACAGCCGAGACCGGCCACACTGCAAGGGGAGACAACGCGCTCATGAGCGATGTTCTGGAGCTTCAGGACGTATCCGTGGTCCGCGAGGGCCGGGCTCTGGTGGACCAGGTCTCCTGGTCGGTCAAGGAGGGCGAGCGCTGGGTCATCCTCGGCCCGAACGGCGCCGGCAAGACCACCCTCCTCAACCTCGCTTCCAGCTACCTCTTCCCCAGCCACGGGCACCGCCACCATCCTCGGCGAGACCCTCGGCAAGCCCGGCACCGACGTCTTCGAGCTGCGCCCGCGCATCGGCATGGCCGGCATCGCCATGACCGAGAAGCTCCCCAAGCGCCAGACCGTCCTGCAGACCGTACTGACCGCCGCGTACGGCATGACCGCCACCTGGCACGAGGACTACGAGGACATCGACGAGCAGCGCGCCCGCGCCTTCCTCGACCGCCTCGGCATGAGCGACTACCTGGAGCGCAGGTTCGGCACCCTCTCCGAGGGCGAGCGCAAGCGCACCCTGATCGCCCGCGCCCTGATGACCGACCCCGAGCTGCTCCTCCTCGACGAGCCCGCCGCCGGCCTCGACCTCGGCGGCCGCGAGGACCTCGTCCGCCGCCTCGGCCGGCTCGCCCGCGACCCGATCGCCCCCTCCATGCTCATGGTCACCCACCATGTCGAGGAGATCCCCCCGGGCTTCACCCACGTCCTCATGATCCGCCAGGGCAAGGTCCTCGCCGCCGGCCCGCTGGAGCTCGAACTGACCTCCCGCAACCTCTCCCTCTGCTTCGGCCTCCCGCTCGTCGTCGACCAGGTCGGGCGAGCGCTGGACCGCACAGGGCCTCCCGCTGTCCTGACCCGGCCCCCACGCCACACAAATCCCGAGTGAGAACGGCATTTCACACACTGGCGCCCTGTCGGCGACAGGGCCCGCGGACCTACCATGACCATGTGGAAATCGACGCATGGCTGTGGTGGCTGATCGGCGCGGCAGCGCTCGGCATCGCGCTCGTGGTCACCGCGATGCCCGAACTCGGCATGCTCGCGGTGGGCGCCATCGCCGCGGCGGTGGTCACCGGCGTCTTCGGCGGCGGAGCCGTCGCCCAGGTCGTGGTCTTCGCCGTCGTCTCGACCGCGGGCATCGCCGTCGTACGGCCCATCGCGAACCGACATCGCGCCCAGCGACCCCAACTCGCCACGGGCGTCGACGCGTTGAAGGGCAGACAAGCCGTCGTCCTGGAACGCGTCGACGCCTCCGGCGGCCGGATCAAGCTGGCCGGAGAGGTCTGGTCGGCCCGCGCCCTCGACACCGACCGTGCCTACGAAGTAGGCCAGGAAGTGGACGTCGTGGACATCGAGGGAGCCACGGCGATCGTCATGTGACCTCGCAGGACGTAACTGGAGTGAACTCCTCGCCAGCCACGCGACGGTCTGACAGACTCGACCAGCAAGATCTTCAACAACCATAAGATCTGCCGAAGTCGCCGAGGCGGAGAAGGGTACGGGGAACGACGATGGAACCGGTCATCATCGTCCTGGTCATTCTGGTGGTGTTGGTCTTCATCGCCCTGATCAAGACGATCCAAGTCATCCCACAGGCCAGCGCGGCCATCGTCGAGCGCTTCGGCCGCTACACACGGACACTCAACGCGGGCCTCAACATCGTCGTCCCGTTCATCGACACCATCCGCAACCGCATCGACCTGCGTGAACAGGTCGTGCCCTTCCCGCCGCAGCCGGTGATCACCCAGGACAACCTGGTGGTCAACATCGACACCGTCATCTACTACCAGGTGACCGACGCGCGGGCCGCCACCTACGAAGTCGCCAGCTACATCCAGGCGATCGAGCAGCTCACCGTCACCACGCTCCGCAACATCATCGGTGGCATGGACCTGGAGCGGACCCTGACCTCCCGCGAGGAGATCAACGCGGCCCTGCGCGGCGTCCTCGACGAGGCCACCGGCAAGTGGGGCATCCGCGTCAACCGCGTCGAACTCAAGGCGATCGAGCCGCCCACCTCCATCCAGGACTCGATGGAGAAGCAGATGCGCGCCGACCGCGACAAGCGCGCCGCGATCCTCCAGGCCGAGGGTGTCCGGCAGTCCGAGATCCTGCGCGCCGAAGGTGAGAAGCAGTCCCAGATCCTGCGCGCCGAAGGTGAGGCCAAGGCAGCCGCCCTGCGCGCCGAGGGCGAGGCCCAGGCCGTCCGCACGGTCTTCGAGGCCATCCACGCCGGCGACCCGGACCAGAAGCTCCTCTCCTACCAGTACCTCCAGATGCTCCCGAAGATCGCCGAAGGCGACGCCAACAAGCTCTGGATCGTCCCCAGCGAAATCGGCGACGCCCTCAAGGGCCTGTCCGGCGCCATGGGCAACTTCGGCGGCATGGGCGGCGGTTCCGGCGGCAACGGCAGCGCGGCGTCCCCGCCCAGGAACGCCGCGAGAAGCCGTCCATCGACTGACCCGGCACCGCACGAAGGCGGGCCCGCGTCTTCGGGCGCGGGGAATGCGCGAGCCCAGACGACCCGCGGCCGATGACCCAGGCCCTCGGCGAGGTCAGCCGCGTCCAGCGCCAGCCACTCCGGCAGCGCGTCGAAGTCGTCCTGACCCAGCGCCAGCAACATCGCGTCCGCCGGAGTCGGCTCGAACGGCTCCCGAAGCAACGGCATACCCGCCTGCTCCGGCGTCCGGTTCGCCTTGCGGTGATTGTCCTCCGCACACGAGGCCACCGTGTTCAGCCACGTGTCCTGCCCACCCCGCGACCGCGGCACCACGTGGTCGACGGTCGTCGCCCGCCTCCCGCAGTACGCGCACCGGTTCCGGTCCCGGACCAGCACACCCCGCCTCGACCACGGCGCTCGTCTTCGGAACGGCACCCGTACGTACTGGCAGAGCCTGATCACCCGGGGCGCCGGTATGTCGACCGCGGCTCCCCGCATCCGCAGTTCGGGGTGGGCCTGCTCGACGACGGCCTTGTCCTGAAGCACCAGAACGACGGCTCGGTTCAACGTCACCGTCGACAGCGGCTCGAAGCTCGCGTTCAGTACCAGCGTGTCCCGCATACCAGCCCACCTCCCGTGTGCACCGGCCCACCCCCTGGCGGGCTGGGATCAACTCTGGCCGGGCACGCCGAGATGGACAACGCAATATCTGCTGCTCTCACGAGGGGTGACCCCCATGACCCCCGGCAAAAAAATGCCCGCCCCTGATCAATTCCAAGACCAGGAGCGGGCAAACGTTCCATGAACGCCGGGATCGCGGGCGGCTGCTCAGCCTTCGGCGGGCACCTCGTACTCACCGATCAGCTGGGCCCGCCCGATCGTGTGGAACCGCAGGTTGAAGCCCGACGACGGCGGGCGACGCCTCCGCGTCCGGACCGAGCTTCTCCTGGTCCACGGCGTACACCGTGAACACGTACCGGTGCGGCCCGTCCCCGGGCGGCGGCGCGGCACCACCGAACTCCTTGCTGCCGTAGTCGTTACGCGCCTGGACCGCACCCTCGGGCAGCCCCTCGAACTTGCCGCTGCCCGCACCCACCGGCAGCTCGGTCACCGAGGCCGGGATGTCGAACAGCACCCAGTGCCAGAACCCGCTGCCCGTCGGGGCATCCGGGTCGTAGCAGGTCACGGCGAAGCTCTTGGTCTCGGGCGGGAAGCCCTCCCACCGCAGCTGCGGCGAGGTGTTGCCGGCCGCGTGGACCTGAGCGTCCTTGAGCGTCGCACCCTCCTCGACGTCCTCGCTCGTGACCGTGAACGACGGCACGGGCGGATGGAAGTCGTGGGGGAGCGGCCGCCGCTTGAGCTCGGTCACCTCGGTACCTCCTGATCGATCTCGTGTCAGTCAGTCCCGAGCCTAGAACCAGTTGCGCTTGCTGCCGACCTCGGACAGCCACTGGTTGAGATACGCCGACCCAGTCGGTCCCCTGGTAGTCGTTCAGACCCACCTGGAACGAACGGAAGGTGTCGCTGCCCTCGCTGAACAGCCCCGGCTTCTTGTCCATCTCCAGCACCACGTCCATGGCGTGCTCGTCGGCCACGAAGCTCAGCTCGACCTGGTTCAGCCCCCGGTACTGCTGCGGCGGGTAGAACTCGATCTCCTGGTAGAACGGCAGCTTCTGCCGCGTACCCCGGATGACGACCGCGCTCCATGTCCGCGTTCTTGAACCGGAAGCCCAGCTGGATGAACGCGTCCAGGATCGCCTTCTGCGCCGGCAGCGGGTGCACGTTGATCGGGTCCAGGTCACCGGAGTCCACGGCCCGCGCGATCTCCAGCTCCGTGGAGACACCGATGTTCATCGCCGCGCAGCGCCTGCCCGTCGATCATCGTGATCGGCGTCTCCCACGGGATCTCCAGCCCGAACTGCACCGCGTGCACCGCGTTCGCCTGCAGCTCGAACGCCCCGCCCAGCCGCGACTTCGTGAACTCGATGTCCTGCTTGTACTCCTGGTCGCCGCTCTCCACCTCGACCTTGGCCTGCAGCCCGACCGAGAGCCCCTCGATCTGCTGGTTCACGGACCCGCCCTGGATCCGCACCTCACCCTGGACGACACCGCCCGGGACGACGTTGACCTCGTGCAGCACGGTCTCGACCGAAGCCCCGCCGGCCCCCAGGCTCGCGAGCAGCTTCTTGAACGCCATGTCTCTCCCTCTCGCCCACTACGGGTGGATCCTTGATCCATACAAACGCGATCCGGCCGTGGCCGGTTCCACGCCCTCACCCTGGCAAGGCCGGTGCCCCCTGGCCACCCCGCCGCACCACCCGTCTGTCAGTACCCTCGGACGGCATGATCGCGACCCCCGACCGTACGCCCCTGCCCAGGGAGTTCTTCGACCGGCCCGTCCTCGATGTCGCCCCCGATCTCCTCGGCCGCATCCTGGTACGCACCACCCCGGACGGTCCGATCGCCCTCCGCCTCACAGAGGTCGAGGCCTACGACGGCGCCGACGACCCCGGCTCCCACGCCTATCGCGGCCGCACGGCCCGCAACGACGTGATGTTCGGTCCGCCCGGACACGTCTACGTCTACTTCACCTATGGCATGTGGTTCTGCATGAACCTGGTGTGCGGCCCCGAGGGCAAGGCGAGCGCGGTCCTGCTCCGCGCCGGCGAGATCATCGAGGGTGCCGAACTGGCCCGTACCCGTCGACTCTCGGCCCGCAACGACAAGGAACTGGCCAAAGGCCCGGCCCGACTGGCCACGGCCCTGGACGTGGACCGATCCCTGGACGGCACGGACGCGTGCACCTCCGAGGACACTCCCGCTCCGCATGCTGACCGGCACCCCCGTGCCCTCCGACCAGGTACTCAACGGTCCTCGCACAGGAGTGTCCGGCGAGGGACGGCCGTGCACCCCTGGCGCTTCTGGGTCGCCAACGACCCGACGGTGAGCCCCTATCGGGCCCATGTCCCGAGGCGCCGCCGAAGTTGACGCGCCCTGTCGAGGTGCGTAATGTGGCCCGAGCCGCTGATCCGGGTACGGCATTCGCCAGCAGCCGGAAGCGGCCAACCCACTACCTAGCGACTCCCCTCAGCAGGGGCGAATTCGGCGTGCCCGCATGCCTGAATTCGACGCCGACGGACTCGATTATGAGTTGGACGGGGAATCCGCTAACGTAGTGAATGTCGAAAGGCCGACGAGCGAAAGCCCGGGCCGAACGGCAAATCCCGCCGACAGGGAATCGGATCGAAAAGGATCTGATAGAGTCGGAAACGCAAGACCGAAGGGAAGCGCCCGGAGGAAAGCCCGAGAGGGTGAGTACAAAGGAAGCGACCGTTCCTTGAGAACTCAACAGCGTGCCAAAAGTCAACGCCAGATATGTTGATACCCCGTCTCCGGCCATCACGGCTGGGACGAGGTTCCTTTGAAATAAACACAGCGAGGACGCTGTGAACGGCCGGGCTTATTCCGCCTGGCTGTTCCGCTCTCGTGGTGTTCATCCCGATTACGGGAAAACATTCACGGAGAGTTTGATCCTGGCTCAGGACGAACGCTGGCGGCGTGCTTAACACATGCAAGTCGAACGATGAAGCCACTTCGGGGTGGATTAGTGGCGAACGGGTGAGTAACACGTGGGCAATCTGCCCTGCACTCTGGGACAAGCCCTGGAAACGGGGTCTAATACCGGATATTGACCATCTTGGGCATCTTTGATGGTCGAAAGCTCCGGCGGTGCAGGATGAGCCCGCGGCCTATCAGCTTGTTGGTGAGGTAATGGCTCACCAAGGCGACGACGGGTAGCCGGCCTGAGAGGGCGACCGGCCACACTGGGACTGAGACACGGCCCAGACTCCTACGGGAGGCAGCAGTGGGGAATATTGCACAATGGGCGAAAGCCTGATGCAGCGACGCCGCGTGAGGGATGACGGCCTTCGGGTTGTAAACCTCTTTCAGCAGGGAAGAAGCGAAAGTGACGGTACCTGCAGAAGAAGCGCCGGCTAACTACGTGCCAGCAGCCGCGGTAATACGTAGGGCGCAAGCGTTGTCCGGAATTATTGGGCGTAAAGAGCTCGTAGGCGGCTTGTCACGTCGGTTGTGAAAGCCCGGGGCTTAACCCCGGGTCTGCAGTCGATACGGGCAGGCTAGAGTTCGGTAGGGGAGATCGGAATTCCTGGTGTAGCGGTGAAATGCGCAGATATCAGGAGGAACACCGGTGGCGAAGGCGGATCTCTGGGCCGATACTGACGCTGAGGAGCGAAAGCGTGGGGAGCGAACAGGATTAGATACCCTGGTAGTCCACGCCGTAAACGGTGGGCACTAGGTGTGGGCAACATTCCACGTTGTCCGTGCCGCAGCTAACGCATTAAGTTCCCCGCCTGGGGAGTACGGCCGCAAGGCTAAAACTCAAAGGAATTGACGGGGGCCCGCACAAGCGGCGGAGCATGTGGCTTAATTCGACGCAACGCGAAGAACCTTACCAAGGCTTGACATACACCGGAAACGTCTGGAGATAGGCGCCCCCTTGTGGTCGGTGTACAGGTGGTGCATGGCTGTCGTCAGCTCGTGTCGTGAGATGTTGGGTTAAGTCCCGCAACGAGCGCAACCCTTGTCCCGTGTTGCCAGCAGGCCCTTGTGGTGCTGGGGACTCACGGGAGACCGCCGGGGTCAACTCGGAGGAAGGTGGGGACGACGTCAAGTCATCATGCCCCTTATGTCTTGGGCTGCACACGTGCTACAATGGCCGGTACAATGAGCTGCGATACCGCGAGGTGGAGCGAATCTCAAAAAGCCGGTCTCAGTTCGGATTGGGGTCTGCAACTCGACCCCATGAAGTCGGAGTTGCTAGTAATCGCAGATCAGCATTGCTGCGGTGAATACGTTCCCGGGCCTTGTACACACCGCCCGTCACGTCACGAAAGTCGGTAACACCCGAAGCCGGTGGCCCAACCCCTTGTGGGAGGGAGCTGTCGAAGGTGGGACTGGCGATTGGGACGAAGTCGTAACAAGGTAGCCGTACCGGAAGGTGCGGCTGGATCACCTCCTTTCTAAGGAGCACTTCTTACCGAGTCCTTGCGCTGGGTCAGAGGCCAGTACATCAGCGAATGTCTGATGCTGGTTGCTCATGGGTGGAACGTTGACTATTCGGCACCTTGTCAGTCATCTCGGGCTGTCTAGTACTGCTCTTCGGAGCGTGGAACGCTGATCACGAGCGGGCGAGGGTGCCGGGCACGCTGTTGGGTGTCTGAGGGAATGAACTTCCTCAGTGCCGGCCCCAGTGAACTCGCCGTGATGGGTCGGGGTGATGGGTGGCTGGTCGTTGTTTGAGAACTGCACAGTGGACGCGAGCATCTGTGGCCAAGTTTTTAAGGGCGCACGGTGGATGCCTTGGCACCAGGAACCGATGAAGGACGTGGGAGGCCACGATAGTCCCCGGGGAGTCGTCAACCAGGCTTTGATCCGGGGGTTTCCGAATGGGGAAACCCGGCAGTCGTCATGGGCTGTCACCCTTGCCTGAACACATAGGGCAAGTGGAGGGAACGCGGGGAAGTGAAACATCTCAGTACCCGCAGGAAGAGAAAACAACCGTGATTCCGGGAGTAGTGGCGAGCGAAACCGGATGAGGCCAAACCGTATACGTGTGAGACCCGGCAGGGGTTGCGTATACGGGGTTGTGGGATCTCTCTTTTACGGTCTGCCGGCCGTGAGACGAGTCAGAAACCGTTGATGTAGGCGAAGGACATGCGAAAGGTCCGGCGTAGAGGGTAAGACCCCCGTAGTCGAAACATCAGCGGCTCGTTTGAGAGACACCCAAGTAGCACGGGGCCCGAGAAATCCCGTGTGAATCTGGCGGGACCACCCGCTAAGCCTAAATATTCCCTGGTGACCGATAGCGGATAGTACCGTGAGGGAATGGTGAAAAGTACCGCGGGAGCGGAGTGAAATAGTACCTGAAACCGTGTGCCTACAAGCCGTGGGAGCGTCGGATATCGCTTGCTTGCATGTCTCGTGACTGCGTGCCTTTTGAAGAATGAGCCTGCGAGTTTGCGGTGTGTTGCGAGGTTAACCCGAGTGGGGAAGCCGTAGCGAAAGCGAGTCCGAATAGGGCGATTCAGTAGCACGCTCAAGACCCGAAGCGGAGTGATCTAGCCATGGGCAGGTTGAAGCGGAGGTAAGACTTCGTGGAGGACCGAACCCACCAGGGTTGAAAACCTGGGGGATGACCTGTGGTTAGGGGTGAAAGGCCAATCAAACTCCGTGATAGCTGGTTCTCCCCGAAATGCATTTAGGTGCAGCGTCGTGTGTTTCTTGCCGGAGGTAGAGCACTGGATAGGCGATGGGCCCTACCGGGTTACTGACCTTAGCCAAACTCCGAATGCCGGTAAGTGAGAGCGCGGCAGTGAGACTGTGGGGGATAAGCTCCATGGTCGAGAGGGAAACAGCCCAGAGCATCGACTAAGGCCCCTAAGCGTACGCTAAGTGGGAAAGGATGTGGAGTCGCAGAGACAACCAGGAGGTTGGCTTAGAAGCAGCCACCCTTGAAAGAGTGCGTAATAGCTCACTGGTCTAGTGATTCCGCGCCGACAATGTAGCGGGGCTCAAGCGTACCGCCGAAGTCGTGTCATTGCGATATATACCCCCAACGGGGATGTGATGGGTAGGGGAGCGTCGTGTGCCGGGTGAAGCAGCCGCGGAAGCGAGTGGTGGACGGTTCACGAGTGAGAATGCAGGCATGAGTAGCGATACACACGTGAGAAACGTGTGCGCCGATTGACTAAGGGTTCCTGGGTCAAGCTGATCTGCCCAGGGTAAGTCGGGACCTAAGGCGAGGCCGACAGGCGTAGTCGATGGATAACCGGTTGATATTCCGGTACCCGCTGTGAAGCGTCAAACATCGAGCATCGTGATGCTAAGGCCGTGAAGCCGTTCCGGACCCTTCGGGGAAAGGAAAGTGGTGGAGCCGCCGAACCAAGCGGTTAGTAGGTGAGTGATGGGGTGACGCAGGAAGGTAGTCCATCCCGGGCGGTGGTTGTCCCGGGGTAAGGGTGTAGGCCGTGAGGTAGGTAAATCCGCCGCACATGAGGCTGAGACCTGATGCCGAGCCGATTGTGGTGAAGTGGATGATCCTATGCTGTCGAGAAAAGCCTCTAGCGAGTTTCATGGCGGCCCGTACCCTAAACCGACTCAGGTGGTCAGGTAGAGAATACCGAGGCGTTCGGGTGAACTATGGTTAAGGAACTCGGCAAAATGCCCCCGTAACTTCGGGAGAAGGGGGGCCACGCTTGGTGAGAGGACTTGCTCCTCGAGCTGGGGGTGGCCGCAGAGACCAGCGAGAAGCGACTGTTTACTAAAAACACAGGTCCGTGCGAAGCCGTAAGGCGATGTATACGGACTGACGCCTGCCCGGTGCTGGAACGTTAAGGGGACCGGTTAGTCACTCTTCGGGGTGGCGAAGCTGAGAACTTAAGCGCCAGTAAACGGCGGTGGTAACTATAACCATCCTAAGGTAGCGAAATTCCTTGTCGGGTAAGTTCCGACCTGCACGAATGGCGTAACGACTTCTCGACTGTCTCAACCATAGGCCCGGTGAAATTGCACTACGAGTAAAGATGCTCGTTTCGCGCAGCAGGACGGAAAGACCCCGGGACCTTTACTACAGTTTGATATTGGTGTTCGGTTCGGCTTGTGTAGGATAGCTGGGAGACTTTGAAACTCGCACGCCAGTGTGGGTGGAGTCGTCGTTGAAATACCAGTCTGGTCGTGCTGGATGTCTAACCTGGGTCCGTGATCCGGATCAGGGACAGTGTCTGATGGGTAGTTTAACTGGGGCGGTTGCCTCCTAAAGAGTAACGGAGGCGCCCAAAGGTTCCCTCAGCCTGGTTGGCAATCAGGTGTTGAGTGTAAGTGCACAAGGGAGCTTGACTGTGAGACCGACGGGTCGAGCAGGGACGAAAGTCGGGACTAGTGATCCGGCGGTGGCTTGTGGAAGCGCCGTCGCTCAACGGATAAAAGGTACCCCGGGGATAACAGGCTGATCTTCCCCAAGAGTCCATATCGACGGGATGGTTTGGCACCTCGATGTCGGCTCGTCGCATCCTGGGGCTGGAGTCGGTCCCAAGGGTTGGGCTGTTCGCCCATTAAAGCGGTACGCGAGCTGGGTTTAGAACGTCGTGAGACAGTTCGGTCCCTATCCGCTGTGCGCGTAGGAATATTGAGAAGGGCTGTCCCTAGTACGAGAGGACCGGGACGGACGAACCTCTGGTGTGCCAGTTGTTCTGCCAAGGGCATGGCTGGTTGGCTACGTTCGGGAGGGATAACCGCTGAAAGCATCTAAGCGGGAAGCCTGCTTCGAGATGAGTATTCCCACCCCCTTGAGAGGGTAAGGCTCCCAGTAGACGACTGGGTTGATAGGCCGGATATGGAAGCACGGTAACGTGTGGAGTTGACCGGTACTAATAGGCCGAGGGCTTGTCCTCAGTTGCTCGCGTCCACTGTGTTAGTTCTGAGACAACGAACAGTTGTCGGCTTTGAGCAGAACAGACAATTAAAGAGTGTGCTTGTTCGCTCGAAACCATTAGGGTTTCGGTGGTTATAGCGTAGGGGAAACGCCCGGTTACATTTCGAACCCGGAAGCTAAGCCTTACAGCGCCGATGGTACTGCAGGGGGGACCCTGTGGGAGAGTAGGACGCCGCCGAACAATCTTTGGAAGGACCCCTGGTCCCAGCGTTCAGCTGGGACCAGGGGTCCTTTTTTTTTTTGCGGTGCGCGCCGGATACCCGGTTGCGCGAGAATGACTTGCGGTACCGAAGACAGGAGTCACCATGTCCACCAACTCTCCCGACGACCGACCGGAGCGCGACCAGCGACGACGGGAGGGGGACCGGAGCGACCGCGGCGGTCAGCGCGGGGACCGTGGAGACCGTGGGGGCTTCCGCCGCGACAACGACCGTGGTGGCTACGTGCGTCGTGAAGGCGAGCGAAGCGACCGGGGCAATCGCGCCGACCGCGGTGAGCGCGGCGGCTTCCGACGTGATGACAACCGTGGCCGTGACGTGAATCGTGGCCGTGACGACAACCGTGGTGGTGGGTACGGCCGGCGCGACGACCGTGACCGAGGACCGCGCAGGGACGATCGCGACCGAGGCGGGTTCCGCCGGGACGACCGCGGTGACCGTCCCTCCGTCCGCCGGGACGACCGCGGTGACCGTCCCTCGTCCGCCGCGACGACCGCGGTGACCGTCCTTTCGTTCGGCGCGACGACCGTGGAGAGCGCCGCGACGACCGGGACCGTGGTGGCTTCCGTCGCGATGACAACCGTGGTGGTGGCTATGGCGGGCGCGACGACCGCCGGGGCGATGTCCGCCGCGGAGACGACCGTGGGCCGCGCGGTGGTTTCCGACGGGACGACAGGCGTGATGACAGGCGTGACGACCGCAGGGATGACCGTCGCGACGACCGGCGCGAGGGCGACCGCGGCGGATTCCCGCGGCGGGACGACCGCGGAGAGCGCCGCGACACCCGGGACCGTAACTTCCGTCGGTGAGGACCGGGACCGCGGCTCCCGCGGGGACGACCGGGACCGTGGCTTCCGGCGTGACGACCGTGGTGGTTTCCGACGGGACGACCGTCGTGACGAGCGCCGCGGGGACGACCGTGGTGAGCGTGGCGGTTTCCGCCGTGACGATGCCGGCCGCGGTGGACGTGGTGACTTCCGTCGCGATGACGGTCCTCGCAGCGACCGTGGTGGTTTCCGTCGCGACGACGCTCCTCGCGGTGAGCGCGGCGATTTCCGGCGGGACGACAACCGCGGCGAGCGTGGCGGCTTCCGAGGGCGTGACGACCGCGGCGGGCGTGGGCCGCGCCGCGACGATCGCGATCGCGGCTTCCGGCGCGAGGGCGACCGCGGTGGCTTCCGGGGCCGCGACGACCGGAGTGGCGGCGGCCGGTTCCGTGAGGAGCGGGAGCGGGACAGGGAGCCGATCAAGCGGCTGCCGATCCCCGAGGACGTCACGGGCGACGAGATCGACAAGGACGTACGGCAGGAACTGCTGAGCCTGCCCAAGACGCTCGCGGACGATGTCGCCCGGAACCTGGTGATGGTCGCGCGGCTCCTCGACGAGGACCCCGAGGGCGCGTACGGCTACTCCAGGGTGGCGCTGCGGCTGGCGTCGCGTGTCGCCGCCGTGCGTGAGGCCGCCGGGTTCGCCGCGTACGCCAGCCAGAAGTACAACGAGGCGCTCGCCGAGTTCCGGGCCGCCAAGCGGATGACCGGGAACATCGATCTGTGGCCCGTCATGGCCGACTGCGAGCGTGGGCTCGGGCGGCCGGAGAAGGCGCTGGACATGGCCGGGGCCCCCGAGGTGCACAAGCTCGACAAGGCCGGGCAGGTCGAGATGCGGCTCGTCGCGGCCGGCGCGCGGCGTGACATGGAGCAGTTGGACGCGGCCATCGTGACGCTGCAGAGCCCGGAGCTGGCCGCCAGCTCCGTGCAGCCCTGGACCGCGCGGCTGCGGTACGCGTACGCCGACGCGCTGCTCGCCGCCGGGCGGGAGAACGAGGCGCGGGAGTGGTTCGCGAAGGCCGTGGAGGCCGACCGGGACGGCAGCACGGACGCCTCGGACCGGCTCGCCGAGCTGGACGGCGTGGAGTTCATGGACGCCATGGTCGAGGACGAGGCTGAGCAGGCCTCGCCCGAGGCGGGCCAGGACGACAGCGACAGCGACAGCGACGGTGACAGTGACGGTGAGAAGGACTGAGGGCTGAGGTCCCCAGGAAAAGAGGCGGGATCCCGGGCGTTATGCCCAGGGGTCCCGCCTCTTTTGTGCGGCGACCGTCCTCAGCGGTCCAGCGCGCGCAGCACCAGGCCCGAGGCCGGTTTCGGGCCGAACGACGTCGACTTGCGCGGCATCGTCACGCCCTGCCGGGCCAGGTCGCGGACGACCTCCTCTCGGACCGGGTGCATCAGGACAGCCGTACCGCCGTCGCGTTCAGCCTTGGCCACCGTGGCGGCCGTGTCGTGGATGTAGGCGATGTGGGCGGGGGAGTCCTCGGGGATGTGCCAGACGTGGTCGAGGAGCGTGGCGTGCAGGACCGTCGCGTCGAGGGTGCGCCAGGCCGCGGGGCGGTCGGGGGGATCGTACGGGCCAGGAGGTCCGGGTCCGGTTGGTCGACGAGATGGAACGAACCGTCGCCGGCAAGGAGGAACGCGTTGCCCTCGCAGGCCGCGTCCGCCAGTGACTCCAGGGCCTCGGCCAGCGGGACTTCGAGGCGGCGCACGCGGAAGTGGCCTTCCAGGGCGGCCACGGCGTCGCCGACCGGCAGGTCGTGGAGGAGACGGTGGATGGCGCGGACCCGGAGAGGGTAGCGGGCCGTGTCGACCAGGAGGACCAGGCCGTGGTCCCACGGGCTGGGGGAGGGGTGTTCCGTGCGCAGCCGGCGGTAGGTCGCCCAGCGGTGGTGGCCGTCGGCGATCAGGGCCTGGTGACGGGCCAGGTCGCTCTGGACCGCCTCCAGGTCGGCGGGGCCGGTGACCGACCACAGGCGGTGGCTGAAGCCGTCCTCCGTGGTGGTGGCGAGGAGGGGAGGCCGGCCGGCGATGCGCTCGATCAGGTCCGCCGTGGCGGTCGTCGAGCCGTTGCCGCGGTAGGTCAGCAGGAGGGGTTCGAGGTTCGCGGAGGTGGCCCGCATGAGGGCCGCGCGGTCGGCGACGATGTGCGGCATGACGTCCTCGTGCGGCAGCACCACCTGCTCGGCGGGGTCCGACACGCGCAAGGCACCGATGATGCCGCGTTGCAGCATGCCGTCGCCGTCCTGCTGCTCGTAGACGTACAGGCCGGGTTCCGGATCGGTGGTCAGGACGCCCTCGGACAGCCAGCGGTGCAGGGTCTCGGCGGCCTGTTCGTTGCGGGCGCTGGGAGTGGCGGCCTGGGGCAGGATCAGGCGGACGATGTTGTACGGGTCGGAGGACTCGAGGTGGTGCAGGCCGTCGGGGCGCACCACGACGTCGTACGGCGGAGATGTCACGGCGGCAAGGCTGCCGACCCGGTCGGGGTCGTAACGAAGGCCTCGGAACGGGGTGAGTTCCAGGCCTCGGTGCGCCGTTGCCTCCGAGTGACCTGCTGTGTTCATCCCGGCATCGTACGGGTGTCAGTGGCATGGGGGATGATCGGGGGAAAGCCGTCGAACGAGGAGCGATGCGGGATGAGCCGGAGCGTCAGGACGAGGCCCGAGGGCAGTGGGCAGGCCCTGAGCGAGGCGTACGACACGGCGCTGCTCGATCTGGACGGAGTCGTGTACGCGGGCGGGAGCGCGATCGCGCACGCGGTCGAGTCGCTGGCCCGGGCCAGGGCGGGCGGTATGCGGCTCGCGTACGTCACGAACAACGCGCTGCGGACTCCGGACACCGTGGCCGCGCATCTGAGCGAGCTGGGGATACCGACGGGCGCGGACGACGTGATCACCTCGGCGCAGGCGGTCGCGCGGCTGATCAGTGAGCAGGTGCCGCAGGGCGCCCGGGTGCTGGTGATCGGCGGCGACGGGCTGCGGGTGGCGCTGCGCGAGCGCGGGCTCGTGCCGGTCGAGTCGGCGGACGACGATCCGGCGGCGGTGGTGCAGGGGTTCGGCGGGCCCGAGCTGCAGTGGGGCCGGTTCGCGGAGGCCAGCTACGCCGTGGCGCGCGGTGTGCCGTGGTTCGCGTCCAACACCGACCTGACGATTCCGAGCGGGCGCGGCATCGCGCCGGGCAACGGCGCGGCGGTGGAGGTCGTCCGGATCGCCACGGGCGCAGAGCCTCAGGTCGCGGGCAAGCCGCTGCCTCCGATGCACCGGGAGACCATCCTGCGGACCGGGGCGAAGCGTCCGCTCGTGGTGGGGGACCGGCTGGACACGGACATCGAGGGCGCGTTCAACGGGGACGTCGACTCGCTGCTCGTCCTGACCGGGGTCACCGACGGCGCGCGGCTGCTGGCCGCGCCGCCGCAGCATCGGCCGACGTATGTGGACGCCGATCTGCGGGGGATGCTCAGCGGCCAGCCGGCCCTCGACGCGGCGGGCGACGGCGGGTTCGGGTGCGGAGGCTGGACGGCGACGGCCGGTGCGGACCGGCTGGAGCTCGACGGGGACGGAGAGGCGCTGGACGGGCTGCGCGCGCTGTGCGCGGCGGCGTGGACGGCCGCCGGTGCGGGTGTGTGCGAGCTGGACGGGGGGAAGGCGCTGGCGAAGCTGGGGCTCTGAGCGCCGGTTGGGGATCCACGGTTCGCGGCCACGCTTCGGCCGTGCGTCCGAGGCGGCGGACGCCCTCTGGAATCGTAGTCGAATGGCAGGGTAGGCTAACCTAACCTGCGTGTTGGTCGAGAGTCCCCCCGAACAGCGCGCGGAGACCGCCCCCGCGCCCCCGACCCGACGGGCGGTACGAGCCTTTGGGCTGGTCCTGGCCGTCGCGATCCTGGTGCTCGTCGCGCTGGCGAGTATCGCGATCGGAGCGAAAGAGCTGCCCCTCGGGCAGGTCTGGCACGGCCTGTTCGAGGACTCGGGGACGTACGGCGATGTCGTCGTCGCGGAGCGGATGTCGCGGACCGTGCTCGGGCTGCTCGCCGGCGCCGCTCTCGGCCTGGCCGGCGCGGTCCTGCAGGCGCTCACGCGCAACCCGCTGGCCGACCCCGGGCTGCTCGGCATCAACGCCGGCGCGTCCGCCGCGGTCGTCACGGCCATCACGTATCTCGGGATCACCTCGCTCAGCGGCTACGTCTGGTTCGCGTTCTTCGGCGCGGCCGCGGTCGGGGCGCTGGTCTGGTTCCTCGGCGGCAGCCGGGGCGCGACACCGGTGCGGCTCGCGCTCGCCGGTACGGCGATCAGCGCCGCGCTCTACGGCTACCTCCAGGCCGTGATGATCATGGACGATGCGGCGCTCGGCAAGATGCGGTTCTGGACGGTCGGTTCGCTGTCCTCGGCGACCGACGAGACCATCCGGCAGGTCCTGCCGTTCCTGCTGGCCGGTACGGTCCTGGCGCTGGCCCTGGCCCGGCCGCTCAACGCCATGGCCATGGGCGACGACACCGCCAAGGCGCTCGGCGCCAACCTGAACCGGACCCGGGCGCTGTCCATGCTGGCCGCGACCGTGCTGTGCGGGGCAGCGACCGCCGCCTGCGGGCCGATCGTGTTCGTCGGGCTGATGGTGCCGCACGTCGTGCGCTCCTTCACCGGGCCCGACCTGCGCTGGATCCTGCCGTACGCGGCGCTCCTGTCGCCCGTGCTGCTGCTCGGCGCCGACGTCGTCGGCCGGATCGTGGCCCGGCCCGCGGAACTCCAGGTGGGCATCGTGACCGCGATCCTCGGCGGACCGGTGTTCATCTATCTCGTACGACGGCGGAGGACGGCGCAGCTGTGAAGACCACCAACCGTGCTGTGAGGTCCCCGGGCGGGCTCTCGATACGCCTGGACGTACGGGCCTTCACCGTCGTGCTTCTGCTGCTGGCCGCGGCGCTCACGGCGAGTGTCGTGCTCATCGGCACCGGCGACTTCCCGATCCCGGCCGCCGATGTGCTGCGGACGCTGTTCGGCGAGGGCAACGCGGGCCAGGAGTTCATCGTCAACGAGCTGCGGCTGCCACGGGTCCTGGTCGGGCTGCTGGTCGGCGCCTCGCTCGGACTCGGCGGCGCGCTGTTCCAGTCCATCTCCCGCAATCCGCTGGGCAGTCCGGACGTGCTCGGCCTCGGACAGGGCGCGACGGCAGGCGCGCTCACGGTGATCGTGCTGTTCTCCGGGAGCGCGAACCAGGTCGCCCTGGGCGCGCTCGTGGGCGGCCTGGTGACCGGGCTCGCCATCTACGTACTCGCCTGGAAGCGGGGCGTGCACGGCTACCGGCTGGTGCTGGTCGGCATCGGCGTCTCCGCCATCGTCACGGCGGTCAACGGCTATCTGCTCACCAAGTCCGACATCGTGGACGCGGCCCGCGCGGTCGTGTGGATGACCGGATCCCTCGACGGCCGTGACTGGGACCAGGTGTGGCCGCTGCTCGGACTGTGCGCCGTGCTCGTGCCGCTCGCCCTCGCCAACGCGCGCGGGCTGCGGATGACGGAGATGGGCGACGACGTGTCGTACGCCCTCGGGGTACGGGTGGAGCGGGTGCGTCTGGTGCTGATGGTGGCGGCCGTGCTGCTCACCGCGTCCGCGACCGCCGCTGCCGGTCCCGTCAGCTTCGTCGCGCTCACCGCGCCGCAGCTGGCCCGGCGCCTGACCCGTTCGCCCGGCCCGAACCTGCTGCCGTCCCTGTGCATGGGCGCCGCCCTGCTGGTCACCGCCGACCTGCTCTCGCAGCGGGCGTTCGGCGCCGAACAGCTGCCCGTGGGCGTCATCACCGGCGTGCTCGGCGGTGTCTACCTGCTGTGGCTGCTGGTCACCGAACGCAGGGCGGGCCGGATATGAGCAAGAACCGAAGGAGCACTGTGAACCGTCTGTCCGCCGAGAACGTCACCCTCGCCTACGACCAGCGGGTGATCACCGAGCAGTTGTCGGTGGAGATACCCGACAACTCCTTCACCGTGATCGTCGGCCCCAACGCGTGCGGCAAGTCGACACTCCTGCGGGCGCTGTCGCGGATGCTCAAGCCCAGTGAGGGCCGGGTGCTGCTCGACGGTCAGACCATCCAGTCGATGCCCGCGAAGAAGGTCGCGCGGACCCTCGGTCTGCTGCCGCAGTCGTCCATCGCGCCCGACGGCATCACCGTCGGCGACCTGGTGGGCCGGGGCCGCTACCCGCACCAGGGCATCCTGCGCCAGTGGTCGGCCGACGACGAGCGCGTCGTCCAGGAGTCCATGCGGCAGACCGGCGTCGCCGAGCTCGCCGACCGCTACGTCGACGAACTCTCGGGCGGTCAGCGCCAGCGGGTGTGGATCGCCATGGCGCTCGCCCAGCAGACCCCGTTGCTGCTGCTCGACGAGCCGACCACGTACCTGGACATCCAGCACCAGATCGACGTACTGGACCTGTGTGCCGAGCTGCACGAGGAGCAGGGGCGCACGCTCGTCGCCGTGCTGCACGACCTGAACCACGCCGCCCGCTACGCCACGCACCTCATCGCCCTGCGGGAGGGGAGCGTCATCGCCGAGGGCGCTCCGAGCGACATCGTCACGGCCGAGCTGGTCGAGGAGGTCTTCGGGCTGCGCTGCCAGGTCATCGACGACCCGGAGACGGGCACGCCGCTGGTGGTGCCGGCGGCGCGGCGGACACGCGCCGGGGCAGGGAGCGGGGCCGAGAAGGTGGCTGCTACAGAAGCTTCCTGAGCTGAAGCAGGTCCCGAACGCCCGCAGACAGCTTCACCCGGCCCGAGCCCCAGGCCTTGGCGAAGCTCAGCTCGCCGTCGACCAGCGCCACCAGGTCGTCGCCGGCCATGGCGAGCCTGATCTCGGCCCTGGAGGGCGGCGGTCCCTGCACGGTGTCGTGCACCTCGATCCGCCCACCGCGCATACGGCCGACGAAGGTGACGTCCAGGTCCGTGATGTGGCAGCTCACCGAACGGTCCAGGACCGCGGCGTCGCGGACGTCCCCTTCGGCGCGCTGCATGTTGTCCGAGAGCTTGTCGAGTGCGCTGCGGCACTCCTCGATCGTGGCCATCGCGGACGACGGTACCGCAGCGGTTCGCGGTAGCGTCGGGGCATGGACGACGCAGTTCCCGAGACCCCGGCGGTGGCGGAGGACGAGCCCGCTCCCGATCCCGGGTACGACCCCGCCGCCCCCGCCCCGCTGAACGTGCCCCGCACCTCCACCGGCGACGCCGACGTGGACGCGACCCTGAACCGGCTCGGCGACGCGGACCACCTCGCCACGGACGGACACATCGAGGTGTACGAGGATGTACACCGGGGGCTGCGCGACGCGCTCACCGCGCTCGACGCCCGCCCGGGACCTCCGGCTCCCACCCGTCACCCGACCGCCACCCCTCAACGAGACCCTTCGGGTCACCCCACTCGATCGCCGTACGAACACAGGAGCTGAACCGAACGTGGCAGGAGTCGCACGCCGCCGTCTCGACGCGGAGCTGGTCCGCCGGAAGCTCGCGCGCTCGCGCGAGCATGCCGGCCAGCTGATCGCCGCCGGGCGCGTCTCCGTCGGCAAGACCGTCGCGACCAAGTCCGCCACGCAGGTGGAGACGGCGGCCGCGATCGTGGTGGCCCAGGACGACGGCGAACCCGACTACGTGTCGCGGGGCGGCCACAAGCTCGCAGGCGCGCTGGAGGCGTTCGTTCCGCAGGGGCTGGCCGTCGAGGGGCGCAGGGCGCTCGACGCGGGCGCTTCGACCGGCGGTTTCACCGACGTTCTGCTGAGGTCGGGAGCCGCCCATGTCGTCGCGGTGGACGTCGGATACGGACAACTCGCGTGGTCCCTCCAGAACGATGAACGCGTCACCGTCAAGGACCGTACGAACGTACGCGAGTTGACGCTTGAAGCGATCGATGGGGAGCCTGTGGATCTTGTCGTGGGGGATCTGTCCTTCATCCCGCTCGGGCTGGTCCTGCCCGCCTTGGTGCGGTGCGTGAAACCGGACGCCGATCTGGTGATGATGGTCAAGCCGCAGTTCGAGGTGGGCAAGGAGCGCCTCGGCAGCGGGGGAGTCGTACGCAGCATCCAGCTGCGGGCCGAAGCGGTACGGGGGGTGGCCGAGAAGGCCTGGGGACTGGGGCTCGGGGTGAAGGGCGTGACGGCCAGTCCGCTGCCCGGGCCGTCGGGGAATGTCGAATACTTTCTGTGGCTGCGGGCCGGGGCACCGGAACTGGACCCGGCCGATGTCGACCGTGCAGTGGCGGAGGGGCCGCGTTGACCGAGAACCGAGCTCGTACTGTTTTCCTGCTCGCCCACACGGGGCGGCCCGCGGCCGTGCGCAGTGCCGAGCTCGTGGTGAAGGGGCTGCTGCGCTCCGGCCTCGGCGTGCGCGTTCTGTCGGCCGAGGCGTGTGACCTGCCGCTGCCGGACGAGGTGGAGCTGGTCGAGGAAGCCACTCCGCAGTGTCTCGACGGGTGTGAGCTGCTCATAGTGCTGGGCGGGGACGGCACGCTGCTGCGCGGCGCCGAGTTCGCCCGGGCGTCGGGCGTGCCGATGCTCGGCGTCAACCTCGGACGGGTCGGATTCCTCGCGGAGGCCGAGCGGGACGACCTCGACAAGGTCGTCGACCGGGTGGTGACCAGGGCGTACGAGGTCGAGGAGCGGATGACCGTCGACGTCGTGGTGCACCGCAACGGGGACATCGTGCACACGGACTGGGCGCTGAACGAGGCGGCCGTGCAGAAGGTGTCCGCCGAGCGGATGCTGGAGGTCGTCCTCGAGATCGACGGGCGGCCCGTGACCGGGTTCGGGTGTGACGGGATCGTGTGCGCGACGCCCACGGGGTCGACCGCCTATGCCTTCTCGGCCGGTGGGCCCGTGGTGTGGCCGGAGGTCGAGGCGTTGCTGATGGTGCCGATCAGTGCGCATGCGTTGTTCGCGAAGCCGTTGGTGACGTCGCCGGATTCTGTGTTGGCTGTGGAGGTTCTGCCACACATTCCGCCGGGTGTGCTGTGGTGTGACGGGCGGCGGACCGTGGAGTTGCCGGCGGGGGCGCGCGTCGAGGTGCGGCGGGGGGCGGTGCCGGTGCGGCTGGCCCGGCTGCACCATGCGTCGTTCACGGACCGGCTGGTGGCGAAGTTCGCGTTGCCCGTTTCCGGGTGGCGGGGGGCTCCTCACTAGCGGTTTGTGGGGGGAGGTTTCGCTTCGTCGGCGGGTGCGGGTGCGGGTGGATTGTGGTTGTTCGCGCCCACGCGGCGGAGCCGCACATTGATACAGCCCCGCGCCCCTGAGGGGCGATCCACTCGCGTGGGTGACAGGAGTGGGCCAGTCGCAATCCTTGGCCCGGACCTCGTAAGGTCGTGTCCGTGTTGGAGGAGATGCGGATACGGTCGCTCGGTGTGATCGACGACGCCGTGGTCGAGCTGTCGCCCGGGTTCACCGCGGTCACCGGTGAGACGGGTGCGGGCAAGACCATGGTGGTCACCAGCCTGGGGTTGCTGCTGGGCGGGCGGGCGGACCCGGCGCTCGTGCGGATCGGGGCCGGGAAGGCGGTCGTGGAGGGGCGGATCACCGTCCCGGACGACGCCACGGTCGCCGTACGCGCCGAGGAGGCCGGGGCCGAGCTCGACGACGGCGCCCTGCTGATCAGCCGTACCGTTTCCGCCGAGGGGCGCTCACGGGCGCACCTGGGCGGGCGCAGCGTGCCCGTGGGGGTGCTCGCCGAGCTCGCCGACGAGCTGGTGGCCGTGCACGGCCAGACCGACCAGCAGGGGCTGCTCAAGCTGTCCCGGCAGCGGCAGGCGCTCGACCGGTACGCGGGCGACGCGGTCGCCGTGCCGCTGGCCAAGTACGGCGAGGCGTACAAGCGGCTGCGGGCCGCCTCCGCCGAGCTCGACGAGATCACCACGCGCGCGCGTGAACGGGCCCAGGAGGCCGACATGCTGCGCTACGGGCTCGACGAGATCGCCGCCGTCGAGCCGCGGGCCGGCGAGGACGCGGAGCTGGCCGAGGAGGCCGAGCGGCTGGGGCACGCCGAGGCACTGGCGTCCGCCGCGTCGGCCGCCCACGCGGCGCTGGCGGGCAATCCGGAGGACCCGGAGGGTGTCGACGCCGGGACGCTCGTCGCGGGCTCCCAGCGGGCCCTGGACGCCGTACGGTCGTACGACCCGGCGCTGGCCACGCTCGCCGACCGCATCGGGGAGATCGGGATCCTGCTGCGCGACGCGGCGGGGGACCTGGCCGGGTACGCCGATGATCTGGACGCCGACCCGCTGCGGCTGTCGGCCGTCGAGGAGCGGCGGGCCGCGCTCACCGGGCTGACCCGGAAGTACGGCGAGGACATCGCCACCGTGCTGGCCTGGGCCGAGCGGAGTGCCGCCCGGCTGACCGAACTCGACGGCGACGACGAGCGGATCGGAGAGCTGACCGCCGAGCGGGACGCGCTGCGGTCCGAACTGGGCGGGCTCGCACAGGCGTTGACGGACGCGCGGACGGAGGCCGCCGAGCGGTTCGCCGCCGCCGTGACCGCCGAGCTGGCCTCGCTCGCCATGCCGCACGCGCGTGTGTCCTTCGACATCCGGCAGACCGAGGACCCGGAGGGCGTCGAGGTCGGCGGACGTGCGGTCGCGTACGGGCCCGCGGGTGCCGACGAGGTCGAACTGCTGCTGGCTCCGCACCCGGGCGCGCCGCCCCGGCCGATCGCCAAGGGCGCTTCGGGCGGTGAGCTGTCGCGCGTGATGCTGGCCGTGGAGGTCGTGTTCGCGGGGACGGATCCCGTGCCGACGTACCTCTTCGACGAGGTCGACGCCGGTGTCGGTGGCAAGGCGGCGGTCGAGATCGGCCGGCGGCTCGCACGCCTGGCGAAGACCGCGCAGGTCGTGGTCGTGACCCATCTCCCGCAGGTAGCGGCCTTCGCCGACCGGCAGTTGCTGGTCGAGAAGACCAACGACGGGTCGGTCACCCGCTCCGGTGTGAAGGTGCTGGAGGGGGAGGACCGGGTTCGGGAACTGTCCCGCATGCTGGCCGGCCAGGAGGACTCGGAGACGGCACGAGCACATGCGGAGGAGCTGCTGGCGACGGCTCGGGCGGATATGTAGCCGGAGGGCGCACTGGCGTTCGGGTGGCAAGGTCGGGCATGTGTGCCCCATTTTCACTCGTGTGGGTGACCCGGCCCGCGCATCATCCCGACGCCGCGCCCCGCTGTCGCGCCGCCTGGCTTCCGGCGTTCCCGGAACCCTCATATGTCCTGGCATCCTTGGCGGAGTACGCGTAGGAAACCGCGCGCTGCATCCCCTGCGCTCGTTCGTTCTGTACGTTCGTCGTGACCGCCCGACCCGAACCAGGAGCCCGGCCACGTGACCCCCGTGAGCAGCCACTCACCGCCTGGCCAGTCGCCGCTGCGCACCGTGCAGGTGCTGGGCGGAGGCAATGCCGCCAGCAGTGCGCATGTGCGCTCCCTGGCCGCGGGGCTCGTCGCGCGGGGCGTGAAAGTCACAGTGTGCGCCCCCTGTGAGGCGGATCACGCCTATGACTTCAGCGGCGTGGGGGCCGATCACGTGCACGTGCCGCGCAGTAGCGACCCGGTGTCGGTGGCGGCCCTGCGGGCGGCCTGCGCCAACGCCGATCTGGTGCACGCGCACGGGCTGCACGCCTCGTTTCGTACCGTGCTCGCGCTCAGCGGGCGGCGCGTGCGGACTCCGCTGGTCGTGACGTGGCACGACCGGGCGCACGCCGACGGTGCGCGTGCCCATCTGCTGCGGGTGCTGGAGCGGCGGGTCGTGAAGGCGGCCACCGTCGTGCTGGGGACGACGTCGGCGCTCGTCGACCGGGCGCGGTGGGCGGGGGCCCGGGACGCCCGGCTCGCGGCCGTCGCGCTGCCCGGTCCCCGCAGGCCCGTGGAGCCCGACGATCCCGACGGGCTGCGCCCCAAGGTGCGTGCCGAACTCGGCGCCATCGGGCGGCCGTTGCTGATGGCCGTCGGCTCCCTGGAGCGGCACCGTGGGTACGACGTGCTGCTGGACGCCGCGCGCGCGTGGCGCCGGCTCGATCCCGTGCCCCTGGTCGTGATCGCGGGGGAGGGGCCGCTGCGCGGCGAGCTCCAGGAGCGGATCGAGGGCGAGGGGCTGCCCGTCCGGCTCGTCGGCCGGCGCGACGACATCACCGACCTGCTCGCCGCCGCCGACCTCGCCCTGCTGCCGAGCCGGTGGGAGGAGGCGCGTTCCGTCCTCGCCCAGGAGGCCCTGCACGCGCGCGTGCCGCTCGTCGCGACCGACGTCGGCGGCATTCCCGAACTCGTCGGCGACGCGGCCGAAGTCGTACCGCACGGGAACGCGGAGGCGCTGGCCGACTCCGTCGTACGCCTGCTCGCAGACCCGGAGCGCCGGGAAATGCTCAGGGAGAAGGGCGCCCGGCAAGCGGCGACCTGGCCTAGCGAGGACGAGACGGTGGCCCAAGTGCTCAGTGTGTACGACGAGTTGACCCAGCTCCGGCCCCTCACCTGAGGAGCTGTGAGACGTGCCTGCGAGCCCGCAGCGCCAGGCTCAGGGCCAGTACCGTCTGCGGGTCGTCGAGGTCCGTGCCCAGCAACTCCCCGATGCGTGCCAGTCGGTTGTACAGGGTCTGCCGGTTGAGGTGGAGCTCCCGGGCCGTCTCCGCCTTGCGTCCCGCGTGGGCGAGGTAGGTCGCCAGGGTGGGCAGCAGCGGCGGCCGGGAACGGCGGTCGTGCTCCAGGAGCGGGCCGAGGGCCCGGTCGACGAAGGCGGCCAGGTCGGGATGGTCGCGCAGCCGCCACAGCAGCAGGTCGATGTCGAGGCGGCGGGCGTCGTACCAGGGCCGGTCCGGCAGGCCCTGGGCCGCCGTGGCCGTCTCGGCCGCGTGCCGCAGGCCCGACGCCGCCGCCGTCCAGCCGCCGGCCACCCCCACGACCACCACGAGCGGCTGCCCGCCCGGCCGCGGCATCCCGGCCCGCTCCACGCCGGCCCGCAGCGCCCCAGCGACCCGGTCCGCGACCGTCGGCCGCTCCGGCTCCGAGCGCAGCCCGAGCAGCACCAGCACCCGGCCTTCCACCGGCCGCACCCCGTGCAGCACCGGCACGCCCACCGACGCCAGCTCCTCGGAGACCGCGCGGGCCAGCACGGCCCAGCCTCCCCCGGGGAGAGGGTGTCCCCGAGCCGCATGACCACCGGCAGCAGCGGGCCCTCGCCCGGTCTGAAGCCCAGCACCCGCGCCTGCGCCGGGGCGTCCTGCGCCGTGACCCGGCCCTCGGCGAGGTCCGTGAGGAAGTCGCCGCGACCGCGCGCCGCCAGCTCCTCCTCCTGCCGTGCCTGCATCAGCACCACGGCCAGGATGCCCGCGGCCCGCTCGGCCGCCATCCGGTGCACGGGCGCCAGGGACGTCCGCACGGGCAGCAGGACGAGACGCGCGCGGACGCCCCCACTGCCGGGCCCGCCGCCCGGCACGTCCACGAGGACCGAGCCCGCGAGCGGCGGCTCGTCCTTGTGATGGCCGCGCAGCCCCTCCCACACCTGGAGCGGGTCCGCGCCCTCGGGACCGGCCCCGGCGGCATACAGCAACTGCCCGTCCGCCGTCTCCAGGAAGACGGGGTTGCCGCCGAAGTCGGCCAGAATGCCGAGCACCTGGGGCACACCGCCGCCGCCCAGCAGAGCCTCGGTACACCGCCGGTGCACCTCCTCGGCCCGCTGGAGCAGCGCGTAGTGGCCGTTGACGATCTCGGTGTGGACCTCCTCCGTGACCGTGACGAACGGCACCTCGCGGTGCAACTGGACGAGCGGCAGCCCGGCCGAGCGGGCCGTGTCGACGAGGGCGGCGGGCAGCCGTGTGAAGCGCGGGCCGAGCTCCACCACCAGGGCCGCGATACCGCGCTCGGCCAGCGTGCGCACGAACGCCCGCTGTTCGGCCGGGCGGGTGCCGAGGCCGTAGCCCGTGGTCAGCAGCAGTTCGCCGCCCTTGAGCAGCGAGGCGATGTGCGGCACCTCACCGGCGTGCACCCAGCGCACCGAGCGTCCGAGCCGGTCGGCACCCGCCAGCACCTCGGGCAGCCCGCTGCGCAGCCCCGGCAGCTCCAGCGCCCGCTGCACGGTGATCCCGGCGCCCTGGGTGCCGTGACCGCTGTCCGTCCCGCTCTCCATGTGCCGGACGCTACCCGCGCGGGTGCCTCCCGGACATCTCCGGCGGGGCACCGGGACGATCACACCCGGGATTACGGCGTGATCGGCCGGGTACGGGCACGGTCATGGACATGAGCGTGGTCGCGGTAGGGCGGGAGGACGACAGCCCGGTCGAGGAGCCGTTGCGGGTCGCGTTGCTCGCCGACCGGCTCGGGTACCGGGAGGTGTGGGCGGGCGAGGGACCGACGTGGGACTCGTTCGTCCTGGCGACGGCGATCGGCGCGGCCACCGAGCAGGCCGTGCTGACGGCCGGGCCCGTGCCGGTGTCGGTACGCGACCCGCTCACCATCGTCCGGGGCGCCGCGTCCGCCGCGGCCGTCACCGGCCGGCCCGTGGGCGTGGCCCTGGGCACCTCCAGCAAGCGGGTCGTCGAGGGCGTGCACGGCC
This sequence comes from uncultured Actinomycetota bacterium, assembly GCA_963798065.1. Taxonomy (GTDB): domain Bacteria; phylum Actinomycetota; class Actinomycetes; order Streptomycetales; family Streptomycetaceae; genus Streptomyces. Next base: position 378,400 of record CAWCSC010000003.1, on the reverse strand, counting down.
GGCCGCGGACCCGGCCCGCCACGGCCCTGCAGGAGTCGGCGGCGGCCGTACGCGCGCTCATGGACAGCGTGCCGGGCGAGCCGATCGTGCCCGGCAGCGGTTTCCCGCGCCGTCTGCCGCCGCCGGGCGGCGAGCTCACCGTCGCGGCGTTCGGCGAGCGCGCGGTCGCCGCCGCCGTCGGCCACGCCGACCGGATGCTGCTCGACATCGTTTCGCCGGAGCAGGTCCGCATCCTGCGGGCGCGCATGGTCGCGGCCGCCGAGCGGGCAGGCCGTACGCCGCCCCGGCTGGTCTCCTGGCTGCCCGCCGCCGTGGACCCGAAGCCGGAGACGCTCACGCAGGTCCTGCGCAGCGTCGTCGGCTATCTCACGGTGCCGGGCTACAGCGACATGTTCGTCGAGGCGGGACTCGCCTCTGTCGTCGAACTGGCCGCCAAGGGGGCCGACCCCGACACCCTGCTGCGGGCCCTGCCGCCCGAGGCCGCGGGCACGGTCGCCCTCGTCGGCGACCCCGACACCGTCCGCGCCCGCATCGACGCCTACGCGGAGGCCGGCCTCGACGAGATCGCTCTCGTCCCGGCCACAGCGGGCGACCCGGCGGGGGAGCGCACGCTCACGGCCCTCAGGCCGACGTGACAGAACGCGCCGCCGGACGCACGATCACCTCGCACGTCCGGCGGCGCGCAGATCCGCCGGCCGGGCCCGTTCAGCCGCCGTAGGCGCCCGAGGCCGTCAGACGCAGGGCCGTGTCGATCAGCGGCACGTGGCTGAACGCCTGCGGGAAGTTGCCCACCTGCCGCTGGAGGTGCGGGTCCCACTCCTCGGCCAGCAGCCCGAGGTCGTTGCGCAGGGACAGGAGCTTCTCGAACAGCTTGCGGGCCTCGTCCACGCGGCCGATCATCGCCAGGTCGTCGGCCATCCAGAACGAGCAGGCGAGGAACGCGCCCTCGTCGCCGGGCAGGCCGTCGACGCCCGCGTTGTCGCCCTCCGTGGGGTAGCGAAGGATGAAGCCGTCCGGCGTGGACAGCTCCCGCTGGATCGCCTCGATGGTGCCGATGACGCGCTTGTCGTCCGGCGGCAGGAAGCCCATCTGCGGGATCAGCAGCAGTGAGGCGTCCAGCTCCTTCGAGCCGTACGACTGCGTGAAGGTGTTGCGCTCCTTGTCGTAACCCTTCTCACACACGTCCCGGTGGATGTCGTCGCGCAGTTCCTTCCACCGCTCCAGCGGGCCGTCGGCGTCGCCGGACTCGATGAGCTTGATCGTGCGGTCGACCGCGACCCAGGCCATCACCTTGGAGTGGACGAAGTGGCGGCGCGGGCCGCGCACCTCCCAGATGCCCTCGTCCGGCTCCTGCCAGTGGTCCTCCAGGTAGCGGATCAGCTTCAGCTGGAGCAGCGAGGCGTAGTCGTTGCGCGCGAGGCCCGTCATGTGGGCCAGGTGCAGGGCCTCGGTGACCTCGCCGTACACGTCCAGCTGGAGCTGGTGGGCGGCGCCGTTGCCGACCCGGACCGGGCCGGAGTTCTCGTAGCCCGGCAGCCAGTCGAGCTCCGCCTCGCCCAGCTCGCGCTCGCCGGCGATGCCGTACATGATCTGCAGGTTCTCCGGGTCGCCGGCCACGGCCCGCAGCAGCCACTCGCGCCAGGCGCGGGCCTCCTCGCGGTAGCCGGTGCGCAGCAGCGAGGACAGGGTGATCGCCGCGTCGCGCAGCCACGTGTAGCGGTAGTCCCAGTTGCGGACGCCGCCGATGTCCTCCGGCAGGGAGGTGGTGGGTGCGGCGACGATGCCGCCGGTCGGCGCGTACGTCAGGGCCTTCAGCGTGATCAGCGAGCGGACGACGGCCTCGCGGTAGGGGCCGTGGTACGTACAGTGATCGACCCACTCGCGCCAGAAGTCCTCCGTCGCCTCCAGCGACTGCTCCGGCTCGGGCAGCGGCGGCGGCTCCTTGTGCGAGGGCTGCCAGGAGATCGTGAACGCGATCCGGTCCCCCGGCGCGACCGTGAAATCCGCGTACGTCGTCAGCGACTTGCCGTACGTCTCGGCGGATGTGTCGAACCACACGGAGTCGGGGCCCGCCACGGCCACCGTGCGCCCGTCGTGCTTGTGCACCCACGGCACCACCCGCCCGTAGGAGAACCGCATCCTGAGCGCCGAGCGCATCGGCACGCGGCCCGAGACGCCCTCCACGATCCGGATCAGCTGCGGGGCGCCGTCACGCGGCGGCATGAAATCGGTCACCCGGACCGTGCCCCGCTGGGTGTCCCACTCGGACTCCAGGACCAGCGAGTCACCGCGGTAGCTGCGCCGGGCGGCGGTGGGTGGCTGCTGGTCGGAGGCGTACGCGGGGCCGAGCCGCCAGAAGCCGTGCTCCTCGTTGCCCAGCAGGCCGGCGAAGATGGCGTGCGAGTCGAAGCGGGGCAGGCACAGCCAGTCGACCGTCCCGTCCCGGCAGACCAGGGCAGCGGTCTGCATGTCTCCGATGAGTGCGTAGTCTTCGATGCGCCCGGCCACGTGCAACTCCAGTCGAACGGCCACGTCACCCCACGAGGGGGCTGTCGCTAGTGCGGTCAAGGGGGGTTTTCGGCAAGTCTTGCAATGCGTCGTTGAGCGATGAAGCAAAACAGGTCACTCAGCCGTGACGCAAAGCGCCAGTTGTTGCTCAACGAACTGACGAGCTCACGTTGTTCCGGCGCTTACTGGCGGGGGGTGGTGCCGTGGGGCCGGGCGGGCTCGGCAGCGAGTGTCCGAGCAGGATACGACGCACGCAGATGATCTGTGTGCCGCTCCGGGCAAGGCAGGTACGCCGAACGAGTGAGCAACGGGTGAGAGACCGGTGAGGATGATCGCCTCCGTGTCGACGCGTGCGCGGAGCGTGGCCGGAAGCCATCGCCCCGCGGCGCTGATACGCTGGTAGCCCGTGGACCGGAGGGCCAGCAAACCCCCGAACCGCAGCGACGGCAACCCCCGGAGAAACCTCCGGCAGACAGCCGCACCGCACCCCCAGACCGCGACCACGGGAGCCCCCTCTTGGCCATGCCGCCCGCTGCTTTTCGAAACTCGACGACCAAGCACATCTTCGTCACCGGGGGTGTCGCCTCCTCGCTCGGCAAGGGCCTGACGGCCTCCAGCCTCGGCATGCTGCTCAAGGCCCGCGGTCTGCGCGTCGTGATGCAGAAGCTCGACCCGTACCTCAACGTCGACCCGGGCACGATGAACCCCTTCCAGCACGGTGAGGTGTTCGTCACGAACGACGGCGCCGAGACCGACCTGGACATCGGCCACTACGAGCGCTTCCTCGACCGCGACCTGGACGGCTCCGCCAACGTCACCACCGGCCAGGTGTACAACACCGTGATCGCCAAGGAGCGGCGCGGCGAGTACCTGGGTGACACCGTGCAGGTCATCCCGCACATCACCAACGAGATCAAGCACCGCATCCGCCGCATGGCGACGGACGAGGTCGACGTCGTGATCACCGAGGTCGGCGGCACGGTCGGCGACATCGAGTCGCTGCCGTTCCTGGAGACCGTCCGCCAGGTCCGTCACGAGGTCGGCCGTGACAACGTCTTCGTCGTCCATATCTCGCTCCTGCCCTACATCGGCCCCTCGGGTGAGTTGAAGACGAAGCCCACCCAGCACTCGGTTGCGGCTCTGCGCAACATCGGTATCCAGCCGGACGCGATCGTGCTGCGCTGCGACCGCGAGGTGCCCACCGCGATCAAGCGGAAGATCTCGCTGATGTGCGACGTCGACGAGGCCGCCGTCGTCGCCTGCCCCGACGCCCGCTCGATCTACGACATCCCGAAGACCGTGCACGGCGAGGGCCTGGACGCCTATGTCGTCCGCAAGCTGGACCTGCCGTTCCGGGACGTCGACTGGACCACCTGGGACGACCTGCTCGACCGCGTCCACAAGCCCGACCACGAGATCACCCTCGCGCTGGTCGGCAAGTACATCGACCTGCCCGACGCCTATCTGTCGGTGACCGAGGCGCTGCGCGCCGGCGGCTTCGCCAACCGGGCCCGCGTGAAGATCAAGTGGGTCACCTCCGACGACTGCAAGACCGCGGCGGGCGCGGCACAGCAGCTCGGCGACGTCGACGGCGTCTGCATCCCCGGCGGCTTCGGCGACCGAGGCGTGCTCGGCAAGGTCGGTGCGATCAAGTACGCCCGCGAGAACAAGATCCCGCTGCTCGGCCTCTGTCTCGGCCTGCAGTGCATCGTGATCGAGGCCGCGCGCAGCCTGGCCGACATCCAGGACGCCAACTCCACCGAGTTCGACCCGGCCACCGGCCACCCCGTCATCTCCACCATGGCCGAGCAGCTCGACATCGTCGCCGGTGAGGGTGACATGGGCGGCACCATGCGGCTGGGCATGTACCCGGCCAAGCTGGCCGAGGGCTCGATCGTGCGCGAGGTGTACGACGGCAAGGAGTACGTCGAGGAGCGGCACCGTCACCGCTACGAGGTGAACAACGCCTACCGGGCCGAGCTGGAGAAGAAGGCGGGTATCCAGTTCTCCGGCACCTCCCCGGACGGCAAGCTCGTCGAGTACGTCGAGTACCCGCGCGACGTCCATCCGTACCTGGTCGCCACGCAGGCGCACCCGGAGCTGCGCTCGCGCCCGACGCGTCCGCATCCGCTGTTCGCCGGGCTCGTCAAGGCCTCGGTCGAGCGGAAGACTTCGAAGTAACACACCAGTTGTACGGTGGCCGGGGTGCATCCCTTCAAAGGGTGTGCACCCCGGTTTCGTTTCGGCAGGTCGTGTGGCACGTGGAAGGACAGGCATGACGATCAAGGACACCCCGGAGGAGTGGGAGATCCGGGCGACGGACACCCCCTTCGTGGGCAACAAGACCTCCGTCCGTACCGACGACGTGGTCATGCCCGACGGCACCGTGGTCGGTCGCGACTACCAGGTCCACCCCGGCTCCGTGGCCGTCCTCGCCCTGGACGAGGCGGGCCGCGTCCTGGTGCTGCGCCAGTACCGCCACCCCGTGCGCCACAAGCTGTGGGAGATCCCGGCCGGTCTGCTCGACGTGCCCGGCGAGAACCCGCTGCACGCCGCGCAGCGCGAGCTGTACGAGGAGGCGCACGTCAAGGCCGAGGACTGGCGGGTGCTGACCGACGTCTACACCACCCCCGGCGGCTGCGACGAGGCCGTACGGATCTTCCTCGCCCGCGATCTGTCCGAGGCCGAGGGCGAGCGCTTCGCGGTCGAGGAGGAAGAGGCCGACATGGAGCTCGACCGGGTGCCGGTCGAGGACCTCGTGAGGGGCGTACTGGCCGGCGAACTCCACAACAACTGCCTCGTGGTGGGCGTCCTGTCCCTGGTCGCCGCCCGCGCGGGTGACGGCCTGGACGCACTGCGCCCGGCCCAGGCGCCGTGGCCGGCGCGTCCGTTCGAGGCGTGAAGGGGCTTGAATTCGCCCTGATCCCTCCGCCCTGACCCCTCCTCCTGACCCTCCAAGCCCCGCCAAGCCCCTCCAAGGTGTGAAGATCGGCTGATCCGATCGGGGGATGTGTCTGCCGTGCCCGTCGTGCTCGACCCGGAACGTTGCAGAGCGTGAATTAGGCTCTGGGGCACGCCCGAACCGGATTCCCGGCGGGCTTGCGTGCGTGGGACGGGAGTGTGGCCCGTGACGGATCAGGTCGTGGAGACAGGCGACGTGCGGCTGACCGGACACGCTGCCCGCGAGAGTCAGTTCCTGGGCCGTACACGGGAGTTGAAGGAACTGCGCGCCGACATCGAGCGCGCAGGCCTGGACACTCTCGCAGGCCGCAAACCCCCACGCGCGCGCGTGCTGCTCATCGCAGGCCGGCCGGGCTCGGGACGTACCGCGCTCGCCGAGGAGCTCGTACGGCAGGTCGCGGACCGTTACCCGGACGGGGTACTGCGCGCCCGCCTGACCGACACCGACGGCTCCCCCGTGCCCGTCGAGCGCGCGGCCCGTGACCTGCTCGCCGCCCTGGACCAGGAGGCCCCGGCCGGGGCCTGCGACGACGACCTCACCGACTCTCTGCGCGCCGCCCTCACCGACCGCCGCGCCCTGCTCCTGCTGGACGACGCGGCCGATGCCGAGCAGGTCGACGCCCTGCTGCCCGACAGCCCGGACTGCCTGGTCGTCGCGGTCTCCGAGGGCCCGCTGACCGGCATCTGCGATGTCCGCCCCTGCACCCTGGGCGGACTGGACGCCAAGTCCGGAGTGGAACTGCTGTCCCGGCACACCGGCTCGGTCCGCATCACCGTCGACCCCCGGGCCGCCGAGGGCCTCGCCGAGGAGTGCCAGGGGCAGCCCGCCGCCCTGATGCTGGCGGGCGGCTGGCTCGCCGCCCGCCCCAAAGCGGCCGTCTCCGACCTGGCCAAGCAACTGCGCACCGACCCCGCCGAGGGGACCGCCCTGGGCCGGGTCTTCCACCTCGCCTACGCGGCCCTGCCCACCACCGCCGCGAGGATGCTGCGCCTGCTCGCCCTCGCCCCGGCCGGACTGGTCGACCCGCAGACCGCCTCCGCGCTCGCCGGCTGCTCGGTCGACAGCGCCCGCACCACCCTGGACGACTTCGTCGCCCTCGGCTTCCTGCACGCCGTGGACTCGCCGCTGCCCCAGTACGCGGTCCCCGGCTGCCTGCACCCGCTGCTGCGCGTCCTCGCCAGGCATCACGAGCGCCCGGCCGAGCTCCAGGTGGCCCGCGCCCGCATGCTGGAGCGGAACGTACGGCTGCTCCAGGTCTGCCGGGCGATCACCGAGACCGACAGCCCCCAGGCACGCCAGAAACTCCTCGACATGCCGCGTGCCCTGCGCTTTCCCACTCCCCGGGCGGCGGCGGACTGGCTGCGCCTGACCCGGCCCGCCCTGCTGGCCTCGGCACGGCTCGCGGTCGCCGACGGAGAGCTGGACACCTTGGCCCGGCGGCTGATGTCCCAGCTGGTGCGGGCGTTGGTGGCGCACGTCGGCACCCAGGCGGCCGCGCCCGACCTCTACGACGTCCACCGCCTGGTCCTCGACGTGGCCGAGCGCCGCAACCTGCCCCGCGAGCGGGCCGCCGCCCTGCTCAACCTCGGCGATCTCGATGCCCGGACCGGCCGCACGGCCGACGCGCTGGCGCGCTTCCGGGCCGCGCTGGACGCCGGACGCGAGGTGAACGACCCGTACGCGACCGGCCGCGCGATGGAATCCGTGGGCGGCGCGCATCTGGAGCTCGGCGACTTCGACCGGGCCGCCGACTGGTTCGGCCGGGCCCTGGTCGAGCGGCTCGCCCGGGACGAGCGGGCCGACGCCGCCCGGCTGTACGGGCGGATCGCAGCCGCCCACACCTTCGCGGGCCGCTACGGCGAGGCTCTGCGGAACTGGCGCGCGGCGGTCTCCGGGCACCGCAAGAACGGCGACGTGGCCGCCCAGGCGCGGGCCCTGAGCGAGTTGGCGCGGGTCCAGGAGTACGCGGGCCGGCCCGACGAGTCGCTGCGCACCTGCCGGGAGGCCGTGGAGTGGGCGCGGCGGGCCGAGGACACGCGGCTGCAGGCCGCGCTGCACCTGCGGGTCGCCGACACCCTCGAGCGCCTCGGCGACCCCGCGTCGGCGGGGCTGCACCGGGGCGCCGCCGAGCGGCTCCTCGGGGAGGTAAACCAGGAAGAGGACGCTGACGCCTGCGAAATCCGTACCGCATTCGCTGAAGATTGATGCAATGAAAGGCTAGACAGCGGGAACACCTTCATTAGACTGGCTCTGCCGCACGTTCTCCTGCGGTCTCTCCCGGTGTGCCCGTGCGCGGCCGGGTATGTCTAGTAATACCCCCATACCCTCTGAGCCAAGGACCGTGATCGACGTGAAGGTCGGCATCCCCCGCGAGGTCAAGAACAACGAGTTCCGGGTGGCCATCACCCCCGCCGGCGTGCACGAGCTGGTGCGTCATGGCCACCAGGTCGTCATCGAGCGCGGCGCCGGTGTCGGCTCCTCGATCGTGGACGAGGAGTACGTCCTCGCCGGTGCCCGGATCCTGGACACCGCCGACGAGGTGTGGGCCGCCGCCGACCTGCTGCTGAAGGTCAAGGAGCCCATCGCCGAGGAGTACCACCGCCTCCGCAAGGACCAGACGCTCTTCACCTACCTGCACCTCGCCGCCTCCAGGGAGTGCACGGACGCCCTCCTGGCCTCCGGCACCACGGCGATCGCGTACGAGACGGTCGAGCTGCCCGGCCGCGCGCTCCCGCTGCTCGCCCCGATGTCCGAGGTCGCTGGCCGGCTGGCCCCGCAGGTCGGCGCCTACCACCTGATGCGCGCCAACGGCGGCCGGGGCGTGCTGCCCGGCGGTGTCCCCGGCGTCCTGGCCGGCCGGGCCGTCGTCATCGGCGGCGGTGTCTCCGGCTGGCAGGCGGCGCAGATCGCCATCGGCCTGGGCTTCCACGTGACCCTGCTCGACAAGGACGTCAACAAGCTCCGCGAGGCGGACAAGATCTTCGGCACGAAGATCCAGACCGTCGTCTCGAACACCTTCGAGCTGGAGAAGGCCTGCCTGGAGGCCGACCTCGTCATCGGCGCGGTGCTGATCCCCGGCGCCAAGGCCCCGAAGCTGGTCACCAACGAGCTCGTCTCGCGGATGAAGCCCGGAAGTGTCCTTGTCGACATCGCGATCGACCAGGGCGGCTGCTTCGAGGACTCCCGCCCGACCACCCACGCCGAGCCGACCTTCCCGGTCCACGGATCGGTCTTCTACTGCGTCGCCAACATGCCCGGCGCGGTGCCCAACACCTCCACCTACGCGCTGACCAACGCCACGCTGCCGTACATCGTGGAGCTCGCGAACCACGGCTGGGCGCAGGCGCTGCGCCGCGACCCGGCCCTGGCCAAGGGCCTCAACACCCATGACGGCAAGGTCGTTTACCGCGAGGTCGCCGAGGCGCACGGCGTGGAGCACGTGGAGCTGGCCTCGCTGCTCGTCTGAGCCGCCAACCCGTCCTCGACGGCCGGTAAATCGGCTAAGTCACCCACCGGTAAAGGCGATACGTCAACACGGATCGTCAACGCCGCGCACCCGGCCGGACCTTGCCCGACAAGGTCCGGCCGGATGTGTGTATGGTCACTTCGCGCTTCTCGAGCAACTCGCCTCGAACGTAACCCTTCAACCGATTCGCACACCGGTGAAACCTGCCGTGCGACGGCCGTACGCCCTTGACAGCGGGATGTTTCATTGCCGACACATCGGGCCGGGTCCGGCGGATTGTGTTGCTGCGGACGCCCGACACGCCATAGAGTCGCCAACCGTCGGCATGGTGCCACGCTGACCTGTCTAGAAGTTTCCTGGTCACCAAGGAGGTAAGACGACTTGTGAATGAGTCGACATTTACTCCCGGGGGTGGTCAACCAGGAATGCCTGCACGGGGCCAGGGCTCCGCGGGGTTCGAGGCTGTCGGCTCCGTCGCTGTGCGCACCTTCGCAGCCCACCAGAGTCAGCAGGCGACTCACACAGCACACCAGAAGATGGATGGCCATCACGTGAACGCCATGGCCGGCGGCGGAAGTGGCGCGCCCCACAACCAACTCGCCGACTACGACGAACTGCCCGAGGGGCACTTCTACGACCCCGACGCGGAGTACGAGCCCGACCCCGAGTACGCGGCCACTCTCGCGCCCGACGCGGCCAGACAGCGCCGGGAGCGCATCGGTCCGACGGGGCGCCCGCTGCCGTACTTCCCGATCCCGGGCCCGCTGGGCGACCACGGACCCGCGAAGATCATCGCGATGTGCAACCAGAAGGGCGGCGTCGGCAAGACGACGTCGACCATCAACCTGGGTGCCGCGCTCGCGGAGTACGGACGCCGGGTCCTGCTCGTGGACTTCGACCCGCAGGGCGCGCTGTCGGTCGGACTCGGCGTCAACCCGATGGAGCTCGACCTCACCGTCTACAACCTGCTCATGGAGCGGGGGATGGCGGCCGACGAGGTGCTGCTGAAGACGGCGGTCCCCAACATGGACCTGCTGCCCAGCAACATCGACCTGTCGGCGGCCGAGGTCCAGCTGGTCTCCGAGGTCGCCCGCGAGTCGACGCTGCAGCGCGCCCTGAAGCCGCTGCTGCCCGACTACGACTTCATCGTCATCGACTGCCAGCCCTCGCTCGGCCTGCTCACGGTCAACGCCCTGACGGCCGCGCACAAGGTGATAGTGCCGCTGGAGTGCGAGTTCTTCGCGCTGCGCGGTGTGGCCCTGCTGACGGAGACCATCGAGAAGGTCCAGGAGCGGCTCAACCCGGAGCTGGAGCTCGACGGCATCCTCGCCACGATGTACGACTCGCGCACGGTGCACAGCCGTGAGGTGCTCGCGCGTGTCGTCGAGGCGTTCGACGACCACGTCTACCACACGGTCATCGGGCGAACGGTCCGCTTCCCGGAGACCACGGTCGCCGGTGAGCCGATCACGACGTACGCCTCCAACTCCGTCGGTGCCGCCGCCTATCGCCAGCTCGCCAGGGAGGTGCTCGCCCGGTGTCACGCCGAGTGAGTCTGCCGGGGGCCGACGAACTCTTCCGTACGACAGGGGGGATGGCGCTTCAGTCGTCCCAGCCAAGGCGTCAGGCCAACGGTGACGCCCGGGTGCCCGCTCCGGCGGGGGAGGGCGACGCCGCGGCCGCGGAGGACGCGCCGCAGTCGGTGCCCGTGCAGGGCGGCGACGGCGAGGGCGCCGAGCACGTGGCGGCGGACGCGGAGTCGGCCGACGCCGGGGAATCCCGTAGCCGCTCCGCGGCCGCGGAGCGCTCCGGCTCCGGGCGGCGCCAGGCGGCGCAGGAAGGTTCTGCCGCCGCTTCCGCCGACGCGGCGCCACGCAAGCGGGGACGGGCGGCCGCGCGCCGCCCCAGCGGTCGCGAGCGGCACGACGAGAAGATCACCGTGTACGTGTCCGCCGAGGAGCTCATGGACCTGGAGCACGCCCGGCTCGTACTCCGCGGCGAGCACGGCCTGGCCGTCGACCGCGGCCGGATCGTCCGCGAGGCGGTCGCCGTGGTCCTCGCCGACCTGGAGACCCGCGGGGACGCCAGCATCCTCGTACGACGCCTGCGCGGGCGCTAGCGGTAGCCTGCGGGGTCTATGACCTCGAACGCCTCCCCATCACCCGCCGACGGCCCCACGGGCCGTCGGCGTGCGCTGGGGCGCGGACCGGGCATGGCGTGGGCCGAGCCGGTGCCGCCGCAGGCGGAGGCGGGGCACGAGGCTGTACCGAGCGAGCCCATGGAACCGGCGGAGGCTGTCGAGTCGGGCGGGTCGCCCGTCCGGGCGGCGGCCGGTTCGGCTGTGGCGGTAGCCGACGAGCCCCCGGTTGTGACGGGTCTTCCGGTCCCGGTCGAGGCGGAGGCAGAGCCCGTCGGCCCGGCTGCGGGGCCCGAGCCTGCGGCCGCCGACGACGGTGTCTTCAAGGTCCGGCTGGCCAACTTCGAGGGCCCCTTCGATCTGCTGCTTCAGTTGATCTCCAGGCACAAGCTGGACGTCACCGAGGTCGCGCTGTCGAAGGTGACCGATGAGTTCATGGCGTACATCCGGGCGCTGGGGCCGGACTGGGATCTGGACGAGACGACCGAGTTCCTGGTCGTCGCGGCCACCCTGCTCGATCTGAAGGCGGCACGGCTGCTGCCCGCCGCCGAGGTCGAGGACGAGGGCGATCTCGCGTTGCTCGAAGCTCGCGACCTGCTGTTCGCCCGGCTGCTTCAGTACCGCGCGTACAAGCGGATCGCGGACATCTTCAGCGGGCGGCTCGATGACGAGGCGCGGCGCTATCCGCGTACCGTCGGGCTCGAACCGCAGCATGCCGAGCTGCTGCCCGAGGTCGTCATCAGCATCGGGGCGGAAGGATTCGCCAAGCTCGCCGTGAAGGCGATGCAGCCCAGGCCCAGGCCGCAGGTGTACGTCGACCACATCCACGCCCCGCTGGTCAGCGTGCAGGAGCAGGCCCAGATCGTCGTCGCCCGGCTCAGGGAGCTCGGCGAGGCCAGCTTCCGGGCGCTCGTGGCGGACACCGACGACACCCTGACCGTCGTAGCGAGGTTCCTCGCCCTGCTGGAGCTGTACCGCGAGAAGGCCGTGGAGCTGGAGCAGGAGGCCGCGCTCGGCGAGCTGCTCGTGCGGTGGACCGGCGGGGACGGGGACGAGGCACCGACCGTCACCGACGAGTTCGACCGGCCGCCCGAGCCCCCGAAGGAGGAGAAGAAGGCGTGAGCCAGGAAACGACCGAGATCCCGGCCGGGCCGCGTACCGTCGCCGGCCTCGACCTCAAGCCCGCTCTGGAGGCCGTCCTCATGGTCGTGGACGAGCCCGCGACCGAGGAACACCTCGCGAAGATCCTCGACCGGCCGCGACGGCAGGTCACGGACGCGCTGCGTGAGCTGGCCGACGAGTACACCGTCCAGGGCCGCGGCTTCGAACTGCGGTTCGTCGCGAACGGCTGGCGGTTCTACACCCGCGCCGAGTACGCGCCCGCCGTCGAACGCTTCGTGCTGGACGGCCAGCAGGCCCGCCTCACCCAGGCCGCTCTGGAGACCCTGGCCGTGGTCGCGTACCGGCAGCCGGTCAGCCGCAGCCGGGTCTCGGCCGTACGCGGAGTCAACTGCGACGGCGTCATGCGCACCCTCCTCCAACGCGGTCTGGTCGAGGAGGCGGGCACGGAACCCGAAACAGGTGCGATCCTGTACAGGACGACGAACTACTTCCTGGAGCGGATGGGCCTGCGCGGTCTGGACGAGCTCCCGGAGCTCGCGCCCTTCCTCCCGGAGGCGGAGGCGATCGAGGCCGAGACCCAGGAGGGCGTACCGTCGTTCGACCCGGACGCGCCTGATGACGACGTGCCGGGCCGCCCGGTCACCCCGGTACCGACGACGAAGACGACCAGACGGAACTTTGATGCGAAGCAGCGGCAAAAACGGCGGACACGGCGGGCGCGGCAACCACCGCGGTGCCGGCAACAACAGGGATGACAAGCAGGGGCAGGGCCGCCCCAGCAAGCCCCGCCCCGAGGAGCGCCGCTACGACGTGGGCCCCGGGGCGACGAAGGACGGACCCAAGTCCGGGCGCGGCGGTGCGGCGCGCGGCGGCGCCAAGGGCGGTCCCAAGCAGCCCCAGCAGCGTGGGCGCTCGGCCCCTGCGCGCCCACGCGAGTACGAGGCGCAGATCGAGGAGCGCAACCGCGACCGGTACGCCGGGAAGAAGGACGTCAAGCTGCCCAAGACCTTCCCGGGCGCCGAGCAGGAGGGCGAGCGGCTCCAGAAGGTCCTCGCGCGCGCGGGCTTCGGCTCCCGGCGCGCCTGCGAGGAGCTGATCGAGGAGGCCCGGGTCGAGATCAACGGCGAGATCGTCCTGGAGCAGGGGCGGCGCGTCGACCCGGAGAAGGACGAGATCAAGGTCGACGGGCTGACCGTCGCCACGCAGAGCTATCAGTTCTTCTCGCTGAACAAGCCCGCCGGTGTCGTGTCGACGATGGAGGACCCGGAGGGCCGGCAGTGCCTCGGTGACTACGTCACCAACCGCGAGACCCGGCTCTTCCACGTCGGCCGGCTCGACACCGAGACCGAGGGCGTCATCCTGCTCACCAACCACGGCGAGCTGGCCCACCGGCTGACCCACCCGAAGTACGGAGTGAAGAAGACCTACCTCGCGCACATCGTCGGCCCCATCCCGCGTGACCTGGGCAAGCAGCTCAAGGACGGCATCCAGCTGGAGGACGGCTACGCGCGCGCGGACCACTTCCGGGTCGTCCAGCAGACCGGCAAGAACTACCTCGTCGAGGTCACCCTCCACGAGGGCCGCAAGCACATCGTGCGCCGGATGCTCGCGGAGGCCGGTTTCCCGGTCGACAAGCTGGTGCGGGTCGCCTTCGGGCCGATCACCCTGGGCGACCAGAAGTCGGGCTGGCTGCGGCGGTTGTCCAACACGGAGGTGGGGATGCTGATGCAGGAAGTCGATCTCTAGGCGTAGCGCCGACCTCCCAGTGCTTTGAGTTCCCCGTGCCCTTCCGGGCACGGGGAACTGTTCGTGACCGGCCGGAAGGACACCCCGCATGACTCTCCTCGTCCACAAGCAAGCCGCCACCGGGGCGCTCACCGGCCTCGCCCTGGGGGACGCGCTGGGGTACCCGACCGAGTTCAGCGACGTCCCGAGGATCCTCGACAGATTCGGTCCCTGGCGGCGGCTGGAACTGCCGACGCCGGCGATCGTCACCGACGACACGCAGATGACGCTGGCGCTCGGGCGGGGCATACGGACGGCGATGGACCGGGGCGTACTGGGGCCCGAGGGGATGGCCGAGTCCGTGCGGCAGGAGTTCATCGCCTGGAACCGCTCCCCGGAGAACAACCGCGCCCCCGGCAACACCTGTCTGCGGGCCTGCGATCTGCTGGAGCGCGCGGACCGCCCCTGGCAGGACGCCAGCCAGATCCACTCCAAGGGCTGTGGCGCCAACATGCGCGTCGCGCCCATAGGCCTGGTCCCCGGCCTGAGCGACGAACAGCGCGCGGGAGCCGCCCAGTTGCAGTCCGCGCTGACCCACGGGCACCCGACGGCACTCGCGGCGTCCGACCTCACCGCGCGCGCCGTACGTCTGCTCGCACAGGGCGCCGAGCCGGCCGAGCTGATCGGCCTGCTCCGCTCGTACGCCCTGGACAACCGCAGCCACTACCACGAGCGCTGGCTCGGCGATCTGTGGCGCCGGGCCCAGGACCCGGGACCCGAGCAGTTCATCGCGCGCGGCTGGGACGAGTGCCTGGAGATCCTCGACCGCCTCCGGCACGCCGTGCGCACCGTCTCGCCCGAGGACGACCCGTGCCTGGCCACGGGGGAGGGCTGGATAGCCGAGGAGGCCCTGGCGACCGGGTTGCTGTGCTTCCTGCTCTTCGTCGACGAACCGGTGACGGCCCTGCGGCGCGCCGCCTGCACCGCCGGCGACTCGGACTCGATCGCCTGCCTGGCGGGCGCCTTCGCCGGCGCGTATGCGGGCGCGGAGGCCTGGCCGACCGAGTGGGCCGACCGCGTCGAGTACCGGAGCGACCTGCTCACTCTCGGGGCGCTGTGGGACGCGTGACGATGATCGACATGCTGGACATCGACCTGACGCCCGTGGTGGCCGAGCAGCCCGACCCCGTGTTGTTCGCGACCGTCTCCGGCGCCCACCTCTACGGCTTCCCCTCGCGCGACTCGGACGTGGACCTGAGGGGCGTGCACCTGCTGCCGGCCGCCGACCTGGTGGGCCTGCGCGAGCCGGACGAGACACGCTCGCGGATGTGGGAGCGCGACGGCGTCGAGATGGACCTCGTCACCCACGACCTGCGCAAGTTCGTACGCCTGATGCTGCGCCGCAACGGCTACGTGCTGGAGCAGCTGCTCTCGCCGCTCGTCGTGCACACGACCGGCACGCACGAAGAGCTGGTCGCGCTCGCCCCCGGCGTCCTCACCAGCCACCACGCCCACCACTACCGGGGCTTCGCGGCGACGCAGTCGCGGCTGTTCGAGAAGAGCGGCGAACTCAAGCCGCTGCTCTACACCTTCCGTGTCCTGCTGACCGGCATCCATCTGATGCGCAGCGGCGAGGTGCAGGCGCATCTGCCGACGCTGCTCGGCGAGGTCGACGCCCCCGCATACCTGCCGGAACTCGTCGCGGCGAAGGCAGAGCGGGAGCACGGGCCGGCCGACGTCGACCACCTGCGCGTGCGGTCGGACGTCGAGCGGTTGCAGGCCATGCTGGACGAGGCGCAGCAGGCCTCAGCCCTGCCTCAGGCCCCCCTCGTCCACGACGCCCTGCACGACCTCGTCGTACGGGTTCGTCTTCACGGCTGAAGCGCGGCGGGCGCGGACGAGGAAGTCCTCCACGCGCCGCCGGTCCGGTTCCACCGGGAGCGGGCTGCGGTGGGCGGACTGCTCGGCCTCCCGCTCCAGGCGTGTCATCCATGACTCGACCTCGGTCCAGGGCACCTCGCCGCGCTTCACCGCGAGCAGCGGCTCGCGATGGGCGCCGACATCGATCGTGAGCGTGCCCGTGCGCAGCAACTCGCGGGCGCTGACGAGCAGGCGCAGCAGATGCATCGCGTGCTTCCAGCGGGGGACACCGTGGCTACGGACATCGGCCTCCAGCTTGCGGCGCTGGCCGTACGCGTACCGCGTGAACGTCTCGTGGACCCGCCGGGACAGGAACGCCTCCCGCAGGGCGAGGAGCTCGCGGCCCGTGTCGTCGGCGTACTCCACAAGCGGGGAGTGCAGGCACTCCAGGATGTTCGGGTTGGCGCGCAGGGCCAGCTCGCAGAAGCGCTCCAGCTCCCAGCTGAACTGCTCCTCGGCCGGGCCCTCGACGTGCGTCGGCGGCTTGTCGAAGCGCCAGAACAGAGGCGTGGGGGCCAGGAACACGCCACGGCGGTCGGTGTCGCTGTCGTCCGTCGCCAGCCCGAAGGCGCGCGAGCCCATCACGCAGGCGTAGACGGTGTGGTCGCGTACGAGGCTCTCGGGCTGCATGCCCGGGAGGGTACGCGGACCCTCATGTCAGGCGAACCGAGTTTCCCTCCACGGTGATCTGCTCGGCGGGCAGCGGCCGGGTCGCCGGGCCGTGGGCCACCGCGCCGTCGGCGATGCGGTACTTGCTGCCGTGACAGGGGCAGTTGATCGTGCCGTCGGAGACGGATCCCACCGTGCAGCCCTGGTGGGTGCAGATCGCCGAGAAGGCCTTGAACCGGCCCTGCTCCGGCTGGGTCACCACGACCTTCTCGTCCTTGAAGATCTTGCCGCCGCCGACCGGGATCTCGTCGGTGGAAGCCAGCTCCTGACCGGCGGGAGCGCTCGTCGCCCCCTCGCCGGTGGGGGAGACCGTCGACGTGGAGCCGTTGTCGTCGCCGCCCCCGCCGCAGGCCGCGACCAATGCCACCGCGCCCGTCGCGCCTGTCGCGAGGAGAACCGTGCGGCGAGTGGTGTCGTAGGTCATGTCGTCACTCCGAGGGTGCCAGAAAGGGAGAAAGCGAACTTTTCTGCATATTGGCACTGAAAATACCCAAGCGACAGCCGTTACGGCGTCTCATCGGGCGGGCGCCGCGCACCCGGTTCGTGCGGGCTGACTAGGCTGGACGGACGTAGAGCGACACGCACGTCAGCAAGGAGCAGCGCCGTGGCGGTACGAGCGGTCCGGGGAGCCGTCCAACTCGAACGGGACGAGGCCGGGCACATGGACGAGCAGGTCGGAGCCCTGCTCACGGCCATCATGGAGCGCAACGACCTCGCAGCCGACGACCTGATCAGCATCTGGTTCACGGCCACGCCCGACCTGCACAGCGACTTCCCGGCAGCCGCAGCCCGCAAGCTCGGCATCGTCGACGTACCGCTGATCTGCGCCCAGGAGCTGGACATCGAGGGCGCCATGCCGCGCGTCGTCCGGGTCCTCGCGCACATCGAGTCCGACCGGCCCCGTGCCGACATCGCCCACGTCTACCTCGGCGCCGCGGCCGCCCTGCGCAAGGACATCGCCCAGTGAGGACCGCACTCGTCATCGGCACCGGCCTGATCGGTACGTCCGCCGCGCCTCGCCCTGTCCCAGCGGGGCGTCACCGTGCACCTCGCCGACCCGAACCCGGAGCAGGCCCGTACGGCGGCCGCGCTCGGCGCCGGCACGGACGAGGCGCCCGACGGACCCGTCGACCTCGCGATCGTCGCCGCCCCGCCCGCACACGTGGCGGACGTGCTGGCCGACGCGATGCGCCGCGGTGCGGCGCGCGGCTATCTCGACGTCGCCAGCGTCAAGGGCGGGCCGCGCCGCGAGCTGGAGACGCGCGGCCTCGACCTGGCCGCGTACATCGGCACGCACCCCATGTCGGGCCGGGAGAAGTCCGGCCCGCTGGCCGCGACCGGCGACCTCTTCGAGGGCCGCCCCTGGGTGCTGACCCCGACCCGGGACACCGACACCGAGGTGCTGAACCTCGCCCTGGAGCTGGTCTCGCACTGCCGGGCCGTGCCGGTGGTCATGGACGCCGACGCCCACGACCGCGCCGTCGCCCTCGTCTCCCACATGCCCCACCTGGTCTCCAGCCTGGTCGCCGCGCGGCTGGAGAACGCCGAGGAGTCGGCCGTACGGCTGTGCGGGCAGGGCATCCGGGACGTGACGCGGATCGCCGCCTCCGACCCCCGGATGTGGATCGACATCCTCTCCGCCAACCCCGGGCCGGTCGCCGACCTGCTCACCGACGTCGCCGCCGACCTGGAGGAGACCGTGCAGGCCCTGCGCGCCCTGCAGTCCTCCGACGACCACAAGCGCCGCGAGGGCGGCACAGGCATCGAGGACGTCCTGCGGCGCGGCAACGCGGGGCAGATCCGTGTTCCCGGCAAGCACGGGTCCGCTCCGCGGGCCTACGAGGTCGTGGCCGTACTCATCGACGACCAGCCGGGACAGCTGGCCCGGATCTTCGCGGACGCGGGCCTGGCCGGCGTCAACATCGAGGACGTACGCATCGAGCACGCCACCGGGCAGCAGGCCGGTCTGGTGCAGCTGATGGTGGAGCCGAAGGCGGCACCGGTGCTGAGCGCCGCGCTGCGCGAGCGGGGCTGGGCGATCCGGCAGTAGTGCATGCTGGACGTGGCTGGCCGACGCGCGGCCGGACGAGTGACCCGCACCCAGTAACCTTGTGCGGGGCGCTCGCGCCCTCACCCCGCCAGCCCGGTTCAGGAAGGTGCCCCACTGTGGAAAGCCGCCACGCCCCGTGATTGTCGCCATCGACGGCCCCTCCGGCACGGGCAAGTCGAGCACCTCGAAGGCCGTGGCGGCGCAGCTCGGGCTGAGCTACCTGGACACCGGCGCCCAGTACCGGGCGATCACCTGGTGGATGGTGAACAACGGCATCGACATCGAGGACCCGGCCGCGATCGCCGCCGCGGCCGGCAAGCCGGAGATCGTCTCCGGCACCGACCCGCAGGGCCCGACCATCACCGTCGACGGCGTCGACGTGGCCGGCCCGATCCGTACCCAGGAGGTCACCTCCAAGGTCAGCGCGGTCAGCGCGGTGCCCGAGGTGCGCGCCCGGATCACCGAGCTGCAGCGCTCGATCGCCGCCTCCGCGGAGCACGGCATCGTCGTCGAGGGCCGTGACATCGGCACGACCGTGCTGCCGGACGCCGACCTGAAGATCTTCCTCACCGCCTCCCCGGAGGCGCGTGCCGCCCGCCGCAGCGGTGAGCTGAAGGGCTCCGACGTCCACGCCACCCGCGAGGCCCTGATCAAGCGGGACGCCGCCGACTCCAGCCGCAAGACCTCGCCGCTCGCCAAGGCGGACGACGCGGTCGAGGTGGACACCACCGAGCTCACGCTGGCCCAGGTCATCGAGTGTGTCGTCACCCTCGTCGAGGAGAAGCGGGCCGGGAAGTGACCGAACTGCCTTCGGGACGGGGTGCCGAGGTCGGGCGGCGCATCGGCGTCGGCCTGATGTACGGGTTCTGGAAGCCGCGCGTGCTCGGCGCCTGGCGCGTGCCCGCGAACGGCCCGGTGATCCTCGCCGTCAACCACTCCCACGCCATCGACGGTCCGATGGTCATGGGCGTGGCGCCCCGGCCGACGCACTTCCTGATCAAGAAGGAGGCGTTCGTCGGCCCGCTGGACCCCTTCCTGCTCGGCATCGGGCAGGTGAAGGTGGACCGCCACACCACCGACCGCACGGCGATCACCCGGGCGCTCGGCGTGCTGCAGAACGGCGGCGTGCTGGGCATCTTCCCGGAGGGCACCCGGGGCGAGGGCGACTTCGCCTCGCTGCGTGCCGGGCTCGCGTACTTCGCGGTGCGCGGCGGCGCCCCGATCGTGCCGGTCGCCGTGCTGGGAAGCACCGAGAAGCCGCGGACGGTTGATAAAGGGGCTGCCTCCGCTGCGCTCGCGCGTCGACGTCGTCTTCGGCGAGCCCTTCGAGGCGGGCGACGGCAGCGGACGGCGTACGCGCAAGGCGCTGGACGAGGCCACCGGGCGCATCCAGAAGCAGCTCGCGGCCCACCTGGAAAACGCCAGGCGCCTCACCGGGCGCTAGGCGACACTGAGTAGTGGATCAGCCCGGAAGACAGCGGGTACTCCACCGACCACCACGATGAACGACGAGGTACGGACTTCATGAACGACCACATCCAGCCCGACGGCTCGGCCCCGCTCGAGCACGACCACGGGGCGCTCGGCGACGCCGAGTACGCGGAGTTCATGGAGCTCGCCGCGGAGGAGGGCTTCGACCCCGAGGACGTCGAGGGCGCGATCGAGGAGGCCGGGCACGGCCCGCTGCCCGTGCTCGCCGTCGTCGGCCGCCCCAATGTCGGCAAGTCGACTCTGGTGAACCGCATCATCGGCCGCCGCGAGGCCGTCGTCGAGGACAAGCCGGGCGTCACCCGCGACCGTGTCACCTACGAGGCCGAGTGGGCGGGCCGCCGCTTCAAGGTCGTCGACACCGGCGGCTGGGAGCAGGACGTCCTCGGCATCGACGCCTCCGTGGCCGCCCAGGCCGAGTACGCCATCGAGGCCGCCGACGCGGTCGTCTTCGTCGTCGACGCCAAGGTCGGCGCCACCGACACCGACGAGGCCGTCGTACGGCTGCTGCGCAAGGCCGGCAAGCCGGTCGTGCTGTGCGCCAACAAGGTGGACGGCCCGAGCGGCGAGGCCGACGCCTCGTACCTGTGGTCGCTCGGCCTGGGGGAGCCGCACCCGGTCTCCGCGCTGCACGGCCGGGGCACCGGCGACATGCTGGACCAGGTGCTGGAGGCGCTGCCCGAGGCCCCGCGCGAGGCATTCGGCCCGGGCGTCATCGGCGGCCCGCGCCGCATCGCCCTGATCGGCCGCCCGAACGTCGGCAAGTCCTCGCTGCTGAACAAGGTGGCGGACGAGGAGCGTGTCGTCGTCAACGAGATCGCGGGCACCACCCGCGACCCGGTCGACGAGCTGATCGAACTCGGCGGCGTCACCTGGAAGTTCGTCGACACGGCGGGCATCCGCAAGCGCGTCCACCTCCAGCAGGGCGCCGACTACTACGCCTCGCTGCGCACCGCCGCCGCCGTCGAGAAGGCGGAGGTCGCCGTCATCCTCATCGACGGCTCCGAGTCGATCTCGGTGCAGGACCAGCGCATCGTCACCATGGCGGTGGAGGCGGGCCGCGCGATCGTCCTTGCCTTCAACAAGTGGGACACCCTCGACGAGGAGCGCCGCTACTACCTGGAGCGGGAGATCGAGACCGAGCTCGGCCAGGTGGCGTGGGCCCCGCGGGTCAACGTCTCGGCCCGCACCGGCCGGCACATGGAGAAGCTCGTCCCGGCGATCGAAACGGCCCTGGCGGGCTGGGAGACCCGGGTCCCGACGGGCCGGCTGAACGCCTTCCTCGGTGAGCTGGTCGCCGCCCACCCGCACCCGGTCCGGGGCGGCAAGCAGCCGCGCATCCTGTTCGGCACGCAGGCCGGCACCAAGCCGCCGCGGTTCGTACTGTTCGCCTCCGGCTTCATCGAGGCGGGCTACCGGCGCTTCATCGAGCGCCGCCTGCGCGAGGAGTTCAGCTTCGAGGGCACGCCGATCCACATCTCGGTGCGGGTGCGCGAGAAGCGCGGCGCGAAGAGGAAGTAGCGCGGAACACTGAGAGGGCGGCCCCGCGGGGCCGCCCTCTCAGTGTTCCGGTGCTCGTTCAGCCGCCGCTTCGCGGTCCCGGCGGCAGTGCGGCCGGCACGTAGTGCATCGCCGTGCCGTGTGCGCTGACGGTCCCGACGCGCTGCCACGGTGCGGCTGCTGTCCGGCGGCATGTCGGGCGCTCTGGGCCCCGGCGCTGTACGCACTGTACGAGCTGCCGTACGAATGGCTGTACGCGCCCGTATTGTGCGGGAAGGTCCCGAAGGCGGTGAAACCCAGCTTTTCCTCGCCGCTGCGGTCGCCGGGCAGTGCGCGGAAGGACTTGACGTACTCGGCGTAGAGCGCGTCGTAGATCGGCGTGGCCGATGGGCCGCACTGGGAGTCCTGAGCCGACCGCGCGGAGGGGATCGACGAGTAGGACTGGCGGCGTGAAACGTCGTATGCGTGCACGTATGTCCAAACGACCCCGCGGGTCAAGGGATGCGGCCCACGCATGGCTTTCGCGGCTGTGCGGGCTGTGCGGGTGACCCGTGGGCTCAGGTGCCGGCCAGCGGCAGGGCCGCGCCGACCAGCTTTCCGGTCGCCGCCGCCTTGTCCAGGGCGTCCCGCATCAGGTCCTCGCGTGGCTGATGGCCGATCGAGCCGACGGGCGCGGCGAACATCAGCACCTGCTGGTGCTTGTTGGCGGCCGCGCGCCAGGGGTCGGTCACCTGGAGCGGGTGGTGCGCCTGCCACCAGGCCACCGGCTGCCCGCCGTTGCCGCCCGGCTGGAGCACCGCGTGCAGCTGGCCCACGGCGAGCAGTACCGACCAGCCGTGCAGCACCGGCGGTACGGCGGACAGCTCGGTCAGCGGCATGAAGCCCTGCTCGATGAGCAGGGGCAGGAAGTCGTCGCCGGAGCCGGTGGTGCCGGGCCTGGCGATGGGCGCGGTCGGTTCCACCACCAGGGCCGGGTGCAGCTCCCCGGCGATCAGGACGAGCCCGCTGGTCACGCCGAGTACCGCCTGCTCGGGCACCATCTTGTCGGGTTCCAGGTCGACGGTGTCGCCGGTGATCGACTTCACGGCGCCCCGGAGCTGCTCCTCGGTGACCTGGACGACCTGCGAGGGCAGACAGCCGGAGTGGGCGAAAGCGAGGACGGCGGTCTCGTCCCCGATGAAGAGGACGGTGCTGGTGCGCTCCTGCGTGGAGTCGCCCGGAGTGCGGCAGGACGTGCAGTCGTAACTGCCCGGGGCGGTCTCTCCGGCGAGCAGGCGGTCGGCTTCTTCGTCGCCGATCTCGGCGCGTACCTCGTCGCTGACGTCGAGCATGCGCGGCACGGGTGGCTCCCTCGGGGATGCGGTGCGTGGCGAGGCCGGGTGGCTCCCGCCCCGTGGTCCGGGTGGACCCCGGCTCATGAAGAAGACAACGGGCGATCTGTGGCGGGAGTCACGCCCCAGAGCGAACGGAATCGAACCATCCAGCGCACAGGGTCACGCTCGGCACGGAATCATGCACTCACCGTCAAGTCACCGATTGGTAAAGGGCGTTGGAGTGGTGAAGTGGGTCACAGGGTGGCAAGCGGGGTGGTCGACAAATCATGAAATCCGGGAATGAAGTGGGTGTCCGGAAATTGCCGTTACCCGAGGTATCGGTGAACTGGCCTGGCGTGACGGGCCACTGGTTGATGACGGACCGTCAACCTCTTTAGATTCCTCCGCCGTGTGCAGCGAGCACCGCTCGGGTACGTCCGCCGACCGCACGGTTCCCCGGAACCGCGCAGCACCACCACCGGCGGGCGGGGCGAGCGCGACCCACGCGCCCCATGGCGCGGGGAGTGGCGTTCCGCCTTGGGGGACCCCGGGTGCTTCGAGAGGGAACTACATGTCCGAATGTGCCGATACCACGCGCTTCAGTGCTCGGAAGAACCAGGTTCGTACGACGGCGGTCCTCGCCGGGGCGGCACTGCTCGCGCCCCTCGGACTGCTGGCAGCGACCGGCAACGCCGCGGCGGCTGACAGCGGAGTGTGGGACCGCATCGCCCAGTGCGAGAGCGGCGGCAACTGGCACATCAACACCGGCAACGGCTACTACGGCGGACTCCAGTTCGCCGCCTCCACCTGGCGCGCCTACGGCGGCACGGCCTACGCGGCCACCGCCGACCAGGCGAGCAAGTCCCAGCAGATCGCCGTCGCCACCAAGGTCCAGAGCGCCCAGGGCTGGGGCGCCTGGCCGGTCTGCTCGGCACGCGCCGGGGCGAGCGGAAGCGCACCCGCGGCTTCCGCGGCCGACCCGGTCACCTCCGAGTCCGCTCCGGCGAAGCCTTCGAAGGCGCCGGCGCGTTCCACTCAGCACCCGGACCGCGGCTCGTCCCGCGGCGACTACACCGTCCGCGAGGGCGACACCCTGAGCGGCGTCGCCGCCCGGCACGGGACCACCTGGCAGGACCTCTACGCCGCCAACAAGGCCGCCATCGGCGGCGATCCCGACGTGATCGTGCCCGGCCTGCGCCTCGAGATCTGAGCCGCTGCTCCCCCTCGCCGGGACACGGGGTCCCGTCCGGTCGACCGACCGGGCGGGACCTTGGGCGTGCGGGGCGCCGGCCGCCCGGTCATCGCCTGAGCTCGCCCGCCTCCCCGGCGAACACGACGGACCCTCGGCGCAGTTCGTAGACGAGGGCGGACCGGTCACGCAGGGCCGGCGGCATTCGCTGCTCGGCGATCACCACGCACGCGTCGAGCGCGCTCAGCAGGTCGTACGTTCGGGCCGCGACCGAAGGCGACAGGCCCTGGGCGGGTTCGTCGACGAGCACCACGCGCGCGCGTGCCCGCAACGCCCGGGACAGGGCGAGCATGCGCTGCTCCCCGCCGGAGAGGGTGCCGGCGCGCCGCTCCAGCAGGGGACGCAGCTGCGGATAGGCGTCGAGGGCCGTGTCGGGGTCCGGGGCGGCGAGTTCGAGGTTCTCGCGCACGCTGAGCGAACCGAACACGGCCTGCCGTTCCGGCACCAGGCACAGCCCGCGCCGGGCACGCTCGTACGCCGGTACGCGTGTCACATCGGCGCCGTCCCACACCACCGCCCCGCCCGACAGGGACACGGTGCCGGCCAGCGCGCGCAGGGCGGTCGTGCGGCCGGAGCCGTTGCGGCCCAGCAGTACGGTGAGGCCGGGGCCGGGCGCGGCGAGGGTGACGCCGTGCAGGGCCTCCAGGGGGCCGTAGCGCACGCGCGCGTGGCGCAGGGAGACGGTCGTCATGGGCCGGCCGCCGTTCCCAGGGCGTCCAGGACGCGTTCGGGCGGACCGGAGGCGACGATCCGGCCCGCGGCCATCACGTGCACGACATCGGCGAGCCCCGCGACCAGGTCCAGGTCGTGCTCGACGACGAGCAGGGCCGTGCCGTCGGCGGCCAGGGCCTTCAGGACCCGGGCCAGGGCGGCCACTTCGGCGCTGTCCAGGCCGGCGGCGGGCTCGTCGAGCAGCAGCACGCGGGGACTGCCCGCGAGGGCCCGGGCCAGTTCCACGCGGCGCAGCGTCCCCGTGGGCAGCCCGGCGGCGGGCAGCGCCCGTACCGGCCCGTCCAGCCCGAGCAGCCTGAGCGTCCGCTCCACGGCGCCCGGATCGGTCACCCGGCCCTGCTCGGCGCCCACCCGGACGTTCTCGGCCACGGTCAGCGACGGGAAGACGGCCAGTTGCTGGAAGGTCCGCGCGACACCGAGCCGGGTGCGGGCGTGAGCGGGCAGGGCGGTGAGGTCCCGCCCGCCGAGGCGCACGGTCCCGCGCGCGGGCCGCAGTGTCCCGGCCAGGCAGTGGAACAGGGTGCTCTTCCCGGCCCCGTTGGGACCCACGACGGCGGTGACCCTCCCGGGGAAGAGGTCCAGGTCGACCCCGTCGAGGGCGGTGAAGCCGCCGTAGTGGGCGTGGAGGCGGCGGGCGGTGAGGAGGGGAGCGGCAGGGGAGGGCGGTGTGGCCGAGGAGGGCTCAGGGGTGGGGGAGGGCGGTGGTGTGGGGGTGCCCGGGGATGTCGGTGGCCGGCTGCCGCTGCCGGGGGCCGTACCCGTCGCACCCGTCGCTCCTGCCGCCGCCACCGCACCTGTCGCCGTCGCCCCCGTGGGCACCGGTGCCGACCGGGCCGCGTGTGGCTCCGCCGGGCGCAGCAGCCCGCGGGCCCGGGCGCCCGCCGGTGTCAGGGCCGGTGCGCGGCGCGGTCGCAGGCGTTTCGCCGCCGTGCGCAGGGTCTCGTACGGGCCGCCGGGGAAGCGGCCCACGAGGATCGCCAGGACGCCGATCAGGGCGGCCGCGACACCGCCGCGTGTGCCCGCGTCCAGGCCGACCAGGAGGGCCGCGGCGGCGAGGGCGCCGAGGGTGCTGTCGGCGCCCAGTACCACGACCGCCGCGAACCACAGCAGACCGCGCACCGGGTCGTACGCCGCGGCGTCGAAGGCGCGCAGGCCCATGCCGAGCATGCCGCCCCCCAGTGCGGCGAGCGCGGCGCCCGCGACGAAGGCGAGCAGCTTGAGGGACGGCACCTGGACGCCCGCCGCCTGCGCGCCCCGCTCGTGGTCCCGCATGGCCGCCAGGGCCCGGCCCGTCCGCCCCCGGCGCAGGGCGTGCGTCGCCAGCAGCGCGACCGCCAGCAGGAGCAGCTCCAGGACGTAGTAGGCACGGTCCCCGTCGAAGCCCGCCGGGCGGCCCAGCGACAGGCCCGACGTGGCGTACGGCTGCGCGAAGACGAAGCGGCTCACCCCCACGCCGACCGCGAACGTCGCCAGCGCCAGCGCAAGGCCCCGGCGGCCGATCGCCGGCCAGCCGGTGAGCAGGCCGAGCGGCGCCGCCAGAACGACCGCCACCGCGAGGGCCGCCAGCTCCGGCAGGCGGGGCAGCCCCGGGAAGCGGCCGGCCGCCAGCAACGCGGTGAACAGGGCGCCCAGACCCGCGTACGCCGCCTGTCCCAGCGAGATCTGGCCGCCACGGCCGGTGACCACCACCAGGGACAGCAGAATCACGGCCAGCGCCGGGACTTGGACCGATGTGTGCAGGTCCCGGCCGGCGAGGCCCAGCGGCAGCAGGAACAGGACGAGCGCCACGATCCAGGCGCCCGGCGGGGTCCGCACACGCGCCGTGGCCGTGCGCGGCAACGCGTCACGCGCCCCGGCACCCGGCAGGACCAGCGCCGCGACCAGCAGGGCGACGACGAACAGGTTCGTGCCGGCCGCCTGGAGCAGCGGCTCGCCCCAGCCCGGCGGGTGCAGCCGGGTCAGCTGGCTCTGCGCCACCCCGATGCCCAGCGCCACCACCACCGCGACCGGCAGGCTCCGCATCCGCGCGGCCACCGCGACCGCCACGACCTCCATCACGAGCAGCGGCAGCCCGTACGGGTCGAGACGCACGTACGGCGCCAGCAGTACGCCCGTCAGGCCCGCCGTGAACGAGCCGAACGCCCAGCCCGCCGCCGCCACCCGGTCCGCGTCGATGCCGCCCAGCACGGCGAGCTGCCGGTCGTCGACCACGGCCCGCAGCTCCCGGCCGAACCGCGTCCGGCGGACCACCACCGTGACCCCGGCGGCCAGCACCAGCACCACCGCCAGCTGCCCCCACGGCTCGTCCGGCACCAGCTCCGGCGCGTCCTCCCGCGCCCCCTGGCCCCACAGCAGCGCCGCCCCGCCCACCAGCAGCACGAACACCCCGATGGACGCCACCAGCGTCTGCGCCGGGTCGCCGGCGAGGACCGCCAGCGGCCGGAAGACGAACCGTTCCAGTACGACACCCAGCCCCGGCGCCAGCACCAGCAGGGTCACCGTGGCCCCGAGCCACAGCGGCCAGCCCCACTCGACCACGCACTGCCGCAGCACGTACGCGCACACCATCGCGATCGCGCCGTGCGCGAAGTTGAGCACGCCGGTCGCGCGGTACGTCACGATCAGGCCGATCCCGGTCAGCGCCGCCGCGCTGCCGACCGAGAGGCCGGCGAGGGTGAGGTCGTACGTCAGCGAGGACATCGGCCGGGCTCAGTCGGTTTCCCCGGTGGGCTCGCAGATCGGGCAGGGGCCCAGTTCACCGCTCGCCACCAGCTTGGAGTCCACCGGGACCGCCTCCGCCTTGCCCGCGACCAGCGGGCAGTCCGCGCGGTGCCACAGCGTGCCGCCCGGCACCATCAGCAGCTCGCCGCTGACCGCGAGCGGTGCGAGGGCGGTCTGCCCGGTCTCGTCCACGTCGGCCGGCTCTGCGGCCACCAGCAGGCCGTACAGCTCCTCCACACGGGTGGCGGCGATCGAGCCCCGGGCGTGAGCCAGCAGCACCGCCGCGGAGACGATCAGCGCCGCGCCGGGGACCGTGCAGGAGGCGAGATACGGCAGCTGCCGTTCCGCGAAGCGCTCGCCGGAGACGCCGTACCAGCCGACGACGCACAGCACCGCGCCCGCGGCCAGCGCGGCCCAGCCGGCCCAGAGGACGGGATGCACGGTCCGCAGTCGGCTGGTCCGCATCGCTGGCTCCCACACGTCGGTTCGGCTGCGTGCCTGGCTGCCTGTTCAAGTGCGGCGATCGCTTGCACTATGCCCTGTGGAAGCTGACCCTGAAAGCACCGGGCGCACATGGCCCGGACCGACACCCGGTGGTGAGCCAGATGGTTCTCGGCATCGACCTCAGGCGGGGCAGAGCGACGCGGGGCCCGCGAGCCGCGGGACGGGGTACGGCGATCGCGGCCGCCCTGGTCCTGGCCCTCGCCCCGGCCCTCGCGGCCTGCAGCGACGACAGCGGCGGCGGCAGCGAGAGCACGCCCCCCACACCGACCGGGGAGCGGACCGCGAGCGCGCCGGCCAGCGCGCCGGCGGACCGGGCCGCGGCCGAGGCGGAGATCAGACAGAACTGGCAGAAGTTCTTCGACCCGAAGACCTCGACCGAGGACAAGCAGGCCGTCCTGGAGAACGGCGACAAGATGGGCCCGGTCCTGCAGGCCTTCAGCGGTGACGCGCGCGGCGGGCAGGTCCAGGCGAAGGTCACCAAGATCGAGTTCACCTCGGCGACCGAGGCGGACGTGACGTACACGCTCACCCTGAAGGGCGCCACCGCCCTGCCGGACGCCTCCGGCACGGCCGTCGAGCAGGAGGGCACCTGGAAGGTGTCCGCCAAGACGCTGTGCGCGCTGGTGCAACTGAGCGGTAATGCGTCGCCGATCCCGGGCTGCTGAGGCGCTCGCCGCGGTGCTGCTGCTCGCCCTGAGCGCGGCCTGCGGCAGCCGGCTCCCTGAGCGCGACTTCGAGCACGACGACCGCACCCCGGCGCCCCGCGAGTTTGCGCCCCTGCGGGTCGGCATCATCACCAGCGCCACCAGCCCGGTCGGCGGCAGCGCCTTCACCGGACCGCGCGACGGCGCCGAGGCCTGGTTCGACCGGCTCAACGCGCGCGGGGGCATCGACGGCCGCCGGGTCGAGGTGCGTTCGTGCGACGACGGTGGCAGCGGCGTCGGCAACAACGAGTGCGTGCACAAGCTGGTCGAGGAGGACGAGGTCGTCGCCCTGGTCGCCACCACCGCCCTGGACTACGCGGGTGCCTCCCGCGTCTCACGCGCGCGTGTGCCCGACATCGGCGGCCAGCCCATCGGCAGCGCCTACGACACCTACCCGCACCTCTACGGCATCTACGGCAGCCTCGCGCCCCGCAAAGGCACCACCGGCTGGGACGGCAAGCAGTACGGCGGCACCGAGGTCTACCGCTACTTCAAACGCGAGCACGGCGCCCGCACCGCCGCCGTCGTCTCCTACAACCAGGCCGCTTCCGCCGCCTACGCCCGGCTCGTCGAGCGGGGCCTGCGCGCCGAGGGCTACAAGGTGGTCACCGAGCAGGTCGACTTCGCCCTGCCCAACTTCCGCGCCGTCGCGGCCGACCTGAAGGAACAGGGTGCCGACCTGGTCTTCGACGCCATCGACGGCCACGGCAACGCCCGGCTCTGCCAGGCTATGGACCAGGTCGGCGCCGACGTCACCGCCAAGGTGACCAACGTGCAGAACTGGACGTCCACCGTCCCCCACGACTACGAGGACGCCCCGCGCTGCCGCAACGCCCTCTGGGCGACCGGATCCAGCCGCAACTTCGACGACACCGGCCACCCGGCCGTGCGGGAGTTCCGCGAGGCGACGAAGCGTCTGAAGACCCACTCGCAGTGGCAGTTGGAGGGGTGGGCCGCCGCACGCTGGTTCACGGACGCGGCGAGGTCCTGCGCGAAGGCGGGCATCACACGCGCGTGCGTCGACGACTTCATGAACCGCAGCCGGGGATACACCGCGGGAGGCCTGCTCCTCCCCGTCACGTTCGCCCGGCTCGCCGAGCCCCCGAAGACCGGTGAGACCTGCCTGTCGGTGGCCCGCTGGCAGGACGGCAAGGGCTGGGTCGGCCAGGGGGACATGAACCGCACCTGCTTCGATGTTCCCCAGTTGGCGTACGAGCCTTGAGGACAGCCCCTGTCCGCAAGGACTGGCAGACTCGCCCCCATGTTGGAGACCTCGGCACGCCTGCTGCGTCTGCTGTCCCTGCTCCAGGCCCACCGCGAGTGGTCCGGCGCCGACCTGGCCGGACGGCTCGGCGTCAGCGCGCGCACCCTGCGCCGCGACGTCGACCGGCTGCGCGAGCTCGGCTACCCGGTCAACGCCAGCCCCGGCACGGGCGGTGGCTACCAGCTGGGCGCCGGCGCGGAACTGCCGCCGCTGCTCCTGGACGACGACGAGGCCGTGGCCGTGGCGGTCGGGCTGCGCACGGCCGCCGGACAGGGCATCGAGGGCATCGGCGAGACCTCGGTACGGGCCCTCGCCAAACTGGAACAGGTGCTGCCGGACCGGCTGCGCCGCCGGGTGGGCGCCCTCAACGCCTTCACCGTGCCGATGCTGCGCGGCCCTGTGCCCGACGCCGTCGACCCGGCCGTGCTCACCGAACTCGCCCACCTGTGCCGGGACGCCGAGCGGCTGCGCTTCGAGTACCGCGGCTACGACGGCACCCTCAGCCGCCGCAGCGTAGAGCCCCACCGCCTGGTGTGCACCGAACGCCGCTGGTACCTGGTCGCCTGGGATCTGGAGCGGGAGGACTGGCGCACGTTCCGCGTGGACCGCATCACGCCCAGGCCGCCGCACGGACCGCGCTTCGCACCGCGCCGGCCGCCCGCCGAGGATCTGGCCGCCTACGTCTCCCAGGGCGTCTCCACACGCGTGTACGCCACACACGCCGTCGTGCGGCTCCTGGTGCCCCTGGCCGAGGCCGCCGCCCACATCTCACCCTCCGCCGGAATGCTGGAGGCCGAGGGACCCGACAGTTGCCTGCTGCGCTGCGGGGCCGGGAGCCTCGACGTGATGGTGATCCACGTGGTGATGCTGGGCTTCGAGTTCGAGGTGCTGGAACCGGACGGGCTGATCGAGGCGATCAGGAGGACTCGGGACCGGCTTGATGGCGCTTTGGCTCGGGCTGCGCAGTCACCTCCGCGTACTGCGGATGGTGCAGGTCGAACGCCGGCGACTCGGACCGGATCCGGGGCAACGCCGTGAAGTTGTGCCGGGGCGGCGGGCAGGAGGTGGCCCACTCCAGGGAGCGGCCGTAGCCCCAGGGGTCGTCGACCTCGACCTTCTCGCCGTACTTGGCGGTCTTCCACACGTTGTAGAGGAACGGCAGCGTCGACATGCCGAGCAGGAACGCGCCGATCGTCGAGACGGTGTTGAGCGCGGTGAACCCGTCCGCGGCGAGGTAGTCCGCGTACCGGCGGGGCATGCCCTCGGCACCCAGCCAGTGCTGCACCAGGAACGTGGTGTGGAAACCGACGAAGAGCGCCCAGAACTGGATCTTGCCGAGGCGTTCGTCGAGCATCTTGCCCGTGAACTTCGGCCACCAGAAGTAGAACCCGCCGAAGATCGCGAAGACGACGGTGCCGAAGACGACGTAGTGGAAGTGGGCGACCACGAAGTACGAATCCGTCACGTGGAAGTCCATCGGCGGCGACGCCAGGATCACCCCGGTCAGCCCGCCGAACAGGAACGTCACCAGGAAGCCGGTCGCCCACAGCATCGGTGTCTCGAAGGACAGCGAGCCCTTGAGCATGGTGCCGGACCAGTTGAAGAACTTCACGCCCGTCGGCACGGCGATCAGGAAGCTCATGAAGGAGAAGAACGGCAGCAGCACCGCGCCCGTGGCGAACATGTGGTGTGCCCACACGACCATCGACAGACCGGTGATCGCCATCGTCGCGCCGACCAGCGTCAGATAGCCGAACAGCGGCTTGCGGCTGAAGACCGGGATGATCTCCGAGATGATCCCGAAGAACGGCAGCGCGATGATGTAGACCTCGGGATGGCCGAAGAACCAGAACAGGTGCTGCCACAGGATCGCCCCGCCGTTGGCCGCGTCGAAGACCTGCGCGCCGAAGCGCCGGTCCGCCTCCAGCACCAGCAGGGCCGCCGCCAGCACCGGGAAGGCCATCAGGATCATGATCGACGTGAACAGCGTGTTCCAGACGAAGATCGGCATCCGGAACATGGTCATGCCGGGGGCACGCATCCCGATGATGGTGGTGATGAAGTTGACCGCGCCGAGGATCGTGCCGAAGCCGGCCAGCGCCAGCCCCATGATCCACAGATCGCCCCCGATGCCCGGCGTGCGCTCCGCGCTGTTGAGCGGGGCGTAGGCGGTCCAGCCGAAGTCCGCCGGCCCGGAGGGCACCAGCAGGGAGCCGAGCACGATCAGCCCGCCGAACAGGAACAGCCAGTACGAGAGCATGTTCAGCCGCGGGAAGGCGACGTCGGGCGCGCCGATCTGCAGCGGCATCAGCTCGTTGGCGAAGCCCGCGAAGGTCGGCGTCGCGAACAGCAGCAGCATGATCGTGCCGTGCAGCGTGAACGCCTGGTTGTACTGCGTGTTGTCGAGGATCTGGAGTCCCGGGCGGGCCAGTTCGGCGCGCATCAGCAGCGCCATCACTCCGGCGACCAGGAAGAAGGCGAACGACGTGATCAGGTAGAGGTGGCCGATCTTCTTGTGGTCCGTCGTCGTCAGCCAGTCGACCACGACCCGTCCGTGCCGCTTCCTCGGCGCGGGCCGCGCCGTGGCCTGTACGGTCTGCGTCCCCATCGCTCGCTCGCCCCTTCGCTCATCGCGTACCGGGCCCGCCGAAGCCCGCGCCGCACGTACCCGCGAGCTCACGCCATGGTGCTAGCGTCACCGCGCGCTCCGACAGGGGGCGTTCCGGCCTCTTCGTGCCCGATCCACGCATTTCCAGTGCGGCGTGGGCTCGGCCGGACCGGTGCGGCGCCGGAATGGAATGGAGCCCCGGAGGTACTACTCCAGGCACTTTCCGCCGGGCTTTTCCAGCAGCTCATGTGACACGCGGGAATTACGACCGAATGCCTGCGGAAGGCCTACGGAACCGCTCGTCCGTGTGACGGACATCGCCCGAAACACCTGTCGTGATCTTGTGACAGAAGTGTGACCGGAGGCGGACAGCGACCAGGGCCGCAGGCCCGGACTTCCGCGGTCGCCGGGCAGGACATAGCGTGGCGGCATGGCACCGATTCCGACACCTCCCGCGGAACCCGACGACAGCCCGGACACCTACGTCGGCCTGGAGGCCGGCCGGGCCGAACACCTCGCGCGTGAGCGCGGCTGGCCGACGGTGCGCTCGCTTCCGCCGGGGGCGATCATCACGATGGAGTACCGCGTGGGCCGGCTGAACTTCGAGGTGAAGGGCGGCCGGGTGGCCCGGGCCTGGAAGGGCTGAGACACGGCGAAGGCCCCGGTTCCGCTCCGGAACCGGGGCCTTCGTGTGCCGCGGGTCGGCTGCCCGTCAGGGGCGGACCGAGGAGGTCGAGCCGCGCGGGAGCCGCTCCGGGTGCGGAGGGCGGCGGCTGCCGGCCGGGGTGATCGGGGTGCGCTCCGAGCGGGCCGTGTGCGGACCCGGCGCCAGGTAGGCCGGAGCCCGGGGCGAGCGGGCCGCGACGTCGTCCCGGTCGGCGGACAGCGGCGTGACCAGCACGGGCGGCGCGCTGACCGGGGCGGAGGCGGCAGGGCTCCGGCGGGACCGCCAGCGGTCGCGCAGTTCGAAGATCCTGGCCTCGGAACGGGCGATCAGCGGCTCGAACCACGGCAGGGCGAGCAGGATCAGCAGACCCGCGACCCAGCCGAGGAGCACATCGCTCAGCCAGTGCGTACCGAGGTAGACGGTGGCCATCCCGACGCCGAGCGAGGTCACGGCGGACACGGCGGACAGCCAGCGGCGCGCTCTCGGGGTGGAGGCCAGATAGGCCAGGATTCCCCAGGTCACCACGGCGTTGGCGGTGTGACCGCTCGGAAATATATCGCCGCCGAGTCCCATCTCGTTCGCGCCGATCATGGTCGCGTAGTGCGGCCCCAGGCGGCCCATGCCGTACTTGGCGGCGCCGACCGTGACGTTCAGCAGCAGCAGCGAGACGCCGAGGGCGAGCAGCGGACGCAGGGTGTGCTGCCGCCAGGAGCGCCAGCCCAGCCAGGCCGAGACCATCACGGCGGTGGGGCCGCGCTGGCCGAGCACCACGTAGTAGTCGACGAACCAGTGGATCTCCGACCACTGCTGGTACGGCCGGAAGAACATGACCTGCCAGTCGAGCCGGACCAGCCAGGACGTGATCACCACGGCCCACACGATCGCGCCGTAGAAGGCGAGGGTGGCCGCGACGAGCACGATGCGGTGCCTGCTCATCTTCGGCACATCGATGTGGGCGGGTCGTTCCGGCTCACGGTCCAGCCGGGCGAACACCCGGTCCAGACGGGTGAGCTTCGGTTCGGTACGCACCCAATCGACGTTACAGCGAGTGAGCTCAGATCCCGGGCGAATCAACGGCTTTGTGATGACGATGTGATGTGGGATTCCTCTCAGGAGGAGGTTTATTTCCAGCGAATCCGTAATCGTCGGCCGCTGCGGCCTTCAATTCCTTTGATCATTCCGGATGGGGGTTTTATTGCGCTTTTGAATTCGTTCACCGGAGCATGGCGCGGAATTCCCCCGGCGCTCACAGCGGGTCAGGGGGGACCGGGCCCGTTCAGCCAGAACGCCCCGTACACCGCCGAGGTGACCGCCACGGACCCGAGCACCAGCGCTGACCTGCCCATACGCAGCCGGGCCAGGGCCAGGGCGAGGGGCAGCAGCAGCGGGAACGCGGGCAGCAGCAGGCGCGGTTTCGAGCCGAAGTAGCTCGACGCGCACAGGGCGAGCGCGGTGACGACCCCGGTGTAGACCAGCAGTGGGAGCGGCTGGCGCTGACGTACGCCGACCACGTACAGCCAGACGACTGACGCGACCCCGACGATCAGCCCGACGCCGGCCAGGGCCGAGGGGAACGACGTGAACTTTTCGGCGACGAACCGGGCAAAGGCGTAGCCGCCGTCGAAGCCGTTGCGCCACCCGGCCTGCACGTCGAGATAGCCGAGCGGCCCCTTGCCGGTGTGGTGGCCGACCCACAGCACGTACCCGGCGGTGCCGAGGGGGGCCAGCAGCATGCCGAGGACACGAGGGGCATCGGCGGAGGCGGGGGAGGAGGCGGGGGCGCTTGGCGTGATCCGCGCGCCGTCCGGCTCACTCGCGCGTCGGTCCCGCACGAAAGAGGCAAGGGCCGCCGCCCACACCGCCGCCACCACCGCGATCCCCACCGGGCGGGTCAGCCCCGCCGACAGGGCCAGCGTGCCCGCCGTCAGCCAGCGGCCGGTCAGCACCGCGTACAGCGCCCACGCGGCGAGCGCGGTGAAGAGGGACTCGCTGTACGCCATCGACTGCACGATCCCGACCGGGAGGACGGCCCACAGCAGCACCGCGCACACCCCGGCCCGACGGCCGTAGACATGGTCGGCGACCGCGAAGATCCCCCAGGCCGCGGCGAGAGAGGCGAACAGGCTGACGAGGAAACCCGCCGTCCGCGTACGACAGCGGGGACACCACCGCCACCAGCCGCTCCAGCCAGGGCAGCAGCGGGAAGAACGCGAGATTCGAGTGCACGTCACCGTTGGCCAGCCGTACCTCGTAGCCGTAGCCGAGCTCGGCGACCCTGGTGTACCAGAGCGCGTCCCAGCGAGCGGTCAGCAGCGTGTACGCGCTCTTGTCCCGCGCCGCGCTCCACACGGCCAGGGCGAGCAGGCCCAGGGCGCGCACGGCCGCGTACCCCAGCGAGCGCCGGGGCCGCCCGGCGCAGCGCCCCGGCGCGGGACGGGGCAGCCGCGCGCGTCTCGAGATCGGTCACGGGCCCGA
The DNA here is from genome assembly GCA_963798065.1 of uncultured Actinomycetota bacterium. GTDB lineage: Bacteria > Actinomycetota > Actinomycetes > Streptomycetales > Streptomycetaceae > Streptomyces. The sequence goes on along the minus strand of CAWCSC010000003.1, from coordinate 342,616 downwards.
TTATCGACCCGGCGTGGAACCGGGCGGCCGGCCGGGGCGTGGTCGACGCAGAGGGGAGTGGCGTACGCCACATCTTTACGCCGGGACTGTGAGAGGTCCGCCACTAGGCTCCAGCGAGGACTCGCGTACGCTGACGTGTCACTCGCTTTTCGTTTGCGCGGGCCGGAGACACCGCTCCTCTCCGGCCGAGTCGCGGGGGCGTCCCCCACCCCGTGAGCCCGCCGATCGCGAGGGAACATCTGGGAGGTACGTACATGTCCGGGACGACCACGGCCGCCGCTGCGCTGCGCCGTCGGGCGGCCGGGGCCGGTGCCAACCGCTGGGTGGTCCTCGTCGTCCTCTGCGTCAGCCTGCTGCTCGTCGCCGTCGACGCCACCGTGCTGCACGTGGCGGTCCCCGCCGTCACCGAGGACCTGAGGCCCGGCGCGATCGAACTGCTCTGGATCGTCGACGTCTACCCGCTGGTCTGCGCCTCGCTGCTGATCCTGTTCGGCACGCTGGGCGACCGGGTCGGCCGCAGAAGGGTCCTGCTGCTCGGGTACGCGCTGTTCGGCGTCGCCTCCGGCCTGGCGGCCCTCGCGCGACAACGCCCAGGTACTGATCGTGGCGCGGGCGCTGCTCGGCGTCGGCGGCGCGATGATCATGCCCGCGACCCTGTCGATCCTGCGCCAGGTCTTCCCCGACCGGCGCGAGCGGGCGCTCGCCATCGGCATCTGGAGCGCCGTGGCCGCGGTCGGTGCGGCGGTCGGGCCGCTGCTCGGCGGCTTCCTGCTGGAGCACTTCTGGTGGGGCTCGGTCTTCCTCGTCAACATCCCGCTGATGCTGGTCAGCCTCCCGGTCGGGCGATTGCTGCTGCCCGAGTCGAAGGGCGACGCGCGAGGGGCCCTGGGACGTGGTCGGCGCGCTGATGGCGGCGGCCGGGCTGTTCGGCATGGTGCTGGGCGTCAAGCGGCTCGGCGGCGGGGAATCGGTGGGGAGCCTGCTCACCGTGCCGCCCCTGGTGGTGGGCGCGGCCCTGCTGGTCGGCGTTCGTACGGCGGCAGCGGCGGCGGACGCATCCGCTGGTGGACCTCAACATGTTCGCGCGGCCGGCGTTCAGTACGTCCGTCGGATGCATCGTGCTGGCGATGCTCGCGCTGGTCGGTCTCGAGCTGATCGCGGCGCAGTACCTCCAGCTGGTTCTCGGGCTGTCGCCGCTGGAGACGGGCCTGCGGCTGCTGCCGCTGACGTTCGCCGCGATGGCGGCCGGGCTGGCCGGTGCGCGCATGCTGCGGCGGTTCGGGCCGCGGCGGATGGTGTGCTTCGGGTTCTGCCTCACGGCGGTCGCGGTGGTGCTGCTGACGGCGATGGGCCGGACCGACGACTGTGCGCTGATGCTGGCCGGGTTCGTGCTGCTGGGCTTCGGTCTGGAGACGACGCTGTTCGGGGCGTACGAGTCGATGCTGAGCGAGGCGCCGCAGGAGCAGGCCGGCGGGGCCGCGGCGATCGGGGAGACGTCGTACCAGCTCGGGGCGGGGATCGGGATCGCGCTGCTCGGCAGCGTGATGAACGCGGCGTACGCGCCCGGGCTGTCGGGTGTGCCGGGGGTGCCGGCGTCGGCGTCCTCCGCGGCGGGGCATTCGCTGGGGGAGGCGTACGAGGTCGCCGCGCAGCTGGGCGGGACGCCGGGGAATGCTCTGCGTCATGCCGCCCGGGATGCCTTTGTGCACGGGCTGCATGTGACGCTGCTGGTGAGTGCGGGGTTGTTGCTGCTCGGGGCGGTGATGGCGTTGCGGTTGCCGCGGACCATGCAGTGTGAGGAGGCGGGTGCTGTGGAGGTGCCTGCGCCGAGGGACGCCGCGGAGTCGCGCGTCTCGGTGTGACGCCCTCTGCCACCCACGCACCACCCGGTAACTGCCGACCGAGGGGTCCAGGTCGCCCGTGGGGGTGCGGCGCCGTCGGCGGCTTGCGGTAGCGGGGCCCTTGGCGGCGCCCGGAGGGGGCGGGCACTCGCGCTGGCTCCTCAGGGCGCTCGACTCTGTTCGTGCGCAGCTACGGGTGGTGCGTGGGCGGGCAGGCGTCGTAGCGTTTGACTAGCGGTGCTAGTTTAAGAGTCTCCGGAGGGTGTCAGCATGTCCCCGTCGTCCAAGTTGCCTCCCTTCGACCCCGCCGATCCCCTCGGCCTCGACGACCTGCTGGAGCCGGAGGACCTCGGCGATCAGGGACACCGTGCGGGCCTGGGCGGCGGACCGGGTGCTGCCGTACGTGGCCGACTGGTACGAGAAGGGCGAGCTGCCGGGGATCCGGGAGCTGGCCCGGGAGCTCGGCGAGCATCGGCGCGCTCGGGATGTCGCTGAGTGGGTACGGGTGCGCCGGCGCCTCCGCCGTGCAGTACGGGCTCGCCTGTCTGGAGCTGGAGGCCGCCGACTCCGGCATCCGGTCCCTCGTCTCCGTGCAGGGCTCCCTCGCCATGTACGCCATCCACCGGTTCGGCAGCGAGGAGCAGAAGCAGCAGTGGCTGCCCCGCATGGCCTCCGGTGAGGTCATCGGCTGCTTCGGGCTGACCGAGCCCGACCACGGTTCCGACCCGGCCTCCATGCGGACCTACGCCAAGCGCGACGGCACCGACTGGGTGCTCAACGGACGCAAGATGTGGATCACCAACGGCTCGGTCGCCGGTGTCGCCGTCGTGTGGGCGCAGACCGAGGACGGGATCCGCGGGTTCGTCGTGCCGACCGACAGCAGCGGATTCTCCGCGCCGGAGATCAAGCACAAGTGGTCTCTGCGCGCCTCCGTCACCAGCGAACTCGTCCTCGACGACGTACGGCTGCCCGCCGACGCCGTACTGCCGGAGGTCACCGGCCTGCGCGGGCCGCTCGGCTGTCTCTCCCACGCCCGGTACGGAATCGTCTGGGGCGCCATGGGCGCGGCCCGCAGTTGTTTCGAGGCCGCGGTCGACTACGCGAAGTCGCGGGAGCAGTTCGGGCGGCCCATCGGCGGCTTCCAGCTCACCCAGGCCAAACTCGCCGACATGGCGGTCGAACTGCACAAGGGGATTCTGCTCGCCCATCATCTGGGGCGGCGTATGGACGCCGGCCGCCTGCGTCCCGAGCAGGTCAGCTTCGGCAAGCTCAACAACGTACGAGAGGCGATCGAGATCTGCCGCACGGCCCGCACCATCCTCGGCGCCAACGGGATCTCGCTCGAATACCCCGTGATGCGGCACGCGACCAACCTCGAGTCGGTGCTCACCTACGAGGGCACCGTCGAGATGCACCAGCTCGTGCTGGGCAAGGCGCTCACCGGACTCGACGCCTTCCGGTAGACCCCGTCCGGTGAACCCTGCGCGGGGGCAGGGCCGGTGAGCGGCCCTGCCTCAGCTCTGGTTGAAGAAGCCGTCCGTACGGTGCCCGGCCGGGTCGCCGTTGATGATCTCGGTGTTGGCGGGGGTCAGCAGGAACACCCGGGTCGACACCCGCTCGATCGAACCGCGCAGGCCGAAGATCAGCCCGGCCGCGAAGTCGACCACGCGCTTGGCGTCGGCTGCCTCCATGGCGGTGAGGTTCATGATGACCGGCACGCCCTCGCGGAACAGCTCGCCGATGGCGCGCGCGTCCCGGAAGCTGTCCGGGGTCACCGTGCCGATGCGGCGGCCCCTCTCCTCGGCGACGTCCGAGGCCACCTTGACACGCGGATCGGTGACCCAGGCCTCCCCGGACTCGGTCCCGTCGGAGTAGTCGTCGTCGTAGTAACGCTCGTCTTCGTTGTCGTCGACGAGGCCAAGCCAGGCACTTGCCTTGCGTACCGATCCCATGGACGCCTCCTCTCACAGCGGTCTTTCTGCTTTCCGCATCCCTATGGTCGTCCATGATGCGGATGGCGCGCCAAGTGGATAGACGCCGCACGGGGGGTTTGTGACGGTACTGGTGCACAGCGATTCCGTCGAGAGTCCGTGTTTCCCAAGGGCCTTGTCGTAAACGGCTGCTGACTGTGAGTGAAATATGATTCTTCGTGGCGTATGGGTGATGAGCAGTGCGTACGGGTGAACGCAATGGCCGATACTATGCGGCGCCAAACATCGTACGGAGCACGGGGGGACGTCGTGTTCGGAATGGTCAGGCCCTGTAGGCACCGGCTCGGTGAGAGTCTCACGGCTCAGTGGATGGCGCATTTGTGTGGTCTGTGTCTCGCGTTGCGCGGGGATCACGGGCAGCTCGCGCGCATCGTCACGAACTATGACGGGCTTCTCGTCTCTGTATTGACGGAGGCTCAGACAGACCGCGCGACCGGCGCGCCGAGTGGTGCGGGGCGGCGTACGGCTGGTCCGTGTCCGCTGCGTGGGATGCGCACCGCGTCCGTCGCGCACGGTGAGGGAGCGCGGCTCGCGGCGGCCGTGTCGCTGGTGCTCGCCTCCGCCAAGGTGCGCGACCACGTCGCCGACCGCGACGGGCTGCTGGCCCGGGCGCCGGTGGCGCGTGCCGCGCGCCGGGTCGCCGCGGGCTGGGACCGGGCCGGGGCCCGGACCGGCTCCGCCGTCGGGTTCGACACGGCCGTCCTGGTCGACGCCGTGGACCGGCAGGGCGGTATCGAGGCGCTCGCCGGGCCCGGGACGCCGCTCCTGACGGTGACCGAACCGACCGAGACCGCCACCGCCGCCGCTTTCGCGCACACGGCGATCCTCGCCGGCCGGCCGCACAACGCCGGGCCGCTCGCCGAGGCCGGACGCCTCTTCGGGCGCCTCGCCCACCTGCTGGACGCCGTGGAGGACCGGCACGCTGACGCCGCGTCAGGAGCATGGAACCCGGTCTCCGCGACCGGCACCTCCCTCGTGGAGGCCCGGCGGCTCGCCGACGACGCGGTGCACGGGATGCGGTTCGCGCTGCGTGACGTCGAGTTCGCCGACGCGAAGCTCGTGCATCTGCTGCTCGTGCACGAACTACGGCGCTCGGTGGACCGGGCGTTCGGCACGGTGCCGGTGTGCGCGTCGCATCAGGGCGGGCCGTACGGGCAGGGCCCGCATGGCCAGGGCCCGTACGGGCAGCAGCCGCCTGAGAACCCGTACTCGAGCGGCGAGGTGAATCCCCATGCCGGCGGGGGAGGGGGCCGGCGCGGGTTCTGGGCCGGCTGCGGGATGTTCTGGTTGCTGTGCTGCACCTGCAAGCTGTGCTGTGCCAAGGAGTACGAGGGGCCGTGGTCCCGTAAGAAGCGGGAGGGCTGCTGCCGGGACTGTGACTGCGACGGGTGCGACTGCTGCTGCCCCTGCGACTGCTGACCCGGCCCGTGTGGCAGGGTCAGCAGTCGCGGTCGCCGCGGGGGCGCACGCTGGTGTGACGTGCGGGCGGGTGCTCGGAGCGCGGGTGTGAGGGTGTCCGGGAGGCGGTTGCGGGGCGGCTTCGCAGAGATCGTTCAAGGGGTGACGGCCGAAAGGCCCCCTTGCGCCTACCGGCCGTTCGGCCGAATACTCCCCCCACAGCGCTTGTCAGGGGCACGGCGTGTTCGGGATCCGGGCACGCGGTCCCGGGCTGCGCCTCACGGGCCCGAGACCCCACGAGGGCCCCCGACTTCCCCTGTGGAGGAACGAAAAGTGAGGATCAAGCGCACCACCCCCCGCAGCGGCTTCTCGAGACGGACCCGGCTGATCGCCGTTTCCACCGGCCTCGTCGCCGCCGCAGCGATCGCGATCCCCAGCGCGAACGCGTCCGACACCCCTTCCGCCTTCAGCTCCGCCGAGCTCAAGAGCGCCAGCGGCTCGATACTGAAGGCCGACATCCCGGGCACCGCCTGGGCCGTCGACAGCAAGACCGACCGCGTACTCGTGACCGCCGACAGCACGGTCACCCAGGCCGAGATCGCGAAGATCAAGCAGCAGGCCGGCGCCAACGCCGACGCGCTCACGATCAAGCGCACCCCCGGCACGTTCAACAAGCTCATCCAGGGCGGCGACGCCATCTATGCGAGTAGCTGGCGCTGCTCCCTCGGCTTCAACGTCCAGAACAGCAGCGGCACAGCAGTTCTTCCTGACCGCCGGTCACTGCACCGACGGCGCGGGCACCTGGTACTCCAACTCCGGCCGCACCACGGTCATCGGCTCCACCGCCGGCTCCAGCTTCCCGGGCAACGACTACGGCCTGGTGCGCTACAGCGGGTCCGTCGCCAGGCCCGGCACCGCGAACGGCGTGGACATCACGCGCGCGGCCACCCCGAGCGTGGGCACCACCGTCATCCGCGACGGCTCCACGACCGGTACGCACAGCGGCCGTGTCACCGCCCTCAACGCCACCGTCAACTACGGCGGCGGTGACATCGTCTCCGGCCTGATCCAGACCACCGTCTGCGCCGAGCCCGGCGACTCCGGCGGCTCGCTCTACGGCAGCAACGGCACCGCGTACGGTCTGACCTCCGGCGGCAGCGGCAACTGCTCCTCCGGTGGTACGACGTTCTTCCAGCCCGTCACGGAGGCCCTGAGCGCCTACGGGGTCAGCGTGTACTAAGCCGTACCGGGCACCAGTAGGCAGCGCCATGAGCCCCCGCACGCACTGCGTGCGGGGGCTCTCTCTCTGCGCGTGAGTCGCGGCTTACTGTGGTTTGTGAGGGGTTTGTGGAGATGATTCGGGCAACGTCCTTTCTGGCCTCCGGTCGGGGTTGATGGAGGGCGGTTTTCGGCCATGAGCAGACCTCGCAGAGTGCGCACACATTACTCACGCGTAATGTTTGCAGTGTGAACGCGTGTGAGGGGCGTGTGAGTTGGGTCCGATTTGGCCGTGGGCGGTCGAAATGCGGGGGCGTGCGGTGCGCAATCTACGCGCGTCCCGAACTCGGCCTTGTGTGCTCCCCGTTGTCCTCGGAATAGTGGGCGCTCGTCAACAAGGCCTTCCGGCTCGCGAGGTCCCCACAACCTCTCGGGCCGACCCCCCACAGGAGGACGAGAGTTGAAGCACCGACGCATACCCAAGCGGCGTGCAGCCATGGCAGGTGCGGGTATCGCCGCACTGGTCGCCGCCGGAGTCACCTTCCAGTCTGCGAACGCCAGCGAGCCCGCGAAGGCCTCCGCGCCCGAGACCCTGTCGGTCTCCGCGGCCGGAAAGCTCGCCTCGACGCTGGCCAAGGACCTCGGCGCCGACGCCGCGGGTACGTACTACGACACCAAGAGCAAGGCCCTCGTGGTGAACGTGGTCGACGAGGCCGCCGCTGACGCCGTCGAGAAGGCCGGCGCCAAGGCGAGAGTCGTGGCGAACTCCCTCGCCGAGCTGAAGAGCGCCCGCAGCACGCTGAAGGAGGACGCGACGATCCCGGGCACCGCCTGGGTGACCGACCCGACGACCAACAAGGTCGTCGTGACCGCCGACCGTACGGTCTCCAAGGCCGAGTGGGCGACGCTGACGAAGGTCGTCGACGGGCTCGGGGCGAAGGCCGAACTGAAGCGCTCAAAGGGCGAGTACAAGCCCTTCATCGCCGGTGGCGACGCGATCACCGGCGGCGGCGGCCGCTGCTCGCTCGGCTTCAACGTGGTCAAGGGCGGCGAGCCGTTCTTCCTGACCGCCGGGCACTGCACCGAGGGCATCTCCACCTGGTCGGACTCCAGCGGCAAGGAGATCGGCACCAACGCGGACTCCAGCTTCCCGGACAACGACTACGGGCTGGTCAAGTACACCGCGGAGGTGGCTCACCCCAGTGAGGTGAACCTCTACAACGGCTCCACCCAGAAGATCTCGGGTGCCGCCGAGGCGACCGTCGGCATGGAGGTCACCCGCAGCGGGTCGACCACCCAGGTGCACGACGGGAAGGTCACGGGGCTGGACGCCACCGTGAACTACGGCAACGGCGACATCGTGAACGGTCTGATCCAGACCGACGTGTGCGCCGAGCCCGGTGACAGTGGTGGCTCGCTCTTCTCGGGCAGCAGCGCGGTCGGGCTCACCTCCGGTGGCAGCGGTGACTGCACCTCCGGTGGGGAGACGTTCTTCCAGCCGGTGACCGAGGCGCTGTCTGCGACCGGTACCGAGATCGGCTGAATCGCGGCTTGGTGAAGTCCCGCCCCTTGTGTGAGGGGCGGGGCTTTTGCGTGTGCCTCCGGCGGTGGGTCGGGCGTGTGCCTGCGGCGGCCTGTGGGGGCTTCGGTGGGGGTGCGCGTTGCGCCTGGCGCCGGGTGGTGGGTCGGGGCCGTGTCGGGGGGTGGCCGTCCTCGGAACGGCGCGATGGGGTGGCACACCGACTCGCTCCCCGTTGACGCGCCAACCGCTGCGGGCGGACACCCCCCGACACGTCCCCTTCTCGCCGTACGCGGGTGCGGCACCCCGGCGGGTTACGGCGTCTTTCGGTGTGTGGCCGCCGCCATGGTGATGACCGCTCCCGCTGCCGCCCATGCCGCCAGTACCAGGAGTGACGTCGTTAGGGCGTTGTTCTCGAAGTACGCGATCGAGCGCGTTGCCCAGGTGCCGGCGCCCGGTGGGAGTGCGGGGCCGATCGCCTTCCAGAAGGGCGGGAGCAGGGGTGGGGGCAGGGCGCCGCCCGCGCTCGGGTTGCCGAGGATGACCACCAGCAGGATGACCAGGCCGATGCCGATCGTGCCGAAGACGCCCTGGAGGGCGAGGGTGGCCGCGCCCACGGCGAAGATGATCAGGGCGCCCAGGCCCCAGAGGGCCGCTGTGCCGCCGGGGAGGGCGTCCAGGATCGGGCCGGTGATGAGGGCTCCGCCAAGGCCGCCGACGATCGCGACCAGGGCCATGACCGCCAGGCGGATCGCGGCGCGTACGGGGTTGGACGGCTTCGCTCCCGCGCTGATGGCCAGGGCCGCGGCGCCCAGGTAGCCGCCCACGCACCAGCCGACCACCAGGTAGAAGGACGAGAGTCCGTTGGGGTCGTGGGTGGCGGACGGGATGACGTCGACTGTGCGGAGCGAGCGGTTTTCCGACCTCTCCAGGGTGGTGACGAGCGTGGTCAGGGTGTTGGCGAGGACTCTGCCGCCGCCGGAGGCCACGAGGAGGGTGTCGGTGCCTGCCGGATTGATGATCAGGGCGCCGTCGATGTCCCGGTTCGCGAGCTGGTTCCGGGCTGTGGCCTCGTCGGGCACCGCGCGGGGGTCCAGCGGGGAGCCGGGCAGTCGTTCCAGTCGGGTCACCGCTTGTGTGGAGGCGGCCTGTGGGGCGACCACCCCGAAGGGCACGTCCTTGGGTTTCGGGTCGTGCAGTGCCCCCACGTAGGAGGCGATGAAAAGCAGCTGGAGTGCGATCACGCCGAGGATGAGCAGGGTGGCCCGCGGGGTGACGGCGTCTCTCACCTCGCCGAGGAGCGAGCTGTGCGGCATGCCTCCACGGTCGGGGGCGGCAGGGTGTTTCCGCAGGTGGGACAGGGCCGAACGGATGTCGCACACACATTCGAGAATTGGTCTATGGTGGGGGTGAGGTAGCTGGGAACAGATGTTCGAGAGCTGGTGTGGCTCACGAGTGCGGGAGGTGCGTGTGCCGGGGTTCACGCATCTGCACACCGTCTCCGGATTCTCGTTGCGACTATGGAGCCTCGCATCCGGAGCGGCTGGCCGAGCGTGCCTCCGAGCGGGGCATGGATGCCCTGGCTCTCACTGATCGCGACACGCTCGCCGGTGCCGTCCGGTTCGCGAAGGCCTGTGCGAAGGCGGGGGTCCGTCCGCTGTTCGGGGCGGATCTGGCCGTGGCGGGAGCGGAGCCCCCGGAGCCCGGGGCCGGGCGGGGGCGGCGCCGGGTTCCTGTGCGGGGCGGCGCCTTCGTCGACGAGTCGGCTCCCCGGGTGACCTTTCTCGCCCGGGACGGTGCCCGTGGGTGGGCCGAGCTGTGCCGGCTCGTCTCGGCGGCGCATGCGGGAGAGGGGGCGACGCCTCTGCTGCCCTGGGAGCGCAATCGTGCCGACGGGTTGACCGTGCTGCTCGGGCCCGCGTCGGATGTCGGGCGCGCCCTGGCCGCGGGGCGTCCCGATCGTGCGGCGCGGCTGCTCGTGCCCTGGCGGGAGGTCTACGGTGACGACCTGCGGCTGGAGGCCGTCTGGCATGGCCGAAAAGGTACCGGGCCCGGGTCTTTGCGGCTGGCCGCCCGTACCGTCGGGTTCGCCGCCGAGCAGCGGATCCGGCCCGTGCTCAGCAATGCCGTTCGGTACGCCGACCCGGGGCTGGGGCCGGTCGCCGACGTCCTGGACGCCGCCCGGCGTCTGGTGCCCGTCGACCCGTCCAAGGAGCTGGACTCCGGGGAGGCCTGGCTCAAGGGTGCGGGGGCCATGTTCGATGTGGCGGAGCGGGTCGTGGAGGCTGCCGGGTTTCGGCGTGACACCGCTCATCGGCTGGTGGAGCAGACCGAGGCCACGGCCGCCGAGTGCCTGGTCGATCCCGAGGACGACCTCGGGATCGGTACCGTCCACTTCCCCGAGCCGCACCTGGTCGGCGCCGGCCGCCGCACCGCCCAGCGGACGCTGGCCTCGCGGGCGGTGGCGGGGATGGTGTCGCGCGGGTACGACCGGCGGCGGGAGTACTGGGAGCGGATGCACCATGAGCTGGACATCATCGCCCATCATGGCTTCGCCTCTTATTTCCTGACCGTTGCCCAAGTGGTCGACGATGTGCGGGAGATGGGGATCCGGGTTGCCGCCCGGGGGTCCGGGGCCGGGCTCGCTCGTCAATCATCTGCTCGGCATCGCGCACGCCGATCCGATCGAGCACCGGCTGCTGATGGAGCGGTTCCTGTCGAAGGAGCGGGTCGTGCTGCCCGACATCGACATCGACGTGGAGTCCGCGCGCCGGCTGGAGGTCTACCGCGCGATCATCGGCCGGTTCGGCACCGAGCGGGTCGCGACGGTCGCGATGCCGGAGACGTATCGCGTGCGGCATGCGATCCGGGATGTGGGGGCCGCCCTGTCCATGGACCCGGCCGAGATCGACCGGGTCGCCAAGTCCTTTCCCCATATTCGGGCGCGGGACGCCCGTGCGGCGCTGGAGGAGCTGCCCGAGCTGCGTGCGCTGGCGGGGGAGAAGGAGAAGTACGGGAGGCTGTGGGAGCTGGTCGAGGGGCTGGACGCCCTGCCGCGCGGGGTGGCCATGCATCCGTGCGGGGTGCTGCTGTCGGATGCCTCGCTGCTCGCGCGTACGCCGGTCATGCCGACCAGCGGCGAGGGCTTTCCGATGTCGCAGTTCGACAAGGACGACGTCGAGGATCTCGGGCTGCTCAAGCTCGACGTGCTGGGTGTGCGGATGCAGTCGGCGATGGCGCACGCCGTGGAGGAGGTGGAGCGGGTGTCGGGTGTCGGGGTTGACCTGGACGCCCTGGCGCCGGGGGATCCGGAGACGTACCGGCTGATCCGGTCCGCCGAGACGCTCGGGTGCTTCCAGATCGAGTCGCCGGGGCAGCGGGACCTGGTCGGGCGGCTCCAGCCGGCCACCTTCCACGATCTCGTCGTCGACATCTCGCTGTTCCGGCCCGGGCCGGTCGCCGCCGACATGGTGCGGCCGTTCATCGAGGCGCGGCACGGGCGGGCGCCGATCCGTTATCCGCATCCGGATCTGGAGGAGCCGCTGAGGGAGACGTACGGGGTCGTCGTCTTCCACGAGCAGATCATCGACATCGTCGACATCATGACCGGCTGCGGGCGCGGCGAGGCCGACCGGGTGCGGCGCGGGCTGTCCGATCCCGAGTCGCAGGGGCGGATCAAGGTGTGGTTCGCGCAGCACGCGGCGGCGAACGGGTACGACGCGGAAACGATTCAGCGGACCTGGGAGATCATCGAGGCCTTCGGGTCGTACGGCTTCTGCAAGGCGCACGCGGTCGCCTTCGCCGTGCCGACGTACCAGTCGGCGTGGCTGAAGGCGCATCACCCGGCCGCTTTCTACGCCGGGCTGCTCACCCATGACCCCGGGATGTATCCGAAGCGGCTGCTGCTGGCGGACGCGCGGCGGCGCGGGGTGCCGGTGCTGCCGTTGGACGTGAACGCGTCGGGGGTCGCACACCGTATCGAACTGGTGTCCGGTACAGGGAGTGGGGGCTGCGGCTGGCCCTCTCCGATGTGCACGGCATCAGCGAGGCCGAGGCGGCGCGGATCGCCGAGGGGCAGCCGTACGCCTCGCTGCTCGACTTCTGGGAGCGGGGCCGGCCCAGCCGGCCGCTGGCCCAGCGGCTCGCGCAGGTGGGCGCGCTGGACGCGTTCGGCGCCAACCGCCGTGATCTGCAACTGCACCTGACCGAGCTGCACCGGGGCGCCCGGGGCGGGCGGCGGTGGCCAGCTTCCGCTGGCCGGCGGGCGGCAGGACCGCCCCGGCCGGGCTGCCCGACCTCACCGCGCCGGAGCGGCTCAGTGCCGAGCTGGGCGTGCTGTCCATGGACGCCTCGCGCAATCTGATGGACGACCACCGCGCCTTCCTGCGACGAGCTGGGCGTGGTCTCGGCGCGGCGGCTGCGCGAGGCCCGGCACGGGGAGACCGTGCTGGTCGCGGGCGCCAAGGCGGCCACCCAGACCCCGCCGATCCGCTCCGGCAAGCGGGTCATCTTCTCCACCCTGGACGACGGCACGGGCCTGGTCGACCTCGCCTTCTTCGACGACTCGCCACGACGCCTGCGCGCACACCGTCTTCCACTCCTGGCTGCTGCTGGTGCGCGGGGTGGTGCAGCGGCGCGGCCCGCGCAGCCTCAGCGTGGTCGGCTCCGCCGCCTGGAACCTCGCGGAACTGCTGGAAGTGCGCCGGGAGGAGGGCCTGGAGGGGTCGCGGCCCGGCTGGCCGGCGCCGGTGAGGCCGGCGAGCCGATGACGACGGTGAGGGCGGCGCGCCGGCGGCTCGCCGGCTCGGAGGGCGCCGCACCGGCGGGCTCCGCGGCCAGGATCCGACGGAGCAGCGGAAGATCCGCATGTCCACGGGGTACGAGATGCACCCCTGGGCCGATCTGCGTCCGGCGGGCGAAGGGCCCGCGGCGGGACGGAAGTTGTGGCACCAGAGTCCGGGGAGTGCGGGATGACCATCCTCTGCGTACGTTTCCAGCTGCCTCCGACGCGCGAGGCGCGATCTGCCCGACTGCTCGGGCTGCTCGAGGAGTTCACGCCCGTCGTCCAGGCCCTGCCACCGGACGGCGCGCTGGCCGACCTGCGGGGCGCCGAGCGGTACTTCGGGCGGGACGCCGTCGAACTGGCCTCGGTGATCCGGGTGCGGGCGCTCGCCCTGTACGGCGTCGACTGCGTGATCGGTGCCGGGCCCGGGCCGATGCTGGCCCGGATGGCGCTGCGGCGACGCCGCGCCCGGGGTGACGTCGCGCGGTGCCCGAGGGGCCGGACGCCATCGCGGAGTTCCTCGCCGGCAAGCCCGTCGCCGCGCTGCCCGGCGTCGGCACCGCGACCGCCCGCACCCTGGGCGACTACGGCCTCGACACCCTCGGCCGGGTCGCCGCCGCGCCGCTGTCCACGCTCCAGCGGCTGGTCGGCGCGAAGGCCGGCCGCGAGCTGCACGAGAAGGCGAACGGCGTCGACCGCGGCCGGGTCGTGCCGAACGCCGTCTCCCGGTCGCTCGCGACGGAACGCCCCTTCGACGCGCGACGAGCTGGACCCGGACCGGCACCGCCGGGCGCTGCTGTCGGCCGCCGAGGAGCTCGGCGCCCGGCTGCGCGCCCTGGACAAGGTCTGCCGCACGCTCACCCTCACCGTGCGCTACGCCGACCGCTCCGCCACCACCCGCAGCCGCACGCTGAACGAACCGACCGCGCACTCGCCGGCGCTGACCAGGACCGCGTACGGCATGTACGAGGCGCTCGGGCTGCAGCGTGCCCGGGTGCGGGCGATCGCCCTGCGCGCCGAGGGGCTCGACCCCGCCGACCAGGCCTCCCACCAGCTGACCTTCGACCCCGTGGACGAGAAGGTCCGCCGCATCGAGGAGGTCGCGGACCGCGCGCGGGCGAAGTTCGGGCCGCGGGCGGTGATGCCCGGGGGGCTAGGGGACTGGCGGCGTGAATCCTTCCGCGTGACGTCAGTTGGCCCACGGCGGCACGATGCGGGTGCCGTCGGCCAGCCGTGCCTCCAGGAAGCCGCGCAGCGCCTCGCCGGGAGCCAGCTCGTCGACGAGATGGTGCGCAAGGGGTACGCCGAGCGGCGGCCGCATCCCGGGGACGCGCGGGCGCGGCTGGTCGTGCTGACCGAGCGGGGGTGGGCCTGCACCCGGGCCGCGGAGGAGGCGGCCGCGGAGGCCGTGCGGGAGTGGGGGGACCTGCTGGGGGAGGGGGAAGTGCGGTCGCTGGGGGAGCAGTTGCTGCGCATCGCTCCCTACGGGCCCGTCCGGCCTGCCTGGTGAGGGAGTGTCGGCCGGGGCCGTAAGCGCCGGTTATCGCTGCAAGTTTTTACTGACGCGTAACTTCCCAGTTTGACTACTCGCCCGTAACTTGACGAGTGAACAGCATCCTCGTGATCCGGATCACAGGGCGTCGTGCCGTCGCACCTCCCTTGAGCCGCAAGGAGATCACCCGATGCTGCCCTGGAAACGAGTGCTCAGACCCCTGGCCGCGCTGCTGCTGACCGCCGCGGTCGCCACCGTCCCCGCCACCACCGCCCAGGCGCGCCGCCGCCCCGAGCGCCGGCTGGAACGACTACTCCTGCAAGCCCTCCGCCGCCCATCCCCGCCCCGTCGTCCTCGTCCACGGCACCCTCGGGAACTCCGTCGACAACTGGCTGGGCCTCGCCCCCTATCTGAAGGTCCGCGGCTACTGCGTCTTCTCCCTCGACTACGGCCAGCTGGAGGGCGTGCCCTTCTTCCACGGCCTCGGACCCGTCGAGAAGTCCGCCGGGCAGCTGACGGACTTCGTCGACAAGGTGCTCGCCGCGACCGGCGCCGCCGAGGCCGACCTCGTCGGCCACTCGCAGGGCGGCATGATGCCCCGCTACTACCTGAAGTTCCTCGGCGGAGCCGCCAAGGTGAACGCCCTGGTCGGCATCGCGCCCAGCAACCACGGCACCACCCTGAGCGGCCTCACCAACCTGCTGCCCTACTTCCCGGGCGCCGAGGACCTGCTCGGCGAAGAACACCCCCGCCCTCGCCGACCAGGTCGCCGGCTCCGCCTTCCTCGACCAAGCTCAACGCGGGCGGCGACACCGTGCCCGGCGTGCGCTACACCGTCATCGCCACCAAGTACGACGAGGTGGTCACGCCGTGGCGCAGCCAGTACCTGAACGGGCCGGACGTGCGCAACGTCCTGCTCCAGGACCTGTGCCCCGTCGACCTGTCCGAGCACGTGGCCATCGGGCTGTTCGACCGGATCGCCTTCCACGAGGTGGCCAACGCCCTCGACCCGGCGCGTGCCACGCCCACCACCTGTGCGTCGTGTCATTCGAGCTGACACGTGTCGGGGAAACGTTCCGGGGCCCGTCCGGCCTGAGCCGCCGGACAGGCCCCGAGTCAGGGCGCGGATGCTGGTCAGCGGCCGTGGCGGCCGCCGCTCGCCGCCCGGCGCCGGGCCGACAGGAACAGGGCCGACGAGCCGAGCGCCAGCGCGGCCGCGCCGCCGATCGCGAGGTACGTCGTGCTGCTGTCGCCGCCGGTCTCGGCGAGGTTCTCGGTGGCACCGGCCGCCTTCGGCTGGTTGGGAGCGACTGCGGCCGCCTTGGGCCGGTTCGGGGCGGTGCTCTCCGGGGCCGCGGCCGGTTCGGCCGAGGTGCTGGGGTCGTTGTCGCCGTGCCCGTGGTGCTCGACCGTCGACTTGTCGTTGCCCGCGTCGATCTGCTCCTTGGCGGGAGCGGAGGCGCGTCGGGGCCGGGCGCGGTGCCGCCTGCCGCGCTGCCGCCGCCGCCGAAGGTGACGTCCGAGCAGGAGTAGAACGCCTCCGGGCTGTCCGACCGCTGCCAGACCGCGTACAGCAGCTGCCTGCCGGAGCGCTCGGGCAGGCGTGCCGGAGAAGGTGTAGAAACCGCCCGTGGCGGCCGGGTCGGTGGCCGTCGCCACCGGGTTCGCCAGATCCAGGTCGCTCCAGGCGAGCGGCTTGGCCGGGTCGTAGCCGGACTTGGTGACGTACACCTTGAAGGTGCCCTTGTGCGGGGCCGTCACGCGGTACTTGAAGGTGTGCGAGCCGCGGCGCACGCCGGTCGCGGGCCAGTCGGCGCGGGCGAGGTCGAGCCCTTGAACTGCTCGTTGTCCGCGCTGCACAGCTTGCCGTCCGGGATGAGCCGCCGGTGCCGTCCGCCCGCGTCGCCGATGCGGACGCCGTTCCAGTCGTAGAGGGCCTGCGTGCCGCCCGCCGCGACCGCCGCCTTGCACGCGTCCGACTTCGGGATCTCGGGGCCCTCGGCGTAGCGCTGCGAGACCCGGCTGACCGGGTCGCCCATCGCACCGTGCGCGGCCGCCGGCGTGGCGGTCAGCGCGGGCAGGGCGAGCGCGAGGCTGCCGAGGGCGACGACGGTGGCTGCCATGCGGCGTGCGGGCATGCGGGAACTTCTCGAAACGGTTCGTGGGACAGGGCCGGGCCCGGGTGGGCCGGATCCCGTGGGGTGATCCGAAGCTAGCCCCACAGAACCGCGGAATCGCCTGCTGAGGGCGGGTGAGGGGGATCCTTATGGCCGCGTTAAGGGAGTGCTCAGACTGGCATCAGGTAGGTACCGTCGCGGCATGGCAGACGAGGAGATCCGGCCGGCCGGCGCCGCCGACGTACCGGTCGTCAAGGACCGTGATCGACGCGGCCTTCCGCCCCTACATCGAGCGCATCGGCCGGGTGCCGCAGCCCATGGAGGAGGACCACGCGGCGAACGTGGCCGCGGGGAAGGTGTTCGTGACGGGCGAGCCCGTGGTCGGGCCTCGTCGTGGTCGAGGCCTTCGCGGACCATCTCTTCCTCGACATCATCGCCGTCCACCCCACCGCGCACGGCGGGGGCGTGGGGCGACGGCTGCTGCGGTTCGTGGACGCACGCGCGCGTGCGCTGGGTCTGCCCGAGATCAGGCTCTACACGAACGCGATGATGTGGGAGAACCAGAAGATCTATCCGAGGTACGGCTACGACCTGGTGGAACGCCGTGTGGACGGGCCCTACGACCGCGTCCACTACCGCAAGCGGCTGCTCTGAACGCCGTCTCATGATCGGCACCGGCCGGTCAGCTGTCCGGCCACCACGTGCGTGCGACGTCCTTGCGGACCTCCGGGCGCCCGCCAGGGCACTCGTCGGCCTCCTCGCGGACCCTGCGGACGTCCGACTTCTTCAGGGGCTTCTGCACGGTCACACGGCGCATGGCTGCCTCCTCAAAGGGTCTACCGGGTTCCGCGTTCTCACGGAGGTAGACCTTTCGGGGGAGAGTTCCTCATCGCTCCTGGTCTGTCTGTGGCGGCTGTCACGATTCGAGTGTCAGTGGCGGGTGTCACTCTTGGGCGCATGACGAACGACGGTGAACCTTTGACCTCGGCGAGTACCGCCCGCAGCGACGTGGACTGGGACGATTGGGCCGCCACCTTCGACGAGGAGCCGGACCACGGGCTGCGCGACCCCGAGGTGCGCCGCGCCTGGGCCGGGCGGCTGCGCGGCTGGCTGCCCGAGCGTGCTGGCGACGTCCTCGACCTCGGCTGCGGCACCGGCAGCCTGTCGCTCCTCGCGTCCGAGCAGGGACACCGGGTGACGGGCGTGGACCTCTCCCCGGCCGATGGTGACGCTCGCCCGGGAGAAACTGGCCGGGCGAGACGCCGTGTTCCTCGTCGGCGACGCCGCGGCCCCGCCCATCGGGGAGCAGCGCTTCGACACCGTGCTCGTCCGGCATGTCCTGTGGGCCCTGCCCGACCCCGGCCGCGCCCTTCGGCACTGGCGCCGGACTGCTGCGGCCGGGCGGGCGGCTCGTGCTGGTCGAGGGTGTGTGGGGGACGGCCGATCCCGGTCGGCATACCCGGCGGAGCGGCTCACCGCCCTCCTCGCCCCGATCGCCGGGCAGGTGCGCGTGGAGCGGCTGTCGGACGACCCGCAGCTGTGGGGCGGGGAGGTGGCGGACGAGCGGTACGCGGTGGTCGCGGTGACGGGCTGAAAGCGGGGATTGCGGGGCATCAGGCCAGGAGCGCGGCGAAGTCGCCGCCGCGGGCCAGGGCCTCCAGTTCGTCGAGTGCGGCCAGGGCGGCGGCCGCGGCCTCCGGGTCCGTCTCGGCCAGGCCGCTCTCGGCGAACTCGTCCTCGTCCAGGCGGCGTACGTCCGTGCCGTCGGCGGAGCGCCACAGGTCCAGGTCGAGATCCTCGACGACCAGCTCGGGCCGGAGCGCCGGGCCGGGCGGGTGATGTCGCAGTACCAGCCCTTCAGCGTGCCCGTGGCGGAGCGGACCTCCTTCACCGCGTACCAGCGATCCCGCCAGTAGTACTCGGTGAAGACGTCCCCGGGCTCGAAGCGGACGAACCCGAAGTCGCGTACACCGCTGCCCGCCCACGGGGCGCGGACCGCGACGCGGGTGCCGTCGTCCGTCAGGAGCTCGCCGGTGTAACGGATCTTCGTACGGCCGGCCTTGACGAGGACGACGTCCACCTCGGCGGGCCGGTCAGCCGAGTTCGCGGACATAGCGCACTTCCTTCGCGCAGATCTCGTAGCCGAACCACTTGTTGATGGCGATCATCGGTTCGTTGCCGGTGTCGTTGCCGGTGAACGCCTCCGTGTAGCCCGCGGCGCGGGCCCGGTGCAGGGAGTCGGTCTTGGCGAGCTTGGCCAGGCCCCGGCCGCGGAATGCCCGGGCGGTGCCGGTCATGGCCGTGGCGTAACGGGTTTCGCCGTCGGTGTACGCGACGCTGAAGGCGGCGGGAGTGCCGTCGACGACGCGCGATCGTTGTCAGGTCGCGGTCCAGGAGCGGGTGCTTCCAGTTCTCCTCCATCCAGGCCTCGTAGTCCGTGAACTCGACCTCGATGTCGCTCGGTTCGTCCGACGATCGCCGCCGCGTCCAGTTCGAACACGCGGGCGCGGGTCGTCCGCGAAGTCGGCGGCCGTGCGCAGTTCGACGCCCGGCGGCGGGTCCTGGCGGGCCGGCAGCGTGCCGGCTGCCAGGTCCAGGCGCAGGAAGTAGGCGGAGCGGCTGGCCCGGAAGCCGTGCCGCTCGGCGAAGGCGCGGTTGTCCGGCTCGTCCAGCACCCAGGTGAACAGCTTCCTGACGCCCAGTGAGGCGAGGCGTTCCTCGGCGGTGCGCAGCAGGAGCGAACCGGCGCCGCGCCGCGTCCGGTCCGGGGCGCACGTAGATGTTGGCGGAGCCCTGGCCGGGTTCCGGGCTGTCGTGGGCGACGCAGAGCTGGGCCGTGCCGATGATCTCGCCGTCCTCCTCGGCGACCAGCTGTCCGAAGTGGGCGTCCGGGTGGGCGTGCGTCAGGGTGTGCACCACGGCCTCGGGGCGTGGACAGCATGTAGGGAAGGGCGAGGCGACGGGTGTCGGAGAACCCCTCGGCGTCGGCTCGGACATCGGGGCGCAGGTCGCGCACGATCACGGTCATGGAGGCGCACGTTACGTGGGGGCACAGCCCGGGTGCCTCCTCATTTTCCGGCGGGTACGGGACAATCGGCCTGTGACCTTGAAGATCGACATCGATGACAGTGCTCCGCCCTACGAGCAGGTGCGGGCGCGGATCTCCGAGCAGGCGCGGTCGGGCGCGCTGCCGGTGGGGTACCGGCTGCCGACCGTGCGGGGGCTGGCCGAGTCGCTGGGGCTCGCCGCGAACACGGTCGCCAAGGCGTACCGGGCGCTGGAGGCGGACGGCGTGATCGAGACGCGGGGCCGCAACGGCACGTTCGTGGCCGCCGCCGGCTCGGCGGCGGACCGGGAGCTGGCTGTCGGCCGCCCAGGCTTATGCGGAGCGGGCCCGGCGGCTCGGGCTCGACGGAGGCGGATGCGCTGGCGGCGGTACGGGATGCCCTGCGGGCGGCTTACGGGGAGCAGGGGTGAAGACACCGCGTCTCAGCCGGTGTGCGTCAGGCGCTCGGGTGTCCGTGTGATCTCCAGGCCCGCCGATCTCCCCACCCGTGCGAACGCCCTCGCGTCCTCCACCGCCGCGCCGCCCGGGTCGTTGTTGAAGTACGCGTAGACGTCCTCGCCGTCGGGCCAGGTCGTGGCGATGCGGTCGAGCCAGGTGGCCAGGGAGCGCCGGCCGTAGCGGGGCCAGGGCCGGGCGCGGCCCTGGTGGAAGCGGACGTAGCCCCAGTCGGTGGTGCGCCACAGCGGGGTCGCGGGGCGGGCCAGGACGTCGGCCCAGCACAGGGCGGCGCCCCGGGACCTCAGGACCGCGCGGACCTCCGGTGTCCACCAGGAGTCGTGGCGGGGCTCGACCGCGACCCGGGTCGAGGCGGGGAAGCAGGCGAGGCAGGCGTCCAGGAGACCCGGGTCGGCGCGCAGGGTGGGCGGGAGCTGGAGCAGGACCGGGCCGAGTCGGTCGCCCAGGCCCGCCGCGTGGCTCATCAGGCGGTGCACCGGCTCCTCGGGGTCCTTGAGCCGCTTGATGTGGGTCAGATAGCGGCTCGCCTTGACCGCGACGACGAAGTCCCCGGGCACCCGCCCCCGCCAGTCCTCGAAGGTCTCGCGCGCCGGCAGCCGGTAGAAGGCGTTGTTGATCTCGACGGTGGCGAAGTGCCCCGCGTACTCCTCCAGCCAGAGCCGCACGGGCAGCCCGGACGGGTACAGGACGTCCCGCCAGTCCTTGTACTGCCACCCGGACGTGCCGACGAACAGGGTCATAACCCCATCAAAACACCGACTCCCGGACAGCTCCCAGAGATCCGGACACCCCTTAGAGGTAGAGCCCCGCGTCGGCGTCCCCGCGCGGCTCCGGCAGGGCCGTCGGGGACGTGCCCCGGCGCAGCGCGTACAGCTCCGCCAGGGTCGCGCCCTCGCGGCCGACGCCGTCCTCGTGGCCCAGCCAGCTCACCGCCTCCCGGCGGGTCAGCGGGCCCACCTCGATACGGGCGAGGCAGCGGCCGGGGCGGACGACGGCGGGGTGGAGGCGTTCCAGGTCCTCGTTGGTCGTGACGCCGACCAGGACGTTGCGGCCCTGGCCGAGCAGTCCGTCCGTCAGGTTCAGCAACCTCGACAGCGCCTGGCCCGCCGTGTGCTTGGCCTCGCCGCGGATCAGCTCGTCGCAGTCCTCCAGCAGCAGCAGCCGCCAGCGGCCCTTGCCCGTCGCGTCCTCCTCGCCGATCGCGATGTCCATGAGATAGCCGACGTCGGAGAAGAGCCGCTCGGGGTCCAGGACGCAGTCCACCTGGCACCAGTCCCGCCAGGAACGGGCCAGCGTGCGCAGCGCGGACGTCTTGCCGGTGCCGGGCGGGCCGTGCAGCAGGAGCAGCCGGCCCGCGATGTCCTCGCGGGGTCGTCTTCATCAGGCGGTCCATGGCGTCCGCCACCGGCGCGGTGTAGTTGGTCCGCACCTCGTCCCAGGTGCCCGCCGCGATCTGGCGGGTCGTGCGGTGCGGGCCGCGGCGCGGGGAGACGTACCAGAAGCCCATCGTGACGTTCTCCGGCTGCGGTTCGGGCTCGTCCGCCGCGCCGTCCGTGGCCTGGTCGAGGACCTTCTGCGCCAGCTCGGCGCTGGTCGCCGTCACCGTGACGTCGGCGCCCCGGTTCCAGCGGGAGACCAGCAGCGTCCAGCCGTCGCCCTCCGCCAGTGTGGCGCTGCGGTCGTCGTCCCGGGCGACGCGCAGCACCCGGGCGCCGGACGGCATCAGCGTCGCCCCGGACCGTACGCGGTCGATGTTCACCGCGTGGGAGTACGGCTGCTCGCCCGTCGCGAAGCGGCCGAGGAACAGCGCGTCGACGACGTCGGACGGGGAGTCGGAGTCGTCGACGTTGAGCCGGATCGGCAGCGCCTCGTGCGGGTTCACAGACATGCCGCCATGATCCGGCACAAGGCGCGCCGCGTGCACCCGGTTTCCCGGTGCACGCGGCACGTCTCCCCGTGTGCAGGTCAGGCCCCGAAGCGGGACACCAGCCGGCGTGCCTGCCGGGTCCTGCGGACCATGGCGTAGCCCTTGGTCAGGGCACGGTCCCTGGCGAACGTACGGCCGATCGCGCGGCCCTCGACCACCCGCTCGAACTCGTCGATGCCCGTGCTGCGGCGCACCGTCACCCGCCGCAGGGCGTACGGCCCCTGCGCGCGGCGCGCGAGGCCGTTGCCGACGGCGAGTGCCTGGGCGTACCCCGTCTCGCGCACCGCCTGCCGGACCCGGCGGCTGGAGTAGCCGTAGGGGTAGGCGAACGAGGTCGGTACGGTGCCCAGTTGGTCCGCGACGATCTCCTTGCAGTGGATCAGCTCGAACCGCAGCGTGGCGTCGGAGACCTGGTCGAGCTGGGGGTGGCTGTGGCTGTGCCCGCCGATCTCGACGCCCGCCGCGGCGAGCTCGCGGACCTGGTCCCAGTCCAGCATGGTGTCCAGGCCGCCCCCGGTGTCGTACGGGCCCCTCGACCCACCCCGTCGAGACGAACAACGTGGCCGGGAAGCCGTGCTTGGCGAGCACGGGCAGGGCGTGCCGGTGCACGCCCTCGTAGCCGTCGTCGAAGGTGATCAGGACCGGCCGCTCGGGCAGCGGGCGGCCGGAGCGCCAGCACGCTGCCAGTCCGGCCGTGGTGACGGGCGTGAGGCCCCGGTCCGCGAGCACCGCCATCTGCTCGGCGAACGCCTCCGGGGTCACCGACAGGGCGCGGGTCGCGTCGTTCGGATCGGTCGCGACCGCGTGGTACATGAGGACCGGTACGCGTACGTCACTCACTGGCCATCGCGCTCCCTCCCGGACGCGAGTCGGGCCACCGAGAACGTGGTCCCGCCCCGGCGGGCCCGCACGCTCCCCACCACGTATCCGCCCGCCGCCGTGAGCACCCCGGCGACGATCGCGCCCGCCCGCCCGGCGCCGCCCGGCCGGGCCAGCAGGGCGTCCCGCAGCCCCCGGGCCACCCCGGCCGGCAGCACCCGGGTGGCGTACCGGCGCTCCGACTCCAGTCCCTTGCCGGCGCCGACACTTCGGGCCACCAGGGCCTTGGACAGGCCCTCGGCGTAGGCGCGGGTGCGGAAGTAGCGGAAGTGCTCGCGGACCTCGGGTACCCGGTGGTGGATCACCGCCCGGTCGTCGATCAGCAGCACCGCGTCGGGCCGGGCGCGGCTGAGCCGGATGCACAGTTCCGTCTCCTCGCAGCCCAGCGGGCGTTTGTCGCCGTCCCTGCCGATGCCGGTGGCGAAGCCGCCCGCCGCGTCGAAGGCGCTGCGGCGGAACGAGGCGTTGCCGCCCAGCACGTTGCGCACCCGGACCCGGCCGCGCGGCAGGCCCCGGTACGTGCAGCCCACCACCCAGTCGAACTCCTCCGGGAACCAGTGGGGCCGCCGCCCCGACGCCCAGACCGGCACCGTGCGCCCGCCGACCGCCATCACCCGCGGGTCGGTGTACGCCTCGGCGAAGTGCCGCAGCCAGTCGCGCTCGGCCACGGCGTCGTCGTCGAGGAACGCGACGATCTCGCCGCGCGCGGCGGCGATCCCGGTGTTGCGGCCCGCGGACAGGCCGCGGGGGCCCGCGTTGGCGAGCACCCGCACCACAGCGCCGTCGGAGGACTCCTTGTACTCCTTGGCCAGCCGCTCCCGGAGCGTCTCGTTGTGGTCGACGACCAGCAGCGTCTCCAGGGCCGGCCGCGACTGCGCCCGTACCGAGGCGACCGCCGCGAGGATGTCCTCCCAGCGGTCCTCGGTGTACGCGCAGATCACGACGGAGATGCCGGGACCGCTCAAGACACCTCTCCCCGCATCGCGTCCAGCATCGGCGACTGGGGCGAACGGCGGCGCAGCGCCCGGCGGTTGGAACGCTCCTGGAGGATCACCCGCAGCACGCGCAGCCCGTCCCGCACGGCCCGCAGGTTGCTGGTGCCGTGGATGCGCAGGTACTCGTGGCTCGGGATCTCCTGCACCTTGAGCCCGGCCTTGACGACCCGGATGTTCATCAGGGTCTCGACCTCGAAGCCGGTGCAGTCGAGGTCGATCTTGTCGAGGCAGTGCCGCCAGAACGCGTTGTAGCCGTAGCAGAGGTCGGTGTAGCGGGCGCCGAACTTGCGGTTGACGACCGTGCACAGCGCCCAGTTGCCGAGCTTGCGGATGAAGGTCATGTCGTCGGTGCCGCCGCCGTTGGCGAAGCGGGAGCCCTTGGCGAAGTCCGCGCCGGAGACCAGGGCGGAGACGTACGACAGGATCTCGCCGCCGTCGGCCGAGCCGTCCGCGTCGATCATCACGATGATGTCGCCGGTGCAGGCCTGGAACCCGGTGATCAGGGCGTCGCCCTTGCCCTTGCCGCGCTGCTCGACGACCTTGACGTCGGGCCACAGTTCCCGGGCCACCTGGACGGTGTTGTCGGTGGAGTTGCCGTCGACCAGGACCACTTCGTGTATCCAGTCGGGCAGTGTCTTGAAGACGTACGGAAGGTTCTCCGCCTCGTTCATGGCCGGGATCACCACGCTCACCGGTGGCGCGATGGCCAGGTGGGAGGAGACGGGCCGGTACTTCCCGGCGGTCGGCGGATACTGCTCCGCCGCGGCCGGCTGCAGAACTGAGCTCATGAGTCTGGTCCCTCTCGTCCGGTGGACCGCCCCCCCAGGGCAGTCCGGATCCAATCCGGTTCGAAAGGGGGGTTCTCACCCGTGGCACGCCGAGATGGAGCTTCGGGCACGCCGGGTGAGCTGGCAAAGCTGGCCGGCGGCAAAAACGGCAGCCGACCGCGCGGCACGGCTCGGTCACAAGTTGCGGTCACCGAGCACGGCACCCCCCTACCGCGCCCCGCGCCGGTTCGTCGCGGTCCTTGAGCCCTCCCCTAGAGCCGCTTGCTGACGGACCGATGCGGGTGAGATGTATGACGGTATTGACGATTGAACCCGTATGGCAAGACCTGGAACGGCCTCTCACGTTTTTGTTGGTTTGGTCGTTACCTGGTGTGTTATGTGGGTCGCAAGTTGAAAGGTTCCGGTCACGGAAACAGCCGTTCCCCGGAGGCGGGTCGAGCCTCCGGGGAACGGTTCTTCAGGTGCTTGGGCAGGTGCTTGGGCAGGTGCTTGGGTCCGTGCCGGTCACTGCACGAGCTTCAGCAGCCGGTTCGGCGAGCCCGAACCGGCGCTGGTGACCTTGCCGGTGGTGGCGCCGGCGACCAGGGCCGAGGCGACCTGGGCCGGGGTGGAGGAGGTGTGGCCCGCCAGGTAGACCGCCGCCGCGCCCGCGACGTGCGGGGTCGCCATCGAGGTGCCGGAGATGGTGTTGGTCGCGGTGTCGCTGGTGTGCCAGCCGGCCGTGATGGACGAGCCGGGCGCGAAGATGTCCAGGGCCGAGCCGTAGTTGGAGTAGCTCGCCTTGGCGTCGGTGTTGGTGGTGGCGCCGACCGTGATGGCCTCGGCGACCCGGGCCGGGGACGATGAGGAGGCGGTGGTGCTGCTGTTGCCCGCGGCGACGGCGTACGTGACGCCGCTGGCTATGGAGTTGCGGACCGCCGTGTCCAGCGAGGCCGAGGCGCCGCCGCCGAGCGACATGTTGGCGACCGAGGGGCCGGAGTGGTTCTTCGTCACCCAGTCGATGCCCGCGATCACACCGGCCGTGGTGCCGGAACCGCTGTTGTTCAGCACCCGCACACCCACGATCTTCGCCTTCTTGGCGACGCCGTAGGTCGTGCCCGCGATCGTGGTGGCCACGTGGGTGCCGTGGCCGTTGCCGTCGGAGGCGTTGCTGTCGCCGTCGACGGCGTCGTAACCGTGCGCGGCACGGCCGCTGATCTGCTGGTGGGTGATGCGCACACCGGTGTCGATCACATAGACCGTCACGCCGCTGCCCGCGCTGTCCGGGTAGGTGTAGGTGCCGGAGAGCGGGAGCGAGGTCTGGTCGATGCGGTCCAGGCCCCAGGGCGCGTTGGCCTGGGTGGCGGAGAGCCGGACGCGCTGGTTCTGCTCTACGGATGCGACCGCCGGATCGGCGGCGAGCTGCTTGGCCTCGGTGGCGGAGAGGGTGGCGGAGTAGCCGTTCAGCGCCTTGCCGAACGTCTTCTTGACCGTGCCGCCGTACTCCTGAACGAGGTCCTTGCCCGCGGCCGATGACGCCTTCAGCCCCGCGCTCTTGTCGAGCGTGACGATGTAGCTGTCCTTGATCGCGGTCGGGGAGTCCGCGGCGAGCACCCGGCCCTCGGCGGGTGCGGCCTGGGCGGGGAGGGTGGTGAGCCCGCCCACGAGGGCGGCGGTCGCCAGTGAGGTGATCGCGGCGAACCCGAGTCTCTTGCTACGCAGTTGTGCCATTACGAGGGAGTCCTCCTCTAGGCGGCGCGCGCCTGGGTGGGGCGCGCGTCATGTGGGGGTGGTGCGCGTGCTCGCGCACCCGGCCGGGAGCGTCGCGTTCCGCTCGCGGCCGAGTAAAGCGTCGACCATCTACCGGCGTAGAACAAGAGAGTTGAGCACTAGTCAACAAATCTGTCATGGGCACGTAACAAACAGTGCCGGGTGCGTAACAAGGCGTGGGGTGAACGCGCCGCGCACATCCCGGAAAGAACCGAAAAGACTTGGCATGGACACTTCCTGTCAACACGCGTAGCTGCTACGACGGTTGTGGCAGAGATCCTGCTAAAGGGAGGTTCCATGAGACGTTCCCGATTTGTCGTCCTCCTGAGCTCGCTCCTCCTCGCCGTCGGCACCGCCCTCACCGGGGCGGCTACGGCGCAGGCGTCCTCACTCGCCGCGACTGGCGGCTACGTGGCGCTCGGTGACTCCTACTCCTCCGGAGTCGGAGCCGGCAGCTACACCAGCTCCAGCGGCGACTGCAAGCGCAGCACCAAGGCCTACCCCTACCTCTGGGCCGCCGCCCACTCACCCTCGACCTTCGACTTCACGGCCTGCTCGGGCGCCCGAACGGGTGATGTTCTGGCGAGTCAGCTCGCCCCGCTCAGCGCCTCCACCGCCCTCGTCTCCCTCAGCGTCGGCGGCAACGACGCCGGATTCGCCGACGTCATGACGACCTGTGTGACCCAGTCCGACAGCGCCTGCCTGTCCCGCATCAACACCGCCCGGGCGTACGTCGACTCCACGCTGCCCGGCAAGCTCGACGGCGTCTACTCGGCGATCCGCTCCAAGGCACCCGACGCACGCGTCGTCGTCCTCGGCTACCCCCGCTTCTACAAGCTCGGCACCACCTGTCTCGGTCTCTCCGAAGCCAAGCGGAAGGCCATCAACGACGCCGCCGACCACCTCGACACCGCCATCGCCAAGCGCGCCGCCGACCACGGCT
This sequence comes from uncultured Actinomycetota bacterium, assembly GCA_963798065.1. GTDB lineage: Bacteria > Actinomycetota > Actinomycetes > Streptomycetales > Streptomycetaceae > Streptomyces. The sequence continues at coordinate 315,453 of CAWCSC010000003.1, read as the reverse complement.
TCACCTTCGGCGACGTACGCACCACCTTCACCGGCCACGAGATCTGCTCCGGCGACTCCTGGCTGCACAGCGTCAGCTGGCTCAACATCGGCGAGTCCTACCACCCGAAGGCCCCCGGCCAGTCGGGCGGCTATCTGCCGGTGCTCAACGCCAACGACTGACCGGTCATCCGGAGTCCGAGTCCGAGTCCGAGCCTGAGCCCGAGTCCGTGTCCGAAGGAGAAGGGGAGGCCCCGTCCGTCGGGGTCTCCGTCTCGCAGGTCACCGAGAACGGCACCGCCTCGGACGTCGTACGCTCCGGCTCCCGCACCTCGACGCTGATCTCGTTCTCGAACGTGCCGCGTCTCCGCGTCCGTCGTCACGGTCACCGTGTCCTGCCGCGTACGGCTCCCGCCCTCCGGGAACGACAGCGTCTTCCAGCCCTTGTCGGCCAAGGAGCCGTCCTGCGTCACCCAGCGGTAGCGCACCTGGGCCGGCAGCCGCCCCACCGTGAACGTCGCCGTGAACTCGGGTGCCTCCTGGTTCGGGGGCGGACACGTGCCCGAGTAGTCCGTACGCGTGCCCTCCAGGGAGACCCGCACCGACTGCGGCGGCGGACTGCTCTCCTCGCTCTGGCTCTCGCTCGGCGTCGGGGACGGGCTCGACTTCCCGCTCCCGGTGTTCTCCTTCGGCCCGCCGGTCCCGGCCGGCGTACTCGCCCCGGCACCCCGGTCGTTGTCCCCGGAACCGTCGCCACCCCTGTTCAGCAGCGCGTACGTCAGTCCGCCCACCGCGAGCGCCAGCACGACCACGCCCGCGACCAGCACCCGGCCGGCCCGGCGGTCGCGATGCTGACCGCTGGCCGTCGTCGTCGCACCCGAGCCGGCCGGTGCGGGCTGACCCGGGAAGGGCATCGGGGGCGTGGGAGAGGGCTCGGGGTGGCCCGCGACCGTCGTCGGGTACGGGGCCGCCCGCATGGTGTCCGCGCTGGGCGAGCCGCCCGCGCCGATGACCCGCAGGTCCTGCTCGGCCCGATCGGCCGGCAGCCGTTGCGCGGGATCCTTGCGCAGCAGCCCCTCGATGACCGGGGCGAGCGGACCGGCCCGGTACGGCTGCGGCAGCTCCTCGTCGACGATCGCGCGCAGCGTGCTCAGCGGCGTGTCGTGGCGGAAGGGGGAGTGGCCCTCGACGGCCGCGTACAGCAGCACCCCGAGCGACCACAGGTCGGACTCGGGACCCGGCGTGCGGCCGAGCGCCCGCTCCGGGGCGAGGAACTCGGGCGAGCCGATGACCTCCCCGGTCATGGTCAGCGCGGAGCTGCCCTCGACCATGGCGATCCCGAAGTCGGTCAGCACGATCCGGCCGTCGTTCGCGATCAGCACGTTGGCCGGTTTCACGTCCCGGTGCAGCACCCCGGCCTCGTGCGCGGACCGCAGCGCTGCCAGCACCTCCGCCCCCACGTGCGCGGCACGCTGCGGCGACATCGGGCCCTCGGCGTCCAGGACCTCCGCCAGGGAGAGCCCGCGCACCAGTTCCATGACGATCCACGGCCGGCCGCCGTCCGTCGCCACGTCGTAGACCGTCACCACGTTCCGGTTCGAGACCCGGGCCGCCGCCCACGCCTCCCGCTCCAGCCGGGCGTACATCCGCTGCACGTCGTCGGCCGCCACCCCGGCCGGGGCGCGCACCTCCTTGACCGCGACCTCGCGGTTCAGCACTTCGTCGCGGGCGCGCCACACCGTCCCCATGCCGCCCTCGCCGAGCGGTGCCAGGAGCCGGTAGCGGCCCGCGATCACACGCTCATGGCCCGGTTCTTCGGACACGGCGCCCCCATTCGCAGCCGGGCGAAATCTTCACGAGGTCTGTCTTCCCCACGAGGCCGGTTTTCCTCACGACGTCCGCTTTCCGCATGACGTCTCATTTCTCACGAACGTAACTCAGCCCAGTGCGGATGCGGCCCCCTTGAACACCAGTCCGGCCCCGAGTGCCACCACGGCGAAGGCCGAGCCGAGCGGGGCGGTGCGGCGCACCAGGGCCGCCATCGGGCCCGCCGTCCAGCGGGGGCGCCGGTCCAGGAGCCGGGTCATCCCGCTGCCCGCCTTGACGACGGCGTACCCGGCGGCCGTGAGGGTGAGCGCAAGCCCGACGCCGTACGCGACGACGAGCAGCAGACCGAACCAGGCCTGCCCGAGGGCCGCGGCCCCGACGAGCACCACCACGGCGGACGGGCTGGGCACGAGCCCGCCCGCGAAACCCATGAGGATCGTGCCGCGGAGGGTGGGGGCGACGGGATGGGAGTGGGTGAAACCGCCGTGGGTGTGCTCGACCGTGTGGGGGTGGGAGTGGGGGTGGGTGTGGTCGTGCGGGTGGTCATGGTCGTGGTGTTCGTGATGGTGATGGTCGTCGGGGCCGTGGCTGTGGCTCTCGTCGTCGTGTGTGTGGGTGTGGCCGCCGTGGCCGTGCTGAAGGGGCGCGCGGCTGCGCAGGGCACGGCGGACCAGGCTCGCGCCCGCCAGTGTCACGAGGAGGCCGCTGGCGACACCGAGCCAGGCGATCACCGAGGGGGCCGCCGCCGAACCGGCCGTGACCAGGAGGCCCAGGGCGACCACGCCCAGGGTGTGGGTGACCGTCACCGAGGCGGCCATGGGCAGGACGTCCTTCATCCGGGCCGCACCGCCCCGGGCCGCCGCCGTCGCGGCCATGATGGTCTTGCCGTGGCCCGGGGCGAGCGCGTGCATCGCGCCGAGGACGACGGCGATGCCGAGGGCCAGCGCGGCGAAGCCCGCGGTGAGGTCGTGCCGGGCGACCAGGTCGTCCAGGGCACGCGTCCAGCGGTCGGCACCGCGCGGCAGCACGGAGGCGGCGGGTGCGTCCGACTCCTTTTCGTCCAGGGCCGCCCCGCCGGGGCGCACCCGCAGGGCGGCGGACGCGGTGTCGGCCGGGGAGGAGAGCAACTCCTCGGGGTAGGTGGTCAGCTCGGCAGATATCGACTTCTCGGGTACGTCCGACGCGGTGAGCGTCATACGGTCCCCGCGGGCCGTGATCTCCCGCCAGCCCGGGCCGGAGGAGGCGCCCGCGCCGCGGAAGGCGAGGGACACGTTCTCCTTGTCCGACGGGAGGGGAGCGGTCAGCTCGCACTCCACGCGGAGGGTGTCGAGCCCCGCCTGCCCGGGCCGCACGCGCGCGTGGCTGCGCTCGGAGGTGAGGGCGGCGCTGCGGCCGTCGACGGTCACCCCGCTGTCCGCGGCGGCCATGGCGCACCGCTCGCGGGCCCACATGGCGATGCCCAGCCGTTCGATGTCCGGTCCCGGCCTGGGTCGCCGGGATCTCGGCGAGGTCCTCGACGTGCTGGACCCGGAGTTCGCCGGGGGCGGCGACGAGACCGTCGTAGCGGTTGACGGTGAAGTTGCCCAGCGGGTGGGCGCTCGCCGTGGCGGCGGGCAGCAGAGTGAGCGCGCAGGCGGCCGTGAGGACGGCGGCGCCGGACGCGAACAGTCGGCGCAGGGTCACCGGTTCTTCTCCAGGTCCTTGAGCGCGGTACGGGCCTCGCGGGCGCCGAGGGGCGAGAAGCCCTGGTTCAGTTCGAGCGCGGCCTTCAGATGGTCGCGGGCCTCGCGCTCGTTGCCGGTGGCGCGTTCGATGATCCCGCGGTGGTAGAGGAAGGTGGCGCTGCGGTATCCGGTGGCGGTGGCCCGGCGGGCGTACGGCAGGGCTTCCTCGTCGCGCCCGTTGACGTGCAGGGCCCAGGCGAGGGCGTCGGCGGTGTGCACGCTGTGACGGCGGTTCCACTCGGCGCGGGCGGCGCGCAGGGCCTCCTTCTTGTCGCCGTGGTCGGCGGCGGCCATGGCCGAGTCGAGGTCGGCGTTGACACCGCCGGCGCGGGCGAGAGCCGTCCAGGCGTCGACGAGGGCGTACTGGTCGCCCGCCTTCGCCCGGTCGCCGTCGGCGCCGCGGTCCTCGTACAGCTCGCCGAGGGCGACGAGCGGGCCGGGCAGCGGGAAGCGCGCGACGACCTGTTCCAGTCCCTTCACGGCGGCCCCACGGTCGCCGTCCGCGGCCTGGGCGCGGGCGCGGCCCTCCAGTGCGGGCAGATAGGCGTCGTCGGCGGCGAGCGCGCGGGAGTAGTGGTCGAGGGCCGCCTTGTACTCGCCCTGGTTCCAGGCGAGTTGCCCGAGTGCGGTGGCGACGTAGGCGATGTCGGCGGGCGAGTCGGCGGCGTCCAGGGCGCGCTCCAGCACCTCACGCGCCGTGCGGACGTCGCCGCGCAGCTCCCGCACGTACGCGTAGCGCGTGAAGACGGGCACGCCGGGGCGCCTGTCGTCGGCGGTGTCGGCGGCCTCGGCGGCGTCGTCGTACCGGCCGAGTTCGACGAGGGCGTCGATACGGGTGCACAGGGCACGTTCGCTGTAGGGGTTCTGCTTCAGGGCCCGGTCGGCGTACTTCAGGGCGCCGGGGAAGTCGTGCCGGGCCGCGGCGAGGGCGCCCAGGCCGGCCAGGGCCGGGTCGTTGCCGGGCTTCAGCCCGAGGGACCGCTTCAGCGCGCGCTCGGCCTGCGGATACCGCGAGGGGTCGCCCTTCGTACGGGCCTGTTCGACGTAGGCGATCCCGAGGGTGGCCCAGCTGCCGAAGTCCTTCGGCTGGGCACGGAGATGCTTCTGCAGGGACGCGATCCCCGAGTCGAGATCCCCCCGGGCCAGCACGCCCGGCGACAACGCCCCGGCCGCGGACACGGTGTCGACGCCGGCGCCCGCCCGTCCGTCCCCCACACCTGCGAGGGCGATGGCCCCACCGGTCAGCGCGACGGCCAACAGGGCGGCACACCCGGCCAGATGAGCCGCCCGCCACCGCCGCGCCCCGTCAGCGGTGCGCCGCATCGCGGCTACGCGCCGGTCCACGTCCTGGCCGGCGGGGGATGCGCTGTCGCCGTCCGGCCGGGCACCCTCTTCAACGGCGCGCGCCCCGCCGCCTTCCGTGTCACGTCCGGCCGAAGCACCGGCCGGCTTTGCCGCGGGCGGGGAGTCCGCATCCTGCGCGCCTTCCGGCTCGACGGCCTGCGCGCCTTCCGGCTCGACGGCCTGCGCGCCTTCCGGCTCGACGGCCGGGTCCGCCCCCGCGACCGGGTCCCCGCCCCGCCCTGCCTCCGCCCCGGAGTCTGAGCCCGGGCCGCCTCGCTCCTGCCCCCGGCCGTCGGACCCCTGTCCGTCGGTCTCCTGGTCCGGGCGTGGGCGGTCGTCGTCGCGCCTCTCCTGTGCGCTGTCCGTCGTACGCGGAGGCATGGGTCTCCTCAGTCGGCTGTGCAGGTGCGGGAGTCGGCGGCGCGGCCCGTGCCGTGGGGGATGGTGGGAACGGGCCGCGCCAGTCGGTGGGAGCGGAGCGGGTCAGTACGCCCGGTTCCGCATGCGGCGCCACCACATCAGGGCCGCGCCGATCAGGACGATGCCGCCCGCCCCGGCCCCGGCGGACGCGGCGATCAGGCGCATGTCGTCCGAGCCCTGCGCGCCGGCCGGCTGGAGCGCGTCGCCGAGCTGGCTGCGGACGTCGTTGCCGCCGTCCACGCCCTTGGCGAGCGGGCCGCGCGAACCCTCGGTCGGGTTGGCCACGTACGGGAAGGACTTGCCGAACTTCTTGTCGTTCTCGTTGACCGCGTCACCGAGGTCGTTCTTGGCGCCGAGCAGCTCACCCTCGACGACCTGGAGCGACGCGTCGATCACGTCGTCGGTCAGTCGCCGGCCGTTCGGGAAGCCCGCGTTGTCACCGTCCAGGACACCGAGCCGCTTGGGCTCGGCGGCCGGCTTGATGGACGTGTTGAGTCGCAGCTGCTCCGACGGCGTCACCTGCGGCGGCTGGTTGAGGTCCTTGACCCCCTTGAGGAACACGTCGACCAGGTCGTTGCGCGGCTCGTCGGGCGCCGGGATCTTGTAGATCCCCTCGATGAGCTTGGGCAGCTCCGGGTTGGTGACGTTCTCCAGGAACTGGGCGTCGTCCCGCGGACGCGGACGCGTTGAACTTGTCCTTGTCCTTCAGCGGGTTGACGACCTCGTTCACCAGCGGCATGCCGAGGCGCGAGACCTGCGAGTAGTAGCCCTTGGCGTTCTTGCGCTGGGTCGTCGACCAGATGCCGACGATCGGCTGTTCGTGCGACTCGGCGATGAAGCTGTTGGGGACCTGCAGGGCGATGGAGTTGACGTTGTAGCCCTTGAGCGTGTCGTTGCCGACCTCGGAGAGGTTCCCGCCGTACAGCAGGTCGAAGACGCGCAGGTCCAGGAAGAACGGGTCGTCGGCCTGCCCGGCGAACGTCTGCGCGCCGCCCGGCGAGCTTGTGGATCGCCTGCTTGCGCAGCTTGTCGTAGTCCGGCATCGACGCCTTGCCGACGTTCGACGGCGCCACCGGCACGTCGTCGGCGACCTTCGTCTTCGACACCGCCTTCAGGTCTTCAGCTTGATCAGCTCGATGTCGTACGTCTGCGTGATGTTGAGGTCCGGGTCGTCGAGGCTCTCGACCGGACCCGTGTTGTACAGGAACGTCTTCTCGTTCTTCGTGTGCGTCTTGAACGTGTAGCGGAACAGCAGGTCTTCCTGCGCGTCACCGTTGCTGTCGATGCGGAGGTCGTACTGCGGCGTCCTCGGCGAACGTGAAGAAGTTCGGCCCGCCGGCCGGTTCCTCGAACGGGATCCAGTTCGCGACGATCGTCGTCGTGTCCGGCTTGTCCGGGCTGACGAACGCGTACACGTCGGTGTTGTCGTACTGCGGGGTCCCCGAGATCAGCGGGGCCTCGCGGTGGCTGGAGGCGGAGGCCGCCTCAGGTTCCAGCGCGGTCACGCCGGCGGCCGCGAGCCCGCCGGCGGCCAGCGCACCACAGATCACGGTCGCGATGCTGCCGTGCGTCCCGCACCGGTCCTGGAGATAAGGTGTCATGCCGTCCGTCCTCAGTGCCAACTTGCCTGACGCACGCCATTCGGAGCGGTCGGCAGAGCGGATTGGTCGAATCTCAAACGTTCTTACGGCGGGATTGAAAAGTTGTTTCATCGCCGGGCGACCCGCGTTTTCGGCCCGCTGATCCGTAACCCCATCCGGAGGTGTGTTCGTTGCGAATGCCTCGTGTGAGGGGACAGGCCCGATGCGGCCTCGGAGAGGGGGAACGGGTGGAGGCGGACGAGCTGCTGCTGCTCGTGGCGGGCGGGGACCAGAAGGCCTTCGAGGAGCTGTACGGGCTGGTGTCCGGGCCCGTGTTCGGGCTCGTACGGCGCGTGGTGCGCGACCCCGCCCAGTCGGAGGAGGTGGCTCAGGAGGTGCTGCTCGAACTGTGGCGGTCCGCCGCGAAGTTCGACCCGGGCCGGGGCAGCGCGCTGTCCTGGATCCTCACCCTCGCCCACCGCCGTGCCGTCGACCGGGTGCGCAGCGCCCGCGCGGCCGGCGAGCGCGAGCAGCGCGAGGCCTGGCGCGCCCACCACCCGGCCTTCGACCAGGTCACCGAGGAGGTCGAGGCGGGCCTCGAACGCGAGTGGGTGCGCCGCTGCCTGGACCGCCTCACCGCCCTGCAACGCCAGTCCGTCACCCTCGCCTACTACGAGGGCTACACCTACCGTGAAGTGGCCGAGCGGCTCTCCCTGCCGCTGGGCACGGTCAAGACACGGATGCGCGACGGGCTGACCCGGCTGCGCGAGTGCCTGGGAGGTAGTGGCATGAGCCTCTTCCGCCGCGAGGACCTGCACTCGCTCGCCGCCCCCTACGCGCTCGACGCCCTGGAACCCGCCGAGCGGGTCCGCTTCGAGAAGCACCTGAAGGACTGCGACCGCTGCGCCGCCGAGGTGCGCGCCCTGTCCGAGGACGCCGTCCGGCTCGCCTGGTCCGCGGCCGCCCCGGCCCCGGCCGCCCTGCGCGACCGGGTCATGGCCGCCGTGCTGACGACTCCGCAGGACCCGGTGCCCCAGGGGCGCCACGCGAGCCGGCACGCGCGCGTGCGACGCAGCTGCCGCCGCACGTGTGGGGCACCCAGCCGCCGCCGAGACAGCGCGTGCGGCGCCGGATCCCGCTGTTCGTGCCGTTCGCCACGGCCACCGCCGCCGCGGCCCTCGTCGTCGCCTCGCTGTTCGCCGTCCAGGCGAACAGGACCCAGGACGAGCTGGACCGCCGAGCAGGACCGGTCACGTGAGATCGCCCACGTTCTGGCGGCTCCGGACGCCCGCGCGACGCAGCGGCCGGGACGCGCGGGGCCGGACCATCGGAGTGGTCGCTTCCGCTTCGGAGGGGAGCGCGGTGGTCACCCTCGGCGGATACGGCGACCCCGCCGGGCGGCCGAGTGCACCAGCTGTGGCTCATGCGCCCGGACGCGCAACCACGCTCCCTCGGGCTCTTCGAGGGCGACACGCCCCTGGTCGCGACCGGTCTCGACACGTCGGCGACGTCACTGGCCGTGACCGTCGAGCCCGACGGGGGGTCGCCGCAGCCCACTACCCAGCCCATTGTCCAACTCGCCCTGAAATCTGTTGGATTCGGAGAGTAATCGGCAATACATCGTCAACCCCCTTATGGGGAAGGTGAATCCTGTGACCGCGATACACGAGTGCCCCGACGGGGCGATAGGGTTAACCTGCCCGGGCCGGGTGGACTCGTACGGGTGGGGAGTGACATGGAACAGATAACAGTGCGCAGCAGGGCGAGGGTCCCTGCGATCACCTGCGGGAGCAGCGCGACCAGTTCGCGCCTCGACCGCCACCTCTCGGTGCTGGGTGGTCCCGCCGTCCCGCAGCGGGAGACGGTCGAGGCGACCTCGCTGATGCGTGAACTGACCGCGCGTCAGCCGCACGACAGCGCAGTGGCAGGGGAGCGCGCGTGCGTCGCGTCTCGCTCTTCGCACCGCTGCGCCGACTGCGCCGCTCGCTGTTCGGCGGGGCAGGTAGGGGCCCGCGCTCGGGCGGTCACACCGCCCCCGGCGTCACGCTGCGCACTCGTCGTCCGTCATCCCCACGGCATGCAGCGGCGCCAGGTGTGTTCCCGAGCGCGGCACGCCCCCCGTCGGTGCCTCATCCCCACCCGGCAGTGACCGGCGGGCGGCGTCAACCGGTTTCCCGCGGTTCCGGCCGCCCGTTCACCGCTCCCCGCGCGCGTACCGGCGCACGGCGAGCGGCACGAACACCGCGAGCAGCACGGCGCACCACGCCAGCGACCCGGCGACGGGATGGGCCACCGGCCAGGCGGCTCCGTCCGGCACGGGCGCGTTGCCGAACAGGTCCCGCAGGGCCGTCGTCACCGCGCTGATCGGATTCCACTCGGCGACCGTGCGCAGCCAGCCCGGCAGCCCGCCGGTCGGGATGTACGCGTTGGACAGCAGCGGCAGGAGGAAGGTCGCCCCGCCCAGCTGACCGGCGGCCTCCTCGTTCCGGGTGAGCAGGCCGAGGTAGATCCCGGCCCAGCCGTCGCGAACCGGAACAGCAGCAACAGCGCCGACCGCGCCCGCCGCCGCTTCGAGCGGGCCGCCCTCGATCCGCCAGCCCACCGCGAGCTCCCACCAGCAGGAACGGCACCGTCCCCGCGGCCGTGACGACGCAGTCCGCCGCGGCCTGCCCCAGCGGTACGGCCGCCCGGCTCATCGGCAGCGTACGGAAGCGGTCCGTCACGCCCCGGTGCGTGTCCTGGGCCGCCTGGAACATGCCGGTCATGATGCCCGCCCGCGGCGGTCGCCACCAGCAGGCCCGGCACCAGGAAGGACCGGTACGCCGCGCCGGGCATCGCCAGCGCGCTGCCGAAGACGTAGCCGAAGAACAGCAGCATGCTGATCGGCATCGTCTGGGTCAGGATCAGCAGCCCCGGGTTGTTCCGCATCCGCAGCAGCTGGCGGCCCAGCATCGCGCCGCCGTCGTACGCCAGGCATGCTCATGCGGCACGCTCCTCTTCGTCGGTCGTGGTCCTGGGCTTCCGGGTGAGGCGCAGGAACACGTCGTCGAGGGTCGGCGGTCGCAGGCTCGCGTCCAGCAGCGGCACGCCCGCCGCGTCCAGTTCGCGCACCAGACAGCGGGAGCGTGAGCGTCGGGTCCCGGCTGACCGCGCCGACGGCGTTGCCGCTCGTGGTCGAACGACGGCTCGCGCGCCCGTGAGTTGGTCCAGCACGGCCGCCGCCTTCACCAGCACGTCCGCGTCCGGCGACGACGACCTCGGCGTGCGCGCCGATGAGCGACTTGAGCTGGGCGGGCGACCCCGTGTGCGCGACCCGGCCCCGGTCCACCAGGGCGATGTCGTCGGCGAGTTGGTCGGCCTCCTCCAGGTACTGGGTGGTGAGCAGCACGGTCGTGCCCTCGGCGGTCAGGTCGCGCACGGCGTCCCAGATCCGGTTGCGGCTGGCCGGGTCGAGGCCGGTCGTCGGCTCGTCCAGGAACAGCACCTCGGGGCGGCGGACAGGCTCGCCGCGAGGTCGAGGCGGCGCCGCATGCCGCCGGAGTAGGTGGACGCGGGCCGGTCGGCGGCCTCGGCCAGCCCGAAGCGGTCCAGGAGCTCGCCGGTCCGGCCGGCCGGCCCGCGCACCCGGTGCAGCCGGGCGAACAGCTGGAGGTTCTGGCGGCCGGTGAGGTCCCCGTCGACCGAGGCGTACTGCCCGGTGACGCCGATCCGGCTGCCGCGACGGCGGCCGGGCTCGCGGACGAGGTCGTGCCCGGCGACCCGGGCCGAGCCGGCGTCCGGCCGCAGCAGCGTGGTCAGCAGCCGTACGGCCGTCGTCTTGCCCGCCCCGTTCGGCCCGAGGAGGCCGCAGACCGTGCCCTCGCGCGACCGCGAGATCCAGCCCGCGCAGCGCGTGGACCTCGCCGAATCGCTTCTCCAGACCTTCACTAAGTACAGCGTACGTAGAAGTCATGGCGTGACCATAGCGCACTACGTACGCTGTACGTAACTAGGATGGTGGCCGAGGTGATGATCGATGGCGGGCCGAGCGGCCGTACCCGAAGTGATCTGGGCGCGCCCCGAGCGCACCGGCCGTGGGCCGAAACCGGCGTTCACCCGTGCCGACATCGCGGCGGCGGCGGTGCGGATCGCCGACGCGGAGGGCTGGACGCGGTGTCCATGCGGCATGTCGCGGCCGAGCTGGGCTGCGGAACGATGTCGCTGTACAACTACGTCCCCCGCAAGGAGGACCTGTACGAGCTGATGATCGACGCGGTCGGTGCCGAGCACGAGATGTTCGAGCCCACGGGCGACTGGCGCGCCGACATGCTCCGCAACGCGCAGGAGACCCGCGGGCATCATGCACCGCCACACCTGGGTGCCGCGGCTGATGTCAGGGGTGTACGGCTTCAGCCCCAACACCCTGCGCTACCTGGAGCACTGCCTGGCCTGCCTCGAACCGCTCGACGTGCCGGCACGGCACGAAGATGGAGCTGATCGCGCTGCTCAACGGCGTGGTGACGACGTACACCGCGAACGAGATCGCCACCGCCGAGCGCACCCGCTCCATGCCCTGGTCCGAGGAGGAGGAGAACGCGGTCCGTATCGCCTACCTGGGCAGCCAGGTCGCCACCGGCGCCTATCCGCGACTGGCCGCGGCCTTCATGGAGCAGAGCGGGCCGGTCGATCTGGAGGCGGTGTTCAGACGGGCGCTCGAACGCGTGCTGGACGCCTTCGACCCCGACCCGCGCTAGAGCAGCGCGAGTTGCCCCTCCGGGCCCTCCTCGGTGCCGTCCAGCACCGAGGCCGGCCGGCGGGCCGCCTCCGGGACCGGCAGGACGCCCGCCTTGCGCAGGTCGGTCGCCGTGATCGGGTCGGGGACGTCGGCTCGGTGCCGGGGGCGCAGTTCCGCCAGCAGGGCGAGGACCGTGATCAGCTCCAGCAGCTCCGACGTCCAGGCCTGCGGCCAGGTCGCCGGGCGGATCGCCGCCAGCGTGCCCGGCTCGCGCCTCGGCGGTGCGCGCCGCGAACCACTGCTCCAGGACGCGGACCCCGCCCACCTCGAAGTCCCAGGCCTCGCGGCGGCACCGGGGAGATGCGGCCCTCGTCCAGCTAGCAGGGCCTCCTCGTCCCGGTCGTAGTGCAGGGTCAGCGGGCCGGGAGGGCAGCGGAGCGCGGACATAGGGGCGGCGGCCGCCGGGCAGCTTCGGGCGTTCGCCGTCGCGGCGCATCAGCCACAGCAGCCGGTGGCCCAGCTCCACGCCCCGCGCCCACGCGTCGGCGTCCGCCGGTGAGCGGGACGGTGAGGTCCGGGCGGGCCGCGGCCGTGATCCAGGCGAGCACGTCCAGCGGTGCGGGGGCGTCGCCCAGCCGGGAGGCCAGGTGTTCCAGCAGGCCGGGGGCCAGGTTGGGTTCCCGCGCCGCCCGGGCGGCGGAACAGCGGGCGGACGCGGCCGGGGCGGAGCAGCGGGAGCAGTGAGGTGACGAGCAGGGGAGGGACGGGGCCGCGGGCGCCTCCACCACGAAGACCTGCCGCTCGTCCGCCACCCGCCACAGCTCCGGGCGGGCCGCGTCGATCAGCCGCTGGTCGGGGATCAGCCACTGCTCGTCGAAGGGCGCGTGCAGCACGCGCACCGGCTCCGGGCACGGGCCCGAGGCGCGGAGCAGCTTCTCCGTGCCGCCCGACGCGGCCGGGCAGCTGGCCGACCGCCGTGTGCAGCGTGCGGGAGCGGGTCGGCTCGAACAGGGCCTCGCGGTCGGGGCCCTCGGCCTTCACCAAGGCGTCCCAGCGGGCCTTCAGGGACGCCGCGTCGGGGGCCGTCGGCCAGCCCCGGCCGAGCCGCGGCGGTGCGACGGACCACGGCATGAGGTCCGCCAGCGGCGGAGCGTCGTCGTGCGTCACGCTGGGCATCGTACGACGGAGCCGGCCGCGTCCCAAGGGGCGCGGGGAACTGCGCGACCGGCCCCCACCGGCCCGCAGGTTCGTCACGGCGCCGCCGGCGGCGCGCTCACGTCGCGTCCAGGGTCACCGTGAAGGAGAAGCGGTCGCCCCGGTAGTGGATGACGGCCACGTCCAGGACGCGCCCGTCGGCGTCGTACGTGACGCCCGTGTAGTGCAGGATCGGGCTGAGCAGCGGGACTTGGAGCAGCCGCGCCGTCTCCGGGTCGGCCAGCCGGGCCTCCACCGTGTCCGTGATGCGGCTGATGCCCACCCCCACGACATCCCGCAGCACCTTGGTCATCGGCCACCGGACGAGGTCGTCCAGGTCGATGCGCGCGGCCAGTTCGGGACGCACGTAGTTGCGGGCGTGGTTGGTCGGCTCGCCGGTCTTCTCGTCGCTGCGCAGGCGGTGGTACGTCGCCACCTCGGCGATGTCCGGGAAGAACTCGGCGACTTCGGCGGGCACCGGGTGCGTGCCGTGGTCCAGCAGTTCGGTCGTCATGCCGGACTGCTGGGCCACGATCGCGTCCACCGAGCCGAGCAGGCGCACCGGGGAGCCCCTGCGCGCGTGCGGCTCGATGAACGTGCCCCGCCGGCGGTGGCGCGTGATCAGCCCCTCGTCCTCCAGCTCCTTCAGTGCCTGGCGCATGGTCAGCACGCTCACGCCGTAGTGCCCGGCCAACTGCTCCTCGGTGGGCAGGCGCAGCGGGTCCTGGGGCGAGCGGCCGAGGATCGAGGCGCGCAGCGACTGCGACACCTGGTACCAGAGCGGCAGCTTGCGGTTCAGGACGATCGAGTCCGGGGCGAAGGAGGTCACGGGCCATCCGTACCGGTCAGGGGATCTTCAGTGCAAGGGACGGAAGTGCCGCTCCAGGCCCTGCCAGACGTCGTCGTAGCCGCTGTTGCAGGTGCTCCGCCCGGGCCGCGTGCGGCGTGAGGGTCAGCGGCCAGCGCGTCTCGAACATGAACGCGAGGCCGTCGTCGATCTTCTGCGGCTTCAGCTCGGCGGCGCTCGCCCGGTCGAACGTCTCCCGGTCCGGGCCGTGCGCCGACATCATGTTGTGCAGCGAGCCGCCGCCCGGCACGAAGCCCTCCGCCTTCGCGTCGTACGCGCCCTCGACCAGGCCCATGTACTCGCTCATCACGTTCCGGTGGAAGTACGGCGGCCGGAAGGTGTCCTCGCCCACCAGCCAGCGCGGCGCGAACACCACGAAGTCGACACCGGCCAGGCCCGGGGTGTCCGACGGAGACGTCAGCACCGTGAAGATCGACGGGTCCGGGTGGTCGTACGTGATGGTGCCGAGCACATTGAAACGGCGCAGGTCGTAGACGTACGGCACATGGTTGCCGTGCCAGGCGACGACGTCGAGCGGGGAGTGGTCGTAGGTGGCCGTCCAGAGGTTGCCGCAGAACTTGTTCACCACCTCCACCGGGCCCTCGACGTCCTCGTATGCGGCGACCGGGGCGCGGAAGTCCCGGGGGTTGGCCAGCCCGTTCGCGCCGATCGGGCCCAGGTCGGGGAGGCGGAAGGGCGCGCCGTAGTTCTCGCACACATAACCGCGGGCCGACGCGTCGAGGAGCTCCACACGGAAGCGGACCCCACGCGGGACGAGCGCGACATGGCCCGGCTCCACATGGAGCAGGCCGAACTCCGTGCGCAGCAGCAGCCCGCCGCGCTCCGGGACGATCAGCAGCTCGCCGTCGGCGTCGCTGAACACCCGCTCCATCGAGGCGTTGGCGGCATAGAGGTGCACGGCGATGCCGGTGCGCTGGGTCGCGTCGCCGTTGCCGCCCAGCGTCCACAGACCGGCCAGGAAGTCGGTCTCGGGGGCCGGGTCGGGCAGGGGGTTCCAGCGCAGGCGGTTGGGGTCGGGCACGGTCTGTGTGAAGGGAGCGGTGCGGATCGAGCCGTTGTGGGTCCGGGTGAACGCCGGGTGCGCGGCCGACGGGCGGATCCGGTACAGCCACGAGCGGCGGTTGTGGGCCCGCGGTTCGGTGAACGCCGTACCGCTCAGCTGTTCCGCGTACAGCCCGAGCGGAGCCCGCTGGGGCGAGTTGCGGCCCTCGGGCAGCGCGCCCGGGACGGCCTCGGAGCTGTGCTCGTTGCCGAAGCCGGAGAGATAGGTCAGTCCTTCGGCGGTCTTCCGCGCTCCCTCACGCTCGAACCCGCCCGCGCGGGAGGTACCCCCATCGCCCATGATCGCTGCTCCCTCGTGGTCTGATTCCTATGCACCACCGTAGGATTGCGGTTTCCCCGACGCAAGAGGGACGCGGGTCCGCGTGCGCCCTCCTCTCGACGGAGGACGAGAACCCGACTCCAGGACGATCCGCCGCATCGGACGCCGCGTTCTAGGCTGCCCGGCATGTCATGGACACGGGGACCCTTTGCCGCGCTCGCGGTCTGTGTCCTTCTTCTGGCCGGATCCGCGGGCTGCGGCTCCAGTGACGCACAGCGGCGGGGGAGCGGGGCGTCGGCCACGCCGGTGGGCAGGCTCCTGGAGGACCGGGACGGGGAGGGGCGGCCCTACCGCGAGGTGGCGCGGCAGCAGGCCCCCGACGTCGGTATCGAGGTGCAGCCCGACACGGCCGGCGGCTGGGACGTACGTCTGACCGTCCGGGAGTTCCGCTTCTCGCGGGCGGGTGCGGTGGGCGAGGCGGTGGCCGGACGCGGCCTCGCGCACCTCTACGTGGACGGCCGCCTCGTCACCCGGCTCCGCGCCCCCGCGTACCGGCTGGCCGGCCGCCTCGTGCCGCGCGGCACGCACCACGTCACGGCCCGCCTCTACGCCGACGACGGCACCGTATGGGCGGTGGACGGCAGGCCGGTGGAGAGCACGGCCGACATCACCGCGTCGGAGTCCCGTCCGGCCGCGACGCCGAGCGCGGCCGGCCCGCGGAGAGCGCGGACGCATGCGACGGGTGCCCGGTCCCGGATCGGGGGGCGAGGTTCACCGGAGCGCGCCGGAAAGGCATCATGAAGCCCGTGCCCCAAGCGACATCGCTCCGTCGTGCGCCCGTGCAGCGGCGCAGTGCCGAACGTCTGACCAGGATCCTCGACGCCTGCGCCGACCTTCTCGACGAGGTCGGCTACGACGCCCTGAGTACCCGTGCCGTCGCCGAGCGGGCCGGCGTCCCCATCGGCTCGGTCTACCGCTTCTTCGGCAACAAACGCCAGATGGTCGACGCACTGGCCCAGCGCAACCTCGAGCGGTACTCCGCCCGCGTCACCGAGCGCCTGCTGGAGACGGGTGACGGGGGCTGGCGCGTGGCCATGGACGCCGTGCTCGACGAGTACCTGGAGATGAAGCGCACCGCGCCCGGCTTCTCCCTCGTCGACTTCGGCAACCAGATCCCGGTCGGCGCCCGCCACACCGAACCCAACCACCGCGTCGCCGACCGCCTCACCGAGCTCCTCTCCGGCTACCTCGACCGCGAGCCCGACGAGGAGCTGCGCCGGGTGTTCCTCGTCGCCGTCGAGACCGCCGACACCCTCGTGCATCTCGCCTTCCGGGTGGCGCCGGAAGGGGACCCGAAGATCATCGAGGAGATGCGGGAGATGCTGCGGGCGTATCTGTCCCGGGTGCTCGACTGACCTCCTGTCCCCTGGGGCCCGCCCTCACCGCGGATCTCATCTGCGGTGAGGGCTCCCCTCCGTGCATACCGGTCGGTATGCTCGGGCGGGTCCGCGCGTCACCGTAGCCGCCGCCCCCGGGAGGACCCGTGTCCCGCACCGCCCTGCGAATCTGTCCCCTGTGTGAGGCCACCTGCGGCCTGACCCTCACCATCGAGGGGACGCGCGTCACCCATGCCCGCGGTGACCGCGACGACGTGTTCAGCAAGGGGTTCATCTGCCCCAAGGGTGCCTCCTTCGGAGCCGTCGACTCCGACCCCGACCGGCTGCGCACCCCGCTCGTGCGCAGGGACGGCGAGCTGCGCGAGGCCACCTGGGAGGAGGCCTTCGACGCCGTCGCCGCCGGTATCCGGCCGGTCGTCGAGCGGTACGGCCCGAACTCCGTCGGTGTCGTCCTCGGCAACCCCAACGTGCACACCATGGCCGGCGCCCTCTACCCGACGGTGCTGCTCGCCGGACTCGGCACACGCAGCGTCTTCACCGCCTCCACGGTCGACCAGATGCCCAAGCACGTCTCCAGCGGACTGCTCTACGGCGACGCGAACGCCATCCCCGTGCCCGACCTCGACCACACCGACCATCTGCTCCTGATCGGCGCCAACCCGCTGGAGTCCAACGGCAGTCTGTGCACCGCCGCCGACTTCCCGGGCAAACTCAAGGCGCTCAAGGCCCGTGGCGGCACCCTCGTCGTGATCGACCCGAGGCGCACCCGGACCGCCAAGCTCGCCGACCGGCACATCGCCGTGCGGCCCGGCACCGACGCGCTGCTGCTGGCGGCGATGGTGCAGGTGCTCCACGCCGAGGGCCTCGTCGACCCGACCCCGCACGTCGAGGGCGTCGAGGAACTGGCCGACGCCCTGCGGGAGTTCACCCCCGAAGCCGTGGCCCCGGCCTGTGACGTCGACGCCGGCCTCATCCGCACCCTCGCCCGCGAACTCGCCGCCGCCCCCACCGCCGCCGTATACGGCCGCATCGGCAGCTGCACCGTCCCGCACGGCACTCTGGCCAGCTGGCTCGTCGATGTCCTGAACATCCTCACCGGCAACCTCGACCGGCCCGGCGGCGCGCTCTTCCCGCAGGCCGCCACCGACAAGACCCCGCGCCCCGCCGGACCCGGCCGCGGCTTCGCTCTCGGGCGCTGGCACTCCCGGGTGAGCCGGCACCCGGAAGCGAAGGGCGAGCTGCCCCTCTCGGCCCTCGCGGAGGAGATCGACACCGCCACCGAGGAAGGCGAGCCGGTCCGCGCGCTCCTCGCCGTCGCCGCCAACCCCGTGCTGTCCGCGCCCGACGGCGACCGGCTCGACAAGGCGCTCGGCTCGCTCGACTTCATGGTCAGCGTCGACCCCTACCTGAACGAGACCTCACGCCACGCCCACGTGGTGCTGCCCCCGCCCCCGCCCTCCCAGAGCCCGCACCACGACTTCGCCTTCAACACCCTCGCCGTACGCAACCAGGTCCGCTACACCCGCCCCGCGATCCCGCTGGAGCCGGGCCGCATGGCGGAGACGGAGATCCTGGCCCGGCTGATCCTCGCCGTGACCGGCATGCACGGGGCCGACCCCGCCGCCGTCGACCAGATGGTCATCGACCAGACCCTCGCCAAGGCCGTCAAGGAACCGCACTCGCCGGTCCACGGCCACGATCCCCGCGAGGTCGCCGGCCGGCTCACCGGCGGCACCGGCCCCGAGCGACGGCTGGACATGATGCTGCGCCTCGGCCCCTACGGCGACGGCTTCGGCGTACGACCGGACGGGCTCACCCTGGAGAAGCTGCTCGCGCACCCGCACGGCATCGACCTCGGCCCGCTGCGGTCCCGGCTCCCGCAGCCGCTGAAGACCCGCAGCGGCCGGGTGGAGCTGCTGCCGGGGCCGATCGCCGAGGACCTGCCCCGCCTGCGCGCTGCCCTGGCCGAACGCCCCGAGGGGCTCGTCCTGGTCGGCCGCCGCCATCTGCGCTCCAACAACAGCTGGATGCACAACGTGCCCGCCCTCACCGGCGGCTCCAACCGCTGCACCCTGCACATCCACCCCGAGGACGCCGAACGGCTGGGTGTTCAGGACGGGGCGCCGGTACGGGTGAAGGGCCCCGGGGGAGAGGTGACCGCACCCGCCGAGGTCACGGACGCGGTCCGCAGGGGTGTGGTGAGCCTGCCGCACGGCTGGGGCCACGACCGGCCCGGCACCCGCCTCAGCCACGCCTCGACCGACCCCGGCGTCAACGTCAACCAGCTTCTCGACGGCCGTCTGCTCGACCCGCTGTCGGGCAACGCGGTCCTCAACGGAGTGCCCGTCGAATGCGCCCCGGCGGCCGAAAAACTCATGCCTCTGACCTGAGCAAAGCTGTGACCAGCAGTTCTGCGCTTATTGCTCGCACGTCAACGTCTTGTTAACGCTGCTTGACGGCACCTAACGTCTCGGACACCGCCGGCCCTGGTGGAATGTTCAAGGGCGAACGTTAGGTACCCACTCATGCTGACCATCCTCGGCTTCGCCATGATCGCGACCTTCCTGGTTCTGATCATGATGAAGAAGATGTCGCCGATCGCGGCGCTCGTGCTGATTCCCGCTCTCTTCTGCGTGTTCGTCGGCAAGGGCGCCAAGCTCGGCGACTACGTCCTCGACGGCGTGACCGACCTCGCCCCCACCGCGGCGATGCTCATGTTCGCGATCGTCTACTTCGGTGTGATGATCGATGTCGGTCTCTTCGACCCGATCGTCCGCGGCATCCTCAAATTCTGTAAAGCGGACCCGATGCGGATCGTCGTGGGCACCGCCCTGCTCGCGGCGATCGTCTCGCTGGACGGCGACGGCTCCACCACCTTCATGATCACCGTCTCGGCGATGTACCCGCTGTACAAGCGCCTGAAGATGAGCATGGTCGTGATGACCGGTGTCGCCGCGATGGCCAACGGCGTGATGAACACCCTCCCCTGGGGCGGCCCGACCGCCCGCGCCGCGACCGCGCTCAAGGTCGACGCCAGCGACATCTTCGTCCCGATGATCCCGGCGCTCCTGGTGGGCCTGCTCTTCGTCTTCGGCCTCTCCTACGTGCTCGGTGTGCGTGAGCGCAGGCGGCTGGGCGTGCTGACGCTCGACGAGGTGCTGGTGGAGGAGAAGGACAGCGAGACGGTTCTCGTGGGCGCCGGCGGCTCCGGCGACGGCAAGGTCTCCATGCGCAAGGGCGGCGGCGCGGGCTCCGGCACCGACGCGGACGCCGAGGACGACACCGAGGGGGACGGCTTCCAGGGCCTCGACCCGAACCGGGCCACCCTGCGCCCCAAGCTCTACTGGTTCAACGCGCTGCTCACGGTCGTCCTGCTCACCGCCATGATCATGGAGTGGCTGCCGATCCCGGTGCTGTTCCTGATCGGCGCCGCGCTCGTTCTCACCGTGAACTTCCCGCACATCCCCGACCAGAAGGCCCGCCTGGCCGCCCACGCCGACAACGTCCTGAACGTCTCCGGCATGGTCTTCGCCGCCGCCGTCTTCACCGGCGTCCTCCAGGGCACCGGCATGGTCGACCACATGGCCAAGTGGATGGTGGACGTCATCCCCGCGAGCATGGGCCCGCACATGGCCCTCGTCACCGGCGTGCTGAGCCTGCCGCTGACGTACTTCATGTCGAACGACGGCTTCTACTTCGGTGTCCTCCCCGTCCTCGCCGAGGCGGGTGCCGCGCACGGCGTCTCCCCGCTGGAGATGGCACGCGCCTCGCTGGTCGGCCAGCCGCTGCACATGTCGAGCCCGCTCGTCCCGGCTGTCTACGTCCTGGTCGGCATGGCCAAGGTGGAGTTCGGCGACCACACCAAGTTCGTCGTGAAGTGGGCCGCCCTCACATGCCTCGTCATCCTCGGGGCAGGCATCCTGTTCGGGATCATCTGACCCCTGTCATCACCTGATGCCTGCATGGAGGACATCGTGAGGCCCGGTAGGAACCGTGGCTGGCTGCTCCGCCTCGTCATCGCCTTCAGCTTCGCGCAGGCGGCGGTGTCGATGGCCCGGCCCGCCGTTTCCTACCGGGCCCTCGCGCTGGGTGCGGACGAGCGCGCGGTCGGTGTGATCGCCGGTGTGTACGCGCTGCTGCCGCTGTTCGCCGCCGTCCCCCTGGGCCGCCGCACCGACCACGGCCGCTGCGCGCCCCTGCTGCCCTTCGGCGTGGTCCTCATATCCGGCGGCTGCGCCCTCAGCGGCGTCGCCGGCTCCCTGTGGACGATGGCCCTGTGGAGCGGGGTGATGGGCCTCGGCCACCTCTGCTTCGTCATCGGCTCCCAGTCCCTCGTCGCCCGCCAGTCCGCGCCGCACGAGCAGGACCGCAACTTCGGCCACTTCACCATCGGCGCCGCCCTCGGCCAGCTGGTCGGCCCCGTCGCGGCGGGCGCGCTGATCGGCGGCGATGACATGGCGGGCACCAGCGCGCTCGCCCTGATCGTGGCGGGCGGGGTCGCGGCGGTCTCGTTCACCTCGCTGTGGCGCATCGAGCACCGCCGTACGGCTGCCACGTCCCGCGCGGACAAGGGCGACCGCGTCCCGGTCCGGCGCATCCTGCGCACCCGGGGTGTGCCCGCCGGCATGCTTCATCAGCCTCGCCGTGCTGTCCGCGACCGACATCCTCACCGCCTACCTCCCGGTGGTCGGCGAGCACCGGGGCATCGCGCCATCCGTGATCGGCGTCCTGCTCAGCCTGCGCGCGGCGGCCACCATCGCCTGCCGCCTGGTGCTGACGCCCCTGCTGCGGCTGCTCGGCCGGGCCATGCTGCTCACCGTGACCTGTCTGCTGGCGGCGCTGCTGTGCGCGGGCATCGCCCTGCCGATGCCGGTGTGGGCGCTCGGCCTGCTGCTGGTCGCTGCTCGGCTTCTGCCTCGGTGTCGGGCAGCCGCTGTCCATGACGACGGTCGTCCAGGCCGCCCCCGACGAGGCCCGTTCCACGGCCCTCGCCCTGCGGCTGACCGGCAACCGGCTCGGCCAGGTCGCCGCGCCCGCCGCGGCGGGGCTGATCGCCGGGGTCGCGGGCGTGGCGGCGCCGTTCGTGATGCTGGGGGTGCTGTTGCTGCTGTCCTCCGGGGTCGCGGTGCGCTCACCGCGGGAGCCGGAGGAGGCGGGCGGAGCGCACACCGAACCCCGCCGGAACGGGATGCCGTTGCGCCGGAAGAGCGACATCTGACGCGTCGTGGGCGCTGCTCCGGCGTTTCCGGGTGACATGTGAAAGAGAGTCAGGTGACGAGGTGTTTGTATGAAAATCATCTGACTTGGAGGCATGTTCATGCCCGTCGTACCCCTCGCCCGCCGTGCCGGCACCCGCACCGCCGTCCTCGCTGCCCTCACCCTCGCAGGGACCACCCTGAGCGGGGCGTCCGCTGTCGCCGCTCCGGGGGACAACGGGGACGTCAAGATCCACGCCACCGAGACGGCCGCCGACAATCGCCGCAACGATCCGAAGGTCTGCGACTTCTACCTCGCCGCGTTCGACTTCGAGGCGGGCGAGACGGTCAACTGGACCATCCAGGCCCAGCCCGAGGTACCGGCCAAGAGCGGCTCCGTCACCCTCGACGCGGCCGGCGCGGGCCGCTCTCCGCTCGTCGACCTGCCCAACGGGCAGTACAAGCTGACGTGGCTCACCGACCGGGCCCACGGCGCGGGCAAGTTCAAGGTGTTCCAGGTCGACTGCCCGGACTCCAAGGCCACGCCCACCGCCATCACCCCGAACGGTGGCGCTCCGGCGGGTGGTGGCGGTATCGCCCGTGCCGAGGCCTTCACGCCGGTGGCCGGCGCCGCCGCCGTCGGGCTGGCCGCCGTCGCCGGGGCGGTCTGGTTCCGGCTCCGCCGCCGCTCTGATGGCGCGGCGTAGGACGGCTTCCGCGTATCGCGCCGCTCCGGTGGGGCGGCGCGAGTCCCAGGCGGGCGGTGGTGCGGGTCCGGTGGGGCGGGGTGGAGGTGGCTCCGGAGCCGCCCAGGGGGTTCGGCGTGGGGCTGGTTCCGGTTCTGGTGGTGTCCCGGGGGGCCGGCGTGGGGCCGGGACGGGCGGTGGTGCGGGTTCGGCGGGGCGCCGTGGGGCCGGGTCGGGTTCGGTGGCTGAGCCGGGTCTTCGGCGCGGAGTGGGGACCGGTTCTGGTGCCGTTCCTGCGGGGCGGCGTGGCGGTGGGTCCGCGGCTGCCGCCACCCCGGTGTCCCGGCGAGGCGGTGGGGTTGGTTCTGGTGCTGCTTCGGTGTCCCGGCGTGGGGGTGGGGTTGGTTCTGGCGCTGCCCCGGTGAATCGGCGAAGGGCAGGCGCTGGGTCCGGTGGCCGGCCGGGGGTTCGGGGTGGGGGCCGCGGTGGGGCCGGGAGGCCCGGCCCAGCGGCGTGGCCTCGGCGATCGCGCAGACCCTGGTACCGGACGCGTGCCTACCGGCTGGCCCGGACGATGGTGGTGGCCCTCTCGTTGCTGGTGCTCGGTGTCTGCTGGGACCCGGGTGAAGAGCCCGGCGCGACGGTCACGGCCCTCCCGCGCGGCTCCGCCGGAGCTGCCGCGGCAGCCCTGCCGGGCGACTCCGGCACCGCCCCGGTCGACCCCTCGGCCGACACCGGCGCCACCGCTGCCCTGCCGGGCGACTCCGCCGCCACCGCTGCCGCGCCCGGCCGCGCGGCAGCCACCCCCGCCCTGCCGGGCAGCTCCGCCGCCACCCCTGCCCTTCCGGACCGCTCCGCCGGCTCCCCGGCCGCCCGGCCCGGCCCCTCCCATGCCCCCGGGCTCGACACCCGCACGCCTCAGGCCCCCGCATCGCGTACGGCCCCGGCCCAGGGCCCCGGCGGCCCTCGCACCTCCAGGCCTCTCGCCGACAGCCAAGCCGCACCGCCCCAGGGCCCCACAGCCGGCACCCCCACCCCGAACCGCACCCAGACCCTCACCCGCCCCCAGCCCCGTACTCAGCCCCCCACCGCCCGCCCCCCGGCCTCTCTCCGCCCCCTGCCCCCCTCCCGCGCCACCCGCCTGCTCATCCCGTACCTCCGCATCGACGCCCCGGTCATCCCCCTGGGCCTCGACCGCGAACGCCGTCTCACCGCTCCCCCGGAGGGCAACCCCAAGCTGGTCGGCTGGTACCAGTACGGTGCCTCGCCCGGCGAGCAGGGCACCGCCGTTGCCGTCGGGCATCTCGACACGGCCAGTGGTCCCGCCGTCTTCGGGGGCCTGACGGAACTGAAACGCGGCCGTCTCGTCAAGGCCCGCCGCGCCGACGGGCGGATCGCCGTCTACACGGTCGACGCGATCAAGTCGTACGAGAAGGCGCACTTCCCGAACCGGGAGGTGTACGGCGCCCGGGGCCGCCCCGAGCTGCGTCTGATCACCTGCGGCGGCACCTACGACCGCAGGAAGGGCTACTCCGGGAACCTCGTCGTCTTCGCCCATCTCACCGGCATCCGCTGACCCGGGCGGCCTGAGCCCCCTGGCTGAACCAGGCCGTCCGCCTTCTCACCAGATGGACCGAAGCCGCCGATCCCGCTCCGGTCTCTTCCCCCGGCCGCACACATTCCGTTAACTTCCGTGACCCACAGCCCCGTACGACCCGCACGAGGCTTCCGACCGCGGAGCACCAGCGCCCTGATGACCCCTCGGGGGCACCTCATGACACGCGCCATCTCCCTGCACGACGTGAGCAAGGCCTACACGCGAGGCGCCCGCGTGGTGGACCGGCTGTCGCTGGACATCGCGCCGGGCGAGTTCCTCGTGCTGCTCGGGCCCTCCGGCTGCGGCAAGTCGACCGTGCTCAGAATGATCGCCGGGCTGGAGGAGATCGACGAGGGCGAACTGCTGCTCGACGGCGAGTACGCCAACGACCTGCCGCCGGCCGGCCGGGACATGGCGATGGTCTTCCAGAACTTCGCCCTCTACCCGAACATGACCAGCCGCGCCAACATCGGCTTCCCGCTGCGCATCGAGGACCCGGGCACGGACCCCCGGCCGCGCGTGGACGCCACCGCCCGCATGCTGGGCATCGAGGACCTCCTCGACCGGCTGCCCGCCCAGCTCTCCGGCGGCGAACGCCAGCGGGTCGCCATGGGCCGGGCCATCGCCCGCCACCCCTCCGCCTTCCTGATGGACGAGCCGCTGTCCAACCTCGACGCCAAGCTCCGCACCCACCTGCGCGCCGAGATCTCCCAGCTCACCCGGGAGCTGGGCGTCACCACGGTCTACGTCACCCACGACCAGGCCGAGGCCATGTCGCTCGGCGACCGGGTCGCCGTGCTGCGCGGCGGTGTGCTCCAGCAGGTCGACAGCCCCGCGCGTGGTGTACGCGCTGCCCGGCAACGTCTTCGTCGCCGCGTTCATCGGCACCCCGCGCATCAACCTCCTGCGCGGCCTGGTGCGCGCCCCGCTGGACGGCGCGATGACCATCAGCCTGGGCAAGCAGTTCCTGCGCCTGCCCGAGCCGCTCTCCCTGGACCACCAGCTGCTGCGCGTCCAGCAGGGCCGCGAGGTCATCGTGGGCCTGCGCTCGGAGGCCGTCCGGATCGCCAAGCACACCGCGGCCCGCCCCGGCGAGGTGCCGATCACCGGCCTGGTCGAGCACGTGGAGTTCCAGGGGCACGAGATCCTCGTCCACTTCAACACCGGCTCCAGCCCCGCCGTCGTCCCCGATCTGGAGGCCCCGCGCCCGCGCCCCGGCCGTCCCGTCCGGCGGCGCCGCCGCGACGGCTCGGTCCTCGACCGGCTGCGGGAGCGGGCCGGCGGCCGGCCGGGCCGGGACCCGTGGTGGCCCTGGACCCGCCGGGGACACCGACCCCGGTCCCGCGCCCGCCGAAGCCCGCCTGCCCGGCGACCTCATCGTCCGCACCACCCCGGACCTGGCCCTCCGCCACGGCATGCAGGTCCCGCTCCTCGTCGACCTCGCCCACCTCTTCGTCTTCGACCAGCACGGCGACCGCATCTGCCCGCACCCGGCGCGCCTGCCCGACCTGGGGGAGTGAGGAGCCGCACGCCCGTGGGGGTCCCGCTCGCGTGCTGTGATGACCACGGTGACCGGGACGTCTGGCGTCAGAAAACTATCGCCGCTAGTTTATGTGCCGGACGACGACGCCCCGCCCCGGAGGAAGCGCGATGAAGGCACACGACGGCATGTACATCGACGGCGCCTGGCGCCCCGCCGCCGGCCAGGACGTGATCGAGGTCGTGAACCCGGCCGACGAGCAGGTCATCGGCACGGTCCCGGCGGGCACCGCCGAGGACGTCGACACCGCCGTACGGGCCGCCCGCGCCGCCCTCGCCGGACTGGGCCGCGACCCCGCCCGCCGAGCGCGCGGCGCGCCTGACCGCCCTGCGGGACGTGCTCGTGGCCCGCGCGGACGAGATCGCCGAGACCGTCACGGCCGAACTCGGCTCGCCCGCTGAAGTTCTCGCAGGCCGTCCACGCGGCCGTGCCGATCGCGGTCGCGGGCTCGTACGCCGAGCTGGCGGCGACGTACGCCTTCGAGGAGAAGATCGGCAACTCGGTCGTGCACCACGAGCCGGTCGGTGTCGTCGGCCGCGATCACGCCCTGGAACTACCCGCTGCACCAGATCGTCGCCAAGGTCGCCCCGGCGCTCGCGGCCGGCTGCACGGTCGTGCGTGAAGCCCGCCGAGGACACCCCGCTGGTCGCCCGGCTCTTCGCCGACGCCGTGCACGAGGCCGGCCTCCCGGCGGGCGTCTTCAACCTGGTCACCGGCCTCGGCCCGGTCGCCGGCCAGGCCCTCGCCGAGCACCCCGGCGTCGACCTGGTCTCCTTCACCGGCTCCACCGCCGTCGGCCGGCGGATCGCCGCGATCGCCGCCGCGGCCGTCAAGAAGGTCGCCCTCGAACTCGGCGGCAAGTCCGCCAACGTCATCCTCCCGAGCGCCGACCTGGCCAAGGCGGTCAACGTCGGCGTCGCCAACGTCATGTCCAACTCCGGACAGACGTGCAGCGCCTGGACCCGCATGCTCGTCCACCGCGACCAGTACGACGAGGCGGTGGAGCTCGCCGCGCCGGCCGCCGCCAAGTACGGCGACCGCATCGGCCCGGTCGTCAACGCCAAGCAGCAGGAACGGGTGCGCGGCTACATCGAGAAGGGCGTCGCGGAAGGCGCCCGCCTGGTCGCCGGCGGCCCCGAAGCCCCGCGCGAGCAGGGCTACTTCGTCAGCCCGACCGTCTTCGCCGACGTCACCGAGGACATGACCATCGCGCAGGAGGAGATCTTCGGCCCGGTCCTGTCGATCCTGCGCTACGAGGACGAGGAGGACGCCCTGCGCATCGCCAACGGCACGGTCTACGGCCTGGCCGGCGCCGTCTGGGCCGGGGACGAGGCCGAGGCGGTGGCCTTCGCGCGCCGGATGGAGACCGGCCAGGTCGACATCAACGGCGGCCGCTTCAACCCCCTCGCCCCCTTCGGCGGTTACAAGCAGTCGGGCGTGGGCCGCGAACTCGGCGTGCACGGCCTCGCCGAGTACCTCCAGACCAAGTCCCTCCAGTTCTAGTACCAGGGGAGTCCCTTCCGTCATGGCTGTCCGCGCCGCCGTCCTGCCCGCCATCGGCTCCCCGCTGGAGATCACCGGAATCGACCTGCCCGACCCCGGGCCCGGCCAGGTCCGTGTCCGGCTCGCCGCCGCCGGGGTCTGCCACTCCGACCTGTCCCTGTCCGACGGCACCATGCGCGTGCCCGTCCCCGCGGTCCTCG
The DNA here is from genome assembly GCA_963798065.1 of uncultured Actinomycetota bacterium. Classification (GTDB taxonomy): domain Bacteria; phylum Actinomycetota; class Actinomycetes; order Streptomycetales; family Streptomycetaceae; genus Streptomyces. Next base: position 288,365 of record CAWCSC010000003.1, on the reverse strand, counting down.
GCCACGAGGGCGCCGGCACGGTCGTCGCCGTCGGCGAGGGCGTCACCCATGTCGCGCCCGGCGACGGGGTCGTCCTCAACTGGGCCCCGTCCTGCGGCACCTGCCACGCCTGCTCGCTCGGCGAGGTCTGGCTGTGCGCCAACGCCCTCAACGGCGCCGCCGACGTCTACGCCCGCACCACCGAGGGCACCGACCTCCACCCCGGCCTGAACGTCGCCGCGTTCGCCGAGGAGACGGTCGTGTCCGCCGCCTGCGTCCTGCCCGTGCCTCAGACGGCATCCCGCTCACCGACGCGGCCCTCCTCGGCTGCGCCGTCCTCACCGGCTACGGCGCCGTCCACCACTCGGCCCAGGTCCGGCCGGGCGAGACGGTCGCGGTGTTCGGCGTCGGGGGAGTGGGCCTGGCCGCCCTCCAGGCAGCCCGGATCGCGGGCGCCTCGAAGATCGTCGCGGTGGACGTCTCCGCGCGAGAAGGAGGAGCTGGCCCGGGCGGCCGGCGCCACCGACTACGTCATCGCCTCCGAGAACACCGCCCGCGAGATCCGCGCCCTCACCGGCAAGCAGGGCGTCGACGTCGCCGTCGAGTGCGCGGGCCGCGCCGTCACCATCCGCGCGGCCTGGGACTCCACCCGCCGCGGCGGCCGCACCACGGTCGTCGGCATCGGCGGCAAGGACCAGCAGGTCACCTTCAACGCCCTGGAGATCTTCCACTGGGGCCGCACCCTCTCCGGCTGCGTCTACGGCAACTCCGACCCGGCTGCAGGACCTCCCGGTCCTGGCCGAGCACGTCCGAGCGGGCCGCCTCGACCTGAGCGCGCTGGTGACGGAACGCATCGCCCTGGACGGCATCCCGGCGGCGTTCGAGAACATGCTGGCGGGCAAGGGCGGCCGGGCGCTGGTCGTCTTCTAGCCCGGCTCTCCGCGCACCCCGGCCTCCGCGCGAGGCCGGGGCCTTCAGGCCTGCCCGGACCCGTAGTCGGTGCCAAGTACAGGCAAAACTCCTGGTGCGCGACCCGTTGACGTACATACCGTCCGGTCAGTACGTTCCCCGGAACCCGAGTCACCCCCCGTTCCGTCCCCCGCACCCACCGGAGCGTGCACCGCATGGACACGGCACCTTCCGCTCAGCCCGCTCACCACGACCGCCCGGCCACCGGCAACCGCCGCCGCGTAGCCACCGCGGCAGCGCTCGCCTCGGCCGTCGAGTGGTACGACTACTTCGTCTTCGGTATCGCCGCCGCCCTCGTCCTCGGCGACCTCTACTTCCCCGCCGGCAGCGCCACCGCAGGTGTACTCGCCTCGTTCGCGACCTTCGCCGTCGGCTTCCTCGCCCGCCCCATCGGCGGCATCGTCGCCGGCCACCTCGGCGACAAGCGCGGCCGCAAGCCGATGCTGGTCCTCGCGCTCACCCTCATGGGCGTGGCCACCACCGGCATCGGCCTGCTGCCGACGTACGACACGATCGGCGTCGCCGCCCCGATCCTGCTCGTCCTGCTCCGCGTCGCCGCAGGGCGTCGCCGTCGGCGCCCAGTGGGGCGGCGCGATGCTCGCTGGCCACCGAGTACGCCCCGGAGGGCAAGCGCGGCGTCTACGGCAGCGTCGTCCAACTCGGCGTCCCCATCGGCGTGGTGACCGCCAACACGGTCTTCCTGCTGGCCGGCGCCTTCACCACCGACTCGGCGTTCGCGGCCTGGGGCTGGCGTGTGCCGTTCCTGGTCGGCCTGCTGGTCCTCGTCCTCGCCTGGTACATCCACACCCGCGTCGAGGAGACCCCGGCGTTCCGGGAGGCCGAACGGGCGCTCGCCGAGAAGGAGAAGACCGAGCAGAGCTCTCCGCTGCGCACGATCCTGCGCGGCCACCTCGGCACGGTGCTCCTCGCCGGCGGCTCCTTCGCCGTGAACACCGCGACCTTCTACATCCTCATCACCGGCGTCCTCGACTACACGACCCGCGAGCTGGACATGAAGAAGAGCGCGGTGCTCACCGTCTCGCTCTGCGTCAGCCTCACCCAGCTCGTGCTGATCCCGGCCGCCGCCGCGCTCTCCGACCGCGTCGGCCGCATCCGGATCTACGCGCTCGGCGCGGTGGGCATCGCGCTGTGGGCCGTACCGCTCTTCCTGCTGATCGACACCGGCTCGCTGCTGTGGCTCGCGGTCGGCACGTTCGTCGCCAGCTGCTTCCTGAGCATCATGTACGGCCCCCAGGCCGCCCTGTTCGCCGAGCTGTTCACGCCCGAGATGCGCTACACCGGCGCCTCCCTCGGCTACCAGATCGCGGCCGTCGCTCGGCGGCGGGCTCGCGCCCTTCGTCATGGTGCTGCTGCTGGAGGCGACGGGCACCTCGATGGCGGTGTCCGGCTACATCATCGGCTCTCGGTGATCGCCCTGGTCTCGATCAAGGTCCTTGCGGACCGGGCGCGTTCGGCGCAACCGGAGACCGAGCCGGCGGTCGAGTCCGAAGGCACGTCAGCGGGCTGAGTCCGCCGGACCGGGGGCGGGGTCCGGGCTCGCGTCGGCGGCCTGGGCCCGGACCCGCTCGGGCCGCGGCTCCGGAGCCGCTCCCGGCACCACGGCCCGAGCCGCCGCCCGCGACCGCGACACCGCGACACCCGCCAGGCACAGCACGCCGCCCGCCAGGGTGAGCAGCCCCGGCACCTCGCCGAGGCCAGCCAGGACATCAGCACGACCAGCGCGGGCACCGCGTACGTCGTCGCGCCCATGCGGCTGGCGGTCGTACGGGCCAGGGCGTACGCCCAGGTCGTGAAGGCGAGCGCGGTCGGGAAGACGCCCAGGTACACCATGTTGAGCGTCGCGGAGGCGGGCGCGTCGGCCGCCTCGCTGACGAGCTGCCCGGCGAACGGCAGACACAGCACCGCGCCGACCAGGCAGCCGAACGTCGTCACCTGCAAGGGCGCTCGCCGTGCGCCGAGCGCCGGCTTCTGCGCCACGACACCGCCCGCGTAGCCGACCGCCGCCAGCAGGCACAGCACCACCCCGAGCACCGAGGAACCGCCCTCGCCCGACATCGACAGACCCACGGTCACCGCACCCGCGAACGACACCGCCATCCCGGCCAGCAGCCGCGGCGGCATCGCGTCCCCGAGCAGCCGGGCGCCGAGCAGCGCGATGAGGATCGGCCCGATGTTCACGACCAGGGCCGCCGTACCGGCGTCCACCTGCTGCTCGCCCCAGTTCAGGGCGACCATGTAGAAGCCGAACCACAGCAGCCCCGATATCGCGATCCCGCGCCAGGCCGACCGCGGCGGCAGCCCCTCCCGCCGCACGCAGGCAGATCACCCCCAGCGCCAGCGCCCCGGCCAGCAGCCGCCCGAGCGCCAGCGCGCCCGGCGAGTACGCGTCGCCCGCGCTGCGGATCGAGACGAAGGCGGAGGCCCACAGCACGACGGTGACGGTGGCCGCACCGGCGGCGAGCAGCTCCGCCCGGCGGGCGGGACGGGACGGGGAGGTGTTCATCATGCTCCAGAGGCTAGGAGGGGAGGCGAAGTGGACGCTCGCGGATTTCGGACGGGGGCTAGCGCGTCGACGGAATCCAGGGGCGCGGGGACTGGCGCGCCGATGCCGCGTAGCCGCACGGCGATACAGCCCCGCGCCATGAGGGCTCAGCGCAGTGCCGCGGCCTCGATGCCCAGCAGATCGAACAGCGCCCGTTCACCGGCCGCGGTCACCTTCACGGCCCGCTCGGAGCCGATGCGCACGCACCACCCCGTGTCCAGGGCATGCCGGCACAGGGCCGCGCCCGCGACGCCCGCGAGATGGGGCCGGCGTTCGGTCCAGTCGAGGCAGGCGCGGGCCAGCGGGCGGCGGCCGCGCCGTTCGAGGCCGATACCGGCCGACGTCGAACCAGCCGAGCCCCGCGTCGGTGAGCGCGAACCCCGTGTCCTGCCGCAGCAGCCCGCGCGCGGTCAGCGCGTCGGTGACCGCGATGCCGAGCCGCCCGGCGAGATGGTCGTAGCAGGTGCGGCCCCGGGCCATCGCCGACCCGGCGCTCGACTCCCGCAGGCTCCGCGGCCGTACGGCCGTGCCCGGCGCGACCTGCGCGGCCAGGTCCTCCACCAGCTGCGCGACCCGCGCGTCGGCCAGCCGGACGTACCGGTGCCGGCCCTGCCGCTCCTCGGTGAGCAGCCCGCCCGCGACGAGCTTGCCCAGGTGCTCGCTCAGCGTCGACGCGGCGACGCCCGCGTGCCGCGCCAGCTCGCCCGCGGTCCAGGCCCGCCCGTCGAGCAGCGCCAGCAGACACGCGGCCCGGGTCTCGTCGGCGAACAGCGCGGCGAGCCGTGCCAGGCCGGTGCGCCTGCGGGTCCCTCGTCGTCATGGTCCCCAGCATGGATCACGGACCGTTCGGCCGCCGCCGAAGTGTTCCTACGCGGTCCGCCGCACCTGCTCGTACTGCTGCGCCAGCCCGTCCAGCAGAGCCGTCAGCCCCGTCTCGAAGGCCCGCTCGTCGATCTTCTCCTGCTGCTCGGCGAGGAGGTGGGCCTGCTGGAGATGGGGGTAGTCGGCGGGGTCGTAGGCGCTCGCGTCGTCCACGAAGCCCCCGGCGAAGGAGCCGAGCGCGGAGCCCATCACGAAGTACCGCATCAGCGCGCCGATGGACGTGGCCTGCGCCGGCGGCCAGCCCGCGGCGACCATCGCGCCGTAGACGGCGTCCGCGAGCCGCAGGCCCGGCCGGGCGGCGGCCGGGGCCGCGGGCCAGCACCGGGACGATGTTCGGGTGGTCGCGCAGGGCGGCCCGGTAGGAGACGGCCCAGTCGTGCAGCGCGGTCCGCCAGTCCCGGCCGTCCTCGAACATCGCGAGGTCCACCTGGCCGCTCACCGAGTCGGCGACCGCCTCCAGGATCTCGTCCTTCGTGCGGAAGTGGTTGTAGAGCGAGGGCCCGCTGACCCCCAGTTCGGCGGCGAGCCGGCGGGTGGAGACGGCGGCCAGGCCCTCCGCGTCCACGAGCGCGCGGGCCGTCTCGACGATCCGGTCGGTGCTGAGGAGGGGCTTGCGCGGTCGGGCCATGGCGCACATAGTAGGGCTGCGGACAGAAACTAGCAGTGCTAATTTAAAGGTCCGGCTTTCAACGGCGTACGGCTTTCCCGTGGGGTGACGTCGTGGTGAACCTGGAGCTCAGCGAGGAGCAGACCGCGGTCCGGCGGCTGGCCCGGGACTTCGTCGAGCGTGAGATCGCCCCGCACGTCGTCGCCTGGGACCGCGCCGAGGAAGTCGACCGCGCGATCGTCAAGAAGCTCGGCGAGGTCGGCTTCCTGGGTCTGACGATCGACGAGGAGTACGGCGGCTCCGGCGGCGACCACCTCGCGTACTGCCTGGTCACGGAGGAACTCGGCCGGGGCGACTCGTCCGTGCGCGGCATCGTCTCCGTCTCGCTGGGGCTCGTCGCCAAGACCGTCGCCGCCTGGGGGAGCGAGGAGCAGAGGCGCCGGTGGCTGCCGGGGCTCACGTCCGGCGAGACGGTCGGCTGCTTCGGCCTGACCGAGCCGGGCACCGGCTCCGACGCGGGCAACCTCGCGACGCGGGCGGTACGGGACGGCGACGACTACGTCCTCAACGGCACCAAGATGTTCATCACCAACGGCACCTGGGCCGACGTCGTGCTGCTCTTCGCCCGCTCCACGGACGCCCCCGGCCACAGGGGCGTCACCGCCTTCCTCGTCCCCACCGACACACCAGGCCTGACGCGCCGCACGATCCACGGGAAGCTGGGGCTGCGCGGTCAGGCCACCGCCGAGCTGGTGCTGGAGGACGTGCGCGTGCCCGCCTCGGCGATGCTGGGGGAGGAGGGCAAGGGTTTCTCGGTCGCCATGTCCGCCCTCGCCAAGGGCCGGATGTCGGTCGCCGCGGGCTGTGTCGGCATAGCCCAGGCCGCGCTGGACGCTGCGGTGCGGTACGCGGGCGAGCGCGAGCAGTTCGGGAAGCCCATCGCCCGGCACCAGCTGGTACAGGAGCTCATCAGTGACATCGCCGTGGACGTCGACGCCGCCCGGCTGCTGACGTGGCGGGTCGCCGATCTGATCGACCGGGGGCAGCCGTTCGCCGTCGAGTCGTCCAAGGCCAAGCTCTTCGCCTCGGAGGCGGCCGTCCGTGCCGCGAACAACGCGCTCCAGGTCTTCGGCGGGTACGGCTACATCGACGAGTACCCGGCGGGCAAGCTGCTGCGGGACGCCCGTGTGATGACCCTCTACGAGGGCACGAGCCAGATCCAGAAGCTGGTCATCGGGCGTGCGCTGACGGGGGTTTCGGCGTTCTGAGTACCTTCTGAGTACTTCGGCGGATGTGGCGCGGGCCACGTCCGCCGATGCTTGCCCCATGAGTGACACACCGGGCAAGCAGCAGAACACGGCCGCCTTCTACGGCCAGGCCGTCGCCTCCTTCGCAGTGGCCATGGCGGCCACCGCCATCGGCATCTACCAGCTGAGCGCCGACGCCTGGGTCCGGGGCTTCCTCGCCGTCGCCGTCCTGTACCTGGTCACCTCCGCCTTCACCCTGGCCAAGGTGATCCGAGACCGGCAGGAGGGGGCGGCGGCGCACTCCTACAGCCCTCTCGAGAAGCACTGAGCGTCCGCACTAAGCGCCCGCTCACCTTCGGCGGTATGGTGGTGGCCCTGCCAGTGGAGAGGGGCAAGTGATGGGTACGGCGGAGGAGACGGCCGGCGGCGAGGCGCAGGCGTGGGGCGAGGTCACGCCCGACGCGGCGCGGCGGCTGCTGATCGCCGCGGTGGAGGCCTTCGCCGAGCGCGGGTATCACGCCACGACGACCCGTGACATCGCGGGTCGCGCCGGGATGAGCCCGGCGGCGCTCTACATCCACTACAAGACCAAGGAAGAGCTGCTGCACCGCATCAGCAGGATCGGGCACGCGAAGGCCCTGGAGATCCTGCGGACGGCGTCCCGGCGCGAGGGCAGCGCCCGCGAGCGCCTGGCCGACGCGGTCAGCTCCTTCGTCCGCTGGCACGCCGGCGGGCGTACCACGGCCCGGGTCGTCCAGTACGAGCTGGACTCGCTCGGGCCGGACGCCCGGGCCGAGATCCTCGCGCTGCGTCGGCAGTGCGACGACGAGGTGCGCGGGATCATCGAGGACGGCGTGACCTCGGGCGAGTTCGACGTGCTCGACGTCAAGGGGACCACCCTCGCGGTGCTCTCCCTCTGCATCGACGTGGCCCGCTGGTTCAACGTCGACGGGCCGTGGACGCCGGACGAGGTCGGCGCGCTGTATGCCGACCTCGTGCTGCGGATGGTGGGGGAGAAGTAGCCCGCCGGGTTCAGAAGTAGTAGCGGGCGACGGACTCGGCGACGCACACGGGCTTGTCGCCGCCCTCGCGTTCCACCGTGAAGGCCACGGTGACCTGGACGCCGCCGGTCACGTCCTCGACGCCGGTGATGGTGGCGGTGGCGCGCAGCCGGGATCCGACCGGTACGGGTGCGGGGAAACGCACCTTGTTCGTCCCGTAGTTGACGCCCATCTTCACGCCTTCGACGGCGATCAGCTGCGGCCCGAACAGGGGGAGCAGCGACAGGGTCAGATAGCCGTGGGCGATGGTGGTGCCGAAGGGCCCCGCGGCGGCCTTCTCGGGGTCGATGTGGATCCACTGGTGGTCGCCGGTGGCCTCCGCGAAGAGGTCGATCCGCTTCTGGTCGATGTCGAGCCAGTCGGTGTACCCCAGCTGCTCGCCCACCGTCGACCTCAGGTCGTCGACGGACGTGAAGATCCTCGGCTCTGCCATGTCCCGGCCTCTCGCGTGTCAGGGAGTCTGCGGAGTGCCCGCATCTCTAAGCGACTGCTTAGCATGGTCGGCTGTGGGGGGTCGTGTCAACGGACTGGGTAGGGTTCGATGGGTGCCCCAGATTCCAGAGAAGATCCATGAGCTCACGGTCGGCCAGGTCGCGGCGCGGAGCGGCGCCGCTGTTTCCGCCCTGCACTTCTACGAGTCCAAGGGCCTGATCGGCAGTCGCCGGACCTCGGGCAACCAGCGCCGCTACTCACGTGACACGCTCCGCCGGGTCGCCTTCATCAGGGCCGCGCAACGGGTCGGCATCCCGCTGGCCACGATCCGCGAGGCGCTGGAGGAACTCCCCGAGGAGCGGACGCCGACGCGGGAGGACTGGGCGCACCTCTCGGAAGTCTGGCGTTCCGAACTGGACGAGCGCATCAAACAACTGAACCGCCTCCGAGACCACCTCACCGAATGCATCGGCTGCGGCTGCCTCTCCCTCGACACGTGCGTCCTGTCCAACCCGGGCGACGTCTTCGGCGAACACCTCACGGGCTCCCGCCTGATGGTCGACAAGAGGCGCGCGTAGCCCTGTGCGGGTGCACTCGGCTGCGGGCGTGCGTGCCCCTCCCCGTGCCTCAAGGGCCTGGGAGGTGCCCCCAGGGCGGCGCCCGTCCCACAGAGAGCGGCACCCCGCTGCGCCGGGCTGCGCACCGCCCGGCTCCAGCAGTGGCGCCGAGCATCTGGCGGCTAACCCGCCCGGTACTCACCCAGCCCCGCCGCCACCAACTCCGCATTGGACCCGGCCCGCTTCCCGTCCGGCAGGACCAGCACATCCTCCAGCCCGACCCGCGTAGCCACCCCCAGCCGCCCCGCGAGCCGCAGTACAGGCCACGCGCCCTCGTCCTCCCCGTGCAACAACACAGGACGGCCATGGGCAGAGCCGATGTCGGACAACAGCGCCCGCGCTGAGGAAACAGCACCTTCCGCGTCCGTGTCCGTCACCTCCGCAAGCACCCGCAGAACCCTCGGCCCCACCGAAGACGCGGCGAACCGCTCCGCCCCGTCCGTACCGGACCAGATGCCGGCCTCCACACCGACCCCGAGATCGATGAGCGCGGCGGCCACCTCCTCCGCGCCCGGCTCATGCCAGTTGACCGAGGCGTGGTCGGGCAGGACGGTCCAACCGCGGATACGGTCCAGCCTGGCGGCGGGGTCCGGCTCCGCCCACGCCCCCGTCGTCACGCCGACCGGCACCGACACCCGTGCCCGAATCGCCTCCAGCGTCACCGCGAGCACCCGCGGCGACAACGTGTCCCGCCCGCACGGCGTCTTGGGATGGACATGGACATCCGTGGCCCCGGCCGCGACGGCCTGCGCAGCCGACTCGGCCATCGACTCGGGCGACAGCGGCACCGCCGCACCGTCGGCGGCTCCCCGCGCTCCGTTCAGACACACCTGCACCATGCGTCGATGGTGCCAGTCACCACTGACAGTCGGTCCTCGCGACGACAGTGGGGGTGCGGCATCCCCGGCACACCCCCCGCGCACCCGCGTTCGTCAAGCCGACATCAACAGCAGCCTCGCCCGCCTGGCGTACGCCAGGGACTCAGGCGTGAGCACGGGACGCGGTACCAGGATTCCGCAGACCGTGCAGACCGGACCCGTCGAGGGTTCGTGGTCCAGGCCGTACTTCCAGGCGAGTTGTTCCCCGCCGCACACCGGGCACGCCGAGCCCGGCTCGCGCTCCAGCGCGGCGATCAGCCGGCGCAGCACCTCGGCCAGCGGTTCACGGGGATGGACCGCCGGATCGTCGCACCACGCCACGCCGAAACCGCCCCAGGTCAGCCGGTGCCAGTCGTCCACAGTGCCCGGCCGGCGCAGTCCGTCGTGCTTCTCCTTCTTGCGGCGCTCGGCGAACTCGACCTCGTAGGCCAGCCAGACCGCCCGCGCCTCCTCCAGCTCGTCCAGTGCGGCCACGAGCCGCACCGGATCGGGGGACCGGTCCTCGGGACCGAACCCTGCCCGGGAGCACAAATGGTCCCAGGTCGCCCTGTGTCCGTAAGGGGCGAACCTCTCAAGGCACTTGCGCAGCGAATAACGCCGCAAGGCCAGATCGCACCGCGGATCGCGGACCTGTCTCGCCAGACTCCGGAAACCGGCCATCGTCCTGCACCTCCGTCACACCTGCACCTGTAATCCGGTCACTTCGGCGTCGTCGTACGGACGTCGCCGAATAGACGTATCGACAAGCGAATCGGCTCCATCCGATTTCAAATGGCCTCCATAAGCCGTCCGAAGAGGCTCGCGAGTCGACTGCCGTGGTCTGTGTGCCTGTTGTGCTGACTCCAAAAAGTGACGCTTGTTCATCTTCAAACCCGGGGCTACCGGCGGTAACATCCCGGCCACCCCCGTCGGGAGGATCCCCCCATGCCACGGCGTAACCCACGCACCGTTCTCGACAGAATGAGAACTCCCCGCAGAATCCCCGGGTTCCTGAAGACCACATCGGTATGCGCCCTGATCGCAGGTCTTTTGTCGCCGCTTGCCCCGGCGGCCGCCTCGGAAACACAGAGCGCGCAGGCCGCGGCAGCGGCGAACGACTACTGCGGCAACCAGTGTTCGGACATCCTCCCGCCCGGCCAGAACGGCAACGCCACCCTCGCCCAGATCCTCCTCAACCAGGCCTTCGGCACCCAGCCCGAGCACGCCGAGGACCAGCTCGGGCCGTACTCCGACCTCGCCAAGGGCTACACCGGCCTCACCAACGACAAGATCAACAACTTCTTCAACGACGCGTCGTTCGGAGTGCCCGCCGACCAGGTCGCCTCCAGCATCGAGCCCGCCGGGCGCAGCGACGTGAGGATCGTCCGGGACAAGAAGACGGGCGTGCCGCACATCACCGGTACCACTCGGTACGGCACCGAGTTCGGTGCCGGCTATGCGGCCGCCCAGGACCGGCTGTGGCTGATGGACGTCTTCCGGCACGTCGGACGCGGGCAGCTGACCGCCTTCGCCGGCGGCGCGCCCTCCAACCAGGGTCTGGAACAGCAGTTCTGGCGGCACGCCCCGTACACCGAGGCCGATCTGCAGGCGCAGATCGACAACGCCATCGCCACCAACGGCGAGCGAGGCAAGCAGGCCCTCGCCGACGCCAAGGCCTACCTCGACGGCATCAACTCCTATATCGAAGCCTCCGACAGCGGCCGCTCCTTCCCCGGCGAGTACGTCCTCACCGGGCACAAGGACTCGGTCACCAACGCCGGGACGATCGAGCGCTTCAAGATCACCGACCTGGTCGCGCTGGCTTCGGTCGTCGGTTCGTTGTTCGGTTCCGGCGGGGGCGGCGAGGTCGGCAACGCGCTCTCGCTGCTCGCCGCCCAGGAGAAGTACGGCGTCGCGGAGGGCACCAAGGTCTGGGAATCCTTCCGTGAGCGCAACGACCCGGAGGCCGTCCTCACCGTCCACGACGGCAGCTTCCCGTACGCGACCAGGCCGGACGACCCGCAGGGCGCGGCCCTGCCCGACGCCGGCTCGGTGAAGCCCGAGCCGCTCGTCCACGACCGCACCGGCAGCGCCGCGACGGCCGGTGCCACCGGCGCGTCCGGCGAGGCGGCGAAGGCCGCCCGCTCGTCCGCCAAGCGCGGCATGTCCAACGCCCTCGTGGTCAGCGGCGAGCACACCGCCAGCGGCCACCCCGTCGCCGTGTTCGGCCCGCAGACCGGCTACTTCGCCCCCCAGCTGCTGCTGCTCCAGGAGATCCAGGGCCCGGGCATCAGCGCCCGTGGCGCCTCCTTCGCGGGCCTGAGCATGTACGTCGAACTCGGCCGGGGCCAGGACTACTCGTGGAGCGCCACGACCTCCGGCCAGGACATCATCGACAGCTACGCCGTCGAACTGTGCCAGGACGACTACCACTACCTGTACCGCGGCACCTGCACGCCGATGGAGAAGATCGAGCAGAAGAACGCCTGGAAGCCGACGGTCGCCGACGGCACCGCTGCCGGTTCGTACACGATGCGCGTCTGGCGCACGAAGTACGGGCCCGTCGAGTACCGCGCGACGGTCGGCGGCAAGAAGGTCGCCTACACCACCCTGCGCTCGTCCTTCATGCACGAGGCCGACTCCATCATCGGCTTCCAGATGCTGAACGACCCCGGCTACGTCAAGGGCCCGGACTCCTTCCAGAAGGCGGTGCAGCACATCAACTACACCTTCAACTGGTTCTACGCCGACTCGGAGCACACCGCGTACTACAACAGCGGCGACAACCCGGTGCGCGCGAACGGCGTGGACGCCGAGTTCCCGGTGTGGGCGCGGCCGGCGTACGAGTGGCGGGGCTGGAACCCGGCGACCAACACGGCCGACTACACCCCGCCCTCCGCCCACCCCAACTCGATCGACCAGGACTACTACATCTCCTGGAACAACAAGCAGGCCAAGGACTACACGACCGCGCCCTGGGGCAACGGGTCCGTGCACCGCGGCAACCTCCTCGAGGACCGGGTGAAGAAGCTGGTCCAACAGGGCGGGGTGACCAGGGCCTCGCTGGTGAAGGCCATGGCCGACGCGGGAACGGCCGATCTGCGGGCGGAGGACGTCCTGCCCAAGCTGCTGAAGGTCGTCACCAGTTCGCCGGTCACCGACTCCGCCACCGCCGCTGCCGTCAGCAAGCTCCAGGCCTGGGTCGCGGCCGGCGGCAAGCGCACGGAGACCTCGGCCGGCTCCAAGAAGTACGCCGACGCCGACGCGGTCCGCATCCTGGACGCCTGGTGGCCGCTGCTGGTCAAGGCCGAGTTCGAACCGGGCCTCGGCAGCGAGCTCTATGCGGCCATGACCGCGAACCTACCCGTCGACGAGTCCCCGTCGGCCGCCCACGGCCCGACCGGTTCACACGCCGGAAGCTCCTTCCAGTACGGCTGGTGGAGCTATGTCGACAAGGACATCCGGGCCGTGCTCGGCGAGCAGGTGCAGGGGCCGCTCGCCAAGAAGTACTGCGGCGGCGGCAGCCTCAGCACCTGCCGTGACACCCTCGTCGGCACCCTGAAGGAGGCGGCCGGCAAGACCGCGGCCCAGGTCTACCCCGGCGACGACCAGTGCGCGGCGGGCGACCAGTGGTGCGCCGACTCGGTCATCCACCGCACCCTCGGTGGCATCAAGCACGGCAAGATCAGCTGGCAGAACCGGCCGACCTACCAGCAGGTCGTGGAGTTCACCTCGCACCGGTGAAGCAAGAGCCGGCGGCGGGTCAGCGGACGCGGCCCGCCGCCAGCACCAGCCGGACCAGTTCCTCGTGAGTCACGCTCATCGCCGGATCCGCCATGACAGGCCCCCTAGCCCCCGGTGACGCCACGATCTGGGCGCATCGTCCTGCCAACGGGGGAGCTTGGCCATATGTCACGGGCTCATTGGGGCGTGGAATGCCGTGCTCAGCGGTAGACGAGGTACTTCCGCCGCATCCTGCGGAACGCCCCCAGCTCCTCCTGCCACCCCGCCACGACCTCGTCGGTGTCCGCGCCCGCGTCGATCATCGTGCGCACGCGCGCGGAGCCGGTGAGCTTGTCGATCCAGTTGTCCGGGCGCCAGGCGAAGCCGCTCCAGACCTGCTTCGCGGTCACGAGCAGGCCGATTCCCGTGCGTACGGGATCGAACGCGGCCCGGTCGTGCACATGGACCTGCACGCCGCCGATCGTCCTGCCCTGGAACTTCGAGAAGGTGGGCGCGAAGTACGCCTCCCTGAAGCGCACGCCGGGCAGGCCGAGTTCGTTCGCCTCGGCCGCCCAGCGACGATCGACGCCCTCCGCGCCCAACAGCTCGAACGGCCGGGTCGTGCCGCGCCCCTCCGACAGGTTCGTGCCCTCGAACAGACACGTCCCCGAGTACACCAGCGCCGTCTCGGGCGTCGGCATGTTCGGGCTCGGCGGCACCCAGGGCAGCCCGGAGGCGTCGTAGAACTCCGAGCGCTTCCAGCCCGACATCGTCACGGTCTCCAGCGGCACGGGCTCGGTCAGGAACTCGCCGTTGAACAGCCGCGCCAGCTCCGCGACGGTCATTCCGTGCGCCTGGGAGATGGGCTGGCGTCCGACGAACGTGGCGAACTCCTTGTGCAGCACGGGCCCCAGGGCCGCCCGCCCGGTCACCGGGTTCGGCCGGTCCAGGACCACGAACCGCTTGCCGGCGAGCTGCGCGGCCTCCATGCAGTCGTACAGGGTCCAGATGTACGTGTAGAAGCGCGCGCCGACGTCCTGGATGTCGAAGACGACCGTGTCCACGCCGGACGTGGTGAAGACGTCGGCGAGCGGCCGGCCGCTCTTGAGATACGTGTCGTAGACAGGCAGACCGGTCGCCGGGTCGTCGTAGCGGCCCTCGGAGCCGCCGGCCTGTGCGGTGCCCCGGAAGCCGTGCTCGGGGCCGAAGACAGCGGTGAGGTCGACGCGGTCGTCTGCGTGCATGACGTCGACGATGTGGCGGACGTCGCGGGTGACGCCGGTGGGGTTGGTGACGATTCCGACCTTTTGGTCATCGAGCAGGGAGTAGCCGTCGTGGGCGAGCCGTTCGAAGCCGGTGCGCAGGTGCCTGCGGCTCTGGGCGGCGGCTGCGGTGGAGGTGGCCGATACGGCTGCCGCCGTGGCGGTGGTGAGTACGGCTCGTCTGGAAGGGCGCATGCGGTGACCTCCTTGAGCGGGGGCGGTCGGCATGGGCACGGTATGCGCTTCCGCGGGCCGTGGGGAGGCTGCGGGCCGTCTGTGGCTTTTCGCGCAGTTCCCCGCGCCCCTTCGGGGGCGTTGCCGGTAGCCCCTTCCGTGGTACATACCGACCGGTTAGTCTGGCGCCATTGCTGAGCCGCGTCTAAGGAGACCGATGGTGGGAGCCTTTCAAGGGGCCGGAGTCGTTGTCACGGGGGCCGGTGGTGGTATCGGAGCCGCGCTTGCCCGGCGCTTCGCCGCCGAGGGGGCCCGCGTCGTCGTCAACGACCTGGACGCCGAGCGGGCCAAGCACGTCGCCGACGAGGTCGGCGGCATCGCCGTGCCCGGCGACGCCTCGGCGATCGTCGGCGAGGCCCGGGACGCGCTCGGCGGCACCGTCGACGTCTACTGCGCCAACGCCGGTGTCGCCTTCGACGGCATCGATTCCGGCCAGGCATTGGACGAGAAGGCGTGGGCGCTCTCCTGGGACGTGAACGTCATGGCCCATGTCCGGGCCGCTCAGGAGCTGCTGCCCGCCTGGCTGGAGCGCGGCAGTGGCCGGTTCGTCTCCACCGTCTCCGCCGCCGGGCTGCTCACCATGATCGGCGCCGCGCCCTACGCCGTCACCAAGCACGGCGCCCTCGCCTTCGCCGAGTGGCTGTCGCTGACGTACCGGCACCGGGGCGTGAAGGTCCACGCCATCTGCCCCCAGGGCGTACGCACCGACATGCTGGCCGCCACCGGCAGCGCGGGTGACCTGGTGCTCCAGCCGACCGCGATCGAGCCGGAGGCCGTGGCGGACGCCCTGGTCAAGGGCATCGAGGAGGACCGCTTCCTGATCCTGCCGCACCCCGAGGTCGCCGCCTACCACCAGGCCCGGGCCGGCGACCCCGACCGGTGGCTGACCGGCATGAACCGCATCCAGCAGCAGTGGGAGGAGACCCGGTGACCGAGTCCCGTTACGCGGCCAAGCCCTGGCTCGCCCTGCTCAGCGACGACCCAGAAGGGCGCGATCAGCCCCGCCGGCTCCCTCGTGCACGCCCTGCGCGCGGGTCGCGGCCGAGACGCCGGACAGCGACTTCCTCGCCTACTTCGACGGCCGGCTGACCTACCGGGAGGTCGACGAGCTCAGCGACTCCGTCGCCGGGCACCTCGCCGCACGCGGCCTGGAGCGCGGCGACCGGGTCGCGGTGCTGCTGCAGAACTCCCCGCACTTCGTGCTCGCCGTGCTCGGCGCGTGGAAGGCGGGCGCGGTCGTCGTGCCCGTCAACCCGATGTACAAGTCGGGCGAGGTCGGCGCACGTCCTGCGGGACGGCGAGGTGGCCGCGCTGATCTGCTCGGACCGGGCCTGGGAGTCGTATCTGCGCGACACGGCGGCCGACTCGCCCGTGCGGATCGTGCTCACCGGGTGCGAGCTGGACTTCCAGACGCGCGACGACGCGCGCGTGCTGACCTTCGAGCGGCTGCCGCAGGCCTCCGACGCCGATGACCTGGTGGCCGTGGCGCGGGCCGCGCACCAGGCGCCCGAGGACCGGGAACCCGGTCCCTCCGACACTCGCGCTGATCAGCTACACCTCGGGCACCAGCGGCACCCCCAAGGGCGCCACCAACACGCACGGCAACATCATGTACAACGCCGAGCGGCAGGGGACCGGCCTGGGGCTGCCCGAGCGGCCCGTGTACTTCGCGATGGCGCCCCTGTTCCACATCACCGGCATGGTCTGCCAGTTCGGCGCCTGTCTGAACAGCGCGGGCACGCTCGTGCTGGCCTACCGCTTCGAGGCGGGTGTGGTGCTGGACGCGTTCGCCGAGCACCGGCCGCACTACACGGTCGGCCCCTCGACCGCCTTCATGGCGCTGGCCGCCCACCCGTCCGTCACCCGCGACCACTTCGCCTCCTTCCGGATGATCTCCTCCGGCGGCGCCCCGCTGCCGCCCGCGCTGGTGGAGAAGTTCCGGGCGGGCTTCGGGCCGTACATCCGCAACGGCTACGGGCTCACCGAGTGCACCGCGCCCTGCGCCTCCGTGCCGCCCGGTCTGGAGGCGCCCGTCGACCCGGCCTCCGGGACGCTCGCCGTGGGGCTGCCCGGCCCCGACACGGTCGTACGGATCGTCGACGACGCCGGGCGAGGAGGTGCCCTTCGGCGAGCAGGGCGAGATCGTCGTCCGCGGCCCGCAGGTCGTCCCCGGCTACTGGCGGCGCCCCGACGCCACCGCCGAGACCTTCCCCGGCGGCGAACTGCGCACCGGCGACATCGGTTTCATGGACGCCGCAGGGCTGGCTGTACGTCGTCGACCGCAAGAAGGACATGATCAACGCGTCCGGCTTCAAGGTCTGGCCGCGCGAGGTCGAGGACGTGCTCTACACCCACCCGGCGGTGCGCGAGGCCGCCGTCGTCGGGGTGCCCGACGGGTACCGCGGGGAGACCGTCAAGGCGTACATCAGCCTCCGTCCGGGGCCGAGACGGACCCGGACGCACTCGCCGCGTACTGCAAGGAGAGACTGGCCGCCTACAAATACCCGCGCCAGGTGGAGATCCTGCCCGACTTGCCGAAGACGGCCAGTGGGAAGATCCTCCGTCGGGAACTGCGTTCCCGCGACGCAAGACGACTGACAGCAGATACGGAAAGGCAGGTGGCGGCAGTGCCCAGGACGACGGACTGGGACGGCACGCCCGTGCCGCAGCGGCTCCTGGCCGCCGCCACCCGGCTCTTCGCCGAGCAGGGCTACGACCGCACCTCGGTGCAGGAGATCGTCGAGGCGGCCGGCGTCACCAAGGGGGCGCTGTACCACTACTTCGGCTCCAAGGACGACCTCCTGCACGAGGTGTACGCGCGCGTGCTGCGCATCCAGCAGGAGCGGCTCGACGCCTTCGCGGACGCCGACGAGCCGGTCGAGAAGCGGCTGCGGGCCGCGGCAGCCGACGTCGTCGTCACGACCATCGACAACCTCGACGACGCGATGATCTTCTTCCGCTCCATGCACCACCTGAGCCCCGAGAAGAACAAGCAGGTGCGCTGCCGAGCGCCGCCGCTACCACGAACGCTTCCGCGCGCTGGTCGAGGAGGGCCAGGAGTCGGGCGTCTTCTCCAAGGCGACCCCGGCGGACCTGGTGGTCGACTACCACTTCGGCTCCGTCCACCACCTGTCGACCTGGTACCGCCCCGACGGCCCGCATGAGCCCCCAGCAGGTCGCCGACCACCTGGCGGACCTGCTGCTGCGGGCGCTGCGCCCCTGACCCAGGGGGCTGCGCCCACCAGCCACCCGAATCGGTCAGCCAAGAAGCCGGGCTCGCCCCCCTCATCCCGTCCGGCGTTTGAGGACCAGGCCGTTCAGGCCGATCGGGGGTCCAGGGGGCGCAGCCCCCTGGCGGGGTCGCAGGGGCAGCGCCCCTGGGGATGGGACGGGTAGGGGCGGCGGGGGCGAAGAAACCCCCACCGCCCGCCCCACATCACAGGTACTGCTTCAGCTCCCGCCGCGCCAGCGACCGCTGATGCACCTCGTCCGGCCCGTCCGCGATCATCAGCGTCCGCGCCCCGGCGTACAGCTCCGCCAGCGGGAAGTCCTGGCTGACACCGCCCGCGCCGTGCAACTGGATCGCCCGGTCGAGGATGTCGACCACCGCCCGCGGCGTGGCGATCTTGATGGACTGGATCTCGGTGTGGGCACCCCGGTTGCCGACCGTGTCCATCAGCCAGGCCGTCTTCAGCACCAGCAGCCGCAACTGCTCGACGGTGACCCGCGCGTCCGCGATCCAGTTGTGGACCACGCCCTGCTGGGCCAGCGCCTTGCCGAAGGCCGTACGGGACGCGGCCCGGCGGCACATCAGCTCGATCGCCCGCTCGGCCATGCCGATGAGCCGCATGCAGTGGTGGATCCGGCCGGGACCGAGCCGGGCCTGGGCGATGGCGAAGCCGCCGCCCTCCTCACCGATCAGGTTCGACACCGGCACGCGCGCGTGGTCGAAGATCACCTCGGCGTGGCCGCCGTGGTAGTGGTCCTCGTAGCCGAACACCTGCATCGCGCGCTTGATGGTCACGCCCGGGGTGTCGCGGGGGACCAGCACCATGGACTGCTGGCGGCGGATGTCGTCGCCGTCCGGGTCCGTCTTGCCCATCACGATGAAGATCTTGCAGTCCGGGTTCATCGCCCCGGAGATGTACCACTTGCGGCCGGTGATGACGTACTCGTCGCCGTCCCGCTCGATGTGGGTGGTGATGTTGGTGGCGTCCGAGGAGGCCACCTCCGGCTCGGTCATCGCGAACGCCGAGCGGATCTCGCCGGCCAGCAGCGGCTCCAGCCACTGCTTGCTTCTGCTGCTCGTCGCCGAACTGGGTCAGCACCTCCATGTTCCCGGTGTCGGGCGCCGCGCAGTTCGTGACCGTCGGCGCCAGCTGCGGGGAGCGGCCCATGATCTCGGCGAGCGGCGCGTACTGGAGGTTGGTGAGCCCGGCCCCGTACTCGGAGTCCGGCAGGAAGAGGTTCCACAGGCCCTGCCTGCGCGCCTCGGCCTTCAGCTCCTCCACCACGGCACGGCGTCTCCCACGGCGAGGCGAGCCGCGGCGCGCTGCTCGTGGGCCACCGCCTCGGCCGGATAGACGTACTCGTCCATGAAGGCGAGGAGCTTGGCGCGCAGCTCTTCGGTGCGCGCGTCGAAAGCGAAGTCCATGTGGATCAGCCCTCCTGGAGGCCTTCGTGGAGCGTGGTCAGTCCGTGCCGGATGAAGACGGGCACGAGGTCGCCGATGCGGTCGAAGCCGCGGCCGACCGTCTGGCCCAGCGTGTAGCGGTAGTGGATGCCCTCCAGGATCACGGCGAGCTTGAACCAGGCGAACGCCGTGTACCAGGAGACCGCGGCGACGTCGCGCCCCGAGCGCGCGGCGTACCGCTCGATGAGTTCGGACGGCGAGGGGTGCCCGGGGGCCTCGGCGGTCGTGGAGACGGGGGAGTCGGGCATGCCCAGCGGCATGCTGTACATCACCAGCAGGCCGAGGTCGGTGAGCGGGTCGCCCAGCGTCGACATCTCCCAGTCGAGGATCGCCCTGATCGTGTCGTCCTCGCCGATCAGCACGTTGTCGAGCCGGTAGTCGCCGTGCACGACGGCCGGGGCGGGGGAGCGGGGCAGGTCCCGGCCGAGCGGCGGCGTGCAGTTCGTCGATGCCGGCCAGGTCGCGGTTGCGGGAGGCGTCCAGCTGCTTGCCCCAGCGCCGCAACTGCCGGTCCAGGAAGCCCTCGGGCCGCCCGAAGTCCGCCGAGTCCCACCTCGCCGGGGTCGACCGCGTGCAGCTCGACCAGCGTGTCCACCAGGTTCAGCACCGCGCCCCGGGTCCGCTCGGGGCCGAGCGGGGCGAGCTGGTCGGCCGTGCGGTACGGGGTGCCCTCGACGAACTCCATGACGTAGAAGGGCGAGCCGAGCACCTCCTCGTCCTCGCACAGCAGCACCGGCCGCGGAACCGGCACAGCGGTCGGGTACAGCCCGCTGATCACCCGGTGCTCGCGCTTCATGTCGTGCGCGGTGGCCAGGACATGGCCGAGCGGCGGCCGCCGTACGACCCATCGGGCGGTGCCGTCGGAGACCGCGTACGTGAGGTTCGACCGTCCGCCCTCGATCAGCCGGCCGGACAGCGGTCCGTTCACCAGGCCGGGCCGCTCCCGGTCGAGCAGGCCGCGCAGCCGGTCGAGATCGAGTCCGGGCGGGTGGTCGGGGCTCATGCGCGCTCCTACGGGCAGACGGACGGTTCCCGACACATGATGCCGACCGGTCGGTATGTCGTCCAGAGGGGGGCCAAAACGTGATCGGAGCCACGATAGGCCGACGGCTCCTGCCACGAGCCGCCGGGGAGCCTGCGGGCCGGTTCGTTCAGGCCATCCGGCTTGCGCGGCGCGCGCGGAGCCCGGAAGGTCGGAGCCATGAAGGCCATCAGCTACTCACGGTACGGCGGACCCGAGGTGCTGGCGTTCGGCGAGGTCCGCGATCCCAAGGTCGGCCCGGACTCGGTGCTGGTCAAGGTGCGGGCGGCGGCCGTGAACCCCGTCGACTGGAAGGCCCGCGAGGGTTACCTCGACGGCATCCTCGACCCCGCCTTCCCCGTGGTGCCCGGCTGGGACGTCTCGGGCGTCGTCGTACGGCCCGGCGTGGCCGTCTCGGAGCTCGACGTCGGGGACGAGGTCATCGGGTACGTACGTGAGGACTTCCTCTCCCGCGGCACGTTCGCCGAGTACGTGGCCGCGCCCCTGCGCACCCTCGCCCGCAAGCCGCGCAATCTCTCCTTCGAGGAGGCGGCCGGACTGCCGCTGGTCGGGCTCACCGCCTACCAGGTGCTGCTCAAGGTGCTCCAGGTGAAGCGGGGCGAGACCGTCCTGGTGCACGCGGCGGCCGGCGGCGTCGGCTCGATCGCCGTGCAGCTCTGTGCCCACCTCGGCGCCCGGGTGATCGGTACGGCGAGCGAGCCCAACCACGACTTCGTGCGGGGCCTGGGCGGGGAGCCGGTGACGTACGGCGAGGGCCTGGGCGAGCGGGTACGGGGACTGGCGCCCGAGGGCGTGGACGCGGTGTTCGACACGGTCGGCGGGGACGCGATGAAGGTCTCGGCGAACCTGCTGGCCCCTGAGGGCCGCCTGGTGTCGATCGCCGACGGCGACGTCGTGACTACGGCGGCCGCTACTACTTCGTACGCCCCGACGCCGAGGACCTCCAGCGGCTGACCGACCTGGCGGAGGAGGGCGTGGTGAGCGTGCACGTCTCCGAGACGTTCCCGCTGGAGCGGGCCGCGGACGCGCATCTGCGCACCAGGAGGGCCGCACCCGCGGCAAGATCGTGGTGACGGTGGACTGGGGACAGCGGAGGGCGCGTGGCAGCAGCGAGCCCTGGGCCGCGCGTGTGCCGGAGTGGCTAGAGGACGAGGGCGGCCCCGCACACCGCCATCGCCACCGTGCACAGCACCGCGGCCGAAGCGTGCCGGGGAGCCAACGCCGCGGGGCTGCCGGTTGCCGCCAGGACGCGGATGCGGCGGTGGGCGAGCGCCAGGAAGCCCAGCCACAGGACACAGCACAGGGCGCACGCGACGACCCCGGCCGCCGAGACCCCGCCGTGCAGGGCGGTCTTCACGGCGAGCACGGCGGACCGTGCCCGACAGTGTCGTACGGCGCCACGCGAGGCGGGTCCGCTCGGGCTGGAGCCCGGGGTCGCGGTCACGGGACTCCGCGACGCTCTCGGCGTGCTCACCCCTCCCACCCCACGAGCACCACGAGCACCATCGCGACGGCCACGACCGCGACGACGAGGCTCAGCAGCGCCGGGAACCGGGACACCGGCAGATCCTCGCCCCGGCGCATGGCCCGCTCGCAGCGCACCCAGTGGTTGACCGCCCGCAGTGAGCACAGCACGCCCGCGGCGAGCAGCGCGAGCGCCAGCCCCACCCGCCAGCCCCAGCGCAGGTCCGGCAGGAACTGGTCCACGGCGAAGCCGCCGCCGATCAGCGCGAGCGCGGTGCGCAGCCAGGCCAGGAAGGTGCGCTCGTTCGCCAGCGAGAACCGGTAGTCGGGCGTCTCGCCGTCCTGCCGTACCTCGGCGGGCGCGAACCACAACCGGACGTTCCGTACGAACTCGATCACGTGCGCGACCCTACCCGGGCGGCGGTCGCCGGGCGTTGTCGGTGCCGCCCGCTACGGTTCGGGTGTGCCGGCCGGCCTGGGCATCACCGCCGACCAGGAGCGGGCTCTCGCCGACGCGCTCGCGGGCGGACCGCGGGCGGATCAGCCGGCCGCCGCCCGGTAGGCCCTGAGCCGCTCGTACGCCGCCAGCCCGTCCGGCACCCACGCCCACTCGCTCAGCCGCCGCTCGACCTCGGCCTCGGGCAGGAAGTCGTGCCAGGCGACCTCCTCCACCTGCGGGCTCACCGGCAGCTCGCAGCGCACCTCGTACACCGCCGACCACCAGGTCTGCCCGGCACCGTCGTCGTAGAGGAACTTGAAGAGGTACGCGGGACGCGGCAGGCCGCTCACGCCCAGTTCCTCCTCGGCCTCGCGCAGCGCGCCGTCCTCGTAGGACTCGCCCGCGCCGACCACTCCGCCGACGAACATGTCGTGACGCGACGGGAACACCAGCTTCGTCGGTGTGCGGCGGTGCACGAAGAGCCGGCCCTCGGCGTCCCGGGCCTGGATGAACACACAGCGGTGGCGCAGCCCATGGGCGTAGGCCTCGCCGCGCGGGGACTGCCCGACGACCCGGTCGTTCTCGTCGACGATGTCGAGGATCTCGTCAGCAGCGCTCATGGGCGCCATCCAACCAGGCAGCCAGGGCGATCCTCGCGCGGTCAGCACGCCGGCCGTCCGCGGGCACGCGTCCAGGCCGCACGGCGCGCTGGTCGGGCTGACGCCGCTCCCGCGGACGGCACTCGCGGCATGCCCGTCGCCCTGCGGCATCGCCGGATGCATGCCCAGCAGCACGATCCCGGCGACCACGCCCCGCCCCGGCCTCCCAGCGCGAGCGCCCCGCGTCGGCGCGCAGCCGGTCGCCGAGGAAGCCGACGCCGCAGACGATGCCGGCGAGCGGCTGGGCCGCGGTCAGGGCGGGCAGGGACATGCGCAGGGAAGCGGTCTCGAAGGCGCTCTGGACCAGGACCAGCCCGGTGACGCCGAGCGCCACCACCGCGTACGGCTGCCAGCCGGTCAGCAGCTCCGGCGAAGCCGCCGTCGGCGAACCGCTGGCCGCTCACCCGGGTCAGCGCGTCCTGGACGCCGTACAGCAGCCCGGCGGCCGTGGCCAGCAGCACCGGGCCCGAGCTGAGCCGCGAACGCTTGGCGTACGCCGTGAGCAGCAGGGCCAGCCCGACCATGACGCCGATGATCAGCCACTGCCGCACCGGGTCGGCCGTGCGCCGCCGCCGTGCGGCTGGCCCGCCGACGATGAACGCCGTCACACCGCCCGCCAGCAGGACGAGGCCCGCCCAGCCCTGGCGGCCCAGTGGCTGCCGGGTCTGGCTGGCGGGAGAGCGCGAGCGCGAACAGCAGGTTCGTCGCCAGCAGCGGCTCCACCAGCGAGATCTCGCCCTGCCCCAGCGCGGTCGCGC
Organism: uncultured Actinomycetota bacterium; assembly: GCA_963798065.1. Taxonomy (GTDB): domain Bacteria; phylum Actinomycetota; class Actinomycetes; order Streptomycetales; family Streptomycetaceae; genus Streptomyces. The sequence goes on along the minus strand of CAWCSC010000003.1, from coordinate 264,877 downwards.
CCAGCGCCATGCCGACCACCATCAGCCCGATGCCGCCCAGCCAGCGCGGCACCTTCACCAGGTCGAGCAGCAGCCGGAAGGAGAGGAAGTCGCTCAGCGGGGCACGCTGAGCCGCGTTCTGCTGGAGCACGAAGCCGAAGCCCAGACAGCAGGCGGCGCTCAGGGCGAGCACCAGAACTAGAACCGACACGCGGTGTACCTCGATCGTCAGGTCGGGTTCACGGTTGCGTAGGGGCCGACTGTACCGGCCGGCTTCACCCGGCGCGCCCGTACGTCATGCCATCGTCGGGGGCCGAGGCAGCCCACGCTATGGCGTACGTCACAAAGGGCCAAACGGAAAAATCGGCCGCTGCGTCACGCCTGTCACGTCTGCCCCTTGATCACAATTGCCTCACAGGTGACGCCAGTTGACGCGTGTAACGCCCTGACGGCCCTTGACGACAACCGTTGGCTGGGGGTTGTGCTGTGCGTGATCAGTTCATGGCAGTGCGCACATCCGCGCTCCCCCGTTCGCCGTGAGCCGGAACACAAGAAGAGCGCGTGAGGAAGTTCGCGGTGCCCCCACCCCCGCCTCCCCTCGGCCGTGGCCGCAGACGTGCGGCGCAGGCCTTCGACGAGGCCCTCGACGACGCCGAGCTCGTGGCCGCCCGTGCCGCACTGGCGCAGGGCCGCTGGCAGAACGCCCGTTCCCTGCTGGTCCACACCGGGGACGACTGGGACCGCAGCGGCCACCGCGTCACCGTCCTCGCCCGGGAGTCCTACTGCGCCGCCTGGGCCCGCGAGTGGCTGCTCGCCGAACCCGAGTCCGCCGACGCCGCCGTGCTGCTCGCCCTCGCCCAGGTCCGGCGCGCCCTGCACGGCAAGGCGAAACCCGTCCGGGCCCGCGAGGCCTGCCGGACCGCCGCCGCGCTCGCGCCCCCGCCGACCCCACCCCCTGGCTCGGCCTGCTCATGCTGGACTGCGCCGCTCGGCGCCGACCAGGACGCGGTCCGGCGCCTTCGAGGCGGTCCGCGCCCGCTACGCCGACCACCACCACGCCCACCATCTGATGGTCGCCCGGCTCGCCGACAGCCGTACCGAGCGCCGGTCCGGACCCGCTGCACGAGGTCTACGACTTCGCCAACTGGGCCGCCGAGCAGGCCCCCGCCGACTCCCCGCTCGCGATCCTGCCGGTCATCGCGCACGCCGAGCGGTACCGCGTGCTGGCCGCCGCCGGGCACGAACACGCCGACCCGGCCGCCTCCGGTCACTGGACGGGCCGCCGTGCCCGGCAGGTCATGAAGGCCGCCTTCGACTGGTGGCTGGAGTGGGAGCAGGAGGGCCACCCGCGCCGGCTGATCGACCTGAACTTCCTCGCCCACGCCAAGTTCTGCGAGGGCCGGGGCGCCGAGGCCGCCGCCCTGTTCCACCGCATCGGCCGCCACGCCACCCCCGCGCCCTGGTCGTACCCGGACCGCGACCCGCACACCGCTTTCGCGCCGCCCGCGCCCGCGCGCTCGGCACGGCCTGACCCCCCGACCCAGACGAGCGAGGACGCTCCCCGATGACCACGGACAGTTCGAGCACACGAGCCCATCCGCGCGCCGGCGGCATCAGTACGTTCAAGGGGCAGGAGCGCGCCCTGCGCGCCGACCGGCTCGGCACGGCGGGCCTGCTGCTCTCCGTCCTCGCCGCGACCGCCCCGCTCATGGTCGTCGCGGGTGTCATGCCCACCACATTCGCGGTGATGGGCATCGTCGGCCAGCCGCTGCTCTTCGTCGTCCTCGGCGTCGTCCTGATCCTGTTCAGCGTCGGATACGCCGAGATGAGCCGGCACGTCCACAACGCGGGCGCCTTCTACGCGTACATCTCCCGCGGCCTCGGCGGCACCGCCGGCGCGGGCGCCGCCCTGGTCGCCCTCGTCGCCTACAACGCGCTCCAGGTCGGCATCTACGGCATCTTCGGCTTCGAGGTCTCCGGGCTCTTCGCCACCTACGCCGACGTGGAGATCGCCTGGTGGATACCGGCGCTGGTGGCCGTGCTCCTCGTCGGCGCGCTCGGCTGGCTGAAGATCGACCTCAACGCGCGCGTGCTCGGCGTGCTGCTGGTCATCGAGGTGCTCCTCGTCGTGATCTTCGACATCGCCGCCCTCGCCGACCCCGGCAAGGAGGGCCTGTCGCTGCACGCCTTCAACCCCGACACGCTCACCGGCGCGGGCGTCGGCACCGCGCTGTGCTTCTGCATCGCCGCCTTCCTCGGCTTCGAGCAGGCCCCCGTCTACGCCGAGGAGACCAGCCGCCCGCACGTCCTGGTGCCGCGCGTGATGTTCCTCGCCGTCGGCGGGGTCGCCGTCTTCTTCGCGCTCAGCTCCTGGGCGCTCACCGTCGCCACCGGCCCCTCCGCGATCGTCGGCACGTCCCAGAAGCAGAGCGCCGGACTGCTGTTCTTCCTCACCGAGTCCCGCCTCGGCAGCACCTTCACCGACGTCCTGCACGTCCTGTTCGTCACCGGCATGTTCGCCGCGATGCTCAGCTTCCACAACGTCGTCGCCCGCTACGCCTTCGCCATGGGCCGCGAGGGCCTGCTGCCCGCCGCCTTCGGCCGCACCAGCGGCAGCGAGCGGCGCCCCCGGCACCGGCTCGCTGCTCCAGACCGTCGTCTCGCCTGGTCGTCGTCGCCGCCTTCGCCCTCGCCGACGACAAGCCGGCCGGCGACCCGACCGCGCCGGTCCTGCACCTGTTCACCTGGTTCGGCAACATCGGCGCCCTCGGCGTGATCGTGCTGATGGCGGCGGCCTCCGTCTCCGTCGATCGTCTTCTTCGTCCGCCGCGGCGCCGCCGGCGCCCAGGCCTGGCGGCTGGTCACCTCCGGGCTGGCGGGCATCGCCCTGCTGGTGATCGCCGGCTACACGGTCAAGGACTTCGAGGTGCTGGTCGGCGCCGGCCCCGACTCCGCCCTGAGCTGGGTGCTGCCCGGCATCATCGGCCTCGCGGCCCGTCGCCGGCGTGGTCCTCGGGCCTGGTCCTGCGCTCCCGCGCCCCCGAGACGCACGCCCGGATCGGGCTCGGCAACGAGGCGTTCCAGCTCGACAAGGCGGCGCGGGACCTCGAGCGGGTGACCGCTCGGCGTCCCGTAAGAAGTGGTTACGGAACCCTGACGAGCACCCGCGATCCCTGGTCCCGCCCGGGTCGCGGGTGTTCGAATGAGAACGTGAACCCGAAAGCCCCGACGTACCCAGAGGGTGTGAACGACGAGCACCCCCGAAGAGCGGGGCACCCCGATCGGCCGCCGTGTCTTCCTCGGCACCCTCGGCCTGGGGCCGCTCGGCGTGGTCGCCGCGCCCACGCTGCAACGCGGGCTGGAGGCCTTCCTCGGCGAGCGCGCCGACAGGGACCCCACCGGCCTGACCGGCCTGCTCCCCAACGGCGGCGGCTTCCGCTACTACTCGGTCGCCTCCTCCGTCCCGCGCAAGAACGCCGGGAGCTACCGCCTCACCGTGGACGGCCTGGTCGACCGGCCGACGACGTACACCCTCGCCGACCTCAGGGCCCTGCCCCAGACCCGCATGGTCCGCGACGTCCAGTGCGTCACGGGTGGCGGGTCCCCCACACCCCCTTCGAGGGCGTGCGCCTGTCCCGGCTCCTGGACGCCGCCGGGGTCCGCCCCGACGGCCAAGGCGCGTCCGCTTCACCTGCTTCGACGGCACGTACACCGAGAGCCTCACCCTCGACCAGGCCCGCCGCGCGGACGTCCTGGTCGCCCTGCGCATGCAGGACAAGGACCTCGGCCACGCCCACGGCGGCCCGGTCCGCCTCTACGTGGCGCCCATGTACTTCTACAAGTCCGCCAAGTGGCTCTCCGGCATCACCGTCACCGAGAGGTCCGGCCGGGCTACTGGGAGGAGCGCGGCTACGACGTCGACGCCTGGGTGGGCCGTTCGAACGGACGCGACGATGAGCCTACGACCTGACTGCCCCCGGTCACGGCCCGGTGCGCCGCTTCACCACGCTGCAGCGCTGGGCCGCACCGCATGACGGCCGTGCTGATGGGCATCTGCGTCGTGACCGCGGCCTGCCTGTACGTCCCGCAGCTCGCCGAACTCGTCGGCCGCCGCGCCCTGGTGGTCACCCTGCACCAGTGGGCCGGGCTGGCCCTGCCCGTCCCCGTCCTGGCCGCCCTCGCCTCCCGCGCCTTCCGCGCCGACCTCGGCTGCCTCAACCGCTTCGGCCCGCACGACCGACCTGGCTGCGCGCCGCCCTGCGCCGCGACAAACGCCGGCGTCCCGCCCCGCGGCCAAGTTCAACGCCGGCCAGAAGCTCTACGCGGCCTGGATCGCCGGCGCGACGCTGGTGATGCTCGCCACCGGGCCTGATCATGTGGTTCACCCACCTCACCCCCCTGGTCTGGCGCACCAGCGCCACCTTCGTCCACGACTGGCTGGCCCTCACCATCGGCATCGTCCTGGCGGGCCACATCGGATGGCCCTGGCGGACCCGGAGGCCAGGAGGGGCATGCGCACGGGCGAGGTGAGCAGAGAGTGGGCAGACCAAGAGCACCCTCTGTGGCGTCCTTGAGTCTTCAGGGGCGCGGGGACCTCCGCGAACAACCCGCGCCGCACCCGCACGCGCGTACCGACGGTCAGGTCTACGGCTCGGGGGCGAAATCCAACAGCACCTTGCAGGACCGACTCCGATCGCCGGCCAGGGCGAATGCAGACTCGGCTGCCCCCACGGGAACCACCGCACTGATCAGCCCGTCGAACGCCGGCTCCCCGGCCAGCAGCGCCAGCGCCTCGTCGAACTCACCGTCGAAGCGGAACGCCCCGCGCAGCTCGATCTCCCGGCTCACCACGAGGTTCCCCGCGAACGGACTGTGCCCCGCCGGCAGCATCCCCAGCTGTACGACGACCCCGCCCCGCCGCACCCGCCGCAGACACGCGTCGAGCCCCGCGGCCACCCCGGACGCCTCGATGGCCACATCGACCTCGTCCGGCCACCCGCGGTCGTCGGGATCATCGGCCCGTACGACCGTCCCGGCCCCGGCGATCCGCCCGTACGCGAGCGCCTCGGGCAGCAGATCCGAGACGGTGACGTGCGCGGCCCCGGCCGCCTTCGCCGCCGCGACCACCAGACACCCGATGGGCCCGGCGCCCGTCACCAGCACCTGCCGGCCCGCCACCCCACCGGCCCGCCGCACCGCGTGCAGCGCGACCGACAGGGGCTCGGCCAGCGCGGCCCGCCGCAGCTCCAGCCCGTCGGGCAGCGCCCGCACCTGCTCCGCCGGCACGACCACCCGGGCCGCGAAACCTCCCTGGACATGGGGGAACCGCGCCGCGCTGCCGAGATACCGCGTGTCCCGGCAGACGTTACGCCGCCCGGCCGCGCACTCCGGGCAGACCCCGCAGGCAGTGGCCGGATGCACGGCGACGGCGCTGCCCGGTGCCGGTCCCGAGGTGCCGGCGCCGTACTCCACGACGGTGCCCACGACCTCGTGCCCGAGCACCATCGGCTCCCGCAGCCGGAAGTCGCCGACCCCGCCGTGCCGCCAGTAGTGCAGATCGGATCCGCACACCCCGCCGTACCGCACGGCGACCAGCGCCTGCCCCGGTCCGGGCCGCGGCACCGGCAGCTCCGCCACCCGCAGATCGCCCTGACCGTGGATCACACAACCCAGCATCGAAGCCTCCCGGCAGGTCACAGCACGCTCGTCATACCGCCGTCGACATACAGCACCTGCCCGCTGACGAAGTCCGCCGCGGGGGAGGCGAGGAACAGCACCCCGCCCACCAGGTCCTGCGTACGCCCCCAGCGCCCGGCGGGGGTGCGCCGCCGCACCCAGGCGCTGAACTCCTCGTCCTCCACCAGCGGCCGGGTCAGCTCGGTCTCGATGTAGCCCGGGCCCAGGCCGTTGACCTGCACCCCGTACGGCCCCCAGTCCGCGCACATGCCCTTGGTGAGCATCTTCAGGGCGCCCTTGGCAGCGGCGTACGGCGCGATCCGGGCCGCACCACCTCGCTCTGCAGCGAGCAGATGTTGATGATCTTCCCGTGGCCGCGTTCCGTCATCCGGCGCGCCGCCTCACGGCCGACCAGGAAAGCGCTGGTCAGGTTGGTGTTCAGGATCCGGTGCCAGTCGGCGTCCCCGAACTCCAGCAGCGGAGCGCGCAGTTGCATGCCCGCGTTGTTGACGAGGATGTCGAGCGGGCCCACCCGCTCCTCGACCTCGCGCGACCCCCGAGGCCACCGATGATCCGTCGGTCACGTCGAACGCGGCCGTGTGCACCCGGTCGCCGGGCAGCCCGGCGGCGGCCTCGGCGAGCCGGTCGCGCGTCGCGTCCGTTCAGCACGACCGTGCAGCCGGCTTCCGCCAGACCACGCGCGAGGGCGAGTCCGATGCCCCGGCTGGAGCCGGTGACCAGGGCCGTACGGCCGCCGATGTCGAAGAGGGGATGAGCCGTCATCGCCGCGGCGCTCCTAGATCACGAGGGACAACAGCAGGACCAGACCGCCGGCGACCACCGAGATGATCGTCTCCATGACGGACCAGGTCTTGATGGTCTGACCGACGCTCAGCCCGAAGTACTCCTTCACCATCCAGAACCCGGCGTCGTTGACGTGGCTGAAGAACAGCGAGCCGGCACCGATGGCGAGGACGAGCAGAGCCGCGTGCGTGGTCGACATGTCCGCCGCGAGCGGGGCGACCAGACCGGCCGCCGAGACCGTGGCCACCGTCGCCGAACCGGTCGCGAGCCGGATCACCACCGCGATCAGCCAGGCCAGCAGCAGCGCGGGGATGGCCCAGTCCTCGGAGATGTCCAGGACCATCTGGCCGACGCCCGTGTCGATGAGCGTCTGCTTGAAGCCGCCGCCCGCGCCGACGATCAGCAGGATGCCGGCGATCGGCACGAGGCCCTTCTCGACCAGCGGCGAGATCCGCTCCTTGGAGAACCCGGCGGGCCGCAGCAGCGTGAAGATGCCGACCAGCACCGAGACGAGCAGGGCGATCATCGGCTCGCCGATGACGTCGAAGACGCGCTGCACCGCGTTCTCGGGATCGTCGACGACGATGTCGACCAGGGCCTTGGCGAGCATGAGCACCACCGGCAGCAGCACGGAACAGCGTGGCGCCGAAGCCGGGACGCTTGTCGAGGTCCTCGGAGGCGCGCTGCGGGATCATCTCTCGGGGGCCGGGACGTCCACCCAGCGGGCCGCGTACTTGCGAGAACACCGGCCCGGCGATGATCACCGTCGGGATGGCGACCAGCACGCCGAGCGCCAGCGTCACGCCGAGGTCGGCGCCGAGGCGTCGATCGCGACCAGCGGGCCGGGGTGCGGCGGCACCAGGCCGTGCATCACGGACAGGCCGGCGAGCGCCGGGATGCCGATGCGCATCAGCGAGTAGTTGCCGCGCTTGGCGACCATCAGCACGACCGGGATCAGCAGCACGATGCCGACCTCGAAGAACAGCGGCAGCCCGATCACGGAGGCGATCAGCACCATCGCCCACGGCATCGACCGCCCGCCGGCCTTGGCGAGGATGGTGTCGACGATCTGGTCGGCGCCGCCGGAGTCGGCGAGCATCTTGCCGAGGATCGCGCCGAGGGCGATCAGCACGCCGACGCCGGCGACGGTGGAGCCGAGGCCGGCGGTGAAGCTGAGCAGACCTTGTCCAGCGGCGCCCCGGCGAACGCGCCGAGCGCCAGTGACCCGATGGTCAGCGACAGGAAGGCGTGCAGCTTGAACTTCGTGATGAGCAGGACGATGACGGCGATGCCCGCCAGCACGGCGATGCCCAGCTGAGCGTGGCCGGCCGAGGTGATCGGCTCGGGTGCGTCCGCTGCCAGCATCTCGACGCTGAGTCTGGTCACGGTGGGTTCCCTTGCGTTGGGGAGAGGGGAGGGGAAGGGGGAACCGCCAGGGGCTACTGGACGGGCTCGGGGAGGTCCTCGCAGGGCGCGGACCGCCCGTTCGGTGATCTCCTCCGGGCCGCCCGCACGTCCACCCCGACCCCCGCCTCGTCCGCCGCGAGCGGCTGGAGCGTGGCGAACTGGGAGTCGAGCAGCGCCGTGGGCATGAAGTGCCCCTGCCGGTGCGACATCCGGTCCTCGATCAGCGCGCGGTCACCCGTGAGATGCACGAAGACCACGCCCGGCGCGGCGGCCCGCAGCCGGTCGCGGTACGACCGCTTCAGCGCCGAGCAGCTGACGACCCCGCCGAGCCCGGCCCGCCCGTGCGCCCACGCGCCGATGGCGTCGAGCCAGGGCCAGGCGGTCCTCGTCGGTGAGCGGGGTGCCGGCCGACATCTTGGCGATGTTGGCCTGCGGGTGGAAGTCGTCGCCCTCGGCGTACGGAACGCCGAGCCGGGCCGCGAGCAGGGGACCGATGGTGGTCTTGCCGGTGCCCGCGACGCCCATGACCACGACGACATGGGGGGTGTTCATCGCTGCCTCACTGTCTGCTGTACGACGTCGACACGTGATGTCGACGCCACTGAAACCCATTAGGTACGACGAATTCAAGAGGCCGTGACGAATAAGTCTGACTTTTTGTCTCCGTGATCCACCCCGTACGCTGAGTGCATGAGCGCAACGGGCCGGGGGCTGCACGGCCGGGTACTGGACACCCTCGGCCCCGAGATCACGGCGGGTGAGTACCCGCCGGGCAGCGTTCTGCGCACCGACGAGCTCGCCCAGCGTTTCGACGTGTCGCGCTCCGTGATGCGCGAGGCGGTCCGCGTCCTGGAGTCCATGTACCTGGTCGAGTCCCGCCGCCGCGTCGGCGTGACGGTCCGCCCGAAGTCCGAGTGGAACGTCTACGACCCGCAGGTCATCCGCTGGCGCCTGGCCGGAGCCGACCGCCCCGGACAGCTGCGGTCCCTCACGGTGCTGCGCTCGGCGATCGAACCGGTCGCGGCCGGACTCGCCGCCCGGCACGCCACGGCCGAGCAGTGCGCCGAGCTCACCGAGTGCGCCCTCGGCATGGTCGCCCACTCACGCGGTCACAAACTGGAGGGGTACCTCTACCACGACGTCGCCTTCCACCGCGTCATCCTCACCGCCTCCGGCAACGAGATGTTCGCCCGCCTCGGCGACGTCGTCGCCGAGGTCCTGGCCGGCCGCACCCAGCACGACGTGATGTTCGAGGACCCCGACCCGGCCGCCGTCACCCTGCACGTCCAGGTCGCCGAGGCGGTCCGCGAGGGCGACGCCGCCCGGGCGGAGGAACTGACCAGGGAGATCACGGTCGGCGCCCTCCAGGAACTCGACATCCTGGCGCCCGTAGCGGCTACGCGGGAAATTCCCCGTCGACGTACACCCATGCCCCGTCGACCCGCTCGAACCGGCTCAGCTCGTGCAGGGACCCGCCCCGGTAGGACGCCCGGAACTCCACGGTCCCGGTGGTGTGGAAAGCGGACCCCTCGCTCGTCCCCAGAATCTCCAGCCCGGTCCACCGCATCCCCGGATCCAGCTCCAGCCGGGCCGGCCGCGTCCGCGGATGCCAGGTCCGCAGCAGGTACCCGGCATCCCCCTTCACGAAGGCGCAGTACCGCGACCGCATCAGCGCCTCGGCGGTCGGCGCGGCGGCGGCCCCGGAATGGAACCGGCCGCAGCACGCCTCGTAGGCCTGGGGGCGCCCGCACGGGCAGGAACGGCTGGTCATGGTCACCTCTTTGGGAAACGCCTGAGGGCCGTGACCTCGTGGTCACGGCCCTCAGGCTTCATGTGTCCGAGGGGGGACTTGAACCCCCACGCCCGATAAAGGGCACTAGCACCTCAAGCTAGCGCGTCTGCCATTCCGCCACCCGGACAAGGTGTCTGTCGCGCGGGTTCTCCCCGCGGCGACGACGTAAACATTACCAGGCTTTCCGGGGTGGCCGATCACCCCCCGCCCGCACCCCGCGGGGTGTGAACGGCACGTGACGGGCCGGGAGCGCTCTTGGGGAGCGGGCGCGGAGAGAGAGGATGAGAGGGACCCACCAGCAGTGACAGCGGGAGGAAGCACGTGAGCGAGACGGACACGGCCAGGAGCGTCACCGGCGAGGACGAGGTCGTGGACCTCTGCCGCGAGCTGATCCAGATCGACACCAGCAACTACGGCGACCACTCGGGTCCGGGCGAACGCAAGGCGGCCGAGTACGTCGCCGAGAAGCTCGCCGAGGTCGGGCTCGAACCGCAGATCTTCGAGTCACACCCGGGCCGCGCCTCCACCGTGGCCCGGATCGAGGGCGAGGACCCCTCCCGGCCCGCGCTCCTCATCCACGGCCACACCGACGTCGTACCGGCCAACGCGGACGACTGGACCCACCACCCCTTCTCCGGCGAGGTCGCCGACGGCTGCGTGTGGGGCCGCGGCGCCGTCGACATGAAGGACATGGACGCGATGACCCTCGCGGTCGTCCGCGACCGGCTGCGCAGCGGGCGCAAGCCCCCGCGCGACATCGTGCTCGCGTTCCTCGCCGACGAGGAGGCCGGCGGCACGTACGGCGCCAAGCACCTCGTACGCAACCACCCCGACCTGTTCGAGGGCGTCACCGAGGCGATCAGCGAGGTGGGCGGGTTCTCGTTCACCGTCAGCGAGCAGCGGCGGCTGTACCTGATCCAGACGGCCGAGAAGGGCATGCACTGGATGAAGCTCACCGTGGCCGGCACGGCCGGGCACGGGTCGATGATCCACCGGGACAACGCGATCACCGAGCTGTCCGAGGCCGTCGCGCGGCTCGGGCGGCACAAGTTCCCGGTGCGGGTCACCAAGACCACCCGTGCCTTCCTCGACGAGCTCGGTGACGCGCTTCGGCACCGAACTCGACCCGGAGGACATGGAGTCGACCCTCGCCAAGCTCGGCGGCATCGCGAAGCTCATCGGCGCGACCCTGAGCAACACGGCCAACCCCACGCAGCTCGGTGCCGGTTACAAGGTCAACGTCATCCCGGGCGAGGCGACCGCCCACGTCGACGGACGGTTCCTGCCCGGACACGAGGAGGAGTTCCTCACCGACCTCGACCGGATCCTCGGCCCGAACGTGCGGCGCGAGGACGTCCACGCCGACAAGGCCGTCGAGACCACCTTCGACGGGGCGCTCGTGGCGGCGATGCAGTCCGCGCTGCTGGCCGAGGACCCGACCGCCAAGGCGATCCCCTACATGCTCTCCGGCGGGACGGACGCGAAGTCCTTCGACGACCTGGGCATCCGCGGCTTCGGCTTCGTGCCGCTGAAGCTGCCGCCGGAGCTGGACTTCGCCGGCATGTTCCACGGCGTGGACGAGCGGGTGCCGGTGGAGGGCCTGCAGTTCGGCGTACGGGTGCTCGACCGGTTCATCGACGCGTCCTGAATCGGCCCGCCGGTACGCGAAGTATTCGCTCGCCCGTACGGAATCGACTGGGAAGAGTGAATGCGACCATAAGCTCGTAGCCTCATTACTCCCTCCTCGTTACAGGTAATGCGATCGCAAGATGGGTCGCTTTGCCAACTAGGAGGAATAATGATCAAGAAGGTCGTCGCTGCTGCGGCTGCCACCGGTGGGCTGGTTCTCGCGGGCGCGGGCCTGGCCGTCGCCGACTCGGGTGCTCAGGGTGCCGCCGTGCACTCCCCGGGCGTCCTGTCCGGCAACGTTGTTCAGGTGCCCGTTCACGTCCCGGTGAACGTCTGCGGCAACACGGTCTCCGTGATCGGGCTGCTGAACCCCGCCTTCGGCAACGTCTGCGTCAACAAGTGACGCTTCCCCCTCTCTGAGGGAAGTTCAAAGCCATCGGTCCCGGAGTGCGTGCCATGCGCTCCGGGACCGAACGCTTCTTCTGAGGAATTCGGAAAGAATTCGAGACAGGGTCGAAGGCAGGTATTCATCACATGCGACAGGTCACCCGCAAGGGTCTGATGACCGTGGCGGCCGCGACCGGCGTGATCGCCGCCGCGGGCGGCTCCGCTCACGCCGACTCGGGTGCGCAGGGCTCCAGCTCGGGCTCGCCCGGCGTGCTGTCCGGGAACACGGTGCAGGCGCCGGTGCACGTGCCGGTCAACGTCTGCGGCAACACGGTCAACGTCGTCGGTGTGCTCAATCCGTCGGTGGGCAACTCGTGCGCCGACCGGAGCGGTGGATCGTCGTCGGGGGGGTACGGCGATTCAGGCGGCCACGGCGGCTCGCACGCAGGCGGCCACGCCGGTGACTCGCCCGGCGTCGGCTCGGGCAACCACGTCGAGGCACCGATCCATGTGCCGGTGAACGTCTGCGGCAACAGTGTGGACGTCATCGGCATCGGCAACACCACCACGGGCAACGACTGCACGCAACGGCTCCGGCGGGCATCACACCAACCCGCCCGGAGGCGGCAACGAGACGCCCGGACAGCCGGGCGATCCGGGCAATCCCGGAAACCCGGGTGACCCCGGTAACCCGGGCAATCCCGGCAACCCCAGCGATCCGGGCAACCCTGGTGACCCCGACACCCCTGAGGAGCCCGGACACACCGGCACCCCGGGCACGCCGCCCAGCACCGGCGGCGAGACGCCGGGCGGCTCCTCGCACGGCAATCAGCCGGGCGGCCAGTTCGTCACCCAGCCCAAGGGCGACGCGCAGCTCGCGGACACCGGCAGCGACCTGCCGCTCGGCCTCGCCCTGCCGGCCGGCGCCGGCGCGCTGCTGGCGGGTGTGGTCCTCTACCGCAAGGCGCGCGCCTCGGCCTGACACCCCCGGCAAACGGAGCGGGCCCCGCCGGTGCGGGGCCCGCTCCCGTGTATGCCTTCTCCCGGTGCGCCGTCTCAGCTCACCACGTGGCCCGCACCTGGCGGATGATCCGCCGGCGCAACCGCACCTTGCGGCTGCCGTCGCGCAGCAGGCTCAGACGGTGCAACTCCCAGTGTCCGTACTCGGCGTGGTCCGTCAGCAGACGTGCCGTTTCCTTGCGGGAGACCCCGCGCGGTACGTACACGTCGACAAATTCGTATTCCGGCATCGCATCTATTGTGCGGGCTGGGCCCTGGTACGGATAGCGTCTGCACTATGTCTGATGCTGCGCAGCCCACCGCTGCCGAGGTACGAGCCGCCGCCGAGGCGGTCAAGACCGCGCTCGACCGCCACCTGGCCGCGGTCGAACGCAGGTCGGGTGAGGACGACCCGGCCGTCTACGAAGCGTTCAACCAGCTGGCCGCGGCCGCAGAGGTGTACGACGAACTGCTCTACGACCGCTACGACGAGGTCACCCCCTTCGAGATCCCCGGTGCGGAGGACGCGCTGCCCCCGTACGCGGGCCCCGAGGAACCGAACGCGCTGAGCGTATTGATCCGCCGTGACTACGCGGTGGCGGAGCCCCAGCGTCTGCTGGCGCAGGCGCAGCGGATCGAGGCCGCGGAGGGCGAGGACGGCCCGGCTGCCTCCGGGACGACCCACGGCGCGCTCGGCCTGCTGTTCGGCGAGTTCGAGCCCGACGAGATCGCCTCCCGGCACAAGGAGTTCGGCCTGGAGGAGGGCGACTCCACGCTCTGGGTGATGGCGTCGGACGAACCGGCCGACCCCGGCGAGTGGCTGGAGGCCCCGTTCGAGCAGGTCGATCCGCAGCAGGTGGTCTGCCGCTTCGACGTCAGTGCCGTCTTCGACGACGAGATCGACGACGTCGACGACGACGACGAGGGGGAGGGCTTGGAGGAGGACCTCGAAACCGCCCTGGAAGAGGAAGAGGACGAGGACCTGGAGCCGCTGGACGCGGACCGCCGCTGAGCGCACGCGTCAGCCATCGACGGCGGTGGTCACGGGGCCGGCCCCGTGACCACCGCCGTCGTCATCTGCTGCCGACCTGCGGAGCGAGCAGCACCGGAAGCCGGGTCGTCCGGGGCTTCGCGGGAACCTCGGCCACGGCCCTGGGCAACGCCTGTTCCACGCCGTGCACCACGGACAGATGGCGGTCGGCCCGCCCGAACGCCGTGTAGACCCAGGGTCGGCTGAGAGCCTGCGCGGCATCGCCGGGCAGCACCACGACCACCGCGGGCCACCGGCTCCCCACGCCCTGATGCGCGGTCAGCGCCCACCCGAGCCGCACGGACTGCTCCACCCGCTCCTTCGGTACGACGACGGTCTCGCCCTCGCACGACAGATGGAGCCCCTCGGCGTCCGCCTTCACCACCCGGCCCGGCAGCGCACGGCCCGGCGCGGGGGAGTAGACGATCCGGTCTCCGGGATCGAAGCCGCCGAAGCGGCCCGGGCCCGGATTGAGCCGCTCCTTCAACGCCGTGTTGAGCGCACGAGTGCCGACGGCGCCGCCGTGCCCGGGCGTGATCACCTGCGTCTCCTCGGCCGGTACGCCGATCGCCCGCGGCACCGAGTCCACGACGAGCTGCACCGTCCGGTGCACCGCCTCGCCCGCGTCCCGCACCGGCACGATCACGACCTCCTTGCCGGGGGCCTCGACCTGGTTCAGCTCGCCGATGCCGATACCCGAGACCAGCTCGCCGAGCGGCCCGGGATCAGGCCGCCGCGAGGCGACCTGCGGGCAGATCCGCGCCGCGAGCAGATCCGCGAACACCCGCCCCGGCCCCACGGACCACAGCACCGCCGGATCCCCGGCCAGCACCAGCCGCGCCCCGTCGGGCAGCGACTCCGTCAGCAGCGCCGCCGTCTCGACATCCAGCTGCGGCGCGTCGAGCACGACGAGCAGGTCGAGGTCCAGGGCCCCGTCGGCATCCCGGCCGGGCCCTTCGAGGCCGGCGAGCAGTCCGGAGACGGTGGCGACGGGGGAGTCGGTGCCGTCCGGCTCAGGGCGCACCAGGGCGGCGAAGCGGGTGCGGCCGATCGGGCCGTGTGTGGCGGCCCAGGCGCGCAGCCCGAGGGAGTGCGCGGCACTCAGCAGCGCGGCCGGCTCGGTCAGGGACGCCTCCCCGCCGGTGTGCAGGACCAGGGCATGACCGGCGACCGCGCGGAGCAGCTCACCCGCCGACCCCTGGGCCGCGGCGGCGACCTGCTCCCACTCCTGCGCCGAACCGTCCTGCTTGGGCGCCGAGTTGACCAGCCGGGCCAGACCGTCGGCCAGGCTCTCCTCCGCGAGCGCGTACCGCTCGAGACCGACCAGTACACGGACCGGACGCTCCTCGTCCTCCTCCGCGTCCGTCTCCTCCGCCCGGGCCGGAGCACCGGTCTCCTCCAGGGCGTCCTGGAAGACCAGCGCCTCGCCCTGAGCGATCGAGTCCTGCACGGCGCTGTCGGGCTCCGGCACGCCCCGCTGCGCCAAGGCCGCGAGGAGCGCCGGCATCTCCAGGGCGGTGTGCCCGGCCAGCGCGGCCTGCTCCAGGAGCCAGACGGTGACGGCCCGGCCCCGCCGCTCGTCGTCCGGGCCGCATTCGGCGCCGAGCAGCGCCCGCGCGAACCCGTCGGCCTGCTCGGGCCGCACGCCGGCGACCCGCAGCAGCTGCCACGGATCCGCCCGCAGCCGCTCGTCCGCGCCCTCGCCGAGTGTCTCGGTCACCTGCGGCGCGAGCGTCTGAGGGGCGCCGCCCTCCTCGAGCACCCGCCGTACGGACTGCATCGCTTCCGGTGCGGGAGCCGCCGACGCGGCGACGGTCTCGGCCGGCACCGGCTGCGGTCGCCGTACCGGCTCCGGTGCGGAGCGCCGGGGCGCGGGTTCTTCGAACACCGTGGCCGCCGGCTTCTCGCCGCTCTCCACGGCCCGTACGGCCGCGAGCAGATCGGCGGCCTTGCCGCTCAGCCTGGTGCCACTCGCGATCGGTGCCTTCTTCTCGGCCTTCCGCTGCTCGATGCGCTCCCGCTCGGCCTGCTGGGCCCGCAGCTCGGCCTCGGCCTCGGACACCTGACCGGCATCGGCCGCGTCCCCCTGGGCCTCCTCGGTCTCCGCACCACCGGTCGGCGTCCCCGGCTCGGCGTCCTCCGTGGTCTCCGGCTCCGTGCTCACAGCGTGCTCCAGTCGTGATCGGGATAGCGGTGCACAGGCGCCGACACATCGTCGAGGGCCCGGCAGATCTCGTCAGGAAGACTAAGGGTCTCCACTGACAATGCGGCCGTGAGCTGCTGCGCGTTGCGCGCGCCGACGACGGGTGCGGCCACGCCCGGCCGGTCGCGGACCCACGCGAGGGCCACCTGGAGCGGCGTCACCGCCAGGCCGTCGGCCGCGGTCGTCACGGCGTCCACGATGCGGCTCGCCGTGTCGTCGAGATACGGCGCGACGAACGGTGCGAGGTGCTCCGAGGCGCGGCGCGAGTCCGGCGGTGTCGCGTCGCCCCGGTACTTGCCCGTCAGCACCCCACGTCCCAGCGGGGAGGACGGCAGCAGCCCGATGCCCAGGTCCAGCGCGGCCGGCAGCACCTCGCGCTCGATGCCGCGCTGGAGCAGTGAGTACTCCAGTTGCGTGCCGGCCAGCCGGGTCCGGGTCCCGGGGGAGGCGAACTGCCAGGTGGCGGCCTTGGCCAGCTGCCAGCCGCAGAAGTTGGAGACGGCGGCGTAGCGGGCACGGCCGCTGGCGACCGCGAGGTCGAGGGCCTGGAGGGTCTCCTCCAGCGGGGTGTCCGGGTCGAAGGCGTGCACGTGCCACAGGTCGACGTAGTCGGTTCCGAGCCGGGAGAGCGAGGCGTCGAGCGCGCCGAGCAGATGGCCACGGGAACCGTCGAAGCGGCGGTCGGGGTCCGGTACGCTGCCGGCCTTGGTCGAGATGACCAGGTCACGGCGGGGCACCAGGCCGTCTATGAGCCTGCCGAGCAGGTACTCGGCCTCTCCGTCGCCGTACACGTCCGCGGTGTCGACGAGGGTCCCGCCCGCTTCCCAGAACGTCTTCATCAGGTCCGCGGCGTCGTGCTCGTCGGTGTCCCGCCCCCAGGTCAGGGTGCCGAGCCCGATCCGCGACACACGCAGGCCGGTGCGGCCGAGATGCCTCTGCTCCATGAACGCCGAGATTACTGGCCAGGGCCTACGGTGTGGGGGGCTGTGGACAGCCGATTTTGCCGCGCTAAGGTCTCCGGACAAGGCACGTTACTGATGGGTAAGGGGAATCGGGATGCAGCTCGGTATCAACCTCGGCTACTGGGGTGCCGGAATGGACGCGGACAATCTGGCCGTCGCCCAGGAGGCCGACCGACTCGGATACGCCGTCTGCTGGGCCGCCGAGGCCTACGGGTCCGACGCCGCCACCGTACTGACCTGGGTCGCCGCCCAGACCGAACGTATCGACGTCGGCTCCGCCATCTTCCAGATCCCGGCCCGCCAGCCCGCGATGACCGCCATGACGGCCGCCACCCTCGACTCGCTCTCCGGCGGCCGCTTCCGGCTCGGCCTCGGCGTCTCCGGTCCGCAGGTCTCCGAGGGCTGGTACGGCGTCAAGTTCGACAAGCCGCTCGCCCGCACCCGCGAGTACGTCGAGATCATCCGCAAGGCCATGACCCGCGAGCGGCTCAGCCACGAGGGCGAGCACTGGACCCTGCCCCTGCCCGGCGGCCCGGGCAAGCCCATCAAGCTCACCGTGCACCCCCAGCGCGAGCACATCCCGCTCTACATCGCCGCGATCGGCCCGAAGAACCTCGAGCAGACCGGCGAGATCGCCGACGGCGCCCTGCTGATCTTCCCTTCCGCCGACCACCTCGAGGACACGGCGGTCAAGTACCTGCGCGCCGGCCGCGAGAAGGCGGGCAAGAGCCTCGACGGGTTCGACGTCTGCCCTACCCTTCCCCTGGCCGTCGGTGACGACAAGGACGTGACCACGCTCGCCGACACCTTCCGCCCCTACACCGCGCTGTACGTCGGCGGCATGGGCAGCCGCAAGCAGAACTTCTACAACCAGCTCGCCCAGCGCATGGGCTACGAGAAGGAAGCGGCCGAGATCCAGGACAAGTACCTGTCCGGCGACAAGCAGGGCGCCGCGGCCGCCGTACCGCACGACCTGATCGACAAGACGACCCTGCTCGGTTCCGTGGAGCGCATCGCGGACCGGATGAAGGCCTACGCGCAGGCCGGTGTCACCACCCTTACCCTCGCCCCGGCGGGCTTCACGCTCGACGAGCGGATCGCGTCCCTGCGCGCCGGCACGCAGGCCCTGGAGCGCGCCGGGCTCGCCTGACACGGCTGAGCCCGACGGAGTTTCTGCGGCCGTGGTGGGGGCTCGGGGGTCTTCCCCGCCACGGCCGTCAGGCAGAACAACGCGGTGAGCCTCCGGGGGTTACGCCGTAGCGCCCTCGGTGAGCCCGGCACAGTTGCCCGGGTCCCCCGTTCGGCGGAGTTGTCCGCCGCACCTGTTGCAGCACCGCGCACCCCGCACTTGACTCGTTCTCTGCGGAAATCTGCGGAATCCTGCAGCACGCGCACGCGCGCGGGAGAGGTGCCCACGATGCTTTCGGCCAAGAGCCTGTTCCAGGAGATCCTCGCCAACGACGAGTCTTTCGCCCTGTTCTGCTCCATCGCCGCGAGCGGCGAGTCCCAGGGCGGCTGGGAGAACGCCCGTATCGCCGCGCTCGTCCCGGAGAGCGAGCGGGAACTCGCCCCCAAGATCACCCGGCACGGCGCCGACGAGGACAAACACGGCCGGATCTTCGACGCCCTGATGAAGAAGCGCGGTCTCGCCCCCGTCCCGGTCCCGCCGGAGACCGACTACACGATGCTCCTGGAGAAGAACGGCATCGGCCTCGCGCACGAACAGCTCGGGCGCGACGAGCGGCTCACGGTCCAGGACGTCGTCACGTACCTCTCGCACAGCAGGGTCACCGAACAGCGCGCCTCCGAGCAGATGGACCTGCTCCGCAAGCACTTCGCGGACGACCCCGACATCGGTCGCGCGGTCAAGCAGATCTCGAACGACGAGGACAACCACCTCGCGTACTGCCACGAGGAGCTGCTGCGCTTCGCCTACGCGGGCCACGGCCGGGACATCCAGCGCACCCTGCGCGAGTGCGCGCTCGCCGAGATCCGGGTCTACCGGGACGTCAGCCTCGCGGTCATGGCCAACATGGGCCGCATCCTGGGGTGGTCCAGGGCCAAGTCGGCCGCGCTCGCGGCGGGCATCCACGCGATGTACGTGTACGAACGGCTGGGCGGCTGGCGCCGGATGGTCTCCCTGGAGATGCCCGAACGCCGCGACGCCCTCGGGGGCCCCGCGTCCGCGGCCCCCGAGTTCGCCTGAGCCGGCCCGGGCTACAACCAGCCGCGGCGCTTGAACAGGCGGAACACCAGCACCTCGAGGACGGCCATCACCGCGATCAGCGCCGGATAGGACCACTCCCAGCGCAGCTCGGGCATGTGCTCGAAGTTCATGCCGTAGATCCCCGCGACCATCGTGGGGATCGCGGCCATGGCCGCCCACGCGGAGATCTTCCGCATGTCGTCGTTCTGCCGGACGCTCATCTGCGCCAGATGCGCAGAGAGGATGTCCGACACCAGCCGGTCCAGCCCCTCCACGGACTCGTTCACGCGCGTGAGGTGGTCGCTGACGTCCCGGAAGAAGGGCCGGGCCCGGTCGTCCACGAACGGCACCGTCACACCCAACGGCGCCGTGGCCGCCAGCCGGCTCATCGGCAGGGCCAGCGGCCCGGTCGCCCGGCGGAACTCCAGGATCTGGCGTTTGAAGTTGTAGATCCGGGACGCGGTGTGCCGTGAGCCGCCGTCGTCCGGCGAGAAGACCTCCGCCTCCAGCCCCTCCAGGTCGGCCTGCAACTCGATCGCGACGTCCAGGTAGTGATCGACGGCGGCGTCGGCGATCGCGTACAGCACGGACGTGGGGCCGTTGCCCAGCAGCTCCGGCTCATGCTCCAGCCGGTGCCGTACGGCCTTGAGCGGGGCGCCCTCGCCGTGCCGGACGGTCACCACGAACGAGTCGCCAAGGAAGATCATGATCTCGCCGGTGGAGACGGTGTCGGTCTGCGGCTCGTACGCCACCGGCTTGAGGACCACGAAGAGCGAGTCGTCGTACACCTCCAGCTTCGGCCGCTGGTGGGCCTTCAGGGCGTCCTCGACGGCCAGCGGGTGCAGCCCGAACTCCCGGGTGACATGGTCGAATTCGCGCTCCGACGGCTCGTGCAGCCCGATCCACACGAAACCGCCCGCCGTACGGGCCTCACCCAGGGCCTCGGAGAGGTCCTCGGGCCCTTCCGTGCGGTGTCCGTCGCGGTAGATGGCACAGTCGACGATCACGAAGCGAGTCTCCCGTCACTCGAACGACACCGTACGCGCGCGTGCGCCTACGCTGGACCGCATGCCCACGTTGATCCTGGTCCGGCACGGACGTTCCACCGCCAACACCGAGGGACTGCTCGCCGGCTGGACGCCGGGTGTCGCCCTCGACGAACGCGGCAACGCTCAGTCCGCCGCACTGCCCGGGCGGCTCGCCGAACTGCCCCTCGCCGAGATCGTCACCAGCCCGCTCCAGCGCTGCCAGGAGACGATCAAGCCCCTTCTGCAGGCCCGGCCGGAACTGCACCCGCACACCGACGAGCGCATCGGCGAGTGCCACTACGGCGACTGGTCCGGGCGCAAGCTCGCCGAGCTCAAGGACGAGCCGCTGATGGAGGTGGTGCAGGCGCACCCGTCCGCCGCGGCGTTCCCCGGCGGCGAGTCGATGCGGGCCATGCAGACGCGCGCCGCCGAGGCCGTACGCGAGTGGAACGCGCGCGTGGAGCGCGACCACGGCGCCGACGCCGTCTACCTGATGTGCTCGCACGGCGACATCATCAAGTCGCTCGTCGCCGACGCACTCGGACTTCATCTGGACCTCTTCCAGCGGATTTCCGTTGAACCGTGTTCCATCACCGCGATCCGCTACACACGACTGCGACCCTTTCTCGTCCGCCTCGGCGACACAGGCGACTTCACCTCCCTGGTGCCCCGCGAGGGACCTGGCGACGAGGCGCCCGTCGGGGGTGGTGCGGGCGCACCGTGATCGTCAGCCGCAGTAGGGTGAAGCGGTCGCACCAGTGCCGTAGTCACACGGTTCCCACGATTCCAATGGAGACAGGACGTGTCCCGTCAGGTGTTCCTCTACG
Organism: uncultured Actinomycetota bacterium; assembly: GCA_963798065.1. Taxonomy (GTDB): domain Bacteria; phylum Actinomycetota; class Actinomycetes; order Streptomycetales; family Streptomycetaceae; genus Streptomyces. The sequence goes on along the minus strand of CAWCSC010000003.1, from coordinate 243,948 downwards.
ACCATCCGGAGCGTTTCGTGGTCGGTACGGTCGGACTGCCCGGGCGCCGTTCGTTCTTCCTCCAGGCCACCGCCGGCTCCCGGGTGACCAGCGTGGCCCTGGAGAAGACCCAGGTCGCCGCGCTCGCCGAGCGCATGGACGAACTGCTCGACGAGGTCGTACGCCGTAGCGGAGGCAGCGCCTCCGTCCCCGCCGTCGCACCGTCGGAGATCAACGACAGCGCCCCGCTGGACACCCCCATCGAGGAGGAGTTCCGGGTGGGCACCATGGCGCTCGCCTGGGACGGCGACGAGCAGCTCATGATCGTCGAGGCGCAGGCGCTCGTCGAGCTCGACGCCGACTCCGAGGAGGACCTCGCCGAGGCCGAGGAGCGGCTGCTCCAGGACGAGGAGAACGGGCCGCCGATGCTGCGGGTCCGGCTCACCGGCGCGCAGGCCAGGGCCTTCGCCAAGCGCGCACTCGACGTCGTCAACGCCGGGCGGCCGCCGTGCCCGCTGTGCAGCCTCCCGCTCGACCCGGAAGGACACGTATGTCCGCGCCAGAACGGATACCGCCGCGGAGCGTGACACCTCCTGAGAACCCCGCCGACCTGCTCGCCCGGGGCGAACTCACCGTTCGCGGACGCATCCGTGAGGCCTCCAACGCCGCCCTGTACTGCACGGTGTCCCACGACGGCCGGGACGCGGCCTGCATCTACAAGCCGGTCGCCGGGGAGAGGCCCCTGTGGGACTTCCCCGACGGGACGCTCGCCCAGCGCGAGGTCGCCGCGTACGAGGTCTCCGAGGCCACCGGCTGGGGCCTCGTACCGCCCACCGTGCTGCGCGACGGCCCCTACGGCGAGGGCATGTGCCAGCTGTGGATCGAGACGGCGCCGGACGAGGAGCTGCTCGCGCTGGTCGACGGGGAGGAACCGGAGCCGGGCTGGAAGGCCATCGGCTTCGCCGAGGTCGGCGAGGGACGTACCGCGCTGCTCGTGCACGCCGACGACGAACGGCTGCGGCGGCTCGCGGTGCTGGACGCCGTGATCAACAACGCCGACCGCAAGGGCGGGCACCTGCTGCCCACCGGCGACGGACGGTTGTACGGGATCGACCACGGGGTGACCTTCAACGCCGAGAACAAGTTGCGGACTCTGCTGTGGGGGTGGGCGGGGGAGCCCCTCACTCCGGAGGTCGTCGACGTTCTCGAGGGCCTCAGGAAGGATCTGGCCGAGGGCGGGGTCCTCACCGCGCGGCTCGAACCGCTGATCACAGGCGCCGAGATCGACGCCGTACGCGCGCGTGTGGGCGCGTTGCTCGCCTCCAGGACCCATCCGGAACCGAGCGGCCAGTGGCCGGCGATTCCCTGGCCACCCGTGTAGCAGCACATACGTCGAGCTCTCGCAAGACCGCCTTCTCGGCCGTCCGGGCCGCTCCCATTCGTATATGGAACTTCAGTCCGGTTAGGCTCATGACATGCATGCCTGGCCCGCTTCCGAGGTCCCCGCCCTGCCTGGTCAGGGTCGCGACCTGAGGATCCACGACACCGCGACCGGCGGTCTGGTCACCCTCGACCCCGGTCCCGTCGCCCGTATCTACGTCTGTGGCATCACCCCGTACGACGCTACGCACATAGGACACGCGGCGACCTACAACGCGTTCGACCTCGTGCAGCGCGTGTGGCTCGACACCAAGCGGCAGGTTCACTACGTCCAGAACGTCACCGACGTCGACGACCCGCTCCTGGAGCGGGCGCAGCGCGACGGTATCGACTGGGCCGCCCTCGCCGAGAAGGAGACGGTCCTCTTCCGCGAGGACATGACGGCCCTGCGGATGCTGCCGCCGCGGCAGTACATAGGCGCCGTCGAGGCGATACCCGGGATCGTCCCGCTCGTCGAGCGGCTGCGGGACGCGGGCGCGGCGTACGAACTCGAAGGGGACGTCTACTTCTCCGTCGAGTCCGACCCGCACTTCGGCAAGGTCTCGGGTCTGGACGCCGAGGCGATGCGGCTGCTGTCCGCCGAGCGCGGCGGTGACCCGGACCGGCCGGGCAAGAAGAACCCGCTCGACCCCATGCTCTGGATGGCGGCCCGCGAGGGCGAGCCCAGCTGGGACGGCGGATCGCTCGGGCGCGGACGGCCCGGCTGGCACATCGAGTGCGTGGCCATCGCCCTCGACCATCTCGGCATGGGCTTCGACATCCAGGGCGGCGGCTCCGACCTCGCCTTCCCGCACCACGAGATGGGCGCCTCGCACGCCCAGGCCCTCACCGGCGAGTTCCCCATGGCCAAGGCGTACGTGCACGCCGGCATGGTCGCCCTCGACGGCGAGAAGATGTCCAAGTCCAAGGGCAACCTGGTCTTCGTCTCCGCGCTCCGGCGCGACGGCGTCGACCCGGCCGCCATCCGGCTCGCGCTGCTCGCCCACCACTACCGCGCCGACTGGGAGTGGACCGACCAGGTCCTCCAGGACGCCCTCGCCCGGCTCGGCCGCTGGCGCGCCGCCGTGTCCCGGCCCGACGGCCCGTCGGCGGAGGCACTCGTGGAACAGATCCGCGAGGCCCTCGCGAACGACCTGGACGCCCCGGCCGCGCTCGCCGCGGTCGACCGCTGGGCCGCCCTCCAGGAGGAGAGCGGCGGTACGGACATCGGCGCGCCCGGCGTCGTCTCCCGCGCGGTGGACGCACTGCTCGGCGTCGCGCTCTAGCCGGGCAACAGGCAGAGGGGCGTCTCCCGGCCGGGAGACGCCCCTCTGGCGTGTCTGGTGCCGCCTCAGTCCTCCGACGACTCCTCGTCGTCCTTGCCCGACTTGGGCTGAGCCGACGATTCCTCGTCGTCCGAGCCGGGTTTCGGCTGAGCCGGCGGCTCCCCGTCGTCCGTGCCGGGCTTGGGCGGCTTCGGCGGTCGCGTACGGCCGCTGGGGCTGTCCCGCAGGTACGACGTGCTGTCGCTGCCGTCCGCCGTCGCGTGCCCGCCGGAGGCGGTCGGTCCACCGCCGTCCCGGCGTCGCAGATAGCGCTCGAACTCGCGCGCGATCGCCTCGCCCGAGGCCTCCGGAAGCTCAGCGGTGTCCCGGGCCTCCTCCAGCGACTGGACGTACTCGGCGACCTCGCTGTCCTCGGCGGCCAGCTGGTCCACGCCGACCTGCCAGGCGCGCGCGTCCTCGGGCAGCTCGCCCAGCGGAATACGCACGTCGATCAGGTCCTCCAGACGGTTCAGGAGAGCCAGCGTCGCCTTCGGGTTCGGCGGCTGCGACACGTAGTGCGGCACCGCCGCCCACAGCGAGACGGCCGGTACGCCCGCGTGCGTGCACGCCTCCTGGAGGACGCCGACGATGCCCGTGGGGCCCTCGTACTTGGTCTCCTCCAGGTCCATGCGGCGGGCCAGGTCCGGATCGGACGTCGTCCCGCTGATCGGAACCGGACGGGTGTGCGGGGTGTCGCCGAGCAGCGCGCCCAGGACGACCACCAGTTCCACGCCCAGTTCGTGCGCGAAGCCGAGCAGTTCGTTGCAGAACGAGCGCCACCGCATGGACGGTTCGATGCCCCGGACGAGGACGAGATCGCGCGGCTTGTCCCCGCCGACCCGTACCACCGACAGCCGTGTCGTCGGCCATGTGATCTTGCGGACGCCCGCTTCCATGAACACCGTGGGGCGGTTCACCTGGAAGTCGTAGTAGTCCTCGGCGTCCAGCGCCGCGAACACCTCGCCCTTCCACTCCCTGTCCAGATGCGCGACCGCGGTGGAGGCGGCGTCGCCGGCATCGTTCCAGCCCTCGAACGCGGCCACCATGACCGGGTCGATCAGCTCGGGAACCCCCTCGAGCTCGATCACCCAGTGCCTCCTTCCGACGTGCCCTCGCTTAACGCCCCAACCTTACGGCGTGCCAAGGGGGCGCCCGCAGCCCCCTGCTGGGGGAGTGACCCCATCACTGCCCCGCGATCCACCCCTGAACACCCCGGATTCATCCGAGCTGTCCGTGAGGCCCCGGTCACAGCGTGGAGCGCAGCCACTGCTCCACGCTCGCGATGTGCACCGTCGCCCACGAGCGCGCCGCCTCCGCGTCCCGGTCCCGCAGGGCGGCGAGGATCGCCCGGTGCTCGCGCAGGGTGCGGCTGACGGCGTCCTCCTGGGTGAGGCCGCGCCAGATCCGGGCCCGGGTGGTGGGGCCCGAGAGACCGTCGAGCAGCGAGCAGAGCACGGAGTTGCCCGAGCTGTGCACGATGCCCCGGTGGAACTCCAGGTCGCAGGCGACGAGATCCTCCACGGACGGGGCGTCGCCGAGCTTGTCCAGCTGGGCCGTGAGCGCGTCCAGTTGCTGCTCGCTGATCCGCAGCGCCGCCATGGCCGTCGCGGCCGGCTCCAGGATGCGGCGTACGGCCAGGAACTCCAGGACCGTGTCGTCGCGGTGGAAGTCCACGACGAAGCTCATCGCCTCCAGCAGGAGTTGCGGGTCGAGGCTCGTGACGTACGTGCCGTCGCCCTGCCGGACGTCCAGGATGCGGATGAGGGACAGCGCGCGTACGGCCTCCCGCAGGGAGTTGCGGGACAGGCCGAGGTCGGCGGCGAGTTCGCTCTCCTTGGGCAGCCGGTCGCCCGGGCGCAGCGCGCCGGAGACGATCATGCCCTTGATCTTCTCGATCGCCTCGTCGGTGACTGCCATGGCCGGCCTCCTGTCGCTTAAGACCTCCGACGTATCACGTCATTATGCGGTGACGGACACGTGGAGGGGACGGCTCCGTCGGCATGGAGCCGCCCCCTCGGGTACGGGTCGCGTATCGCGCCTACTTCTTGTCGAGCAGATCCTGGACCTTGGCGCGGACGTCGTCCGTGGCCAGGCCGCGGATCGTCAGCGTCGTCCGGCGGCGCAGCACGTCGTCCTGCGTCTCGGCCCACTCGTGGTCCCGGGCCCAGACGACCTGCGCCCAGATCTCCGGCGCGTCCGGGTGGACGCGGTCGGCGAGCTCGGGGCTGTCGTTGGCCAGGCGGGCGATGTCGAACGCCAGCGAGCCGTAGTGCGTGGCCAGGTGCTTGGCCGTGTCGGCTCCCATGCGCGGGCCGGGCGCCGGGCGGTCGGTGAGCAGCCGGTGGGCGACCGCGCGCGGGTTGGCGATGCCGGGCAGCGGCAGCTTCTTCGGCAGCGAGCTGATCGGTTCGAAGTCGTCGCCCAGGGGGTGGCCCGGCAGCGACTCCAGCTTCTTCATGATCGTACGGCCGATGTGCCGGAAGGTGGTCCACTTGCCGCCCGCGACGGACAGCATGCCGCCCCGGCCTTCGGTGACGACCGTCTCGCGCTTGGCCTTGGAGGTGTCGCCCGGGCCGCCCGGCAGCACCCGCAGGCCCGCGAAGGAGTAGGTGATGAGGTCGCGGCTCAGCTGCTGGTCGCGGACGGAGAAGGCGGCCTCGTCGAGGATCTGGGATATGTCCTGGTCGGTGACCGAGACATCCGCCGGGTCGCCCTCGAACTCCTCGTCGGTGGTGCCGAGCAGCAGCATGTCCTCCCAGGGGAGGGCGAAGGTGATGCGGTACTTGTCGATCGGGGTGGCGAGCGCGGCCTTCCAGGGGGAGGTGCGCTTCAGGACCAGGTGCGCGCCCTTCGACAGACGGATGGACGGTGCGGCGTTCGCGTCCTCCATGCGGCGCAGGTGGTCGACCCACGGGCCCGTCGCGTTCAGCACCAGCCGGGCGCTGACGCCGAACTCGTCACCGGACAGGCGGTCCTTCAGCTCGGCGCCCGTGACGCGGCCCTGAGTGAAGCGCAGGCCCGTCACCTCGGCGTGGTTGAGGACGACCGCGCCCGCCTCGACGGCACCGCGGACCGTCATCAAGGCCATGCGCGCGTCGTTCATCTGGTCGTCGCCGTAGACGGCCACGGCCTTGAGGTTGTCGGTGCGCAGCTCCGGCACGTCCTGCGCGGCCTTGGCCGGCGAGAGCAGGTGGCCGACGCCGTCACCGAACGCGGAGAGCGCGGAGTAGGCGAAGACACCCGCCCCGAGCTTCGCGGCGCCGTGCGGCCCGCCCTTGTACACGGGGAGGTAGAACGTGAGCGGGTTCGCCAGGTGGGGGGCCACCTGGCGGGAGACCGCACGGCGCTCGAAGTGGTTCTCCGCCACCAGCTTCACCGCGCCGGTCTGCAGGTAACGCAGGCCGCCGTGGAGCAGCTTGGAGGAGGCGGACGACGTGGCGCCGGCGAAGTCGCCGGCGTCGACCAGAGCCACCCTGAGGCCGGACTGCGCGGCGTGCCAGGCGGTGGAGATGCCCAGGATGCCGCCGCCGATCACGAGAAGGTCGTACGACGCCTTGGCGAGCTGCTCCCTGGTCTCGGCTCGGCTCGGGTTCGAGCCGGAGGCCGGGTGCGTCCCCAGGGCAGGCACGGACTGCAGGGTGGACTGAGTGGTCATGCTGTTTCTTACTCCTCGTCCTCGAGCCAGCCCATGGTCCGCTCGACGGCCTTGAGCCAGCTCTTGTACTCACGGTCGCGGATCTCCGCGTCCATGCGGGGGGTCCACTCGGCGGCCCGGCGCCAGTTGGCACGCAGGTCGTCGGTGCTGTTCCAGAAGCCGACGGCGAGGCCGGCGGCGTAGGCGGCGCCGAGGCAGGTGGTCTCGGCGACCATCGGGCGCACCACGGGGGCGTCCAGGAAGTCCGAGAGCGTCTGCATCAGCAGGTTGTTGCTGGTCATGCCGCCGTCGACCTTCAGGGCGGTCAGCTCGACGCCGGAGTCCTTCGTCATGGCGTCGGCGATCTCCCGGGTCTGCCAGGCGGTGGCCTCCAGGACGGCGCGCGCCAGGTGCGCCTTGGTGACGTACCGGGTCAGGCCGGCGATCACACCGCGGGCGTCGGAGCGCCAGTACGGGGCGAACAGGCCGGAGAAGGCCGGCACGAAGTAGGCGCCGCCGTTGTCCTCGACCGACAGGGCGAGGGTCTCGATCTCGGCGGCGGTGGAGATCAGGCCCATCTGGTCGCGCATCCACTGCACCAGCGAGCCGGTGACGGCGATCGAGCCCTCCAGGGCGTAGACCGTCTTCTGATCGCCGATCTTGTAGCCGACGGTGGTCAGCAGGCCGCTGTAGGAGTTGATGATCTTGTCGCCGGTGTTCATCACCATGAAGGTGCCGGTGCCGTAGGTCGACTTCGTCTCGCCCTCGGCGAAACAGGTCTGGCCGAACAGGGCCGCCTGCTGGTCGCCGAGCGCGGAGGCGACCGGGATGCCGCCGAGCAGGTCGCCCAGCTTTCCGCCGGTGATCTCGCCGTAGACCTCGGCGGAGGAGCGGATCTCGGGCAGGATCTGCTTCGGGACGCCGATGGACTCGCAGATCTTCTCGTCCCACTGCATGGTGTGCAGGTTCATGAGCATCGTGCGGGAGGCGTTGGTGACGTCCGTGACGTGCTTGCCGCCGTTGACACCGCCGGTCAGGTTCCAGATGACCCAGGTGTCCATGGTGCCGAAGAGGATGTCGCCCGCCTCGGCGCGCGCCTGCAGGCCGTCGACGTTCTCGAGCAGCCAGCGGGCCTTGGGGCCGGCGAAGTAGGAGGCGAGGGGCAGGCCCGTCTCGCGGCGGAAGCGGTCCTGGCCGACGTTGCGGCCGAGCTCGCGGCACAGGGCGTCGGTGCGGGTGTCCTGCCAGACGATGGCGTTGTGGACGGGCTCACCGGTGTTCTTGTCCCACAGCACGGTCGTCTCGCGCTGGTTGGTGATGCCGATGGCCTTGATGTCGTCGCGGGTGATGCCGGCCTTCTCGATGGCCCCGGCGACGACCTCCTGGACGTTGGTCCAGATCTCGGTCGCGTTGTGCTCGACCCAGCCCGGCTTCGGGAAGATCTGCTCGTGCTCCTTCTGGTCGACGGACACGATCCGGCCGTCCCGGTCGAAGACGATGCAGCGGGAGGAGGTCGTGCCCTGGTCGATGGCCGCGATGAAGGGGCCGGCGGTGTGCGCGTCGGTCACTGTGTGCTCCTGGAAGTTCCGTGTTTATGGGGCTTTACGTACGGCGCGTGCTGAGAGTTTCGCGAGGCGCGAAAATCCGCTCCTAAGCGAATGCGACGTTGTAGATGCCTGCGGCGATGGCCCCGCCGATGAGCGGACCGGCCACCGGGATCCAGGCGTAGCCCCAGTCGGAGCCGCCCTTGTTGGGCAGCGGCAGCAGGGCGTGCACGATACGCGGGCCGAGGTCACGGGCCGGGTTGATCGCGTACCCCGTCGGGCCGCCGAGAGACAGGCCGATGGAGACCACCACGAGCGCGGTGATCAGGGCCCCCAGGGTGCCCAGGCCGTTGCCCTCGTCGTTCAGGCCCTGAGTGAGGATGGCGAGCACCAGCACGATCGTGCCGATGATTTCCGTGGCCAGGTTCTGCCAGGCGACCCGGACCTCGGGCCCGGTGGAGAAGATGCCCAGCACGGGGCCGGCGCCCTTCTCCTGGGCCTCCACGGCCTTGGCCGCGGTGTCCTGCGCACCCGGACCGCCGACGATCTCGCGGTCGGTGAGGTGGGCGTGGAACTGGCCGTAGTAGGCGATCCAGACCAGGGCCGCGCCGATCATGGCGCCGAGGATCTGTCCGGCCCAGTAGACCGGGACGTTGCCCCAGTCGCCGTCCTTGATCGCGAGCGCGAGGGTCACGGCCGGGTTCAGATGGGCGCCGGACAGCGGCGCCGTGGTGTAGACCGCCGTGAGCACCGCGAAGCCCCACCCGAAGGTGATGGCGAGCCAGCCGGCGTTACGGGCCTTGGAGGCCTTCAGCGTGACGGCGGCGCAGACTCCGCCGCCGAGGAGGATGAGTATGGCGGTACCGATGGTCTCGCCGATGAAGATGTCGGAGCTGGACACCCGCGACTCCTTTGTCCTTCGTCCAGGGGGAAGTTCGATACCGGCCTGGCGTTGTCCCACTCTAGCGCGTATTGCCGGTAGCTGTTCGACAATGTCGACCGATGGACGGGAGTCTTGCTTCGGGGTTACGAGCACGTCAAGGGCTCTGTTGTCGAAAACACGATCGTTACTGATCGCTGCCGTGTTGTGGATCTCCCGGGCCCGCGGTCACGGGCACGCCCAGGGCCGGAACGCCGTACGGCGCCCCGGTCCGGTTGTGCGCCTTCAGAACCGCCCGGCGCCCAGGTCCCGCGACACCGCGCGGGCGCAGTCCCGGACGGCCGCGATCAGCTCGGGGCGCAGCGCGCCCTCCTCGTCGGACCGGCACAGCCGCTCCACGGCGCCGGTGATACCGACCGAGCCGACCGGCATGCGCCGTCTGTCGTGGATGGGCGCGGCGAGGGAGGCGACGCCCTCCCAGGTCTCCTCGACGTCCGCCGCGTAACCACGCGCGCGAGTGAGGTCGAGGATGTGCTCGAAGCCCTCCGGCTCGCACACGGTCCGGTCGGTGAACGCCTTGCGGTCGTTCTCCAGGGCCTCGCTGTGCGCCACCGGGTCGTAGGCGGACAGCACCTTGCCCAGGGCCGTGGAGTGCAGCGGCTGCATGGCCCCGATCTCCAGGACCTGCCGGCTGTCGTCGGGCCGGAAGACGTGGTGCACGATCAGCACGCCCTGCTGGTGCAGGACGCCCAGATAGACGCTCTCGCCGCTGGAGCGGGCCAGGTCGTCGGTCCACACCAGGGCGCGTGCCCGCAGCTCGTGCACATCGAGGTAGGTGGTGCCAAGGCGCAGCAGCTCCGCGCCCAGCTGGTAGCGCCCGGAGGTGTCGTCCTGCTCCACGAAGCCCTCCTGCTGGAGGGTGCGCAGGATGCCGTGGGCGGTGCCTTTGGCCAGGCCCAGCGACGAGGCGATGTCCGACAGGCCGAGCCGCCGCTCGCCGCCCCCGAGCAGGCGCAGCATCGCGGCCGCCCGTTCGAGCGACTGGATGTTCCGTGCCATCGCCGTACTGCCTCCGTCCCCTTCGACCGCCGACAAGCGGCGCCACAGCCATCGTTCGGCAATGTCGAACACTACCGGTCGATGCCGACCTCCCGCTAATGGCCGGTCGCCGATTGTTGCGTCACAGAGGGGTCACCGGACACACGACGGCCGCCCCGGCGCCACGGCGTCCGTCCCGTGGACGCGCTGCCCATCGAAGCCGAGTCCCGGTTACGCTGGCGCGGTGCGCCCTTCCCGGATGCCCTCCGGATGTCCGGGAAGCCGCATAGCCGACAGCCGTCGCATCCGAGGGAGCCCTTTACATGGCCTCGTTGCCGCTGACCGTTTCCGCAGACAGCCGGACCCGTGTGTCCGCCCTCCGTGAGGCCCTGGCCACTCGTGTGGTCGTGGCCGACGGAGCCATGGGCACCATGCTCCAGGCGCAGGACCCCACGCTCGAGGACTTCGAGAATCTCGAGGGCTGCAACGAGATCCTGAACCTGACACGGCCGGACATCGTCCGTTCCGTCCACGACGCGTACTTCGCGGTGGGCGTGGACTGCGTCGAGACCAACACGTTCGGTGCCAACCACACGGCCGCGGCGGAGTACGAGATCTCCGACCGCGTTCACGAGCTGTCCGAGGCGGGCGCCCGGATCGCCCGTGAGGTGGCCGACGAGTACGCCGCGGGGGACGGCCGGCCGCGCTGGGTGCTCGGCTCGATCGGCCCCGGGACCAAGCTGCCCACGCTCGGCCACGTCACGTACGCCACCATCCGCGACGGCTACCAGGCCAACGCCGAGGGAATGCTCGCCGGCGGTGCGGACGCGCTGCTCGTGGAGACCACGCAGGACCTGCTCCAGACGAAGGCGTCCATCCTGGGCGCCCGCCGGGCCATGGAGGCCACCGGCGTCGACGTGCCCCTGCTGTGCTCGATGGCCTTCGAGACCACCGGCACCATGCTGCTCGGCTCCGAGATCGGTGCGGCACTGACCGCGCTCGAGCCCCTCGGCATCGACATGATCGGCCTGAACTGCTCCACCGGCCCCGCCGAGATGAGCGAGCACCTGCGCTATCTGACGCGCCACTCGCGCATCCCGCTGCTGTGCATGCCGAACGCAGGCCTGCCGATCCTCACCAAGGACGGCGCGCACTTCCCGCTCGACGCCGAGGGCCTGGCAGACGCCCAGCAGAACTTCGTCCAGGACTACGGCCTGTCCCTGGTCGGCGGCTGCTGTGGCACGACCCCCGAGCACCTGCGCCAGCTGGTGGAGCGCGTGCGGGCCGTCAGCCCGACCGAGCGCAGCCCGCAGCCGGAGCCGGGCGCGGCCTCCCTCTACCAGAGCGTGCCCTTCCGGCAGGACACCTCCTACCTGGCCATCGGCGAGCGCACCAACGCCAACGGCTCGAAGAAGTTCCGCGAGGCCATGCTGGAGGGCCGCTGGGACGACTGCGTGGAGATCGCCCGGGAGCAGATCCGCGAAGGCGCGCACATGCTCGACCTGTGCGTCGACTACGTCGGCCGGGACGGCGCCGCCGACATGGAGGAACTGGCCGGCCGCTTCGCCACCGCCTCCACCCTGCCGATCGTGCTGGACTCCACCGAGATCGACGTCATCCAGGCCGGCCTGGAGAAGCTCGGCGGCCGCGCGGTCATCAACTCGGTGAACTACGAGGACGGCGCCGGCCCCGAGTCCCGCTTCGCCAAGGTCACGGCGCTCGCCAAGGAGCACGGCGCCGCCCTCATCGCGCTGACCATCGACGAGGAGGGCCAGGCCCGCACCGCCGAGAAGAAGGTCGAGATCGCCGAACGGCTCATCGACGACCTGACCGGTAACTGGGGCATCCACGAGGAGGACATCCTCGTGGACTGCCTGACCTTCACCATCTGCACCGGCCAGGAGGAGTCCCGCAAGGACGGCATCGCCACCATCGAGGGCATCCGCGAGCTGAAGCGGCGCCACCCGAAGGTGCAGACCACGCTCGGCCTGTCCAACATCTCCTTCGGCCTCAACCCGGCCGCCCGCATCCTGCTCAACTCCGTCTTCCTCGACGAGTGCGTCAAGGCGGGCCTGGACTCGGCGATCGTGCACGCCAGCAAGATCCTGCCGATCGCCCGCTTCAACGAGGAAGAGGTCCGAACGGCCCTCGACCTGATCTACGACCGCCGCAGCGAGGGCTACGACCCCCTCCAGAAGCTCATGCAGCTGTTCGAGGGCGCGACTGCCAAGTCCCTCAAGGCGGGCAAGGCCGAGGAACTGGCCGCCCTGCCGCTGGACGAGCGCCTGAAGCGGCGCATCATCGACGGCGAGCGCAACGGCCTGGAGGCCGACCTGGACGACGCCCTCCAGGAGCGCCCCGCCCTCGACATCGTCAACGCGACCCTGCTGGAGGGCATGAAGGTCGTCGGTGAGCTGTTCGGCTCCGGCCAGATGCAGCTGCCGTTCGTCCTGCAGTCCGCCGAGGTGATGAAGACGGCCGTCGCCCACCTCGAACCGCACATGGAGAAGACCGACGAGGACGGCAAGGGCACCATCGTGCTCGCCACCGTGCGCGGCGATGTGCACGACATCGGCAAGAACCTCGTCGACATCATCCTGACCAACAACGGCTACAACGTCGTCAACCTCGGCATCAAGCAGCCGGTCTCCGCGATCCTGGACGCGGCCGACGAGCACAGGGCCGACGTCATCGGCATGTCCGGGCTCCTGGTCAAGTCCACCGTGATCATGAAGGAGAACCTGGAGGAGCTGAACACCCGCGGCCTCGCCGCGCGCTTCCCGGTCATCCTCGGCGGCGCCGCCCTCACCCGCGCCTACGTCGAGCAGGACCTGCACGAGATCTACGGGGGCGAGGTCCGCTACGCCCGCGACGCCTTCGAGGGCCTGCGCCTGATGGACGCCCTCATCGGCGTCAAGCGGGGCGTGCCCGGCGCGAAGCTGCCCGAGCTGAAGCAACGCCGCGTCAGGCCCGCCGCCCCGGCCGCAGTGGAGGAGCGCCCCGAGGAGGGGCACGTCCGCTCCGACGTCGCCACCGACAACCCCGTCCCCGAGCCGCCCTTCCGGGGCACCCGCGTGATCAAGGGCATCCAGCTCAAGGAGTACGCGAGCTGGCTCGACGAGGGCGCCCTGTTCAAGGGCCAGTGGGGCCTGAAGCAGGCCCGCACCGGCGAGGGCCCCTCGTACGAGGAACTCGTCGAGAGCGAGGGCCGGCCCCGGCTGCGCGGACTGCTGGACAGGCTCCAGACGGAGAACCTGCTGGAGGCGGCCGTGGTCTACGGCTACTTCCCGTGCGTCTCCAAGGACGACGACCTGATCATCCTGGACGACCAGGGCAACGAGCGCACCCGCTTCACCTTCCCGCGCCAGCGCCGGGGCCGCCGCCTGTGCCTGGCCGACTTCTTCCGCCCGGAGGAGTCCGGCGAGACGGACGTCGTCGGCCTCCAGGTCGTCACCGTCGGCTCGCGCATCGGCGAGGAGACCGCGCGGATGTTCGCGGCCAACGCCTACCGCGACTACCTCGAACTGCACGGGTTGTCCGTGCAGCTGGCCGAGGCGCTCGCCGAGTACTGGCACGCGCGCGTGCGTTCCGAACTCGGCTACGCCGGCGAGGACCCCGACGAGATGCAGGGCATGTTCGAGCTGAAGTACCGGGGCGCCCGCTTCTCCCTCGGCTACGGCGCCTGCCCCAACCTGGAGGACCGCGCCAAGATCGCCGACCTGCTCCAGCCGGAGCGCATCGGCGTCCACCTGTCCGAGGAGTTCCAGCTCCACCCCGAGCAGTCCACGGACGCCATCGTGATCCACCACCCGGAGGCGAAGTACTTCAACGCCCGCTGAGCCGCCCCACCAGGCGCACGGGCCAAAAGAAGCGCTTCGTCCGCGCACGACGTAGACTGGTCGGTCCACTGCAGGCCGGTTCCCACGTGGGAACCGGCCTGATCGTCCCTCAAGGAGGTACGTGGATGACCAGTACGGTCCCCGCGCTCGGTACTCGTACGGCCGAGGGGTCGGCCCTGCAAGGCGTGCTCCTCGACATGGACGGCACCCTGGTGGACACGGAGGGCTTCTGGTGGGACGTCGAGGCCGAGGTCTTCGCCTCCCTCGGTCACACGCTCGACGAGTCCTGGCGCCATGTCGTGGTCGGCGGCCCCATGACCCGCAGTGCGGGGTTCCTGATCGAGGCAACCGGCGCCGACATCACTCTCGACGAGCTCACCGTGCTGCTCAACGACGGCTTCGAGGACCGCATCGACCGCGCCCTGCCGCTGATGCCGGGCGCCGGCCGGCTGCTGGCCGAGCTGTACGAGTACGAGATCCCCACGGCCCTGGTCTCCGCTTCGCACCGGCGGATCATCGACCGGGTGCTGACCTCGCTCGGCGCGCACCACTTCCGTCTGACGGTGGCCGGTGACGAGGTGCCGCGCACCAAGCCCCACCCCGACCCGTACCTGGCGGCCGCCGCCGGACTCGGCGCGGACCCGGCCCGGTGCGCCGTCATCGAGGACACCGCGACCGGTGTCGCCGCCGCCGAGGCCGCGGGCTGCCACGTCGTGGCGGTGCCCTCCGTGGCTCCCATCGCCCCGGCCCTGCGCCGTACGGTCGTCACCTCCCTCGAAGAGGTCGACCTGACATTTCTGCACGGGCTGATGACGGAAATGCGCTAGGCTGTTCACCCAGCGTGCGGCGGAGTTAAGACGGTAATTTCGCAGATGAATTCGACCGTCTCCGGACGGTCGAATTACCGTACTCCGGAACCCGTTTGCGGTGTGACGTTCCCCACGCGGCCAGGGGTCGACAGGGGATCCGGTGTGTGCCCTGGAGGGCTGCTGACGTGCCCTTGTGTCCCGATTGGTGGAACGCTGCACCAAAGCTTCCGCTGTCGGGTTTTCGGACTGTCCACACCCGGTTCCGCAGCGTGATGGGCTCTCAACTCCGGTGACTGCGAGCCCTCCTGCTGGTGCGGACTAATCTCGTTGGGAGAACATCGCCCCACCTCCGTGATCCGCTGCGCCACCCCTGCATGCCGGATACACGGAGTCGACAGCTCTGGAGAAACTCGAGCATGAACCGCAAGACTTTGGTGCTGCCGGCCGTGATCGGCCTGCTCGCGCCGGTGCTCGCCGCCTGCGGCGGGTCCGACAGCGGGAGCGACAGCGGCGGCGCGATCGTCGTCGGCACCACAGACCGGTTCACCGCCTCGAAGGACGCCCCCGCGCCCCTCGACCCGGCGTACGCCTATGACGTCGGCACCTGGAACATCCTGCGCCAGACCGTGCAGACCCTGATGATCCAGCCGCGTGGCGAGGGCGCCCCGGTCCCGGAGGCGGCCGAGAGGTGCGGCTTCACCGACACCGGTAACGAGCGCTACGCCTGCACCTTGCGCGACGGCCTGAAGTTCGCGAACGGAGACCCCGTCACCGCGGCCGACGTGAAGTACTCCATCGACCGTGCCCGCTCCCTCAAGGCCGACAGCGGCGTGTTCGCGCTGCTGTCCACCATCGACACGGTCGAGACGCAGGGCGAGCGCGACGTCATCTTCCATCTGAAGACCGCCGACGCCACCTTCCCGTACAAGCTGTCGACCCCGGTCGCCGGCATCGTCGACCCCGACGACTACCCGAAGAGCAAGCTGCGCGACGGCTTCGACCTCGGGGGCTCGGGCCCGTACACCCTCAAGGCCGACGTCGAGAACGACGAGCTGGTCAGGGCCGAGTTCACCCGGAACCCCGACTACAAGGGGAGCCTGAAGGTGAACAACGACAAGGTCGAGATGGTCTCCTTCAAGGACGCCGACGCCATGGGCAAGGCGATCGACAAGGGCGACATCGACCTGATGACCCGCACCATGTCGCCGGACCAGATCCGCAAGCTCTCGGGTGATGCGGACACCGACATCGACCTCGTCGAGATGCCCGGCCTGGAAATCCGCTACCTGGGCTTCAACACCGACGCCCCGACCGTCAAGTCCAAGGCCGTGCGCCGGGCGATGGCCCAGGTCGTCAACCGCAGCGAGCTGGTCTCCAAGGTCTACGGCTCCCAGGCCGAGCCGCTGTACTCGCTGGTCCCGGCCAGCGTCACGGGCCACTCCAACTCGTTCTTCAACAAGTACGGCGAGTCGAACGCCGGCAAGGCCCGCACCCTGCTGAACCAGGCGAACATCACCACGCCGGTGAAGCTGACGCTGCACTACACGACCGACCACTACGGCCCGGCCACCAAGAAGGAGTTCGAGGTCCTGCGCGAACAGCTGAACTCCAGCGGCCTGTTCGACGTCGGCATCGAAGGCACACCGTGGGACACGTTCCGCCCGGCCGAGAAGAAGGGCGAGTACGACGTCTACGGCATGGGCTGGTTCCCCGACTTCCCGGACGCCGACAACTTCCTCGCCCCGTTCCTCGACAGTGACAACACCCTCGGCTCGCCGTACGACAACAGCCAGATCCGCAACCTGCTGATCCCGGAATCCCGCCGTGAGGCGGACCGGTTGTCCGCCTCCACAAGCCTGACGGACATTCAGGACATCGTCGCCTCCGACGTGCCGGTGCTGCCACTGTGGCAGGGCAAGCAGTACGTCGCCGCGCGCGACGACATCACGGGCACCGCGTACGCCCTCAACTCCGCCTCGACGCTCCAGCTGTGGGAGCTCGGGCGGGGCGTGAGTGGCTGACGGACCCGCTGGAACCCCGGGGCCTGTGACCGCGGCCCCCGGGGATCCGTGCCCCGGAGCCAGGGACACGCTCCGGGTGTTCTCGAGAACCGACGACAAGGCACACACGTGAACATACGCAACCAGTGGCCGGTCCTTCCGATCTTGGCGGGGCTCGCCTCCGGCCTGCTGACCGGCTGCGGCACGGATACCGGGGATTCCGCGGGGGAGGGCTCCAACGTGGTGGTGGGGATGTCCGACGACGTCCTGGCCACCGATCCCGCCTCCGGCTACGACCCTGGCTCCTGGCTGTTGTTCAACAACGTCTTCCAGTCACTGCTCAGCTTTCCCAAGGGCGCCACGGAACCGCAGCCGGAGGCAGCAGAAAGCTGCACCTTCACCGACACGCAGTCCTCGGTCTACCGGTGCACGCTGAAGGACGGCCTCAAGTTCAGCAACGGTGACGCCCTCACCTCGGAGGACGTCAAGTTCTCCTTCGAGCGGATGCTGAAGATCAACGACCCCGACGGGCCCGCGATCATGTTCCCCACGCTGGACGAGGTCGAGACTCCGGACGAGCAGACGGTCGTCTTCCACCTCAATACGTCCGACGCCACCTTCCCCAGCAAGATCGCCTCCGGTGCCGGCTCCATCGTCGACCACAACGAGTACGACGCGGGCAAGCTGCGCAAGGACGGCGGGGCCGTCGGCTCCGGCCCCTACAAGCTCGACTCGTTCGACGACGGCCAGGCCGTCTTCTCCGTCAACGAGAACTACAAGGGCACCGCCAAGGTGAGCAACACCGGCGTGACGCTGAAGTTCTTCGACGGCGACCAGACCGCCCTGAAGCAGGCCATCCAGAACGAGGAAGTCGACATCGCCTACCGCGGCCTCACCGCGGGCGACGTCGCCGACATGGAGAAGGCCGACGACGGCACCGGCACCGAGGTCGTCGAGGGCAGCAGCGCCGAGGTCCAGCACCTGGTGTTCAACATGGACGACCCGGTCGCAGGAAAGCTCGGCGTACGCAAGGCCATCGCCCACCTGCTCGACCGCGAAGCCCTCATCAAGGACGTCTACCAGGGCACCGCGACCCCGCTGTACTCGATCATCCCGGCCGGTGTCGCGGGCCACAACACGGCCTTCTTCGACACCTACGGCGCCCGTCCCTCCCGGGCCAAAGCGGCCGACGCGCTGCGCGCCGACGGCATCACCGGCAAGGTGAAGCTGACCCTCTGGTCGACACCGTCCCGCTACGGCCCCGCCACCGACCAGGAGTTGACGGCCATCGCCGGCCAGCTCAACGCCAGCGGCCTGTTCGACGCGGACGTCAAGTCGGTCTCCTTCACGCAGTACGAGAAGGACATCGCGGCCGGCAAGTACGGCGTCTACGTGAAGGGCTGGGTGCCCGACTACCCGGACGCCGACAACTTCACGGCCCCCTTCTTCGGCAAGGGCAACGTGCTGAACAACAACTACGACAATGGCACCATCACCGGCACGCTCATCCCGAGCACCGCGGCCCTGACCAACCGCGCCGCCACCGACAAGGAGTTCGGGGAGCTGCAGGACATCGTCGCCGACGAACTCCCCGTACTGCCCGTGTGGCAGGCCAAGCAGTATGCGGTCGCGCGCGAAGGTGTCTACGGACTGGAGTACTGCCTCGACGCGTCGACCGTGTTCCGCTTCTGGGAGCTGAGCAAGGACTGACGCACGCGCGCGTGAAGAGGGCGCCCCCTGCCGCGGCAGGGGGCGCCCTCTGTGCGTCCGGCGCGGGAAGGGGCTACTGCTGTGCGCCCGGGCGCACCAGCCCGCTCTCGTAGGCGTACACCGCGGCCTGCACACGGTCGCGCAGGCCCAGCTTGGTCAGCACGTGCCCGACGTGCGTCTTGACGGTGGTCTCGCTGACGAACAGGTCGGCGGCGATCTCGGCGTTGGACAGTCCGCGCGCCACCAGCTTCAGCACCTCGACCTCGCGGTCCGTGAGCGTGTGCAGCGTGTCCGGCACCGGCTCGTCACCCGAGGGCAGATGCGTGGCGTACTTGTCGAGCAGGCGGCGCGTGATGCTCGGCGCGAGCAGCGCCTCGCCCGCGGCCACGACCCGGATCGCCTGCACCAGTTCGGTGGCCGGGGCATCCTTGAGCAGGAAGCCGCTGGCACCGGCGCGCAGCGCCTCCACCACGTACTCGTCGAGGTCGAAGGTGGTCAGCACCAGCACCTTCGCCGGGCCGTCCCGCCCGGGGCCGGTGATCTGCCGGGTCGCCTCCACACCGTCCATCCGCGGCATGCGGATGTCCATCAGGACCACGTCGGGCTGCAGGGCCCGCACCTGGTCGAGCGCCTGGAGGCCGTCTCCGGCCTCGCCGACGACCGCGATGTCCTGCTCGGCCTCCAGAATCATCCGGAAGCCCGTGCGGAGCAGCGGCTGGTCATCGACCAGTAGGACGCGGATGGCCACGTAAGTCTCCTTCGCTAGTCCGGCCCCATTCTGCCCTGCGCGGGCCCGCCGGACTCAGCCGCCCTCGCCGTCGGCTCGCGTCTCCCGGGGTACGCCCCGCGGATCCCCGACCGTGCCCGACCCGCCGTCGCTCGCCCCCAGCGGCAGCGGATAGGGCGGGGGAGTGCCGCCGAACTCCGGGCAGTGGGCCTGGTGGTCGCACCAGCCGCACAGCTTCGTGGGACGCGGCCGCCAGTCACCCGTCTCGGTCGCCAGCCGGATCGCCTCCCACAGCGCCAGCAGCTTGCGCTCGACACGCTCCAGGTCGGCGAGGACCGGGTCGTACGTCAGCACCTGACCGCTGCCGAGATACACCAGCTGGAGCCGCCGGGGCACCACGTTCTTCAGCCGCCAGACCACGAGGGCGTAGAACTTCATCTGGAACAGAGCACCCTCGGAGTACTCGGGCCTGGGTGCCTTCCCCGTCTTGTAGTCGACGATCCGGACCTCGC
Source organism: uncultured Actinomycetota bacterium (assembly GCA_963798065.1). GTDB lineage: Bacteria > Actinomycetota > Actinomycetes > Streptomycetales > Streptomycetaceae > Streptomyces. The sequence continues at coordinate 224,532 of CAWCSC010000003.1, read as the reverse complement.
CCGTGGGAGCCACGTCGACCCGGTCGATGATCCCGCGCAGCCGCAGCCCGGAGTCCAGCTCGGCCTCGACGAACAGCTCCCGCTCGGCCGGCTCCAGCCGGCTGGGGTCCTCCAGGGTGAACCACCGCTCGACCAGTTGCTCCGCCTCACTCAGCCAGCGCGCCAGCCGCTCGCCCTGCGGATCGTCGGCGAACAGCTCCACGACCTCCGGCCGCGACTCGCGCAGCCGGTCCCACTGGCCCGGGATCAGCGACTTCGCCCGGGGCGGCGTGCGCTCGGCCGCCGGCGCGTCGAAGAGCCGCTCCAGGACCGCGTGCACCAGCGTGCCCCTGGTCGCCGCCTCGCTCGGCTTCTCCGGCAGCCGGTCGATGACCCGGAAGCGGTAGAGCAGCGGGCACTGCATGAAGTCACTCGCACGCGAGGGGGACAGCGCCGATGGCGGTATGGCGGTGGGCGGGGTCACGGTCGCCGTCTCCACTGCCGTCTCGATGACCGCCTCCACGGGCCCGGCCGGGACCGGCGGATCCACGGCCGCGGCCTGGCTGCTGTCGGGCTGCGCCGCGCCCTCGGTGCTCGTCTCCATGCCCCAGACCATACGGCCCGCCACTGACAGTGACCCAGCCGCGGTCGCGCCACATGGACGCCGGGAGCCGGGAGGGGACGGGACGGACGGGAAACACAGGGGTGCCGGGGCGGAACGCACCTCGAGGGACGCATACCATCGACTCGAGACCCTCCCGGCCGGCAGGCGCGGGAGACGCTTCGAACGAGGGGACACCGGTGGACGAGAGCGGCGGGCGCGGGCAGCCGCGGTCCGGCAACGACGAGTCGGCCGAGCGCCACGCGGGGCCTCCGGCCCGCGCCACCGACCCGACTCCCGCCGACGAACAGCCCACGGACGGACGGCGCGTCACCCCCGAGCAGCACGACGACGCCCCGGCGGAAGAGACGCCGACGACACCGCCGGCCGGGCCCGACGAGCCCGGGGACGACTCCGTATCCGGCGAGGACTCCGCCGGCGGCTCGTCGGACCGGCAGACTCCGGGTGTTTCCCACGACGAGCACACCGAGCACGCCGACGCCGTCGAAGGCCCGCACGCGGCACCCGGCCGCGAGCGCGACGGGAGCCGTTCAGCGCAAGGCGACGCGCATCCCGACCGCGCCTATGCCAGCGGCCCGCACTCAGCTCCTCCCGCCGGCCGGCCCGAGGCGGACCGCCGGGACCCGGCCCCCGCCCCGGACTCCGGTGATCCCGAGCGCCGCCCCGAGCCCCCTGGCTCCGGCACCGGTGACCGCCCCCTCGCCCACTCCGCCGACGGGAAGGGCCCGGCCCCCCAGCGGCCTCCGGGGCCCCGGGGCGGGCTGCTCATGGGACGGCCCTTCGGGGTGCCCGTGTACGTCGCGCCCAGCTGGTTCCTCGTCGCCGCGCTGATCACCTGGGTGTTCGGCGGGCAGCTGGATCGCGTGCTGCCCGAGCTCGGTGCCGCCCGGTACCTGGTCTCCCTGTTCTTCGCGGTCGCCTTCTACGCCTCCGTGCTCATCCACGAACTGGCCCACACCGTCGCCGCCCTCCGCTTCAAGCTCCCGGTCCGCCGCATCCAGCTCCAGTTCTTCGGCGGCGTCTCCGAGATCGAGAAGGAGGCCGAGACCCCCGGCCGGGAGTTCGTGCTCGCCTTCGTCGGGCCCCTGCTCTCGCTCGTGCTCGCGGGCGTCTTCTACCTCGCCATGCAGACCGTGGAACCCGGCACCGTGCCGGGCGTCCTGCTGGCCGGCCTGATGATCTCCAACCTCATCGTGGCCGCGTTCAACCTCCTGCCCGGCCTGCCTCTCGACGGCGGCCGCATGCTCCGCGCCGTCGTCTGGAAGATCACCGGCAGGCCGATGACCGGCACCATCGCCGCAGCATGGGTCGGCCGAGCCCTTGCCGTCTCCGTCCTCATCGGCCTGCCGCTGCTGACCCAGTCCGGCGCCCTCGGCACCGACGCCGTCGACAACGTCGGCATGGACACCGTCCTGGACGCCCTGCTCGCCGCCATCCTCGCCGCGATCATCTGGACCGGCGCGGGCAACAGCCTGCGCATGGCCCGCCTGCGCGAGCACCTCCCCGAACTGCACGCCCGTACGCTCACCCGCCGCGCGGTCCCCGTCGAGACCGACACCCCGCTCTCGGAGGCCCTGCGCCGCGCCAACACCGCCGGAGCCCGCGCCCTGGTCGTCGTCGACGTCGACGGCAAGCCCCTCTCGCTCGTGCGCGAGGCCGCCATCGTCGGCGTACCCGAACACCGCCGCCCCTGGGTCGCGGTCAGCGGGCTCGCCCAGGAACTCACCGACGGCATGCGCGTCTCGGCGGAACTGTCGGGGGAGGAGCTGCTCGACGCCCTCCGGGCGACCCCCGCCACCGAGTACCTCGTCGTCGAGGAGACCGGTGAGATCTACGGCGTCCTGTCCGCGGCCGACGTGGAGCGGGCCTTCGTCAAGGCCATGGCAAGGCCGGCCTGACAGCCCCCCAGCCCGAGCGCCCCGCCCGTTGGTCGGAGCCCCCCGCGGGGACCGGTAGGCTGTTCACATGTCCGAACCGACCGGTGCCGCCCGCAGGCGCGGGCCCTTCAAGGTCGGGGACCAGGTACAGCTGACCGACCCCAAGGGCCGCCACTACACGTTCACGCTCGAGGCCGGGAAGAACTTCCACACCCACAAGGGTTCCTTCCCGCACGACGAACTGATCGGCGCTCCCGAGGGCAGCGTTGTCCGCACCACCGGTAACGTCGCTTACCTGGCGCTGCGCCCCCTGCTCCCCGACTACGTCCTGTCCATGCCCCGCGGGGCAGCCGTCGTCTATCCGAAGGACGCGGGGCAGATCCTCGCCTTCGCCGACATCTTCCCCGGCGCACGCGTCGTCGAGGCCGGCGTCGGCTCCGGATCGCTCAGCAGCTTCCTGCTGCGCGCCATCGGCGACCAGGGCATGCTGCACAGCTACGAGCGCCGCGCGGACTTCGCCGAGATCGCCCAGGCGAACGTCGAGCGCTACTTCGGCGGCCCGCACCCCGCCTGGCAGCTCACCGTCGGTGATCTCCAGGACAACCTGTCCGACGCCGACGTCGACCGCGTCATCCTCGACATGCTCGCCCCCTGGGAGTGCCTGGAGGCCGTCTCCAAGGCACTCGTCCCCGGCGGCATCCTGTGCTGCTACGTGGCGACCACCACCCAGCTCGCCCGGACCGTCGAGTCCATCCGCGAGATCGGCTGCTTCAACGAGCCGACCTCCTGGGAGACGATGATCCGCAACTGGCACATCGAGGGCCTGGCCGTCCGCCCGGACCACCGGATGATCGGTCACACCGGCTTCCTGCTCACCGCCCGCCGTCTCGCCGACGGCGTCGAGCCGCCCATGCGCCGCCGCCGCCCGGCCAAGGGCGCCTACGGCGAGGACTACGCAGGTCCCAACGCCGACGGCGGCACCGGCCGCTGAGGCAGCCCACCGCCGCACACAACGCACAGGCGCCGTGGCGGAGTTCCCGGACCGACCGAGGGAACTCCGCCACGGCGCCTTCCTGTTGCCCCTCATCGCCGCCGCGGGGTGAACAACGGAGCCCGTCCGTTGACATGGCAGATCACGACCGCGGCCTGTCCCGCCGAGGCGATGCGCGGCCGGTGGCGGCCCGTGCCGAAGCGTGCCTGCTGACACAGCGGCAGGAACCGTAACCCCTCTGGCTTCCCCGGCACAGGACGTGCACACCCCGCCGTTCCCTCACGGTGTGACGTGTGGCACCATCCTGGCCACCCCACCGGCACAGCCCTCAGGAGACACTCCTAGTGCAGCCTTCCGCCGTCCCGGAGCTCGCCCACACCCACACCCGCCCCATCCACTGGCTCGCCACCGCGACGGCCGTCGCCGGCGTCGTGGCCCTCTCCTCGTTCCTGCAGCCGGGTGCGGCGACAGCGGCCCAGGCGGCCGCCCCCGAGACCAGAAGCGCTCCGGCGGACGTCGTCCCGCCCGACCCGGGCGCGGTGACGTTCCCGATCGAGTGCGGCCCGGTGAAGGCCGTGGTGAAGAAGCGGGCTTCCGGGGACCTCGATGGCGACGGCGCCCCCGAGACGGTGGCCGTGGTCCACTGCGACTCCCCGATGGGCACCCCGCCGGACGGCGTGTACGTCCTCACCCGGGACGCCGGCGGCGCCAAACCGCGCGTCGTGGCGACCCTGCTCGACCCCAAGGACGGCACCACCGTCAGTGACTTCGCCGTCCGGCAGGGCGCCGTCACGGCCACGCTCTTCGGCTACTCGTCGGCCGACGTGCCGCGTTGCTGTCCCGACGTGAAGAGCGACGCGAAATGGCGTTGGCAGAACGGCGCGTTCGTCCGCTCGACGCCGTCCGGCGCCCACAGCGTGTGACACGCGTGCGCCCCCGCGTGTGAGATATCAGACAGCAGTGACGGAGCGTACGGAAGTAGTCACTCCGCGTCCGGTCCGTAGACCTCGGCCCTGTCCGAAACGCGACGCACGTGGATGCAGTCGCCCGGGCATTCCTTCGCGGAGTCGACCACGTCCGTGAGGAGCGGCAGCGGGACGGGCGTTGTGGCGCCCTTGTCCTGGAGCAACTCGTCGTCGGCGCTCTTCACATAGGCCAGACCGTCGATGTCCAGCTCGAACACCTCGGGCGCGTACTGGGCGCAGATGCCGTCGCCGGTACACAGGTCCTGGTCGATCCAGACCTCCAGCGCCTCGCCGTCGACCCCGGCCTCCTGCTGCACGCTCATGTCTCCTGCCGTTTCATACGTCGAGCCGTATGGGGAATCCGGCCAGCTCTGACGGGTGTTGAACGCTTCGACCCTACCTCCGGCTGGGTTCCATTCATGTTCGGTGGGTATTCCCCTGGCGTGAGGGAGAGCGCAAGGGTGAAGATCGGACACACCCCGACAGTCTTTGTGATCTAGGGGTTTCAATCGACACCCGCCCAGGTAGGGTCTGGAAGCGTCCAGCTCCCCTTGGAGGAGGTGAGGACCGTGGCAGCCCACGACGACGACATGAACCGCGGCATCCGCCCGGGACGGGGGTCCGACGACCCGGCCGGGCAGATTGCCTACCTTGAGCAGGAGATCGCCGTCCTGCGACGCAAGCTCGCCGACTCTCCGCGACACACGAGGATTCTCGAAGAGCGGATCGTCGAGCTGCAGACCAACCTGGCCGGCGTGTCCGCACAGAACGAGCGACTCGCCAACACGCTCCGTGAGGCCCGTGACCAGATCGTGGCCCTCAAGGAGGAAGTCGACCGGCTCGCGCAGCCACCGGCCGGCTTCGGGGTCTTCCTGCAGGCCAACGAGGACGGCACCGCCGACATCTTCACCGGCGGCCGCAAGCTCAGGGTGAACGTCAGCCCGAGCGTCGAGCTCGACGAGCTCCGGCGCGGCCAGGAATTGATGCTCAACGAAGCGCTCAACGTGGTCGAGGCCATGGAGTACGAGAGCGTCGGTGACATCGTCACCCTCAAGGAGATCCTCGAGGACGGCGAGCGGGCCCTCGTGCTCGGGCACACCGACGAGGAGCGGGTGGTACGGCTCGCCGAGCCGCTGCTGGACGTCAACATCCGCCCCGGCGACGCCCTGCTGCTCGAACCCCGCTCCGGCTACGTCTACGAGATCGTCCCGAAGAGCGAGGTCGAGGAACTCGTCCTCGAAGAGGTCCCCGACATCGGCTACGAGCAGATCGGCGGTCTCGGCGGCCAGATCGAGGCCATCCGTGACGCGGTCGAGCTCCCCTACCTCTACCCGGACCTGTTCAAGGAGCACGAACTGCGGCCGCCGAAGGGCGTCCTGCTGTACGGGCCCCCCGGATGCGGCAAGACCCTGATCGCCAAGGCCGTCGCCAACTCGCTGGCCAAGAAGGTCGCCGAGGTGACCGGCCAGGCCCAGGGCAAGAGCTTCTTCCTCAACATCAAGGGCCCCGAGCTCCTCAACAAGTACGTCGGCGAGACCGAGCGGCAGATCCGCCTCGTCTTCCAGCGGGCCCGTGAGAAGGCCAGCGAGGGCACCCCCGTCATCGTCTTCTTCGACGAGATGGAGTCCCTCTTCCGCACCCGTGGCTCCGGTGTCAGCTCGGACGTGGAGAACACCATCGTCCCGCAGCTGCTCGCCGAGATCGACGGTGTGGAGGGCCTGCAGAACGTGGTCGTGATCGGCGCCTCCAACCGTGAGGACATGATCGACCCCGCCATCCTGCGGCCCGGCCGGCTCGACGTGAAGATCAAGATCGAGCGTCCGGACGCCGAGGCGGCCAAGGACATCTTCGGCAAGTACCTCACCGAGCGCCTCCCGCTGCACGGCGACGACCTCGCCGAGCACGGCGGCTCCAAGGCCACCACCGTCCAGAGCATGATCCAGACGGCCGTGGAACAGATGTACGCCGAGTCCGAGGAGAACCGCTTCCTGGAGGTCACCTACGCCAACGGTGACAAGGAAGTCCTCTACTTCAAGGACTTCAATTCCGGCGCCATGATCGAGAACATCGTCGGCCGCGCCAAGAAGATGGCGATCAAGGACTTCCTCGAGAAGAACCAGAAGGGCCTCCGCGTCTCCCACCTCCTCCAGGCCTGCGTGGACGAGTTCAAGGAGAACGAGGACCTGCCGAACACCACCAACCCGGACGACTGGGCCCGGATCTCCGGAAAGAAGGGCGAGCGGATCGTGTACATCCGTACGCTCATCACCGGAAAGCAGGGCGCGGACACCGGACGCTCCATCGACACGGTGGCGAACACCGGTCAGTACCTGTAAAAGGCAGGGCGGCTGCGGGTGCCCTCGGCGGGTACCCGCAGCCGACTGTTTTTCAGGCCACGGCTGGAGCAACGCAATGACGCAAATGATCTCCCCACCAGCGCAAAGGCGTTCTAGGCTCTTCCGTACCGCCGAGTCGCGCAGTGCGGGGACGGGCACCGCACACGCAACCGAGCGCCAGCGGTATCTGAGTGGCGCCCACGACCGAGGGTGCCGCCGGGCAAGGAGGGCCGCATGACCGTACGGCGAGTAATGGGCATCGAGACGGAGTACGGGATCTCCGTCCCCGGCCACCCCAACGCCAATGCCATGCTCACCTCGTCCCAGATCGTCAACGCCTACGCGGCGGCGATGCACCGGGCCCGCCGGGCCCGCTGGGACTTCGAGGAGGAGAACCCGCTGCGGGACGCGCGAGGCTTCGACCTCGCCCGCGAGGCCGCCGACTCCAGCCAGCTCACCGACGAGGACATCGGCCTGGCCAACGTGATCCTCACCAACGGTGCACGGCTCTACGTCGACCACGCACACCCCGAGTACAGCGCCCCCGAGGTCACCAACCCCCGGGACGCCGTCCTCTGGGACAAGGCCGGCGAGCGGATCATGGCGGAGGCCGCGGAACGGGCCGCCCAGCTGCCCGGTGCCCAGCCGATCCACCTGTACAAGAACAACACCGACAACAAGGGCGCGTCCTACGGCACGCACGAGAACTACCTGATGAAGCGGGAGACCCCCTTCTCGGACATCGTGCGCCACCTGACGCCGTTCTTCGTCTCCCGTCAGGTCTTCACCGGCGCCGGCCGCGTCGGCATCGGCCAGGACGGGCACGAGCACGGCTTCCAGCTCAGCCAGCGAGCCGACTACTTCGAGGTCGAGGTCGGCCTCGAGACGACGCTCAAGCGCCCCATCATCAACACCCGCGACGAGCCGCACGCGGACGCCGAGAAGTACCGCCGCCTGCATGTGATCATCGGCGACGCGAACCTTTCGGAGATCTCGACGTATCTGAAGCTGGGCACGACGGCTCTCGTCCTGTCGATGATCGAGGACGGCTTCATCGCGGTCGACCTGGCCGTCGACCAGCCCGTTCGCACGCTCCACCAGGTCTCGCACGACCCGTCGCTCAAGCGCCTGGTCACGCTCCGTAGCGGCCGCACGCTCACCGCGGTCCAGCTGCAGATGGAGTACTACGAGCTCGCGCGCAAGTACGTGGAGGAGCGGTACGGGGCCGACGCCGACGACCAGACCAAGGACGTCCTGTCGCGCTGGGAGGACACCCTCACCCGGCTGGAGCACGACCCGATGAGTCTGGCCGGCGAGCTGGACTGGGTCGCCAAGCGGGAGCTCATGGAGGGCTACCGGCGCCGGGACAACCTCGACTGGGACGCGGCGCGGCTGCACCTGGTCGACCTCCAGTACGCCGACGTACGGCCCGAGAAGGGCCTGTACAACCGTCTGGTGGCCCGCGGGCGCATGAAGCGGCTGCTGACCGAGGCGGACGTCGAGCGGGCCCGTACGGCGCCGCCGGAGGACACCCGCGCGTACTTCCGCGGCCGCTGCCTGGAGCAGTACGCGGACGACGTCGCGGCGGCCTCCTGGGACTCGGTGATCTTCGATCTGCCGGGCCGCGACTCCCTCCAGCGCGTTCCAACCCTGGAACCGCTTCGCGGAACGCGTAATCACGTCAAGGAGCTCCTGGACCGCTGCCGCACGGCGGAAGACCTGGTCAGGGTCCTGTCCGGCGGCTGATCGCGTTCAGTGGGTACTTGGGAGGAGCCGGCCGGACAGGGTGGAAAATCCCTGGTCCGGGAATCATCGAGATGGTCCCCGTACGTTGGAGCAACTGCGGGGCCATTGTCAGACCCGGCGAGTAGGGTCTGATCTTGACCGAGCAACTGTGTCGGGCGAACCGAGCGGGGTGAGGGATATGGCGACCAAGGACACCGGCGGCGGACAGCAGAAGGCCACCCGGTCCACCGAGGAGGTCGAGGAGCAGGCGGCAGAGACGCGCAGGCCTCCGAGGACCTCAAGGAGCGTCAGGAGAAGCTGAGCGACGACGTGGACTCGGTTCTGGACGAGATCGACGACGTCCTCGAGGAGAACGCCGAGGACTTCGTGCGGTCCTTCGTTCAAAAGGGTGGCCAGTAAAGCGCCTTTGCCTTCATTCCGAAGGTGAACGGGTGTGCGGGTGACGGACGGGCGGAGCGCGGAGCGCTGCGCGCGGGGCAGTGAGTGACGTGATGCCTTCGTGTGCGGCGCTCCGGGCGTCGGTGGCGTCCGGAGCCCCGCTGCCCGCCGGTCGTGTGCGGCCGGCAAGTGCGGCGTCGCTCCGGTGGAGTTGGATCCGCCGGACATGTGGATCACCGCCGAAGGACGGGTAGGGTCCGAGGCATACCGTGCCCCCGGCAATTCGGACCGGGGTTGTGCCAAGGATCGGCCCGACGTCACAGGGCGGGCTGTCGCCTACGTGGAAGGAATCGCGTGGAAGCCAACACTCGTAGCACCGGGCGTCTACCAGCTGCCTTCCTGACGCCAGGGTCTTCCTCCTTCATGGACTTCCTGTCCGAGCACCAGCCGGAGATCCTGCCCGGCAACCGGCAACTGCCTCCCACCCAGGGCGTGATCGAGGCGCCGCACGGGACCACGATCGTGGCCGTGACGTTCCCCGGGGGCGTCGTGCTGGCCGGTGACCGCCGGGCCACGATGGGCAACGTCATCGCGCAGCGGGACATCGAGAAGGTCTTCCCGGCCGACGAGTACTCCGCGGTGGGCATCGCCGGTACGGCGGGTCTGGCCGTGGAGATGGTGAAGCTGTTCCAGCTGGAGCTGGAGCACTTCGAGAAGGTCGAGGGCGCGCAGCTGTCCCTGGAGGGCAAGGCGAACCGGCTGTCGACGATGATCCGCTCCAACCTCGGCATGGCCATGCAGGGCCTGGCCGTGGTGCCGCTGTTCGCGGGGTACGACGTGGACCGCGACAGGGGCCGGATCTTCTCGTACGACGTGACGGGCGGCCGCTCCGAGGAGACGAACTTCGCGGCCACCGGCTCGGGCTCGATCTTCGCGCGCGGCGCGATGAAGAAGCTCTTCCGTGACGACCTGAGCGAGGAAGAGGCCACGACCTTGGTGGTCCAGGCCCTGTACGACGCGGCCGACGACGACTCGGCGACCGGCGGTCCCGACGTCGCCCGCCGGATCTACCCGATCGTCACCGTGATCACCGAGGACGGCTTCCGCCGGCTCACCGAGGAGGAATCCTCCGAGATCGCCCGCTCGATCCTGGAGCGGCGGCTCGAGCAGCCGGACGGTCCGCGGGCCGCGCTGCTCTAGACAGCGGCCGCTTCTTGTCAAGGTGATCCAGTGACTTCCACAGAAAGGGACGGATAACCGGTGTCGACGCCGTTCTATGTCTCACCCCAGCAGGACATGGCCGACCGGGCGGAGTACGCCCGCAAGGGCATCGCCCGTGGCCGCAGCCTGGTCGTGCTGCAGTTCGCCGACGGCATCGTGTTCGTCGGCGAGAACCCGTCCCGTGCGCTGCACAAGTTCAGCGAGATCTACGACCGGATCGGTTTCGCGGCCGCCGGCAAGTACAACGAGTACGAGAACCTGCGGATCGGTGGGGTGCGGTACGCCGACCTGCGGGGTTACACCTACGACCGCGATGACGTGACGGCCCGTGGCCTGGCGAACGTCTATGCGCAGACCTTGGGCACGATCTTCTCCTCCGCGGCCGAGAAGCCGTACGAGGTGGAGCTGGTGGTCGCCGAGGTGGGGGAGACCCGGGAGGGTGACCAGATCTACCGGCTCCCGCACGACGGCTCGATCGTGGACGAGCACGGCTCGGTCGCGGTGGGGGGCAACGCGGAGCAGATCAGCAGCTACCTGGACCAGCGCCACCGGGACGGTATGACGCTGGCCGAGGCGCTGAAGCTGGCGGTGCAGGCGCTGTCGCGCGACACCAACGGCAGCGAGCGGGAGATTCCCGCGGAGCGGCTGGAGGTGGCGGTGCTGGACCGTACGCGGCCGCAGAAGCGCAAGTTCAGGCGGATCGGTGGGCGTCAGCTCTCTCGCCTGTTGGGGGCGGACGGGGACGGGGGCGCCGAGGAGACGGCCTCCGAGGACGCCGAGGACTCCGAGTAACTCGGCTCGATCGTTTACGTCGCGCGTCCTGGTCGCTGTTGCGGCTGGGGCGCGCGTCGCGCCTAATCGCTGGGTTGTGGGTCGGGGCCGTGTCGGGGGGTCCGTCCTCGGAACGGCGCGATGGGGTGAGAGATCAATTGACTGGCGTTGACGCGCCAACCGCTGCGGGCGGACACCCTCCGACACGCCCCCTTCTCGCCGTACGCGGGTGCGGGTGCGTCTCGGCTGCCGTCGCTGCGGGCACGCGTGCCGCTAGGGGCGGCGCGGGTGGGCGCAGCGGCACCCGCTCCGCCGGGTTGCTGACCCACCCGGACCCAGCACCGACGCCGAGGGGCTACGGCAGCCCCGGCGGCGCCGTGGAGCCCCGTACCACCAGCTGCACCGGGATGTCCCCGCCCTCGGGTGCGCGGCCCTCCATGACGGCCAGCAGGGCCCGCATGCCCCGTTCCCCGAAGAGCTCCGCGTCCAGGCGGACCGTTGTCAGTTCCGGGTCGATGGCCGTGGCCAGGGCCAGATCGTCCAGGCCGGTGACCGAGACGTCGTCCGGGACGCGCAGACCCAGGCGGCGAACCGCCTTGTACGCGCCGGCGGCCAGCTTGTCGTCGTCGCACACCAGGGCGGTGGGGCGGGGCCCGGGGAGCGACAGGGCGGCCTCGGTGGCGGCCACGGCGCCCTCGATGGAGATCGGCGCCCGGGTCGTGCGTACCGACGTGCCCGGCACCTCGGCCAGTCGCGTCGCCAGTTCACGAGCCCGTACCTCGAAGGTCCAGGACGGTACGTCCGCCGCCAGGTGGAGGAAGCGGCGGTGGCCCAGGGACAGCAGGTGGTCCGCGACCTGGCGGACGCCGTCGGCGATGTCCAGGTTCACCGTCGCCGCGCCGAGGCTGCCCTCAGGATCGCTGTCCAGCATCACCAGGGGCAGCTGGTCGCCGCGGATCGCGGTGAGCGCGTCGGCGGCCATGGAGGAGGCGATGACGCCGTCCAGGGCGGCCTGCGCGGAGGCGAAGGGGTCGCGGGCGGGGCCGACGCCCTCGGGGGAGGGGTAGAGGACCACGCCGAAGCCGTGCTCGGCGGCGATGCGCGCGGCGCCCGTGTAGACGCCGGCGAAGAACTCCGTGGTGAGGGCGGGGACCACCAGGAGGACCGTGCGGGTGCGGCCCAGGCGCAGGTTGCGGGCGGCCAGGTTCGGGCGGTAGCCCAGGTCGCGCGCGGCCTCGCGGACCCGCTCCGCGGTCGCCTCGGAGACGCGTCCGCGCCACTTGTCGCCGAGGACCAGGGAGACCGCGGCCTGGGAGACGCCGGCGGCCTGGGCGACGTCCCGGCTCGTGGGGCGTGTGCTGCCTCGTGCCACCGTCGGGCTGCTCCTTCGTCTGGACTCGTGAACAGCGCACATGGTACGTATGAGAGTCGACGTTATACGTAAAACGTACGCGGTGGGGACATGGCTACGGGATATCTGGAGATCCTCCGGGCGCGGCACGCCGCCCGGCTGCTCGTCGGCACGCTGGTGGGCCGGCTGCCGAACGCCACGGCGGCCATCGCGATCGTGCTGTTCGTCCGGGCCGAGGGCGGTTCGTACAGTCTGGCGGGGGCCCTGGCGGCCGTGTACGGGGTCGCCAACGCCGTGGGACAGCCGGTGCTGGGCAGGCTCGTGGACCTGCGCGGGCAGCCGCGCGTGCAGCTGCCGGCGGCCGTTCTTTCCGCGCTCGCGATGGCCGTCTTCGCCTTCTCCGGTATCGGGTCGCTGCCCCTCGCGTATGCCGCCGTGGCCGCTGCCGGGCTCTTCACGCCGCCCCTGGAGGGCGGGTTGCGGGCGCTGTGGTCCTCGGTCCTGCGCAAGGAGGACCAGGTGCACACGGCGTACGCCATGGACGCCGTGGCCCAGGAGGTGATGTTCACCGTCGGGCCGCTGCTCGTGACGCTGTGCGTGTCCCTGTGGTCGGCCCAGGCCGCGCTGCTCGTGCTGAACGTGGTCGGGGTGCTGGGGGCGCTGTCCGTGGTGGTGTCGCCGCCCTCGCGCGCGTGGCGGTCCGCGCCGCGCGAGGCGCACTGGCTCGGCGCGCTGCGCTCTTCAGGGCTGCTGGCGCTGCTGGCGGCGTTCCTGTTCATCGGGATGGCGCTCGGGTCCATCACCGTCGCCTCGGTGCCCTACGCGGACGCGCACGGCGGTGACGCCGTGTACGGCTGGCTGATGGCGGCCCTGGGGTTCGGGGCGCTGGTCGGCGGCGCCGTCTACGGGGCCCGGCAGTGGGCCGGGGAGCCCGCGCGGCGACTCCAGGTGCTGGTGGCCCTTCTGGTGGTGTGTTACCTGCCGCTGCTGCTCATGCCGGGCGCGGTGGCCATGGTGGCGCTGACGGCGCTCGCCGGGGTCTTCCTCGCGCCCGCCATCGCCTGCGCGTTCGTCCTGGTCGACCGGCATGCCCCGCGCGGCACGGTCACCGAGGCGTTCTCCTGGCTGGTGACGACGTTCACGGTGGGCCATTCGGTCGGAACGGGCGTCGCCGGGCCCGTCGTAGAGCACGGCGGGGCCCTGTGGGGCTTCGCCGTGCCGGGGGTCGTGGGTGGCGTGTCCCTGCTGGTTCTGACCGCCACAGGACGGGTACTCGCAGCTCCCGGCGGGGGAGCGGTGGTTGCGGCCGGTTCGGAAAATGATCCAAACCGTGCCCTCGAACCCCGTTTCAGTTCGGGGGATCGGGCGTAATGTTCAGTCATGGACCGCCGCATTTTCGGGCTGGAGAACGAGTACGGCGTCACGTGCACGTTCAGGGGACAGCGCCGCCTGTCTCCTGACGAGGTGGCGCGGTACCTCTTCCGCCGTGTCGTGTCATGGGGCCGCAGCAGCAATGTCTTTCTGCGAAACGGCGCCCGCCTCTATCTCGACGTGGGTTCACATCCGGAATACGCGACACCCGAATGTGACAACGTGACCGAACTGGTCACCCACGACAAAGCGGGCGAGCGCATTCTCGAAGGACTCCTGGTGGACGCCGAACGACGCCTGCACGAGGAGGGAATCGCGGGCGACGTCTACCTCTTCAAGAACAACACCGACTCGGCGGGCAACTCCTACGGCTGCCACGAGAACTATCTGGTCGCCCGGCACGGGGAGTTCTCCCGGCTCGCGGACATCCTCATTCCGTTCCTGGTCACGCGGCAGTTGCTGTGCGGCGCCGGCAAGGTGCTGCAGACGCCGCGCGGGGCGGTGTACTGCGTCAGCCAGCGGGCCGAGCACATCTGGGAGGGCGTCTCCTCGGCGACGACCCGCTCCCGGCCGATCATCAACACGCGCGACGAGCCGCACGCGGACGCCGAGCGCTACCGCCGCCTGCACGTCATCGTGGGCGACTCCAACATGTCCGAGACGACCATGCTGCTCAAGGTCGGCGCCACCGACCTGGTGCTGCGCATGATCGAGGCGGGCACCGTGATGCGGGACCTGACCCTGGAGAACCCGATCCGGGCGATCCGCGAGGTCAGCCACGACATCACCGGCCGCCGCAAGGTGCGCCTGGCCAGCGGCCGGGAGGCCTCCGCGCTGGAGGTGCAGCGCGAGTACTACGAGAAGGCCGTGGACTTCTGCGAGCGCCGGGGCATCCGCACCGGCACCGTCGAGCAGGTCCTGGAGCTGTGGGGCCGCACGCTGGACGCGATCGAGGCCGAGGACCTCGACCGCATCGGCACCGAGATCGACTGGGTCATGAAGTACAAGCTCATCGAGCGGTACCGCGGCCAAGCACAACATGACCATGTCGCATCCGCGGGTCGCGCAGATAGACCTCGCCTACCACGACATCCACCGCCGTCGTGGCCTGTACTACCTGCTGGAGAAGAAGGGTCAGGCGGCCCGCATCTGCAACGACTTGAAGATCTTCGAGGGCAAGTCCGTTCCGCCGCAGACCACTCGGGCCCGGCTGCGCGGCGACTTCATCCGGCGGGCCCAGGAACAGCGCCGTGACTTCACGGTCGACTGGGTTCACCTCAAGCTCAACGACCAGGCGCAGCGCACCGTGTTGTGCAAGGACCCGTTCCGTTCGGTGGACGACCGGGTGGAGAAGCTTATCGCCGGAATGTGAGCGAAACGCGTCGGCGGGCGAAATCGCCGGAACGCCACACGGGCGCCGTACGTTACAAGTGCGGCGCCCTGCTCACGCCGTAGAGTTGCGCGCACTCCATCAACGAGATCGACCGATTACGAGGCCCCCACAGTGCGCCGACGCTCACTTCTCATTTCCGTGCCCGCAGGACTGGCCACGCTCGCCGCATGCGGCGACGACAAGTCGGACTCGAGCAAGGCCAGCGACAGCCCCTCGCCCTCGCCCTCGGCTTCAGCCCCGTCCGCGGCCCCGCCGCCGAAGATCGTGGACGGTCCGCTGCCGGCGGTCACCGCGGGTACCAAGTTCGACGAGAAGCCGACGATCGCCAAGGGCAGCGGAGAGCCGTCGAAGCAGCTCGCGGTGAAGACGCTGATCGCGGGCAGCGGCAAGACCGTCGCCGAGAACGACTTCGTCGTCGCGAACTACCTGGGCCAGGTCTGGAGCACCGCCAAGGTCTTCGACAACTCTTACGACCGCAACTCCCGCCTGGCCATCCAGCTCGCCCAGGGCCAGATCATCGACGGCTGGCGCTACGCGCTGGCGGGCAAGAAGGCCGGCAGCCGTGTCGAGATGGCCGTCCCGCCCACCTGGGGCTACGGCTCGCAGGGCAACCCGCAGGCGGGCATCAAGGGCACCGACACACTGGTCTTCGTCGTCGACGTGCAGGACACGTTCAACTCCAAGAGCTCCGCCGACGGCGAGAAGGTCGCCCAGGACGACGCGGACCTGCCCAAGGTCGGCACCAACACCGACGGCAAGGCGCCCTCCATCGAGGTGCCCAAGGCGACGGCCCCGAAGAAGCTCGTCGCGGAGTACGTCCTGGAGGGCGACGGCGAGAAGGTCGCCGCCGACGACAGCGTCCTCGTGCAGTACAAGGGCGTGCTGTGGGACGGCGGCAAGGAGTTCGACTCGTCGTACGCCAACAAGCAGCTGGTGTCGTTCTCGCTCCAGCAGGTCGTCAAGGGCTGGGCGCAGGGCCTGACCGGCAAGAAGGTGGGCAGCCGGGTCCTCATCGTCATCCCGCCGGCGCTGGGCTACGGCGACAAGCCGCCGCAGGGCAGCGGCATCAAGAAGGACTCCACGCTGGTCTTCTCGGTGGACATCCTCGCGAAGCTGTGAGGCGCGTGGGATGTAAGACTGTGCGTGTTCGCCTTTCCGCAGACAAGCAGGAGCTAGAGACGTGAGCATCGACAAGCCCGAGGTCGACTTCCCGGGCGGCGAGCCCCCGGCGGACCTCGAGATCAAGGACATCTGGGAGGGCGACGGCCCGGTCGCGCAGGCCGGCCAGACCGTCACCGTGCACTACGTGGGCGTCGCCTTCAGCACGGGCGAGGAGTTCGACGCCAGCTGGAACCGCGGCACCCCGTTCCGCTTCCCGCTGGGCGGCGGCCGCGTCATCCAGGGCTGGGACCAGGGCGTGCAGGGCATGAAGGTCGGCGGCCGCCGCCAGCTGACCATCCCCGCCCACCTCGCCTACGGCAACCAGAGCCCGACCCCTGCTGATCAAGCCCGGCGAGACGCTGATCTTCGTGGTCGACCTGCTCGGGGTCTGAGCAAGGTTCGGACAGACTCGATCATCGAGGGCCCATGCCTGTTCCGGCATGGGCCCTCGGCTTTTGCCGGGCCACCGCGGGGCGGTACGGTCATCGATCGTAAGCACCATAGGGAGGCGAAGGGCGTCGATGGCCATTGCCAAGGCCGAGCGGCTGATGAACCTGGCGCTGTGTCTGCTCGGGACGCGGCGGCCGCTCAGCAAGCGCGAGCTGCGCGACTCCATCGAGGCCTACGTCGAGGCCTTCGGACCGGGAAACGGCGCCACCGGCTCCGACGACTCCTTCAACCGCATGTTCGAGCGCGACAAGGACGACCTGCGCGAACTCGGGCTGGTCATCGAGACCGTCGAGAGCCTCGACGGCGAGATCGGCTACCTGGCCCGCCGCGACAGCAACCGCCTCCCGCCCATCACCCTGGACGCCGAGGAGGCCGCCGCCCTCGGGCTCGCCGCCAAGGTGTGGCAGCAGGCCCGGCTCGCCGGCGCGGCCAGCGGCGCCCTGCAGAAGCTGCGCGCGGCCGGGACTCCCCGAGGACGTCGACCCCTACGGGCCGCACGGCGCGCTGGAGCCGCGGATCCCCGTGCACGAGGCGGCGTTCGAGCCGCTGATGCTCGCCTGCCGCGACCGCCGCCCCGTCGTCTTCGACTACCGCAAGGCCACCGCCGCCCACCCCGAGCAGCGGCACGTGGAGCCCTGGGCGCTGGAGTGCTGGCGGGGCCACTGGTACCTGGCGGGCTGGGACCGCGACCGGGGCGCCGAGCGGGTCTTCCGGCTGTCCCGGATCACCGGCAAGGTCCGCTCGCGCGGCGGCCGGTACACCGCTCCCGTGCCCGACGTCGTCACCGTCCGTGAGACCGTCGCGAGCTGGGCCGGGGAGATCGCCGACCGCTCCGCGCGGATCCGGCTGCGTCGGGCGCGGGGTACCCCCTTCGGGCGAAGGCCACCGCCGTACGGGAACTCGGCGACGGCTGGGACGAGTTGGAGATTCCGTACGGCCACGGGCTGGACGCCTGGCTGGTGGAGTTCGGGCCGGACGTGGTCGTCCTGGAGCCCGCCGAGCTGCGGGCCGACGTGGTGGACCGGCTGCGCGCCGTGGCCAAGGGCTGAGGGGGAGCGGACGAAACAGTGGCAGGCAAACCGGTCAGGCCCGTGAACGCCATCGACCAGACCCGGCGGATGCTCTCGCTGGTGACGTATCTGAAGGAGCGCCCCGGTGCCCGGGTCGAGGACGTCGCGCGCGCCTTCGGCATCACCGAGGACGAGCTGGTCTCCGACCTCGACGTGCTGCCCATGTGCGGCACCAGCTTCCGCGGCGGCGACCTGCTCGACATCGACACCGACGGCGAGCGCATCTGGTGGCACAACCCGGCCGCCCTCGGCGGCAGAGGCCGCCGAGCCGCTGCGGCTCGCCGCCGACGAGGCCACCGCCCTGCTCGTCGCGGCCCGGGCCGTGTCCACGCTGCCCGGACTGCGCGAGAGCGACCGGCAGGCGCTGCTGCGGGCGACCGCCAAGGTGGAGACCGCGGCCGGCGAGGCGGCGGGCGCCAGCTCGCGCCTGTCGGTGACCTTCGAGTCCGAGGGCGGCGTCTTCGCGGATGTCGACCGGGCGATCGCCGAGCGTCGCCGGCTGTGGATCCGCTACTACTCGCCCGCGCGCGACGAGGTCACCGAGCGGGAGATCGACCCGATCCGCCTGGTCAGCGTCGGGCACACCTACGTCGAGGCCTGGTGCCGCCGCTCGGAGGCGCGCCGCACCTTCCGGCTCGACCGGGTCGCCGAGATCAAGATCCTGGACGAGCCGTCGGCGCCGCCGGAGATCGAGCTGCGGGACCTGTCGGAGGCGCTGGTGCAGCCCGCCGCCGAGGATCCGGAGGTCGTGGTCGAGGTCGGGCCCGGCGGCCGCTGGGTCGCCGAGTACTACCCGCACGACAGCGCGGACGAGCTGCCCGACGGCGGGCTGCGGATCACCCTGCGCACCCCCGACCCGACGTCGCTGCGGCGCCTGGCGCTGCGGCTCGGGCGGGACGGCCGGATCGTCTCGCCGCCCGAGCTCGCCGACAGCGCCCGGCAGGCGGCCCGAGAGGCGCTGGCGGCGTACGACGGGATCGAGGCGGTCGAGACGGCTCGACGCGGTGCACGTGGTTCTGGACGGGCCGGACGGCGGACGCGAGTGAGCCGCAGGTGCCACCGCCGCCACGGCAGGCCGGGCACGGCCGTACCGCGGCAGTGGCGGCCGCGGCGCCCCGGAGGCGTACGAGCCGAGAAAGAGGAGCGAGGCCTGTGAGCGAGTCGGCGACGTCCGGTGCGCGGGGCATGACGGCGGAGTCCGCGTTCGCCGGGATGAGAAGCGTGTCCCCGGTGGTGTTCAGGGCGGGCTGCCCGGACTGCCGGGGGCGCTTCGAACTCGCCGCGAGCGCCCTGCGACTCGCCATCGGCGCCACGAGCCGTACCACCTTCTACTCCTTCACCTGCCCCGAGTGCGGCGCGTCCGTCCGCAAGCCCGCGGGGGAGCGGATCGTGGAGCTGCTCACCGGCGGCGGTGTGCGGACCCTGCGGCTGCACTCGGCCCTCTGAGGGTCTGGGCGTCCGCCCCTCCCGGACGGTCTAGGCTCGGCGTCATGTTCTGGCCGATGTTCGCGGTTGCTGTGGGGTTTCGTGGGTCTCGCCGTGCTCGGGGTGCTCGCCGTCCGGGTCTTCCTGGAGGCACAGCGCCTCGGCAGGCAGGTCACGGACTCGGCGCGGCGCATCAACCGGGCCGCCGAGGACCTGGAGCGGGCCGCGGAGAGCGCGGCCCGGTCCGTGGACGCGCTGTGAGCCGTCCGGCGGTGCGGACCTGTCGAGTCGCGCTTTGGGCCACTTCGCCCTGTCACCTCTGCGGTTCGTACAGGTACGCTGCTGGTCGCGGCCCGGATAACGAGGCACTGGCCGCGGACGGGAGTACGCACAGGGGATGCAGAGGGATTGCCCCACGTTTACCCCTGAGCGTTACGATCGCTGTCAACACGACCGTTCGGACAAGTGTCCGACCGGTCGGACAGCACCCCACCACAGCCGCCTCGGTGAGAAGGTAAAGACTTATGTTCGGAAGGCTCGGAGCCCCCGAGATCATTCTCATCCTCGTCGTCATCATCCTGCTGTTCGGCGCGAAGAAGCTTCCGGACATGGCTCGCTCGCTCGGCAAGTCCGCCCGCATCCTCAAGAGCGAGGCCAAGGCGATGAAGGACGAGGGCAAGTCGTCCACGACCCCGGCCGGCCCGCCGAACAACGACGAGCAGCCCTCGCAGCGCACCATCCAGGCAGCGCCCGGTGACGTGACCAGCTCCCGCCCGGTCAACGAGCCCACGGACACGACCAAGCGCTGACGCAGGGCCGGTGACCTCCGGCCCGCCGCACGAGATGGGAACGTGGGTTGCTGAAGTCTGCCCGCAAGAAGGAGAAGGATCCCGAGGGGCGGATGCCCCTCGCGGAGCACCTTCGCGAGCTCCGCAACCGGCTCGCCAAGGCGATGCTGGCGATCGTCCTCGTCACGGTCGTCGCCGCCTTCTTCTACAACGACATCATCGACTTGATCACCAAGCCGATCCTCGACTCGGTCGGCTGTGACAAGACCTTCCAGGAACTGGCCAGGTCGCAGTCCTCGAAGCCGTGTGCGCAGATCACCATCAACGGTCTGATCACCCCCTTCACGCTGGCGCTGAAGGTGTCCCTGATGGCCGGTGTCGTGCTGGCCTCGCCGATCTGGCTCTACCAGCTGTGGGCCTTCGTCGCGCCGGGCCTGCACCGGCACGAGAGGAAGTACGCGTACGCCTTCGTCGGCACGGGCGCCCCGCTGTTCATCATCGGCGCCTACTTCGCCTACACGGTGCTTCCCACCACGGCGAAGGTGCTCCTCGAATTCACCCCGGGCGGCACGTCCAACCTCCTACCGCTGGACGACCTGCTCGACCTGGTCATGCGGATGGTGCTCGTCTTCGGCCTCTCGTTCGAACTGCCGCTGCTGCTGGTCATGCTCAATCTCACCGGGGTACTCAGCGGTCAGCGCATGCTCGGCTGGTGGCGCGGCATGATCATGGGCATCACGGTCTTCGCGGCCATCGCCACGCCCAGCACCGACCCGCTGACCATGCTGATGCTCGCCGGGCCGATCTGGATCCTGTACTTCGCGGCGGTCGCCTTCTCCCTGCTCAACGACCGCCGTCGCAGCCGTCGCGAGGCCCTGGGCCCCGACGACGACGAGGCCTCCGAGCTGGATCTCACCCCTGAGGACATCGGCGGGATCGAGCCCGTGGCCACCAGCCGCGCCGCCCTGCCCGAGCAGGCGAGCGCGGACCGCTCGGACCGGGTCAACGGTTATGACGACGTGACCTGAAGATCGGCAGCCAGCTCGTAGGGTCGGTCGTGTGACCAGCGAGATCACCCTTTTCGTCAACCCCACCGCGGGTCGCGGCCGGGGCGCCCGCGCGGCGCAGCCGGCCGCTTCCGCTTTGCGGGCGGCCGGTTTCTCGGTACGGACGGTGCTCGGCGAGGACGCCGCGGACGCCCTCGTACGCGCGCGTGCCGCCGTCGAGGGCGGCACCGGAGCGCTGATAGCCGTCGGCGGTGACGGCATGGCCAACCTCGCGCTGCGGGCGGTCGCGGGCACGCGCACCCCGCTCGGCCTGGTCGCCGTCGGCACCGGCAACGACTTCGCCCGCGCCCTCGGCCTGCCCGTGCGCGAGCCGGCCGCCGCGGGCCGCATGATCGCCGACGCCCTCAAGTGCGGCCGGATCCGCGATGTCGACCTCGGTCAGGTGGGCGACCGCTGGTTCGGCACGGTCCTCGCCTCCGGCTTCGACTCCCGCGTCAACGACCGGGGCAACCGCATGCGGTGGCCCGCAGGCCGCTTCAAGTACGACCTGGCGATGATCGCCGAACTCGCCGCGTTCCGTCCCGTCCCGTACCGGATCCGGCTCGACGACGGCGAGGTCCGTGAGGTCGAGGCGACCCTGGTGGCCGTCGGCAACGGCTCGTCGTACGGCGGCGGTATGCGGATCTGCCCCGGCGCCGACCTCACCGACGGGCTGTTCGACATCACCGTGGTCGGGGACTGCAGCCGTACGACGCTGCTGCGGGTGTTCCCGCGGGTGTACCGGGGGACCCACGCCGAGCATCCGAAGGTGACCGTGCTGCGGGCGGCCCGGGTCGAGATCGCGGCCGAGGGGATCACCGGGTACGCGGACGGGGAGCCGCTCGGCCCGCTTCCCCTGAGCGCGCGCTGCGTGCGCGGGGGCGTGCGGGTCGTCGGCCCCTGAACTGCGCCGATCCCCGGTTTCACAGGTACGGATCCGGATAATGATCGTCCTGTTGTCAGTGCGGCCCGGTACGCTCGAAAGCACGATGACAGAGGACCTCTCACCGGCCGAGCGGTACGCGGCAGCCCGCAAGCGTGCTGTCGAGCAGGCCACCGCGCTCGCCTCCTTCCGCGAGATGTACGACTTCGGCCTCGACCCCTTCCAGATCGAGGCCTGCCAGGCACTCGAGGCGGGGAAGGGCGTCCTGGTCGCCGCGCCCACCGGCTCCGGCAAGACGATCGTCGGCGAGTTCGCCGTCCACCTCGCCCTCCAGCAGGGCAAGAAGTGCTTCTACACGACACCCATCAAGGCGCTGTCGAACCAGAAGTACGCCGACCTGTGCCGCCGTTACGGCACGGACAAGGTGGGCCTGCTCACCGGCGACAACAGCGTCAACTCCGACGCCCCGGTGGTCGTGATGACCACCGAGGTGCTGCGGAACATGCTGTACGCCGGTTCGCAGACCCTCCTGGGCCTCGGCTACGTGGTCATGGACGAGGTGCACTACCTCTCCGACCGGTTCCGGGGCGCCGTGTGGGAAGAAGTGATCATTCACCTTCCCGAGTCGGTCACGCTCGTGTCGCTCTCGGCGACCGTGTCGAACGCCGAGGAGTTCGGCGACTGGCTCGACACGGTCCGCGGCGACACCGAGGTGATCGTCTCCGAGCACCGGCCCGTGCCGCTGTTCCAGCACGTGCTCGCCGGGCGGCGGATGTACGACCTGTTCGAGGAGGGCGAGGGCCACAAGAAGGCCGTCAACCCCGACCTCACGCGCATGGCGCGCATGGAGGCGAGCCGGCCGTCGTACCAGGACCGCCGGCGCGGCCGGTCCATGCGCGAGGCCGACCGCGAGCGCGAGCGCAGACAGCGCTCCCGGGTGTGGACGCCGAGCCGGCCCGAGGTCATCGAGCGGCTCGACGCCGAGGGGCTGCTGCCCGCCATCACCTTCATCTTCAGCCGCGCCGCCTGCGAGGCCGCCGTCCAGCAGTGCCTGTACGCGGGGCTGCGGCTCAACGACGACGAGGCGCGCGAGCGGGTACGCGCCCTCGTCGAGGAGCGCACCGCCGTCCATCCCGACCGAGGACCTGCACGTCCTCGGCTACTACGAGTGGCTGGAGGGCCTGGAGCGCGGCATCGCCGCCCACCACGCGGGCATGCTGCCGACCTTCAAGGAGGTCGTCGAGGAGCTGTTCGTGCGCGGCCTGGTCAAGGCCGTGTTCGCGACCGAGACCCTCGCCCTCGGCATCAACATGCCCGCCCGCTCGGTGGTGCTGGAGAAGCTCGTCAAGTGGAACGGCGAACAGCACGCCGACATCACCCCGGGCGAGTACACGCAGCTGACGGGCCGTGCGGGGCGGCGCGGCATCGACGTCGAGGGCCACGCCGTGGTGCTGTGGCAGCGCGGCTCGAGCCCCGAGCACCTCGCGGGTCTGGCCGGCACGCGCACGTACCCGCTGCGCTCCAGCTTCAGGCCGTCGTACAACATGGCGGTCAACCTGGTCGAGCAGTTCGGCCGGCACCGCTCGCGTGAGCTGCTGGAGACGTCCTTCGCGCAGTTCCAGGCCGACAAGTCGGTCGTCGGCATCTCCCGGCAGGTGCAGCGCAACGAGGAGGGTCTGGAGGGCTACAAGGCCTCCATGACCTGCCACCTCGGCGACTTCGAGGAGTACGCGCGGCTGCGCCGCGAGCTGAAGGACCGGGAGAACGAGCTGGCCCGGCAGGGCGCCGCGCAGCGGCGCGCCGAGGCCGCCGTCGCGCTGGAGAAGCTGAAGCCCGGTGACGTCATCCACGTGCCCACGGGCAAGTACGCGGGCCTGGCGCTGGTGCTGGACCCGGGCCTGCCCGCGGGCCGTTCGAACGGCCACCGCGGCTTCGAGCACCACGACGGCCCGCGCCCGCTGGTGCTGACCGCCGAGCGGCAGGTGAAGCGGCTGGCGTCCATCGACTTCCCGGTGCCGGTCGAGGCGCTGGAGCGGATGCGGATCCCGAAGTCCTTCAACCCGCGCTCCCCGCAGTCCCGTCGGGACCTCGCGTCCGCGCTGCGCACCAAGGCCGGGCACATCCCGGCCGAGCGGCACCGCAAGCGGCGCTCCCAGGCCGCCGACGACCGCGAGATCGCCCGGCTGCGGACGGCGCTCCGCGCGCACCCCTGCCACGGCTGCGACGACCGTGAGGACCACGCCCGTTGGGCCGAGCGCTACCACCGGCTGCTGCGCGACACCTCGCAGCTGGAGCGGCGGATCGAGGGCCGTACGAACACGATCGCGCGGACGTTCGACCGCATCGTGGCGCTGCTGACCGAGCTGGACTACCTGCGCGGCGACGAGGTCACCGAGCACGGCAAGCGGCTCGCGCGGCTGTACGGCGAGCTGGACCTGCTCGCCAGCGAGTGCCTGCGCGAGGGCGTCTGGGAGGGGCTCGGCCCGGCCGAACTGGCCGCGCTGCGTCTCGGCGTTGGTGTACGAGGCGCGGGTCGCGGACGACGCGATGGCGCCGAAGCTGCCGTCCGGGAAGGCCAAGGCCGCGCTGGGCGAGATGGTGCGGATCTGGGGGCGGCTGGACGCGCTGGAGGAGGAGTTCCGGATCACCCAGACCGAGGGTGTCGGACAGCGTGAGCCGGACCTCGGGTTCGCCTGGGCCGCGTACATGTGGGCCTCCGGGAAGGGGCTCGACGAGGTGCTGCGCGAGGCGGAGATGCCGGCGGGGGACTTCGTGCGGTGGTGCAAGCAGGTCATCGACGTGCTGGGGCAGATCGCGGCGGCTGCTCCGCAGGGGTCCACGTGTGGTGAAGAACGCGCGTAAGGCTGTCGACCTGTTGCTGCGGGGAGTTGTCGCCTACTCGTCGGTGGGGTGATCGTTTGCGCCGCGGGTGCCGGTCGTGTCGTGGTTGTTCGCGCCCGCGCGGCGGAGCCGCACATGACACAGCCCCGCGCCCCTTGAGCGGCGTTGTTCCGAAGGTCCCTCACCCGGAGCGGTGAGGGACTTTCGTATGCCTGTACGTCGTCACGCAGCAGCATTCGAACGAGTGTCGCAGCGTGTAAACGACCGAGCGTACTATCCCTTCGCGTCCGGTTTCCGGCAGTTGCTGAATATGACACGGCGATGATCCGGTCGGACTAAGCTCGCCCGCAGCGCACCGGCTTGAGATGAATTCGGGCGCTTGTTCCCCAATGTGCGGAAGATCCCGACAGCTTCATGACATACCCCTCTGCAAGTCCCCCTGAACCCCAGCCGACTCCTGTCAGAAGGCCTACATGGTGAGTGTTCAATCCCCTCCCGGTCGCCGTGAACTTCCCTACGCGCGCGTGCTGTTGCTGCCCGCCATAGTCGATGGCCGCGGCGACCGGAGCCGCCGTCGCCCTGGTGACGGAGCCCGGCCCGGCTCGCCGTCGGCTGGTGCGGCGGCATCGCCACCGCGCTGGTGATCGCGACGGCGGCCGAGGCGGTCCGCCGCGGCCGTGCGCTGCGCGACCAGCGTGCCGAGCACGCCCGTCACAGCGCGTATCTGGAACAGCGGATCGGCGCGCCACGAGAACGAGCTGGTCCGCTTCTCCCGGGAGCTCGTCCCCGCCGCGCTCGACCTGCTGCGCACCGGAGAATCCCCCAGGGGGGTGATGCGCAAGCTCGGCCTGGCCGACCCCGCGTACCGCGACCTCGCCCGCGCCCGCAGGCCGAGACGCTCCTGACGGTGCTCAAGATCGTCGACCACGAAGTGACCATGCGCGACGCCGCCGCGCGCTCCTTCGTCAGCGTCGCCCGCCGCGTCCAGGCGATCGTCCACCAGCAGGCCGAGGAACTCCGGGAGATGGAGGAGGACCACGGCCGCAACCCCGAGGTCTTCGACGACCTGCTGCGCATCGACCACGGCAACGCCCTGATCGGCCGCCTCGCCGACTCCGTCTCCGTCCTCGGCGGCGGCCGCCCCGGACGGCAGTGGCCCGAGCCGGTGTCCCTGTACAGCACCCTGCGCGGCGCCATGTCCCGCATCCTGGAGTACCGGCGCATCCAGCTGTCCTCCATCGCCAAGGTCAGCGTCAAGGGCATCTACGTCGAGCCGGTCATCCACGCCGCGGCCGAGCTCCTCGACAACGCCACGCGCTACTCGCCGCCGCAGACCAAGGTGCACGTCACCGCCACCGAGGTGCAGACCGGCGTCTGCATCGAGATCGAGGACGGCGGTGTCAACCTCAACGAGGAGGCCCGCGCCCGGATCGAGGGCATGCTGGAGGCCGCCAAGGCGCGGCGTCGACCTCCAGGACATCGGTGAGCACCCGCGCCTGGGACTGGCCGTCGTCGGCCGCCTCTGCACGGCGTACAACATGCAGGTCTCGCTGCGCGCCTCCGCGTACGGCGGGGTCCGGGCCATCCTCATCGTGCCGAGCGAGATGATCACCCACGAGCCCGGCGTCGGACTCGCCCACGGCATCGGCGCCACCGGCATCCCCATGACGGTCGGCATCCCCGAGGGCCCGAAGCGCGCGCCCAAGAGGCGCCGCCCCACCAGCCCGCGTATCCCCGCCGACGGTCTCCATGGAGGACGACGACGTCCCCGAGGTCACCGAGTGGACGGCGAACGGTCTGCCGCAGCGCCGCAGCCGGGTGAAGATGCCGCTCGCCGAGCGGCTCGCCCAGCAGGCGGCCAACGAGAAGGCCGACCGGGAGGCCGCCGAACGGGGCGAGTTCAACCCCTGGGCGACACGCGCCGAGCCCGAGCCCAAGCCCATGGCACGACATGTCGGCCCCCGACGCCCCCGGCAAGGGCCTCGAGGCCTTCTGGGAGGGACTCAAGCAGGGCATCGAGCCCGGCACCCACCCGACGGACTTCATCCGCAACCCGACCAAGTACCTGCACCTGATCAACGACCCGGCCCCCACCGAGGCCGACGACGAGGGGGACCTCAAGTGATCCAGCAGCGAGGCAACTTCGACTGGATGCTCAAGCAGCTCGCCGACGGCGTACCGGGCATCGAGATGATCGTGGTGCTCTCGGCCGACGGTCTGCGCATCGCCCGCTACGGCGGCGAGCCCGACGCAGCCGACCGGGTCGCCGCGGCCTGCGCCGGCCTGCAGTCCCTCGCGGGCAGCATCTGCCAGGAACTCACCGTGGGCGACGGCGAGATGAAGCTGGTCATGATCGAGATCGACCGCGGCTACTTCTACCTGATGGGCGCGGGCGCCAACGCCTTCCTCGCGGTGCTCTCCGACGTGCGATGCGAACCCGGCCGGATGAGCGCGATGATGCGCGACCTCGTCGTCCGGATCGGCGGCCATCTCACCAGCCCGCCCCGGCGCAACGGGCAGATCGTATGACGCCTCCCGCAACGCCAGAGGCGCGACCCCGCACCGGAACCGGCCGCGGGCCCCAGGAGGGCGAGGGCAATGCAGGCAACCCGGAGCGGATGTACGTGGTGGCCGGCCCGGACGGTGAACGGGCCGAGCTCGACCTGGTGACGTTAATCGTGGCGCGTGCCGCGGACCCGCCGCCCTCCGCCTCCCCCGAGCAGGCGGCGCTGCTCCGGCTCTGCGCCGCCCCCCTGTCCGTGGCCGAGCTGTCGGCCTACCTCAGCCTGCCGTTCAGCGCGATGGGCGTGCTGCTCACCGAGTTGCTGACGGCGGATCTGGTGCAGGCGCGCGCCCCGATCGTCCGCCGGTCGCGCACCGACCGTTCCCTCCTCGAAGCGGTGATGAATGGACTTCAAAGGCTCTGACACCATCCCGGGCCCCCGGGCCGAGGACCAGCTGCCCCATACGGCACAGGCCGCGGCCAAGATCGTGATCGTGGGTGGCTTCGGCGTCGGCAAGACGACCATGGTCGGCTCGGTCAGCGAGATCACTCCGCTGACCACCGAGGAGACCATGACGCAGGCCGGCATCGGTGTCGACGACAACTTCGGCTCCGCGTCCAAGACGGCGACCACCGTCGCCATGGACTTCGGCCGCATCAGCATCACCGACCAGCTCGTGCTGTATCTCTTCGGCACACCCGGCCAGCAGCGCTTCTGGTTCCTGTGGAACGGCCTGTTCGAGGGCGCGCTCGGCGCGGTGGTGCTGGTCGACACCCGCCGGCTGGAGGTCAGCTTCGACGTCATGGGGCGCCTGGAGGAACGCGGCGTGCCGTTCGTGGTCGCCATCAACTCCTTCCCGGACGGCCCCCGTTACCCCATCGAGGAGCTGCGCACGGCCCTCGACCTCACCCCGGACATCCCGATCATCGAGTGCGACGCACGCCGCCGCGCCTCCAGCCGCGACGTCCTGATGACCCTCATGCGCTTCCTGCACTCCCTCGCCATGACGGGCTCGCTCACCTGAGCCCGCCACCCGGCCCGCCCCACCTCCCCCCAGACACCTGGATTCACTTCAGTTTCGGAGCGACCACTGTGACGCCTGAATCCCACGCCATGACCAGTACGGACGACCTCCCTGCTCGGGCCGCCCCCCGGCTGCCCCGCACACGGCCTCGGACCCGGTGGACTGCACCGGCTGCACGAGTCGGAGGACCTGGGAGCGCTGTACGAGCAGCTGCGGAAGGACCACGGCCCCGTGGCACCCGCGCTGCTCCACGACGACGTACCGATCTGGGTGGTCCTCGGCCATGCCGAGAACCTGCACATGGTGCGCTCGCCCTCGCAGTTCTGCCGGGACAGCCGTATCTGGACCCCGCTCCGGGACGGCCTGGTCAAGCCCGACCACCCGCTGATGCCGCACATCGCCTGGCAGCCCATCGCCGCGCACGCCGAGGGCGACGAGCACAAGCGGCTGCGCGGCGCGGTTCAGGGCGCCATCTCGACCGTCGACTTCCGCAGCCTGCGCCGCTACATCAACCGCAGCACCCAGGCCATCGTCAACCGCTTCTGCGAGGAGGGCGAGGCCGACCTCGTCGGCCAGTTCGCCGAGCACCTGCCGATGGCCGTGATGTGCGAGATCCTCGGCATGGCCGACGAGTACAACGACCGGATCGTCGAGGCCGCCCGCGACGCGCTCAAGGGCACCGAGACCGCGATCGCCAGCCACTCCTACGTCATGGACGCCCTGAGCCGGCTCACCGCCCGGCGCCGCGCCCAGCCGGAGGAGGACTTCGCCAGTTACCTGATCACCCACCCGGCCCGGCTGACCGACGACGAGGTCAGGGAACACCTTCGCCTGGTGCTCTTCGCCGCCTACGAGGCCACCACCAACCTGCTCTCCAACGTGCTGCTCACGGTGCTGATCGACCCGCGTTTCCGTGCCCAGCTCAACGGCGGCCAGATGACGGTGCCGGAGGCGGTGGAGCAGTCCCTGTGGAACGAGCCGCCGTTCAGCACGGTCTTCGCCTACTTCGCCAAGCAGGAGACCGAGCTGGGCGGTCAGCGCATCCGCCGGGGCGACGGACTGCTCTTCGCCCCGGCCCCGGCCAACGTCGACCCGCGGGTACGGCCGGACCTGTCCGCCAGCATGCAGGGCAACCGCTCCCACCTCGCGTTCGGCGGCGGCCCGCACGAGTGCCCCGGCCAGGACGTCGGCCGCTCCATCGCCGACGTCGGCGTCGACGCGCTGCTGATGCGGCTGCCGGACGTCGAACTCGACTGCGACCAGGAGGAGCTGCGCTGGACGGCGTCCATCGCCTCCCGGCACCTGGTGGAACTGCCGGTGCAGTTCTCGCCCAAGCCGCCGCAGGACGTGACGGAGCAGCCGAACCACAAGCAGGTGCCCGCGCAGCGCTCCGACTGGCAGATCGGCAGCACGCAGCCGCAACCGCAGCCCGCACCGGCCGCCGCGCAGCCGCAGCCGGCGCCTGTGCACCCGCAGGCCCAGCCGGCGGCGGAGGAACCGGCCCGCCGCAAGGGCGCCTGGCAGCGCTTCCTGAGCTGGTGGCGCGGCTACTGACCGGCTGACGGGCCGTCGTAGGTCCCGGCGGCCCACCGGTCGTACGACGCCCACGCCGCGAGCTCCCGTCCGCTGTGGAACCGGTGCTCCTCACCCGTGACCGGGTCGGTGAACTCCAGGGCCCGCGCCAGCAGTTGGAGCGGGCGCCGGAAGTCACCGGCCGGCACGGGGCCGGTCACCTCCGGGTAGAGCGGGTCGCCGAGGATCGGCACGCCCAGCGCGGTCATGTGCACACGCAGCTGGTGCGTCTGCCCGGTGCCGGGCACCAACCGGTACCGGGCGAGGCCGCCGGCCACCTCCGGGCGGTGCTCGACGAGCTCGACGCGGCTCACGGCGTTCGGCTCGCCCGCCACCTCCCGGGCGGCGAGCACCCCGCGCTCCTTCACGATCCGGCTGCGTACGGTCCGGGGCAGCGTGAGGGCGGGGTCGTACGGGGCGACGGCCTCGTACTCCTTGCGTACCCGACGGTCGCGGAACAGCGTCTGGTAGGCGCCCCGCTCCTCGGGTCGCACGGTGAACATCACGAGTCCCGCGGTAAGCCGGTCCAGGCGGTGGGCGGCGCCGAGCGCCGGGATGTCCAGCTCCCGGCGCAGCCGGGCCAGCGCGGTCTCGGTGACATGGCTGCCGCGCGGGGTGGTGGCGAGGAAGTGGGGCTTGTCGACGACGACGATGTGCTCGTCCTGGTGCACGACCTCCAGGGGGAAGGGCACCGGCACTTCCTCGGGCAGCTCCCGGTGGAACCACACGAACATCCCCGGCACGTACGGCGCGTCCGCCGCCACGGCACGTCCGTCGGCCCCGACGATCAGCCCCGCGGCGAACATCCCGTCGACCACCCCGGCACCCGCTCCGGTGAGCCGCTCCATCAAGTGCTCACGCACCGTGGCCCACGGACCCGCGACGGGCAGCCGGACCCGCACCGGATCCACGCCGAGGCGCTGCGGCAGGGGAGAGGGCGGGATGCGGGTCTTGCGTCTCATCGCCGCCCAGCGTACGAGGCCCGGT
Organism: uncultured Actinomycetota bacterium; assembly: GCA_963798065.1. Classification (GTDB taxonomy): domain Bacteria; phylum Actinomycetota; class Actinomycetes; order Streptomycetales; family Streptomycetaceae; genus Streptomyces. The sequence continues at coordinate 193,780 of CAWCSC010000003.1, read as the reverse complement.
GCGCCGGGCGGAAAACCACTGGGACCGCTCCCCGCATCCTTGTCAGGATGCGGGCATGCCCTTCCTCATCAGCCCGGTCCTCACCTCCGGGGCGCTCGCCGGCCGCCCGCAGCCCACCCTCGCCACCGACGACGGACTTCTCCTGCGCCCCTGGCGGGCCGAAGACGCGCCCGCGGTGTACGAGGTCTTCCAGGATCCCGTGATGCAGCAGTGGCACGCCCGGGCCGCCGACTCCGAGGAGGAGGTCGCCGGCTGGATCGGCGACTGGCACCAGGCGTGGGAGGAGGAGCGGCAGGCGCAGTGGGCCGTCGTCGGCGCGGACTCCGGCTCGCTGCTGGGCCGGGTGGCGCTGCGCGAGATACGGCTCGACGACGGTGGGGCGGAGGTGGCGTACTGGACCGTCCCGGCGGCACGGGGCCGGGGCGTCGCCGTCCGTGCCACGACCGCGCTGGCCCGCTGGGCCCTCGACGAGGTCGGTTTCCACCGCCTCGAACTGCTGCACGCCGTGCGCAACGAGGCGTCCTGCCGCGTCGCCACCAGGACCGGCTTCGCTTTCGAGGGCACCAAACGCAGCGCCATCCTGCACGCGGACGGCTGGCACGACATGCATCTGCACGCGCGCGTGCGGGGCGACTGAGCGGGGGGCAGGACGGCGCACGGGCGCCGATCTGGGCGTGGTGGTGACCGGGGGCGGCCGACTGGGGGCGTGGCGGTGACCGGGGGTGGTTGACGGGGGCGTGGCGGTGACCGGGGCGGCTGACCCACGAGTGGGTCGGCTGACCGGGTGGGGTGGTACGGGGGGCGAGTGGCAGGTGAGGCGGCACGCGGGAGAACGGCCGGTGCGTACGGCATGGCCGAGGCGTGGCCGACGCGCTGCGGCCGGCGTTCTTGCGAGGGCCGCCGGGAAGCCGACCGCGTTCCTGCGCAGGGCCGACGGGAAACCCTGCCGATGCCGCTCAGGCGGCCGGGGAGTTCTCCTGCTCCGCCTCGATGCGTGCGTTCCAGTCCCGCTTCGAGGCCTGCCAGCCGTCTTCGTTGTGACCGCTCCGCCAGTAGCCGGAGATCGACAGATCCTCGCGCGCGATGTGGCGCTCGACCCGGAGCAGCCGGCGCAGCTCCTTCACGAAGTGTGCCTCGCCGTGGACGAAGGCGTGCACCCGGCCCTCGGGGAACTCCAGGGCCCGCACCGCCTCGACCAGAGCCTCGCCGAGGGGCCGGTCGCCGCGGTGCAGCCAGACGACCTCCACGTCCGAGTCGATCTTCTGCTCCTCCTCGGGGCCGGAGACCTCCACGAAGGCGTACGCCCTGGCGCCGCGCGGCAGTGCCTCCAGGGCGCAGGCGATCGCGGGCAGCGCGCTCTCGTCACCGACGAGCAGATGCCAGTCGGCGTCGGTGTCGGGCGCGTACGCCCCGCCGGGTCCCATGAACGGCACGGTCTCGCCCGGCTGGACGCGCATCGCCCACGGGCCGGCCAGTCCCTCGTCGCCGTGGATGACGAAGTCCAGGGTCAGCTCGCGGTGTTCGGCGTCCCACTGGCGCACCGTGTACGTCCGGGTCACCGGCCACTGTTCGCGCGGGAGCTCGTCGCGGATGCGCTGAACGTCGAAGGGCTCCGGGTAGGTCACGCCCTCGGGCGGGAACAGCAGCTTGACGTAGTGGTCGGTGCAGGCGCCCGCCGCGAAGTCGGCGAGGCCCTCGCCGCCGAGCACCACACGCTGCATGTGCGGGGTCAGCCGCTCGGTGCGGACGACCTGAGCGGAGTGCGGCTTGCGCGGCTGGCGTCCCGGTCGCTCTGCCATGAGGACCTCCCTGTCTCACATAGTTAGGCTAACCTAAGTTAGCACTTCGCCCCCACTCAACACCTCTCGCATGAGAGATTCATGAACGCCATCGGCCTCATAGCGGTCCGCGGACCGTGTCCCGTCACGTCGCGAGCGTCGCCAGCAGTCGCTCCAGTGACCTGCCCAGTCCCCAGCGGGCCGCCAGCGTCTGAAGCTCCGCCGGGTCGCGCGGAGCCCGCGGCAGCGCCGTGACGACGTCCGGCAGCGGCACGTCGTCCGCTACCTGGACCACCTTCGGCGCGACCGCGAGATAGGGGCGTGCCTCGTCCAGCCGCCTGCGCTGTGTCGGCGTCAGCTTCGACCGCCGGTCCTCGACCGCCGCCATGATCCCGGCCAGGTCACCGAACTCGGCCAGCAGCTTGGCGGCCGTCTTCTCTCCGATGCCCGGCACGCCCGGCAGGCCGTCGCTGGGGTCGCCGCGCAGCAGAGCCAGATCCGCGTACCCGCTCCCGTCGACCCCATACTTCCCACGGAGCCATGCCTCATCGGTGAGCTGGAGCGTGCCCACGCCCTTCAGCGGGTACAGCACGCGCACCCCGCGCGCGTCGTCCACCAGCTGGTACAGGTCGCGGTCGCCCGTGACGATGTCGACCGGGCCCTTGGCCCGCCCGGTGAACGTGCCGATCACGTCGTCCGCCTCGTACCCCGCGACGCCCACGCGCGCGATGCCCACCGCGTCCAGTACGGCCTCGATGACCGGCACCTGCGGCGAGAGCGTGTCGGGCACCTCCTCCTCGTCCGGGCCGGCCGCGTGCTCCTCGGCGACGCGGTGTGCCTTGTAGGAGGGGATCAGCTCCACCCGCCAGTGCGGCCGCCAGTCGGCGTCCATGCAGGCCACGAGATGGTCGGGCCGGTGGTCCTTGACCAGGCGGTCGATGAAGTCGAGCAGTCCGCGCACGGCGTTCACCGGCGTGCCGTCCGGGGCCCTGACCGAGTCCGGGACGCCGAAGTAGGCGCGGAAGTACAGGGAGGCGGTGTCGAGGAGCATCAGTCGTCCGGTCACGCCACGCATCATGCCGTACGCCACCGACAGCCACTCGCCGCTGCGCAACGGGTTGCGGTGTGCGCGTCTTGTGTGAAGCGCCCCACTAGTGGGTTTGCTTTTCGGGATCGGGGGGAGGCGCCGCCCCGGAGCGAGGCCGGTCCGCATTTCAACTGATTGCGCCCCGGCCTCGCTGCGTTCTGTCGTCGTCGAAACCAGAGGTGCACGTGTCAGCGAGGCTTCAGGCGGAGAGCCTGTACAAAGTGTTCGGCAGAAGACCGGACCGAGCTGTCGAACGGCTCCGCGGCGGAGCCGACCGGGAGGAACTGCGCTCCGAGGGCACCACCGCCGCCGTGATCGACGCGTCCTTCACCGTGGAGCCCGGCGAGATCTTCGTCGTCATGGGTCTGTCCGGATCCGGCAAGTCCACCCTGCTGCGCATGCTGAACGGTCTGCTCGAGCCGACCGCCGGACATGTGCGCTTCGATGACCAGGACCTGACCACGCTCGGCGACCGCGAGTTGCGCGCGGTCCGCTCCAAGAAGATCAGCATGGTGTTCCAGCACTTCGCGCTCTTCCCGCACCGCAGCGTGCGCGAGAACGCCGCCTACGGTCTTGAAGTGCAGGGCGTGCCCCGCGCCGAGCGCGCACGCCGCGCCGACGAGGCGCTCGCCCTGTGCGGCCTGGCCGGCTGGGAGAAGTCCTGGCCCGACGAGCTGTCCGGCGGCATGCAGCAGCGCGTCGGCCTGGCCCGCGCGCTCGCCACCGACGCCGACCTGCTGCTGATGGACGAGTCCTTCAGCGCACTGGACCCGCTGATCCGCCGCGACATGCAGGACCAGTTGCTGGAGCTCCAGCACAAGCTCAAGAAGACGATCGTCTTCATCACCCACGACCTGAACGAGGCCATGCGCCTGGGCGACCGCATCGCCGTCATGCGCGACGGCGAGATCGTGCAGATCGGCACCGCCCAGGACATCCTGCTGCGGCCGGAGAACGACTACGTCGCCTCCTTCACCCAGGACGTCGACCGCTCCCGGGTCCTGACCGCGGGCGAGATCATGGACGCCTCGGTCACCGGCGACGACCCCGGCTGTCACTGCGAGACCGCCACGACCGACACCCCGGTCACGGAACTGTGCGCCATCAGCGCCCGGCTCTCCCACCCCGTCTCGGTCGTGGACAAGGACAACAGGCAGATCGGCGTCGTGCCCCGGCAGCGCCTGATCGGCTTCCTCGGCGACGAGCAGGACGCCACCCCGCAGCCCTGCGACTCCCCGCGCGACAAGGGCGGAGAGAAGGTGACCGCCCGTGCCTAGGATTCAGCTCGGCAGTTGGGTCAACGACGCGGTCGACTGGCTCACCACCCACATGGCGTGGCTGTTCGACTTCTGCAAGACCGTCTTCCTCGGCCTCTACGACGGCATCAACGCCGTCCTCCAGGCCCCCGAACCGCTGCTCCTCGCGGGCATCTTCGCCGTGATCGCCTTCTGGCTGCGCGGCACGCTCGCCGGTGTCCTCACCTTCGCCGGATTCGCGTTCATCGACTCCCTCGAACTGTGGGAGAACGCGATGATCACCCTGGCGCTCGTCCTCGTGGCGACCGTCATCGCGCTCGTGATCTCCATACCCGTGGGCATCTGGGCGGCCCGCTCGGACCGCGTCAGCGGTCTGGTCCGGCCCGTCCTGGACTTCATGCAGACGCTGCCCGCGATGATCTACCTCATCCCGGCGATCCTGTTCTTCGGCACCGGCGCCCCCGCCGGTATCGTCGCCACGCTGATCTTCGCGCTCGCCCCGGGCGTGCGCATGACCGAGCTGGGCATCCGGCAGGTCGACAAGGAACTGGTCGAGGCCGCCGACGCGTTCGGCACCACGCCCCGCAACACCCTGCTGCGCGTCCAGCTCCCGCTGGCCCTGCCCACCGTCATGGCGGGCGTCAACCAGGTCATCATGCTCGGCCTGTCCATGGCCGCGATCGCCGGCATGGTCGGCACCGAGGGCCTCGGCGGCGACGTCAACGAGGCCATCGGCCAGCTCAACGTGGGCCTCGGCTCCGAGGCCGGTGTGGCGATCGTGATCCTCGCCATCTACCTGGACCGCATGACCAGCGCGCTGGGCACCCAGGTGTCCCCGCTCGGGCGCCGCGCCGCCGCCAAGCTGCGCGCCGCCCAGGGGCTGAAGATCTGGTCGTACCGGCCCCGCCCGGTCGTCGCCGTGGTCGGTGTCGTCGTCCTCGCGCTCACCGCGGGCGGCATGGGAATGTTCGGCGGCAGCACCGGCACCACGGCCGCGGCTGACGGCAAGAACGTCGGCCAGGGCAAGAAGATCAGCATCGGCTACATCCCCTGGGACGAGGGCGTCGCCTCCACCTTCCTGTGGAAGGAGGTACTGGAGCAGCGCGGCTACGAGGTCGAGGCCAAGCAGTTCGACGCGGGCCCGCTGTACACGTCCCTCTCCCAGGGCGACGTCGACTTCCAGACGGACGCCTGGCTGCCCACGACCCACGCCCAGTACTGGAAGAAGTACGGCAAGCAGCTCGACGACCTCGGCGCCTGGTACGACAAGACGTCCCTGGAACTGTCGGTGCCCTCCTACATGAAGGGCGTCGACTCCCTGGAGGACCTCAAGGGCAAGGCGTCCGAGTTCGGTGGCAAGATCACCGGCATCGAGCCCAGCGCCGGCGAGATGGCGCTGCTCAAGAGCAAGGTCCTCAAGGACTACGGCCTGGACAAGGAGTACAAGGTCGTCGACAGCTCCACGCCCGCGATGCTGGCCGAGCTGAAGCGCTCCTACGCCCAGAAGAAGCCGATCGTCGTCACGCTCTGGTCGCCGCACTGGGCGTACAACGACTACGACCTCAAGAAGCTCAAGGACCCCAAGGGTGCCTGGGGCGCGGGCGACGGCGTGCACACGCTGTCCCGCAAGGGCTTCGCGGGCGACGATCCGACCGTCGCCGGCTGGCTGAAGAAGTTCAAGATGAGCGAGAAGGAACTCACCAGCCTCGAAGCCGAGATCAACAAGGCCGGCAAGGGCAAGCAGCAGGACGCCGTCCGCGCCTGGCTGAAGCAGCACCCCGGCTACGTGGACAAGCTCGCCCCGGTGAAGAACGCCGCCGGCAGCACACCCGCCGAGGCCAAGCGGCCCCTGGACGTGGCCTGGTTCCCCTGGGACGAGGACATCGCCGTCACCTACCTGTGGAAGAACGTCCTCGAACGGCGCGGCTACAAGCTGAACCTGAAGCAGATGGACGTCGGCCCCGTCTACACGGGCCTGGCCTCGGGCGATCTCGACCTCAACTTCGACGCCTGGCTGCCCTACGCCCAGAAGAACTACTGGGACAAGAACAAGGACCGGCTCAAGGACCTCGGCACCTGGTACGAACCGACCTCCCTGGAGATCGCCGTACCGTCCTACGTGAAGGGCGTCGACTCCCTGGAGGACCTCAAGGGCAAGGCCGGGACCTTCGACGGGAAGATCATCGGCATCGAGCCGGGCACCGGCGAGATGGATCTGGCGAAGAACAAGGTCCTGCCCGGCTACGGCCTGGACAAGGAGTACAGGGTCGTTGACGGCTCCACCCCGGCCATGCTGGCCGAGCTGAAGCGCGCCTACGCCAAGAAGGAGCCGATCGCCGTCACGCTCTGGTCGCCGCACTGGGCGTACAGCGACTACGAGCTGACCAAGCTGAAGGACCCCAAGAAGGCCTTCGGCGAGGGCAACACGATCCGGACCATCTCCAACGAGAAGTTCCCCGGGCAGTACCCGCAGCTCACCAAGTGGATCAAGAACTTCAAGATGAGCGAGGGCGAGCTCGGCAGCCTGGAGAGCGAGATCAAGAACCGCGGTCAGGGCCATGAGGAAGAGGCCGTCGCCGCGTGGCTGAAGCAGCACCCGGACATGGTGAACCGCATGACGCCACAGTGACGCTCGGGGCGGGACGCGCGACACGCCGCGTCCCGCCCGTCCCCCGAACCCACGAGCAGGATCCGGACAACCACACAGCGCTACGCCACCCCCCGAACCCCCTCTCCCTCCCTGTTCCTCCCGTGGGAGGAATCCGTGCCCCGTTCCCTGGGACGATGGATCCCATGGCGCGAACTGTGAGGTCGCGCGCCGCCCCGTACGACGTCGATGTGACGGGCGCATGAAACGGTTTGCCGAACATGCGTAGGGTGCAGACAACTCAACAGAAGCAGTGCGCCGGGACACCGGCGCACGGGGAGCGGATCGACGGGCGAAGGAGGGAGCCGGAGCGATGGGCGACCACAAAGAGCAGCCTCTTCGGGTGGGCGCGGCCGTGCGTCGGCGGCGCCGCGCGCTGGAGCTCACCCTCGCCGCCGTGGCCGAGCGCAGCGGCCTGTCGGTCCCGTTCCTGAGCCAGATCGAGAACGACCGGGCGCGCCCCAGCACCAGCTCCCTGGAGAAGGTCGCCGACGCACTGCGCACCACCGCCGTGGAGCTCCTCGCCGCGGCCGACCCGGCGTGCAGCGTGGACGTCGTCCGCGCCGACGACGCCGAGCCGCTGCCCCAGCCCCAGCCCCGGACCCGGTCCCTGGTGCGCGGCCACCACCAGATGCACGCCTCCGAGTTCGTCGGAGACCACGACGCGGGCCGTGAATTCCGTTACCGCAACGACCAGTTGATGTACGTCGCCGACGGCGCCGTGGAGATCGAGGCGGAGGGCCGCGCCTACCGGCTCGGCCGCGGCGACACGCTGTACCTCACCGGCGGCGTACGGCACCGCTGGCGGGCGACGGAGTCGGACACCCGCGTGATCGTCGTCGCCGTGGCGGAGCACATCGAGGCGGTCCGGGACCGGCCACGCCGGTGAGGGTCGTCTCGCTGGTCCCCTCGCTGACCGAGGCAGTGGCCCGGTCCGCGCCCGGCGCCCTGGTCGGCGCCACCGACTGGTGCACCCATCCGCCCGGCCTGGACGTCGTACGCGTCGGCGGCACGAAGAACCCGAAGACCGACCGCATCGTCTCCCTCGCTCCCGACCTGGTGATCGCCAACGAGGAGGAGAACCGCGAGCCCGACCTCGCGGCCCTGCGCGCGGCGGGCGTCGAGGTCCTGGTGACGGAGATCCGCGACGTGCCACAGGCCTTGCGGGAACTGGCCCGGGTCCTGGACGCCTGCGGGGTGGCGGCGCGCCCGCGCTGGCTGGACGAGGCGGAGGACACCTGGTCGGCCCTGGCGCAGCCGGTGACGCGGCTGACGGCGGTCGTGCCGATCTGGCGCCGTCCGTGGATGGTCCTGGGCCGCGACACCTTCGCGGGCGACGTCCTGGCCCGCCTCGGCATCGACCATGTGCACGCGGAGCACTCCGACCGCTACCCCCGCATCCCGCTGGAGGAGTTGCGCGCGGCCGCACCGGACGTGGTGATCCTCCCCGACGAGCCGTACCGCTTCACCGCCGACGACGGCCCCGAGGCCTTTCCCGGGCCTGCCCTGCGCGCTCGTCAGCGGGCGGCACCTCACGTGGTACGGGCCGTCGCTGGCCGAGGCGCCGCGGGTACTGGGCCGGGCCCTGCGAGCAGCTCGCCCCTGAGCAGCCCGCGCACGGTGCCCACGGCGGCGGTGCCCCACGCCGACGACCAGCACCGCGTACAGCACGACCGCAGGCCCCGCGTAGGCCACGAGCCCGGTGTGCCGGCCCAGTGCCTCGGCGCCCGTGACACAGGTGCCGACCGGGAAGGTGAACGACCACCACGTCATCGCGAACCGCATCCCGTGCCGCCGGGCGCGCAGCACATGGACGGCGGCGAGGCAGAACCACAGCAGCGCGAACCCCATGACGGGCACGCCGTAGAGCACGGCGAGGACACCGAAGCCCTGGCTGTACGGCGCCGGTACGACGCCGGGGGCGGCGTCCGCGAACGCCCCGACGGCGGTCGTGGACTGCCCGAGCGGCCCCAGCACCAGGAACAGCGTCGGGGTGAGGGCGAGCGGCAGCGGCCCGCCCGTGATCAGCCGCCCGAAGACAAGCGGCAGCATGACGAGCGTCGCGAGCAGACTGAGCCCGAACAGCGCGAAGCAGACGAGCAGCAGCGTCTGCCGGGGCTGGCCGGGAGGCAGATGAGGAACCAGCAGCGGCCCGACGGCGGCCGACACCATGGGCGCGACCAGCGGCAGCAGCCAGACGGGCGTGGCCTGTCCCGGCTCGACCCGGTGCCGTACGGCCATCAGATACGGCACGGCGACGGCGGCGGCCAGCCCGAGAGCCGTGCCGGTGCTGAACAGCACGGCGTCGAGCGCGACGGCCGCCCGCAGGCCGATCACGTCCCGGCCCACGGTGAGGGCACCGCCGCCCACGGCGAGCAGGGCCATGGCGAGACAGCCGTAGAAGGGGGCCGTCGCCGGGTCGAGGAGATGGGAGCGGGCCTGGTCCCGGTGGTGGACCCAGTGCACGGCCCGGGCCCCGAGGAGGACCAGGAACAGGACGAACGCGAGGGCCCAGACACCGGCGAGCGCGGGGCGCAGCCCGGGGAGGTGCGGCGGCAGGGCGGCTCCGGCGGTGGCGACGACGGCGGTGCCCATGACGGTGGCGTACCAATGGGGCCCGAGATGACGGACCGACACCGGGTACGCGAGGGGCTGGGCTGCGGTGACCATGACTCCACGGTCGGTCCGCCTGAGCCGTACCGCCAGGGAGCATGTCTCTATGCCGACATAAGCTGGGTTTATGAGCAGGACGGATGAGCAGGGTGATGTGCCGACTGCCGGAGGCGGGTCCCTGGGGCACCGGGTGCCGGATCTCGGTGGCCTGGAGCTGCTGCTGGCGGTGGCGCGGCTCGGCAGCCTCGGCGGGGCGGCGCGGGAACTCGGCATCACCCAGCCCGCGGCGAGCAGCCGGATCCGGTCGATGGAGCGACAGCTCGGCGTGGCGCTGGTCGACCGATCGCCCCGCGGGTCCCGGCTGACGGACGCCGGTGCGCTGGTGACGGACTGGGCGCGACGGATCGTCGAGGCGGCGGAGGCGTTCGACGTGGGGGCGCAGGCACTGCGCGACCGCCGTGACTCGCGGCTGCGGGTGGCGGCGAGCATGACGATCGCCGAGTACCTGCTGCCGGGCTGGCTGCTCGCGCTGCGCGCCCAGCGGCCCGACACGGCGGTGTCCCTGCATGCCGGCAACTCGACGGTGGTCGCGGAGCGGCTGCTGTCGGACGAGGCGGATCTGGGCTTCGTGGAGGGGCTGACGGTCCCGACCGGGCTGGACTCGGTGGTCATCGCACACGACCGCTTGATAGTGGTCACGGCGCCCGGGCATCCCTGGGGCCGCCGTCAGCGGCCCCTGGCGGCGGAGGAGTTGGCGTCGACGCCGCTGATCCTGCGTGAGAAGGGATCGGGTACCCGGCAGGTCCTGGACGCGGCGTTGGGGGGACTGGCCCGGCCGCTGATCGAGTTGTCCTCGACGACGGCGGTCAAGGCGGCGGTGGTCAGTGGAGCGGGCCCGGCGGTGTTGAGCGAACTGGCGGTGGGGGAGGAGCTGGCGATGCGGCGGCTGGTCCGGGTGCCGGTGGAGGGGGTGGCCCTGGCGCGGGATCTGAGGGCGGTGTGGCCTACGGGGCACCGGCCTACCGGGCCTGCCAGGGACTTGCTGTCGCTGACACGGGGGTAGTCTTCTCGCCCTCCGCCGCCCCTACCCGTCCCCATGGCCAGGGGGCGGACCCTCTGGCCCCCGATCGGCCTGAACGGCCTCGTCCTCAAACGCCGGACGGGCTGGATGGGGGGCGAAGCCCCCTGGGGGGTCAGGTCAGCGACGCCGCCTCCACCAACGCCCGCATCACCCGCACGTCATCCCCCATCTCCGGGTGCCACTGCACACCCAGCACCCACCCCGAGTGCGTCGGCAGTTCCAGCGCCTCCACCGTCCCGTCCGCCGCGTACGCCGACGGGACCAGGCCCTCGCCCAGCCGGTCCACGGCCTGGTGGTGATACGTCGGTACGAACGTCTCCTCCGGCACGACACCGGCGTACAGACTCCCCGGCACCGGCTTGACGGTGTGGCCGCCGAAGACGCCCACGACCTCCGCATGCCCGTCGATGTGCTGCACCAACGAGCCGCCGAGGGCCACGTTCAGCAGTTGCATGCCCCGGCAGATGCCCAGCAACGGGACCCCCGCCCCCAGCGCCCCGTCGATCAGCGCCAGCTCCCACGCGTCCCGCTCCCGCGCCGGCGGCCCGGTCCGCGGCTCGCGCTCCGCGCCGTACCGGACCGGCTCGACGTCCGGCCCGCCGGCGATGACCAGCCCGTCCAGCCGGGCGACGGCCGCGGCCGCGTGCGCCGGGTCGTCCGGCGGAAGCATCGCGGCCAGGCCGCCCGCCCGCTGCACCAGCCGCGGGTAACCGGCCGGCAGCAGCGCCGCCTCCAGCTCCCACACGCCCCAGCGCGCACCCGACTCCAGATAGGTGCTGACACCGATCAACGGCCTGCCCACGATGCTCGTGCTCCTTCGCAGCGAAGAGTTCAGTCCCGTGCCAACTCTGCCTCGGCCGCCGCCAGCGCCGCGAACTCCTCCTCCGGTGCCTTCGCCACCAGCCGCTTGCGGCTGTACAGGCCGAAGTACCCGAGGGCCACGACGTACACCACGAGCGCGATGACCGCCGCCGTCACGTCCACCAGGAACGTGGCCACCAGCGCCGCACAGGCCAGCACCAGGGCGATCGAGGAGGTCACCACCCCGCCCGGCGTGCGGTACGGCCGCGGCAGCTCCGGCTCGCGGCGGCGCAGCACGATGTGGGACAGGGACATCAGCGCATAGGAGATGGTGGCGCCGAAGACGGCGATGTTCAGCATGCGGGCGCCGTTACCCGACAGCGCCGCCAGCACGAAGCCGATCGTGCCGGGCACCAGCAGGCCCAGATACGGAGCCTTGCGGCGGCTGGTGAGGGAGAGGAAACGGGGCAGGTAGCCCGCGCGGGACAGGGCGAACAGCTGGCGCGAGCCCGCGTAGATCAGGGAGAAGAACGACGCCACCAGGCCGGCCAGGCCCGCGTAGTTCACGATGCGGCTCAGTGTCGTCGCCTTGCCGTTCGGCTGGAGCGCCTCGACCAGCGGGTTGCCCGCCTCCTGGATCGCCGCGGAACCGCGCGCGCCCGCCGCCGCGAAGAACGTGACCACGGCCAGCACCACCAGGATGCCCATCGACCAGCGGATCGCCTTCGGCAGCGTACGGGCCGGTTCCTTGGTCTCCTCGGCGGCCAGCGGCACTCCCTCGACGCCCAGGAAGAACCACATGCCGAACGGGAACGCCGCCCAGATGCCGAGCAGACCGAAGGGCAGCCAGGAGCTGGATCCCGCGGCGGAGGCGTCGACGGGGATGTCGTCCAGCGACGCGAAGGAGAAGTCGGGCAGTGCCGCCAGTGCGAACACGATCAGGGCGACCACCGCGATGCCGGTGACGACGAAGCTGAAGCGCAGCGCCTCGCCCACGCCCCACAGGTGGATGCCGAGGAAGATCACGAAGCAGACCAGGTACACCGGCCAGCCGGACTCCAGGCCGAACAGGCCCAGCGACTCGACGTAGTCGCCGATGAAGATGACGATGGCGGCGGGCGCGAGGACGTACTCGATGAGGATCGCCGTACCGGTCAGGAAGCCGCCCCACGGGCCGAGTGCCCGGCGGGCGAAACCGTAGCCGCCGCCCGCCGTCGGCAGGATCGAGGACAGCTCGGCGAGGGCGAAGACCATGCAGGCGTACATCGCGCCCATGAGCACCATGGCGATCGCCAGGCCCCCGAAGCCGCCCTCGGCCAGGCCGAAGTTCCAGCCCGAGTAGTCGCCGGAGACGACATAGGCGACGCCGAGACCGGTCAGCAGCACCCAGCCGGCGCTGCCGCGGCGCAGCGCCCTGCGCTCCAGGTAGTCGTCTCCCTCCGGGGCGGCTGGTGTGCTGGTGGATTCCTGGGACATGGGCAGACTCCCCAAGGGCGGCGGCGGTTCACGGGGTCGAGCGGGCTGTGACTCAATGGAATGGAGCCATACCTTTGCGGTGCCGACCAAGGGAAGGCAATACCCGTGCGTTAATCGCCCGTAAATCCTCACCGACCCACCGAGACACGCGCGCCCCCGGCTCAGCCCAGAAACCCCGCGCAGCAGCGCCGCCGTACCCCCGCAGTGCTCGCGCATGATCTCCCGCGCCTGATCGGCGTCGCCCTCGACCACGGCCTCCACCAGGGCGGCGTGCTGCCGCTGGGAGTGCTCCAGGTTGCGCACGAGCAGCGGGATGCCGTCGAGCAGGTCGTTGACGCTCGCGCGTACGGCCGCGTACTGGGCCGTGAGCGTGGGGGAGCCGGACAGCTCGGCGAGCGTGAGGTGCAGCAGCGTGTCCAGGCGGCGGTAGTCGGCGAGCGGGGCGTCGTGCGTGCGGGCCAGCGCCTCGCGGAGCCGGCCGGCCTGCTTCGCGTCCAGCCCGTGCGCCGCGCACAGCCCCGCGGCGCCCACCTCCAGCACCTCCCGGAACCGCAGCACGTCCTCTATGTCGACCTCGGCGACCCGGCGCCGCAGCTCGTCCTCGCCCGCCGGCGTCGCGCGCGGGAAGCACGAACGTTCCGCCGTACCTGCCGCGCCGCGACTCGACCAGCCCCTGGTCCTGGAGCACCTTCAGCACCTCGCGCAGCGTCACCCGGCTGATCCCCAGCCGCTCCGCCAGCTCCCGCTCGGCCGGCAGCCGCTCGCCCCCCGCCACCAGACCCAGCCGTACGACCTGAAGGATCTGCTCCAGCGCCTCCTCGAAGCCGTTGCCCGCGCGTACCGGCCGCAGCACCGGCGTCAGCCGGTCCCGGACCTCGCCGCCCGCTTCCTCCGGCATGTGGCCGTACCCCCTTCCCAAGCAATGGTTCTCCGCAATACCTTATGGCTCCCGGCGGATCCAAGGCAGCGGATCCAAGGAGCCTAGGAGGCCTTCCCGTGGCAGACCGCACACCCCCGCTGAGCGTCGAGGAGCTGCACGCCCTCGTCGCGGGCGGTGAGATCGACACTGTCGTCCTGGCCTTCCCCGACATGCAAGGGCGGCTCCAGGGCAAGCGGTTCGCCGCACGCTTCTTCCTCGACGAGGTGCTCCAGCACGGCACCGAGGGCTGCAACTACCTGCTCGCCGTCGACACCGAGATGAACACCGTCGACGGGTACGCGATGTCCTCCTGGGACCGCGGCTACGGCGACTTCGCGATGCACCCGGACCTGAGCACCCTGCGCCGCGTCCCCTGGAACGAGGGCACGGCCATGCTCCACGCCGACCTCGCCTGGAGCGACGGCTCCCCGGTCGTCGCCGCCCCTCGCCAGATCCTGCGACGCCAGCTGGAGCGCCTGGCCGAGCTCGGCTACACCGCCCAGGTCGGCACCGAGCTGGAGTTCATCGTCTTCAAGGACACCTACGAACAGGCCTGGGACGCCGAACTACCGCGGGCTCACCCCGGCCAACCAGTACAACATCGACTACTCGGTCCTCGGCACCGGCCGTATCGAGCCCCTGCTGCGCCGCATCCGCAACGAGATGGCGGCGGCCGGCCTCACCGTCGAGTCCGCCAAGGGCGAGTGCAACCCCGGCCAGCACGAGATCGCCTTCCGCTACGACGAGGCCCTGGTCACCTGTGACCAGCACGCCGTCTACAAGACCGGCGCCAAGGAGATCGCCGCCCAGGAGGGCACGTCGATCACCTTCATGGCCAAGTACAACGAGCGCGAGGGCAACTCCTGCCACATCCACCTCTCGCTCGCCGACGCCGACGGCAACAACGCCATGGCCGGGGACCTCGAAGGCGGCATGTCCGAGGTCATGCGCCACTTCCTCGCCGGCCAGCTCGCCGCCCTTCGCGACTTCTCCCTCCTCTACGCCCCCAACATCAACTCCTACAAGCGGTTCCAGCCCGGCTCCTTCGCCCCGACCGCAGTCGCCTGGGGCCACGACAACCGCACCTGCGCGCTGCGCGTGGTCGGCCACGGCCGCTCGATGCGCTTCGAGAACCGCCTGCCCGGCGGCGACGTCAACCCCTACCTCGCCGTGGCCGGGCTCGTGGCGGCCGGTCTGCACGGCATCGAGCAGAAACTGGAGCTGCCCGAGCCCTGCCCCGGCAACGCCTACACCGCCGACTTCGCCCACGTCCCCACCACCCTGCGCGAGGCCGCCGAGCTCTGGGAGAACAGCCCCGTGGCCAAGGCCGCCTTCGGGGACGAGGTCGTCGCGCACTACCGCAACATGGCGCGGGTCGAGCTGGACGCCTTCGACGCCGCGGTGACCGACTGGGAGCTGCGCCGCTCCTTCGAACGCATGTGAGGCCCTCTTGTCTTCCGAGCCCCTTCTGGAAGTACTGAACCCCGCGACCGAGGAGGTCGTCGCCGCCATCGCGGCGGCCACTCCGGCCGACGTCGACGCGGCCGTCACCCTGGCCGCCCGGGCGCAGACCGTCTGGGCCGCCCTCGCCCCCGGCGACCGCGCCCGGCTGCTGCGCCGCTTCGCGGCCACCGTCGACGAGCACCTGGAGGAACTGGCCCGCCTGGAGGTCCGCGAGGCCGGGCACCTCATCGGCAACGCGCGCTGGGAGGCCGGCAACGTCCGTGACCTGCTGGACTACGCGGCCGGGGGAGTGGAGCGGCTCACCGGCCGGCAGATCCCGGTGCCCGGCGGCCTGAACGTCACGATCCTCGAACCGCTCGGCGTCGTCGGCGTGATCGCGCCCTGGAACTTCCCCATGCCGATCGCCGCCTGGGGGACGGCCCCCGCCCTCGCGGCCGGCAACGCGGTCATCCTCAAGCCCGCCGAGACCACGCCGCTCACCGCGCTGCGCCTCGCCGAACTCGCCCTGGAGGCCGGGCTCCCGGAGCACCTCTTCCAGGTCCTGCCGGGGCACGGCGCCGTCGCGGGCGAAGCACTGGTACGGCACCCCGGCGTCGCCAAGATCGTCTTCACCGGCTCCACCCGCACCGGGACACGCGTCGCCGCTCTCGGCGCCGAACAGGTCAAGCCCGTCACCCTCGAACTCGGCGGCAAGAGCCCCAACATCGTCTTCGCAGACGCCGACCTGAAGACCGCCGTCGACCCCTTCTCCTTCCTGGACAACTCCGGCCAGGACTGCTGCGCCCGCACCCGCATCCTCGTCCAGGAGCAGGTCTACGACGAGGTCCGCGAGCTGCTCGCCGAGGCGCTGGCCACCGTGGTGGTGGGTGACCCGGCCGACGAGAAGACCCAGATGGGCCCGCTGATCTCCCGGCAGCACCTCGACCGCGTCCGGGGTTTCGTGCCCGAGGACGCCCCGGCCCTGCGCGGCAGAGCGCCCGAGGGGCCCGGTTTCTGGTTCCCGCCGACCGTGCTCACGCAGGAGCGGCCCGACTCGGCGGCGGCCTGCGAGGAGATCTTCGGCCCGGTCGCCGTACTGCTGCCGTTCACCGACGAGGCCGACGCGATCCGTCTGGCCAATGACACCCCGTACGGCCTCTCCGGCTCCATCTGGACCCGGGACGTCGGCCGCGCCCTGCGCGTCTCCCAGGGCGTGCGCGCCGGCAACCTGTCCGTCAACTCCCACGCCAGCGTCCGCTACTGGACCCCGTTCGGCGGCTACAAGCAGTCGGGCGTCGGCCGCGAGCTCGGCCCCGAGGCCCTGGCCGCCTTCACCGAAACCAAGAACGTCTTCATCAGCACGGAGGGCCCCGCACAGTGACTGCTCAGGACACCATCTGCCGCCGGCTGGTCGGCCGCAGCGCCGTCGTCACCGGAGCCGGCAGCGGCATCGGCCTCGCCGCCGCCCGCCGTCTCGCCTCCGAGGGCGCGCACGTCGTCTGCGGCGACGTCGACGAGGCACGGGGCAAGGCCGCCGCCGAGGAGACCGGCGGCACCTTCGTCAAGGTCGACGTCACCGACCCCGAGCAGGTCGAGGCGCTGTTCCGCACCGCCTACGACACCTACGGCAGTGTCGACATCGCCTTCAACAACGCCGGCATCTCCCCGCCCGACGACGACTCCATCCTGGAGACCGGCCTGGAGGCCTGGAAGCGCGTCCAGGAGGTCAACCTCACCTCCGTCTACCTGTGCTGCAAGGCCGCCATCCCGTACATGCAGCGCCAGGGCAGGGGCTCGATCATCAACACGGCGTCCTTCGTGGCGAGGATGGGCGCCGCCACCAGCCAGATCTCGTACACGGCCTCCAAGGGCGGCGTCCTCGCCATGTCCCGGGAACTGGGCGTCCAGTTCGCCCGGGAGGGCATCCGCGTGAACGCCCTGTGCCCCGGTCCGGTCAACACGCCCCTCCTGCAGGAGCTGTTCGCCAAGGACCCGGAGCGCGCCGCGCGCCGTCTGGTGCACATCCCGGTGGGCCGGTTCGCCGAGGCCGAGGAGATCGCCGCCGCCGTCGCCTTCCTGGCCAGCGACGACTCCTCCTTCGTGAACGCCACCGACTTCCTGGTCGACGGCGGGATCGCGGGGGCGTACGTCACACCCCTGTAAGCCGTGTCCTGACCGCCGGGTTCTCGCCCTACAGTGCCGGGATGAGCATGACGCCACCGCCCGGCTGGTATCCCGACCCGCACGGCCCGCACCTCGAACGCTGGTGGGACGGCACGGCCTGGACCGAGCACCGCCGCGCGCCCGGGGCTCCCGCCGGACCGGTGCCCCCGCCCCCGGGCGGCGGCACCGGGCGGGCGAAGGCCGTCGCCCTCGTCGCCGCCGGGACGGTCCTCGTCGCGGCGATCGTCACCGGAGCCGTCGTCCTCGGCGACGACGGCGGCGCGGAGACGAGGACGGCCCCGACGACCGCGCCCCCGGCCCCCACCGACCCGCCGGAGACGACCCCCGAGGCCTCCCCCTCCGAGCCGTCCGCCGACGACCCGGCCGTCGTCGAGGACCAGCTGCAACGGCGTCACGTTCCCGCTGCTCGACGGCTGGGTCCGTCCGGAGTACGTCGCCCAGGACGACGTCGTCATGACGACGGACGGCACGTACGACTGCCCCGGCGACGGCACTGTCTGCCGCCACGGCCTCGTCATCTCCCGCACGGTGACCGAGAACGACGAGAAGTCCCCCGAGGCCCTCGCCAAGGCGGACATCTCCGAGGCGGCCGAGCAGGCCTACGACCGCGACACGCTCGGCGCCAAGCCCTACGGGGGCATGGAATCCCACGAGGTCGTCAAGTCCGGACCGGTCGCGGTGGCGGGCCGCGCCGGGTACTTCGTGCGCTGGCGCGTGCAGACCGCCAAGGGGCCGGGCGGCTACGTCCAGTCGCTCGTCTTCCCCTCCAGCGTCGGCACCGAGACACCCGTCCTCGTCCGGTACGTCTTCGACGCGGGCGAGGACGGACCGCCGCTCGCCGACATGGACCGCATCACCAAGGGCATCCGCCCGGTCGGCGACGCGGACACGGGCGGCGGCGTCGGCAGCAGCATCGGCCCGTCGGACTGAAGGGCCGACCGGTCGGCCGACGGGCTACAGGAACGTGTGGCCCTCGCCGCGGTACGTCGGCACGGCCGCCGTCACCGCGTCCCCCTCGACCAGGTGCAGCACGTCGAACCGCTCGCACAGCTCACCGGCCTTCGCGTGCCGGAACCACACCTTGTCACCGACCAGCAGGTCGTCGGCGGGCGAGCCGAGCAGCGGCGTCTGCACCTCACCGGCCCCCTCCTGCGGGTCGTAGCGCAGCCCCTCGGGCAGATACGGCACGGGCGAGCGGTCGGCCCCGGCGGCCCCGGAAGCGGGGTACCCACCACCGAGCACGGTCACCACGCCCACCCCGGGCCGTCGTACGACCGGCTGGGCGAAGAGGGCCGCCGGACGGCCGCTGAACGACGTGTAGTTGTCGAACAGGCGCGGCACGTAGAGACCCGACCCGGCGGCGATCTCGGTCACCGAGTCCTCGGCCGCGGTGTGCTGCACCGAGCCGGTGCCGCCGCCGTTGACGAACTCCAGACCCGGCACGACGGCCCGCACGGCGCGCACCACCTCCGCACGCCGTTCGGCGAGTTCACGCTTGGCGGCGGCCTGCATCACCCGTATGGCACGGGACCGCAGTGGCCGCCCGGCCAGCGCGTCCCCGACACCGGCGACGTGCCCCTCGTACGCCATGATCCCCACGACCTCGAAGCCCGGGCGCCGGGCCACCGCCCGGGCCACGTCGGCGACCTGCGCGGGGGAGTGCAGCGGCGAACGCAGGGCCCCGATCCGCACGCGTCCGCCGAGCAGCTTCAGGGACGTGTCCAACTCCAGGCACACCCGCACGACTTCGCGCCCGCCGTCCCTTGACGCGTCGATCAGATCGAGCTGGGCGACATCGTCGACCATGACGGTGACGGCGGCCGCGAGCTTGGGATCACCGGCGAGCTCGGCGAACGCGGCACGGTCGGCCGACGGGTAGGCGAGCAGCACGTCCTCGAACCCCGACCGGGCCAGCCACAGCGACTCGGCGAGCGTGAAGGACATGATCCCCGCGAAGCCGTCCCGGGCCAGGACGCGTTCCAGCAGCGCCCGGCACCGCACGGACTTGCTGGCGACCCGGACGGGCTTGCCCCCGGCTCGACGGACCAGATCAGCGGCATTGGCGTCGAAGGCCTCCAGGTCCACGATCGCGAGAGGGGCGTCGAGATGGGCTGTGGCCCGGTCGTAACGGGCCCGGTCGGCGGCGCGCGCAGTCATGAACGCAGCCTGCCAGACTGGATTACCGCAGGGTAGGGGGACGTTCCGGGCAGATGCCCCGGGGTCGCGGACTGGTTCCCGTTCGTGCAGGAACAAGCCGTAGAGTGACGCGCACGTACGGCGGAACGACGCCGGCCGGATTTCCGCGCCGGGATGACGCTCCGTCCGTGCGGGTATGTGTGCCCGGGACGATTCCGTGCCGGGCCTCGGGCAGGACGCCACCGGCCCGCGCGGAACGCAGCGGCCCGGGCGAGGAAACGGGGGGTGCATGAGCACGGAAGCGCAGCGCGCCTCCTTCCCTCCGCGCCCCAGCAGCCCACCGCGTCCCCCACACCCCCCGGAGAACACGGCTGCCGGGCCGTCCGACACGGCCACGGGCGACGCCCCGTCGGGCGCGGACGGGCGCGCGGGTTCCGGCGCCGGTCGGTCGAGTACGACGTGGGCCGAGGGCTCGACGTCGGGCTCACCGAGGCAGTCCTCCGCGCGGGACACCGACCAGGCCGGGTCTGCCACCGGGGCGCGTGGTGCCTCCGACGGCCGTGTGCCGTCGGGGGGCGATGCTTCGGGGCCGCTTTCGTCGCCCGCGGCGGAGACGGACGGGCGCGGGCTCGTCGGAGCCGGTGGCCCGGCGGGGGATGGACGGGCTTCGTCGGCGGGTGGGCGGCTTCGACCGGCTCTGCGGCCGAGGGCCGGGGCTCGTCCCGTGGGAGTTTCGGAGCCGGTGGCCCGGCGGGGATGGGCGGCGGGCTTCGTCGGCGGGTGGGTCGGCTTCGACCGGCTCTGCGGCCGAGGGCCGGGGCTCGTCCCGTGGGAGTTTCGGAGCCGGTGGCCCGGCGACGGATGCGCGGCGGCCCTCGTCGGCCCGTGGGCGTTTCGGCGCGGCCGGCCCGGAGGCAGGGGAAGACACCGGTCCCGGAACGGCGGCTCGGAGCGGCGGCACGGCCGGCCCGGCATCCTCCGGCTCCGGCGTCGGCTCGAACGGGCGACCTCGCTTCCCGAGCCTCGGCGCCACCGCGCCCGAACGCACCGAGCCCACGACACCGCCCCCGCCGCTCGCCTCCGCCCGCTTCCCGGACACGCTGCCCGGCGTCGGCCGCGAGACCCGCCCCGAGTCGAACGGGCCGGCCACACCGCCCGACGCCCCTCCGCGCCCGTTTCACCTTCCGGGCTCGTCCGGCCGGTCGGCCGGAGCCTCGCCGGAGACCCCCGGTCGCTCTGGGCCACCGCCCACGCCACGCCGCACCGGCGCCCCCGCCGAGAACACGTCGGAGACAACCCGACGCCTGCGCCCGATCCCCGCGGACCCGTCACCCACCGAGCGGGCCGACCGGTCGGCCTCCGACTCTGCTGAAACCTTCGGCCGCCCCGGCTCCGTGCTGCCCGGCGGCGCCCCACCGCGCCCTGCGCGCGAGCCGCAGGCCGGTGCCGGTGCGGGCGCGCGTGCCGGTGCAGATACCGGTTCCGGTGTCGGGCGTGGGATGCGCATGCCGTCGGCGCCCGTCCAGCGGCCCCG
This sequence comes from uncultured Actinomycetota bacterium, assembly GCA_963798065.1. GTDB lineage: Bacteria > Actinomycetota > Actinomycetes > Streptomycetales > Streptomycetaceae > Streptomyces. Next base: position 172,825 of record CAWCSC010000003.1, on the reverse strand, counting down.
CCCTGCCGCCTCGGCCCCTCCGCCCCCGGACTCCACCCCGTCCTTCCCCGTCTCTCCCGACCCGGCCTTCTCCTGGAGCGCCCCCCTGGCTCCCGGCGGGACACCCACCGGCCGGCGGCCCGTCGTGTCGTTCGGGGAGCCCGAGGGATACGACGGCGACGCACGACCCCGCCCGCTCGGCCGACGCGGCGCCTCGCAGGCCGCCGCGGCCGCCGCCTGTCTCGTGCTCGGACTGGGGCTCATCTCTGGTGCGGTCACCGGGAGCTGGCTCGTCGGGGACTCCGGCGAGGAGGGCACGCGCAGCACCTTCGCCACGGCCGGAGGCCTCTGGCACAGCGTCCCCGTCGACCAGCTGTTCCCACCCACCGTGCAGGGCCAGGGCGCCGGCCCCGGCGGAGCCGACCGCACCTGGACCCGTATCGCCGTCGCCCCGGACAGCGGCTGCAAGGACGCCTTCGACCCCCTGCTGCGCAAGGCCCTCGCCCCCGTGGGCTGCGAGCGGCTCCTGCGCGCCACCTACACGGACGCCACACAGAGCTATGTGACCACCGTGGGCCTGCTCTTCACCACGGCCGACGCCCCGGGCATGACCTCCCTCGCGAACCGTTTCCGCAAGGAGCGCCTGGACCGCCGCGGCGACCTGATGCCCCTGCCGTACGCCGCGAAGGACACCCCCGCCGCCCACTTCGGCGCGGGGCAGCGAGCCTCCTGGACCGTCTCCGTGCTCACCGAGGCCCCGGTCGTCGTCTACGCCGTGTCCGGCTGGGCCGACGGCCGTACCGTCGACGACCCGCAGCCCGCCGAGGACGCCATGGAATCGGACGCCACCACCGCCCCCGCCCAGGCCGGCCTCGGCAACGAGGCGAAGGGCCTCGCCGACCGCGTCGAACGCGGCTTCCGCAAGAACGTCCGGTCGGCCACGGAGCAGCCGTCGTGAAAGCCGTAAGCCACCCGGCCGGGCGAGCCGCCGCGTCCCGGCGTGCCGGAGTCCTCGGCGTCCTGCTCGCCGCGGGTCTCGTCCTCCTCCCCGCCACCACCGCCCACGCCGACAGCATCCGCGCCCAGCAGTGGGCCCTGGAGGCCATGCACACCGAGGAGGCCTGGCAGACCACGAAGGGGGAGGGCGTCACCGTCGCCGTCCTGGACACCGGCGTCGAGGCCGACCACCCCGACCTGATCGGCAACGTCCTCACCGGCAAGGACCTGGTCGGCTTCGGCGCCGAGCCCGGCGACCGCGCCTGGGCCCGGCACGGCACCGCCATGGCCGGCATCATCGCCGGCCACGGACACGGTCCGGGCGGCGCCGACGGTGTCCTCGGCATCGCTCCCGAGGCGAAGATCCTCCCCGTCCGCGTGATCCTGGAGGACGGCGACCCGTCCCGCGCCAAGGCCCGCAGCAGCCGCGGCAACGCCCTCGCCGAGGGCATCCGTTGGGCCGCCGACCACGGCGCCGACGTCATCAACCTCTCCCTCGGCGACGACTCCGCCTCCGCGCACCCCGAACCCACCGAGGACTCGGCCATCCACTACGCCCTGAAGAAGGGCGTGGTCGTCGTCGCCTCCTCGGGCAACGGCGGTGAGAAGGGCGACCACATCTCCTACCCGGCCGCCTACCCGGGCGTCATCGCCGCCACCGCCGTCGACCGCTCCGGAACCCGCGCCTCCTTCTCCACCCGCCGCTGGTACTCCACCGTCAGCGCCCCCGGCGTCGACGTCGTCATCGCCGACCCCGACCACAAGTACTACGAGGGCTGGGGCACCAGTGCCGCCGCCGCCTTCGTCTCCGGCGCCGCCGCCCTGGTCAAGGCCGCCCACCCGGACCTGACCCCGGCCCAGATCAAGTCGCTGCTGGAGGACACCGCCCGCAACGCCCCCGTCGGGGGCCGCGACGACTCCCGCGGCTTCGGCTTCGTCGACCCCGCCGCCGCCATCAAGGCCGCCGACCGGCTCAAGCCGGAGGGCCTGCGCTCGGCGGCGTACGGCGCGAAGTACTTCGGCAGTGGCCCCGACGCCGCCGCCTCCGGGGACGACACCGCGGACTGGGCCGCCCCCCTCGCGGGCAGCGCCGGCGCTGTCCTGCTGGTCGCGGCAGTGGTCCTGTGGCGCGGCCGCCGCGCGAGCCGCGACGACTTCTAGCGGCCAAGCGTCACAACCCCTGCCGATGCGGCAGCACCCGGCCTATAGGGTCGATGACCGTGGCGAACAAGAACATCCCCGACCCCGGCTTCTCCGACGACGACGGCTCCGCCGATCCCGGGCTGAGCGCGGCACTCGCCGCCTGGTCCGAGGACCGTGGCGCCGTGGGTCCGGTCCTCGAGGCCCTCAAGGACGCCCGGCTGCTCGTCCCCGTCGTGGCCGTGCTCGGCGAGGTCGAGGAGGACGAGAGGGGACTGCGCCGCGAGAAGAGCAGCGACATGGCCGTACCGACCCTGAAGGCCGGGACCGCACCGCCCTGCCCGCCTTCACGTCCACGGACTCCCTCGCCCGCTGGGACCCGGCGGCCCGCCCCGTCGCCGTACCCCTGCACCAGGCCCTCCAGGCCGCCGCCCACGAGAAGGCCGACACGATCGTGCTGGACATGGCGGGACCCGTGCCCTTCGAACTGACCGGCTCCGTACTGCTCGCCCTCGCGGAGGGCCGCGCGACCAACGACCCGCTGGCCGACCCGGCCGTCATCACGGCCGTACGCGACGCCGTGGCCGCCGAGCCCGCCGTTCGTGCGCGCCCACCTCGGGCCGGGCCAGGCCGACGGCACCCTCGCCCTGGTCCTCGACCCGTCCGCGTCCCCCGCCGACGCCGCCCGGGCCGTCGCCCAGCGGCTCGCCGCCGACGAAACACTGAGGGCCCGCCTGGTACGCGGCCTCGACCTGGCACTGCTGCCGGCCGAGGTCGACGCCCCCGGGCGAGCCCCTGTACGAACGCTGACGGACGCTGACGAATCAGCCGGGCGGACCGGCCGGTCGTACCCGGATCCAGGCCTAGCCGTAGACCGGGCCCGTGTACTTCTCGCCCGGGCCCTGGCCCGGCTCGTCCGCGACGAGCGACGCCTCGCGGAACGCCAGCTGCAGCGACTTCAGACCGTCGCGCAGGGGCGCCGCGTGGAAGGAGCTGATCTCGGTCGTGGACGCGTCCAGCAGGCCGGCCAGCGCGTGCACCAGCTTGCGGGCCTCGTCCAGGTCCTTGTGCTTGTCGCCCTCCTCGGTCAGACCGAGCTTCACGGCGGCGGCGCTCATCAGGTTGACGGCGACCGTCACGATCACCTCGACCGCCGGGACCTCGGCGATGTCGCGGGCCATGGCGTCGAAGTCGGGGGACTCAGGAGGGGTGTCACTCATGCCCCACACGATAGGCGCAGGGCAGGCCCGCGCCGCACGCAGGCCCCGGCGCGCCCCGATTAGCCGTCGCTGGCCATTGCTGGTAACCTCGTGTAACGACCGGTCGGACCCGTATGCCTCGCGGCACGCGAGCCCGGCCCACAAGTGGAGGCTTTCGAACTCCCACCTGACCGCCCTCAGGGCGTCGGGTCACCGGTCAGACGGTCCCGTCCCAGCGGCGGCGATCCGTCCGAAATCGCGCCCCGCGGTCACCGCGGCGGTGCTCCGGTAGTTCGAGGAGCCCCGCCTGGGATCGTCCGGGGCATTTTTTCTGCTTCGGCGCGGTTAGGTCTATCGAATAGAGACGTTACGCGGCCGTCCGCCAGACCGTCGCGTGGTGCTACCGAGGAGGATCCATCAGCGCCGAGCCCCGCATCAACGACCGGATTCGCGTTCCCGAGGTGCGACTTGTCGGTCCCAGTGGCGAGCAGGTGGGCATCGTCCCGCTGGCCAAGGCACTGGAGCTTGCGCAGGAGTACGACCTGGACCTGGTCGAGGTCGCGGCGAACGCCCGTCCGCCTGTGTGCAAGCTCATGGACTACGGGAAGTTCAAGTACGAGTCGGCCATGAAGGCCCGTGAGGCGCGCAAGAACCAGGCGCACACGGTCATCAAGGAGATGAAGCTCCGGCCGAAGATCGACCCGCACGACTATGACACCAAGAAGGGTCACGTCGTCCGGTTCCTCAAGCAGGGCGACAAGGTCAAGATCACGATCATGTTCCGTGGTCGCGAGCAGTCCCGTCCCGAGCTGGGCTACCGACTGCTGCAGCGTCTCGCGGAGGACGTGCCAGGACCTCGGTTTCGTGGAATCGAACCCGAAGCAGGACGGCCGAAACATGATCATGGTTCTCGGTCCGCACAAGAAGAAGACCGAGGCGATGGCCGAGGCTCGCCAGGCGCAGGAAGCCCGCAAGGCGGACGCGAAGGCCAACCCCGGCCGCTCGCAGAACGCCGCGGAATCCGACGCTGACGCCGACGCCGATCTGGACGTCGAGGTACCGGCCGAGGAGCACGCCGAGGCGTGACCCCTGGGGACGCGAGTCCCAGGAAGCAACCGAAACAAGACGACGCTCCACCGTGCCCGGTTTCACGACCGGGCACCGGAGCGCCACCGACGAGGAGAGAACGGCGCTATGCCGAAGAACAAGTCGCACAGCGGTGTCCAGCAAGCGCTTCAAGATCACCGGCTCCGGCAAGGTGCTCCGTGAGCGCGCCGGCAAGCGCCACCTGCTCGAGCACAAGTCGTCCCGCCTGACGCGTCGCCTCACCGGCAACGCCGAGATGGCCCCGGGCGACGCCAAGAAGATCAAGAAGCTTCTCGGCAAGTGACGTTCCGGCGCGTGAGCGCCGCTACGTCAGGACCGGGACCCAATCGATTTCGGGCCGTGTGAAGACCACCGCGGCCCCGCTACAAGGAGTTAACAAGTGGCACGCGTCAAGCGGGCAGTCAACGCCCACAAGAAGCGCCGGGCGATCCTCGAGCAGGCCTCCGGCTACCGCGGTCAGCGTTCGCGCCTGTACCGCAAGGCCAAGGAGCAGGTCACCCACTCGCTGGTCTACAACTACAACGACCGCAAGAAGCGCAAGGGTGACTTCCGCCAGCTGTGGATCCAGCGCATCAACGCCGCTGCCCGCGCCAACGGCATCACCTACAACCGCTTCATCCAGGGTCTGAAGGCCGCCAACGTCGAGGTCGACCGCAAGATCCTGGCCGAGCTGGCCGTCAACGACGCCGGTGCGTTCGCCGCGCTCGTCGAGGTCGCCCAGAAGGCGCTGCCGAGCGACGTCAACGCGCCGAAGGCTGCGTGACGCCGCGCTGGCTTTGGCCGACGTGACTGAAGGACCCGCAGGTCGGAAACGGCCTGCGGGTCCTGCTGTGTCCATGCCCGAGGACGGTTCGGCACCGCCGGGTTCCGCGGTCGTGGCCGAGCGCCGTTGCGGCGGAAAGTTAGTGACAAGGTGAACTACATGCCCACCCCCGAGCTCATCTCCCCCCGCTCTCCCCGCGTCCTTGCCGCGCGGCGGCTGGACAAGCGGAACTTCCGGGGGAAGGAGCAACTGTTCCTCGCGGAGGGGCCGCAGGCCGTGCGGGAGGCGGCCGGGCATCGGGCCGGGGGCACGGCCACGCTCGTGGAGCTGTTCGCGACGGTGGAGGCCGCCGAGCGGTACGCCGACATCGTGGGGGCGGTCCGGGACGCCGGCGCCCGGGTGCACCTCGCCTCCGAACAGGTCATCGCCGACATCTCCACCACTGTCACCCCGCAGGGCCTCGTCGGCGTCTGCCGGTTCCTGGACACACCCTTCGAGGAGGTCCTCGAGGCACGTCCCCGGCTCGTCGCCCTCCTCGCGAACGTCCGTGACCCCGGCAACGCCGGAACCGTGCTGCGCTGCGCCGACGCCGCGGGTGCCGAGGCCGTCGTCCTGACCGACGCCTCCGTCGACGTGTACAACCCCAAGGCCGTCCGCGCCTCCGTCGGCTCCCTGTTCCACCTGCCCGTCACCGTCGGCGTCCCCGTGGAGCAGGCGGTCGAGGGGCTGCGGGACGCCGGTGTCCGGGTCCTCGCCGCCGACGGGGCGGGCGACCGCGACCTGGACGAGGAGCTCGACGAGGGCACGATGGGCGGGCCGACCGCCTGGGTCTTCGGGAACGAGGCCTGGGGCCTCCCGGAGGAGACCCGCGCCCTGACCGACGCCGTCGTGCGGGTCCCGATCCACGGGAAGGCCGAAAGCCTGAACCTCGCCACCGCCGCCGCCGTATGTCTCTATGCGTCCGCGCGTGCACAGCGCGCCGCCGGAGGGTGCCGCTCCGTCACCGGGAACTAGTAGGGTGACCAGCTCAGGGACCCTCCCCAAGCTGTCGAGTGCGCTCAAGCAGGGGGGACCCCCATGGAACCTGAGAGGCGGGGTGCGGGGATGAGCGTCGGCACGAGCAGCGCACCGGAAGCCCAGGACGCCGGGAGCCCGCCCGCCACGTCCCGGCCGCCCGGTGATCTCGCCGGCCTCGGCATCGATCCCGACCAGCTGCCCGACGGACTCGTCGTCGCCGACGAGCAGGGCCGCGTCATCTGCTTCAACGCCGCCGCCCAGCGCATCACCGCCGTCCGCGCCCAGGACGTCCTCGGCCGGCGGCTGGAGAAGGCCCTGCCGTTAGAGGACCTGGAGGGGCGCCGCTGGTGGCAGCTGACCGACCCGTACGGCGGCCTCGCCATCCGCGTCGGACAGCCCGAGCGCAACCTCCTCCTCCCCGGCGGGCGCGAGGTGCTGGTCTCCGCGCGTTACGTGCGCACCCGGCCCACCGGCCCCGTCCGGCGCCTCGTCGTCACCCTGCGCGACACCGAGGCCCGCCGCCGCACCGAGCGCAGCCACGCCGAGCTGATCGCCACCGTCGCCCACGAACTGCGCTCCCCGCTCACCTCGGTCAAGGGTTTCACGGCCACGCTGCTCGCCAAGTGGGAACGTTTCACCGACGACCAGAAGCGGCTGATGCTGGAGACCGTCGACGCCGACGCCGACCGGGTCACCCGGCTCATCGCCGAGCTGCTCGACATCTCGCGGATCGACTCCGGCCGGCTGGAGGTGCGCCGTCAGCCCGTCGACATCGGCGCCGCCGTCGGACGGCACATCCAGGCCTACGTCGCCGCCGGGCAGTCGGCCGACCGGTTCCTGCTGCGCGTCCAGCAGCCGCTGCCCGACCTGTGGGCCGACCCCGACAAGATCGACCAGGTGCTCAGCAATCTCCTGGAAAATGCCGTGCGGCACGGCGAGGGAACTGTCACGATCGACGTCACGGCCACGGCGTCCCCCCGCGAGGGCGAGGAAACCGGCACGTCGGTCACGGTGAGCGACGAGGGGCCCGGCATCCCGGAGGAGTCCATGAACCGCGTCTTCACCCGCTTCTGGCGGGGCAGCAAGCGCGGCGGCACCGGCCTCGGGCTCTACATCGTCAAGGGCATCGTCGAGGCCCACGGCGGCACCATCACGGTCGGCCGCGCGCCCGGCGCCGGCGCCGAGTTCCGATTTACGTTGCCCGTGAGCGCTCCGGCCTATCTCGCCTGAGCCGCCCGCGGGCGCATTCGTATACCTCCACCCCGTTAGACTCGGCCATTGGCACCTTTGTGTCCCGCAGACGGCCATCGGAGTCGGTGACGGGGACCTTCAGCCAGCCAATCGGAAGCACGGGAAGAGATGTCGGCACCGAATAAGTCGTACGACCCTGTCGAGGTCGAGACGTTGAAACCGGAAGAGATCGAGCGCATGCGGGACGAGGCGCTCGCCGCCTTCGCCGCCGCGGACTCCCTCGACGCACTCCAGGAGGCCAAGGTCGCCCACACCGGCGGCTCCTCCCCGCTGGCCCTCGCCAACCGCGAGATCGGCGCGCTGCCCCCGCATGCCAAGGCGGAGGCCGGCAAGCGCGTCGGCCAGGCACGCGGCGCCGTGAACAAGGGCTTTGCCGCCCGCCAGGCGGAGCTGGAGGCCGAGCGGGACACCCGCGTGCTGGTCGAGGAGTCCGTGGACGTCACGCTGCCCCACGACCGCGTACCGGCCGGCGCCCGGCACCCGCTCACCACGCTGTCGGAGCGCATCGAGGACATCTTCGTGGCCATGGGCTACGAGGTCGCCGAGGGGCCTGAGGTCGAGGCCGAGTGGTTCAACTTCGACGCCCTCAACATCGGCCCGGACCACCCGGCCCGCGGCGAGCAGGACACCTTCTTCGTCAAGGGCCCGCAGGGCGGCACCGAGTCCGGCGTCGTGCTGCGCACCCACACCTCGCCCGTGCAGATCCGCTCCCTGCTCGACCGCGAGCTGCCGGTCTACGTGATCTGTCCCGGTGTCGTCTACCGCACCGACGAGCTGGACGCCACGCACACGCCCGTCTTCCGCCAGGTCGAACTGCTCGCGGTCGACGAGGGCCTCACCATGGCCGACCTCAAGGGCACCCTGGACCACATGGTCCAGTCGCTGTTCGGCGAGGGCATGAAGACCCGGCTGCGGCCGAACTTCTTCCCCTTCACCGAGCCGTCCGCCGAGATGGACATGGTCTGCTACGTCTGCCGCGGTGCCTCCGTCGGCAACCCCGACCGCGCCTGCCGCACCTGCTCGTCCGAGGGCTGGATCGAGCTGGGCGGCTGCGGCATGGTCAACCCGCGCGTGCTGCGGGCCTGCGGTGTCGACCCGGAGAAGTACAGCGGTTTCGCCTTCGGGTTCGGCATCGAACGGATGCTGATGTTCCGCCACAACGTCGAAGACATGCGAGACATGGTCGAGGGTGACGTCCGGTTCACCCGGCCGTTCGGGATGGAGATCTGATGCGGGTCCCGCTTTCTTGGCTGCGGGAGTACGTCGACCTGCCGGAGACACAGACCGGTCGTGACGTGCAGGCCAAGCTCATTTCGGCCGGTCTTGAGGTCGAGACCGTCGAGCAGCTCGGCGCCGACCTCAAGGGGCCCCTGGTCGTGGGCCAGGTGGCGACCATCGAGGAGCTGACGGAGTTCAAGAAGCCGATCCGCTTCTGCACCGTCGACGTCGGCCAGGCCAACGGCACGGGTGAGCCCCAGGAGATCGTCTGCGGCGCCCGCAACTTCGCCGTCGGCGACAAGGTCGTCGTGGCCCTGCCCGGCGCCGTCCTGCCCGGTGACTTCCAGATCGCCGAGCGCAAGACCTACGGCAAGATGTCGCGCGGCATGATCTGCTCCAGCGACGAGCTGAACATGGGCGACGACGGCACCAAGGGCATCATCGTGCTGCCCCCGGAGACCGAGATCGGCAAGGACGCCGTCGAGCTGCTGGAGCTGGTCGACGAGGTCCTGGACATCGCCGTCACCGCCAGACCGCGGCGACTGCCTGTCCATCCGCGGCGTCGCCCGCGAGACCGCCATCTCCTACGGTCTGCCGCTGCGCGACCCGGCCCTGCTCGACGTGCCCGGCCCGAACGCCTACGGCTACCCGGTGCGGATCTCCGAGCCCACCGGCTGCGACCGCTTCACCGCCCGCACGGTGACCGGCCTGAGCCCCGAGGCGCGCTCCCCGATCTGGCTGCAGCGCCGGCTGCAGAAGGTCGGCATGCGCCCGATCTCGCTCGCCGTCGACGTCACCAACTACGTGATGACGGAGCTCGGCCAGCCGCTGCACGCCTACGACCGCGGCCTGGTCCAGGGCACGATCGGCGTGCGCCGGGCCGAGCAGGGCGAGAAGCTCACCACCCTCGACGGTGTCGAGCGCACGCTGGGCGCCGAGGACCTGGTGATCACCGACGACCGTGGCCCGATCGGCCTCGCCGGCGTCATGGGCGGCGCCAACACGGAGATCGCCGACCACGACGACGCCGAGAACGCCACGGCGGACGTCGTGATCGAGGCCGCGCACTTCGACGCGGTGTCGATCGCGCGTACGGCACGCCGGCACAAGCTGTCCTCCGAGGCGTCCCGGCGCTTCGAGCGCGGCGTCGACCCTGAGGCCGCGGCGGCCGCCGCGCAGCGCACCGTCGACCTGCTGGTCCTGCTCGCCGGCGGCACCGCCGAGGCAGGCGTCACCGAGGTCCTCGCCCCAGCCGCGCCGCACACGATCACCATCCCGGCCGATCACCCGGACAAGGTCGCGGGCGTCGCCTACGGCCGCGAGACCGTGGTACGCCGCCTCCAGCAGGTCGGCTGTGACGTGTACGGGCAGGACGAGCTGATCGTCACCGTGCCGTCCTGGCGGCCCGACCTCACCGATCCGAACGACCTGGCCGAAGAGGTCATCCGCCTGGAGGGCTACGAGAATCTGCCCTCCACGCTGCCCAAGCCGCCGGCCGGCCGTGGCCTGACCCACCGGCAGCGGCTGCACCGCCGTGTCGGCCGGGTCCTGGCCGGCGCCGGGTACGTCGAGGCGCCGAACTACCCGTTCGTCGCGAGCAGGTCTTCGACCAGCTCGGTCTCGAAGCGGACGACCCGGCCCGCCGCGTCGTGAAGCTCAGCAACCCGCTGAGCGAGGAGGAGCCCGCGCTGCGCACGTCGCTGCTGCCGGGCCTGCTGGCCGCCCTGCGGCGCAACGACGGCCGGGGCTCGCACGATCTCGCGCTGTTCGAGACCGGCCTGGTCTTCCAGCCGCGCGAGGAGCAGCCCGTCGCCGTGCGGCTGCCCGTCGACCGCCGTCCGACCGACGAGGAGCTCGCCGAGCTGAACGCGGCGCTGCCCGAGCAGCCGCGACACGTCGCCGTCGTCCTCGCCGGTGCCCGCGAGCAGGCCGGCTGGTGGGGCAAGGGCCGTCCGGCCGACTGGGCCGACGCGGTCGAGGCCGCGCGGACCGTCGCCCATGAGGCCGGTGCCGAGCTGATCATCCGCAAGGGCCAGTACGGGCCCTGGCACCCGGGCCGGTGCGCCGAGCTGGCGGTCACCGTGGACGGCGCCGAGCGGGTCGTCGGGCATGCGGGGGAGTTGCACCCGCGGGTCGTGAAGGCGCTCGGGCTGCCCGCGCGTACCTGCGCGATGGAGCTCGACCTGGACGCGGTGGAGACCGCCGGCGACGCCACGGCGACGGCGCCGCGGATCTCCACGTTCCCGGTCGCCACGCAGGACGTCGCCCTGGTCGTCGACGCGTTCGTGCCGGCCGTGGACGTCGAGGCGGCGTTGCGGGACGGGGCCGGGGAACTGCTGGAGTCCATCCGGCTGTTCGACGTGTACGAGAACGCCGAGCAGCTGGGCGAGGGGCGGAAGTCGCTGGCGTACGCGCTGCGGTTCCGCGCCCCCGACCGGACGCTGACCGTGGACGAGGCGTCCGCGGCCCGGGACGCGGCGGTCGCCCTCGCGGGCGAGCGTGTGGGTGCCGAGCTGCGGAGTTGAGTGCCCCAGGGGCCCCAGGACAGGGCCGGGTCACCTCACTCGTTTGAGTGGTAAAGGTGGGTGATCCTCCCCTTTTGGGCGTGCTGTCGACAGAATCGGACCGGCCTTCTCGGGCCGGTCCGATTCTGGGTGTCAGGGCCTATTGGGGGGCCATCGGCATGATCCGCGTCAGGGGTCGGGTGCGCAGCCTCGGTCTGCCCACGCTGTGGGGCGCGGCAGCCGTCACGTACAAACTGGCTTGTCCGCTCGCCCGGAGACCCATCTCCAAGCGCGGATCGTCACCAGTGCCGTCTTCTTCGCCGTCGGTACCGCGCTGATCCTGCATGTGCGGCACTCGCTGATGCGCGAGCTGCGCCAGCTGCGCCGGGTCGCTGGTGCCGCGCAGTACGCGCTGCTGCGGCCGCCTCCTTCGCGGATCGACGGGCTGGACGTTGCCGCCGCCCAATTGTCGGCGGAGCGTGGGGCGGAGATCGGCGGCGACCTGTACGAGGCCGTCGCCACCGAGCACGGCGTACGGGCCGTGATGGGTGACGTACGCGGGCACGGGATCGGTGCGCTCGGGACCGTCGCCGCCGTGCTCGGCTGTTTCCGCGAGGCCGCGCACGACGAGGAGGACCTCGGCGGGGTACTGCGCCGGATGGAACGCGCCCTGGCCCGGCATCTGCGCCAGGAGCACCCGGCGAGCGTCGCCGAGGAGTTCGTGACCCTGCTGCTCGTGGAGATCCGGGCCGACGGCGAGATGCTCGCCCTGAACTGCGGGCACCCGTGGCCCTACCGGCTGAGCGGCGCGGGCGCCGGCCAACTCGCCCCGGGCGATCCGTACCCGCCCCTGGGCCTGTTCCCCCTGCCGCCCGAGCTGTCCCCCGTGTGTCTCGGGTATCTCGAACCCGGTGACGCCCTGTTCCTTTACACGGACGGCGCGCAGGACGTGCGGGACGCGCGTGGCCGGTTCTTCCCCCTGCCGGCCGTCCTGACGAGCTTGGTACGGAAGTCGCTCGCACCGCAGGCGGTTCTCAGCAGCGTCCACAGTGCGCTTGTCGACGCACACCAACGGCGCCCCGACCGACGACATCGCCCTCTTGGTCCTGAGGAACGATCGGTGCCTGCCCTCAGAGGCGCCGGGGACGGCGCGACCAGCCACGACACACCCGCAGACCGACAACGCACCTTTGATCCAGGCGGTGATGACGCTGCCGGCGATGCCGTCCGCCCCGCCACGGAGTGTCGGGCAGGCGGCCGGGCGGACGGCGGAAGCGGGCCGCCGCACTGTACGAGGGGGAGCCGGCGGCCCGGCCGGCCTCTTTCGAGGCAATTCAGTCAACCGGTCGGCGACTCTCCGCGACAGTGCGCACACAGCGCGGATTCGAGCACTCCGTTCACACCCCGTGTGAAGGCGGAACCACTAATCTGGCCGCACCGAGCCACCGGGGGGCCCACATGCAGCCCAACACTCTGCTCGACGCGATCCTGGACGAAGCCGGGATCTCGCACGCGGGGCTGGCCGCACACGTCAACCAGGCGGGACGGGCGCGCGGTCTGTCCCTGAGGTACGAACACACCGCCGTCGCCCGGTGGTTGAAGGGGCAGCGTCCCCGGGGCCAGGTGCCCGACCTGATCTGCGAGGTGCTCGCCGCGCGGCTCCAACGGCAGGTCACCCTCGACGACATCGGCCTCGGGGTGCCCGGCGAGCCGTCCGCCCCGCACACCGGCTCCCTGTCCGGCTTCGTCGAGCGGGCCACGGCCCTGTGGCGATCCGACCAGCAGCAGCGCCCGCACATCCTGGGCGCGCCCGCGCTCACCGGTACGCCCGCCGTCATGCCCGTGTGGGAGTGGGAGAACCCGCCCGAGGACGTGGACGTCTCCCGCGGCGGCAGACACCGGGTCACCGCGGGCGACCTGGAGACGCTGCGGGCGGCCCGGACGCACTACGAGCAGATGTACCGCAAGGCCGGGGGCGTCGCGACGCGGGCCCGCATCGTCGGCTTCCTCAACGCCGACGCCGCCCCGCTGCTGCGCGGCAGCTACACCGACGAGACCGGCCGGCAACTGCACCGGGCCACGGGCGGGTTGGTGGCGGTCGCCGGCATCTGCGCGTACGACTCCGACGCGCACGGTCTCGCGCAGCGCTACTTCCACCAGGCGCTGCGCCTCGCGAAGGCCAGCGGAGACCGGGGGCTGGGGGCGTATGTGATCGCCCTGCTCGTCAACCAGTCGCTGTTCATGCGGGAGTACCGGCAGTCCGTCGCCTTCGCGGAGGCCGCGCTGCGGGCCGCCGGCAAGCACATCACCCCGGCGCTCGCCTCCGACCTGTACGCGATGCAGGCCAAGGCGTACGCGCATCTCGGCGACGGCACCAGCGCCCTGTCCTGCATCCGGCGGGCCGAGCAGTCCGCCGAGCGCATCCGGCGTGGTCACGAGCCCGACGAGACCGGCTACGTCCAGCCGGGCCTGGTCAACGTCCAGGTGGCGGAGGCGCTGCTCAGCCTCGGGGAGATCGCGGCCGCCGGGGAGCATGCCACTGCCGCCGTCGACAACCCGGCGCACGACCGCGGCCGGGTGCACCGGCTGGCCATGCTCAGCACCATCGAACTGCGACAGGGCAACGCCGACAAGGCGGTGTTCATCGCCGTGCAGATGGCCGAGCAGGCCCGCGGCATGGAGTCCCAGCGGCTGCGGGACCGGCTGCGCGCGGTGCGCGAGCACTTGGTGCGCAGTGGCTGCGCGGGCACGGCCGAGGCGGCCGAACTCATCGACGGGGCACTGCGCGTACCGTTGTAGTCCCGGTCCGCGGCGTCCGCGTCATCCCGAGCGACGTCCCGTGCGCCTGCTGTCCGTACGTCCCTGCTGCGATATTGCCACTTACTCGACGGAAGGTGGCAGAACCGTGCAGTGGACGAAACACAACGAACAAACTGTGTACGCAAACCGCTGGTTCAGCGTCAATCTCGCGGATGTCGAACTGCCGGACGGCCGGCACCTCGACCACTTCCTCATACGGCTGCGGCCTGTTGCGGTGGCCACGGTGGTGAACGAGGCCAACGAGGTGCTGCTGCTCTGGCGGCACCGTTTCATCACGGACAGCTGGGGGTGGGAACTCGCGGCGGGCGTCGTCGAGGACGGCGAGGACATCGCCCGCGCGGCCGCCAGGGAACTGGAGGAGGAGACCGGCTGGCGGCCGGGACCCCTGCACCACCTCATGAGCGTGGAGCCGTCCAACGGGCTCACCGACGCCCGCCACCACGTGTACTGGGCGGACGAGGGCGAGTACGTCGGGCACCCCGTGGACGACTTCGAGTCGGACCGCCGGGAATGGGTCCCCCTCAAGCTCGTCCCCGACATGGTCGCCCGCGGCGAGGTCCCGGCCGCCAACATGGCGGCCGCGTTACTTCTGCTGCACCATCTCAGGCTCGGGCAGGACGCGTTGCCCTAGGCCGACGGGATTCAACGTCCCAGTGCCTGCCAGATCGCCATGACGAGGGCACCCACGGCGGTGAGGGCGGCGACCGCGGGCAGCGGCCAGCGCGCGTGTTCGAGCGTGTGGATCCGGGTGTTGAGCTCGTCGATCTCCTTGGCGGTCTCCTCGGTGCGGTGACTGAGCAGAGCCAGCCCGCCCTCGACGCGGGCGTATGCCACGTCTAGGCGGCGTCGTAACTCTGCGAGTTCTCCATGAACGACGGGATGCTCGGGGTCGGCGGTCACGAGTCCGCTCCTTTCCGTAGTCGTTTCACATCCCTTGCAAGCGCATGAGGAGTCAACTCGCCTGGTGGGCGCCTGGGGAGAGTGTGCGATGGGCATATGCGAGCCCGGCGTGCACACGGTGTGTGAATGCTGCGGGCCCGGCACCTGTTCCGGTGCCGGGCCCGCAGCTTGGCCGAAATCTGACCGTCCGTAATCGGCCTCGGAATGGGGACGCCGCCGGGGCCGGCCGTGGCCTCAGGAGCGGCGGCGTTGAGGCGTCGGCCGTGCCCGGCCGGTCAGCCGTACGTGTAGAAGCCCGAGCCCGTCTTGCGGCCCAGGCGGCCCGCGTCGACCATGCGCTGGAGGAGCGGGGGAGCGGCGTACAGCGGCTCCTTGTATTCCTCGTACATGGACTGGGCCACCGAGGCGACCGTGTCCAGGCCGATGAGGTCGGAGAGCTTCAGGGGGCCCATCGGGTGGGCGCAGCCCATCTCCATGCCGTTGTCGATATCCTCGCGGCTCGCGATGCCCGTCTCGAACATGCGGATCGCGGAGAGCAGGTACGGGATCAGCAGCGCGTTGACCACGAAGCCGGAGCGGTCCTGGGCACGGATCGCGTGCTTGCCCAGCAGCTTCTCGGTGAACAGCTGGGCCCGGCCGATCGTGCCCTCGGACGTGGTGAGCGCCGGGATCAGCTCGACGAGGTTCTGCACCGGGGCCGGGTTGAAGAAGTGGATACCGATGACCTGGTCGGGTCGCGAGGTCGCCACCGCCAGCTTCACCAGCGGGATGGAGGAGGTGTTGGAGGCCAGGATGGCGTCGGGCCGGGTCACGACCTGGTCGAGCACCTGGAAGATCTCGGTCTTGACCTGCTCGTTCTCGACGACGGCCTCGATCACCAGGTCACGGTCGGCGAACTCGCCGAGGTCCGTGGTGAAGCTCAGGCGGGCCTGGGTGGCCTCCTGCTCCTCCTCGGTGATCTTGCCGCGCTCCGCTGCCTTGGCCAGGGAGTTGTACAGCCGGGTCCGGCCGATCTCCAGGGCTTCGCCGGTGGTCTCGGCGACCATGACGTCCAGGCCGACCCGGGCGCACACCTCGGCGATCCCCGCGCCCATCTGACCGCAGCCCACGACTCCGACGCGTGCAATGTCTCCCGCTGGGGTGTCCGTCACATCGTCCCTTTCGCTGCTGATCCACGTCCGGGCAGGTGCTCCGTGGTCGGGTGCCTGCTCCGTTCGTGCACGTTACTCCCAAGTATCGATGATCGATCGCGGGGGGCGGGTCAGCGTCGGGCATGCTGGGCCCGGAGCGATCCGCGACCGGGCGGATCCGCGGCATTTTGGGGCATGCGGATGGGACGAGTGTCACGCAGGGCGTTCGCGGTTGCGGCGCTGTCGGCTTTCACGATGGTGCCTCCGGCGTCGGCCGCACCGGGAAAGGACGGCAAGGGAGGCGGCAGGGCGGCCTCCGGGATGCGGGGTGTGTGGCTGGCCACCGTGGCCAACCGCGACTGGCCGTCGAAGCCGGGGCTGACCGCGTCGAAGCAGCGCTCCGAGCTGCTCACCCATCTCGACACGGCGGTCCGTAAGCGGCTCAACACCGTGTTCTTCCAGGTCAGGCCGACAGCGGACGCCCTGTGGCCCTCACCGTACGAGCCGTGGTCGCAGTACCTCACCGGCACCCAGGGCAAGGACCCGGGCTGGGACCCGCTGGGCACGGCCGTCAAGGAGGCCCACGCCCGCGGTCTGCAGCTGCACGCCTGGTTCAACCCGTACCGGGTCGCAACGCACGCCGACCCGACTCGGCTCGCCGCCTCCCACCCCGCGCGCCGGAATCCCGACTGGGTGGTGACGTACGGCGGGAAGCTCTACTACAACCCGGGGCTGCCCGAGGTCCGCGCCTTCGTGCAGGACGCGATGCTCGACGCGGTGCGGAAGTACCCCGTGGACGGCGTCCACTTCGACGACTACTTCTACCCGTACCCGGTGGCGGGCCAGAGCTTCGACGACAACGAGGCCTACGACGAGCACGGCGGGGGCTTCCCGAGCCGGGCCGCGTGGCGGCGGGACAACATCGACAAGCTGGTGCGGGAGACGGCGGGCCGCATCAAGAAGGTCAGGCCGAGCGCCCGCTTCGGCATCAGCCCCTTCGGGGTGTGGCGCAACGCCGCCACGGACAAGCGCGGCTCGGACACCCGGGCGGGCGTGCAGACGTACGACGACCTGCACGCGGACACCCGCAAATGGGTGCGCGAGAGCTGGATCGACTACATCGTCCCGCAGCTGTACTGGAACATCGGCTTCGCCGCCGCCGACTACGCGAAGCTGGTGCCGTGGTGGGCGGAGGTCGCGCGCGGCACCTCGACGCAGCTCTACGTGGGGGAGGCGCTGTACAAGGCCGGTGACCCGGCGCAGCCCGCCGCCTGGCAGAACCCGGCCGAGCTGTCCCGGCACCTGGCGCTGGCCGAGGACTACGCACAGGTGCGCGGGCACGTGTTTTTCGCCGCCAAGGACGTGGCGACCGATCGGATCGGGGCGATGGCGAAGGTGGTCGCCGACCACTACGGGTAGCCGGCGTCGTCCCCGCGCCGCATCACGGCCCGGTGGTGGTCTCCCGGTGCCGGATCTCGGTGTCGGGTCCCGGTGAGCACACGCCCTCGTGCCCGTCCTCGAACCGGACACGGTACGGGGGGTTGCCCTCCTGGCCGAGCACTTCGACGATCTCGCCGACCTTGTCGTGCTGACCGACCACCCTGCCGTGCTGGACAAGCCGGTCGCCCACTATTGCGCGCATCTGGGGCCTCCTCGCGAGGTGCGGAGCAGCGGTCCGTGGCCTCGAGTCTACGGTGGGGGGCGCTACTTGGCAGGGGCCCGGGCTCCGTCGCCGGATTCCCGCCTGCCGTGCGGCGCCTGGCACGCGGGCGTCCCGCTCAGCCGCGCGCCCGCTGTGTGACGGCGATGCAGACCAGCACCGCCGCTGCCGTCAGCGGGGCGGCCACCGGCAGGTGCTCGCCCAGCAGCAGCACCGACCACACCAGTGTGAGCAGGGGCTGGGCGAGCTGCAACTGGCTGGCCTTCGGGATGCCGATGGCCGCCATGCCCCGGTACCAGACGACCAGCCCCACGAACTGCGAGCCCGCCGCGACCCACAGCAGCCCGGTGACGCTGTGCGCCGTCAACCGCACGGGTTCCTGCGCCAGTGCGAGCGCGGCGACGGGCACGGTCAGCGGCAGGCACAGCACCAGCGCCCAGCCGATGACCTGCCAGCCCGGCATGACCCGGGCCAGCCGGCCGCCCTCGGTGTAACCGGCCGCGCACACCAGCAGGGCCGCGAAGAGGTACAGGTCGGCCGTGCTCAGGGCGCCGCCGCTCTGCTGCACGGTGAAGGCCAGCACCGCCGCCGCGCCCGCGAGGGCCGCCGTCCAGAAGGTGCGCGAGGGCCGGGTGCCGACGCGCAGGGCGGAGCAGAGCGCGGTGGTGAGGGGCAGCAGACCGACGACGACGGCGGCGTGCGCGGTGGTCGAGGTCTGCAGAGCCAGCGTGGTCAGCAGCGGGAAGCCGAGCACCACACCAGCCCCGACGACCGCGAGGCCCGGCCAGTGGCCGCGGGCCGGGCAGCGGGACGTGAAGGGCGAGCAGACAGCCGCCCGCGATCACCGCTGCCAGGACGCTCCGGACGGCGACCAGCGACCAGGGCCCGAAGCCCTCAAGACCCCAGGCGGTGGCGGGGAACGTGAGGGAGAAGGCGATGACGCCGAGGCCGGCCTGGAGGGTGCCTGGGCCGGGGCGGTCCCGATCCGTGGCGACTGCTATCCGGGGAGCGGTAGTAGCGCTACTCTGTGCTCTCATGCAAGAGCGTAGCAGCGTCACTGAACTGGCGGAACAGCTCCGAAGGGAGCTGGACCGCTACTCTCCAGGTGGAAAGCTGCCGTCGAGTCGGGCCCTCGTCGGGCGGTTCCGGGTGAGCCCCGTGACCGTGTCGCGGGCCCTGGCGCAGCTCGCCGCCGAGGGGCTGGTGGTCACCCGGCCCGGCGCGGGCGCGTTCCGCGCACAGGCCCGGACGGCGCCGGCGCCCGCCGGGGACACCTCCTGGCAGGAGGTCGCGCTCAGCGCGGACGGCGCCGCCGACCTCGTGCCGCGCTCGGTGGACGCCTCCGGGGTGCTGGTGTCGCTGGCCGCCCCGCCGCCCGGCGTGATCGAGTTCAACGGCGGCTATCTGCACCCGTCGTTGCAGCCGGAGCGTGCGATGGCCGCCGCCCTGTCGCGAGCCGGACGCCGTCCCGGTGCCTGGGGGCGCCCGCCCATGGAGGGGCTGCCGGAGCTGCGCGAGTGGTTCGCGCGCGGCATCGGCGGGTCCTTCACCGCCGCCGAGGTGCTGGTCACCGCTGGCGGACAGTCCGCGCTCACCACCGCCCTGCGGGCCCTCGCCCCGCCCGGCGCCCCCGTCCTGGTCGAGTCGCCGACCTACCCCGGCATGCTCGCCATCGCCCGCGCCGCGGGCCTGCGCCCGGTGCCCGTCCCGGTGGACGCCGACGGCGTGAAACCGGCGCTGCTCGCCGACGCGTTCCGGGCCAGCGGCGCCCCCGCCTTCGTCTGCCAGCCGCTTTTCCAGAACCCCACCGGTGCCGTGCTGGCGCCCGAGCGGCGCAGCGAGGTACTGCGCATCGCGCGCGAGGCGGGCGCGTTCGTCGTCGAGGACGACTTCGTACGGCGGCTCGTGCACGAGGACGCCGGGCCGCTGCCGCGCCCGCTGGCCGCCGACGACCCCGACGGCGTCGTCGTCCATGTCTGCTCGCTGACCAAGGCGACCTCGCCGAGCTTCAGGGTGAGCGCCCTGGCCGCGCGCGGGCCGGTGCTGGAGCGGCTGCGCGCGATCCAGGTCGTCGACACCTTCTTCGTGCCGAGGCCCCTCCAGGAGGCCGCGCTCGAACTCGTCGGCTCGCCCGCCTGGCCGCGTCATCTGCGGTCCGTCTCCGCCGAGTTGAAGGCCCGCCGGGACGCGATGACCGCCGCGCTCGGACTGCACCTGCCGGAGCTCGCCCTGCCGTATGTCCCGTCCGGCGGCTACCACCTGTGGCCGCGACTGCCGGACGGCACGGAGGAATCGGCCCTGACGGCGGCTGCCCTGCGCGCGGGTGTCGCCATCACTCCCGGCCGCCCCTACTTCAGCGCCGAGCCGCCGGCCGCGCACGTCCGGCTGAGCTTCGCGGCGGTCGCCGGGACCGGAGAGATCGCGGAGGGCGTACGACGGCTGCGTACGGCCTGCGACGAGGTGCTGGGATAGCCGCTGAGGTGTGCGGATAACCGTTCGACGCACCCGCCGCCGCCCTGCGAGCATCGCGCCATGACGGACACGCCGAGCCTGCCCGAGGGCTACGAGATCTCCACCGACCCCGCCCGCGTCGACGCGGAGCGCGTGCACCGCTGGCTGTCCACCGACGCGTACTGGGCGCTGGGCCGCCCCCGCGAGAAGCAGGACCGGGCGATCGAGGGCTCGCTCAACTTCGGTGTGTACGAGACGGTGTCGGGGGAGCAGGTGGCGTACGCCAGGGTCATCACGGACCGGGCGACCTTCGGGTGGCTGTGTGACGTGTACGTCGATCCGTCGGTGCGCGGCAAGGGGGTCGGCAGCGCGCTCGTGGCGGCCGTACGGGACGAGCTGCGGCAGTACGGGGTGCGGCGGGTGCTGCTCGCCACGCACGACGCGCACGGGGTCTACGCCAGGCACGGGTTCGCGGCGCTGGAGCGGCCCGAGCACTGGATGGCACTCGTCTTCGGGCCGTGAGGGCCGGAGCACCCTGGGTAACTCCCAGGTAACATCTCTTGACCTGCGCAGTTGCGGCACCCACGATCGCCGCATGCCACTTCGGGTCACGTTCGTCGCCGCGGCGCGCAGCTCCCCGCTGCTCGCCGAGAGATTCGAGGACGACCGGCCGCTGGACCAGGCCGGCTGGGGTG
Source organism: uncultured Actinomycetota bacterium (assembly GCA_963798065.1). Lineage (GTDB taxonomy): Bacteria > Actinomycetota > Actinomycetes > Streptomycetales > Streptomycetaceae > Streptomyces. The sequence continues at coordinate 151,995 of CAWCSC010000003.1, read as the reverse complement.
AGGTGGAGCGCGCCGCACAGGAGTTGCTGCCGCTCGCCGCGGCCGAGCTGCGCTACTGCTCGCCGACCCCGCGCAGCCGTGCCACGGGGGAGGGACTCGGGTACGCGCCCCTCGTGCAACTCGCCCTGCGGGACTGCGACATGGGCCGGTGGCGCGGGCTGACCCTGGGCGAGGCGATGGCCCGGGAGCCGGAGGCCGTGGACGCCTGGCTCGCCGACCCGCGTGCCACACCGCACGGCGGTGAGTCGCTGGTGGACTTCATCACCCGCGTCGGTGGCTGGCTCGACACCCGGCCCGTCGAGGACGGCTGCCGTGTCGTGGCGGTCGCCGAGCCGTCCGTGATCCGTGCCGCCCTGGTCTACGCCCTGAAGGCTCCGCCCCCGACGTACTGGAACATCGACGTCCGCCCGCTGTCGACGACCTCCGTGACGGGCCGGGCGGGGCGCTGGAACCTGCGCATCGAGGGTGTGTCCGCTCAGCCCTCGCGCGCGTAGCCGGTGCGCAGCACCAGGTCCTTGGCCGGACCGCGCACGCGCCACACCGTCCGCCAGTGGTCCGCGTCCCGGACGGTGAACTCGCCGCGGTAGAGGTCCGCCGCGCAGGGGTGGTCGGTGACATGCCGCCCGGACGTCAGGTCCAGGTCGTGGAACGGCCGCCCGTCCGCGAACCGCACATCCGCCGTGCCGCCGGGCCCCGGCAGGAATCGCAGCGTCCGCTCGGCGGGCCGGGCGACGCCCTGCCAGACGAAGCTGCCGGACTCGTGGTGCAGCAGGCCGCCGTCATCCTCCGCACGGAACACGGTGGTTCCGGAGAACTCCCCCTGCTCGCCGCTCGCGAGATCCCGCACCGACCGCACCACGCTCCAGCGCCCGGACAGATACGCCAGTACGTCCGGCACTGGCCAGAACTCGCCCATCCCGTCCCGCTCTCCGTCCCACCCGTTGCTGCGCGACCCATTGACGCGCTTCAACCCCCTCCCTATCTTGCCGTTCGAAGTATTGATCAGCGTCTGATATTTCGAACACTCCTCTACCAGAGAGCCGCGGAGTATCCATGCCACGCACCGCCCGCACCCGATGGAGGCTGGGTCTCACGGCCACCGCCCTCCTGACGGCGGCAGCCCTCGTACCGGCCCCCGCGCACGCCGAGGGCGTCACCGACTACGCGATCACCGTCGACCCGTCCGCGAAGGGCGCGGCGATCGACGACACGATGTACGGCGTCTTCTTCGAGGACATCAACCGGGCCGCCGACGGCGGTCTGTACGCCGAGCTCGTGCAGAACCGATCCTTCGAGTACTCCACCGCCGACAACGGCTCCTACACGCCCCTGACCTCATGGACGGTCGGCGGCACCGCCCAGGTCCTCAACGACTCCGGCAGGCTCAACGAGCGCAACCGCAACTACCTCTCCCTGGGCGCCGGTTCGTCCGTCACGAACGCCGGCTATAACACCGGCGTCCGGGTCGACAAGGGCAAGCGGTACGACTTCTCCGTGTGGGCCCGCGCCGAGAGCGGCAGCACGCTCACCGTCTCCCTGAAGGACACCGCGGGCACGCTGGGCACCGCCCGCCAGGTCGCCGTGAAGGGCGGCTGGGCCAAGTACAAGGCCACCTTCACCGCGACCCGCACCAGCAACCGCGGCCGGCTCGCCGTCGCCGCGACGAACGCCGCCGCGCTCGACGAGGTGTCGCTGTTCCCGCGCGACACCTACAAGAACCAGCCGAACGGGCTGCGCAAGGACCTCGCCGAGAAGATCGCCGCCCTGAAGCCGGGCTTCGTGCGCTTCCCCGGCGGCTGCCTGGTCAACACCGGCTCCATGGAGGACTACAGCGAGGCCTCGAACTGGCAGCGCAAGCGCAGCTACCAGTGGAAGGACACCATCGGCCCGGTCGAGGAGCGCGCCACCAACTCCAACTTCTGGGGCTACAACCAGAGCTATGGGCTCGGCTACTACGAGTACTTCCGTCTCTCCGAGGACATCGGCGCCATGCCGCTGCCCGTCGTACCGGCCCTGGTGACCGGCTGCGGCCAGAACAAGGCCACCGACGACGACGCCCTGCTCAAGCGGCACATCCAGGACACGCTCGACCTCATCGAGTTCGCCAACGGACCGGCGACCTCCACGTGGGGCAAGGTGCGCGCCAAGATGGGCCACCCCAAGCCCTTCCACCTGACCCACATCGGGGTCGGCAACGAGGAGAACCTCCCCAAGGAGTTCTTCGCCCGCTTCCAGCAGTTCCGGGCGGCCATCGAGGCGAAGTACCCGGACATCACCGTCATCTCCAACTCGGGCCCGGACGACGCCGGCGCGACCTTCGACACCGCCTGGCAGCTCAACCGCGAGGGCGACGTCGACATGGTCGACGAGCACTACTACAACAGCCCGAACTGGTTCCTGCAGAACAACGACCGCTACGACTCCTACGACCGCAAGGGCCCCAAGGTCTTCCTGGGTGAGTACGCCTCGCAGGGCAACGCCTGGAAGAACGGCCTCTCCGAAGCCGCCTACATGACCGGCCTGGAGCGCAACGCGGACATCGTCAAGCTCGCCTCGTACGCCCCGCTGCTCGCCAACGAGGACTACGTCCAGTGGCGGCCGGACATGATCTGGTTCAACAACCGGGCCTCCTGGAACTCGGCCAACTACGAGGTCCAGAAGCTGTTCATGACCAATGTCGGCGACCGCGTGGTCCCGTCGAAAGCGACCACCACACCTGACGTCAGCGGCCCCGTCACCGGCGCCGTCGGCCTGTCCACATGGGCGACCAGCGCCGCGTACGACGACGTGAAGGTCACCTCGGCGGACGGCTCGACCCTGCTGAGCGACGACTTCTCGGGTGACGCCTCGAAGTGGACGACCAGCGGCCGCGGCAGCTGGGCCGTCCAGGACGGTCAGTACGTCCAGAGCGACACCGCGACCGAGAACACCATGGTCACGGCGGGCGACCCGGCCTGGAAGGACTACGACCTGCATGTGAAGGCCACCAAGAAGTCCGGCAAGGAGGGCTTCCTCGTCGCCTTCGGCGTCAAGGACACCGGCAACTACTACTGGTGGAACCTCGGCGGCTGGAACAACACCCAGGGCGCCATCGAACAGGCCGTGGACGGCGGCAAGGGCACCCTGATGACGAAGGCCGGGTCGATCGAGACCGGGCGTGCCTACGACATCGACATCAAGGTGCGCGGCCGTCAGGTCACCCTGCTCCTCGACGGCAAGGAGTGGGGCAGCTTCACCGACGACAAGCCGGCCGAGCCGTTCCGCCAGGTCGTCACCAAGGACGCGAAGACCGGTGACCTGATCGTCAAGGTCGTCAACGCCCAGTCCGCCGAGGCCCGTACGGCCATCGACCTGGGCGGCGCGAAGGCCGCCTCGACCGCCCGCGTGACCACGCTGGCCGCCGAGCCGGACGCGGTGAACACCGAGACGGACACACCGCTCACGCCGGTGACGTCCACCTTCCGGGGCGTGTCCGGGAAGTTCACGTACACCTTCCCGGCGGACTCCGTCACGTTCCTGAGGATCAAGCAGAGGTAGGACCCGGCGCGGGCCCCAGCCCTCCGGGGCTGCCGGCCCGCGCCTTCTCATGTGTCCAGGGCCGCCCGGCCACCGTATGCCCGGGATGTGTGAGCGTCCCCCGTGTGCCGACGGCGGATCGTGCCACCCTCGGACGCCGGGCGATCTTGAGCCGGCCGGCGACAGGATTGCATAAACGTGCAGCGAAACGTATAGTCATGCCCTCTAAGGAGGAGGTTCCATGGCGGTACGTGCGGCAGTGGCCGGAGCGAGTGGATACGCGGGCGGGGAACTGCTGCGTCTGCTCCTGGCGCACCCCGAGGTCGAGGTCGGTGCCCTGACCGGCAACTCCAACGCGGGGCAGAAGCTCGGTGCGCTCCAGCCGCACCTGCTGCCGCTGGCCGGCCGAGTGCTCCAGGAGACCACGACCGAGGTTCTCGCCGGTCACGACGTCGTCTTCCTCGCCCTGCCCCACGGCCAGTCCGCCGCCGTCGCCGAGCAGCTCGGCCCGGACGTGCTGGTCGTCGACATGGGTGCCGACTTCCGGCTGACGGACGCCGCCGCCTGGGAGAAGTTCTACGGCTCCCCGCACGCCGGAACCTGGCCCTACGGCCTTCCCGAACTGCCGGGTGCCCGCGCTCGCGCTGGAGGGGTCCAAGCGCATCGCGGTGCCCGGTTGCTACCCGACCGCCGTCTCCCTGGCCCTCTTCCCGGCGTACGCCGCCGGCCTCGCCGAGCCCGAGGCCGTGATCGTCGCCGCGTCCGGCACGTCCGGCGCGGGCAAGGCGCCCAAGCCGCATCTGCTGGGCAGCGAGGTCATGGGGTCGATGTCCCCGTACGGCGTCGGCGGCGGGCACCGGCACACGCCCGAGATCACCCAGAACCTCAGCGCGGCCGCCGGCGAGCCGGTCTCCGTGTCCTTCACGCCGACCCTCGCCCCGATGCCCCGCGGCATCCTCGCCACGTGCAGCGCCAACGCGCGGCCGCGGCGTCACGGCGCGAGTCCCTGCGCGCCGCCTACGAGAAGGCCTTCGCCGACGAGCCCTTCGTGCACCTGCTCCCCGAGGGGCAGTGGCCCGCCACGGCGTCCGTCTACGGTTCGAACGCCGTTCAGGTGCAGGTCGCGTACGACGCGGCCGCCGGACCGGATCATCGTGATCAGCGCCATCGACAACCTCACCAAGGGCACCGCGGGCGGTGCCGTCCAGAGCATGAACATCGCCCTGGGTCTCGACGAGACCACCGGACTGACGACGATCGGAGTTGCGCCGTGAGTGTGACGGCAGCAAAGGGATTCACGGCGGCGGGCATCGCCGCCGGAATCAAGGAGAACGGCAACCCCGACCTGGCCCTCGTGGTCAACACCGGCCCCCGCCGCGCCGCCGCCGGCGTCTTCACCTCCAACCGCGTGAAGGCCGCGCCGGTCCTGTGGTCCGAGCAGGTGCTGAAGAGCGGCCAGGTGTCCGCCGTCGTCCTCAACTCCGGCGGCGCCAACGCCTGTACGGGGCCCAAGGGCTTCCAGGACGCGCACGCCACCGCCGAGAAGGTCGCCGAGGTCCTCGGACGCGGAGCCGTCGAGGTCGCCGTCTGCTCGACCGGCCTCATCGGCCTGCTGCTCCCGATGGACAAGCTGCTCCCGGGCGTCGAGACAGCCGCCGCGCAGCTCTCCGAGCACGGCGGCGAGAAGGCCGCCATCGCCATCAAGACCACCGACACCGTCCACAAGACGTCCGTCGTGACCAAGGACGGCTGGACCGTCGGCGGCATGGCCAAGGGCGCGGGCATGCTCGCCCCCGGCCTCGCCACCATGCTCGTCGTCCTCACCACCGACGCGGCCCTGGACAACGACGTCCTCGACCAGGCCCTGCGCGCGGCCACCCGGTACGACCTTCGACCGGGTCGACTCCGACGGCTGCATGTCCACCAACGACACCGTGCTGCTGCTCGCCTCCGGCGCCGCCGACGTCACCCCGGAGTACGAGGAGTTCGCCGAGGCCGTACGGCAGGTCTGCGACGACCTCGGTCAGCAGCTCATCCGGGACGCCGAGGGCGCCAGCAAGGACATCAAGGTCGAGGTGATCAACGCCGCGACCGAGGACGACGCCGTCGAGGTGGGCCGCTCCATCGCCCGCAACAACCTCCTCAAGTGCGCCATCCACGGCGAGGACCCCAACTGGGGCCGCGTGCTCTCCGCGATCGGCACCACCCAGGCCGCCTTCGAGCCCGACCGGCTCAACGTCGCCATCAACGGCGTCTGGGTGTGCAAGAACGGCGGTGTCGGCGAGGACCGCGACAAGGTCGACATGCGCTACCGCGAGGTGCACATCGTCGCCGACCTCGCCGCCGGGTCCGAGACCGCCACCATCTGGACCAACGACCTCACCGCCGACTACGTCCACGAGAACAGCGCCTACTCGTCATGAGCACCACGCGAAAGCACACCGCGCTCCCCAAGGCCCAGATCCTCATCGAGGCACTGCCCTGGCTGGTCCGGCACAACGGCAAGACCGTCGTCATCAAGTTCGGCGGCAACGCCATGATCGACGAGGACCTGAAGGCAGCCTTCGCCCAGGACGTGGTGTTCCTGCACCACGCCGGCCTCAAGCCCGTCGTCGTGCACGGCGGCGGCCCGCAGATCAGCGCCGCCCTCGACCAGCACGGCATCGTCAGCGAGTTCAAGGCGGGCCTCAGGGTGACCACCGAGGACGCCATGGACGTCGTACGCATGGTGCTGGCCGGCCAGGTCCAGCGGGAGCTGGTCGGGCTGCTCAACCAGCACGGCCCGCTGGCCGTCGGCCTCACCGGCGAGGACGCCCACACCATCACCGCCACCAAGCACCAGCCCGAGATCGACGGCGAGCTCGTCGACATCGGGCGGGTCGGCGAGATCACCGCGATCGACACGGGCGCGATCGAGGCCCTGCTCGCCGACGGCCGTATCCCGGTCGTCTCCTCGATCGCACGCTCCCAGGACGACGGACATGTCTACAACGTCAATGCTGATACGGCGGCTGCGGCACTCGCTGCTGCACTGGGCGCCGAAACCCTCATGGTCCTCACGGACGTCGAGGGACTCTACGAGGACTGGCCGAACAGCGACGAGGTGATCAGCCGCCTCACCGCTTCCGAGCTGGAGCGGCTCCTGCCGGACCTGTCCTCGGGCATGGTGCCGAAGATGGAGGGCTGTCTGCACGCCGTACGGGGCGGCGTCACCACCGCCCGGGTCATCGACGGCCGGGTCCAGCACTCGATCCTGCTGGAGATCTTCACCGACGAGGGCATCGGCACGATGGTCGTGGCCGACGAGAAGCCGGACGAACCGGGGGAGTCATGAGCAATGAGGAACTGAGCGCGCGGTGGCACGGCGCGCTCATGAACAACTACGGCACCCCGCTGCTGCCCCTGGTACGGGGCGAGGGCAGCCGCGTGTGGGACGCCGAGGACAACTCCTACCTCGACTTCGTCGGCGGCATCGCCACCAACGCCCTCGGCCACGCCCACCCGGCGATCGTCGAGGCCGTGAGCCGGCAGATCGGATCCCTCGGCCACATCTCCAACTTCTTCATGGCCGAGCCCACCGTCGCCCTCGCCGAGCGGCTGCTGCAGGCTCTTCGGCCGGGACGGCAGGGTCTTCTTCTGCAACTCCGGCGCCGAGGCCAACGAGGCCGCCTTCAAGATCGGCCGGCTGACCGGGCGGACCCACGTGGTGGCCACCGAGGGCGCCTTCCACGGGCGGACCATGGGCGCCCTGGCGATGACCGGCCAGCCCGGCAAGCGGGAGCCGTTCCTGCCGCTGCCCGGCGACGTCACCCACGTTCCCTTCGGCGACGCGCAGGCCCTGGCCGCCGCGGTGACCGAGGAGACCGCGCTCGTCATCATCGAGCCGATCCAGGGCGAGCTCGGCGTCGTCGTCCCGCCCGCCGGCTACCTCAAGGCCGCCCGCGCGATCACCGCCGCGACCGGGGCGCTCCTCGTCCTCGACGAGGTGCAGACCGGCATCGGCCGGACCGGACAGTGGTTCGAGTACCAGGCCCACGAGGGCGTCCTGCCCGACGTCGTCACCCTCGCCAAGCAGCTCGGCGGCGGGCTGCCGCTGGGCGCGACCGTCGCCTTCGGGCGGGCCGCGGAGCTGCTCCAGCCCGGGCACCACGGCACGACGTTCGGCGGGAACCCCGTCGCCTGCGCAGCCGGACTCGCCGTCCTCGACACCATCGAGAACGAGGGGTTGCTGGAGAACGTCAAGCGGCAGAGCGGGAAGCTGCGGGACGGGATCGAAGGCCTCGATCACCAGTTGATCGATTTCGTCCGGGGTGCGGGTCTCCTCCTGGGTATCGTGCTCACCGAGCCTCTCGCGCCCCAGGTGCGCCAGGTGGCTCAGGAGGCCGGATTCCTGGTGAACGTGCCCGCCCCGGATGTCGTCCGGCTGATGCCGCCGCTGAACCTCGGCGACGACGAGGTGGACGCCTTCCTCGGGGCGCTGCCCGGCATCCTCCAGGCAGTGAGCGGGGACGGACGATCCGGAGAATGAGACGACGATGAGCCAGGCGCAGGAGCACGAGCAGGGGGCGAACGGGCCCGCCGTGCCGCAGACCCGCACCGCACGCCACCGCCGGATCGTGGACATCCTCAACCGGCAGCCGGTGCGGTCGCAGAGCCAGCTGGCGAAGCTGCTCGCCGACGACGGGCTGAGTGTCACGCAGGCGACGCTCAGCCGGGACCTGGACGAGCTGAACGCGGTGAAGATCCGCAACTCCGACGGTGACCTGATCTACGCGGTGCCGAGCGAGGGCGGTTTTCGTACGCCCCGTGTGCCGCTGGGCGGGTCGGCGAAGGAGGAGCGGATGCGGCGGTTGTCGCAGGAGCTGCTGATCTCCGCGGAGGCTTCGGCGAATCTCGTGGTGGTGCGTACGCCGCCGGGGGCCGCACAGTTCCTGGCGTCGGCGATCGACCAGGCCGAGCTGCACGACATCTTGGGGACCATCGCCGGTGACGACACGTTGCTGCTGATCAGCCGGAACCCTGACGGGGGGCAGGCCCTGGCCGAGCACTTGCTGAGGCTCGCGCAGAACGGGCACTGAGCGCCGTAGGGGCGGGTGTCGTCGGCGGTGCGCGGGGTGTTCGTGGTTGCTCGCGCAGTTCCCCCGCGCCCCTGAGAACACCCGCCTCAGCTGCGGCTGACTCACCCCAGCCGCGCCGCCAACCCCCCGGTGCAGCGCACCTCGTCACCGGCCGTGATCAACAGCGCTTCCACATCCGGCATGGACTCCAGCCACGCCAGGCCCTCCCGCGACCCCATCGCGAACGCCGCCGTCGCCCAGCAGTCCGCCCAGGTCAGACGGGGCGCCACCACCGTCACCGCGACCAGGTCGGTCACCGCGGAGCGACTCGTACGCGGGTCGACGATGTGCGCACCCCGCTCCGCCGTACCGGACGTGGCCACGGACAGCTCGTCCACCCCGGCCGCCGAGATGACCGCCGCGAGGCCGCCCGGGCGCAGCGGGTCCGAGACGCCGACCCGCCAGGGACGCTGCGCCCCCGGCGCCCCCAGCAGCTGCACGTCGCCGCCGCCGTTGACGCTCACGCCGCTCACCCCGGGCGTCGCCGCCAGCCGCCGGGCCGCCCGTTCGACCGCCCAGCCCTTGACGATGCCGGTGGGATCGAGACGGCCCTGATACGACGTGCTGAACCAGCCGTCGCTCAGCCGCTCCGCCTCGGCCGCCAGTCTCAGGACCTCGGCGACCTCGGGTTCGCACTCCCCGACGGTCAGTTCACCGCGTTGCAGCCGGGAGATCTGGCTGTCCTCGCGGTAGGTGCTGAACACCTCGTCGACGCGGCGCAGTCCGGCGACGGCCTCGTCCAGGGCCGCGCGCACGGCGGCCGGTTCCCCGCCGCGGACGTCGAGGGAGAAGACGGTCCCCATCGTCTCCTCCGCATGACGTACCGCGGCGGGAGCCTGTGCCGAGTCGGCCACCGTGTCAGCCACCGGCCTGGTCCAGCGCCGACTGGAGGGACTTCTTGTAGCCCGCGCTGGTGTAGGTGGCTCCGGAGACGGCGTCGATCTGGGCGTTTCCGGCGGCTACCGCCGCCTGGTTGAGGCGGGGGACGGAGGCGGAGGTGACCTGGTCGCTGCGTCCGCCCTTGGGGGCCTGGACGGCTTCGGCCTTGGTGATCTTTCCGCCGGCGACGGTGACGCGGACCTGGACGGGGCCGTACTGCGTCTGCGCGGCGGTGCCCGTGACGGTCTTTGCCTGGGCGCCGCCCGCCCCGGAGCCCTGCGCTGCGCCGCCGCCCCCTGCCGGAGCCTTGTCCAGGGCGGACTGGAGGGACTTCTTGTAGCCCGCGCTGGTGTAGGTGGCTCCGGAGACGGCGTCGATCTGGGCGTTTCCGGCGGCTACCGCCGCCTGGTTGAGGCGGGGGACGGAGGCGGAGGTGACCTGGTCGCTGCGTCCGCCCTTGGGGGCCTGGACGGCTTCGGCCTTGGTGATCTTTCCGCCGGCGACGGTGACGCGGACCTGGACGGGGCCGTACTGCGTCTGCGCGACATCACCGGTGACGGTCTGGGCGTCGCCCGAGCCCTGCGCGGCGCCGCCCGCGGCCTTGGCCTTGTCCAGGGCGGACTGGAGGGACTTCTTGTAGCCGGCGCTGGTGTACGTCGCCCCGGAGACGGCGTCGATCTCCGCGCTCTGCGCGGTGACCGCCGCCTGGTTGAGGCGGGGGACCGAGCTGGCGGTGATCTGGTCGCTGCGTCCGCCCTTGGGGGCCTGGACCGCCGTGGCCTGGGTGATCTTTCCGCCGCTCATGGTCAGGCGGACCTGCACGGGGCCGTACTGCGTCTGCTGCGCGTCGCCGGTGACGGCGCCGTTCACGCCGCCCTGCGGCGCCTGCCCGGCCGCCGCGGGCGGGACCTGGCCGCCCGCCGCCTGGGCACTGCCCGGGTCGGAGGCCGGCTTCATGGACAGCAGCAGCACGATTCCGGAGACGGTGGCTGCGCCGGCGAGCACGGCACGCCGGACGGGGTGACTCTTCCTCATCGTTTCTCAAGCTCCTGAAGGGCCGTTGATGTCCCGTCGCTCACATCTCGAACGACTCGTGATGGATACGGCGGGCGGGGACTCCCGCGCCGCGCAGTGCTTCGTAGACCGACTGCGCGAAGCCGGGCGGCCCGCACATGAAGACGTCGTGCTTGTCGACGTCCGGGATCTTCCGCTGGAGGGACTCCGCGGAGATGTCGGGGCGTTCCCCGTCAGGGCTGTTGACCGCGTACATCAGCCGCGCGCCACGCTCGTCGGCGATCTTGGCGAGCTCGCCCCACAGGGCCAGGTCCTGGGTGCTGTTGGCCCGGTAGAGGAGCGTGATGTCGCCGGACGAGCCCGGCAGCGTTTCGAACAGGGCCCGCATCGGGGTGATGCCGACACCGCCCGCGACCAGCAGCACCTTGCCGCGGCTGCGGCGCTGCGCGGTCATCGCGCCGTACGGGCCCTCGGCCCACACCTTGGTGCCGGGCGTGAGCTCACGCAGCCGGGAGGTGTGGTCGCCGATCGCCTTGACGGTGATCCGCAGCATGTCCGGGCGGGGCGCCGCCGACAGGGAGTACGGGTGCGAGCTGAAGCGCATGCCGGGCGCCTTGAACCGCCAGCGGAAGAACTGCCCGGCCTCCGCGCCCATCCGGTGCAGCTTGCGCCCGCCGATCAGCACGGACACGATCCCCGGCGTTTCCTCGATGACCGCCTCGACCCGCATGCGATGCCGCAGGTTCAGGCGGATCGGGGTGAGGACCCGGTACCAGAGCGCCAGCGCGGTCACCACGCCGTACAGGCCGTACCAGAAGGTCTTCGCGGCCGGTTCGACGGCGAACTCGTTGCCGGTCGTGATCTGGTGCCAGAACGTCAGGTACACCGACGCGTACGTGAGCAGGTGCACGTGGTACCAGGTGTCGTACCCGATCAGGCGGCGGACCCCGCCGATCGACAGGATCCCGATGACGAACAGCAGGCCCGTGCCGATGGCGGCCTTGCCCATGTCCGGCAGCTGGTTGATGGAGTCGGTCGTCTGCTGGACGATGTCGCCGAGCGTCCTGCCCGCCTGCAGGGCGTAGCCCCACATGGTGAGGAAGACGTGGGCGAGGACCAGACAGAGCGTGTAACGGCCGGTCATGGCGTGCCAACGCGCGACCCGGTCGGTGCCCACCCGTCGCTCCAGCGCGGGGACCCGGGCCATCTGGAGCACCACCAGCGCCATGAGGTAGCCGGCGAGCAGGCCGGTGATCCGGCCCGCCGCCAGGATCTTGCTCGTGGTGTCCGCGAGGGACGGTGTGTTGTCCCACCACAGCCACAGCACGGCGGCGGCTCCCGCCCACAGGACGATCAGCAGCGGGACGGCCGGGGAGCGGCGCGGGCGGATGCGGCGCATCGTCTGGCGACGGGCGGCACGGCCGCCTGCGAGCGTGGTGGTCACGGTTCCTCCGTGGGGACTTGACCCTTGGCCCACAGATACGTGCCGGGACACGGGAGTGTTCAGCCGTGTACCGAGTGATGTGCGCAGGGAGTGACCGGCGGTAAGACGTTTCGTGCCCGAGCGGCATCCCGCTCTAGTAGCGGGTGACGGCGGTGGTCCCGCTCACCGTCCCGACAGCGATGTGCGGCCGCTTCGCGGGCTCGGCCCAGCGCGAGGATCCGCCGCATCGCGTCCTCCGGAACGGAGACACACCCGGCCGTCGCTCCCACGCCCGTTCGACATGCAGGAAGATTCCCGCGCCGCGCCCCCGCACGGGTCGCTCGTAGTTGAAGCCGATGACGAGCGCGTGCGCGTACCGCGCGCCGTAGGTGATCAGGTGCTCGGACTCGGCGGCCCGGCAGTCGGCCGCGCGGCGGCTCGGTCCAGCGGTTGTAGGCGCGGGAGTCGTTGTCCTGGCACCACCAGGAGTCCCGGTGCACCCGGCGGTAGGTGTACGCCGTCCCGCGCGGTGCCGCCTTGATGCCGAAGGCGTACGGCAGCCCGTACAGGCCCGTCGGCGTCGTGTTCGTGCCCTGCTTGCGCGAGGCGCCCTCGACGAGTCCCTTCGCCCCGAAGCGGGCGGGCGCGGTGCCGGCCTTGATCCACCGCCCGCCGCCGGCGGTCCCACCAGGTGACCGTGCCCGCTGTCGAGCCCGTCCTCGGGGCCACGGCGGTGATCAGCTGGGTGCCGCCGCCGGTGTCCGCCATCCGGGCCGGCAGCGGCGACGGCGGGCCCGGGCGGTCGCGGCGCCGAGCACGAGGAGGGACGCGAGACGGCGAGGGCGACGACACCGGGGCGCATGGCTCAGACGGTAGAGGGGGGCAGCGGCAACGGCAGCCCGGGTAGGCCGTCCAGGCTGGTCGCGATGTGCTCCTTCTTGGCGAAGTACGCGCTCGAGCGAGGCGTCGTCCTCGCGCGCGAACCGCTTGGCGTGCAGGTCGCGGTCCTCCTCGTACGTCATGAAGGGGACCGCGTATCCGCAGGTGTCGCGGATCGAGTTCGGCCGTCACGACGATGATCGCGCGCAGGCCGTGCGAGCGTCGGGTCGATGTCCGGGAAGTGGCCGAGCAGTTCCCGGAAGCGTGGGTCGTCGCGGAAGACCGGCTCACCGCGTCCGTGCACGCGGACGATGTTCGGAGGGCCCTGGAAGGCGCACCACATCAGGGTGATCCGGCCGTTCTCCCGCAGATGCGCGATGGTCTCGGCGTTGGAGCCGGCGAAGTCGAGGTAGGCCAGGGTCAGCTCGTCGAGGACCACGAAGGAGCCCTTGAGGCCCTTGGGGGAGAGGTTGACCGTGCCGTCGGCGGACAGGGGAGCGGTGGCGGTGAAGAAGAGGGGCTGCGCCTCGATGAACGTGCGGAGCCTGCCGTCTATGCGCTCATGAGTCTTTCCCATGTCCACCGATTATGGGCGCAGGTATCTTCGTCTGTCTAAGGAATGTGCGGGATCCGGTCACCTCTGCCGGATCCCGTGCGGACGCCTGCCCGTGGCCGCCCCGGCCGGCGCTCACACGGGGCGGCCACAGCTGCCTGTCACCTCACTGGTTGAGCGTGCAGGCGGCGAAGGCCTCCAGGCCCTCGGGCTTCTCGGCCGCGCGGCCGATGGCGGTTTCGATGCGGTTGAGGGCGGCGACGCGCTTGTCCTCCAGCGGGCCGAGGATGGCGTTCTGGACGAAGTTCGGTCCGCCCTGGCCGACGGTGTCGACGAGGCGCTTGTTGGCCTCCTCGACCTGGGTCTTCAGCTGCGCCAGGTTGCGGTCGACCTCGGCCTGCGCCGAGGCCGGGATCGCGGGCAGCTCCGCCGGTCACGTCCGGGCAGCTGATCGTGCCGGCGCCGGCGTTCCCCGCCTCGCCCGCACCCGCGTCCTGCCCGGCACCCGCTCGTCCTGCGCCCGCTTCGCCGCACCGGCCTCGGCGCCCGCACCCGCTTCGGCTCCGGCCTCGGCACCCGCACCGGCCTCCTCACCGGCGCCCGCCTCCCTCGCCGCTGCCTCGCCCGCCCCGGCACCTTCGGCGTTGAGCTGGCAGGCGGCGAAGGCCTCGAGGCCCTCGGGCTTTTCGGCCGCGCGGCCGATGGCGGTTTCGATGCGGTTGAGGGCGGCGACGCGCTTGTCCTCCAGGGGGCCGAGGATGGCGTTCTGGACGAAGTTGGGTCCGCCCTGGCCGACGGTGTCGACGAGGCGCTTGTTGGCCTCGTCGATCTGGGTCTTCGAGCTGCGCCAGGTTGCGGTCGACCTCGGCCTGCGCGGAGGCCGGGATCGCGGGCAGCTCGCCGGTGACGTCCGGGCACGAGATGGTGCCGGGCCCGGCCAGCGTCCGGGCGTTCGTCCGGCGCTGCTCTCGGAGCGTCTCCCCGGCGAGGGCGAAGCCGGCGATCACCGTGCCGGACAGTGCCACCGCGGCGGCGCCGCCGATGAACGTGACGCGACGCTTGTTGTACTTCGGAAGAGCCCTGGACATGCGGATGCCTCACTCGGGTTCGGGGGTTTGTCGGTGTCGTCGGTTGCAAACGCGGCGCCTGCGTTCGGCGAGAGGTACGGGTAAGCGGTTTCCCGTGTTCAAAGGGATCTCGAATTTCTCGGCGACCGGAATCGTCCCCGATCCGAGGTATTGACGAATCATGCAGAGCCCTGCATACTCATGCATGTCAGTGAATGCAGTATGAGGAGAAGAACCCGTGACCGAGCGCGTCGTACTCGCCTACTCCGGCGGCCTTGACACCTCCGTCGCCATCGGCTGGATCGCCGAGGAGACCGGCGCCGAGGTCATCGCCGTCGCGGTCGACGTCGGCCAGGGCGGCGAGGACCTGGACGTCATCCGCAAGCGTGCGCTCGCCTGCGGTGCCGTCGAGGCCGAGGTCGCGGACGCCAAGGACGAGTTCGCCGAGGAGTACTGCCTCCCGGCGATCAAGGCCAACGCCCTCTACATGGACCGCTACCCGCTGGTCTCCGCGCTCTCCCGGCCGACGATCGTCAAGCACCTGGTCGCCGCCGCCCAGCAAGCACGGCGCCACCACCGTCGCCCACGGCTGCACCGGCAAGGGCAACGACCAGGTCCGCTTCGAGGCCGGCATCGTCGCCCTCGCCCCCGCCTCAAGTGCATCGCCCCGGTCCGTGACTACGCGATGACCCGCGACAAGGCCATCGCCTTCTGCGAGGAGAAGGGCCTGCCGATCGCGACCACCAAGAAGTCGCCGTACTCGATCGACCAGAACGTCTTCGGCCGCGCCGTCGAGACCGGCTTCCTCGAGGACATCTGGAACGCGCCGATCGAGGACGTCTACGAGTACACCGCAGAACCCGGCCTTCGCCGCGCGAGCGCCGACGAGGTCGTCATCTCCTTCGAGGCGGGCGTCCCGGTCGCGATCGACGGCAAGCCCGTCACCGTGCTCCAGGCCATCCAGCAGCTCAACGAGCGCGCCGGCGCCCAGGGCATCGGCCGGATCGACATGGTCGAGGACCGGCTCGTCGGCATCAAGTCCCGCGAGGTCTACGAGGCCCCGGGCGCGATCGCGCTGATCACCGCCCACCAGGAGCTGGAGAACGTCACCGTCGAGCGCGAGCTGGCCCGCTACAAGCGGCAGGTCGAGCAGCGCTGGGGCGAGCTGGTCTACGACGGCCTGTGGTTCTCCCCGCTCAAGCGCGCCCTGGACGGCTTCATCGACGAGGCCAACCAGCACGTCACCGGCGACATCCGGATGACCCTGCACGGCGGCCGCGCGGTCGTCACCGGCCGGCGCTCGGAGCAGTCGCTGTACGACTTCAACCTCGCGACCTACGACACGGGCGACACCTTCGACCAGTCCGCGGCCCAGGGCTTCATCGAGATCTTCGGCCTGTCGTCGAAGATCGCGGCCAGCGCGACCTCGCCCGACGCGCCTCGCGAACCAGTGCGGACCGCCTCCCCGCCCGAGTGAGGAGGCGGTGGCACATCGGCACACCCTCCTGAGGAGCACAGCAAGTGAGCAGCAACAGCGGTGACGTCCGGCTCTGGGGCGGCCGGTTCGCCGACGGTCCCGCCGAGGCCCTGGCCAAGCTGTCCGCGTCCGTCCACTTCGACTGGCGGCTCGCGCCGTACGACATCGCCGGTTCGCGCGCGCACGCGCGCGTGCTGCACAAGGCCGGGCTGCTCACGGACGACGAGCTGACGCGGATGCTCGCGGGCCTGGACCGGCTCGAGGCGGACGTCGCCGACGGCTCCTTCGTCGGCACCATCGCCGACGAGGACGTGCACACCGCGCTGGAGCGCGGCCTGCTGGAGCGGCTCGGCCCCGACCTCGGCGGCAAGCTGCGCGCCGGCCGCTCCCGCAACGACCAGGTCGCGACCCTCTTCCGGATGTACCTGCGCGACCACGCCCGGGTCATCGGCGGCCTGATCGCCGACCTCCAGGACGCGCTGATCGGCCTCGCCGAGGCCCACCCGGACGTGGCGATGCCCGGCCGCACGCACCTCCAGCACGCCCAGCCGGTGCTGTTCGCCCACCATGTGCTGGCCCATGTGCAGTCCCTGTCCCGGGACGCGGAGCGGCTGCGGCAGTGGGACGCGCGCACGGCCGGTCTCGCCGTACGGCTCGGGCGCCCTGGCCGGCTCCTCGCTCGGCCTGGACCCGGAGGCGGTGGCGAAGGACCTCGGCTTCGAGCACGGCTCGGTCGCCAACTCGATCGACGGCACGGCCTCCCGCGACTTCGTCGCCGAGTTCGCGTTCATCACGGCGATGATCGGGGTCAACCTCTCCCGGATCGCCGAGGAGGTCATCATCTGGAACACGAAGGAGTTCTCCTTCGTGACCCTGCACGACGCGTTCTCCACCGGCTCGTCGATCATGCCGCAGAAGAAGAACCCGGACATCGCGGAGCTGGCCCGCGGCAAGTCCGGCCGCCTGATCGGCAACCTGACGGGCCTGCTGGCCACGCTCAAGGCCCTCCCGCTCGCGTACAACCGCGACCTCCAGGAGGACAAGGAGCCGGTCTTCGACTCCATCGACCAGCTGGAGGTCCTGCTGCCCGCCTTCACCGGCATGATGGCCACGCTCACGGTCCACCGCGAGCGCATGGAGGAACTGGCCCCGGCCGGGTTCTCCCTCGCCACCGACATCGCCGAGTGGCTGGTCAAGCAGGGCGTCCCGTTCCGCGTCGCCCACGAGGTGGCGGGCGAGTGCGTGAAGGTCGCGCGAGGCGGAGGGCAAGGAGCTGGACGACCTCACCGACGACCAGTTCGCCAAGATCTCCGCCCACCTGACGCCCGAGGTCCGCACCGTGCTCAACGTCCCGGGCGCCCTCGCCTCCCGCAACGGCCGGGGCGGCACGGCCCCGAGCGCGGTCGCGATCCAGCTGGCAGAGGTGAAGCAGGACGTGGCGGCCCAGCACGAGTGGGCTCTGGCCAAGAAGAAGAGCTGAGGGGAACGCCTCAGGGGGGCGGGGAACTGCGCGACAAGCCACGACTCCCCGCACCCCGAAACACAGCACGCCCCGAGCTCTGAGGCGAAGGTCATCCCGGGGGTTACGTTGGTCGAAAGCCGTAGCCGACCGAACGGAGCCCGCGATGCCCTTCGCCCGCCTGGCCACAGCAACAACCCCCACCTGCCACATCGGCCTCGGCCTCGCCGCCGTCGGACGCCCCGGCTACATCAACCTCGGCCGGGACGAAGACCTCGGGGAAGACCGCAGCGTCGAGACGCTGCGCACCCGCACACACGAACTCCTCGACGCCGCCTACGCCCAGGGCGTCCGCTACTTCGACGCGGCCCGTTCCTACGGCCGCTCGGAGGAGTTCCTCGCAGACTGGCTCAAGGACAAGCCCGGCCTGGACGACATCGTCGTCGGCAGCAAATGGGGCTACACCTACACCGCCGACTGGTCCACCGACGCCGACCGGCACGAGGTCAAGGACCACGCCCTGGCCACCTACGAACGGCAGCGCGCGGAGAGCGGCGCCCTGCTCGGCGACCGGCTCGACCTCTACCAGATCCACTCGGTGACCCCGGACAGCCCGGCCCTCACCGACAAGGAACTGCACGCGAAGCTCGCGGAAGCCGCCGCCCAGGGCCTCACCATCGGCTTCTCCACCAGCGGTCCCGCCCAAGCGGACGCGATCCGCGCCGCCCTCGCGGTGACGGTCGACGGCGCACCCCTCTTCCGGACCGTGCAGTCCACGTACAACGCGCTGGAGACCTCCGCCGCGCCCGCCCTCGCCGAGGCTCACGACGCCGGGCTCACCGTGATCGTCAAGGAGGGCATGGCCAACGGCCGGCTCGCCGGGCCGCACGCACCGGACCTGCTGAAGGAGGTCGCCGAGGAGGCCGGACTGGGCTGTGACGCCGTAGCCCTCGCCGTGATCCTGCGGCAGCCCTGGGCCGGTGTCGTCCTCTCCGGTGCGGCCACCACCAACCAGCTCGCCTCGAACCTGCACGCCGCGGTCGTCGACCTCGACGACGACCAGCTGACCCGCCTCGCCGCGCTGGTCGAGGAACCGCACGCGTACTGGGAGCGGCGCGGGCAACTGCCCTGGCACTGATCCACATTTCTCCGTGAACCGGCAACCATGAGTCACGCATGCCCAGAGTGAGACGTTGATGTCTCATCTGGGCTATGCTTGTCTCATGGCTGTCGATCCTGACCATGTGCTGCGCACCGCCGCGGCCCTGCTGACCCGTAAGTCCACCGCGACCATGGACGAGGTCGCCAAGGCCGCCGGGATCAGCCGCGCCACGTTGCACCGCCACTTCGCCGGGCGCGACGTCCTCGTCCGCGCGCTGGAGTCGCTGGGCATCGCGGAGTGCGAGGCCGCGCTGGACGCGGCCCGGCTGGAGGAGGGCACGGCGAGTGAGGCCGTGCGCCGGCTGGTCGGGGCCATCGAGCCCGCCGCCGGACTGCTCGCGTTCCTCTACTCCGAGAACCAGCTGTTCGAGGGCGAGGAGCTGAACGCCGGCTGGACCCTGATAGACGACCGGATCTCCGCCCTGTTCCGGCGCGGCCAGCTGAGCGGCGAGTTCCGCTTCGACCTCACACCGGCCTGGCTCACCGAGGCGCTCTACGGCCTGCTGGCCTCCGGCGCCTGGATGGTGCACAGCGGCAAGGGCGCCCCCAAGGACTTCCAGCACATGATCGTCGAGCTGCTGCTCGGCGGCGCACTACGGAGAGAGGAATCATGACCAGCACCCTGCAGCCGGCGAAGACGACCGAGGCGGTGAAGCGTCCGGGCCGCTGGCTCGCGCTCGGCGTCCTCGTGCTCGCCGTGTTGCTGGTGGCCGTGGACGCGACCGTCCTCGGTCTCGCGACCCCCTACATCAGCGAGGACCTGAAGCCCTCCGGCACGCAGCTGCTGTGGATCGGCGACGTCTACTCGTTCGTCATCGCCGGTCTGCTCGTCTCCATGGGCAGCCTCGGCGACCGCATCGGCCGCAAGCGGATCCTGCTGATCGGTGCCACGGCGTTCGGCGCGATATCCGTGTTCAACGCCTACGCCACCACCCCAGAGATGATGATCGTCGCGCGGGCGCTGCTGGGCGTCGCCGGAGCCACCCTGATGCCGGCCACACTCGCGCTGATCCGCAACCTCTTCCACGATCCGCGCGAACGCAGTCTCGCCGTCGGCATCTGGGGCGCCACCGCCTCCGCCGGTACGGCCGTCGGCCCGATCGTCGGCGGATTCCTGCTGGAGCACTTCTGGTGGGGCTCGGTCTTCCTGATCAACCTGCCCGTGATGGCCGTCCTGGTCCTTGTCGGGATCAAGCTGCTGCCCGAGTCGCGGACCGCGAACGCCGGCCCCTGGGACCTGGTGAGCGTCGTGCTGTCGCTGGTCGGCATGATCGGTGTCGTGTACGCGGTCAAGGAGGCCGCGATGCACGGATTCGCGTGGGCCACCCTGGCCGCCGGCCTGCTGGGCGCGGCTGCCCTGTACGGGTTCGTGCGCCGTCAGCTCACGCTCCCCGCCCCGCTGCTGGACATGCGGCTGTTCCGCAACCGCGGCTTCAGCGGTGCGGTGCTGGCCGACCTGCTGACCATCCTCGGCCTGTCCGGGCTGGTGTTCTTCCTCTCCCAGTACCTGCAACTCGTCCAGGGCAGGCGTCCGTTCGAGGCGGGCCTGGCCGAACTGCCCGCCGCGATCGGCGCGGTGGTGGCCGGTCTGATCGCGGGGCGTGCGGCCCGCCGCTTCTCGGTTCGGGCCGTCGTCTCCGGGGGCCTCGCGGCGATCGGCCTCGCGCTGGCCGCGCTCACGGTGATCGGCCAGTCCACCGGCTACCCGCTGCTCGGGACCGCGCTGCTGGTGGTCGGCGCCGGTGCCGGCTTCTCGTTCACCGTGACCGCCGACGTGATCCTCTCCAGCGTGCCCAAGGAACAGGCGGGCTCCGCGTCCGCCGTGTCCGAGACGGCGTACGAACTCGGCGCGGCCCTCGGCATCGCCGTGCTCGGCTCCATCGTGACCGGCGTCTACCGCGACTTCACCGGCCCCGCGGGCACGCCGGCCGCGGCCCACGAGTCACTCGGCGGTGCCGTCGAGGCGGCCGCGGGCATGCCCGCACACACCTCCGCCGTGATGCTGGACGCGGCCCGCACGTCCTTCGTCGACGGCCTGGCGCTCGCGGCGGGCGCGGGCGCGGCCGTCCTGCTGGCCGCGGCCGTGGCGGCATGGTTCCTGCTGCGGGGGCAGCGGCTCGAGGACGGGGCGGAACACCCGTAGCATCCCGGGCCGCCGCTCGTCCCGGCCGCAGGACGAGGTCCGAATGCCGCCGGTGTGGCCCGTCTCGACTGAGCACACTTGCGGCATGACGACTTCATCCACTTCATCCACGACGGACTCCTCGGCCATCCTCACCGGCATGTACGCGGCCGAGGCGGAGTACCTGGCGGCCGGGGGCCCGGGTGAGGCCTCGTTCGATCTGCTGGCACCCTTCTTCGCGCCTGACGTCGTGCTGCATCAAGCCGAAGCCCTTCCTTACGGCGGAACCTGGCGCGGGCATGAAGGCCTGAAAGCGTTCTTCCTGGCCATGAGCCACGCGTGGGAAGCCTTCGACATGACGGAGCAGGAGTTCCTCGCCACCGGCGAGACGGCGGTGGTGCTCACGCAGGTCCGTGCCCGTGCCCGTGCCACCGGCCACGAGCTCGGATTCCCGATTCTGCAGACGATCAGGTTCGAGGAGGGGCGGATCTGTGAAGTCCGTCCCTTCTACTGGGACACGGAGGCTGTCGCCGTCGCGTGCGCGGGACCGCCCCTGGCCGGCTAGGACTACGCCGCTTCCTTGGCCTTGCTGGCGTACATGTCCACGTACTCCTGCCCGGACAGCTGCATGACCTCAGTCATCACCGAGTCCGTGACGGCCCGCAGGACATAGCGGTCCCGGTCCATCCCCTCGTACCGGGAGAACTCCATCGCCTCACCGAACCGCACGGTGACCTTCCCCGGCCGGGGCAGACCCGCACCACCCGGCTGAAGCCTGTCCGTGCCGATCATCGCGAACGGCACCACCGGCGCCCCGGTCATCAGCGTGAGCCGAGCGATGCCCGTACGCCCCCGGTACAGCCGGCCGTCGGGCGAGCGCGTGCCCTCCGGGTAGATACCGAAGACCCGGCCCTCCTCCAGGACCCGGCGCCCGGTCATCAGCGCGGCGACCCCGCCCCGGCCGCCGTCGCGGTCGACCGGGATCATGCCGACGCCGGTGAAGAACCAGGCCATCAGCCGGCCCTTGAAGCCCTTCCCGGTCACGTACTCGTCCTTGCCGATGAAGAAGACCTGCCGGTCGCAGACCAGCGGCAGGATCATCGAGTCGATGAACGTCAGGTGGTTGCCGGCCAGGATGACCGGACCGTCGCCGGGAATGTGCTCCGCACCTTCCACCTGTGGGCGGAACATCAGGCGCATGATCGGGCCGAGCACTGCCTTGATGAGCGCGAAGCGGGACAACGGGCCCTCCGGTGTCGGGGTTCTGTATGAGTCTGTGCAGGTGAGGACGATACTCGTGGCCCCGGGGGTTGCGCACATCGGGCACGGCGACTTAACCGAGGCCTTACGCACTGTTGACGCGTGTTTACCTGCGGTGGCACGCCGTCGACGGCGTGTAACCCGGCCGCCGTGATGTGACGGACATCGCCCCGGGAGCACCGGACGCGTTCCCAGAACCGCCGCACCGAATCGAACGGGACGCGACGAATCGTCAGTTCACCGTCCCCACCAGCCACTACGACATCCGGCGTCACCCGCGTGTTCCGCCCGGGGTCTCCCACCCGTCATGTACGCGCCCCTACGATCAGCCCGCACTGACGAGTCGACGGCAGGGAGGGCGCTCACATGGGAACGCAGGAGTCGAACGAAGAAACGAGCGGGACCGGACGGCGGGCCCTGCTCGGCGCGGCGGTGCTCACCGCCGGCGGAGCGGTCCTCGGCATGACCGGCACGGCGCGAGCGGACGGCTCCCGGCACGGCGGCGGACACGGCGGACTCAAGAGCCTGCCCAAGCCGACGATCGTCGGCCACCGCGGGGCCAGCGGCTACCGCCCGGAGCACACCCTGGGCTCGTACCAGCTGGCCCTCGACCTGGGCGCCGACATCGTCGAGGCCGGCGACCTGGTGCCGACGAAGGACGGGCACCTGGTCTGCCGGCACGAGCCGGAGATCGGCGGCACCACCGACGTCGCCGACCACCCCGAGTTCGCCGACCGCAAGAAGACCAAGCTCCTCGACGGCGTCTCCACCACCGGCTGGTTCGCCGAGGACTTCACGCTCGCCGAGCTGAAGACGCTGCGCGCGATCGAGCGCATCCCGGCCAACCGCCCGCACAACACCCTCTACAACGGCCGCTGGGAGATCCCCACCTTCGAAGAGGTCCTGAAGTGGCAGGACGACCAGACCCGCAGGCGCGGCAAGCAGGTCTGGATCTACCCCGAGCTCAAGCACCCCACCTACTTCCGCAAGCAGGGCCTGCCGCTGGAGGAGCGGGTCGCCAAGGTGCTGCGCAAGTACCGCAAGGACCGGCAGACCTCCCCGGTCATCATCCAGTCCTTCGAACCGACCAGCATCGAGCGCCTCAACAAGCTCGTCGACAACCCCCTGGTCGTCCTGCTGTCGTCGGCGGACACCCGCCCCTGGGACTTCGTCGAGACGGGCGACCCGCGCACGGTCGCCGACCTGGTCAAGCCGGCCGGCCTCAGGGAGATCGCCTCCTACGCGCAGGGCATCGGCCCGACCCTGGACCTGGTCATCCCGCGCGACGCCAACGGCGACCTCACGCAGCCGACGACGCTCGTCCGGGACGCGCACAAGGTGGGCCTGATCCTGCACCCGTGGACCATGCGAAACGAGAACCCCTTCCTGCCCGCGAGCTTCCGCAGGGGCACGGACGCGGACGCCTACGGCGACGTCTTCGGCGCGTACGAGGCGTACTTCGCGACCGGCATCGACGGCGTCTTCACCGACCAGCCCGACACGGGCCTGCTGGCCCGCGAGGACTTCGTCAACGGCTGAGCTCACACCACCCGGTCGAGTGGGCTTCGGCCGCCCGGGCAACCCGCCGCCCGGGCGGCCGCGTCGCTCCGCATATGACGCCCGACCTGGTCACCACCCTGAGCCCGCTGCTCACCGCCGAGGCCTCCGCGGAGGCATATGCCGCCGGAACCGAGCCGGGTGACCTGGAACAGGCGGTCTGGCTCCGTCTCCTGGAGCGCCTCGAGGCCGAGGGTCCGCCGCTCGACCCCCAGGAATGGCTCCGCCGGGCCGTGCGCTCGGAGGCACGCCGCACCCGCCGGACGAGCCGCCTCGAACGGCCGTACGCCGTCGAACCGGTCGACGACGGCGACCGCGACCCCGAGCAGCTCGCCCTCGCCGCGGCCCGCGGTCGCGCCCTGCGTGAGGCCGTTCGCCGTCTCCCGGGGCGCTGCCCCCGGCTGATGGAGGCCCTGCTCTCCCCGAAGGACCTGACATACCGGGAAATCGCAGGGGAGTTGGGTATCTCACAGGGGAGTCTTGGCCCGGAACGTTCCAGATGCCTGGGATGTCTGCGCAGATTGCTCACGCCGGAGGTTGCGGCCCGCTGAGGACGGGGATAGGAGTGAGGAACGACAGGTGATCAGATGAGCGGGAGGCGTGCGCACATGGGCATGAGCGTGACCATCTCTGCGGCGACCGGGCAGGACGCGGAGCAGATCTTCAGGCTGCAGTACCTGTGCTTCCAGACGGAGGCGGCGCTGTACGGGAACTACCGCATCGACCCGCTCGTCCAAACCCTCGACTCGGTCCGGGAGGAGGTCGCCCGGGACTGCGTCTTCGTGGCCCGGCTCGGCGACGAGGTCGTCGGCTCGGTCCGCGGCTCGGCCACCGAGGACGGCGCCGCCGCGATCGGCAAGCTCTGCGTCCACCCCCGCCTCCAGGGCCACGGCATCGGCGCCCGCCTCCTGCGAGCGGCCGAATCGGCCCTCGCCGGCCAGCACGGCGCCAAGCGCTTCCGCCTCCACACCGGCCACCGCAACGAGGGCAACCTCCGCCTGTACCGCAAGGTGGGCTACGAAACGGTGGGCACGTCCCAGGGTGCGGACGGCATCCCCATGATCGTCCTGGAGAAGCCGGCGAGTACCTACGCAGCGACGGCGTGAGTTCTCAGGGGGGCGGGGAACTGCGCGACAGGCCACATCCGGCCCGCGGCCGCCTGATCACCTCAGGCGGCACCCCCTCTACTGCGCCGCCGCCCGCGACTTCCGCAGCCAGTAAATGGCAGACAGCGGCAACAACACGGGGATGAACAGATACCCCATCCCGAAGTCCGACCACACCGTGGCATCAGGAAACGCCGACGGCTCGACCAACGTCCAGGTCCCCACCGTCAGCACACCCACCAGTTCCGCGAGGCAACACACCAGCGCCGCCCGCCGGGCGGTCTCCCCGCCTCGCACCAACGAGTACGTGATGAACCCGTACACCAGCCCCGCCACCGCCGACAGCGAGTACGCGAGCGGCGCCCGGTCGAACTCCGTCGCGATCTGATACGCCGACCGCGACACCGCCCCGACGACCATCACGCCGTACAGCCACACCAGCAGCGTGCCCGGCCCGCTGATCAGCCGCTGCCGGCTCACCTCAGCCTCCCCAGATGTCATAGAGCCGCACCTCCAGCACCGCCAGCACCACACCGCCGGCGGCAACCGTCACCGAGCCCCACCGCGTGCGCTCGGCCAGTGACATGAACCCAGCCGCCGGGACGCACGCGAAGGCCCCCACGAGGTACGCCACGAAGATCGTCGTGCCCTGCTCCGGCTTCTCGCCCTGCGCCAGCAGCACGATCCCCACCACCAGCTGGACCAGCGTCAGCAGGGTGACCACGGCCATCCCGATGAAGTGCCAGTCCTTCGTAGGCTGGTCACGGTAGGCCGCCCAGCCGCACCAGGCGGCGAGCAGCAGCGCGGCGACGCCGGTCACCAGCGTCAGGGCAGCAAGCATGCTGCGACCTTATTACGGCCGAAAAGGCCCGGTGCCTCCGGCCCTGGCCTGCACCGTAGGGTCGAGGGCATGAAGATCCACGCGCAGGCCCTGCTGTTCGACAACGACGGAACCCTGGTCTCCTCCCTCGCCTCGGTGGACCGCTGCTGGACGCGGTGGGCCACGGAGTACGGGATCACGGCCGAGGAGTTCGCGCGGGTCGAGCTGCACGGCCGGCCGGCCGCAGAGATAGCCGCCGACCTGCTGCCCGCCGAGGTCGTACCGGAGGCCGTCGCGCGGATCGAGGACCTGGAGGTGGCAGACGTACCCAACGGCGGTGTGCACCTGCTGCCGGGGACCCGCGCCTTCCTCGACTCCCTGCCCGCCGAGCGCTGGGCCGTCGTCACCTCCGCCACCCGGCGGCTGGCCGAGGCACGGCTCGACGCCGTCGGCATCCTCCCCAAGACGCTCGTCGCCGCCGACGACATCACCCGCGGCAAGCCCGACCCCGAGCCCTACCTGCTCGCCGCCCGCACCCTCGGCGTCGACCCGGCCCACTGCGTCGTCTTCGAGGACGCCCCCGCGGGCCTGGCGGCCGGTCGCGCCGCCGGCATGGCCACCGTGGCGTTGACCACAACCCACCAGGCCCACGAACTCCACGCAGACCTCGTCGTCGAGAACCTGTCGGCCCTGTCCGCACTGGTCACCGAGCGGGGCGTGGAAGTCTCCCTCCGCGACTGACGCGTCCCGGTCCCTGTTCACCGCTGTCCAGCATCCGGACAGCGGCGGATTGTCAGGACCGTACGCATGTTTTACTGGCGACATGACCACGACGAGCGACCGCATCCCCGCGACCGAGGCGACCATGACGCCCGGTGCTCGTTGTATGTGTCGAATGTGCGCCTTCTAGAGGGCCCCTGCACCACCCTTCTGTGCTCGCGCCCCGAAGCGAGACAGCGGCAGGTCCGCACGCCCTGAGCGGTGCGAGACGCCAAGCCGCCCCGCGCGCATGTTCTCCCCGGTTCCACGCCTCAGCGAGAACCCTGTCGCGTCCCTGAACGAATGCACCTGTGCCCGGGTACACCCACGCCCGCGCACTCGACAGTGACGGAAACCCACGTGATCACCACAACGGACCTGACCAAGGTCTACCGTTCACGCGGCCGCGAGGTCACCGCCCTGGACGGCGTCGACCTGCACGTCCGCGAAGGCGAGGTGTACGGCGTCATCGGCCAGTCCGGCGCCGGCAAGTCCTCGCTGATCCGCTGCGTCAACCTGCTGGAACGCCCCACCTCCGGCACCGTGAACGTCGCCGGGCAGGACCTCACCGCCCTGGCCGGCCGCGGCCCGCGCGCCGGAAAGGAACTGCGGGAGGCGCGCAGCCGTATCGGCATGGTCTTCCAGCACTTCAACCTGCTGTCCTCCCGGACCGTCCAGGACAACGTCGAACTGCCGCTGGAGATCCTCGGGAAGTCCGGCAAGGAACGCTCCCGCAAGGCGCTGGAGCTGCTCGACCTGGTCGGCCTCGCCGACCAGGCCAAGGCCTACCCCGCGCAGCTCTCCGGCGGTCAGAAGCAGCGCGTCGGCATCGCCCGCGCCCTCGCCGGCGACCCCAAGGTGCTGCTGTCCGACGAGGCCACCAGCGCCCTCGACCCGGAGACCACCCGCTCCATCCTGGCGCTGCTGCGCGACCTCAACCGCCAGCTCGGCCTGACCGTCCTGCTCATCACGCACGAGATGGACGTCGTGAAGTCGGTCTGCGACTCGGCCGCGCTCATGGAGAACGGGCGCGTCATCGAGTCGGGCACGGTCAGCGAACTGCTCGCGACCCCCGGTTCCGAACTGGCCGCCGCGCTGTTCCCGCTCGGCGGCGAGGCCTCCGGCGACGACCGCACCGTCGTCGACGTCACCTTCCAGGGCGAGAGCGCGACCCAGCCCGTCATCTCACAGCTCTCCCGCACCTACAACATCGACATATCGATCCTCGGCGCCGCCATCGACACCGTCGGCGGCCTCCAGGTCGGCCGGATGCGCATCGAGCTGCCCGGCCGCTACGAGGACAACGTCGTACCGATCGGGTTCCTGCGCGAGCAGGGCCTGCAGATCGACGTCCTGGGCCACGAGTCCGAGCTGGTGAAGGAGGGTGTCAAGTGACCTGGTCCGAGATGCAGCCGCTGCTGGAACAGGCGTGTTGGGACACGCTCTACATGGTCGGCTGGTCCACGCTCATCGCCGTCGTCGGCGGACTGCCGCTCGGGATCCTGCTGGTCCTGACCGACCGCGGCGGCCTGCTCCAGAACCTCGCCGCCAACAAGGTCATCGGGCAGATCGTGAACATCGCCCGCTCCCTGCCGTTCATCATCCTGATGGTCGCGCTGATGGGCTTCACCCGCTCGATCACCGGGACGACCATCGGCGTCGAGGCCGCCATCGTGCCGCTCGCCGTCGGCGCCATCCCCTTCTTCGCGCGCCTGGTCGAAACGGCCGTCCGCGAAGTGGACCACGGGCTCGTCGAGGCCGTGCAGTCCATGGGCGGCAACACCTGGACCATCGTCCGCAAGGTCCTCGTACCCGAGTCGCTGCCGTCGCTGATCTCCAGCACCACCACCACGGTCGTCGCCCTCATCGGCTACTCGGCCATGGCGGGCACGGTCGGCGCCGGTGGTCTGGGAGACATCGCCATCCGCTACGGCTACCAGCGCTTCGAGACCCAGCTGATGTGGATCACCGTCGCGATCCTCGCCGTCGTCATCTCGGTCCTCCAGTTCGCCGGCGACTACGCGGCCCGCTCCCTGCACCGCCGCGGCGCCAGCTCGGGCCCCGCCCCGAAGCTGCGGCTGCTGAAGGCCGCCTCCTGAACTCCCCCCACAAGGGGGTCGCACCACTCGCCAAGGCAATAAGGAAAGGCACTTTTCGTGCGCAACACCGCCAAGATCACCACCGCCGTCCTCGCCGCCGGAGCCCTCACCCTCGGGCTCAGCGCCTGCGGCGCGGGCGACTCCGGCTCCGACGGACCGCTGATCGTCGCCGCCAGCCCCACCCCGCACGCCGAGATCCTCACCTACGTCAAGGACAACCTGGCGAAGAAGGAGGGCCTCGACCTGGAGGTCAAGGAGTTCACCGACTACGTCACGCCGAACACGGCGACGCAGGACGGCTCCGTGGGCGCCAACTACTTCCAGAACCAGCCGTACCTCGACGACTTCAACAAGAAGAACGGCACCGACATCGTGCCCGTCGTCACGGTCCACCTGGAGCCGCTCGGCCTCTACTCCCACAAGGTCAAGAAGGCCGACGCCCTGAAGAGCGGTGCGACCGTCGCCATCCCCAACGACACGGTCAACGAGGCCCGCGCCCTCAAGCTCCTCGCCGCCAACGGGCTCATCACCCTCAAGGCGGGCGTCGGCAACGAGGCGACCCCTTCGGACATCACCAAGAACCCGAAGAACCTCAAGTTCAAGGAGCTGGAGGCGGCTCAGACCCCGCGCTCCCTCGACGACGTGGACGCCGCCGTCGTCAACGGCAACTACGCCCTCGAGTCCGACCTCAAGCCGGCGAAGGACGCCCTCGTCCTGGAGTCCCCGAAGGGCAACCCGTACGGCAACTTCCTCGCCGTGAAGAAGGGCGAGGAGAACGACCCGCGCGTGAAGAAGCTCGCCAAGCTCCTCACCTCGCCCGAGGTGAAGAAGTTCATTCAGGACAAGTACGCCGGCGCCGTGCTGGCCTCCTTCTGAGACCACGCCGGACACCCGCCCAGCACGGGGTCCTCCCTCACCCGGCGGGGAGGACCCCGTGGTGCGGATCAGTGCTTTCATGCTGCATGCTGGGCAGTTGAGCAGGCCCTGAAGGTTCACCGAAGGTTACGGAGCGGCGCATGACGAGCACCTTTCCCAACGTCTCCATCAGCACGGAGCGGTTGGTACTGCGCCCGCTCGAGGAGCCGGACATCCAGTCGTTCGCCGACATGATGAACGACGAGCTCGTCACCGCGTGGACCTCCGCCCCCCAGCCCTACACCGAGGCCCAGGCCCGCTCCTGGATCACCGAGCAGGCCCCCGCCGAACGAACCGAGGGCCGCGGCATCGTCTTCGCCGTCACGGAGTTCCTCACCCAGCGGCTCGTCGGCATCGTCCACCTCCAGAACACCAACTGGCGGATCCGCTCCAGCGAGATCTCCTACGTCACCGCCCCCTGGGCCCGCGGCGAGGGCTACGCCTCAGAGGCCGCGCTCGTCACCGCGCGGTGGCTCTTCAACGACCAGAAGTTCGAACGCCTCGAACTGCGCACCGCGGCCGACAACACCGCCTCCCAGCAGGTGGCCCAGAAGATCGGCTGTATCAGCGAGGGAGTGCTGCGCGGTGCCTGGATAGCGCGGACCCGGACGGACAACGACGAGTGGACCGAGGTGCGCACCGACCTCATCGTCTGGAGCCTGCTCCCCGAGGACCTGGAGGGCGTGGGCGACCAGTTGCCCGGCGGGTTCACCTCCTTCGGTGACTGGAACTGACCGGAACAGCCACCGTGCGCGACGGCACCGACACCCCCTCCGCCGGCTCCACCGGGTACTCTCACCAAGCCCGCCCGCGGGCCACGCACGACACGACACGCAGACGACCTGCGAAATCCTCTGGAGACTGACGACGATGGCCGACCGGGTCACGGTGATCGGCTGGGACGGTTCGCCGCTGACCGCCGCGGCACGCGCCGCTCTGGGTGCCGCCACGCTCGTGGCGGGTGCGGCCCACCACCTGGCGCTCCCCGAGGTACCCGCCGGCGCCGAGCGCATCCGGCTCGGCAGTGTCGCCCTCGCCGCCCGCCGCATCGCCGGCCACCGCGGCACGGCCGTCGTGCTCGCCGACGGCGACCCCGGCTTCTTCGGCGTCGTACGGACCCTGCGCGCCCCCGAGTTCGGCCTCGAGGTCGAGGTCGTCCCCGCCGTCTCCTCGGTCGCCGCGGCCTTCGCCCGCGCCGGCATGCCCTGGGACGACGCACAGGTGGTCGTCGCACACCGCCGCACCCTGCGCCGCGCGGTGAACGTCTGCCGCGCCCACACCAAGGTGGCAGTCCTCACCTCACCCGGCGCCGGCCCCGCCGAACTCGGCCTGCTCCTCGAAGGAGTCCACCGCTCCTTCGTCATCTGCGAGGAACTCGGCACCGACCGCGAACGCGTCACCGTCGTCACCTCCGAGAAGGCCGCCGACCACGCCTGGCGCGACCCCAACGTCGTCATCGTCCTCGGCGGACCGGTCGGCCCCGGCACCGCCGGGGAGGCCGGCGGCTGGATCGCCGGCCGTGACCCGTCCGCCGGTCCACGCGGCTGGTCCCTGCCCGCCGAGACCTACGACGCCCACCTCGGCGAGGGCGAGACCCAGCCGCTGCGCGCCTCCCAACTCGCCCGCCTCGGACCGCGCATCGGCGACCTCGTGTGGGACATCGGCTGCGGCAGCGGTGCCTTCGCCGTCGAGGCGGCACGCGCGGGCGCCGCCGTCATCGCCGTCGACGGCGACCGGGCCGCCTGCGCCCGCACAGACGCCACCGCCCGCCGCCTCGGCGTCCAGGTCCAGATCGTGCACGGGACCGCCCCGTACATCCTGGAGAACCTCCCCGAACCGGACGTCGTCCGCGTCGGCGGCGGGGGAGCGGCCGTCGTCTCGGCGGTCGCCGACCGCCGCCCGCAGCGCATCGTCACGCACGCCGGCACCCGCGACGCCGCCGAACTCATCGGCCGCGACCTGACGGAGCACGGCTACGCCGTCGAGTGCGCCCTCCTCCAATCCGTCGAACTCGACACCCGGGCCTGGACGGAGAAGGAACGGAGCGTCGCGTTCCTGCTCAGCGGCGTGCTGCCGCGGCGCAGCGCCTGATCCCGCCGTCGTCCCCGTGATCGGGTTGTCGTACCGCGCGCGGTAGGCTGGCCGATCGTTGCACCGCACGCGGACGCCCGGCGCTTCGTCGGTCAATGTCCGGAAAACCCGCCCGTTTTGGGGTGTGTGTGGTACGGCAGAACCGGAGGACGCGCAACGTGGCGCAGTCCACAGCGGAACCGTCGCGGATCAAGCTGTCGCGAGGGTGGTACGGCCGCGACAATGCCAGTGAATGGCTTTGTCGCCTTTTCGGGGCGGGCCGCTCGTGCCGCTGGGGACGCACGCTCGTTCTTCACAGTGGGGCGGTCGGTGCGCCGTTCCGGGCGAGCGGGTCGTAGGAGCACTAACCGATGGGCGAGGGGTACGCATGACCGACACCGGCCAGGTCCCGGGCGAGGGACTGCCGGAGAACGCAGGCATGGTGGAGCAGCCGGGCGCCCCCGCGCACGGTTCGTACACCTACCTCTCCGAGTCCACCGCCGAAGACGACGACCTGCTGCTGCTGCCGGGCGCCCAGGGCGCCTGGGGCAACGAGGTCGCCCCGCCATCGCCGGAGCCGGTCGTCGAGACCGTGCACCAGCCGGGCCCGCACGAGATCTCCGGCCGCGACAGCGGCTCGGTCGACCTGGGCGGCGTCCGTCTGCCCGATCCTCTGCCGATCCCGCCCGTCACCCCCCGCCGCCCGCTGCACCTCGGCCCGCCCCTGCCCGACAGCTCCGCCAGCCCGGTCCGCTCCCTCGCCGACCGCGGCCCCGCGGACGCGCCGCTACGACAGCCCGTGCCGTCGTCGGCCGGCCCCGAGTACCTCGACGCCCCGCGCGCCCCGGAGATGTCCTCGCCGCCGGCGGCGCCCTGGGACGCGCAGGTCACGCACCAGGCCCCGGTAGGCGCCGGGGTGGCCCCTGCGGAAACGGTTGTTCCATCAGCACAGCCGGTGGCCGCGGCCGTCGCGGCCGGCATGGCGACGCAGGCCGAGCACGCAACGCCGACGACTCCGGCCGGGGCCGAGCAGGGCGTCCATGAAGAGCAGCCCGTGCAGAACATGGAGCTGCCGGACGAGCCCGCCGGGGGCAGGGTGGCCGCCGACGAGCCGGGGCAGGCCGTCCCCGTGCCGGACGCGGCTGTTGCGGGTGACCCCGCCGGAACGGGCGTCGATCCGGGCGCGGGCCAGGTGACTGAGGGCGAGGCCGCAGCGGTTTCCGCTCCGGGACCGGTTCCGGCTTCGGCTCCGGGGGAGGTCCCGGTGGTGAATGGGTCTGGTCAGGACGGTGAGCCGGGGCCCACGGGTGGTGTTCCCGAGGCTTCCGAGCCGGGTCCCGTCGGCGATACCGCCGACGGCGGCGAACAAGTCCCGGCGGCTGCCGCGGAGCAGGGCGTGATGCCCGACCCCGTCCCGGAAGCCGCTCCTGTTCCTGAGACCGTGGCGGGCCCTGTTCCTGAGGCCGCTCCCGCCCCCGTCCCGGAAGCCGCTCCTGTCGCTGAGGCCGCGTCGGCCCCCGTCCCGGAAGCGGCCCCTTTTCCGGAAGCCGCCCCTGTCCCGGAAGCCGCTTCTGTCCCTGAGGCCGCGTCGGCCCCCGTCCCGGAAGCGGCCCCTGCCCCCGAGGCCGCGCCGGCCCCTGAAGCGGTCCCGTTCCCGGAGACCGCCGTCGCGCCCGAGACTGCGGTCGTAGCTCCGCCCGAGGCCGGTGCCGGGGAGGCGGCCGGCCTTCCCGAGGCTCCCGCCCCGGTGCCGGACCCGGCGCTCCCTGACGCTGCCGTCCAGGCTACCGACGCGGCAGGCTCCGAAGCCGTCGCGCAGGCGCCTGCGGAGGCCGTCGCGCAGGCCCCGGCCGAGGCTGTCGGCCCCGAGGACGCCGCACCCGGTCCGGACGCCACCGCCCCCGAGGCCGTCGCGCAGCAACCGGACGCCGTCGGCGGCGAGGTCGCCGCGCCGCCCGCTGAGCCGATCTCCCCGCAAGCCGCCCCGGTTCCTCAGGCAACTGATGCCGAGGCCGCCGCCCAGGACCCCGAGATGACGGCCCCGCAGACCGCCGCTCCCACCCCTGAAGCGCCCGCCCCGGCCGTCGGCGCACCCGAGAACGGGGTGCCCGCCGACGCACCGGAGACGGCGGCCGCGCCGACTCAGCCCCCCGCGGCACCGGTACCTGCCCAGGCCGCCGAGACGCCCGCGCCCGACTCGATCGCCGAGACGCCCGCACCGCTCCGGACACCCGAGGCAACCGAGCTTGCCCCCATGGTCGACGAAGTCGCGCCCGCGCCCGAGCCGGTGGCGCCCACACCCGAGACCGTCGACGTCACCCCGGAATCCGCCGAGGACGTCACCGTCGTACCCCCCGAGCCGATCGCGGACGAGACGGCAGACGAGCAGAGCGTTCAGCCGGTCCAGGGCCCACAGCAGTCCCAGCCCGCCGTCCCCGAGGCAGCGCAGCCCGAGCCGTCGGCGCCCGTCGCCACCGTCCCCGCACCCCGCGACGGCGACGCCGGACTCGTACAGAACGCCGACGACCTGGACACCCGGGCCGCCGAACAGGAAGACCTGGCTGACCAGGCACGCCACGACGAAGAGAGCGCGGCCGCAGTGGCAGAAGCACGACAGTCCACCGGCCCCGCCGCCCCCGCCTACGACCCCGCCGAGCGCGAGGCCGTGCTGAAGGTCATGCGCGAGCGCCGCGACATCCGCAAGGGCTTCCGCAGCGACCCGATCCCGCACGAGGTGCTGCTCCGCGTCCTGGAGGCCGCCCACACCGCGCCCTCCGTGGGCCACTCGCAGCCCTGGGACTTCGTCGTCATCCGCTCCGCCGACACCCGGCGCGCGATGCACGAACTGGCCATGCGTCAGCGCGACGCGTACGCGAAGTCCCTCCCCAAGGGCCGGGCGAAGCAGTTCAAGGAACTGAAGATCGAGGCCATCCTCGACACCCCGGTGAACATCGTCGTCACCGCCGATCCGACCCGCGGCGGCCGCCACACCCTCGGCCGTCACACCCAGCCCCAGATGGCGCCCTATTCGGCCGCCCTGGCCGTGGAGAACCTCTGGCTCGCCGCCCGCGCCGAAGGCCTGGGCGTCGGCTGGGTCAGCTTCTTCGACGAGCGCGAGATGGTCCGCGCCCTCGGCCTGCCCGAGCATCTGGAAGTCATCGCCTACCTGTGCGTCGGTTACGTCGACGAGTTCCCGGACGAGCCCGAGCTGTTGCAGGCGGGCTGGTCCAAGCGCCGCCCGCTGTCGTGGGTCGTGCACGAGGAGACGTACGGCCGCCGTGCCCTGCCCGGAGAGGAACCGCACGACCTGCTCGCCGAGACCGTCGCGCAGATCCGCCCGCTGGACGCCAAGGCGCTCGGCGAGGCGTGGGAGCGCCAGAAGCGCATGACCAAGCCGGCCGGTGCGCTGGGCATGCTGGAGATCATCTCCGCGCAGCTGTCCGGCCTGTCCCGCCAGTGCCCGCCGCCCATCCCGGAGCCCGCGGCCGTCGCGATCTTCGCCGGCGACCACGGTGTGCACGCGCAGGGGCGTCACCCCCTGGCCGCAGGAGGTCACCGCCCAGATGGTGGCCAACTTCCTCGGCGGCGGCGCCGTCTGCAACGCCTTCGCCACCCAGGTCGGCGCCGAGGTCTGCATCGTCGACGTGGGCGTCGCCGCCGACCTGCCCGGCCACCCCCGGCCTGCTGCCCCGCAAGATCCGGGCCGGCACGTCCGACATGACCACCGGCCCCGCGATGACCCGCGAGGAGGCCAAGCAGGCCATCGAGGTCGGCATCGAGACCGCCCGCGACCTGGTCGCCGCCGGCAACAAGGCCCTGCTGACCGGCGAGATGGGCATCGCGAACACCACCGCGTCCGCCGCCCTGATCTCCGTCTTCACGGGCGCGGACCCGGCCGAGGTCACGGGCCGGGGCACCGGCATCAACGACGAGACCCTCGCCCGCAAGACCGAGGTCGTCCGCCGCGCCCTCGAACTCCACCAGCCGGACCCGGCCGACCCGATCGGCGTGCTCGCCGCGATCGGCGGCTTCGAGCACGCCGCCATCGTCGGCCTCCTCCTCGGCGGCGCCTCCCTGCGTACGCCGGTGATCCTGGACGGCGTCAGCGCCGGCGCCGCCGCCCTGGTCGCCCGTGCCATCGCCCCGGAGGTCCTGGCCGCCTGCATCGCGGGCCACCGCAGCGCCGAGCCGGGCCATGTAGCCGCCCTCAACAAGCTGGGCCTGCGCCCCCTGGTCGACCTCGACCTCCGCCTGGGCGAGGGCACGGGCGCCCTGCTGGCCCTCCCGCTGGTCCAGAGCACGGCGCGGGCGATGCACGAGGTGGCGACGTTCGACTCGGCAGGGGTGACCGAGAAGTAGCGCGGGGGTGGGAGGCCGGGGACCGCGACCCGGCCTCCCACCGATGCGCCGGCGGCTCGCACGTGCTCGTGACCGCGTGCCCGGCAACGACGCCCAGCCACCGGACCACCTGTGCCGACGCAAACCCCCCGCACTCTAAAATCCGCACGTCAGGGCACTCGAACCCCGCCGCAACAGGAGCCGCACCCTCATGGCCGAACACCCCGCCTACCCCGTAGGCCTCCGCCTCACCGGCCGCCGCGTGGTCGTCCTCGGCGGCGGCCAGGTCGCCCAGCGCCGCCTCCCGGCGCTGATCGCGGCGGGCGCGGACATCCTCCTCGTGTCCCCCGAGGCCACCCCCTCCGTCGAGGCCATGGTGGACGCGGGCGAGGTCACCTGGCAGCGGCGCCCGTACGCGGAGGGCGACCTCGCCGACGCCTGGTACGCCCTGATCGCCACCAGCGACACGGAAGCCAACAGCCGCCGCCTCCGCCGAGGCGGAGCGCCACCGCGTCTGGTGCGTCCGCTCCGACGACGCCGACCAGGCGACGGCCTGGACCCCGGCCACCGGCCACAGCGAGGGCGTCACGGTCGCCGTCCTCACCACCGACGCCCGCGGCCGCGACCCCCGCCACACCGCCGCCATCCGCGACGCGGTCGTCGAGGGCCTGCGCGACGGCACGCTCGTCGCCCCGCACCACCGCACCCGCACGTCCGGAGTCGCCCTGGTCGGCGGCGGCCCCGGCGACCCGGACCTGATCACCGTGCGCGGCCGCCGCCTGCTCGCCGAGGCCGACGTCGTCATCGCGGACCGCCTCGGCCCGCGCGACCTCCTCGCCGAACTCCCGCCGCACGTCGAGGTGATCGACGCGGCGAAGATCCCCTACGGCCGCTTCATGGCCCAGGAGGCCATCAACAACGCGCTGATCGAGCACGCCAAGCAGGGCAAGTCGGTGGTCCGGCTGAAGGGCGGCGACCCGTACGTCTTCGGCCGCGGCATGGAGGAGCTCCAGGCCCTCGCCGAGGTCGGGCATCCCCTGCACGGTCGTCCCCGGGATCTCCAGCTCGATCTCGGTCCCCGGCGCGGCCGGCATCCCGGTCACCCACCGCGGCGTCGCCCACGAGTTCACCGTGGTCAGCGGCCATGTCGCGCCCGACGACGAGCGCTCCCTGGTCGACTGGCCGTCCCTGGCCCGGCTCACCGGCACCCTCGTGATCCTCATGGGCGTCGACAAGATCGGCAAGATCGCCGAGACGCTCGTCGCGCACGGAAAGCCGGCCGACACCCCCGTCGCCCTCGTCCAGGAGGGCACGACGGCCGCCCAGCGCCGGGTCGACGCCACCCTCGCCACGGTCGCGGAGACGGTCCGGACCGAGGACGTGAAGCCCCCGGCGGTCATCGTCATCGGCGAGGTCGTCAAGGTCGGCCCCGCGGCCGCCGCGCCCTCGCGAGTAACCCCGGGTAACACAACCCGTCCCAAGCCGTTGGCACCGCACCCAGGACAAGGCAGTATCACCCTGTGGCCGATCTCATCACCGTCGAGGACCCCGACGACCCGCGCCTGCACGACTACACCGGCCTGACCGACGTGGAGCTGCGCCGCAAGCGCGAACCCGCCGAGGGCCTGTTCATCGCCGAGGGCGAGAAGGTCATCCGCCGGGCCGAGGAAGCGGGCTACGAGATGCGCTCGATGCTGCTCTCGGCCAAGTGGGTCGACGCCATGCGCGACGTCATCGACGAGCTCCCGGCCCCGGTCTACGCCGTCAGCCCCGAGCTCGCCGAGCAGGTCACCGGCTACCACGTGCACCGCGGCGCCCTCGCCTCCATGCAGCGCAAGCCGCTGCCCGACGGCCGCCGACCTGCTGCGCGACCGCCCGCCGCGTCGTGGTCATGGAGTCGGTCAACGACCACACCAACATCGGCGCGATCTTCCGCTCCGCCGCCGCCCTCGGCATGGACGCGGTCCTGCTCTCCCCGGACTGCGCCGACCCCCTCTACCGGCGCAGCGTGAAGGTCTCCATGGGCGCGGTCTTCTCCGTGCCCGTACGCCCGCCTCGACACCTGGCCGCAAGGGCCTGGAGTCGGTCCGCGAGGCGGGCTTCACGCTGCTCGCCCTCACCCCGGACGACAGGCCCGGCCCCTCGACGAGGCCGCCCCGCACCGCATGGACCGCGTGGCCCTCATGCTCGGCGCCGAGGGCGACGGCCTGTCCGCGCCAGGCGCTGGCCGCCGCCGACGACCTGGGTCCGCATCCCGATGTCCCACGGCGTCGACTCCCTCAACGTGGGCGCGGCGGCGGCGGTCGGCCTTCTACGCGGTGGCCACCGGCCGCCCCCAGGCCTCAGTTGCCGTCAGGCGGAGCAGCGCGAGGCCGATCGTCGCCGTGCTCCTGCGCGGTGACCGCGTACTCGCCATCCGACGAGGCCCTGCCGTCGCCCGCCCCCGGCTACTGGCAACCGCTCAGCGGCAGGGTCGAGCCGGGCGAGACCCAGGTGGAGACGGTCGACCGGCAGGTGCGCGAGGAGGTCGGCCTCGTCGTCGTACCGGAGGCAAGGTCGATCGGAGACCGACGACCGCCGCTTCCGCCTCCACTGGTGGACCGCCCGCGCGACACCGGCGGGTGGCCCCGACCCCCGCGAGGTAGCCGAGGCCCGCTGGGTCACACCAGCGGGAGTGCCTGGTCGCTGGACCCGGTCTTCGACGGCGACCGCGAGTTCGTCGAACGGACCCTGCCGGACCTGACGCTGACGGACGCCGGCCTGATGCCGAGCCGTCACCCGCCGTCCCGGCGTCCAGCTTGCGCGTCGTACCCGCCCCGGCCGCCGAGTCCCGTACCGTCGTCCAGCGGCTGCGAGTCCCGCGGTGATCATCCTGCTGCCGTCCGTCGTACACCGTCTCCGTCGCCGCCGAGTCCCCGCGCCGGGCCCTGGCAGCCCTGGACCACGGCGATGCCCAGCGCCACCAGCAGCGTCACCACGACGAACACGAACAGCCGCTGCCGCAGCAGCCGCGGATTGGCGGGCCGCAGCCGCGTTCCCGTGTTCCTGGACGCCGGTACGCCCGGTACCGCTGCGCGGGGCGGGCCGGCTGCCGCTGCCCGCCGCGTCGCCGTTGCGCCCGGTGGGCGTCGGCCGCGACCCGGACCGCGACGGTGTGCCGCGGCCGCGCACGGAGTCCGCCGCGTCCCGCACCGCCGCCGTTCCCGTCCCCGGCGGCCGGGCTCCGCCGCGGGCACCGGCACCGCCCTGCGCAGCCGGACCGTCCGGCGACGGACCCCGTCCCGGGACGGGGCGGACCCCCGCGGCGGGGGAGTCCCCGGCCCCGCTGTGCGCCGGACGTCCCCGCCCCCTGCTGTCCCTGCGGACGCCGGGTGCGCTCGGCGTAGCCGTCGGTGGGCCGGTCGGACTCGGCGCCGCGCGGCGCGGGCGGCCGTACGTCGGCGAGGCCCTGCGCCTCCCGGGCCGCGATCTCCTTGAGCCGCAGCGACAGTTGGAGCGTGCTGGGCCGCTCCTCGGGGTCCTTCGCCAGGCACGCCCGGACGAGCGGAGCCAGCGCGTCGGGCACGCCGTGCAGTTGCGCCTCCTCGTGCACCACGCGGTACAGCATCACCTCGGAACTGCCGTGCCCGAAGGGCGAGTCGCCCATCGAGGCGTACGCGAGCGTGGCCCCGAGCGAGAACACGTCCGTGGCGGGTGTGACGGTCGCTCCGCGCACCTGCTCGGGCGCGAGGAAGCCCGGCGAGCCGACCGCGGTGCCGACGTGGGTGAGCGTCGAGGCGCCGGTGGCCCAGGCGATGCCGAAGTCGATGATCCGCGGCCCCTTCGGGGACAGCAGGATGTTGGACGGCTTGAGGTCCCGGTGCACGACCCCGGCCTCGTGCACCGCGACCAGGCCCTCCGACAGGGCGGCACCGACGGCCGCGACATCGGCCGCGCCGAGCGGTCCCTCGGCGGCGACCTTGTCGTGCAGGGAGGGCCCGGGTACGTACTGCGTGGCGAACCAGGGCCGGTCCGCGTCGAGGTCGGCGGCCACCAGCCGGGCCGTGCAGCCGCCGCGGATCCGACGGGCCGCCGAGACCTCACGCGCGAAGCGCGAGCGGAACTCCTGGTCCTCGGCGAGGTCGGGCCGGATGACCTTGAGCGCGACCCGCTGCCCCTTCTTGTCGGAGCCCAGGTAGACCACGCCCATCCCGCCCGCGCCGAGCCGTCTGTGAAGCCTGAACGAGCCGACGACGCGCGGGTCCTCGCGCCTCAGGCGCATCATCGCCATGTTCATCCCCGCTGCCCGGTCCTGTGACGAGCCACAGCTTACGTTTCCACGGCCGCCCGCGCGCAGAGGCCGCGCCCTCTCGGGTCGATGGATTGTCAGTGGTGGGCGGGAGACTTGAAGACTGGTCAGGGAGCGGGCGGGCAGGCCGGTTTCATACGGAGGGTGACCCCAACCGCCTGACGTAGAAGGGGGATTGGACCCGTGAAGGGCGACCGGTGGAGACAGTCGTGGACGCCGGGGACACGCCGGGCATGCTTGAGGCGGTGGCGACCAGGGCGGGCGGCGGGGTGGAGACGGCGGTACGTCGAGGTGTCGTGCAAGTGAGCGAAGTCACCCGGTGGGGGTCTTCCACGCCGGCTCAGAGCCCGGCGTCCCTTCGGGGAAGACCCTGAGACCCGGGTCGCCGTCTCCACCCAGGGGAGTACATCGCGGGTGGCGGCTCATCCTCCGGGAGGCCCGGCAATCGGTACGAGGGCATGACGCCCGGGGAGGGCCGGACGCCTAGATTTGAGGTCAAGCGGCGGGTGCAGCACTCGTCCCCCGAGGTCAGACGCCCGCCGCTGCCAACGACAACTGAGAACGGTCAGGAGAGGGACCATGGCCCACACGGCACCGCGGACGCTGATCCGCGAGGAGGGACGCAAGGTGTACGCCGCCGCGTTCCGCCCACGCCGCCAGGGCCGTCGCCACC
This sequence comes from uncultured Actinomycetota bacterium, assembly GCA_963798065.1. GTDB lineage: Bacteria > Actinomycetota > Actinomycetes > Streptomycetales > Streptomycetaceae > Streptomyces. The sequence goes on along the minus strand of CAWCSC010000003.1, from coordinate 111,443 downwards.
CCGTGGTGGCGACGCTGATGGCCCTTCCCCTGGCGGTCCTGCTCCTCCTCGTCTTCGACGGGTGGGAGACAGTGGCCACACAGGCGTCGTCCGTGGGAGAGATGCTGGGGCGCTGAGCGGCGACCCCAGGCCCGGAAGAGCGGTCCGGGCGGGGACATCCCACCCATGAAACCCCGTGGGGACGGGGGTGCGGCGGACGGCAAAATGCCGGCGCAGCTGGGGAGCTGCGCCGGCATTGCTTTTCCTTGGGGAGGGCGGCGCCTCATCGCGCCGATCAGCGCACCCGTCCGGCCCCAGCACCAACGCCGAGCACCTGGACCCGATGGTTTCCTGTGATCCGGGCCTACACCCCCACGTACGCTCACCCCCGTGATCCCGCACCGCTCCTGGCCGACCTGCTCGCCAAGGCCCGAGCCACCGCCCACGCACGCTCATCGGCCTGCCCCTGCGGCGCGGCCACCCTTGCCGACCGCCCCGACGGCATCGTCGTCCGGCACGCGGACACCGTCGCGAAGGCCCACGCCCCGGACACCGAACCCACCGAGCTGACCAGCCGCCTCACGGTCGCCGCCCGCCACCCCGAGCATCCTCCTGCCACCGCTCGACCCCGCCCCGGCCGACCTGCACGACAGACTCGTGACGTTCTGGCCGTACGGCACTCCCGTGGACCCGGACGATCCGGACGCAGCCCCATGGGAAGCCGCCGCCACACTCCTCGCCCGGCTCCACCGCACCCCCGCCCCTGATGCCCTGCCCACGATGAGAGGCCCCGCCAAGGCGGCCCGGGCCGTCGCCCGGCTCCGCGACGCCGACCGCCCGCATCCCGCCGCCGCCCCCGTCCTGCGGGCCTGGGGCACCCTCCCCGCCTGGGCCCGTGCCGAGGCCCCGATGCCGCACACCGGCACCCTGTGCCACGGCGACCTCCATCTCGGCCAGCTCATCCGCCACCCCGCCCCCGAAGGCCCCTGGCTGCTGATAGACGTCGACGACCTCGGCGTCGGAGTCCCGGCCTGGGACCTCGCCCGCCCTGCCGCCTGGTACGCCTGCGGACTGCTCCCGCCCGAGGAGTGGGCCCGGTTCCTCGGCCGCCTACCGGGAGGCCGGCGGCCCGGCCGTACCCGCCGACGGCGATCCCTGGCCCGCTCTCGACGTCCCGGCCCGCGCCCTCACCGTGCAGACCGCGGCCCGGGCCGTGGCCAAGGCGGTCGCGGCCGGCCGCGACCTGGACGAGGTGGAGCGGTCCGTCGTGGACGCCTGTGACCGAATGGCTACCCGTCCCGCCGCAGTTGACGCAGGAGCACGCGAAGTAGGGTGCAACCGACCACAGCGGGACAGAGTCTGTCCTGGCGAGACACGAAGCAGGACCGACCGGCGAGGAGTTGAACCGACCATGCAGTGTCCGAAGTGCCGTGCGCCGATGCACACGTACAACCGCAACGGTGTCCAGATCGAGCAGTGCAGCGGCTGCCGCGGGATCTTTCTCGACTACGGCGAGCTGGAGTCGCTGACCCGCCTGGAGACCCAGTGGTCCCAGGCTGCCCCGCCGCCCCCGCCCGCCCCGCAGGCTTACCCCGCCCCTCCGGCCCCCGCCTGGGGTGCCCCGCACGGCGGCCACGGTCACCACGGCGGCCACGGCCACCACGGTCACCACCGCAACAAGAGCTTCGGGCACATGCTGTTCTCGTCGCTGACGCGAGTCGCGACACGACTGGAGCCCCCGGCCGCGTACGGCCGGGGGCTCCAGTGTGGTGTGGACGATACTGGGATTGAACCAGTGACCTCTTCCGTGTCAGGGAAGCGCTCTCCCGCTGAGCTAATCGTCCTCGGGACCATGACCACTCGAGTGCAGCGGATCATGGGCACTGCGTGCGCGATACTGGGATTGAACCAGTGACCTCTTCCGTGTCAGGGAAGCGCTCTCCCGCTGAGCTAATCGCGCGGGTTCGGATCTTCGGCAGATCCAGTGGACGATACTGGGATTGAACCAGTGACCTCTTCCGTGTCAGGGAAGCGCTCTCCCGCTGAGCTAATCGTCCTTGGAGGTGGAGACGGGATTTGAACCCGTGTAGACGGCTTTGCAGGCCGTTGCCTCGCCTCTCGGCCACTCCACCAGGAGTGCAGGAGGCCCGGAAGCCTCCTGTTCCTGCGAGCGGACGACCAGGTTCGAACTGGCGACCTCAACCTTGGCAAGGTTGCGCTCTACCAACTGAGCTACGTCCGCTTGTCGTTTCCGGTTCGCTCTCGCGGCCCGGCGACGTGTTGAACTCTAGCGGATTCCAGGGCCAGCACAAAAACGCGTTTGTGCAGCGTGCTGCGCTTCCCCTGCTCAGGGACGTCGCGGAGCCTCCCGAAGAGACATCCCCCGGCCACCGGTGAGACACCGCCATAGACTCGACTGTGTGCTCGACCTCCCTCCTCTCGCCCGCTTCGGCGACCGCGTCGCCACCGGGCTCCTCGATGTCACCGATGATCCCGAAGCCCTGGAATCCAGCGGTTTCTGGGCCGTCTGTGCCGACTTCGAGGGCCGTCTGACCTGCGCCCGCTTCAGGGAGGTGCGGGAGCAGCCGGTGCCCGTTCCCGTGGCCGGCGCATGGCGTGGACCGACGGCGGGTGACTGGACGTCCTCGCTCGATCGCGCCGCGTACACGTCCGCCGTACGGCGGATCCGCGAGCACATCGCGGCCGGCGAGGTCTACCAGGCGAACCTGTGCCGGGTGCTGTCCGCGCCCGTCGCGCCCGGCGTAGACGTGGACGCACTCACCGCGCTGCTGGCCCGCGACAACCCGGCACCGTATGCAGGAACGATCCGCTTGCCCGGTCACGGAGTGGAGATCGCCACCGCGTCCCCCGAACTGTTCCTGCGGCGCGCCGGGCGGGTCGTCGAGTCCGGGCCCATCAAGGGCACGGGCCGCACCGAGGCGGACCTGCTGGAGAAGGACTACGCCGAGAACGTGATGATCGTGGACCTGGTCCGCAACGACATCGGACGGGTCTGCGCCACGGGCAGTGTGACGGTGCCCGACCTGTGTGCCGTCGAGAAGCATCCGGGGCTGGTCCATCTCGTGTCGACCGTCCGCGGTGAGCTGGAGACCGGGGCCGGCTGGGCCGAGTTGCTCGGCGCCGCCTTTCCGCCCGGTTCGGTCACCGGCGCGCCCAAGTCGAGCGCCCTGCGGATCATCGACGCGCTGGAGACGGCGCCCAGGGGGCCGTACTGCGGGGGGATCGGCTGGGTCGACGCCGACCGGCGGGTCGGTGAGCTGGCCGTAGGCATCCGAACCTTCTGGATCGACCGGGCCGACGGCGTGCTGCGCTTCGGCACCGGCGCCGGCATCACATGGGGCTCCGATCCCGAGGGGGAGTGGCGGGAGACCGAGCTGAAGGCGGCCCGGCTGCTCGCGATAGCGTCGGGAGTGTATGAGGCGAGTGGAGAGGAGCTGACGTGAAGATCTGGCTCGACGGCGGGCTGCAGGACAGTGAGTCCGCCCGTGTCTCCGTCTTCGATCACGGACTGACCGTGGGCGACGGCATCTTCGAGACGGTGAAGGCCGTGAACGGCAGGCCGTTCGCGCTCACCCGGCACCTCGACCGGCTGACCCGGTCGGCACGCGGCCTCGGCCTGCCCGACCCGGACCACGACGAGGTGCGCCGCGCCTGTGCCGCCGTCATCGAGGCCGACCCCGTGCCGCTCGGCCGCCTCCGTATCACCTACACCGGTGGCCACGGCCCGCTCGGCTCCGACCGCGGTGAGCAGGGCCCGACCCTCGTCGTCGCCCTCGGCGAGACGAGCCGCCGCCCCGATTCCACCGCCGTGATCACGGTCCCCTGGACCCGCAACGAGCGCGGCGCGCTCACCGGCCTGAAGACCACCTCGTACGCCGAGAACGTCGTCGCCCTCGCCCGCGCCCGCGAACGGGGCGCGTCCGAGGCCCTGTTCGGCAACACCGTGGGACACCTCTGCGAGGGCACCGGGTCCAACGTCTTCGTCGTCCTCGACGGCGAGATCCACACGCCGCCGCTCGCCTCGGGCTGCCTCGCGGGCATCACACGCGCGTTGGCGATCGCATGGACCGGTGCCGAGGAGACCGACCTGCCGTTGGACGTGCTGGAACGGGCCGACGAGGTCTTCCTGACGTCCACGCTGCGGGACGTGCAGGCCGTGCACCGCGTCGACGACCGTGAGCTGCCGGGCGCGCCGGGCCCGGTGACGGCCAAGGCCATGCGGATCTTCGAGGAGCGCTCCGGCAACGACCTCGATCCCTGACAGCCCCCGCTTATTCGGCTGAACCGTGGCCTGGTTGCGGGTAGAACACCCCTGATGACCACGACCCTGCGGCCGACCGAGCCGCTACAGCAGAACGCCGACGGGACGCGCTCACGCCGCTACCAGGTGTGCGTGAACAGCCGTCCCGTAGGAGCGATACACCTCGGCACGCATCCCGTGTTCGGCGACGCGGTGGCCCGGATCATGAAGTTGCGCATCGAGGAACCGGACCGCGGACGCGGCCGGGGGACCGTGGCCGCGCTCGCCGCTGAGGAGGTGGCGCGCGGCTGGGGGTGCCGCCGCATCGAGGCGATGGTGCCCGCCGACGCCGAGCCGGCGTTCCGGCTCGCCACCGCGCTCGGCTACGTCGTGCGCAACCGCGCCATGGAGAAGCCGCTCGGCGACACCCCGCCGCACCTGCCGGAGGGCGGCCGTGCCCGGCCCATGACCGAGACGGAGTTCGGCCCCTGGCTGGAGAAGGGCAAGGAGGACTACGCGCGGAGCTGGATGGCGCGGGGCGTGCCGGAGGCCGAGGCCCGGGTCAAGTCGGAGCGGGACCACGCCACCCTGCTGCCCGACGGCCTCGCCACCCCCGGCATGCTCGTCAGCGTCGTGGAACACCAGGGGACGGCGGTGGGGACGCTGTGGCTGGCGATGCGCGAGAACGGATCCTTCGTCTTCGACGTCGAGACCCACGCCGCCCACCGGGGGAAGGGACACGGCCGCACCCTCATGCTGCTGGCCGAGGCCCAGACGATCGCCGAGGGCAGGCGGACCATCGGCCTCAACGTCTTCGCGGGCAACACCCCGGCCGAACGGCTCTACGCGTCACTCGGCTACGAGACGAAGCAGCACGCCATGTACAAGCCGCTCTTGTAGGGGGCGGGGAGCCGAGGGTCGTGGAAGCCGGGTGACGGCGGTCAGCGCTCCTGCCCGGCCTGCATCCGGTCCGCGATCTCCTCGATCCGCTCGCGCAGCCCCTCCTGGCTCTTGCCGCCGTCGAGCCGCTCGCCGCCGATGACGTACGTCGGGGTGCCGGTCACGCCGATCGCCTTGCCCTCGGCCTGGTCGGCGTCCACGATCAGGATGTGCCGGCCGTCGACCAGAGCGGTGTCGAACTCCTCGGCGTCCAGACCCAGTTCGCGAGCCACCTCGACCAGGAAGGGCTCTCCCTCCCGGGCCAGCTCCTCGACCCGACCCAGCAGGGCCTCGACGTACGGCCATCCCCGGCCCTGTTCCCACGCCTCCTCCGCGGCCTGGGCGGCGGCGAAGGCGTGCTTGTTCTTCTCCAGGGGGAAGTGCCGCAGGCGCAGCTCCAGACCGTCGCCGTAGCGGGCGCGCAGCGATCGGAGGTCGTCCAGCGCGGTGCGGCAGTCCGGGCACTGGAGGTCGCACCAGATCTCGAGGACGGGCGCGGCGGGACGGTCGGGGGAGGAGTCGCTCATGCCGACAGTCTCCCAGGCCATGCGCCCGCACCGGCACCTGCGGAGGAGGCGACCCGGAGATGTCCCTGATGTCGGGCCGGGGCATGGCCCGCCGGGGTGCGGCGGGTGCAGGATGGAAGGGACGAAGTGCCCCTGCCCGACCCCGCCACGCCTGGAGGACCGGATGATTGCCGAGACCGTCTGCTCCGCCGTGTCCGTGGCAGGCCTGGGCATCGCGGTCGTCACGGCGTACCGCAAGCGTTTCCTCGCGGCGGCCCGTATCGCGGCGTACTCGCTCGTGCCGATCGGCCTGGTGATGACGGGAGTCGTCGAATGGCTGGCCGACACCGCGTTCAGCCCGACCGCCTGGGCGGGCTTCGGGGTGCTGGGCATCGCGTGGGCGCTGTTCGCGACCACCCGTGTGGTGGAGCGCCGTCGCGGCGGCACCCGCAAGGAGCGCAGGGCGGCCCGAGCGGCGGCCCAGCCCGAGGCGGTGGCCCCGGCTGCCTCGGCACCCTCCCTGGGGCAGGGCGCCCGCCCGGCCTCCCGGCCCGCGGCGGCGTCCCGGAAGCGACGACGACTTCAGCGACATCGAGGCCATCCTCAAGAAGCACGGCATATGACGACCGCGCGCCGGACTGAATCGTCACAGTGGGTCCGAGGACGCGCGGAAGTGATCACAACCTGAACCGGACCTCACGAAATCGGCGCACTCCCGTACGGAAGGCGGGTGCTGATCGCGTCTGGCGGGGCGACTGCGTCATCATCGCCGCGAGATGCTGGACACGACGAGACAGAGCGACCCCCCGCCGCCGCAGGACGAGCCACGTGGTTGTCTCTTCGCCCTTTCCCAGCCACCGCTGATGATCTTCCTTGCGGTGATCGGGTGTCTGCTGCTCATGGCCTCGTTGCATGATCTGCTGTTGCTGTGAGCCGTACCCGCGGTACCCGGCGCCACCCGCCGGGGCCGCGTCGGCATCGACGTCCTTGTGGAGTCCTGTCCGCGTCTCTCGGGGGCGGTTGTCAGCCCGCCGCCTCCTTGCGGCGTGCCCGGTACGCGGCCACGTGCAGGCGGTTTCCGCAGGTGCGGCTGTCGCAGTACCGCCGCGAGCGGTTGCGGGACAGGTCGACGAAGGCGCGCCGGCAGTCGGGCGCCTCGCACCGCCGCAGCCGCTCCTGCTCCCCGGCCACCACGAAGAACGCCAGTGCCATCCCGCAGTCGGCGGCCAGGTGGTCGGCGACGGAGGCGCCCGGTGCGAAGTAGTGGACATGCCAGTCGTAGCCGTCGTGGTCCGTGAGCCGGGGCGTGGTGCCGGCGGCCGCGACCAGCTCGTTGATCTGGCCGGCGGCGGCCCGGGCGTCAGGGGCGGCGAAGACGGCGCCGAACCGTCCGCGGATCTTCCGCACGGCGGTGAGGTCGAACTCGGAGAGCGCCCCGACGTCGCTGATCTCGTGGTTGCGCACGAAGTCCGCGAGGGTCGCCACGTCCGGCAGTCCGTCCGATGCCGTGTCGTCCTCCGGTGCGGTGTTCACCAGATCGACCACGGTGTCGAGCGCGCACCGGGTGTCGTGGGTGATCAGCACGATTCGCTCCCTGGCCTGGGGGTGGGCAGGCGCCCGCCGATGCTGGCCGATGGTAATGGCTCCGCATCCGCCGGACCGCCCTCATGCCCGCACATGGCTTCGAATAGAACGCCGCCGGGCTCGCCATGGTTCCCGCTCACCGACAGTGACGCCGACTCCTGTCCCTTGCCCGCGGGCGCACATGAACCGGCGCCGACCCCGCGTGATCCGCGGTGACGGCGCCGGTGTTTCCCATGTGCGGTTGTCCGAGCCCGAGCCGTCTCCCCGAGTCGACGGCGCCGGGCGGCTTTGTGAGGGCCTCGCCCTAGCTTTCCGCCAGGATGTGCGAGAGCTCCTGATCGAGGTCGAAGTGCCGGTGCTCCGTGCCGGGCGGCACGGCGGCGTCGGTCCGCTTCAGGAAGGACTCCAGGGCCCGCGCCGGGGCCTCGAGCAGGGCCTCGCCCTCCGGTGAGCTCAGGGCGATGCACACGACGCCCTGACCGTGGCTGCGCGACGGCCAGACGCGGACGTCGCCGGTGCCCGTGGGGCGGTGAAGTCCCTCGGCGAGGAGGTCGCGGGCGAACACCCACTCGACGGTCTCTTCGGCTCCGGTGTGGAAGGTGGCGTGCACGGCGTAGGGGTCGGCCGTGTCGTACCGCAGGCCTGCGGGGACAGGCAGGGAGGACTCGCTCGACACAACGAGGCGCAGGTGCAGCTCGCAGCTGACCGTGGTGTTCATAAGCGCCAGGGCCTTTCGCTCAGTGTGCGCTCGGGGATTCGCACGTCGGCGAAATCGACATGCCACCTACGGTGCCGTTGTAAACCCCTCTGAGTGTTTTGCGTGCCTTTACGTAACTCTTCCGGCCGAGAGATCGTTCGCGTCGTGCGTCCATTCCAGTGACTGGTTTCGCTCGGGTAGTGTTTGGCCGTATGAATACGGGGAGTAACGAGCCGGGCGAGGTGGCCGTGGCATCGGACGAGACGGGGACGGACGAGGTGCGCAGCGAGCAAGAGCGGGAGCTTGGCTCGCGGGCGCCGGAATTCATCAAAGCGCGCCGGGCGCTGCATGTGAGCTGGCAGGTCGGTGTCTTCATCATCGGGCTCGCGGTCGTCGTGGCCGGCATCATCATGCTGCCCCTGCCCGGGCCGGGCTGGGTCGTGATCTTCGGCGGCATGGCGATCTGGGCGACCGAGTTCGTCTGGGCCCAGCTGGTGCTCCGCTGGACCAAGCGGAAGGTCACGGAGGCGGCGCAGCGCGCCCTCGACCCCAGCGTGCGGCGCCGGAACATCATCCTGACGACCGATCGGGCTGGTGATCGTGGCCGTACTGGTCGGCATCTACGTCTGGAAGTTCGGCATAGTCGATGCCGTGGAAGATCAAGGACCAGTGAGCGCGCCCGGGGCGCCCGAGTCGGCCCCGCGCTGGTCACAGGCACCCCCTGACATGGGGTAATGTTCTTCCTGCGTCCGGGCGATTAGCTCAGTGGGAGAGCGCTTCGTTCACACCGAAGAGGTCACTGGTTCGAACCCAGTATCGCCCACCCGGATCGACGGCCCATCTGCGAAGGCGCAGGTGGGCCGCTTCGTTTGAGCGGGTGTGCGCGCGATCCGTCCAGAGGGCGGCCCCCTGTGCGTGCGACCGCCACGGCGTCCGGCGGCGGCGCCGGGAATCCCGTCCGGCCGGGCCCCGTCATCGTGAGTCCGCCTCGTCGCCCCGTGTCGCGACTCCCGGCTCCCGCCGCTCGCAACGCCGCCTCGGCGGCACCCTCCGTCCGGGCGCCACATGCGCCGGAACCAGACCTCACGCCGTCACACCTGGCCCTCCGACCCCACCGTCGTCTTTCGGTCGCCCCCGAAACCCGCACGACCGGCCCGCCCTCGTTCGCCCCATCGGCCACGCGCACGCTCACCAGCGACGTCATCCGGCCCGGCCCGCGGCCCCGCCTCCTCGCCCCGCTCGCGCCCCCGGCCCGCTCGGTAAGAAATTCTTGTCCGAATCATTGACGCACTCTCAGCCCCTCCGTACCTTGTGCCAGCAAGCGCTTACTTGAAACGATTCATGCGAGCGGGACGACGTGCGGGGAGGTCCAACCGTGGTGAACGGCAGGAATGTTGAGAGACGTACGATCCTGAAGGCGGCCGGAGCCACGGCGGCCACGCTGGGGCTGGCCGCGACGACCGGCTGCGGCGGTGACGGAGGGGCCTCCGCGGACGGGACGGTGACGATCCGTTATGCGTGGTGGGGTGCGGAGGACCGCGCCCAGAGAATCAACAAGACCATCGCGCTCTTCGAGAAGAAGTACCCGAAGATCAAGGTGAAAACGGACTTCCAGCCGTATCTCGACTTCTGGAAGAAGTTCAACACCCAGGCCTCCGGCGGAAATCCGCCGGACGTCTTCCAGAATGCCATCGGCTTCCTCCGCAAATACGAGGCGAAGAACGTCCTGCTCGATCTCAGCGAGCAGGCCAAGGCCGGCAACCTCCGGATGGAGGGATTCCGTGCGGGCCTGGAGAAGTTCGGCGAGATCGACGGCAAGCTCCTCGGCGTCCCGGTCGGTTCGAACTCCATGGCGCTGGTCATCGACAAGCCCGTCTACACCCGGGCCGGCGTCAAGCCGGAGCAGGGCTGGACCTGGGACGACTTCGACGCGGCGATGAAGAAGATCCGCGACAAGACGGGCCGCGCCGGTGACAGCGGCATGTACGGCGTCATGTACCTCTACGACCTGTACCTGCGCCAGAACGGCAAGGCCTTCTTCACCGAGGACGGGCTCGGCTTCACCGAGGCGGACCTGACGGACTGGTGGACGAAGGCCGAGAAGGGCGTCAAGGACGGCGCTCTACGCCGACCCCAAGAAGGTCGCCCAGATCAAGCCCAAGTCGGCGGTCGCCGCGGAGCTCGCCGGCGGCGAGTTCACCTGGGACAACTTCACCGTCCGCTACACCGCCGAGGGCAAGAGCGAGTACGGCCTCGCCCCGATCCCGACCACGGACGGCAAGAAGACCGGCCAGTACCTCGGCTCGCTGATGCTGAGCGCCTCCAAGCGCACCCAGCACCCCAAGGAAGTCGCCCAGTTCATCGACTTCATGGTGCACGACCCCGAGGTCGCCAAGATCATGGGCTACGACCGCGGTGTGCCCGCGACGCAGGCCCAGTACGACGCGTACCAGCCGACCGACGCGGTCAACAAGGCGATCGCCGCCTACGAGGAGTCCCTCGTCAAGGCCGGCGTCCTGGAGCCCATCACCCCGCACCCGAACGGCGCGGACATCTGCGAGTCCGCGTTCCTGCGCATCGCCGAGGAGACTGGCCCTGGGCAAGAGGTCGGTGGATGAGGCCGTCAAGCAGTTCTTCACCGAGTCGAAGACGGCTCTCGGCACCTGATGGGAACCACCGTGACACACGCCCCTGCGATGGAGGGCCTGTCCCAGGACTCCGAGCCGCGGCACGGTCCGGTGAAGCCCGCGCGCCCCGCCGCCCTCAAGCGGCGGCGGCGCCGGGAGAACCTGGCCGGCTATCTCTTCATGTCCCCGTGGATCGCCGGGTTCCTGCTGCTCACCGCCGGGCCGATGATCGCCTCGCTCTACTTCGCGTTCACCGACTACAACCTGTTCGACGCGCCCAAGTGGATCGGCCTCGACAACTTCTCCGAGATGTTCGGCGATCCGCGCTGGCGCCACTCGGTGCAGGTGACGCTCTGGTACGTCGCCGTCGGTACGCCGCTCAAGCTGATCGCCGCCCTCGGCGTGGCACTGCTGCTCGCCCAGAGCCGGCGCGGGCAGGCCTTCTACCGGGCCGCCTTCTACGCGCCGTCGCTCATCGGCGCGAGCGTCTCCGTCGCGATCGTCTGGAAGGCGATCTTCTCGGACGACGCGATCGTCGACCGTACGCAGAAGATCTTCGGCATCGACGTCGGCGGCTGGACCGGCGACCCGGACATGATCATCTACAGCCTGGTGGCGCTCACCGTCTGGCAGTTCGGCGCCCCCATGGTCATCTTCCTGGCCGGCCTCAAGCAGGTCCCGCGCGAGCTGTACGAGGCGGCCGAGGTCGACGGGGCGGGCAAGCTGCGCGCGGTTCTGGAACATCACGCTGCCGATGATCTCCCCGGTCCTCTTCTTCAACGTCCTGCTGGAGACGATCCACTCCTTCCAGATCTTCAGCTCGGCGTACATCGTCGGCGGCGGCGCCGGGCGGCAACGCCTGCGGTCCCGCGCGACGGCTCGATGGTCTACACCTGCTACCTCTACGTCCAGGGCTTCGAGAACAGCCGGATGGGTCTGGCCTCCGCCATGGCCTGGATGCTGCTCGTCGCGGTCGCCCTGGTGACGGCGGTGCTGTTCTGGTCCCAGAAGCGCTGGGTGCACTACGAGGAGGGCGCCCGATGAGCTGCGCAGGTCACTCGACTTCGCACGTCCAGGCACCCCCAGCCACCGGGGCCCCGTCGCGGCGCACAAGCTGCCCGGCTCCCTCGCCTGGCACCTCGGGTCCCTGCTGATCCTCGCGGTGATCCTCTACCCGGTGATCTGGGTCGTCGGCGGGTCCTTCAAGAAGAGCGAGGACATCGTCGGCAGCCTGGACCTCTTCCCGGGCGACCCGGTCATCGCCAACTACACGAGCCTCGCCGACGGCATCGCCGACATCTCCGATCTCCACGTTCTTCTTCAACTCGCTCTTCCTCGCGGTCGGTTCCGTCATCGGCATCGTGGTGTCCTGCTCGCTGACGGCGTACGCCTTCGCCAGGATCCGGTTCGCGGGCCGCAACCTGCTGTTCACGCTGATGATCGGCACGCTCCTGCTGCCGTACCACGTGCTGCTGATCCCGCAGTACGTGCTGTTCCGCAACATGGAGCTGATCAACACCTACACGCCGCTGCTGCTCGGCAAGTACCTGGCCACCGAGGCGTTCTTCGTCTTCCTGATGGTGCAGTTCATGCGCAACATGCCCAAGGAACTGGACGAGGCGGCCCGCCTCGACGGCTGCGGGCACCTGCGGATCTACTGGTCGATCGTGCTGCCGCTGAGCCGGCCGGCCCTGATCACCAGTGCGATCTTCACGTTCATCAACTCCTGGAACGACTTCATGGGCCCGCTGATCTACCTCAACGAGCCCGACAAGTACACGGTCTCGCTCGGCCTGAAGATGTTCGTCGACCAGGAAGGGCTGGCCAACTACGGCGGCATGATCGCCATGTCGCTCGTCGCGCTGCTGCCGGTGCTCGCCTTCTTCCTCGCCTTCCAGCGCTATCTGATCGACGGCATGGCCACGTCGGGTCTGAAGGGCTGAGGCGAGCATGGCCGGGACCCGAGCGAAGGCACGTGGTGAGTCGCCGTGCCATGGGGCGTCTCGGCGGTCGAGAGCCGAGGTTCGCGGTGTTCGCCGAGTGTCTGCTGACCGGGGTGTGGATCGCGGTGGCCTCGCTGGGGGTCGTCACGTACCCGGCCGCCTTCGCCGCGGGTGCGCGGCATCTGCGGCGCCGTACCGCGCACGAGGGCGGTGGGTGGCGGGAGTTCGTCGCCGACTTCCGTACGGCCGTGCGCGGCGGATGGCTCGCCGGGCTCGCCGGGTGGGCGGCGGTGGCCGCGGTCTGGGTGGACGTCCAGGCGGCCCGGGCGGGGATTCCCGGTGGGCCGCTCGTCGGCGCCGTAGGGCTGGTCGCGTTGATCGGCCTCGTCGTGGCCGGGCTGCGTGCGGCGGCGGTCTGGGAGCCGGGCGCCCACTGGCGGACGCTGCTCGCGCACGCCTGGCGCCGGACGTTCCTCGACCCCGCCGGGTCCTTCCTGATCATCGCCGGGCTGGCCGTGGTGGCCGTGTCCGCCTGGTTCGCCGCGCCGCTGGCGGTCCCCGTCCTCGGGGCCGTCGCCGCGGCGGCCGTCGCCGTGGAGGAGCGGTACCGGCACCGCTGACCGGCGGTGCCCCCCATCTCAGGTCGGCGCCTCCGGGCGCCGCGCCTCGCACTGTCATGCCCCTGAGCAGCGCACGGATTTGCTTCCCGTACGGACAAGGAAAGGCAGCATCTCTATGTCTCCCATCCCCCGCAGGTCCCTCCTCAAGGCGGCCGCCGTCGCCGGAGCCGCCGCCCAGTTCAGCTGGGCCCTGGGGGCGCAGGACGCGCAGGCCGCCCCCGGAGCCGGGCCCGCCGACGCCGACCCGGTGACCCTCGACTGGCTGGAGGACGGCGGGCTCGGCGCGGCCCCCGGCTCCACCGTCGGCGTCCCCTGGCCGAAGGGCGCCTACCAGAAGGACCAGTCCTTCGCGCTCACGGGCGCGGACGGCAAGGCCGTTCCCGTGCAGTCGTGGCCGATCGCCTACTGGCCCGACGGCTCCCTCAAGTGGACCGCGCACGCGGTCGGTTCGGGCAACGGGAAGCTCACCCTCGCCGCCGGCACGCCCGGCCGCGCCCGAGAAGAAGGTCACCGTCGACAAGAGTGGCGGCACCATCGCCATCTCGACCGGCGTCATCACGGCGAAGATCGGCAAGTCAGGTTCCACGATCGTCAAGTCGGTCACCCGGGGCTCGACGGAGATCGCGAAGAACGGCCGACTCGTGCTGATCCGCCAGCCCGAGATCGAGGACGAGGACCAGGGCGCGGTCAAGACCGAGCGCTTCGACGGTGCCGTCTCCAAGGTCGAGGTCGAGCAGGCAGGCCCGGTCCGTGCCGTCGTCCGGATCGACGGCAAGCACCGCAAGGGCGGCCGCAGCTGGCTGCCGTTCTCCATCCGGCTCTACTTCTACGCGGGCGCCGACTCCTTCCGTATGGTCCACACCCTCACCTTCGACGGCACCCAGGAGCCCGCGCAAGGCGAGCGGCGATTTCATTCGCGGACTCGGCGTGCGCTTCCAGGTACCGATGCGGGACGAGGCGTACGACCGTCACATCCGCATCGGCGGCGACGGCACAGGCCTGCTCCGCGAGGCCGTCAAGGGCATCACGGGACTGCGCCGCGACCCCGGCGCCGCCGTACGCACGGCCCAGTTCGAGGGCAAGAAGCTGCCCGACCCGTCGACCTGGGACCAGCGGGTCACCACGCGCCTGCAGTACATCCCCGAGTGGGGCGACTACACCCTCTCCCAGCTGTCCGCCGACGGCTTCACGGTCCGCAAGCGGACGAAGAAGGGCCACGGCTGGATCGGCGCCGGCGGCGGCGGGCGGGCCAGCGGCTTCGGGTACGTGGGCGGGGCGAGCGGCGGGTTCGCCTTCGGCCTGCGGGACTTCTGGGAGAAGTTCCCCGCCCAGCTCGACATCCGCGACGCCCAGACCGACACGGCCGAGGTCACCCTCTGGCTCTGGTCGCCCGAGGCGCAGCCCATGGACCTGCGCTTCTACCACGACGGCATGGGCCAGGACACGTACCCGGAGCAGCTCGAAGGCCTCAACATCACCTATGAGGACTACGAGCCCGGCTTCGGCACCCCGTACGGCATCGCCCGCACCAGCGAACTCCTCTTCTGGGCCCACGACTCCACCCCGAGCGCCGAGGCGATGGCCCAGCAGGTCGAGGCCGTACGCACCCCGCCGCAGCTCGCCGCCCCGCCCCAGCAGCTCATCAAGGCGGGCGTCTTCGGCAAGCTGTTCTCCGCGCCGGACCGCTCCACCGCGCGCCAAGGCGAAGATCGAGGACCACCTCGACTTCCTCTTCACCTACTACAAGGACCAGGTGGAGCAGCGCCGCTGGTACGGCTTCTGGGACTACGGCGACATCATGCACACCTACGACCCCGCCCGCCACCAGTGGCGCTACGACGTCGGCGGCTACGCCTGGGACAACTCCGAGCTCTCGCCCGACCTGTGGCTCTGGTTCGCGTACATGCGCTCCGGCCGCGCCGACATCTTCCGCTTCGCCGAGGCCATGACCCGGCACACCGGCGAGGTCGACGTCTACCACCTCGGCAAGTGGGCGGGCCTCGGCACCCGTCACGGCGTCCAGCACTACGCCGACAGCGCCAAGCAGCAGCGCATCGCCAACACCACCTACCGCCGCTACTACTACTTCCTCACCGCGGACGAACGCGTCGGCGACCTCATGCACGCCAACGTCGACTCCGACGAGACGTTCCTCGTCCTCGACCCGCATCCGCAAGATCCGCACCGAGCCGTACACCCCCGACCGGCACGCCCTGTCCATCGGCTTCGGCACCGACTGGAGCGGTCTGGTCTCGGCCTGGCTCACGGAGTGGGAGCGGCGGGGCCCCAAGTGGGAGAAGGCCAAGGCCCGGGTCCTGTCCACGATGGAGACCATCGCCGCCCAGCCCAACGGCTTCGTGCAGGGCGAGCGCCTCTACGACCTCGACACCGGCAGGTTCGCCGTCGCCAAGGACCCCAAGGTCGGCGTCTCGCACCTGTCGGCGATGTTCGGCCTGGTCGAGCTCTGCGCCGAGCTGATCGACCTAGATCGACATGCCGAAGTTCAAGGAGGCATGGCTCGACTACTGCCGCTACTTCAACGCCACCAAGGCCGAACAGAAGGCCCGCTACGGCTCCGACTTCGGCTCCCTGCTGCTCTTCCAGGGCCACTCCCGGCTGGACGCCTACGCCGCCGTCCAGACGGGCGACGACAAGCTCGCCGCCCGGGCGTGGCGAGCAGTTCTACAACAGTGCCGACACCGGGACTACAAGGAGTCCGCCGACTGGACGACGGAGAAGATCGAGCGGCCCGACCGGCCTGGTCCCCGGCAGCGAGGCGGCCTGGGTGTCCACCAACGCCACCGCGCTGTACGGCTCGCCGGCGATCGAGAACCTCGCGCTGCGTCGGGGACAAGATGCCGTAGCCGTCCGGAGGACCGGCCCCTGAGCGGCTAGTTCATCCTCCCGAGGACCTCCCGCACCCGCCGGACGTCCCGGATCCGCTGCTCGTACGTCGCCCCGAGTGCGAGCAGCAGGAGTCCGGCGAGGGCGGGAGGCGCCCAGCGCGGGAGTGCGCCCGTCACCTGCACGACGTACGGGGCGAGTTCGTGCAGCGTGACCAGGGCCAGGACCGAGCCGCCGAGCACCAGCGGCGCCTGGAGGTGGTGCCGGGCGCCCAGCAGGGTGACCAGCAGTGCCGCCGCGCCCAGCAGCAGCGGCCGTGTCCAGTGCGGATCGGCCCAGGCCGCGACGCAGGCTCGGCAGGAGCGTGGCGGCGAGTCCGGGGCCGTACGCCGTCCAGGACGAGGCCTGCGGGTCGCGGCGCCGGCGCAGCGCGCCGACGAGCAGCGCGGGAACGGTCACCGGGAGCGTGTACGCCTCGGGCGTGCCGATGTCCCAGGCCGCCAGGCGTACCCAGGCGGCCAGCACGAACAGGGCCGTGGCCGCGTAGCCGACGTGACGGCGGCTCGGGACGCAGCGCGGTGCCCGCGGCGATCACCCCGCACAGGGCCAGCACCAGGGCCAGCAGCGATGGTTCGGTGACGGCGAGGCCCACGGCGAGCAGGCCGGTGGCGGCCCCCGCGACCTCGACCGGCACGGTCGCCCGGGACGCACCGAGACGCGCCGCGAGCAGGGCGGCGGCCACGGGTGCGGCCAGGACCAGCAGGGCGGTGCGGGCCGGTGACCAGTCCATGGCGGCACCGGTCGCCGAGGTCAGCGCGGCGGCGTACACGAGGGCGGCCGGAGCCGTGACGGGGGCGAGACCCGCCTGCGATGAGGCGGCGGCGAACAGAGCCACCAGCACGGACAGCACCACGAGCGTCGCGGTCTGGGAGGCGAGAGCGGTCAGCGCGAGGCTCACGGAGGTGACCAGGGCGAGGACGAGGGCGGTGAGTCGCGCGACAGGCGCCGTGGTCCGGCGCACGTACAGCGCGGCCGCTGTCATGACTCCCAGGACCGACATCCCCGCGGCATACGGCGTCTCGAAAACCGCCGGAAGTATCAGCGCCGTGGCCCAGAGCAGGCCCAGCGCGCCGAGCCGGGCCCGCGCACGCCACTGCTCTCTACGGATCGCCAGGGCGAGAACGGCCGCGACGGCGACCAGCGCGACGGGAACCGCCGCCGAGTCCGCCGGCCAGGGTGCCTCGGCGGTCACCGCGGCGCGGGCGTCCGACGGCGCCCCGCTCCACACGCGGCCCACCCAGCCGGCCGGCCCCAGCAGCACCAGGGTGACGACGGGCAGCGCCCACAGCAGCGCCAGCGCCTGTACGACGCCGGAGGCCCAGGCGAACCCCAGCCGCATCGTGTCGGACAGCCGCCCGGCCCGCACCGCCGTCAACAGGGTGATCCCGCACAGCAGATGAGCCGGCACCATCCACATGTCCGGCAGCACGGAGCGGGCCATTCCACCGACGGCGCCGACCGCGAGCAGCCCCGAGGCGATCACGAGGCCAAGGGCTTGCTTCCTGCCCGAGCCCGAGCCCGAGCCCGAGCCCGAGCCGCGAGCCCGAGCGACGAGGCCGAGCCCGCCCCCGAGGCCGATGCCGCCCCCCGCCCGGTCGCGCCCAGCGTGATCGCCGCCGCGAGCAGGAGAAGCCCGCCGGCCCGGGCAGCGGCGCCAGGACCATCAGCCGTCAACGACAGCCACCCGGCGGCCAGAACGCCCCAGCCACCCATGCCGTACGCACCGACGACAGCGGCGATCCGCACGGACCCGGCCGTCACCCGCAGCGCCGCCACCACGTCGAGCCCGGCCGTCACCAGCAGCGCGGCCGTGATCACGTACGGACCCGCGTCGGCGGCCAGGGCCCACAGCAGCAACGGGACCTGGGCCGCGGCCAGGGCGGAAGGCAGGGGCAGCCGCAGTGCGGCCGTGGCCGGCAGCAGGCCGTACGCCGACCAGATCACCGCGAGCACCGCCGACGCGACCGCCGCGTACCCGGTCCCGCCCGTCCCGGTGAGGGCGGCCTCGTGCAGCGCGTACGCGTCCAGGACGGTCAGGGCGAGCCCGAGCCCCGCCACGGACTCGGCCGTCGACCGCAGCCCTCGCTTCAGCAGGAGCGCCGGCCCGGCGAGCGCGGCCAGCGTGACCGCGCCGAGCACCAGCGCCCGCCCGGTGATGCCCATGTGCCCCCAGCTGACCAGCGTGAACACCGCCGCAGCGAGCGTGAGCAGCACACCGCCGAGCACCAGGAGCACGTTCTGCACGCTGGGCGCGGCGGTCTCCGGGCGGGGCTGTGCCGCGGGCGGCGGTGCCGCCGGTGACGGCTGCTGTGTCCGTTGCAGGGCCGCGACCAGCCAGGCGCGACGGGCCAGCAACTGAGTCCTGCGGGCGTCCAGTTGCCAGAGTTCGGCATCGAGGAGCCGCAACTCCTCGGCCGGGGGCGGAAGGTGCGTCATGCCTGGCAGTGTGGTCCGCGTCACCTCGTTCGGCATGAGTGCGGATACTCAGGCCCGTACTCAGACAGCCTTCCGCCGCGAGTGGGCAGACTGCGGGCATGGACTGGAACCACTACCGCTTCCGCAGCCTGTGGCCCCTGCACGCGCCGCCCGCCACCGTGTACGAGGCACTGGAACGCGTCGAGGACTACCCCCGCTGGTGGCGCCAGGTCCGGGACGTCACCCGGCTCGACGACACCACCGGGGTGATCCGGATCCGCTCCGTCCTGCCGTACGACATGACCTTCACGGCACGAGAGGGGCGGCGCGATCCCGAGGCCGGTGTGCTGGAGATCGCCCTGTCCGGGGACATCGAGGGCTGGGCGCGCTGGACGGTCACGCCCCTCGGGCCGGGCAGTCTCGCGCGGTACGACCAGGTCGTGAGCGTGACCAAACCGCTGCTGAAAAAGTTCGCCGTACCGGGGCGGCCGGTCTTCCGCGCCAATCACGCGCTGATGATGCGGTCCGGGCGGCGCGGACTGGTCAGGCACCTCGAAGCGGTTTGAAGGAACGGTGCCGGGGCCTGTATTGTTCGGTGCGTTCCCGGGCGATTAGCTCAGTGGGAGAGCGCTTCGTTCACACCGAAGAGGTCACTGGTTCGAACCCAGTATCGCCCACCGGAAACGGCCGGTCCGTCTCAGACGGACCGGCTTTCTCGTGCGCGCGAACTTGTGCGCGAAGGTGTGTGCTCAGGCCGCCGCCGGCAGATCCGGACGCAGGGGCCAGGCCGGGTCCACCGACTCCTCCACGCCGCTGCGCGCGAACCACGCCTGGAGTCCACGCGCCTGCGCCGCGTGCCACACCGCCTGCAGCGTGTGCAGCTCACCGGGGGCGAGCCGCTCCAGCCGGGACGCGAAGCGCCGGCCCACCGCCCGGGTGACCTCCAGCGCCGCCACCGCGTCGGCCCCCGCGTCGTGCGCGCCCTCCAGGGTGACGCCGTAGTGCGCGCACAGGTCGGTCAGCGTGCGGCGGCCCTTGCGGTAGCGGTCCAGGTGCTTGTCCAGGACCCGCGGGTCGAGCACACACAGCGGCGCCGACCCGAACCAGCGGTCCAGGGCCGAGGCGCGATGGCGGCGCAACTCCCGGTCCAGCAGGGTCAGATCGAACGGCGCGTTCATCACCACCACCGGGCGGCCTGCGTGGGCCTGCTCGGCCAGCACCTCCGCTATCTCGTACATCACCGGCGCCGGCCACCTGCCGTTGCGCTGCAGGTGTTCCTCCGTCAGCCCGTGCACCGCCGTCGCCTCGTCGGGCACCGGCACACCCGGGTTCACCAGCCAGCGGCTCACCCGCGGCCGGACGCCCGGGGCGTCCTGGACGACGACGGCGGCCGACACGATCCGGTCGGTCTCGACGTCCACGCCCGTCGTCTCCGTGTCGAAGGCAGCCAGCGCCCCTTCGTACCAGCACGTCGTCATCGCCTCACAACCCCTCGCTCACCTTCGGCAGTTGACGCATCGTCCGCTGCCCGATTCGGTGATACCCGGGCTGTTTGCGCCGTACGCCGGAAGGAGACAACAGGAGTACGGGTTGTTGCAGTTCAGCGGCCCGCAGTGGGGACTCAACTGTTCTGGAAGGCTGTTGGCCATGGCCATAGCGCAGCCCGAACGGGGCGGGCTGCTGCCCGAGCGCACGGCTCCCTCCCGCGGCACTCTCGCCACCACCGCCTGCATGGAGACACTGCAGGTCGGCTATCTGCACGCCGTCGCGGCGGCCGCCGGCTGCTCACTGTCCCAGCCGTTCCCCGACAACGGCATCGACTGGCACGTCAGCCACAGCGCCCCCGGGCACACGGTCGACGACGAGGTCACCATCAAGGTGCAGCTCAAGGCCACATACCAGGTGCCGCCCGCCCCACCGGGGCGCACCTTCTCCTTCACGCTCGACAACGCCCACCTGGCCAAGCTCGCCCGCACACCCGTGTCGGTGCACAAGATCCTGGTGGTGATGCTGGTGCCGCGCTCCCAGGACGACTGGCTGCGCGCCGGCCACGACCGGCTCGACCTCAGGCACTGCTGCTACTGGACCAACCTCGCCGGCCACCCGATCACCGGCCGCCACCGCACCACCGTGCGCATACCGACCGCACGCATCTTCGACGACCGGGCCCTGTGCGAGATCATGACGCGGGTCGGGACGGGAGGGAAACCGTGACGCACCGCCCGACCGAGGAACCGCTGAGGGCCGTGCGGCCCCACCCCGTCGACTCCTGGAGCGGCCCTCGGCCCGAGCCCCGCGAGGTCGACCCGGCCGTGCTGAGCGCCCTGCTGCGCAGGCACGGCTGGCGGCGGCGCGGCGGCGCGCCCGGACGCTACGGCCGCTGGACCCCGCCAGGACCCGGCGGCAGCGGCACGAGCCTGCTGGTGCCGGAGAGCCGCGCCTTCCCCGACAGCGACGATCTCCTCGGCGAGGCTCTGCTCGCCCTGTCCCGCAGCGGCTCGCCCTCCGCCCGCGAGGTCCTCGTCTCCCTCGCCGTGCCGAGCGACGAGATCCGCTGGTGGCACGACGTCCCCGCCGGGCCCGCCGGTGCGGCGCCCTGGACCGTCGAGGACCGGCTGCGCACCGCGGCCCGCAGGATGCTGCTCGCGGCGGCACTCGCCGCACGCGCGCGTGCCGGCTACCACGGCGCCCGCCACCGGCGCTCCGCCGCCGCGTCCCTGGAGAACGTCCTCGTCGGCTCCGCCACCGACGGCCGGCTCACCGCCTTCGTGCCCGTCTCCGGCGGGCGCCCCCTGGCCGTACGCCTCCACCAGGCGCTGTACGCGGCCCGTGAGGCCATCGACTACCAGCGCGCCACGGGTGGCATGGACGCCTTCGACGCCGCGGTCGAAACCGGGGTGAGCCACGAACTCACCGAGGCCCTCGTCGCCCTCGTCCGGGGCACGGAGGGCGCCCGGATCGCCGTCGAGTGGGCTCCGGCGGCCGGGGTGCCCGAGGGCTGCGCGCCCTGCGCCGAGCCCGTCGAGTTCTCGCCCGGCGATCTGCCGGTACTGCGCGAGGCAGGTGCCCGTTACCTGCGGGAGGAACCCGCGGTGCCGGTGCGGATCACCGGTGCGGTGGTACGGCTGCGCAGGTCGGGGCCGCGCGGCGAGGGCACCGTACGGCTGCGCGTGCTGGCGGGGGCCGAGGTCCCGAACGTCCGGATCACCCTGGACGAGGAGGCGTACCGGATCGCCGGGCACGCCCACCTCGTCGGGCTGCCGGTGCGGGTGCAGGGGCGGCTGGAGAGCCGGGGCGGCTTCCGGCGCCTGACCGGCGCCCACGGCGTCGTACCGGTGCAGGTCGACGACGCCGAACGGGACCGGCTGATGAAGGCGCTCCAGGAGAACGCCGGGATGGCGGCCTTCTTCGAGGAGGCCTGCGGAGGGGACGGGGGTGACGCGGGGACTGATTTCGCTCAGGGGGGTCCCGGGTCGGTACGATCCTTACTCGTGCGCGCGCTCCGGTATGGCGCCGCAGCCCCCTTCAGTCAGGAGAGACCGGTGTCAGACGTCCGTGTGATCATCCAGCGCGATTCCGAGCGGGAAGAACGCGTGGTGACGACGGGCACTACGGCCGCCGAGCTCTTCGCCGGCGAGCGCTCGATCGTCGCCGCGCGCGTGGCCGGCGAGCTCAGGGACCTGTCGTACGCCCTGTCCGAGGGCGACGAGGTCGAGGGCGTCGAGATCTCCTCCGAGGACGGCCTGAACATCCTGCGCCACTCCACCGCGCACGTCATGGCGCAGGCCGTGCAGGAGCTCTTCCCCGAGGCCAAGCTCGGCATCGGCCCGCCCGTCAAGGACGGCTTCTACTACGACTTCGACGTCGAGAAGCCGTTCACGCCCGAGGACCTCAAGGCCATCGAGAAGAAGATGCAGGAGATCCAGAAGCGCGGGCAGCAGTTCGCCCGCCGCGCGGTCACCGACGAGGACGCCCGCGAGGAGCTGGCCGACGAGCCGTACAAGCTGGAGCTGATCGGCCTCAAGGGCTCGGCCTCCTCCGACGACGGCGCGGACGTCGAGGTCGGCGCCGGCGAGCTGACGATCTACGACAACCTGGACGCCAAGACCGGCGAGCTGTGCTGGAAGGACCTCTGCCGCGGTCCCCACCTGCCCACCACCCGGAACATCCCGGCGTTCAAGCTGATGCGCAACGCGGCCGCCTACTGGCGCGGCAGCGAGAAGAACCCCATGCTCCAGCGCATCTACGGCACCGCCTGGCCCACCAAGGACGAGCTCAAGGCAGCACCTGGAGTTCCTCGCCGAGGCCGAGAAGCGCGACCACCGCAAGCTCGGCAGCGAGCTCGACCTGTTCTCCGTCCCGGAGCAGATCGGCTCCGGCCTCGCCGTCTTCCACCCCAAGGGCGGCATCATCCGCCGGGTCATGGAGGACTACTCGCGGCGCCGCCACGAGGAAGAGGGCTACGAGTTCGTCTACACCCCGCACGCCACCAAGGGGAAGCTCTTCGAGACCTCGGGCCACCTGGACTGGTACGCCGACGGCATGTACCCGCCCATGCAGCTCGACGAGGGCGTGGACTACTACCTCAAGCCCATGAACTGCCCGATGCACAACCTGATCTTCGACGCGCGCGGGCGGTCCTACCGTGAACTGCCGCTGCGCCTCTTCGAGTTCGGGACGGTGTACCGGTACGAGAAGTCCGGCGTCGTGCACGGCCTGACCCGGGCCCGCGGCTTCACCCAGGACGACGCGCACATCTACTGCACCCGCGAGCAGATGTCGGAGGAGCTCGACAAGACGCTCACCTTCGTCCTCGGCCTGCTGCGCGACTACGGCCTGACCGACTTCTACCTGGAGCTGTCCACCAAGGACCCGGAGAAGTTCGTCGGCTCGGACGAGGCCTGGGAGGAGGCCACGGAGACGCTGCGGCAGGTCGCCGAGAAGCAGGGTCTGCCCCTCGTGCCCGACCCGGGCGGCGCCGCCTTCTACGGCCCGAAGATCTCCGTCCAGACCAAGGACGCCATCGGCCGCACCTGGCAGATGTCGACCATCCAGCTCGACTTCAACCTGCCGGAGCGCTTCGACCTGGAGTACACGGGCCGCGGACGGCTCCAAGCAGCGCCCGGTCATGATCCACCGCGCGCTGTTCGGCTCCATCGAGCGGTTCTTCGCGGTGCTCCTGGAGCACTACGCGGGCGCCTTCCCGGCGTGGCTGGCCCCGGTCCAGGCGGTCGGCATCCCGATCGGCGACGGGCACGTCGAGTACCTGGAGAAGTTCGCGGCGGCGGCCAAGAGGAAGGGCCTGCGCGTCGAGGTCGACTCCTCCTCCGACCGCATGCAGAAGAAGATCCGCAACGCCCAGAAGCAGAAGGTGCCCTTCATGGTCATCGCGGGCGACGAGGACATGTCCCACGGGTCCGTGTCCTTCCGCTACCGCGACGGCTCGCAGGAGAACGGCATCCCCTTCGACGACGCCATCGCGAAGATCCAGAAGGTCGTCGAGGAGCGGGCGCAGGTCTGAATCTCACGGGCGTACGGGCCCCCGGGGAGATCCCGGGGGCCTTTGCCGTCCCCCCAGCTCGACGCCATATGCTGCACTGCATGACGAGTGAGCCGGAGCAGCAGCTGGGAGTGGGGACGCAGGACGCGTTCCAGCGTCTGTGGACGCCCCATCGGATGGCCTACATCCAGGGCGAGAACAAGCCGAGCGGCCCGGGCGCCGGCGACGGCTGCCCCTTCTGCGCGATCCCGGCCAAGTCCGACGAGGACGGGCTGGTCGTCCGGCGCGGCGAGCAGGTCTACGCGGTGCTCAACCTGTACCCGTACAACGGCGGGCACCTGATGACCGTGCCCTACCGGCACGTCGCCGACTACACGGACCTCACGGCGGGGGAGACCGCCGAACTCGGCGAACTCACCAAGCAGGCGATGACCGCCCTGCGCACGGCCTCCGGCGCGCACGGCTTCAACATCGGCATGAACCAGGGGTCGGTGGCGGGCGCGGGCATCGCGGCACACCTGCACCAGCACATCGTGCCGCGCTGGGGTGGGGACACGAACTTCATGCCGGTGGTGGGACATACGCGGGTGCTGCCGCAGCTGCTGGCGGACACGAGGAAGATGCTGGCGGAGGCCTGGCCGACGAGCTGAGTCCGGCGGGGCCGGCGTTCTTTCGCACCGGCCCTTCCCGCCCGCGGCTCACGAGGTCCTACGCGTCGTAAACGTCCGCCTTCTTCGGCGAAGCCTCCTGCACAGCCCCACTCAGCGCCGCCGACCTGGACCCGAACTTCTCCACATTCACCCCGTTCTCCCGCAGCACCTTCAGCGCCGCCGCATGCACCACACGCAGCACAGGTGTCGCAGCCCGCAACGCGTCGTCCGCCATGAAGCGATGCCGCCACGGCTGGTCGGCCCACGCATGCCGCAGACCGAACGGCTCCGGGAGCGTCAGACTGCCGCCGAGCCAGTTCAGCAGCGGCGGGTACCAGGTCAGCGGGGCGCGCGCAGCCAGCCGTACCACCTCGTCGGCGTCGATCAGAGGGAGCTTCACGGTGCGGGTCTCCCAGAACTTCAGGGCCTTTTGCACCGCCTTCTCCTTGGCCGCAGGCTTCTCGTTGAACAGGGGGTTGACCGGCCCCAGGGCGTGCCCGGTGACCTCGATGCGCAGGGTGTCGTGCAGCACGGTGACCGTGATCAGCATCGTGATCACCAGGTGGCCGTCCCAGAGGGTCCACTGCACGCCGAGATAGTGCCGGTCGCCGCTGCCGAACTGCTGCTTGTTGCAGATGTCCTGTATGGCGTGCGTCCGGACCGTGTACGCGTCGACGTCCGTGCCGCTCGGCCGGGACACGTCCGTCGCCTTCTCGCCGATCGGCGTGACGATCCAGTGCGTGATGGACGGCTTGGGGAAGCCGCCGGTGTTGATGGACGTGCGCTCCAGCATGCCCAGGCCGCCCTGGATCGCCACGATGACGTCCCAGCTGCGGAAGGGGTGGAACTCCTTGTCCGGATCGGCCGAGACCAGCTCCTCGGCCAGTTGCCAGCTGCCCCACCGCGTGCCCATGCCGAGTATGCCCTTGGGGCCGGCGTAGAAGACCGAGTTGGACCGCTGCTCGGCGCCGAGGCGGGCCAGCTCCTTGCGTACCTGCTCGGCCGCGTCGCCCGGGTTGCCCGGAACGGCCTCGGGGATCTTGGCGCCCACGCCGCCGCCCGCCAGCAGGCTCGACCAGCGATCTCGCAGGTCACGGGCCGTCCGCTCGCAGATCTGCTTGGCCCAGAACCAGCCGACGACGGGCATGATGATCGCCGCGCGCGCGTACAAGGCCCAGAATCCCGTGAAGGGGATTTTGATCAGGAACAGCACGGCGAGCGCGCCCACCGCGACCAGCAGGGTCGTGGCGAGGGCGCCGGCGCGCTTGTCCTCGCGCTTGGCCATGGTGGTGCGCAGCGTGAACACCAGCAGCCACACGAGGAAGCCCGGCAGGAAGAGCACCCCGCAGATGACCGTGATCGCCGAGAGCCAGTTGTCGCGGTCGCGGCGAATGCGGTGGGCCGCCAGGCAGTGCTCCACGACGACCTGGGGCTCGATGCCGAACGACTGGATGACCGGCTTGCGCCCGGCCCCCAGCATCCGGTCGATCACCGCGCGGGAGAAGGCCTCGCCGA
Organism: uncultured Actinomycetota bacterium; assembly: GCA_963798065.1. Taxonomy (GTDB): domain Bacteria; phylum Actinomycetota; class Actinomycetes; order Streptomycetales; family Streptomycetaceae; genus Streptomyces. Next base: position 85,303 of record CAWCSC010000003.1, on the reverse strand, counting down.
GCCTCGGGCGGAGGATCTTCGCCCAGGAGCGCGGGGGTGTGACCTTCGACTGGTGCCACTCGTTGTCGGCGGCCAGGATCTTGGTGACCTCGTCGTCCCGGTACGCCGCCGCGGCCAGTGCGTAGGTCGCCGCCGTCTGCCCAGCCGAACCCGCCAGAGGCACCTGGGCCCCTGGGCTGAAGTCGAATCCGTCTGTCACTGCCGCCCCCATCGCTGCCGCATCCGCATCTGCGGCCTTCCCGACTTCCGCGCTCCGCACACCTGTTGATCAGGTCATCAGCGTATCCGCACGCACCGACATCTGTCGGCGGGCGGCCGTCAAGCCGCCCGCCGACGCGGAGGGAAGCCCTCACGAGGGCCACTTGGTGGCGCCGGGCGCGAACTACGAGGCCTTGCGCGCCTCTTCACGCACCCGTTCCGCTACCTGCGGCGGCATCGGCTCGTGCCGTGCGTACCGGCGGCTGAACCGCGCCGTGCCGTGCGACAGCGACCGCAGGTCGACCGAGTACCGGCCGATCTCGATCTCGGGCACCTCGGCCCGGATCACGGTGAGCCCGCCGGGCGTCTGCTCGGTGCCGAGCACCCGGCCGCGCCGCCCCGACAGGTCGCTCATCACGGGGCCCACGAAGTCGTCGCCGACCAGCACCGACACCTCGGCCACCGGCTCCAGCAGATGGATCCTCGCGTCGGACGCGGCCTCCCGCAGCGCGAGCGCCCCGGCCGTCTGGAACGCGGCATCGGAGGAGTCCACCGAGTGCGCCTTGCCGTCCAGGAGGGTCACGCGCACGTCGATGAGCGGATGCCCGGCGGCAACTCCCCTGGCGGCCTGCGCCCGTACGCCCTTCTCCACCGACGGGATGAACTGCCGGGGCACCGCGCCGCCCACGACCTTGTCGACGAACTCGATGCCGGACCCGCCGGGCAGCGGCTCGACCTCGATCTCGCAGATGGCGAACTGCCCGTGCCCGCCGGACTGCTTGACATGCCGGCCGCGTCCGCCCGACTTGACCGCGAAGGTCTCGCGCAGGGACACCTTGTGCGGCACGACGTCGACCTGGACGCCGTACCGGCTGCGCAGCCGTTCCAGGGCGACGTCCGCGTGCGCCTCGCCCAGGCACCACAGGACCACCTGGTGGGTGTCCTGGTTCTGTTCGAGCCGCATCGTCGGGTCCTCGGCCACCAGCCGGGCCAGGCCCTGCGAGAGCTTGTCCTCGTCCGGCTTGCTGTGTGCCTGGATGGCGAGCGGCAGCAGCGGGTCGGGCATCTGCCACGGCTCCATGAGCAGCGGGTCGTCCTTGGCGGACAGAGTGTCACCGGTCTCGGCGCGGCCCAGTTTGGCCACGCAGGCCAGGTCGCCCGCGATGACGTGCGACACCGGGCGCTGCTGCTTGCCGAACGGCGTGGACAGGGCGCCGATCCGCTCGTCGACGTCGTGGTCCTCGTGCCCGCGGTCGGCCAGTCCGTGCCCGGAGACATGGACCGTCTGGTCGGCACGCAGGGTGCCGGAGAACAGGCGGATCAGCGACAGCCGGCCGACGTACGGGTCGGAGGAGGTCTTCACCACCTCCGCGACCAATGGCGCGTCCGGGTCGCAGGGCCTGAGCTCGCGTGGCTTGCCGTCGATCGTCGTGACCCGCACCGTCTCGTGTTCCAGTGGTGTGGGGAAGCCCCGCGTGATCAGCTCCAGCACCTCCACCGTGCCGAGCCCCTGCCGGGCGCCCTCGGTCGCGGGGGCGGCGGCCAGGACGGGGAAGAAGACCCCGCGCGCGACGGCCCGCTCCAGGTCCTCGATCAGCGTCTTGACGTCGACCGGTTCCCCGCCGAGGTAGCGGTCCATGAGGGTCTCGTCCTCGCTCTCCGCGATGATCCCCTCGATCAGCCGGGCGCGTGCCTCCTCGATCAGCGGCAACTGGTCCTCGCCCGGCTCGGACTCCTTGCGCTCGCCGGTCGAGTAGTCGAACAGCTTCTGCGACAGCAGCCCGATCAGCCCGGTCACGGGCGCGTGCCCGTCGGGCGCCTGCGGGCCGTGCAGCGGCAGGTAGAGCGGCAGCACCGCGTCGGGGTCGTCCGCGCCGAAGGCCTCCGCGCAGATCCGCGTCATCTCCTCGAAGTCGGCGCGCGCCGCCTCCAGGTGCGTGATGACGATGGCCCGGGGCATGCCCACGGCCGCGCACTCCTCCCACACCATGCGGGTCGAGCCGTCCACGCCGTCCGAGGCCGAGACGACGAAGAGGGCCGCGTCCGCCGCTCGCAGACCGGCCCTGAGCTCACCGACGAAGTCGGCGTATCCGGGGGTGTCGAGAACATTGATCTTGATGCCGTCCCACTCGACGGGCACCAGGGAGAGCTGCACCGAGCGCTGCTGCCGGTGCTCGATCTCGTCGTAGTCGGAGACGGTGCCGCCGTCCTCCACGCGGCCCGCCCGGTTCACCGCCCCCGCGGTGAGTGCGAGGGCTTCCACCAAGGTGGTCTTGCCCGATCCGGAGTGGCCGACCAGCACCACATTCCGTACGGACTGCGGGGTGGTCGGCCGCTCGTTGCCCTGCCGGCGGCCCCGGGGTGTGTCGTGTGCCTTGTCGCCCATGATCCTGCCTCCCGTGCACGGTGAGGTCACTGTGGGCGCGGACACGCGGGATCCGCGTGCAGTGGCGGCTCCGGCGACGCCCGCGGTCCTTCGAGCTTTCCACTCCCGTCACGGTGCGTCCATACGAAGGACGCGATCGCGCCGCCCACCAGCCGCTCGACGGATCCGCCGAAGGGGTCCGGGTGCCCGCCCCGCGCCCACGCGCGCGCGTGGCTACGATGGGCCAGCCGGTGGCCAGCAGGGGCCATGCGGCGACACCGACCCTCGGGAAGGCCATGCTGAACAAGTACGCGCGTGCATTCTTCACGCGTGTCCTCACACCGTTCGCCGCGTTTCTCATCCGGCGGGGCGTCAGCCCCGACACCGTCACGCTCATCGGCACCGCCGGTGTGGTCGCGGGTGCGCTGGTCTTCTACCCCATGGGCGAGTTCTTCTGGGGCACGGTCGTGATCACGCTGTTCGTGTTCTCCGACCTCGTCGACGGCAACATGGCCCGCCAGCTCGGCCGCTCCAGCCGCTGGGGCGCCTTCCTGGACTCCACGCTCGACCGGGTCGCCGACGGCGCGATCTTCGGCGGCTTCGCCCTCTGGTACGCGGGCGGCGGCGACGACCTCGTCCTGTGCGCGGTCTCGATCTTCTGCCTGGCCAGCGGCCAGGTGGTGTCGTACACCAAGGCGCGCGGCGAGTCGATCGGCCTGCCGGTCGCCGTCAACGGGCTCGTCGAGCGTGCCGAGCGGCTGGTGATCTCGCTGGTCGCGGCCGGGCTCGCGGGCCTGCACACGTTCGGTGTGCCCGGCATCCAGTACCTGCTGCCCGTCGCCCTGTGGATCGTCGCCGTGGGCAGCCTCGTCACGCTGATCCAGCGGGTCGTCACGGTCCGCCGGGAGTCCGCGGAGGCCGAGGCCGCCGAGCAGGACAATGAGGGCAAGCAGCAGAACGCCTCTCACGGGAGCGAGGCGGCCACGTGAGCGCACAGGACCGGCTGACGGACGCGCTGTACGGCCTCGGCTGGAGCACCGTCAAGAAGCTCCCCGAGCCGGTCGCCGTACGGCTCGGACGCACCATCGCCGACCTCGCCTGGAAGCAGCGCGGCAAGGGTGTACGGCGTCTGGAGAGCAACTACGCGCGCGTGGTGCCCGACGCCGGCCCCGAGCGGCTGGCCGAGCTGTCCCGCGCGGGCATGCGCTCCTACCTGCGCTACTGGATGGAGTCCTTCCGGCTCCCCGCCTGGAGCAAGGAGCGGATCAGGGGCGGCTTCGACCCCAAGGACCTGCACCACCTCACCGAGGGCATGGCCGCCGGCAAGGGCGTCGTACTCGCCCTGCCGCACCTGGCCAACTGGGACCTCGCCGGCGCCTGGGTCACCACCGAGCTGGGCATCCCGTTCACCACGGTCGCCGAGCGCCTGAAGCCCGAGACGCTGTACGACCGGTTCGTCGCCTACCGCGAGGGCCTCGGCATGGAGGTCCTGCCGCACAGCGGCGGCACCGCCTTCGGCACCCTGGCCCGGCGGCTGCGCGACGGCGGCCTGGTCTGCCTGGTCGCCGACCGCGACCTGTCCGCCTCCGGCGTCGAGGTCGACTTCTTCGGCGACACGGCCCGGATGCCGGCCGGACCGGCCCTGCTCGCCCAGCAGACCGGCGCCCAGCTGCTCCCGGTCACCCTCTGGTACGACGACTCGCCCGTGATGCGGGGCCGCGTGCACCCGCCGGTCGAGGTGCCCGGGTCAGGCACGCGCGCCGAGAAGACGTCCGTCATGACACAGGCGCTGGCCGACGCCTTCGCCACCGGGATCGCCGACCACCCGGAGGACTGGCACATGCTGCAGCGCCTGTGGCTCGCCGACCTCGACCCAGCGAAGGGATCCACGTGAGGATCGGCATCGTCTGCCCGTACTCCTGGGACGTACCGGGTGGCGTCCAGTTCCACATCCGCGACCTGGCCGAGTACTTCCTCCGCCTCGGCCACGAGGTGTCCGTCCTCGCCCCGGCCGACGACGACACCCCGCTGCCGCCGTACGTCGTCTCCGCCGGGCGCGCGGTGCCGGTGCCGTACAACGGCTCGGTGGCCCGGCTGAACTTCGGCTTCCTCTCGGCCGCCCGGGTGCGCCGGTGGCTGCACGACGGCGCGTTCGACGTGATCCACATCCACGAGCCGACCTCGCCCTCGCTCGGGCCTGCTGACCTGCTGGGCGGCGCAGGGGCCGATCGTGGCCACGTTCCACACCTCCAACCCGCGCTCGCGGGCGATGATCGCCGCTTACTCGATCCTCCAGGCCGCGCTGGAGAAGATCAGCGCCCGGATCGCGGTGAGCGAGTACGCCCGCCGCACCCTGGTCGAGCACCTCGGCGGGGACGCGGTGGTGATCCCCAACGGCGTCGACGTCGACTTCTTCGCCGAGCGCCGAGCCCAAGGCCGAGTGGCAGGGCGACACGATCGGCTTCATAGGGCGCATCGACGAGCCGCGCAAGGGACTGCCGGTGCTGATGAAGGCCCTGCCGAAGATCCTCGCCGCCCGCCCGCAGACCCGGCTGCTGGTCGCCGGCCGCGGCGACGAGGAGGAGGCGGTCGAGACACTGCCGGCGGAGCTGCGCTCCCGCGTGGAGTTCCTCGGCATGGTCAGCGACGAGGACAAGGCGCGCTTCCTGCGCAGCGTCGACCTGTACGTGGCGCCCAACACCGGCGGCGAGAGCTTCGGCATCATCCTGGTCGAGGCCATGTCCGCCGGAGCCCCCGTCCTCGCCTCCGACCTGGACGCCTTCGCGCAGGTCCTGGACCGGGGAGCGGCGGGCGAGCTCTTCCCGAACGAGGACGCCGACGCGCTGGCCGACGCGGCTGTCCGGCTGCTGGCGGACCCGGCGCGGCGCGCGGAGCTGCGTGAGCGGGGCAGCGCCCACGTGCGGCGCTTCGACTGGTCGACGGTCGGCGCGGACATCCTGTCCGTCTACGAGACGGTGACGGCGGGCGCGGCGGCGGTGGCCGAGCGACGAGCGGGCGACGGGGCTGCGGGCCAGGCTGGGGTTCGCCCGGGACTGAGGCCGGACGGACGGATTCCTTTCGGGGGCCGAGCCGAAGGGCGGCTCGGCCGGGGCGGGGTGAACCGGCAGGCCGGTCGGGCCGCTAGCCTTGCCGCTCGTGACCACCACCCTCATCTGGATCGCCGTCGCCCTGGTCGCGATCGGGCTCTATCTGAGCTGGACCGCCGGCCGGCTCGACCGGCTGCACGCCCGGATCGACGCCGCCCGGGCCGCCCTGGACGCGCAGTTGCTGCGCCGGGCCTCGGTGGCGCAGGAACTGGCGACGTCGGGGGTCCTGGACCCGGCCGCCTCGATCGTGCTCTACGAGGCCGCGCACGCCGCCCGGCAGGCCGAGGAGGAGCAGCGCGAGGTCGCCGAGAGCGAGCTGAGCCAGGCGCTGCGGGCCGTCTTCGAGCCGAGCCCAGCAGGTGGAGGCGGTGCGGGAGGCGCCCGGGGGAGAGGAGCGGCCGCGACGGAGCTCGGCCGAGGCGGTGCGGCGGGTCCCGATGGCCCGTCGCTTCCACAACGACGCCGTACGCGCCGCCCGCGCGCTGCGCCGCGCACCGCAAGGTCCGCTGGTTCCGCCTCGCCGGCCACGCGCCGTTCCCGCTGGCCTTCGAGATGGACGACGAACCGCCGGCGGCGCTGGCGGACCGCTCGGGCTCCTGAAGGCGGGATCCCCCTGCCGCCGTGGCGCGAAAACGATCCACCGGCTTCCCATTGGCCCTTGCTGTGGCCTGGTCCCCTCACGTTTCCTCGGTGCTGCACAAAACCCCTCTTTCCCAGCAGCGAGGTCACCCGTGTCCATCTCCGAAAACCAGGCTCCCGAGACCGGCACCGCCCGCGTGAAGCGCGGCATGGCCGAGCAGCTCAAGGGCGGCGTGATCATGGACGTCGTCACGCCGGAGCAGGCGAAGATCGCCGAGGACGCGGGCGCCGTCGCCGTCATGGCCCTGGAGCGGGTCCCGGCCGACATCCGCAAGGACGGCGGCGTGGCCCGCATGTCCGACCCGGACATGATCGAGGGCATCATCGACGCCGTCTCGATCCCGGTCATGGCCAAGTCCCGCATCGGCCACTTCGTCGAGGCCCAGGTCCTGCAGTCCCTCGGCGTCGACTACATCGACGAGTCCGAGGTCCTCACCCCGGCCGACGAGGTCAACCACAGCGACAAGTTCGCCTTCACCACCCCCTTCGTCTGTGGCGCCACCAACCTGGGCGAGGCCCTGCGCCGCATCGCCGAGGGCGCCGCGATGATCCGCTCCAAGGGCGAGGCCGGCACCGGCAACGTCGTCGAGGCCGTCCGTCACCTGCGCCAGATCAAGAACGAGATCGCCCGCCTGCGCGGCTACGACAACAACGAGCTGTACGCCGCCGCCAAGGACCTGCGCGCCCCGTACGAGCTGGTCAAGGAGGTCTCCGAGCTGGGCAAGCTCCCGGTGGTGCTGTTCTCCGCCGGCGGCGTCGCCACCCCGGCCGACGCGGCCCTGATGCGCCAGCTCGGTGCCGAGGGCGTCTTCGTCGGCTCCGGCATCTTCAAGTCCGGCGACCCGGCCAAGCGCGCCGCCGCCATCGTGAAGGCCACCACCTTCTACGACGACCCGAAGATCGTCGCGGAGGCGTCCCGCAACCTCGGCGAGGCCATGGTCGGCATCAACTGCGACACCCTCCCCGAGACCGAGCGCTACGCCAACCGCGGCTGGTAAGGCACAGGAACCCATGAGCGACACCCCCGTCATAGGCGTCCTGGCCCTCCAGGGCGACGTACGGGAGCACCTCGTCGCCCTGGCCACGGCCGATGCCGTGGCCAGGGCGGTGCGGCGCCCCGAAGAGCTCGCCGAGGTGGACGGCCTCGTCATCCCCGGCGGCGAGTCCACCACCATCTCGAAGCTGGCCGTCCTGTTCGGCCTGATGGAGCCCGCTCCGCGCGCGCGTGCGGGACGGCCTGCCCGTCTACGGCACCTGCGCCGGCATGATCATGCTCGCCGACAAGATCCTCGACCCGCGCTCGGGCCAGGAGACCATCGGCGGCATCGACATGATCGTGCGCCGCAACGCCTTCGGCCGGCAGAACGAGTCCTTCGAGGCGGCCGTCGCCGTCGAGGGCGTCGAGGGCGCCCCTGTGGAAGGCGTCTTCATCCGCGCCCCCTGGGTCGAGTCCGTCGGTGCCGCGGCCGAGGTGCTGGCCGAGCACGACGGCCACATCGTCGCGGTCCGTCAGGGCAACGCTCTGGCCACGTCGTTCCACCCGGAACTGACCGGCGACCACCGCGTGCACGGCCTGTTCGTCGACATGGTCCGCGCGAACCGGACAGCCGAGTCCTTGTAGGATTCCTGCGTCTCGGTTGCTGAGATGGGTTACGCGAAGGAGACAGGCAGATGTCCGGCCACTCTAAATGGGCCACGACGAAGCACAAGAAGGCCGTGATCGACGCCAAGCGCGGCAAGCTCTTCGCGAAGCTGATCAAGAACATCGAGGTCGCGGCGCGCATGGGCGGCGTCGACCTGGACGGCAATCCGACGCTGTACGACGCCGTGCAGAAGGCGAAGAAGTCGTCGGTTCCGAACAAGAACATCGACTCCGCGATCAAGCGCGGTGGCGGTCTCGAGGCCGGTGGCGCCGACTACGAGACGATCATGTACGAGGGCTACGGTCCGAACGGTGTCGCGGTGCTCATCGAGTGCCTCACCGACAACCGCAACCGCGCCGCCTCCGACGTCCGCGTCGCCATGACCCGCAACGGCGGTTCGATGGCCGACCCGGGCTCCGTCTCGTACCTGTTCAACCGCAAGGGCGTCGTCATCGTCCCCAAGGGCGAGCTGGGCGAGGACGACGTCCTGGGCGCCGTGCTCGACGCGGGCGCCGAGGAGGTCAACGACCTGGGCGAGTCCTTCGAGGTCCTCTGCGAGGCCACCGACCTGGTCGCGGTCCGCACCGCCCTCCAGGACGCCGGCATCGACTACGACTCGGCCGACGCCAACTTCGTCCCGACCATGCAGGTCGAGCTGGACGAGGAGGGCGCCAAGAAGATCTTCAAGCTGATCGACGCGCTCGAGGACAGCGACGACGTGCAGAACGTCTTCGCCAACTTCGACGTCAGCGACGAGGTCATGGAGAAGGTCGACGCGTAACGCCGCCGCGGGCTTCCAGGGCTGCACGGGCCGACGGGGACATCCCGTCGGCCCGTCGCGTTGGACGGGCGTTGGTGCGGGGCGTTGTCGGTGGCACCCGATAGCCTGCACAAACTGGCGATCGAATGGGAGGGCAGCGTGCGCGTGCTGGGGGTGGACCCGGGGCTGACCCGGTGCGGTGTCGGCGTGGTCGAGGGCGTCGCCGGACGGCCGCTCACGATGGTCGGCGTCGGCGTCGTCCGCACGCCGACGGACGCGGACCTCGGCCACCGCCTGGTCGCCATCGAGCAGGGCATCGAGCAGTGGCTGGACGAGCACCGGCCCGAGTGCGTCGCCGTCGAGCGCGTCTTCAGCCAGCACAACGTCCGTACGGTGATGGGCACCGCCCAGGCCAGCGCCGTCGCCATCCTGTGCGCCTCGCGTCGAGGGCTCCCCGTGGCGCTGCACACCCCGAGCGAGGTCAAGGCCGCCGTCACCGGCAGCGGCCGGGCCGACAAGGCGCAGGTCGGCGCGATGGTGACCCGCCTGCTCCGGCTCAGCGCGCCGCCCAAGCCCGCCGACGCGGCCGACGCCCTCGCCCTCGCCATCTGCCACATCTGGCGCGCCCCCGCGCAGAACCGACTCCAGCAGGCCGTCGCCCTGCACCGCACTCGAAAGGCCGGACGACATGATCGCCTTCGTCAGCGGCACGGTCGCCGCGCTCGCCCCCGACGCGGCTGTGGTCGAGGTCGGCGGCGTCGGCATGGCCGTACAGTGCACGCCGAACACGCTGTCCGCGCTCCGGATCGGCCGGCCCGCCAAGCTGCACACCTCCCTCGTCGTCCGGGAGGACTCACTGACTCTGTACGGCTTCGCCGACGACGACGAGCGGCAGACCTTCGAGCTGCTCCAGACGGCGAGCGGCGTCGGACCCAGGCTCGCCCAGGCGATGCTGGCCGTGCACTCCCCGGACGCCCTGCGCCGGGCGGTCGCCACCGCCGACGAGAAGGCGCTCACCGCCGTTCCCGGCATCGGCAAGAAGGGCGCGCAGAAGCTGCTCCTGGAGCTGAAGGACCGGCTCGGCGAGCCGGTCGGCGCCCCGGCCGTCGGAGTGCCGATCAGCACCGGCTGGCGCGACCAGCTGCACGCGGCCCTGATCGGCCTCGGGTACGCGACCCGGGAGGCCGACGAGGCCGTGACCGCCGTGGCTCCGCAGGCGGAGGCCGCTGAGGGGCACGCCCCAGGTGGGCCAGTTGCTGAAGGCCGCCCTCCAGACCCTGAACCGCGCCCGCTGACCCGCCACACACCGAGGCACATCATGAACTGGGACGACACGACCGACACCTCCGCCGCCGAGCGGCTGGTGGGCTCTGCGGCCGACCGTGAGGACCAGGCCGTCGAGGCCGCCCTGCGCCCCAAGGACCTGGACGAGTTCATCGGCCAGGAGAAGGTCCGCGAGCAGCTCGACCTCGTCCTGCGCGCCGCACGCGCGCGAGGCGCCACCGCCGACCACGTGCTGCTCTCGGGCGCCCCCGGCCTCGGCAAGACGACCCTGTCGATGATCATCGCCGCCGAGATGGGCGCCCCCATCCGCATCACCTCGGGCCCCGCCATCCAGCACGCCGGCGACCTCGCCGCGATCCTCTCCTCCCTCCAGGAGGGCGAGGTCCTCTTCCTCGACGAGATCCACCGCATGTCCCGGCCCGCCGAGGAGATGCTGTACATGGCGATGGAGGACTTCCGCGTCGACGTCATCGTCGGCAAGGGCCCGGGCGCCACCGCCATCCCGCTGGAGCTGCCCCCGTTCACCCTGGTCGGCGCCACCACGCGCGCGGGACTGCTGCCGCCCCCGCTGCGCGACCGCTTCGGGTTCACCGCGCACATGGAGTTCTACGAACCGGCCGAACTGGAGCGGGTCATCCACCGCTCGGCCCACCTCCTCGACGTCGAGACCCAGCCGGAGGGCGCCGCCGAGATCGCGGGCCGCTCCCGTGGCACCCCGCGCATCGCCAACCGCCTGCTGCGCCGCGTCCGGGACTACGCGCAGGTCAAGGCCGACGGACTGATCACCAAGGAGATCGCTGAGGCTGCCCTCGCCGTGTACGAGGTCGACGCGCGCGGCCTCGACCGCCTCGACCGTGGTGTGCTGGAAGCCCTGCTCAAGCTGTTCGGCGGCGGCCCCGTCGGCCTGTCCACGCTCGCGGTCGCGGTGGGGGAGGAGCGCGAGACCGTCGAGGAGGTCGCCGAGCCCTTCCTGGTACGGGAGGGTCTGCTGGCCCGTACCCCGCGCGGCCGGGTCGCCACCCCCGCCGCATGGGCGCATCTCGGCCTCACCCCGCCGCGCTCCCAGACCACCGGAAACGGACAACAGGACCTGTTCGGGGCGTGACGGCGCCGTCACCGTTGCGGGTCGGCGAGGTCAGTGGCCGGAGCAGGAACCCCGGTGCCATGCTGGGCGTTGTTCCATGCGCGCGGACTCGCTTAGACTCCGCCGATGCCGCCTTTGCCGGCGGCGTATACACCCCCAACCATCTGGCCGCTCACAGCGCGGTCGTGTGAAGGAAGTACCGACCCGTGAGTCTCCTGACCCTCCTCCCGTTCATCGTGCTCATCGGGGCCATGTTCCTGATGACCCGATCGGCAAAGAAGAAGCAGCAGCAGGCCGCGGACATGCGGAACCAAATGCAGCCCGGCAGCGGTATCCGCACCATCGGGGGCATCTACGCCACGGTCAAGGAGGTGAACGAGGACACCGTCCTCGTCGACGCCGGCCCGGGCGTCGAGCTCCTCTTCGCCAAGAACGCCATCGGTGCCGTCCTCTCCGACGACGAGTACAACCGCATCGTCCACGGCATCGAGCACGACCTGAAGTCCGACGCCGACATCGTCCCGGACGACGCCTCCTCCCTCACCGAGAGCGACGCCTCCGCCGCCGACGCCGGCGATGACGACAAGGCCGTCGACCTCGGCAAGAAGGACGCGGCCGACGAGCCGGCCGACGGCGACCCCGGCCGCCGAGGCGAAGACGGACGCAGAGCCGAAGAAGACCGACGGCGACTCCGAGGCGAAGTAGTCGTGTCCCGGGGTGCGCGGGCACGGCGCGCGCATCCCGGGACACGCCCAGCTCGCACGGAGTCCCGACACCATGTCATGGCCGCCCGTCCGCCGATCCGGAGCGAGGTGGCCCGAGAGGGAGTACGAGAAGGTGGCCACACCTAAAAAGGGCCGGAGCGCGAGCGCCCAGAGCAAGCCGGGGCGCTCGCTGGCCCTGATCCTGATCGCCCTCGTGGCGCTCACCGGTGGGATGTTCGCCTCGGGGCACACGAAACCGCGTCTCGGCATCGACCTGGCCGGCGGTACGAGCATCACGCTCCAGGCGGTTCCCGAGGCCGGCAACGAGGCGGCGATCAACAAGACCAACATGGACACCGCCGTCTCCATCATGGAGCGCCGTGTCAATGGTCTGGGTGTCTCCGAGGCCGAGGTCCAGACCCAGGGCGACAAGAACATCATCGTCAACATCCCCAAGGGCACGAACTCCGAGCAGGCCCGCAAGCAGGTCGGCACCACCGCCAAGCTCTACTTCCGCCCGGTCCTCGCCACCGAGGTCTCCGGCGGCGGCAAGACGGCCAGCCCCTCGCCCAGCGGCACCAAGAGCCCCTCGGACAAGCCGTCCGGCAAGGCCACCGACAAGCCCGAGGCCACCGAGAAGAACTCCGCCTCCCCGTCGGCGAGCCCGACGACGCAGGGCCGCGCGGTGACCGACGCGCTGAAGGCCGACGCGACGCCGTCCGCGAGCGCCTCGGACAAGGCGAAGCCCAGCCCCTCCCCGTCCGCCACCGGCGGCACCTCCGGCGATGACCAGAGCAAGCTCCAGGCGCAGTACGCCGCGCTCGACTGCACCAACGCGAAGACCCGCGCCAAGGTCGGTGACGGCGTCAAGTCCTCCGAGATGACCCTGGCCTGCGGCCAGAACTCGCAGGGCCAGTGGCAGAAGTACGTCCTCGGCCCCGCCGCGGTCGACGGCACCGACGTCGACAAGGCCCAGGCCATCCTGAACACCCAGACCGGCGCGGGCTGGACGGTCACGATGGACTTCACCGACGGGGGCGCCAAGAAGTTCGCCGCCATCACCGGCAAGCTGGCACAGAACCAGTCCCCGCAGAACCAGTTCGCGATCGTCCTGGACGGCGACGTGGTCTCCGACCCGTACGTCAAGCAGGCCCTGACCGGCGGCAACGCGGAGATCTCCGGCAACTTCAACCAGCAGTCCGCCCAGGACCTCTCCAACATGCTGAGCTACGGTGCGCTGCCGCTGACCTTCAAGGAGGACAGCGTCTCGACCGTCACCGCCGCGCTGGGCGGTGACCAGCTGAAGGCCGGACTCATCGCCGGCGCGATCGGCCTGGCGCTGGTCGTCATCTACCTGCTGGCCTACTACCGCGGCCTGTCGTTCATCGCGATCCTCTCGCTGCTCGTCTCGGCCGCCCTGACCTACACGATCATGGCCCTGCTCGGCCCGGCCATCGGCTTCGCGCTGAACCTGCCGGCCGTGTGCGGCGCCATCGTCGCGATCGGCATCACAGCGGACTCGTTCATCGTGTACTTCGAACGCGTCCGCGACGAGATCCGTGAGGGCCGTACCCTGCGTCCCGCCGTCGAGCGGGCCTGGCCGCGCGCCCGGCGCACCATCCTCGTCTCCGACTTCGTGTCGTTCCTCGCCGCCGCGGTGCTCTTCATCGTCACCGTCGGCAAGGTCCGGGGCTTCGCGTTCACGCTCGGTCTGACGACCCTGCTGGACGTGGTCGTCGTGTTCCTCTTCACCAAGCCGCTGCTGACCCTGATGGCGCGCCGCAAGTTCTTCGCGAACGGCCACAAGTGGTCCGGCCTCGACCCGAAGAGCCTGGGCGCCCAGCCGCCGCTGCGCCGTACCCGCCGCCCCGCTGCCCCTGCCGACCCGAAGGAGGCCTGAGATGTCGAAACTCGGCAGCCTCGGCGCCCGACTGCATCGTGGCGAGATCGGCTACGACTTCGTCAAGAACCGCAAGATCTGGTACAGCGTCTCGATCCTGATCACCATTCTGGCCATCGCCGGCTTGGCGGTGCGCGGCCTGAACATGGGCATCGAGTTCCAGGGCGGCGCCGTCTTCACCACCCCGAAGAACACCAGTGCCTCGGTGTCCCAGGCCGAGGAGTACGCGGAGCAGGGCTCCGGCCACGACGCCCTCGTCCAGCAGCTCGGCGACGGCAGCCTGCGCATCCAGGTCGCCGGCATCGACACCGGCGAGGCCGACAAGATCAAGGACCGCCTCGCCGAGGACCTCAAGGTCGACGGGGAGCAGATCAACGCCGAACTGGTCGGACCCAGCTGGGGTGAACAGATCGCCGGCAAGGCCTGGCAGGGCCTCGGCATCTTCCTGATCCTCGTGGTGATCTACCTGGCGATCGCCTTCGAGTGGCGCATGGCCGTCGCCGCCTTCGTCGCACTGATCCACGACATCACCATCACGGTCGGCATCTACGCCCTCGTCGGCTTCGAGGTCACACCCGGCACGGTGATCGGTCTGCTCACCATCCTCGGCTACTCGCTCTACGACACGGTCGTGGTCTTCGACAGCCTCAAGGAACAGACGAAGGACATCACCAAACAGACCCGCTGGACCTACAGCGACGTCGCCAACCGCTCGATCAACAGCACCCTGGTCCGCTCGATCAACACCACGGTGGTCGCGCTGCTGCCGGTCGCGGGCCTGCTGTTCATCGGTGGCGGTGTCCTCGGCGCGGGCATGCTGAACGACATCTCGCTGTCGCTGTTCGTCGGCCTCGCCGCCGGTGCGTACTCCTCGATCTTCATCGCCACGCCGCTCGTCGCCGACCTCAAGGAGCGCGAGCCTGCGATGAAGGCCCTGAGGAAGCGCGTCCTGGCCAAGCGGGCCCAGGCCGCCGCCAAGGGCGAGACCGCGCAGGACCAGGCCGACGCGGAGTCGTACGCCGACGACGAGCCCGAGGACGCCGCACCCGCGGTCGTCGGCCCGCGCAACCAGCCCGCGTCCCGCAACCGCGGCCGGGGCCGCCCCTCGGGGAAGCGCCGGTGACCGACATCAAGGAGCTGCTGCTCAGCCGCATCCGGGATGTGGCCGACTACCCGGAGCCGGGCGTGATGTTCAAGGACATCACCCCGCTCCTGGCGGACCCGGCGGCGTTCACCGCGCTCACCGACGCCCTCGCCGAGATCGCCGAGCGCACCGGTGCCACCAAGATCGTCGGCCTCGAGGCCCGAGGCTTCATCCTCGGCGCCCCGGTCGCCGTCCGAGCCGGCCTCGGCTTCATCCCCGTACGCAAGGCGGGCAAGCTCCCCGGAGCCACCCTCGGCCAGGCCTACGACCTGGAGTACGGCTCGGCCGAGATCGAGGTGCACGCCGAGGACCTGGCCGCTGAGGACCGGGTTCTGATCGTGGACGACGTCCTCGCCACCGGCGGCACCGCCGAGGCCTCGGTCCAGCTCATCCGCAGGGCCGGCGCCGAGGTCGCGGGTCTCGCCGTCCTCATGGAGCTCGGCTTTCTCGGCGGCCGCGCCCGCCTGGAGCCGGCTCTGCGTGCTGCTCCGCTCCAGGCGCTGCTCACGGTCTAGAAAGCCCACAGCAGCCCGGTGGACACCGGCACGACACCGCGGAGGCGGGCCCGGAGGAATCCGGTGCCCGCCTCTCGCGTTCCTCGGGTAGACGGTCCTCACATTGGCCTGAAGGCGATCCTGGGGCTCAGGATGGCTACCATGGGGTCTCCGGAGCCTGACCGGGGGTCCCGGAACGCGCACGAGGAGCCCTCTTGCCAGACGAGGCCCAGCACCTGACCGCCGCCAAGCCCGAGTCCGCCTCGGCAGCCGCGGCCAAGCCCGCGCCGAACGCGCCGCACGCGAAGAACGACAGCCGCGGGCCGGTCGAGCACGCCCAGTCGGCGCCGGTCGACAAGCCCGCCGAGCAGTCGCGCCCCAAGCCGGTCCCTCCCGCGGTGCGCCAGGCCGGCGGCCAGCCCGCCCGCAGCGGCTCCTCCAACCGCGTCCGCGCCCGGCTGGCCCGGCTCGGCGTCCAGCGTGCGAACCCCTACAACCCGGTCCTGGAGCCGCTGCTGCGGATAGTGCGCGGCAACGACCCGAAGATCGAGACGGCGACGCTCCGCCAGATCGAGCGCGCCTACCAGGTCGCCGAGCGCTGGCACCGCGGCCAGAAGCGCAAGAGCGGCGACCCGTACATCACGCACCCCCTCGCCGTGACGACCATCCTCGCCGAGCTGGGCATGGACCCGGCCACGCTGATGGCCGGCCTGCTGCACGACACGGTCGAGGACACCGAGTACGGCCTGGACGACCTGCGCCGCGACTTCGGCGACGTCGTCACCCTGCTCGTCGACGGCGTCACCAAGCTCGACAAGGTCAAGTTCGGCGAGGCCGCCCAGGCCGAGACCGTGCGCAAGATGGTCGTCGCCATGGCCAAGGACCCCCGGGTCCTGGTCATCAAGCTCGCCGACCGCCTGCACAACATGCGCACCATGCGCTACCTCAAGCGCGAGAAGCAGGAGAAGAAGGCGCGCGAGACCCTCGAGATCTACGCGCCGCTCGCCCACCGCCTGGGCATGAACACCATCAAGTGGGAGCTGGAGGACCTCGCCTTCGCGATCCTCTACCCCAAGATGTACGACGAGATCGTCCGCCTGGTCGCCGAGCGCGCCCCCAAGCGCGACGAGTACCTCGCCATCGTCACCGACGAGGTCCAGCAGGACCTGCGGGCGGCCCGCATCAAGGCGACCGTGACAGGCCGCCCCAAGCACTACTACAGCGTCTACCAGAAGATGATCGTCCGCGGCCGTGACTTCGCGGAGATCTACGACCTGGTGGGCATCCGCGTCCTCGTGGACACCGTCCGCGACTGCTACGCGGCCCTCGGCACGGTGCACGCGCGATGGAACCCGGTCCCCGGCCGGTTCAAGGACTACATCGCGATGCCCAAGTTCAACATGTACCAGTCGCTTCACACGACGGTCATCGGCCCCGGCGGCAAGCCCGTCGAGCTGCAGATCCGCACGTTCGACATGCACCGCCGCGCCGAGTACGGCATCGCCGCGCACTGGAAGTACAAGCAGGAAGCCGTCGCCGGCGCCTCGAAGGTGCGCTCCGACGCCCCCAAGTCGTCCGGCAAGAGCAAGGACGACCACCTCAACGACATGGCCTGGCTGCGGCAGCTGCTGGACTGGCAGAAGGAGACCGAGGACCCGGGCGAGTTCCTGGAGTCCCTGCGCTTCGACCTCTCCCGCAACGAGGTCTTCGTCTTCACCCCCAAGGGCGACGTCATAGCGCTCCCGGCCAGCGCCACCCCGGTCGACTTCGCGTACGCGGTCCACACCGAGGTCGGGCACCGCACGATAGGCGCCCGCGTCAACGGCCGCCTGGTCCCGCTCGAATCCACCCTCGACAACGGCGACCTGGTGGAGGTCTTCACCTCCAAGGCGTCCGGCGCCGGCCCCTCCCGCGACTGGCTCGGCTTCGTCAAGTCGCCGCGGGCCCGCAACAAGATCCGGGCCTGGTTCTCCAAGGAGCGCCGCGACGAGGCGATCGAGCAGGGCAAGGACGCCATCGTCCGCGCGATGCGCAAGCAGAACCTGCCGATCCAGCGCATCCTGACCGGCGACTCCCTGGTCACCCTCGCGCACGAGATGCGCTATGCCGACATCTCCGCGCTGTACGCGGCGATCGGCGAGGGCCACGTCTCCGCGCAGAACATCGTGCAGAAGCTCGTCCAGGCCCTCGGCGGAGAAGAGGCCGCCACCGAGGAGATCGACGAGTCGGTCCCGCCGGCCCATGGCCGCAGCCGCAAGCGCCGCTCCAGCGCCGACCCGGGCGTCGTCGTGAAGGGCGTCGAGGACGTGTGGGTCAAACTGGCCCGCTGCTGTACGCCCGTCCCCGGCGACCCCATCATCGGCTTCGTCACCCGCGGTAGTGGCGTATCGGTTCACCGCAACGACTGCGTGAACGTGGAGTCACTGTCCCGCGAGCCCGAGCGCATCCTCGAGGTCGAGTGGGCGCCCACCCAGTCCTCGGTCTTCCTGGTCGCCATCCAGGTCGAGGCCCTGGACCGCTCCCGGCTGCTGTCGGACGTCACACGCGTGCTGTCCGACCAGCACGTCAACATCCTCTCCGCGGCCGTCCAGACCTCCCGTGACCGCGTCGCCACCTCCCGCTTCACCTTCGAGATGGGCGACCCGAAGCATCTCGGCCATGTGCTGAAGGCGGTCCGGGGTGTGGAGGGCGTCTACGACGTGTACCGGGTGACGTCAGCGCGCAGCAGGTCGTGACGACCACGCGAAAGGGGGCCCCGTACGCGCCGTACGGGGCCCCCTTTCGACGGACTGATCAGCCTCCGAACTCGTGCAGGCCCTTCAGCGCCTGGTCCAGCAGCGCCTGGCGGCCCTCGAGCTCACGCTCGAGCTTGTCGGCCTTGGCGTTGTTGCCCTGCGCACGAGCCTGCTCGATCTGGCCCCGCAGCTTGTCCACGGCGGCCTGGAGCTGGCCGGTCAGACCCTCGGCACGCGCGCGTGCCTCCGGGTTCGTCCGGCGCCACTCGGCCTCCTCGGACTCCTGGAGCGCCCGCTCGACGGCGTGCATCCGGCCCTCGACCTTGGGCCGCGCGTCGCGCGGCACATGACCGATGGCCTCCCAGCGCTCGTTGACGGAACGGAACGCGGCCCGGGCCGCCTTCAGGTCCGTGATCGGCAGGAGCTTCTCGGCCTCCTCGGCCAGCTCCTCCTTGAGCTTGAGGTTCTCCGCCTGCTCGGCGTCCCGCTCGGCGAAGACCGAGCTACGGGCCGCGAAGAAGACGTCCTGGGCGCCGCGGAAGCGGTTCCACAGGTCGTCCTCGTGCTCACGCTGCGCACGGCCCGCTGCCTTCCACTCGGACATCAGCTCGCGGTAGCGCGCGGCCGTCACACCCCAGTCCGTCGAGTTCGACAGCGCCTCGGCCTCGGAGACCAGCCGTTCCTTGGTCCGCCGCGCCTCCTCGCGCTGCGCGTCCAACTGCGCGAAGTGCTGCTTGCGCCGCTTGGAGAACGCCGACCGCGCGTGCGAGAACCGGTGCCACAGCTCGTCGTCGGACTTGCGGTCCAGGCGCGGCAGGCCCTTCCAGGTGTCCACCAGGGCCCGCAGCCGCTCACCGGCCGCCCGCCACTGATCGGACTGCGACAGCTCCTCCGCCTCGGCGACCAGCGCCTCCTTGGACTTGCGCGCCTCGTCGGACTGCCTCGCCCGCTGCGCCTTGCGCTCCTCGCGGCGCGCCTCCACCTGCTCCGACGAGCTTGTCCAGCCGGACCCGCAGGGCGGCCAGGTCGCCCACCGCGTGGTGCGCGTCGACCTGCTCCGCGGATGTGGTCGATGGCGGCCTGGGCGTCCTTCGCCGACAGGTCCGTGGTCTTCACTCGCTTCTCGAGGAGGCCGATCTCGACAACCAGGCCCTCGTACTTGCGCTCGAAATAGGCCAGCGCCTCCTCGGGGGAGCCTGCCTGCCAGGAACCGACGACCTGCTCGCCATCGGCCGTACGCACGTACACGGTCCCCGTCTCGTCGACGCGGCCCCACGGGTCGCTGCTCACAGCGCCTCCTCCACATGATGCCTGCGAGGGGCCTCAGCACCCCCGGGCATCGTCCACAGTTTCGTCACGGCCAACATAGGCGACCGGCGGGGGGCGTGTCCGCATCCCGCGCGACCGAAATTTCGCAGTTGAGGGGTCAGGATTTGGTGATCGCGGCCTTGTTGATCACGACCGTCGCGTTGGGCGCCGTGTTGCCCGTCTGAGGGTCGGGGGCCTGTGCTCCGGCCTTGGCGATCTTCGTCAGCACCTTCATGCCCGCCTCGGAAACCGTACCGAACGGTGTGTAGTCGGGCGGCAGCTGACTGTCCTGGTAGACGAGGAAGAACTGGCTGCCGCCGCTGTTGCGCCCCTGCTTCGTCTGGGCGTTGTACTGGTTCGCCATCGCGACCGTGCCCGCCGGGTACACCCCGCCCTTGAGGCTCTTGTCCTTGAGGTTCTCGTCGGGGATGGTGTAGCCCGGTCCGCCCATGCCGGTGCCCTGCGGGTCACCGCACTGCAGGACGTAGATGCCCTGGTTCGTGAGCCGGTGGCACTTGCTGTGGTCCAAGTAGCCCTTGCCGAGAAGGAAGTTGAACGAGTTGACGGTGTGAGGCGCCGCCGACGCCTTCAGCGCGACGTCAATCTCGCCGCAGGTCGTGTCGAGCTTCATCGTGTACTTCGCCGACTCGTCGATCGACATCGACGGTTCCTTCTTCCAGGTCTTCGACTTGACCTTGCCCGCGGCGGGCTTCTCGCACGGGTCCGGCGCCTTGCTGGGCGTGGCGCTCGGCGTGACGTCCGCGTTCGCGTTCTCCGTCTTGCCGTTGTCCTCGAACGGCTTGGTCAGGAAGACCGTCACCGAGAGCACCACGATCACGCCGAGAACCGAGGCGATCACGGAGTTGCGGATACGGGCCTTGCGTCGCGCGTCAGTGCGTCGCTGCTGCTGCCGCAAGAACTTCTCCCGGGCGAGCTGACGCCGCCGCTGTTCCTGGCTGACCACCGGGTTCTCTCCTCATGGGTCTCGAACGTCGACCGGTACGCGAGCGTGCTGTGTGCCGACCGCCTGCGTGTGCCCCGTACCGTATATGGGTTCGCTGAGGAATCGGCAGCGCCGGTAGGCTCTGACAGCAGCCGCAGCCGCCCGTATCGACACAACGAAGGACGATCGTGCTCATTGCCGGGTTCCCCGCCGGGGCCTGGGGGACGAACTGCTACCTCGTCGCCCCCGCCGCCGGTGAGGAGTGCGTGATCATCGACCCCGGCCATCAGGCCGCCGACGGCGTCGAGGAAGCGATCAGAAAGCATCGGCTCAAGCCCGTGGCCGTCGTCCTCACCCACGGCCACATCGACCATGTGGCCTCGGTCGTCCCGGTGTGCGGCGCGCACGACGTGCCGGCCTGGATCCACCCCGACGACCGGTACATGATGAGTGACCCCGAGAAGGGGATCGGCCGTTCCATCGGGATGCCGCTCCTGGGCGAGCTGACCGTGGGTGAGCCGGACGACGTCAAGGAGCTGGCCGACGGGGCGAAGCTGGAGCTGGCGGGCCTGGAGCTGTCCGTCGCGCACGCGCCCGGCCATACCAAGGGGTCGGTGACCTTCGGCATGCCCGAGGCGGCGGACATCCCGCCGATCCTGTTCTCGGGCGACCTGCTGTTCGCCGGCTCCATCGGACGCACCGACCTGCCCGGCGGTGACATGGCCGAGATCCTCGACTCGCTGGGCCGCGTGTGCCTGCCGCTCGACGACTCGACCGTGGTGCTGTCCGGCCACGGCCCCCAGACGACCATCGGCCAGGAGCGTGCCACCAACCCGTATCTGCGGCAGGTGGCGGCCGGCCAGGGAGCATCTCCGGCTCCCCGACGAGGAATGTGACGAGACCTTCCGTGAGCACCTTCAAGGCCCCCAAGGGCACGTACGACCTGATCCCGCCGGACTCCGCGAAGTACCTGGCGGTCCGTGAGGCGATCGCCGCGCCGCTGCGCAACTCCGGCTACGGCTACATCGAGACGCCGGGCTTCGAGAACGTCGAACTCTTCGCGCGCGGAGTCGGCGAGTCCACCGACATCGTGACGAAGGAGATGTACGCCTTCGAGACCAAGGGCGGCGACAAGCTCGCCCTGCGCCCCGAGGGCACGGCCTCGGTCCTGCGCGCGGCGCTGGAGGCCAACCTGCACAAGGCGGGCAACCTCCCGGTCAAGCTCTGGTACTCCGGCTCGTACTACCGCTACGAGCGTCCCCAGAAGGGCCGCTACCGCCACTTCTCCCAGGTCGGTGCCGAGGCGATCGGCGCGGAGGACCCGGCGCTGGACGCCGAGCTGATCATCCTGGCCGACCAGGCGTACCGCTCGCTGGGCCTGAGCAACTTCCGGATCCTGCTCAACAGCCTGGGCGACCAGGAGTGCCGCCCGGTGTACCGGACGGCGCTGCAGGACTTCCTGCGCGGCCTGGACCTGGACGAGGACACCCTGCGCCGCGCGGAGATCAACCCGCTGCGCGTCCTGGACGACAAGCGTGAGTCGGTCCAGAAGCAGCTGGGGGACGCCCCGCTCCTGCGCGACTACCTCTGCGACGCGTGCAAGGCGTACCACGAGGAGGTCCGCGAGCTGATCACGGCGGCGGGCGTCGCCTTCGAGGACGACGTGAAGCTGGTCCGCGGCCTGGACTACTACACCCGCACCACCTTCGAGTTCGTCCACGACGGCCTGGGCTCCCAGTCCGCGGTGGGCGGCGGCGGCCGCTACGACGGTCTGTCCGAGATGATCGGCGGCCCCGCACTGCCGTCCGTCGGCTGGGCCCTCGGCGTCGACCGCACGGTCCTCGCCCTGGAGGCGGAGGGCGTCGAGCTCGAAATCCCCGACACCACCAGCGTGTTCGCCGTCCCGCTCGGCGAGGAGGCCCGCCGGGTCCTGTTCGCCAAGGTCACGGAACTCCGCAAGAACGGCATCGCGGCCGACTTCTCCTACGGCGCCAAGGGCCTCAAGGGCGCCATGAAGAACGCCAACCGCAGCGGCGCCCGCTACACGGTCGTCGCCGGCGAACGCGACCTCGCCGAGGGCGTCGTCCAGCTCAAGGACATGGAGTCGGGCGAACAGACGGCGGTGGGCGTGAACGAGATCGTGGCGGAACTGGAAGCCCGGCTGGGCTGACGTGAGTTCGAAGGGCGCCGGAGAGACTTCCGGCGCCTTCCTCACTGCTCCAGCAGCCCGTACCGCATCGCGCTCGTCACCGCAGCCGTCCGGTCGTCCACCCCCAGCTTGCCGAAGATCCGCAGCAGATACGTCTTCACCGTCGACTCGCCGATGAACAAGCGGCGTCCGATCTCCGCGTTCGTGCAGCCCTCGGCGACCAGGCGCAGCACGGCCGTCTCGCGCTCCGACAGCCGTGGCCGCTCCGGTTTGGCCCGCAGCTGGTCAACCAGCCGGGCCGCGACGGACGGTGCCAGTACCGTCTCGCCACGGGCCGCCGCCCGTACGGCCTCCGCGAGTTCGGCACGCGGCAGGTCCTTCAGCAGATAACCCGCGGCCCCGGCCTCCACCGCCCGCAGGATGTCCCGGTCCGTCTCGTACGTCGTCAGCACGACCACCCGGCACGGAAGCCCGGCCCGGGACATCCGCACGATGGAGTCCACACCCCCGCCCCCCGGCATCCGCAGATCCATCAGCACGATGTCCGGCCGCAACTGGGCCGCCAGCGCCTCCGCCTGCGGACCGCTGGACGCGTCGGCGACGACCTCCAGGTCGGACTCGGCACTGAGCATCGCCCGCAGCCCCTCCCGTACGACGGGATGGTCGTCGGCCAGGATGATCCGGATCACGGCATCTCCCTCCTCACGACCGGCAGCCGGACGGTCACGGCCGTGCCGTGACCGGGGGCACTGCGTACCTCCGCGGTTCCGCCCACCTCGACGGCCCGGGCCCGCAGCCCCGCAAGACCGTATCCGCCGCCGGCCGCTGCCGGGTCGAAGCCGCAGCCGTCGTCCCGTACGGACACCATGAGCGAGTCGTCCGTGTACGCCAGCGATACGCCGACCGTCACCGAACTCCCCGCGTGCTTACGGGCGTTGGCAAGCGCCTCCTGGCAGGCGCGCAGGGCGACCACCTCGGGGCCGGCGGGCAGCATGCGGACCGGCCCGGTCACCTCCAGCGTCGCGTCATGGCGCGCGGCGAGCCGGCGCAACGCGTCCGACAGGGACGCACCGTCCAGGTCGGCGGGCGCGCCCCCGGCGACCAGGGCCCGGGCCTCGGCGAGGTTCTGCCGGGCCGTCTCGTCCATCAGCCGCAGATGACGCCGCGCCTCGGGCACGTCGTGGTCCAGCTCCGCCTCGACCGCCTGGATCAGCATCACCAGACTCGTGAACCCCTGCGCGAGTGTGTCGTGGATCTCCCTCGCCAGCCGCTCCCGCTCGGCCAGCGCCCCGTGGGCCTCGGACAGCCTGCCGATCTCGTGCCGGCTCGCGTCCAGTTCCGCGATCAACTCGGCCCGCTCCTGGCTCTGCTCGATGATCCGGATGGTCCAGCTGCCGATCGCCACCGAGAACACCAACGTGACCACGCAGAACAGCACGTTGAAGACCACGTCCCGGGCGCCGGGGCGCCACAGCAGCGCCCAGCCCACCACGGGCACGAGGTTGATCACGGCCACCGCCACCAGTGCCGACCGCAGCCGCAGCGTCATGAAGCACTGCGGGATCAGCGCGAAGGTCAGCAGCCGCGTCTCGCCGACGAGGAAGGCCGACGGCAGGAACAGCGCCAGCGCCGCCGTCAGATAGCCGATCGTCCGCCGCTGGTCGGGCGGGTCGCCCTGGATCAGACGGCGCCCCACCACCACGTACAGCGGGACGAGCGGGACGAGCAGCGCCGGGGCGACCGCGCGGACCGGCCAGCCGGGATGCTCCGCGGCCAGCACATTGGCCACGGTGGCCACCCAGATGAGCGCGAAGTACGTGTCCCAGAGCCGGAACGAGCGCTCCCAGGTGTAGGCGCTGCCGGCATCCGCCGCATCGCTCATCCCTCGCGCCGGTCCTTCCAGCGGAACGTCAGCAGGCACAGCACCAATCCTCCGACGCACCACGCTCCGAGCACCAGAGCCACGCGTCCGAGCTCCCAACTCCCCGCCTGCTCCAGCACCTGCGCCGACTCCGGCAGGAACACCCCGCGCAGGCCCTGGCACATCCACTTCAGCGGGAACAGCGCGCCGACGGTCAGCATCCAGTCGGGGATGGTGCCGATGGCGATGTAGACGCCTGAGATGAACTGCAGCACCAGGAACGGCAGGACGACCACGGAGCTGGCACTGGTCGCGGACTTCGGGACCGAACTGATCGCGATGCCGAGCAGCGCGCACGCCGTGATGCCGAGCACGAAGATCCATGCCAGGTCGAACCAACGGCCCGCCTCCGAGGGCAGGTCCACGTCGTACAGGGTCGTGCCGACGACGAGCAGGATCACCGTCTCCAGCAGACCGGTGAAAAGAACAAGCCAGATCTTGCCCAGGAAATACGCCGTCGGCGGCATCGGCGTGCCGCGCAGCCGCCGCAGCGTCTTCTCCTCCCGCTCGACGGCGATCGAGATGCCGAGCGCCTGGAAACTCGTCGACATGATGCCGGCGGCCATCATCGCCGGAACGTACAACTGCGAGGCGGTGATGCCCGCGCCCTCCACGTCGTCCTGGAAGATCGACGCGAACAGGAACAGGAAGACGACCGGGAAGGCGAAGGTGAACACCACCTGGTCGCGCTGCCGGAAGAACTGCCTGATCTCCAGCGCGCCCCGCCGCAGCCCGAGCCCCCAGGCACCGGGAAGCCGCTCGGCACCGACCTCGCCGCGCTCCCGTACGACGGTCGTGGTCATCCCGCGTCCTCCTGTCCGGTGAGCCGGAGGTAGACGTCCTCCAGCGTCGGGCGGCTCACCGTCAGCCCCGGGATCTCGCCGTCGAAGCGGTGCATGAGCCCGGCGATCGCCCTGGTCGGTGTCTCGGTGCGCGACACGCGCGGCGTGCCGTCCGGATCGGTCCACTCGACGACGGCCTCGGTGCCGTACCGCTCCCGAAGCGCCCCGGGTTCGCCCTCGGCCACGATCCGGCCCTTCGCGACGATGGCCAGCCGGTGCGCGAGGGCCTCCGCCTCCTCCAGGTAGTGCGTGGTCAGCAGGATGGTCGTGCCGTCGTCGGCCAGGGCACGGATCAGCGCCCAGAACTGCCGCCGGGCCGCCGGATCGAACCCGGTCGTCGGCTCGTCCAGGAGCAGCAGATCCGGACCGCCGATCACGCCCAGCGCCACGTCCAGGCGCCGGCGCTGACCGCCCGACAGCGCCTTGATCCGGCTGTCCGCCTTGGCCTCCAGACCGACCAGGCCGATGACTTCCTCCGGGTTGCGCGGCCGGGGGTAGTAGCGGGCGAAGTGCCGTACGGTCTCCCGGACCGTCAACTCCGCGGGCGCCGATTCGTCCTGCCAGACGATTCCGACGCGTGAGCGCCACGCGCGCGTGGCGGTGGCGGGGTCCGCACCGAGCACGGACACCTCGCCCGCGTCCCGGGTCCGGTTGCCCTGGAGGATCTCCACCGTGGTGCTCTTGCCCGCTCCGTTGGGCCCGAGCAGGCCGAACACCTCGCCCCGCCGGATGCCGAGATCGACGCCGTCGACGGCGGTCATGTCCCCGTAACGCTTGCGCAGCCCCCGCACTTCCACGGCGAGGTCGTACCCGTGTGCTGTCATGCGACGAGCGTCGGCCGGAACGCACCCCTCAGGGACGACCGTGCGGACATGCTTATGTCCACTGAACGGTGGACAGACGCCCGCGTGCGGCACAATGGCACTGCTCGAAGATGGTCAGGCCTCAAGCGACGGAATCGGCGTGATGAGCAAGACGACAGTCAAGGACGTCTCCATGGAGCCCGAGTCGGAGCGCGCCGAGATCGCGCCCCGTACCGAGGGCGGCAGCCGGGCCCTCGCCCTGCTGCTGGTGATCACCGGCGCGGCCGGACTGCTCGCCGCCTGGGTCATCACGATCGACAAGTTCAAGCTCCTCGAGGCCAAGGTCGAGGGCAAGACGTTCACGCCCGGCTGCAGTCTCAACCCCGTCGTCTCCTGCGGCAGCGTCATGGAGAGCAAGCAGGCCGCCGTCTTCGGTTTCCCGAACCCGATGCTCGGCCTCGTCTGCTACGGCATCGTCATCGCCGTCGGAATCAGCCTGCTCGCCCGCGCCCGCTACCCGCGCTGGTACTGGCTCACCTTCAACGCCGGCTGCCTGTTCGGCGTCGGCTTCTGCGCCTGGCTGATGTTCCAGTCCCTGTACCGGATCAACGCGCTGTGCCTGTGGTGCTCCCTGGCCTGGGTCGCGACGATCCTGATGTTCTGGTACGTGACGTCGTTCAACATCCGCAAGGGCTTCCTCCCGGCCCCGACCTGGCTCAAGAGCTTCTTCGGCGAGTTCACCTGGGTCCTGCCCGTGCTGCACATCGGGATCATCGGCATGCTGATCCTGACCCGCTGGTGGGACTTCTGGACCAGCTGACCCGGCCGTGCCGGGGCCCCGCGGGATTGTCAGTGCCGTGATTTAGGGTTTCTGACGTGGAGCCCGACCTGTTCACCGCCGCAGCAGAAGAACGCCAGGAGAAGGAGCCGTCCAGCAGCCCCCTGGCGGTGCGGATGCGCCCGCGCACCCTCGACGAGGTCGTGGGCCAGCAGCATCTGCTGAAGCCGGGCTCGCCCCTGCGCAGACTGGTCGGCGAGGCCTCCGGTCCCGCCGGCGCCTCCTCCGTGATCCTCTGGGGCCCGCCCGGCACCGGCAAGACCACCCTGGCGTACGTCGTCTCCAAGGCCACCGACGCCCGCTTCGTCGAACTGTCGGCGATCACCGCCGGCGTCAAGGAGGTCCGCGCGGTCATCGACGGCGCCCGCCGCGCCTCCGGCGGGTACGGCAAGGAGACCGTCCTCTTCCTGGACGAGATCCACCGCTTCAGCAAGGCCCAGCAGGACTCCCTGCTCCCGGCCGTCGAGAACCGCTGGGTGACGCTGATCGCGGCGACGACGGAGAACCCGTACTTCTCGGTGATCTCGCCCCTGCTGTCCCGCTCCCTGCTGCTCACCCTCGAACCGCTCACGGACGACGACATCAGGGGCCTCGTCCAGCGCGCCGTCACCGACGAGCGCGGTCTCAAGGACGCCGTCACCCTCCCCGAGGAGACCGAGAGTCACCTCCTGCGCATCGCCGGCGGCGACGCCCGCCGCGCCCTCACCGCCCTGGAGGCGGCCGCCGGAGCCGCCCTCGACAAGGGCGAGACGGAGATCGGCCTCACCACCCTGGAGGAGACGGTCGACCGGGCCGCCGTGAAGTACGACCGCGACGGCGACCAGCACTACGACGTGGCCAGCGCCCTGATCAAGTCCATCCGAGGCTCCGACGTCGACGCCGCACTGCACTACCTGGCCCGGATGATCGAGGCCGGCGAGGACCCCCGTTTCATCGCCCGGCGCCTGATGATCTCCGCCAGCGAGGACATCGGCCTCGCCGATCCGAACGCCCTGCAGATCGCCGTCGCCGCCGCCCAGGCCGTCGCCATGATCGGCTTCCCCGAGGCAGCCCTCACCCTCAGCCACGCCACGATCGCTCTCGCCCTGGCGCCGAAGTCCAACGCCGCGACCACCGCGATCGGCGCCGCCCTTGAGGACGTACGCAAGGGGTTCGCCGGGTCCGTACCCGCGCATCTGCGCGACAGTCACTACAAGGGCGCGACCAAGCTCGGCCACGGCCAGGGCTATGTCTACCCGCACGACCTGTCCGAGGGCATCGCCGCCCAGCAGTACGCCCCGGACGAGCTCAAGGACCGCGAGTACTACGAGCCGACCCGGCACGGCGCGGAGGCCCGCTACGCGGACGCGGTCGAGTGGACCCGGAAGAACCTCGGTCGAAAGCGGTCCTGAGCACCCTGTAAACTCGTCCGGAGTGCCGCGTCTCGTGCAGTCAGAACGGGACAGTCGGCCGGAGCCCGATCCTCGGATCGGCTCCAGGAGCGTCGCGCACCGTCGAACGGTGTCGCGGGCAGCCCACCACCACCCGGGGTTCCGGGACCGGTCGGTGGGCCACTCGCGTGCTGCACGTATGTGCCCAGACCAGGGGAGCGGCTGCCCACCCCGTCCACCAGTCCGCCAGGACGAGGACGGTGCGGGTTTCCCCGGCTGCGGATGCGACCTCCCACAACCCTGACAAGCCGAAACTAGGAAACGAGAAACAGTGGCGAACCAGTCCCGCCCCAAGGTCAAGAAGTCGCGTGCCCTCGGCATCGCGCTGACCCCGAAGGCCGTCAAGTACTTCGAGGCCCGTCCCTACCCGCCGGGTGAGCACGGCCGCGGCCGCAAGCAGAACTCGGACTACAAGGTCCGTCTGCTCGAGAAGCAGCGCCTGCGCGCGCAGTACGACGTGTCCGAGCGCCAGCTCGTCCGCGCCTACGACCGTGCCTCCAAGGTCCAGGGCAAGACCGGTGAGGCCCTGATCATCGAGCTCGAGCGCCGTCTCGACGCGCTGGTCCTTCGTTCGGGCATCGCCCGCACGATCTACCAGGCCCGCCAGATGGTCGTCCACGGCCACATCGCGGTCAACGGCAAGAAGGTCGACAAGCCCTCCTTCCGTGTCCGCCCGGACGACGTCGTGCAGGTCCGCGACCGCTCCAAGGAGAAGACGCTCTTCACGATCGCCCGTGAGGGTGGCTTCGCCCCCGACGGCGAGACCCCGCGCTACCTCCAGGTGAACCTCAAGGCCCTGGCGTTCCGCCTGGACCGCGAGCCGAACCGCAAGGAGATCCCGGTGATCTGCGACGAGCAGCTCGTCGTCGAGTACTACGCCCGCTGATCTTCTTCAGCGAAGCGGTACCACCGGCCTCGCGCCGTGCCCGCTGTTTCCCGCCTTCACGGTGGGAAGCAGCGGGTTTTTCGCGTGCCGATCACCTTCGACAGCGGAGGTTGCCTGAAAGCGCGCCAGCCGAAACCGGTACGGAGCGCCGCCGCGGTCGCGATAGGCTCGGGGCACGACTTTTTCGATGTTCAGGCACGTTTCAGGGAGCGGGTGCACACAGTGTCCGGTGGCGAGGTGGCCGGAATCCTGGTGGCCGTCTTCTGGGCGATCCTGGTCTCCTTCCTCGCCGTCGCGCTGGCGAGGCTGGCCCAGACGCTCAGGGCGACCACCAAGCTCGTGGCGGATGTGACCGACCAGGCCGTCCCGCTGCTGGCCGACGCCTCCTCTGCGGTGCGCTCCGCGCAGTCCCAGATCGACCGGGTCGACTCGATCGCCTCCGACGTCCAGGAGGTCACGTCGAACGCCTCCGCGCTGTCGACCACCGTCGCCTCCACCTTCGGCGGCCCCCTGGTCAAGGTCGCTGCCTTCGGCTACGGCGTGCGCCGGGCCCTCGGCGGCCGCAAGGAGGACGTGCCCGCCAAGGCGTCCAGGCGTACCGTCATCGTGGGCCGCACCGTGCCGGCCGCACGGCGGAAGAAGCGGAAGAAGGACTGAGACCGAGCGATGTTCCGCCGTACGTTCTGGTTCACCACCGGCGTCGCCGCCGGAGTGTGGGCCACCACCAAGGTCAACCGGAAGCTCAAGCAGCTGACACCCGAGAGCCTCGCCCGGACCGCGGGCAACAAGGCGATCGAGGCCGGCCACCGGCTCAAGGACCGCGCGGTCGACTTCGCGCTCGACGTCCGCGACAACATGGCCCAGCGGGAGGCCGAACTGGGCGACGCGCTGGGCATCAACGCCCCCGTCGACCCCGAACTCCCCGTACCCCGGCGGCACGCCGCCATCGAGAACAGCAAAGAGCCGAAGACGTACGTCATCGACAGCACGTCGTACACGTACAAGAAGAATTCGTACAACCGGAATGAGGACCACTGATGGAGTCGGCTGAGATTCGCCGCCGCTGGTTGAGCTTCTTCGAGGAGCGCGGTCACACCGTCGTCCCTTCGGCGTCGCTCATCGCGGACGACCCGACTCTGCTCCTCGTCCCGGCCGGCATGGTGCCCTTCAAGCCCTACTTCCTGGGCGAGGTCAAGCCGCCGTACGCCCGTGCCACCAGCGTGCAGAAGTGCGTCCGCACGCCGGACATCGAAGAGGTCGGCAAGACCACCCGGCACGGCACGTTCTTCCAGATGTGCGGCAACTTCTCCTTCGGTGACTACTTCAAGGAAGGCGCCATCAAGTACGCCTGGGAGCTGCTCACCGGCCCCCAGGACAAGGGCGGTTACGGTCTCGACCCCGAGCGCCTGTGGATCACCGTCTACAAGGACGACGACGAGGCCGAGCGCATCTGGCACGAGGTCGTCGGCGTGCCCAAGGAGCGCATCCAGCGCCTCGGCATGAAGGACAACTACTGGTCCATGGGCGTTCCCGGCCCGTGCGGTCCCTGCTCCGAGATCAACTACGACCGCGGCCCCGAGTTCGGCGTCGAGGGCGGCCCCGCCGTCAACGACGAGCGGTACGTGGAGATCTGGAACCTCGTCTTCATGCAGTACGAGCGCGGGGAGGGCATCGGCAAGGACAACTTCGAGATCCTCGGCGACCTGCCCAGCAAGAACATCGACACCGGCCTCGGTCTCGAGCGCCTCGCCATGATTCTGCAGGGCGTGCAGAACATGTACGAGATCGACACCTCGATGGCCGTCATCGACAAGGCCACCGAGCTGACCGGCGTCCGCTACGGCGACGCCCACGGCTCGGACGTGTCCCTGCGCGTGGTCACCGACCACATGCGCACCTCCGTGATGCTCATCGGCGACGGCGTCACCCCGGGCAACGAGGGCCGCGGCTACGTGCTGCGCCGCATCATGCGCCGCGCCATCCGCAACATGCGCCTGCTCGGCGCCACCGGTCCGGTCGTCAAGGACCTGATCGACACCGTGATCGGCATGATGGGCCAGCAGTACCCCGAGCTCATCACCGACCGCGAGCGCATCGAGAAGGTCGCGCTCGCCGAGGAGAACGCCTTCCTCAAGACGCTGAAGGCCGGCACCAACATCCTCGACACGGCCGTCACCGACACCAAGGCCTCCGGCGGCACGGTCCTTCCCGGCGACAAGGCCTTCCTGCTCCACGACACCTGGGGCTTCCCGATCGACCTCACCCTGGAGATGGCCGCCGAGCAGGGCCTGTCCGTGGACGAGGACGGCTTCCGCCGCCTGATGAAGGAGCAGCGGGAGCGCGCCAAGGCCGACGCCCAGGCCAAGAAGACCGGCCACGCCGGTGTCGGCGCCTACCGCGAGATCGCCGACAAGGCCGGTGAGACCGACTTCATCGGCTACACGGCAACCGAGGGCGAGTCGACGATCGTCGGCATCCTCGTCGACGGCGCCTCCTCCCCGGCCGCCACCGAGGGCGACGAGGTCGAGATCGTCCTCGACCGCACCCCGTTCTACGCCGAGGGCGGCGGCCAGATCGGCGACACCGGCCGGATCAAGGTCGATACGGGCGCGGTCATCGAGATCCGCGACTGCCAGAAGCCGGTCCCGGGCGTGTACGTCCACAAGGGCGTCGTCCAGGTCGGCGAGGTCACCGTCGGCGCCACGGCTCACGCCTCGATCGACTCCCGTCGCCGCACGGCCATCGCCCGCGCCCACTCGGCCACGCACCTCACGCATCAGGCCCTGCGCGACGCCCTCGGCCCGACGGCCGCCCAGGCCGGCTCCGAGAACCAGCCCGGCCGCTTCCGCTTCGACTTCGGCTCGCCGTCCGCCGTTCCCACGGCCGTGATGACCGACGTCGAGCAGCGGATCAACGAGGTCCTCTCCCGCGACCTCGACGTGCGGGCCGACGTCATGGGCATCGACGAGGCCAAGAAGCAGGGCGCCATCGCCGAGTTCGGCGAGAAGTACGGCGAGCGCGTGCGCGTCGTCACCATCGGCGACTTCTCCAAGGAGCTCTGTGGCGGCACGCACGTGCACAACACCGCCCAGCTGGGCCTGGTGAAGCTGCTCGGCGAATCGTCCATCGGCTCGGGTGTCCGCCGTATCGAGGCCCTCGTCGGTGTCGACGCCTACAGCTTCCTCGCCCGTGAGCACACGGTCGTCGCCCAGCTCCAGGAGCTGATCAAGGGCCGTCCGGAGGAGCTCCCGGAGAAGGTCTCCGCCATGCTCGGCAAGCTGAAGGACGCCGAGAAGGAGATCGAGAAGTTCCGCGCCGAGAAGGTCCTCCAGGCGGCCGCCGGTCTCGCCGAATCCGCCAAGGACGTCCGTGGCATTGCTGTCGTGACCGGTCAGGTCCCGGACGGCACGACCGCCGACGACCTGCGCAAGCTCGTGCTCGACGTGCGCGGACGCATCCAGGGCGGACGGGCAGCCGTGGTGGCCCTGTTCGCGGTGGCGAACGGCAAGCCGCTCACGGTCATCGCCACCAACGAGGCCGCCCGCGAGCGCGGCCTCAAGGCCGGCGACCTGGTCCGTACGGCCGCCAAGACCCTCGGCGGCGGCGGTGGCGGCAAGCCGGACGTCGCCCAGGGCGGCGGCCAGAACCCGGCTGCCGTCGGTGGCGCCGTCGACGCCGTCGAGCGCCTGGTCATCGAGACGGCCAAGTAAGAAACGGGTCAGGAAGATGCGCAGAGGACGTCGACTCGCGATCGACGTCGGGGACGCCCGCATCGGGGTCGCCTCGTGCGACCCCGACGGGATCCTCGCCACCCCGGTGGAGACGGTCCCGGGGCGTGACATTCCCGCAGCTCAGCGGCGGTTGAAGCAACTCGTCGAGGAGTACGAGCCGATCGAGGTCGTCGTCGGCCTCCCGCGCTCCCTCAAGGGGGGCGAGGGCCCGGCAGCGGTCAAGGTCCGTACTTTCGCCCAGGAACTGGCCCGCATGATCGCCCCGGTTCCGGTCAGACTCATTGACGAACGCATGACCACGGTGACGGCCAGTCAGGGACTGCGCGCCTCAGGCGTGAAGACCAAGAAGGGCCGTTCCGTGATCGACCAGGCAGCCGCGGTGGTCATCCTCCAGCAGGCGCTGGAATCCGAACGGGTGTCAGGTAAAGCACCCGGCGAAGGCGTCGAAGTGGTCATCTGATCGCGATACGGTAACGTTCCGCGCGATGCGCCGGTGTTCGAACAGCCGACGCACCAGAGAGAGGCGGACGGGAGCCGGGCCAGTGGCCGCGCAACCGCCGCCTCGCGGCTCTAGGGGATCGATGACTGAGTATGGCCGGGGCCAAGGCTCCGAACCGTGGCATCCGGAGGACCCGTTGTACGGGGACGGCGGATGGGGAGGACAGCAGGCCCACCCGGGTCAGCAGTCCCCCTACGGCGGCCAGCCGCAGCACTATCCAGAGCAGCCGCAGCAGTCGCAGTACGGCGACTGGGGCACCGGCGAACACGCCGCATACGGTCAGGCGCAGCAGCAGTACCAGTACGACCAGCAGTACGCGGCACAGACCCACGGGCACCAGCAGTACCCGGGGCAGGGGGACCCCGGTCACCCGCAGGACCCGGGATACCACCAGCAGCAGTACGACAACGGCGGGTGGGCCACCGGCGCGCACCAGCAGGTTCCCTACCCCGGCGACCCAGCCGACCCGTACGGGCAGCAGCCCGGCGCCTACGGCGGGGGCCAGTCCGACTACTACGGCACGCCCGACGCGTATCCGCCACCGGAACCGCCCGGCCGGCGACGGGCCGAGCCTGAGCCGGAGACCGGCTGGGACCCGGGCCCCGACCAGGGCGAACAGGCCTTCTTCGCGGGCGGCGACGACGATGACGACGGCGACGAGCCGGCGGGGGACCGCCGACGACGCGACGACCAGCGGGGACGCGGCGGCAAACCCAAGAAGAAGCGCCGTAACGGAATGGCCTGTCTGTTGGTCGTTCTCGTCTTCGGCGGCGGCCTGGCAGGTGTCGGTTACTTCGGCTACCAGTTCTACCAGGATCGTTTCGGCGACGCCCCGGACTTCGCGGGCGACGGCAGCGGGCAGCAGGTCACCGTCGAGATCCCCGGGGGAGCGGGGGGCTACGAGATCGGGCAGGTGCTGAAGGACGCGGGCGTGGTCAAGAGCGTCGACGCGTTCGTCACGGCTCAGGCGAACAATCCCGACGGCAACAGCATCCAGGACGGCGTCTACACGCTGCAGAAGCAAATGTCGGCCGACAGCGCGGTCGAACTGATGCTCAGCCCGGAGAGCCGCGACAACCTGATCATCGCCGAGGGCAAGCGCAACGCCGACATCTACCGGCTCATCGACAAGCGGCTGGAGGTCAAGGAAGGCACCACCGCCGCGGTCGCCAAGAAGGACTACAAGAAGCTCGGCCTGCCCGCATGGGCGCTGAACCACGCGGATGTCAAGGACCCGCTGGAAGGGTTCCTCTACCCCTCCAGCTACGGCATCGCCAAGGGACAGAAGCCCGAAGCCGTGCTGAAACAGATGGTGACGCGTGCCACCGAGACGTACGAGAAGCTCGGGGTGGAGAAGAAGGCCGCGAGCCTCGGACTCGAAGACCCCTGGCAACTGATCACGGTCGCGAGCATGGTCCAGGCCGAGGGCACGAGCCACGCCGACTTCCGCAAGATGGCCGAGGTCGTCTACAACCGGATGAAGCCCGGAAACCCGCAGACCAACGGCATGCTGGAGTTCGACTCCACGTACAACTACATCAAGAACCAGAGCAAGATCGACCTGAGCCTGAGCGAGCTGCGGAACTACGACAACCCGTACAACACGTACTTCCACAAGGGGCTGACGCCCGGGCCGATCGACAACCCCGGCGAGGACGCGGTCAAGGGCGCCCTCAACCCGACGGACGACGGCTGGTACTACTTCATCTCGCTGGACGGCAAGACCAGTGAGTTCACCAAGACCAACGCAGAACACCAGAAGCTGGTCGACAAGTTCAACGCCTCGCGGAACAACTGAGGAACCCCCTGATGGCCGCACCACGCCGAGCTGCCGTACTCGGCTCCCCGATCGCCCACTCGCTCTCCCCGGTCCTGCACCGCACGGCCTATGAGGAGTTGGGCCTGACCGGCTGGGCTTACGACAGGTTCGAGGTCGACGAGGCCGCCCTGCCCGGATTCTTCGAGACGCTCGGTGCCGAGTGGGCGGGGCTCTCACTGACCATGCCGCTGAAGCGAGCCGTGATCCCGCTGCTCGACGGGATCAGCGAGACCGCGGCCTCGGTCGACGCGGTCAACACCGTCGTCTTCACCCAGGACGGCCGCCGGACCGGCGACAACACCGACATTCCCGGCATGGTCGCGGCTTTGCGCGAGCACCGTATCGACAAGGTCGAGGCCGCCGCGGTCCTCGGCGCGGGCGCCACCGCCTCCTCCGCGCTGGCCGCGCTGTCGCGGATCTGCCCCGGCGAGATCGCCGTGTACGTCCGCAGCGAGGCCCGTGCCGTCGAGATGCGGCAGTGGGCCGAGCGGCTTGAGCGTCCCCGTGCGCATCGCCGACTGGGCGGACGCCGAGCAGGCCCTGCACGCCCCGCTGGTGATCAGCACCACGCCGGCCGGTGTCACCGACGCCCTCGCCCGGTCCGTGCCGGAGCGGCCCGGCGGCCCTCTTCGACGTGCTCTACGACCCCTGGCCGACCGACCTCGCCGCCCGTTGGTCGGCGTACGGCGGTGCGGTCGTCAGCGGCCTCGACCTGCTGGTGCACCAGGCCGCGCTGCAGGTCGAGCAGATGACGGGGCGGGCCCCGGCGCCCCTGGACGCCATGCGAAAAGCGGGCGAACGCGCTCTCGCGGCCCGATAAGATCCGCTCTCGGTTCCGCAGGGGGCGGAACAGGGGAGGGGATGACGAACCATGTCCACAGGCATGCCTCAGGCGTCCGTCAAGTCCACAGATATTCGAGTCCCTGCTGGGATTCCTGCCGGACTGGGTGCAGATCACGGTGCTCGCCCTGATCGTGCTCGCGGTCCTCGGCGTCCTGGGCGCTCAAGATCAAGCGCAAGATCGCCTACCGGCGGGCCGTGCGGGCGGGCAGCCCGTTCACGCGGCGGCCCGGTACGGGCAGGGGCGCGGCGCGGACTACCTGGGGCAGTACGCACCGCAGCAGACGCAGCAGCAGGGCAGTGGGGCCGACGATCCGGGCGCCTACGCACCGCGGCAGACGCAGCCCGCGCAGCAGCCGAGCGGCGCGGACTTCCTCGGCGCGTACGCGCCGCAGCGGCAGACCGGAGGCCCGGCCTCGTCCGCCTGATGGACCGGCGGCCGGGTCCACGCGTCCGGGCGTGGGAGGATCGGAGGTGGCGGGCCGGGGCCGCGCACCCGGTCGGCCGTCGCTGTACGCGATGACGCGCGTACGCAGGGCAGTACCAGGCGCGAGCACTGAGGAGCACCGTTGAGCAGGTTGCGCTGGCTGACCGCGGGGGAGTCCCACGGCCCCGCACTCGTCGCGACGCTGGAGGGTCTTCCCGCCGGCGTGCCGATCACCACGGACATGGTGGCGGACCATCTCGCGAGGCGGCGGCTCGGGCTATGGGCGCGGTGCCCGGATGAAGTTCGAGCGCGACGAGGTCACCTTCCTCGGCGGCGTCCGGCACGGCCTGACCCTCGGCTCCCCGGTCGCGGTCATGGTGGGCAACACCGAGTGGCCGAAGTGGGAGCAGGTCATGGCGGCCGACCCGGTCGACCCGGAGATCCTCGACGGGCTCGCCCGCAACGCCCCGCTGACCCGGCCCGCGGCCCGGCCACGCCGACCTCGCGGGCATGCAGAAGTACGGCTTCGACGAGGCCCGGCCGATCCTGGAGCGCGCCTCGCGCGCGTGAGACGGCGGCCCGCGTGGCGCTGGGCGCGGTGGCCCGGTCGTACCTGAAGGAGACGGCCGGCATCGAGATCGTCTCGCCACGTCGTGGAGCTGGCGCGCCGCGAAGGCGCCGTACGGCGTCTACCCGACGCCGGCCGACGTCGAGAAGCTGGACGCGGACCCGGTGCGCTGCCTGGACGCGGACGCGTCGAAGGCGATGGTCGCCGAGATCGACCAGGCCCACAAGGACGGCGACACCCTCGGCGGTGTCGTCGAGGTCCTGGCGTACGGCGTGCCGGTGGGCCTCGGTTCGCACGTGCACTGGGACCGCAGGCTGGACGCCCGGCTCGCCGCCGCCCTCATGGGCATCCAGGCGATCAAGGGCGTCGAGGTCGGCGACGGCTTCGACCTGGCGCGGGTGCCCGGCTCCAAGGCGCACGACGAGATCGTGGCCACCGACGAGGGCATCCGGCGTACCTCCGGCCGCTCCGGCGGCACCGAGGGCGGGCTGACCACCGGTGAGCTGCTGCGGGTGCGGGCGGCGATGAAGCCGATCGCGACCGTGCCGCGGGCGCTGAAGACGGTGGACGTCGCCACCGGTGAGGCCGACGCAGGCCCACCACCAGCGCTCCGACGTGTGCGCGGTGCCGGCCGCCGGCATCGTCGCCGAGGCGATGGTCGCCCTGGTCCTCGCGGACGCGGTGGCGGAGAAGTTCGGCGGCGACAGCGTGGCCGAGACCCGCCGCAACGTGACGTCGTACCTCGACAACCTGGCCATCCGATGAGCGGCCCGCTGGTCGTGCTGGTCGGCCCGATGGGCGTGGGCAAGTCCACCGTCGGACGGCTGCTGGCCGAGCGGCTCGGCGTCGGCTACCGGGACACCGACGACGACATCGTCGCCGCGCAGGGCCGGACGATCGCCGAGATCTTCGTGGACGAGGGCGAGCCCGCCTTCCGCGCGATCGAGAAGCAGGCCGTGCGCGAGGCGCTCGCCGAGCACGACGGCGTCCTGGCCCTGGGCGGCGGCGCCGTCCTCGACGCGGACACGCGCGCGCTGCTCGCCGGGCAGCGGGTCGTCGTACCTGTCGATGGACGTCGAGGAGGCGGTCAAGCGCACCGGCCTCAACGCGGCCCGGCCGCTGCTCGCCGTCAACCCGCGCAAGCAGTGGCGCGAGCTGATGGAGGCCCGGCGGCACCTGTACGAGGAGGTCGCCACGGCGGTCGTCGCCACCGACGGCCGTACGCCCGAAGAGGTCACCCAAGTCGCCCTGGACGCACTGGAGTTGAAGGAAGCATGAGCGAGGCAGTGACGCGGATCCAGATCGGCGGCACGGCGGGCACCGAGCCGTACGAGGTCCTGGTGGGCCGGCAGCTCCTGGGCGAACTGGCCGGGCTGATCGGCGACAAGGCCAAGCGGGTCGCGATCGTCCACCCCGAGGCGCTGGCCGAGACCGGTGACGCGCTGCGCGCCGACCTGGCCGAGCAGGGCTACGAGGCGGTCGCCATCCAGGTGCCCAACGCGGAGGAGGCCAAGACCGCCGAGGTCGCCGCCTACTGCTGGAAGGCGCTCGGGCCAGTCCGGCTTCACGCGCACGCGACGTCATCGTCGGTGTCGGCGGCGGCGCGAGCACGGACCTGGCCGGGTTCGTCGCCGCCACCTGGCTGCGCGGGGTGCGCTGGATCGCCGATCCCGACCACGGTGCTCGCCATGGTCGACGCGGCCGTCGGCGGCAAGACCGGCATCAACACCGCCGAGGGCAAGAACCTCGTGGGCGCCTTCCACCCGCCCGCCGGTGTGCTCTGCGACCTGGCCGCGCTGGACTCCCTCCCGGTCAACGACTACGTCTCCGGACTCGCGGAGGTCATCAAGGCCGGCTTCATCGCCGACCCGGTGATCCTGGACCTCATCGAGTCCGACCCCGAGGCCGCCCGCACCCCGGCCGGCCCGCACACCGCCGAGCTCATCGAGCGCTCCATCCGGGTCAAGGCCGACGTCGTGTCGTCCGACCTCAAGGAGTCGGGCCTGCGCGAGATCCTCAACTACGGCCACACACTCGGCCACGCCATCGAGAAGAACGAGCGCTACAAGTGGCGCCACGGCGCGGCCGTGTCCGTCGGCATGCACTTCGCCGCCGAACTCGGCCGCCTGGCGGGCCGGTTGGACGACGCCACGGCCGACCGTCACCGCACCGTCCTCGAAGCCGTCGGCCTGCCACTGCACTACCGGCACGACCAGTGGCCCAAGCTGCTGGAGACCATGAAGGTCGACAAGAAGTCCCGCGGCGACCTGCTGCGCTTCATCGTCCTCGACGGTCTGGCCAAGCCCACCGTCCTGGAGGGACCCGACCCGGCCGTGCTGCTCGCCGCGTACGGCGAAGTGGGGCAGTAAGTCCCCGGGCGCTCTTTCCGCCCGAAATAGCCTTGCGTGGCTGGGCACTTCGGGCCGCCCCCGGCCGTTCACACCACGATGGCCGGGGGCGGTACCGTTCGGTGGCAGCGGGTTCCGCCCCCGCTGTCAGCGCCCATCGCCTGTACGAGACGGAGTGGCACCGGATGCAGCACGCAGTGGGTTCTCCGCTGCCGCCGCCCCACCAGCCGGGGCACGGACCGGCCGCCGGCTGGTCGCCGGCCGCACACCACCCGGGTCCGCACCACCCGGGCGCGCACCAGGGCTCCGTCCCCGTGCCCCCGCCGCCCCCGGCACCGGGATACCCCGCGCCCCCTCCGGGGCCGGCCGCGCCGCCCGCAGCAGGGCTCCGTCCCGCCCGCGCCGGACACCACCGGCCATGTGCCGCTGCCGCCCGGCGGTCCGGTCGCCATGCCCAGCGCCGCCGCCCGCCGCGGCGGCCCCCGACCCGGCGGGCACGACGCTCGCGGTGCTGCTCATCGGCCCTGCCGGTGCCGGGCAAGACCAGCGTCGCCAAGTACTGGGCGGACCACCGCCGGGTCCCCACGGCCCACATCAGCCTCGACGACGTACGCGAATGGGTCCGCTCGGGCTTCGCCGACCCCCAGTCCGGCTGGAACGACAACTCCGAGGCGCAGTACCGCCTGGCCCGCCGCACCTGCGGCTTCGCCGCGCGGAACTTCCTGGCCAACGGCATCTCGTGCATCCTCGACGACGCGGTCTTCCCCGACCGCCCGTCGTCGGCCTCGGCGGCTGGAAGCGCCACGTCGGCCCGGGACTGCTGCCGGTCGTGCTCCTGCCGGGCCTGGAGATCGTCCTGGAACGCAACGCCGAACGCTCCGGCAACCGCCGCCTCACCGACGAGGAGGTCGCCCGCATCCACGGCCGCATGGCCGGCTGGTACGGCTCGGGCCTGCCGATCATCGACAACTCCCAGCTCGACGTCCCGCAAACGGCCCAGGTCCTGAACGACGTCCTGTCCCGCTCCATCGCCAGCCCGCCCCAGTGGTAGCCGCCCCGCTGCCCCACTCGGCCTCTCTCGAACGGCGCCGAACCCGCGGAGCTCATACGCTCGGGTCATGTCAGAGGTGTACGCGGCCCGCCGGACGCGTCTGAGGGAACACTGCAACGCGGGCGGCAGCGCGGCGGCGCTGGTCTCCCGCCCCGCCAACGTGCGCTATCTCGCGGGCGCCGCCCCGCAGGGCGCCGTCCTGCTGCTGGGCAAGACCGAGGACCTCCTGGTGCGTGCCGGCCCGGCCGCCGACCGCCCCACGCAGGAGCGCCCCGACGAGGCCCTGCGCGTCCAGACCCTGCCCGGATCCGGCGGAGGCGACCCGGCCGTCGCGGCCGCCGACCTCGCCGCGGCCCAGGGCGCCGACTCCCTCGCCGTGGAGGAGCACCACCTCACCGTGGCCCGGCACCGCGCCATCGGCTCGGTCGCCCCCCGGCTGCGCCTGGCGGACCTCGGCTGCGCCGTCGAGCAGCTCAGGGTGGTCAAGGACGAGGAGGAGATCTCCTGCCTCCGGATCGGCGCCGAGATCGCCGACCAGGCGCTCGGCGAACTGCTGGAGTCCATCCTCGTCGGCCGCACCGAACGCCATCTCGCCCTGGAACTCGAACGACGCCTCGTCGATCACGGCGCCGACGGCCCCGCCTTCCCGACCTCCGTCGCCACCGGGCCCGAACGCCGGCCGCCGCGGCCACCGGCCCGACCGACCGCCGGGTCGAGGAGGGCGACTTCCTCTCCGTCTGCCTCGGCGCGACGTACCGCGGCTACCGCTGCGAGATCGGCCGTACGTTCGTCATCGGCACCGCTCCCGGCGGACTGGCAGATCGAGCTGTACGACCTGGTCTTCGCCGCCCAGCGCGCCGGACGTGAGAGCGCTGGTACCCGGCGCCGCCTGCCGGGACGTCGACCGCGCCGCTCGCCAGGTGCTGGACTCCGCGGGGTACGCGGAGGGCCTCACGGCCCTGACCGGACACGGCGTCGGGCTCGAAATCGACGAGGACCCTCAATTGAGCTCCCGCGGCCATGGGTAAACTGGACGCTTGCGTGCCGGTCACCGTCGAACCGGGGGTCCACCTCCCGGGCCGGGGCGGTGTCCGGATCGATGACACGCTCGTCGTCCGCCCCGAGGCGGACGGCGGACCCGAGCTACTCACCATCACGACCAAGGAGCTGCTCGCCCTGTAGCTAGGCAGGTGCGTGCCCCGGGGTCGTCACGTCAGTCCAGGAGATTCCGCAACCGTGGCTTCCACGAACGACCTCAAGAACGGCATGGTGCTCAAGCTCGAAGGCGGCCAGCTCTGGTCCGTCGTCGAGTTCCAGCACGTCAAGCCCGGCAAGGGCCCGGCCTTCGTGCGCACCAAGCTCAAGAACGTGCTTTCCGGCAAGGTCGTCGACAAGACCTTCAACGCCGGCGTCAAGGTCGAAACGGCCACTGTCGACAAGCGCGACATGCAGTTCTCCTACATGGACGGCGAGTACTTCGTCTTCATGGACATGGAGACCTACGACCAGCTGCACGTCGACCGCAAGGCCGTCGGCGACGCCGCGAACTTCCTGATCGAGGGCTTCACCGCCACCGTCGCGCAGCACGAGGGCGAGGTGCTCTTCGTCGAGCTGCCCGCCGCCGTCGAGCTCGTCATCCAGGAGACCGAGCCGGGCGTCCAGGGCGACCGCTCCACCGGCGGCACCAAGCCCGCCATCCTGGAGACCGGCCACCAGATCAAGCGTCCCGCTCTTCATCACCACCGGTGAGAAGATCAAGGTCGACACCCGCACCAGCGACTACCTCGGCCGGGTGAACAGCTAACCGTGGCTGCCCGCAACACGGCCCGCAAGCGCGCCTTCCAGATCCTCTTCGAGGGCGACCAGCGCGGCGTCGACGTCCTGACGGTCCTCGCCGACTGGGTCCGGCTCTCCCGGGCGGACACCCGGCAGCCGCCGGTGAGCGAGTACACGATGGAGCTGGTCGAGGGCTACGCGGCAGCACGCGAAGCGCATCGACGAGCTGATCGCCCAGTACTCGGTCGGCTGGACGCTCGACCGGATGCCGGTCGTCGACCGCAACATCCTGCGCCTCGGCGCGTACGAACTGATCTGGGTCG
Organism: uncultured Actinomycetota bacterium; assembly: GCA_963798065.1. Classification (GTDB taxonomy): domain Bacteria; phylum Actinomycetota; class Actinomycetes; order Streptomycetales; family Streptomycetaceae; genus Streptomyces. Next base: position 42,744 of record CAWCSC010000003.1, on the reverse strand, counting down.
ACGCGACTCCGGACGCGGTCGTCCTCGACGAGATGGTGCAGCTGGCGAAGGAGTTCTCCACGGACGAGTCGCCCTCGTTCGTGAACGGCCTGCTCGGCCGGCTGAAGGACCTGAAGCCCTCGCTGCGCCGCGACGAGGTCGTGAGAGGACGCGAACGCCGGAGGGCCCGCAGCGTCGACCGCTGCGGGCCCTCCGGCGTTCCCGTACGCCCTGGGGCCCTGCAGGCCGCACAGAACGCCGCCGGGGTGGCCGGAACCGTACGGTTCCGGCCACCCCGGCGGCACGTTTCTGCTGAGGGCCCGCCGGAGGGCTCAGCCTCTCGTCGTGGGAGCCACCGCGCGACGCGCGTCCGCGTCCAGGACGCCCCAGCTGATCAGCTGCTCGGTGAGGACCGACGGCGACTGGTCGTAGATGACGGCGAGTGTGCGCAGGTCGTCCTGGCGGATCGAGAGCACCTTGCCGTTGTAGTCACCGCGCTGCGACTGGATCGTGGCCGCGTACCGCTGCAGGGGGCCCGCCTTCTCGGCCGGCACCGTGGCCAGCCGCTCCAGGTCCAGGACCAGCTTCGGCGGCGGCTCGGCGGCGCCGCCCGGGGTGGTGCCCGGAAGCAGCTCCTGCACGGGGACGCCGTAGAAGTCCGCCAGCTCGGCGAGGCGCTGCACGGTCACGGCGCGGTCGCCGCGCTCGTACGAACCGACCACGACCGCCTTCCAGCGTCCCTGGGACTTCTCCTCGACACCGTGGAGGGAAAGGCCCTGCTGGGTGCGGATCGCCCGGAGCTTGGCCCCGAGCTGTTTGGCGTATTCGCTGGACATATAGCTCCCCGGCACTGTGTCGACGCGGCCGGCTGTGTTGCCGGCCGCGCGGCTGGTAACTCACTGTGAGGTTACGCAGCGTTACTCTGCCGCGTCAAGCCGAATGGTCCGCACCGACTCTTCCGTGGTATCGGCCGTCCGTTAGGCCGAGCGGGTGATCCGAGAGGGGCCATTCGGGCGATCGCAGGGACCTGCTACCGTGGATGGCGCAATCCGACGTCCTTTAAGGTCCGTCCCGTGAGGCGGAGAAGGAGGTCCGTTTCGTATGGACAAGCACGACAAGCACGACACGCAGTCCGATGCCCGGCCCGTTCTCGAAGGGCCTGACATCGCGCGGGTGCTGACCCGCATCGCCCACGAGATCGTCGAACGCGCCAAGGGCGCCGACGACGTGGTGCTCCTCGGCATTCCGACCCGGGGCGTCTTCCTCGCCCGGCGGCTCGCCGACAAGCTCGAGCAGATCACCGAGCGCAAGGTTCCGTGTCGGCTCGCTCGACATCACCATGTACCGCGACGACCTGCGCATGCACCCGCCGCGTGCGCTGGCCCGCACCGAGATCCCCGGTGACGGCATCGACGGCCGCCTGGTCGTCCTCGTCGACGACGTGCTCTTCTCCGGCCGCACCATCCGGGCCGCCCTCGACGCCCTGAACGACATCGGGCGCCCGCGCGCGGTGCAGCTCGCCGTCCTCGTCGACCGTGGCCACCGCGAACTGCCCATCCGCGCCGACTACGTCGGCAAGAACCTCCCCACGTCGTTGCGGGAGACGGTCAAGGTCCAGCTCGCCGAGGAGGACGGTCGCGACACCGTGCTGCTCGGCGCCAAGCAGACCTCCCAGTAGCGCTTCAGGCGTACGCCGCTGGCGTACGCCGGCTCAGCGCGCCCTCGCGCGCCCGTCTGCCCGGCTGTGCCCTCTGGGTCCGGCCCCAGACCCCCGCTCCCGAATGAACTGCCCCTACGGAGCCTGACAGATGCAGCGTCATCTCATCTCGGCCGCCGACCTCACCCGCGACGACGCCGTCCTGATCCTCGACACCGCCGAGGAGATGGCCCGGGTCGCCGACCGGCCGATCAAGAAACTGCCGACCCTGCGCGGCCGCACGATCGTCAACCTCTTCTTCGAGGACTCCACCCGGACCCGGATCTCCTTCGAGGCCGCCGAGAAGCGGCTGTCCGCGGACGTCATCAACTTCTCCGCCAAGGGCTCCAGCGTCTCCAAGGGCGAGTCCCTGAAGGACACCGCCCAGACCCTGGAGGCCATGGGCGTCGACGCCGTCGTCATCCGGCACGGCGCCTCCGGAGCCCCGTACCGGCTGGCCAACTCCGGCTGGATCGACGCGGCGGTCGTCAACGCCGGCGACGGCACCCACCAGCACCCCACCCAGGCCCTGCTGGACGCCTTCACCATGCGCCGCCGCCTGGTCGGCACGGACGCCGGACTCGGCCAGGACCTCGAAGGCAAGCGCATCACGATCGTCGGCGACGTCCTGCACAGCCGGGTCGCCCGCTCCAACGTCGACCTGCTGCACACCCTCGGCGCCGAGGTCACCCTCGTCGCCCCGCCCACCCTGGTGCCGGTCGGCGTCGAGACCTGGCCCTGCGAGGTGTCCTACGACCTCGACAGCACGCTGCCCAAGTCCGACGCGGTGATGATGCTGCGCGTCCAGCGCGAGCGCATGAACGCCGCCTTCTTCCCGACCGAGCGCGAGTACTCCCGGCGCTACGGCCTCGACGGCGACCGCATGGCGCGGATGCCCGAGCACGCCATCGTGATGCACCCCGGCCCGATGGTCCGCGGCATGGAGATCACCGCCGAGGTCGCCGACTCCGACCGCTGCACCGTCGTCGAGCAGGTCGCAAACGGAGTGTCCATCCGGATGGCCGTTCTGTACCTGCTGCTCGGTGGCAACGAACCCGCCGTCACCCACGTCCCGTACCGAGGAGAAGTAAGACACATGAGCAAGATCCTGATCCGTGGTGCGAAGGTGCTCGGCGGCGAGCCGCAGGACGTGCTGATCGACGGCGGGACGATCGCGGAGGTCGGCAGCGGGCTGTCCGCCGAGGGCGCCGAGGTCGTCGAGGCCGACGGCAAGGTGCTGCTGCCGGGCCTGGTCGACCTGCACACCCATCTGCGCGAGCCCGGCCGCGAGGACTCCGAGACCGTCCTCACCGGCACCCGGGCCGCGGCCTCCGGCGGCTACACCACCGTCTTCGCCATGGCCAACACCTTCCCGGTCGCCGACACCGCCGGTGTCGTCGAGCAGGTCTGGCGGCTCGGCAAGGAGCACGGCTACTGCGACGTCCAGCCGATCGGTGCCGTCACCGTCGGCCTGGAGGGCAGGAAGCTCGCCGAGCTGGGCGCCATGCACGAGTCGGCCGCCGGCGTCACCGTCTTCTCCGACGACGGCAAGTGCGTCCACGACGCCGTGATCATGCGCCGCGCCCTGGAGTACGTGAAGGCCTTCGGCGGTGTCGTCGCGCAGCACGCGCAGGAGCCGCGGCTGACCGAGGGCGCCGAGATGAACGAGGGCATCGTCTCCGCCGAGCTGGGGCTCGGGGGCTGGCCCGCGGTGGCCGAAGAATCGATCATCGCCCGGGATGTCCTGCTCGCCGACCACGTCGGCTCCCGCGTCCACATCTGCCACCTGTCGACCGCCGGGTCCGTCGAGATCGTCCGCTGGGCCAAGTCCCGCGGCATCGACGTCACCGCCGAGGTCACCCCGCACCACCTGCTCCTCACCGACGAGCTGGTCCGCACGTACAACCCCGTCTACAAGGTCAACCCGCCGCTGCGCACCGAGCGCGACGTGCTGGCCCTGCGCGAGGCGCTCGCCGACGGCACGATCGACATCGTCGCCACCGACCACGCCCCGCACCCGCACGAGGACAAGGACTGCGAGTGGGCCGCGGCCGCCATGGGCATGGTCGGCCTGGAGACCGCGTTGTCGGTGGTGCAGGAGACCATGGTCGACACGGGCCTGCTGGACTGGGCCGGCGTCGCCGACCGGATGTCCGTCAAGCCCGCGCAGATCGGACAGGCCACGGGGCACGGCCGTCCCGTCTCGGCAGGTGAGCCCGCCAACCTCACCCTGGTCGACACGGCATACCGTGGGCTCGTGGACCCCGCGGGCTTCGCCTCGCGCAGCCGCAACACCCCCTACGAGGGGCGTGAGCTGCCGGGCCGTGTGACGCACACGTGGCTGCGGGGCAAGGCCACGCTCGTCGACGGGAAGCTCACGTGACACCTGTATTGCTGCTGGCCGCCGACAGGGAATCGGCGCAAGTGACCGACTGGGCCGCCCGCATCGGCTGGGTCGTCGGCCTCGCCCTCTTCGTCGCGCTCGTCTACTGGCTGATGCGCGAGGGCTGGAAGTGGCGCGGCACCCTCCAGGGCGACCTGCCCGAGCTGCCCACCGCCCCGGACGACCCGGGCCCCGAGAAGCTGAGCACTGAGCGGCCGCTACCACGGCTCCACCACCGCCGGTCAGTGGCTCGACCGCATCGTGGCCCACGGCCTGGGCACCCGCAGCCGGGCCGAGCTCACCCTGACGGACGCGGGCCTCGACGTCGTACGCCCCGGGGCGAGCCGACTTCTTCGTCCCGGCCGCACAGCTGCGCGAGGCCCGGCTCGACAAGGGCATCGCCGGCAAGGTCCTCACCGAGGGCGGCCTGCTCGTCGTGACCTGGGCGCACGGCGACCGGCTGATCGACTCCGGGTTCCGCTCCGACCACGCGGCCGAGCACAACGAGTGGGTCGAGGCCATCAACTCCATGATCGAAACGAACACCAGGGAAGGCGTCGAACGATGACCACCTCCACCAGGGGAGCTGCCAGGACTCCCGCCGTACTCGTCCTGGAGGACGGCCGGATCTTCCGCGGCCGTGCCTACGGGGCCGTGGGGGAGACCTTCGGCGAGGCCGTGTTCTCCACCGGCATGACCGGCTACCAGGAGACCCTCACCGACCCCTCGTACCACCGCCAGGTCGTGGTGATGACCGCCCCGCACGTCGGCAACACCGGCGTCAACGACGAGGACCCGGAGTCGAAGCGGATCTGGGTCGCCGGGTACGTCGTGCGCGACCCCGCGCGCGTGCCGTCCAACTGGCGCTCGCGTGCGCTCGCTGGACGAGGAGCTTGCCGCACAGGGCGTCGTCGGCATCTCCGGCATCGACACCCGCGCCCTCACGCGCCACCTGCGCGAGCGCGGCGCCATGCGCGTCGGCATCTTCTGCGGCGACGCGCTGCCGGACGACGGCTCGCATGCTGGCCCGCGGTCCAGGCAAGCCCCCCAGATGAAGGGCGCGAACCTCTCCGCCGAGGTCGCCACCACCGAGCCGTACGTCGTGCCCGCCGATCGGCGAGAAGAAGTTCACCGTCGCCGCCGTCGACCTCGGCATCAAGGGCATGACCCCGCACCGCATGGCCGAGCGCGGCATCGAGGTGCACGTGCTCCCGGCGACCGCGACCGTCGAGGACGTCTACGCGGTCGAACCCGGACGGCGTGTTCTTCTCCAACGGCCCGGGCGACCCGGCCACCGCCGACCACCCCGTCTCCGTGATGCGGGGCGTCCTGGAGCGCGGCACGCCGCTGTTCGGCATCTGCTTCGGCAACCAGATCCTCGGCCGCGCGCTCGGCTTCGGCACCTTCAAGCTGAAGTACGGCCACCGCGGCATCAACCAGCCGGTGCAGGACCGCACGACCGGCAAGGTCGAGGTCACCGCGCACAACCACGGCTTCGCCGTCGACGCCCCGCTCGACCAGGTCTCCGAGACCCCGTTCGGCCGCGCCGAGGTCTCCCACGTCTGCCTGAACGACAACGTGGTGGAGGGGCTGCAGCTCCTCGACCGCCCCGCCTTCAGCGTCCAGTACCACCCCGAAGCGGCAGCCGGCCCGCACGACGCCGCCTACCTGTTCGACCGCTTCGTATCCCTGATGGAGGGCCAGCGTGCCTAAGCGCACCGATATCCAGTCCGTCCTGGTCATCGGCTCCGGCCCGATCGTCATCGGCCAGGCCGCCGAGTTCGACTACTCCGGCACCCAGGCGTGCCGCATCCTGCGCGCCGAGGGCCTGCGGGTCATCCTGGTGAACTCCAACCCGGCGACGATCATGACCGACCCGGAGATCGCCGACGCCACGTACGTCGAGCCGATCACCCCCGAGTTCGTCGAGAAGATCATCGCCAAGGAGCGCCCCGACGCGCTGCTGCCCACCCTGGGCGGCCAGACGGCCCTCAACACGGCCATCTCGCTGCACGAGGCGGGCACGCTGGAGAAGTACGGCGTCGAGCTGATCGGCGCCAACGTCGAGGCCATCAACAAGGGCGAGGACCGCGACCTCTTCAAGGAGGTCGTCGAGGCCGTACGCCAGAAGATCGGGCACGGCGAGTCCGCCCGCTCGGTCATCTGCCACTCCATGGACGACGTCCTCGCGGGCGTCGAGACGCTCGGCGGCTACCCGGTCGTCGTCCGCCCGTCCTTCACCATGGGCGGCGCCGGCTCCGGCTTCGCGCACGACGAGGAGGAGCTGCGCCGCATCGCCGGCCAGGGCCTCACGCTCTCGCCGACCACCGAGGTGCTCCTGGAGGAGTCCATCCTCGGCTGGAAGGAGTACGAGCTGGAGCTGATGCGCGACAAGCACGACAACGTCGTGGTCGTCTGCTCCATCGAGAACTTCGACCCCATGGGCGTGCACACCGGCGACTCGATCACCGTCGCGCCCGGCGATGACGCTGACCGACCGCGAGTACCAGACCCTGCGCGACGTCGGCATCGCCGTCATCCGCGAGGTCGGCGTCGACACCGGCGGCTGCAACATCCAGTTCGCGGTCAACCCCGAGGACGGCCGCGTGATCGTCATCGAGATGAACCCGCGCGTGTCGCGTTCGTCGGCGCTGGCCTCCAAGGCGACCGGCTTCCCGATCGCCAAGATCGCCGCCAAGCTCGCCGTCGGCTACACGCTGGACGAGATCCCGAACGACATCACGCAGGAGACCCCGGCCTCCTTCGAGCCGACGCTCGACTACGTGGTCGTCAAGGCCCCGCGCTTCGCCTTCGAGAAGTTCCCGAGCGCGGACTCCACCCTCACCACCACCATGAAGTCGGTCGGCGAGGCCATGGCCATCGGCCGCAACTTCACCGAGGCCTTCCAGAAGGCGCTGCGCTCGCTGGAGAAGAAGGGCAGCCAGTTCACCTTCGTCGGCGAGCCCGGCTCCACCGGAAACAAGGACGAGCTGCTCCGCGAGGCCGTGCGCCCCACCGACGGCCGGATCAACACCGTCATGCAGGCCATCCGCGCGGGCGCCACGCCCGAGGAGGTCTTCGAGTACACGAAGATCGACCCCTGGTTCGTCGACCAGCTCTTCCTGATCAAGGAGATCGCCGACGAGCTGGCCGGGGCGCCCGAGCTCACCGCCGACCTGCTCGCCGAGGCCAAGCGGCACGGCTTCTCCGACACGCAGATCGGCGAGATCCGCGGCCTGCGCGAGGACGTCGTCCGCGAGGTCCGGCACGCGCTGGGCATCCGCCCGGTCTACAAGACGGTCGACACCTGCGCCGCCGAGTTCGCCGCGAAGACGCCGTACTTCTACTCGTCCTACGACGAGGAGACCGAGGTCGCGCCCCGCGAGAAGCCGGCCGTCATCATCCTGGGCTCCGGCCCGAACCGCATCGGCCAGGGCATCGAGTTCGACTACTCCTGCGTCCACGCCTCCTTCGCGCTGAGCGACGCGGGCTACGAGACCGTGATGGTCAACTGCAACCCGGAGACCGTCTCCACGGACTACGACACCTCCGACCGCCTGTACTTCGAGCCGCTGACGCTCGAGGACGTGCTGGAGATCGTCCACGCCGAGCAGCAGGCCGGCCCGGTCGCGGGCGTCGTCGTCCAGCTCGGCGGCCAGACCCCGCTGGGCCTGTCGCAGGCGCTGAAGGACAACGGCGTGCCGATCGTCGGCACCTCCCCGGAGGCCATCCACGCCGCCGAGGACCGGGGCGCCTTCGGCCGGGTCCTCGCGGAGGCCGGGCCTGCCGGCCCCCAAGCACGGCACCGCCACCACCTTCGCCGAGGCCAAGACCATCGCCGACGAGATCGGCTACCCGGTCCTGGTCCGCCCGTCGTACGTCCTCGGCGGACGCGGCATGGAGATCGTCTACGACGAGACGCGCCTGGAGGCGTACATCGCCGAGTCGACCGAGATCAGCCCGTCCCGGCCGGTCCTGGTCGACCGGTTCCTCGACGACGCGATCGAGATCGACGTCGACGCCCTCTACGACGGCGAGGAGCTGTACCTCGGCGGCGTCATGGAGCACATCGAGGAGGCCGGCATCCACTCCGGCGACTCGGCGTGCGCCCTGCCCCCGATCACGCTCGGCGGCTTCGACATCAAGCGCCTGCGCGCCTCCACGGAGGGCATCGCGCAAGCGGCGTCGGCGTGCGCGGCCTGATCAACATCCAGTTCGCGCTGGCCGGCGACATCCTCTACGTCCTGGAGGCCAACCCGCGCGCCTCCCGGACCGTCCCCTTCACCTCGAAGGCGACCGCGGTGCCGCTGGCCAAGGCCGCCGCCCGGATCTCGCTGGGCGCGACCATCGCCGAGCTGCGCGCCGAGGGCCTGCTCCCGGCCACCGGCGACGGCGGCGAGCTCCCGTTGGACGCGCCGATCTCCGTCAAGGAGGCCGTCATGCCGTGGTCGCGCTTCCGCGACATCCACGGCCGCGGCGTCGACACGGTCCTCGGCCCGGAGATGCGCTCCACCGGCGAGGTCATGGGCATCGACTCCGTCTTCGGCACGGCGTACGCCAAGTCGCAGGCGGGCGCCTACGGCCCGCTGCCCACCAAGGGCCGCGCCTTCATCTCGGTCGCCAACCGCGACAAGCGCTCGATGATCTTCCCGGCGCGCGAGCTGGTCGCGCACGGCTTCGAGCTGATGGCCACCTCCGGCACCGCCGAGGTCCTCAAGCGCAACGGCATCAACGCCACGGTCGTGCGCAAGCAGTCCGAGGGCACCGGCCCGAACGGCGAGAAGACCATCGTCCAGCTCATCCACGACGGCGAGGTCGACCTCATCGTCAACACCCCGTACGGCACCGGCGGCCGCCTCGACGGCTACGACATCCGTACGGCGGCCGTGGCGCGCTCCGTGCCCTGCCTGACGACGGTCCAGGCGCTCGCGGCGGCGGTCCAGGGCATCGACGCCCTCAACCGCGGCGACGTGGGCGTCCGATCGCTCCAGGAACACGCGGAACACCTGACCGCGGCCCGCGACTAGCAGCCCCGAGGGGGACACCGGAAACGGTGTCCCCCTCTTCGTGAGGACGCCACGTCTTCGTGAGGACATCATGTACAAGCTCTTCTTCAACCTCGTCTTCAAGCGGATGGACCCGGAGCAGGCCCACCACCTCGCCTTCCGCTGGATCCGCCTGGCCGCCCGCGTCCCCGTGCTGCGCACCTTCCTCGCGGCCGCCCTCGCGCCCCGCCACAAGGAGCTGCGCACCGAGGCCTTCGGACTGCGCATGCACGGCCCCTTCGGGCTCGCCGCGGGCTTCGACAAGAACGCCGTCGGCATCGACGGCATGGCGATGCTCGGCTTCGACCACGTCGAGATCGGCACGGTGACCGGTGAGCCGCAGCCCGGCAACCCCAAGCAGCGGCTGTTCCGCCTGGTCAAGGACCGGGCGCTGATCAACCGCATGGGTTTCAACAACGACGGCTCGCTCCGGGTCGCCGCCCGCCTGGCCTCCCGTACGCCCGTCTTCAGGACCGTCGTAGGCGTCAACATCGGCAAGACCAAGGTCGTCCCCGAGGAGGAGGCCGTCGCGGACTACGTGAAGTCCGCCGAGCGGCTGGCGCCGTACGCCGACTACCTCGTGGTCAACGTCTCCTCCCCGAACACGCCCGGTCTGCGCAACCTGCAGGCCACTCAGGCGCTGCGTCCCCTGCTGAGCGCCGTCCGCGAGGCCGCCGACCGCACGCTGCCGGCGCGGCGCGTCCCCCTCCTGGTCAAGATCGCGCCGGACCTCGCCGACGAGGACGTCGACGCCGTCGCCGACCTCGCCGTGGAACTCGGCCTGGACGGAATCATCGCCACGAACACCACCATCGCGCGCGAGGGACTCGGCCTGCGGTCCGGCCCCTCGCTGGTCAAGGAGACCGGCGGCCTGTCCGGGGCACCCCTGAAGGAACGCTCCCTGGAGGTCCTGCGCCGCCTCTACGCGCGCGTGGGTGACCGGATCACCCTGGTGGGCGTCGGCGGCGTCGAGAACGCCGAGGACGCCTGGCAGCGCATCCTGGCCGGCGCCACGCTGGTCCAGGGCTACAGCGCCTTCATCTACGAGGGGCCGTTCTGACGCTCGCGCCCTCCACAAGGGGCTCGCCGCGCGCCTGCGCAGCAGCCCGTACGCCACGCTCGCCGACGCGGTGGGCGCCGACGTGAGGAAGACGGCATGAGTGGTCTCGAGCCCTTCGGCGCCCGCCTGCGCCGCGCCATGGACGAGCGCGGCCCGCTGTGCGTCGGCATCGACCCGCACGCCTCCCTGCTCGCCGAGTGGGGCCTGAACGACGACGTGGCGGGCCTGGAGCGGTTCAGCCGCACGGTCGTCGAGGCGCTGGCCGACCGGGTCGCCGTGCTCAAGCCGCAGAGCGCGTTCTTCGAGCGGTTCGGCTCGCGCGGGCTCGCCGTCCTGGAGACGTCGGTCGCCGAGGCGCGGGCGGCGGGCGCGCTCGTCGTGATGGACGCCAAGCGCGGCGACATCGGCTCGACCATGGCCGCGTACGCCGAGTCCTTCCTGCACAAGGACGCGCCGCTGTTCTCCGACGCGCTGACCGTCTCGCCCTACCTCGGCTACGGCTCGCTGAGCCCGGCCGTCGCGCTGGCCCGGGAGAGCGGCGCGGGGCTGTTCGTGCTGGCGCTGACCTCCAACCCGGAGGGCGGCGAGGTCCAGCACGCCGTACGGTCCGACGGTCGCAACGTCGGGGCGACGATGCTGGCGCACCTGGCCGCCGAGAACGCGGGAGAGGAGCCCCTGGGGTCCTTCGGCGCGGTTGTCGGCGCCACCCTCGGTGACCTGTCGTCGTACGACCTCGACATCAACGGCCCGCTCCTCGCGCCGGGCATCGGCGCTCAGGGGGCCACGCCGGCCGATCTTCCCCGGGTCTTCGGGGCGGCGGTGCGCAACGTCGTGCCGAACGTCAGCCGGGGAGTGCTACGCCACGGTCCCGACGCGGTCGCACTGCGTGACGCCGCGGAGCGCTTCGCGGAGGAGATCCGTCACACCGTGACCTCCTCCTGACCTCCTTCTGACCTTCTCGTGAGTCCTCCGATGAGTGGTCGGGGGCCCGCTTGAGTCTGAATACATCCTCAAATCCGGGGCAGTATGTCCTAAATGTCCGTTCAGATGAAGGCTGACCAGGACTTTTCCGCTGTTCTCGCTGACTCTGGCGGACTTGCCCGCTAGTCTCCGACGAGAGTCAACGGGCGAGCGTGTTGCTCGTGGCTCCCCAGGTGTGGGGCGACTAGGTTCCTCACCGGTCCGTATCCGACAGTTCGACATCCGAGGTGACGTAGGCGTGGCTCTTCCGCCCCTTACCCCTGAACAGCGCGCAGCCGCGCTCGAAAAGGCCGCCGCGGCTCGCCGGGAGCGGGCCGAGGTCAAGAATCGACTCAAGCACTCCGGCGCCTCCCTTCACGAGGTCATCAAGCAGGGCCAGGAGAACGACGTCATCGGCAAGATGAAGGTCTCCGCCCTTCTTGAGTCCCTGCCGGGCGTGGGCAAGGTCCGCGCGAAGCAGATCATGGAGCGACTCGGTATCTCCGAGAGCCGTCGTGTGCGCGGCCTCGGGTCCAACCAGATCGCCTCCTTGGAGCGCGAGTTCGGCAGCACCGGCTCCTGAGCCGGGCACTCCGGGGAAGCGAGTCCCGGGCACTCCGGGATTGCTGGATAATCGCTGCATGGCTGCAACACCCCGGGGGACGACCCCCGCACCCCCGGACGTACGTCCGCGGCTGACCGTGCTCTCCGGCCCCTCCGGGGTCGGCAAGAGCACGGTCGTCGCCCATATGCGCAAGGAACATCCCGAGGTCTGGCTCTCCGTGTCGGCGACGACCCGCAAGCCCCGCCCCGGCGAGAAGCACGGAGTCCACTACTTCTTCGTCACCGACGACGAGATGGACAAGCTGATCGCCAACGGCGAACTGCTGGAGTGGGCCGAGTTCGCCGGCAACCGCTACGGCACGCCGCGTGCGGCCGTGCAGGAGCGCTTGGAGGCCGGCGAGCCGGTCCTCCTCGAGATCGACCTGCAGGGTGCCCGTCTGGTCCGCGAGTCGATGCCCGAGGCTCAGCTGGTGTTCCTGGCTCCTCCCTCCTGGGAGGAGCTGGTGCGCAGGCTCACCGGGCGGGGTACCGAACCGCCCGAGGTGATCGAGCGCCGGCTCCAGGCGGCGAAGATCGAACTGGCCGCCGAGCCGGAGTTCGACACCACCCTGGTCAACACCTCCGTCGAGGACGTGGCTCGCGAGCTGCTAGCCTTGATGGAAGTCGTGTGACCATCGCAGATCGATCCGATCCTCGCTGATCACCCCGACAGACTCTTTCCCACCCATCGGAAGGTAGAGCGTGTCCTCTTCCATCTCCGCGCCCGAGGGCATCATCAACCCGCCGATCGACGAGCTCCTCGAGGCCACCGACTCGAAGTACAGCCTCGTGATCTACGCGGCCAAGCGGGCCCGCCAGATCAACGCGTACTACTCGCAGCTCGGCGAGGGTCTCCTCGAGTACGTCGGTCCTCTCGTCGACACCCACGTCCACGAGAAGCCGCTCTCGATCGCCCTCCGCGAGATCAACGCGGGACTCCTCACGTCCGAGGCCGTCGAGGGCCCGGCGCAGTAAGTAGTATCTGCAGCTTGACGCTGACTTTTCCACAGGCCCGGCAGGTCGACTGCCGGGCCTGTGGTGTGTCATGGAGTCGTACGTTGTGCCGGTTGCCGAGGTCCGGGGAGAGACGTGGACAAGCCGAAGGTCGTTCTGGGGGTCAGTGGCGGCATCGCCGCGTACAAGGCCTGTGAGCTGCTGCGGCGGCTGACGGAGTCGGGCCATGACGTGCGCGTGGTGCCCACTGCCTCCGCGCTGCATTTCGTCGGCGCCGCCACCTGGTCCGCGCTCTGCGGACACCCCGTCTCCACCGAGGTGTGGGACGACGTGCACGAGGTCCCGCACGTCCGCATCGGGCAGCATGCCGACCTGGTCGTCGTCGCCCCGGCCACCGCCGACATGCTCGCCAAGGCGGCCCACGGCCTCGCCGACGACCTCCTCACCAACACCCTGCTCACCGCCCGCTGCCCGGTCGTCTTCGCCCCCGCCATGCACACGGAGATGTGGGAGCACCCGGCCACCCAGGAGAACGTGGCGACGCTGCGCCGCCGCGGCGCCCTCGTCATCGAGCCGGCCGTGGGCCGCCTCACCGGCGTCGACACCGGCAAGGGCCGGCTGCCCGACCCGGGCGAGATCTTCGAGGTCTGCCGCCGGGTGCTGGCCCGGGGGATGAGCGAGCCGGACCTCAGGGGCCGGCATGTCGTGGTCAGCGCCGGCGGCACCCGCGAGCCCCTGGACCCCGTCCGGTTCCTCGGCAACCGCTCCTCCGGCAAGCAGGGCTACGCTCTCGCCCGCACCGCGGCCGCCCGTGGCGCCCGCGTCACGCTGATCGCGGCCAACAGCACCCTGCCGGACCCGGCGGGCGTGGACGTCGTCCCCGTCGGCACGGCCGTGCAACTGCGCGAGGCGGTGCTGAAGGCAGCCGCCGACGCCGACGCCGTGGTCATGGCGGCGGCCGTGGCGGACTTCCGCCCGGTGACCTACGCGGCCGGGAAGATCAAGAAGAAGGACGGTCAGGAGCCGGAGCCGATCGCCCTGGTGCGGAATCCGGACATCCTCGCGGAGATCTCCGCCGACCGTGCCCGCCCCGGACAGGTGATCGTCGGCTTCGCCGCGGAGACGGACGAGGTGCTCGCCAACGGCCGCGCCAAGCTGAAGCGCAAGGGCTGCGATCTGCTGGTGGTGAACGAGGTGGGGGAGCGCAAGACCTTCGGTTCCGAGGAGAACGAAGCCGTCGTGCTCGGCGCCGACGGCAGCGAGACCGCCGTGGCACACGGCCCCAAAGAAGCCCTGGCCGAAACGGTGTGGGACCTGGTGGCCGGGCGCCTTCGCTGATGGTTCAGCCGCTGTGCACCTGCGTGAATCCCGGCCGATCGGGGCGTGGCGCCTCTGGCCAACGCCGCCCGCCATTGGGCAGAATGCCCGTGCCGCAGGTCACAGCACTCCCGAGTGGCGAGACAGGGGGACCGTGGCCGAAGCGTGACCGATAAACTGTTCCACGGACGGCGCGAGGTGCAGCCCCCGCCGTCCGCCAATGATCAGCCAGCAGCCGCTGCAACCCCAGGGAGCGTTGTGTCCCGTCGCCTGTTCACCTCGGAGTCCGTGACCGAGGGTCACCCCGACAAGATCGCTGACCAGATCAGCGACACCATTCTCGACGCGTTGCTCCGCGAGGACCCGACCTCCCGGGTCGCCGTCGAAACCCTGATCACGACCGGCCTGGTGCACGTGGCCGGCGAGGTCACGACCAAGACGTACGCGGACATCGCGACGCTGGTCCGCAACAAGATCCTCGAGATCGGCTACGACTCCTCCAAGAAGGGCTTCGACGGCGCCTCCTGCGGCGTCTCGGTGTCCATCGGCGCACAGTCCCCGGACATCGCCCAGGGTGTCGACACGGCGTACGAGTCCCGTGTCGAGGGCGACGAGGACGAGCTCGACAAGCAGGGCGCGGGCGACCAGGGCCTGATGTTCGGCTACGCGACGGACGAGACGCCGACGCTGATGCCGCTGCCGATCTTCCTGGCGCACCGCCTGTCCAAGCGCCTGTCGGACGTGCGCAAGAACGGCACCATCCCCTACCTGCGCCCGGACGGCAAGACGCAGGTCACCATCGAGTACGACGGCGACAAGGCGGTCCGTCTGGACACCGTCGTCGTCTCCTCCCAGCACGCCTCCGACATCGACCTGGACTCGCTGCTGGCTCCCGACATCAAGGAGTTCGTCGTCGAGCCGGAGCTGAAGGCGCTGCTCGACGAGGGCATCAAGATCGACACGGAGAACTACCGTCTCCTGGTCAACCCCACCGGCCGCTTCGAGATCGGCGGCCCGATGGGCGACGCCGGCCTGACCGGCCGCAAGATCATCATCGACACCTACGGCGGCATGGCCCGCCACGGCGGCGGCGCCTTCTCCGGCAAGGACCCGTCCAAGGTCGACCGCTCCGCCGCGTACGCGATGCGCTGGGTCGCCAAGAACGTGGTCGCCGCGGGCCTCGCCACCCGCTGCGAGGTCCAGGTCGCCTACGCGATCGGCAAGGCAGAGCCGGTCGGTCTGTTCGTCGAGACCTTCGGCACCGCCAAGATCGACACGGAGAAGATCGAGAAAGCGATCGACGAGGTCTTCGACCTCCGCCCGGCCGCCATCATCCGCGACCTCGACCTGCTCCGACCGATCTACGCCCAGACCGCGGCGTACGGTCACTTCGGCCGCGAGATTCCCGAGTTCACGTGGGAGCAGGCGGACCGCGTGGACGCGCTGCGCAAGGCGGCCGGACTGTAGGTCCGACGCCTGTACGGCCGGCACTTCACGAGGCCCGGCTCCCTTCGGGGGGCCGGGCCTCGGCGTGCTTCACGGCCCCTGTCGCGCTCCGACGTGTCCTTTTCGCGCTCCGAGGTCGCCACATCGTTCGTCGGCGACGGACGGCGGTCTCGACGCTGGGGAGCGTGCCGGGGCGCTCGGTGCGAAGGTGACGGGTACTTCGAGGCTCGAAGGCGCTCCGCGGGTTCGCATCCCGCCGTCGCCGGGCGCTGCCCGGTGGCGTGGCCGGGTGGTCCGAGGCAGAGTGCGAGCCGTCGCCGGTGGGGAACTCGGGCGCCGTCGGTTGTCAGTGGTGTTTGGTAAGAATGCAAGCGTGAGCAGCGAGAACGAACAGCCGGACGGCGGTGCGCAGGGTGCGCCGCCCGAGCAGCTCGCGCTCATCCGGGAGAGCGTGCGGAAGGCCAAGACGCCCCGGGCCAAGCCACGGACCTGGCGGGGAGCCGCGCTCGCCGAAGAGCTGCCCGTCGCGCGCGTCCTCGTCGACAAGGGCGTGCTCCATCTCGACCGGTACTTCGACTACGCCGTGCCCGAGGAGCTGGACGCCGAGGCCCAGCCGGGCGTGCGGGTGCGAGTGCGGTTCGGGGCCGGGCGGCACCGGGTGCGGGAAGGGCGGCGCGAGGGTGGCGGGCTGATCGACGGGTTCCTCGTCGAGCGGCTGGCCGAGTCCGAATACTCGGGACCGCTGGCCGCCCTCGCCCAGGTCGTGTCGCCCGAGCGGGTGCTGAGCGAGGAACTGCTGGGGCTGGCCCGGGCGGTTGCCGACCGGTACGCGGGCAGCCTGGCCGACGTCCTGCAGCTCGCCGTGCCGCCGCG
Organism: uncultured Actinomycetota bacterium; assembly: GCA_963798065.1. Lineage (GTDB taxonomy): Bacteria > Actinomycetota > Actinomycetes > Streptomycetales > Streptomycetaceae > Streptomyces. The sequence continues at coordinate 26,428 of CAWCSC010000003.1, read as the reverse complement.
CAACGCACGCGCCGAGCAGCGCCCCTCGCCCGCCCCCCTGCCACCGCCTGCGGCACCCGAGGCAGGGTCCTGGCAGCGGTACGAGCGGGGAGCGGCCTTCCTGGAGTCGCTGGCCTCCGGCGGTGCGCCACGGGCCGTGTGGAACGCCTTGCCCGGCCCCCAGTGGAGCGAGGAGCTGGCACGGGCCGTCGCGGCGACGCTGGCCTCCGGGCGCGGTGCGCTCGTCGTCCTGCCCGACGGGCGGGCGGTCGCGCGGGTCGACGCCGCGCTGACCTCCCTGCTGGGGGAGGGGCGGCATGCGGTGCTCACCGCCGACGCGGGGCCCGAGAAGCGGTACGCGCAGTGGCTCGCGGTGCGGCGGGGATCCGTACGGGCCGTGATCGGGACCCGGGCCGCGATGTTCGCGCCGGTCCAGGACCTCGGACTCGTAGCCCTCTGGGACGACGGAGACGACAGCCACAGCGAACAGCACGCCCCGCAGCCGCACGCACGGGAGGTGCTCCTGCTGCGGGCCGCGCAGGACAAGTGCGGCTTCCTGCTGGGCAGCTGGGGCTGCACGGTGGAGGCCGCGCAGCTCGTCGAGAGCGGGTGGGCCCGGCCGCTCGTCGCCGGACGGGAGCAGGTTCGGGGAGCCGCTCCGCTCGTACGAACCGTGGGGGACGTGGATCTCGCCCGGGACGAGGCCGCCAGGGCCGCCCGGCTGCCGACCCTCGCCTGGCAGGCCGTCAGGGACGGCTTGCGGCACGGCCCGGTGCTGGTGCAGGTGCCCCGGCGGGGGTATGTGCCGCGCATGGCGTGTGCCACCTGCCGGGCGCCCGCGCGGTGCCGGCACTGCTCCGGGCCGTTGGAGACGCGGGACGGCGGCGCCCTGTGCTGTGGGTGGTGCGGCCGTGAGCAGAGCGGCTGGCACTGCCCGGAGTGCGGTTCCTTCCGGCTGCGCGCCTCGGTGGTGGGGGCGCGGCGGACCGCCGAGGAACTCGGACGGGCCTTCCCCGCGGTGCCGGTGCGGACCTCGGGGCGTGAACACGTGCTCGACACGGTCCCTGGGGCGCCCGCGCTGGTGGTGAGCACGCCGGGGGCCGAGCCCGTCGCCGAGGGCGGGTATGCGGCGGCGCTGCTGCTGGACGGGTGGGCCATGCTCGGGCGGCCCGATCTGCGGGCCGGGGAGGACGCGCTGCGGCGGTGGATCGCGGCCGGGGCACTCGTCAGGCCGCAGTCGGCCGGTGGCACGGTGGTGGTCGTCGCCGAGCCGACGCTGCGGCCCGTCCAGGCGCTCGTACGGTGGGACCCCGTCGGTCACGCGGTGCGGGAACTCGCCGAGCGCGCCGAGCTGGGGTTTCCGCCGGTGTCGCGGATGGCGGCCGTGTCGGGGCCGGCCGATGCGGTGGCCGAGTTTCTCGGTGCGGTCGAACTGCCGCCGGAGGCCGAGGTGCTGGGGCCGGTGCCGTTGCCTGTCCCCGCGCCCGGGCGACCGCGGCGAGTGGGGGCGCCGCCGCCCGGGGAGCAGTGGGAGCGGGCGTTGCTGCGGGTGCCGCCGGGGAAGGGGGCCGCGCTGACCGCCGCGCTCAAGGCTGCGCAGGCTGCGCGGATGGCTCGGGGGAGTGGGAGCGGGGCTGTGGTCTGGGTGCGGATCGATCCGGCCGACATCGGGTGAGCCGTCGCAGGGAGTCCGGGGCAACCGCAGGAGGTCCGGCGGGGCATCGCCCTTAGCTGTGGCTGCCCTCCCGGAGGCCTTCCGGGAGGGCGGGGCGGGGCGGCTCAGCCGTTGCGCGGGCCGGGGAAGGCAGTCGGCCTTGCCTCGTCGCGGAGGGCCGGGCTGCCCGCCGTCGGCTGCGTGGGCATGGAGCGGGCCGCGGGGACCGTCGGGACCGTGGGGAGGGCGGTGTTCACGTTGACCGTGCGGCCGACCGTCGGTTCGGATGTGCGCTCCGGCTCGGCCGCGGCCGACTGGGCAGCGGCCGTGGCACGGCGTGCGCCGTAACGGCGGTGGACCGCCTGTTTGGTGACTCCGAGTGCGGAGCCCACCGCGTCCCACGAGAAGCCGAGTGAGCGGTCGAAGTCCACGGCCGCCGTGACCAGGGTCTCGACACTGTCCCGCAGTTCCTGGGCGAGACGTACCGTCGGGGCGGGGGCGCGTCCGTAGACGACGAAGCCCGTGGAGGGGCCGGAGCGGCGCGGGCGGTAGACGTTGCCCAACTGGGCGGTGAGTGTGCGCAGTGCGTCCACCTGCCGGCGGACCCGCTCGATGTCCCGCACCAGCAAGTGCAGGCTGGCCCGAGCCTGGGCGTCGTGGGTTGCGTGGTCGGCCATGAACAAGCCTCTCGAACCGGCGTTGAAAGGGAATGGGCCGCGATCGCGGCCCGTTGTGGTCAACTCTGTCTTGACCAACGCGGATCCGCTCCGCGGGTCACGGGGTGGGGGCGCGGGGGCATATGCGTGCGCCTGTGCGCCGGGGGTGTGCGCCTCGGCCTGTCTCCCACCCGCGCACCACTCCGAAACAGTTGGCCAAGAGGCTGAGCCCTCCTGCGGGGGCTGGGCGCCGTCGGCGGCTTTCCGTCTCCGGGCTCATAGACTTGGGCGCTGCCCGTCGATCCCCGTCCCGAGAGGCCCCCACCACCCCATGAAGCTCGTCTTCGCCGGTACCCCCGAGGTCGCCGTTCCCGCTCTGGACGCTCTTCTCGCCTCCGGGCGGCACGAGGTCGCCGCTGTCGTCACGCGGCCCGACGCTCCGGCCGGGCGCGGGCGCAGGCTCGTCGCCTCGCCCGTCGCCGAGCGGGCGGAGGAGGCCGGGATCGAGGTGCTGAAGCCCGCGAAGCCGAAGGACCCCGAATTCCTGGAGCGGCTGCGGGAGATCGGGCCGGAGTGCTGTCCCGTCGTCGCCTACGGTGCGCTGCTGCCCCGTGTCGCTCTCGACATCCCCGCCCAGGGCTGGGTCAATCTGCACTTCTCCCTGCTGCCGGCCTGGCGCGGGGCCGCGCCCGTGCAGCACGCCATCATGGCCGGCGACGAGATCACCGGGGCTTCGACGTTCCTGATCGAGGAGGGGCTCGACTCGGGGCCGGTGTACGGGACGGTGACCGAGGAGATCCGGGCCACCGACACCAGCGGGGACCTGCTGACGCGGCTCGCCTTCGCCGGCGCGGGGCTGCTCTCGGCGACCATGGACGGGATCGAGGACGGCACGCTGAAGGCCGTACCGCAGCCGGCCGAGGGCGTCAGCCTGGCCCCGAAGGTCAACGTCGAGGACGCCCACCTCGACTGGGACGCTCCCGCGCTGCGCGTCGACCGGATGGTACGGGGCTGCACCCCGGCTCCGGGCGCCTGGACCGCGTTCCGCGGTGAGCGGCTCAAGCTCATCCAGGTCACCCCCGTGCCCGACCGTACGGACCTCGCCCCGGGGCAGATCTCCGCCGGGAAGAACAACGTGTACGTGGGCACCGGTTCGTACGGTGTCGAGCTGCTGTGGGTGCAGGCCCAGGGCAAGAAGCCGATGAGGGCGGCGGACTGGGCGCGCGGCGTGCGGATCACCGAGGGGGAGCGGCTCGGGGGCTGATGCCCCTGCTCTCGGCGGCGTAGGCTGGACGGCGCACTTCTTCTCACACCCGGAGCACCTTTTTCGTGAGCGAACAGCCCCGTCGGCCCCGCACGTCCGGCAAGCCCTACCGTCGGCCCAAGAAGGACCCCGTCCGCATTCTCGCCTTCGAGGCGCTGAGGGCCGTGGACGAGCGGGACGCCTACGCCAACCTCGTTCTGCCGCCGTTGTTGCGCAAGGCACGGGAGAACGAGGGACCCGAGAAGTTCGACGCCCGCGACGCGGCGCTCGCCACCGAGCTGGTGTACGGGACGCTGCGCTGGCAGGGGACGTACGACGCGGTCATCGCGACCTGCGTGGACCGGCCGCTCGGGGAGGTCGATCCGCCGGTGCTGGACGTGCTGAGCCTCGGCGCGCATCAGCTGCTCGGGACGCGGATCCCGACGCACGCGGCCGTGTCCGCGACCGTCGAGCTCGCGCGGGTCGTGCTCGGCGACGGGCGGGCCAAGTTCGTCAACGCCGTGCTGCGGAAGATCGCGCAGGACGATCTGGGCGGCTGGCTCGAGCGGGTCGCGCCGCCCTACGACGAGGATCCCGAGGACAACCTGGCCGTCGTCCACTCGCATCCGCGGTGGGTCGTGTCCGCCCTGTGGGACTCCCTCGGCGGCGGGCGCGCCGGCATCGAGGAACTGCTGCGCGCCGACAACGAGCGGCCCCAAGTGACCCTGGTCGCACGGCCGGGCAGGGCCACCGCGGAGGAACTGCTCGGTGAGGACGCGGCCGAGCCGGGGCGCTGGTCTCCCTATGCCGTGCGGCTGGCCGAGGGCGGTGAGCCCGGCGCCATCGGGGCCGTCCGGGACGGGCGCGCGGGCGTGCAGGACGAGGGCAGCCAGCTCGTGGCGATCGCCCTCGCCAATGCCCCCCTGGACGGGCCCGACCAGCGGTGGCTGGACGGGTGCGCGGGGCCCGGGGGCAAGGCCGCACTGCTCGGCGCCCTCGCCGCCGAGCGGGGTGCGATGCTGCTCGCCTCCGAGAAGCAGCCGCATCGGGCGGGGCTCGTGGCCAGGGCGCTGGAGGGCAATCCCGGGCCGTATCAGGTGATCACCGCGGACGGGACGCGGCCGGCGTGGCGGCCCGGCAGCTTCGACCGGGTCCTGGTCGACGTGCCGTGCACCGGTCTCGGCGCCCTGCGGCGCCGCCCCGAGGCACGCTGGCGGCGCCGGCCGGACGACCTGGAGGGGTTCGCGCCGTTGCAGCGCGGGCTGCTGCGTACCGCCCTTGAGTCGGTGCGGGTCGGCGGCGTCGTGGGCTACGCGACGTGCTCGCCGCACCTCGCCGAGACCCGGGCCGTGGTCGCCGACGTGCTCAAACAGATCCCGGACACCGACCTCGTCGACGCGCGGCCGCTGCTGCCCGGCGTAACGGATCTGGGGGACGGGCCCGACGTCCAGCTCTGGCCGCATCTGCACGGGACCGACGCCATGTACCTGGCACTCATTCGCCGGACCGGCTGACGCCCGCTGAGACGCTCTCCCGGGCCGACGCACCGCCGTCGTCCCGGGCCAGCCGGTGCGGCCACCACACCTTCGGTCCCACGTCCAGGAACAGGGACGTGACCAGGACCGAGCGCACGATGAAGGTGTCCAGGAGGACGCCGAGGGCGACCGCGAAGCCGATTTCGGCGAAGGCGACCATCGGGAGGGTGCCGAGGGCGGCGAACGTGCCGGCCAGGACCAGGCCGGCGGAGGTGATGACCGCGCCGGTGGCGGCCAGACCGGTGACCACACCCGCTCTGGTGCCCTGGTGGGCCGCTTCCTCGCGGATGCGGGTGGTGAGGAAGATGTTGTAGTCGATGCCGAGGGCGACCAGGAAGACGAAGACGAACAGGGGGAAGTCGGTCGCCTCGCCCGCGTAGTCGAAGATGTGGCGGAAGGCCAGCGCGCTGATGCCCAGGGCCGCCGTGAAGGACAGGATCACCGTCCCGACCAGCAGCAGCGGGGCGATCAGGGACCGTAGCAGCGCGCTCAGGATCAGCAGGACGACGGCCAGTACCAGCGGGATGATCACGATGTTGTCGTGGGTCGTCGCCTTGTCCATGTCGATGAGCCCGGCCGTGCCGCCACCCACCTGGGCGTCCGCGTCCGGCACCGCGTGCACCGCGTCCCGCACCCTTTCGACGGTCTGCTTGGCCGCCTCGCTGTCCGCCGGATCGGTCAGGGTCGCCTCGAACAGCACCTTGCCCTCGTGCACGGGTTTCGTGCCCGGGGGCAGGCCGAGCGAGGTCGGCACGACGCCCTCGGTCCCGGCGACCGCGCGGCCCACCTGCCGGGCTTGTGCCTGGTCGGAGACGATGACGAGCGGGTTGCCGCTGCCGGCGGGGAAGTATTGCTCGGAGACCTCCTGGCCGACGATCGAGTCCGGCTTGCCCGTGAAGGCGTCCGCGTTGCTGATGCCTTCCGCGCGCAGCTGGATGAGACCGAGCGAGCAGACCGCGAGGACGAGAGCGGTCACCGCCCAGACCGTGCGTGGACGGCGGGCGATACCGCGGCCGGTGCGCGCCCAGATACCGCGCCCGGTGGGGTCGGCCGAGCCGAAGTGCGGGATCACCGGCCAGAAGATCCAGCGGCCGAAGATCACCAGCAGGGCCGGGAACAGGGTCATCATCGCCAGGAGGGCGACCGCCACGCCGATCGCGGCGACGGGGCCCAGGCCGCTGGTGGAGTTCATCTCCGCAACCAGCAGCACCAGCATGCCCAGCACGACCGTCGCCCCGGAGGCGAGCACGGCGGGGCCCGCCCGGTGCAGGGCGAGCGCCATCGCCTCGTGCCGGTCCTCGTGGCGGCGCAGTTCCTCCCGGTAGCGCGCCACGAGCAGCAGCGCGTAGTCCGTCCCCGCGCCGAACACGAGCACCGTGAGGATGCCGGCGCTCTGCCCGTTGACCGTCAGATCCGCGTGCTCGGCGAGGAAATAGATCACCGCCTGTGCGGTGAAGAGCGCGGCGATCACGGCGACCAGTGGGACCAGCAGCAGGGTGGGACTGCGGTAGGTGATCAGCAACATGACGATGACGACGCTCATGGCCGACACCAGCAGCGTCGAGTCGATGCCCTCGAAGGCCTTGGAGAAGTCCGCTGACGTGCCGCCCGGCCCGGTGATGTGCACGGCGAGGCCGCCTTGACCGTCGCCGGTGACGTCCCGCATGGAGTCGACCGCGGGCGCGATCTGCTCCCAGCCCTTCTCGTCCATCGTGATCGGTACGAGGATCTCCGCCGCCCGGGGACCGGCCGGCCGCTCGTAGACGGGCCCCTGGGTCTCCGCGCCCCGGATGCCGTGGTCGCGCAGCTGCCTCAGCCGTGCCGCGTCCTCGGTGATCTGGGCGCGGTCCTGCGCGGTGAGCCCGCTGTCGCGGGCGTAGACGACGACCGCGGGGATCTGCTCGGGACGGAAGTCCTTCGACAGCTCCAGGACCTGGGTGGACTCGGCGGACCCCGGCAGCCAGGACGCCGCGTCGTTGTCCTGGGCGTCGGTGAGCTTCATCGCGAACGGCGCCGCCACGAACAGCACCACCACCCACAACACCAACACCAGCCACTTGGCCCGCCGCCCGCAGACCAGATGCCCGATGCCCTGCTTTCCGGTCATGGCAACTCCCTCGGCGAATACGCCCCGTGAGGGGTGCGGGGAACTGCGTGAGCGACCACACGGGAGTCGCGGCCGACGTACCACCGTCCCCGCCCGGGACCGATGCCCACAACCCTTGGACGGCATGGCAGTCTTAGGCCATGGCCGCGCAGATCAACCCCAGCATCCTGTCCGCCGACTTTTCTCGCCTCGCGGACGAGGCAAAGGCGGTGGAGGGAGCCGACTGGCTCCACGTCGACGTCATGGACAACCATTTCGTCCCGAACCTCACGCTCGGCGTGCCGGTCGTAGAGTCGCTCGCCCGTGCGACGGACACTCCGCTGGACTGCCATCTGATGATCGAGGCCCCCGATCGGTGGGCGCCTCAGTACGTGGAAGCGGGGGCCGGTTCCGTCACCTTCCATGTCGAGGCGGCCGCCGCACCGGTCCGGCTCGCGCGGGAGATTCGGGCCAAGGGCGCCCGCGCCTCCATGGCGCTGAAGCCCGCGACCCCCATCGAGCCGTACGAGGACCTGCTCCCCGAGCTCGACATGCTGCTGATCATGACGGTTGAGCCGGGCTTCGGGGGGCAGGCCTTTCTCGACATCATGCTTCCGAAGATTCGCCGGACCCGCGAGTTGATCAGCAAGCACGGTCTGGAGCTCTGGCTCCAGGTCGACGGCGGAGTATCGGCTTCCACCATCGAGCGGTGCGCCGAGGCCGGAGCCGACGTCTTCGTGGCCGGATCGGCGGTCTACGGGGCAAATGACCCGGCCGAGGCGGTACGTGCACTACGCACGCAGGCCGAGACGACGACCGCCGAGGCGTCCTGGGCCTGCGACCACTGAGCCACAGCAAAGTGAACGGCTCTCATCAGGGCTGATCAAGCGCGCCGGATCTGCAAGGATGAACGGCGAATCCAGAGTGTGAACAGCAGCGAAGGAGATCGCCGTGTCGGGTATGTCGGCGGGCCGGTCAGCCATGCGGATGGGACCCGCTGAGCTGGTGCAGGCGGCGGCCATGGCCCGCCGCTTCTACCTCGAGGGGAAGTCCAAGATCCAGATCGCGGAGGAGTTCGGCGTCAGCCGCTTCAAGGTGGCCCGGGTCCTGGAGACCGCCCTCGAACGGGATCTCGTGCGTATCGAGATCCGTGTGCCTGCGGAACTGGACGCCGAGCGCTCGGACGCGCTCCGCGCCCGGTACGGCCTCAGGCACGCCGTGGTGGTCGAGTCCCCGGCCGAGGCCGAGGAGACACCCGACCCCGAGAATCTGGGAGAAGTGGCCGCCGACCTGCTCGGCGAACTGGTCAACGAAGGTGATGTGCTGGGACTGGCCTGGGGCCGCTCCACGATCCACATGGCGGCGGCGCTCGACCGGCTGCCGCCGTGCACGGTGGTGCAGCTGACGGGCGTGTACGACGCCGGGACCGCCGAGCGCGGTTCGGTCGAGGCCGTACGCCGCGCCGCCCAGGTGTCGGGCGGCGACGCCCACCCCATCTACGCCCCGATGCTGCTGCCCGACGCGGCGACGGCCACGGCACTGCGCAACCAGACGGGGATCGCCCGGGCCTTCGAGCACTTCGACAAGGTCACCGTCGCCTGTGTCTCCATCGGCTCCTGGGAGCCGGGCATCTCCACGGTCCACGACATGCTCAGTGACGAGGAGCGCGCGCACTACGCCTCCCTCGGTGTCGCCGCCGAGATGTCCGCGCACCTCTTCGACTCCGAGGGCCGCCGGGTCGGCCGGGACCTGGGCGAGCGGTGCATCACGGTCAAGACCCAACAGCTCCGCCGCGTCCCCGAGGTCGTCGCGATCGCGGGCGGACAGCGCAAGGGGCCCGCGATCGACGCGGTGCTGCGGTCCGGGCTCGTCACCAGCCTGGTCACGGACACGTCGGCCGCGGACTATCTGATGACGGCGGGCCCGACGCCGAAGTCGGCGCTCAACAGGGCCGATCCGGACGGGGTCTGACGGATGGTGAGGGAGTCGCACAACGTGCCGGACGACCCGGCGGGCCGGATCGTGGTCGTTCTGGACCTCGACGGGGTCACGGACAAGGCGGGCCTCATGGAACGCTGCGCCCGTGACCTGGCCCTGCCCGAGTGGTTCGGACGCAACTGGGACGCCCTCGCCGACTGCCTGGCCGACCCCGCCCTCTGGCCCGAGGGCTCCGATGAGCGGGGGCTGCTGGTCGTCGTGCGGGGCTGGCGGGCGTACGCCGAGACGCGGCCCGAGGAGTGGCAGGTCGCGGAGGAGATCTTCGCCGAGGCGACGGACCGGGGCCCGGGTCTCTTCGTGACCCTCGGGCTTGGAGCATCCTCCGAGAGGGCCCCTGACCAGCCTGGATGATCTGCTGGGGGACGTCCGGACCTCCGGCATGGGAGAATGAAGTACGTGCTCTTTCCCCCTGGCCGGCCGGTCCGGGGGTCACCTCTGATCGACTGGGATGTGCAGCACGTGCGTTTCCTCAATGACATCCAGCCCGGGTACGACCTGACGTACGACGACGTCTTCATGGTGCCGAGCCGCTCCGCGGTCGGCTCGCGGCAGGGCGTCGACCTCAGCTCCCCGGACGGCACGGGCACCACCATCCCGCTCGTCGTCGCCAACATGACCGCCATCGCCGGGCGCCGCATGGCCGAGACCATGGCCCGCCGCGGCGGCCTCGTCGTCATACCGCAGGACATCCCGATCGACGTGGTCACCGACGTCGTCTCCTGGGTGAAGAGCCGCCACCTGGTTCTCGACACCCCGATCATGCTGGCCCCGCACCAGACCGTCGCGGACGCGCTGGCGCTGCTGCCCAAGCGCGCGCACAACGCCGGAGTCGTCGTCGACGAGAACCACCGGCCGATCGGCGTGGTCACCGACTCCGACCTGTCCGGCGTGGACCGCTTCACGCAGCTGACGGAGGTCATGTCCCGGGATCTGCTGCTCATCGACGCGGACATGGACCCGCGGCGAGGCCTTCAACACCCTCGACCAGGCCAACCGCCGCTACGCCCCGGCCGTCGACGAGGACGGCAGGCTCGCCGGCATCCTCACCCGCAAGGGCGCCCTGCGCGCGACGCTCTACAAGCCGGCCACCGACGCGCAGGGCCGGTTGCGCATCGCCGCCGCCGTCGGCATCAACGGCGACGTCGCGGGCAAGGCCCAGCAGCTGCTGGACGCGGGCGTCGACGCCCTCGTCATCGACACCGCGCACGGCCACCAGGAGTCGATGATCAGCGCCCTGAAGCTGGTGCGCGACCTCGACCCGCAGGTGCCGATCGTCGCGGGCAACGTGGTGGCCGCCGCGGGCGTGCGCGACCTGATCGAGGCGGGCGCGGACATCGTCAAGGTCGGTGTCGGACCCGGCGCCATGTGCACCACCCGCATGATGACCGGAGTCGGTCGGCCGCAGTTCTCCGCGGTCCTGGAGTGCGCCGCCGAGGCGAAGAAGTACGGCAAGCACGTGTGGGCCGACGGCGGCGTCCGCCACCCCCGCGATGTCGCGATGGCGCTCGCGGCCGGCGCGTCCAACGTCATGGTCGGCTCCTGGTTCGCCGGCACCTACGAGTCCCCGGGCGACCTCCAGCACGACGCGCAGGGACGGGCGTACAAGGAGTCCTTCGGCATGGCGTCCGCGCGCGCCGTGCGCAACCGCACGTCGGAGGAGTCGGCGTACGACCGGGCCCGCAAGGCGCTGTTCGAGGAGGGCATCTCCACCTCCCGCATGTTCCTCGACCCGGCCCGCCCCGGCGTCGAGGACCTGATCGACTCGGTCATCGCGGGTGTCCGCTCCTCCTGCACCTACGCCGGTGCCGGCTCCCTGGAGGAGTTCGCCGAGAAGGCCATCGTCGGTATCCAGAGCGCCGCCGGCTACGCCGAGGGCAAGGCGCTGCACGCCAGCTGGAGCTGACGCGTCAACGCCCTTTCGTACGGCCCCCGGTGGGAAACCGGGGGCCGTACGCGCGCGGGCGCTACGAGGACCACGACGGTGTCACGCACGCGTGTGTCGCGGAGCTCACATTCCTCGTGAAGAGGCTGCTCCGAGCAACGATGCGCAACGGACGAAAACAGTTGTGCAACGAACCTCCGACCCACCCCCATGAACGCAATGATCTTGCGGGCATGCGCAAGGTTGCTGCATTACACGGGCAACGCCGCTGCTCGTAGGCTGTCGCCTCGTACGTGGCGTGGCGGGGACCCCGCTCGGTGGGTCCCGGCTGTCGGGCGGGGCGCTGCCGGTCCCTGCCACCCGAGACCGGCAGTGACGAAGGAGTCAGCGCGTGCTCGACCAAGGCGCACCCCCGCACAGCAGTAGTCAGACCACCCCGCCCGCCCCGGGCGTCGGTGCGCGCCTCATGCGTCGCAAGCCGGTGGAACGCCTGGTCGCGGAGGGCGGCCAGGGTGAGGGAGGGTCGCTGCGGCGCTCCCTCGGGCTGTGGCAACTCACCATGATCAGTATCGGTGCCACCCTCGGCACCGGCATCTTCGTCGTCCTCGGCGAGGCCGTCCCCAAGGCGGGCCCGGCCGTCACGCTCTCCTTCGTCATCGCCGGCCTGACCGCCCTGTTCTCGGCCCTGTCGTACGCCGAGCTCGCCGGCACCATCCCGGTCGCCGGATCCTCGTACTCGTATGCGTACGCAACGATGGGCGAGCTGATCGCCTGGATCTGCGGCTGGTGCCTGGTCCTGGAATACGGCGTCTCGGTCGCCGCCGTCGCGGTCGGCTGGGGCGAGTACCTCAACGAACTGCTCGACGGGACCATCGGCGTCACCATCCCGGCCGCCCTGTCCGCCCCGCCCGGCGACGGCGGCGTGTTCAACCTGCCCGCACTGATCGTCGTCCTGCTCGCGATGGCGTTCCTGCTGGGCGGCGCCCGCGAGTCCGCCCGCGCCAACACCGTCATGGTCATCGTGAAGATCGCCGCGCTCGTGCTGTTCTGCGCCATCGGCATCCAGGGCTTCCGCTCCGGCAACTACGAGAACTTCATGCCGCTGGGCATGGCCGGTGTCAGTGCCGCCGGGGCGACGCTGTTCTTCTCCTACATCGGCTTCGACGCCGCCTCCACCGCCGGCGAGGAGGCCAAGAACGCCCAGCGCGACCTGCCCCGCGCGATCATGCTGTCGCTCGTCATCGTCACGGCGCTGTACGTCCTCGTCGCCGCCGTCGCGGTCGGCGCCAAGCCCTGGAAGGGCTTCACCGACTCCGAGGCCGCGCTCGCCCAGATCATGCGCGAGGTCACCGGGCAGAGCTTCTGGGGCACGCTGCTCGCGTTCTGCGCGGTCATCGCGATCGCGAGCGTGGTCCTGACCGTGCTGTACGGCCAGACCCGCATCCTGTTCGCCATGTCCCGAGACGGGCTGGTGCCCAAGGTCTTCGCCAAGGTCCACCCGAAGACCGGTACGCCCCGCGCCAACACCCTGATCGTGTCGCTGTTCTGCGGTGTGCTGGCCGCCGCGATCCCGCTCGGGCAGCTCGCCGACGCCACCAGCATCGGTACCCTGTTCGCCTTCGCGCTCGTCAACGTGGCCGTCGTGGTGCTGCGCCGGACCAAGCCGGACATGCCCCGCACCTTCCGCGTGCCTCTCTCTCCGGTCATGCCGGCGCTGGGCTTCGGCTTCTGCCTGTGGATGATGGGCAGCCTGTCGGCCGTGACCTGGGTGGTCTTCGGTGTCTGGATGGCCGCCGGGCTCGTGTTCTACTTCGTGTACGGCTATCGCCGTTCCCGACTCGCACCATCCGAAAAGTGATCAACCCACTGTGCTGAACGATCTCGACGAACGCATCGTGCACGCCCTCGCCGAGGACGCCCGCCGCTCCTACGCCGACATCGGCCAGATCGTCGGCCTGTCCGCACCCGCCGTGAAACGGCGCGTGGACCGGTTGCGCGCCACCGGGGCCATCACCGGCTTCACCGTACGGGTGGACCCGGGCGCTCTCGGCTGGGAGACCGAGGGGTTCGTCGAGATCTACTGCCGCGGCAACACCTCCCCGGAGACCATTCAGCGGGGCCTGGAGCGCTATCAGGAGGTCGTGGCCGCGTCCACCGTCACCGGGGACGCGGACGCGATCGCCCAGGTCTTCGCCTCCGACATGCGGCACTTCGAACGGGTCCTGGAGCGGATCGCCGGGGAGCCGTTCGTCGAGCGGACCAAGTCCGTGCTCGTGCTGTCACCGCTGCTGCGGCGCTTCTCGTCGGGATCGCCCACCTGAATTCAGCGGCGTGCTCCGCCGAACCGGCCTAGAGTCGGTGTCATGACCTGGCGACATTGATCCACCAGCCGCGCCTCCCGAGGACCGCCTCGGACGCCGTACGTGCCACACGTCCGGTGTCCGAACCGCCTCCTCGGGAAGGCCTCATGACTCTCTCACCCGCACGCGTGCCCACGACCGGCCTGCGCCGGCTGACGCGCACGCTGTACGGCTACGCGTTCCTCGAAGACTTCGTCCTGCTCTACCCGGTGTACGCGCTGCTGTTCCGCGACACCGGCCTGTCGGTCTGGCAGATCTCCTCCCTGTTCGCCCTGTGGTCGATCACCGGCGTGCTGCTGGAGGTCCCCTCCGGCGCCTGGGCCGACGCCGTCTCCCGCCGGCTGCTGCTGTGGCTCGGCCCGCTGCTCACCGCCACCGGCTTCGCCCTGTGGACGCTCCTGCCGTCGTACGGCGCCTTCGCGCTCGGCTTCGTGCTGTGGGGCGCGGGCGGCGCCCTCGTCTCCGGCGCGCGTGAGGCGCTGGTCTACGACGAACTGGAGCGGCTCGGCGCGGCCGACCGGTACGCCCATGTCATGGGCCGGGCCCGCGCGGCCGGCCTGGTGGCCGTGATGGCGGCGATCGGACTGGCCGGGCCGGTGTTCGCCTGGGGCGGCCACACCGCCGTCGGCGCCGCGAGCGTGCTGGTGTGCCTGCTGGCGGCGGCGACGGCGCACCGGCTCCCGGAACACCGGACCCCGTCGGCCGGGCACGACGGCTGGACCGCGACCCTGAAGGCCGGGCTCGCCGAGGCCCGCGCCGACCGGTCCGTACGCGGAGCGCTCCTGCTGGTCCCGGCCGTCACCGCCGTGTGGGGCGCCCTCGACGAATACACGCCACTGCTGGTGCGGGACACCGGTGTCTCCGACGCGCTGGTGCCTTGTCTGCTTCTGCTGATCTGGGCGGGCGCCACGGCCGGAGGCATGCTCGCCGGGGCGGGCGACCGCCTGGGTGCGAAGGGCCTCGCGGCGCTGCTCGCGGGCGCGGCACTCGCCCTGGCCGTGGGCGCCGGCGCCGGCACCCTGGCCGGAATCGCCCTCGTGGCGCTCGCCTTCGGCGGTTTCCAGGCGGCGAGCGTGCTGGCCGACGCCCGGCTCCAGCAGCGCATCGACGACTCCGGCCGGGCCACCCTCACCTCGGTCGCCGGGCTGGGCACGGACCTGGCCACCGTCGCCGTGTACGGCGGCTACGGAGCACTCGGCACGGCCACCGGACACGGCACGGCCTTCGCGTGGTTCGCCGTGCCGTACCTGGTGACCGCGCTGCTGCTGGTGGCCAGGCCCTCACTCGCTAGAGCTCGGGCTGCCAGGGGGTGACCGAGAAGTCGCCGGTGCCCTTCTTCACCTTCTCGAAGGGCGCCGCGCTCACGCATTTGGGCAGGTCCTTCGTGGCGACCGGGGTGCCGGTCGAGGCCCAGCTGTAGCCGAGCCGGTCGCGGTGGCCGACGTCGTGCACGGTGATCCCTACGCGCTTGCCCTTGGCGCCGGGCAGGTCGGAGGAGGTGATGACACCGGAGACGACGGCCACCTTGCCGCCGGTGATCAGGCAGTCGACCTTCGCGTTCGCCCAGGCGCCCTTGCCGTTCAGGTAGTGGCTCCACTCGAAGGTGCCGGTGGCCTTCATCGGGTCGGCCTGGTCCTTGTCGGCCAGGTGGGCGTCGAACGCGAAGGTGATGTCGTCCCCGTCCGAGCGCCACAGCTTGGCCTTGCCGGTGAGCGCGGCGGCCTCACGCTTGCTCTCGTCGGGTGCCAAGGCTCCGGCGGAGCCGGCCGCGGCGGCGACGGAGAGCAGCAGCGCGCAGCCGAGTAAGGCGGTCTTCGTACGGCGGTTCATGGCGGTCCTTTCCGCAGGTGACGCACGTCGACTGGACGCTCACCACTGTCCCGGCGCGGCGCCCGCGCCACATCGGACCGGGGACGTGACCCGCCTCCGCCGCCCGGCGGGGTAACACCGCCCGGCCTGCGCCCACGGGAGGACCGGACGTACGACCGCGGGCCCGCAACGAATCGCCGCCGAGCCTTCGAGGGACGCAATGATCAGCTCACCGGCGCGCAACGGCTGCTCCTTGTCCGGCCGAGCCCGCCGACCGTACCGTCTATCAGGCCCCCGAAATCCCCCGCGTACCGGTGAGGAACACGCATGCGCACCGCCCTGCTCCAGAGCTCCGGCCGCCCCGGCTCCACCGCCGAGAACCTCAAGGTCCTCGACGAGGCCGCGGGCCGGGCCGCCGCCGCGGGCGCCGGGCTGCTCGTCACGCCGGAGATGTTCCTGACGGGGTACGCGATCGGCGACGGCATCGGCCGCCTCGCCGAGCCCGCCGACGGCGACGCGGCCGACGCGATCGCCGAGACCGCCACCCGGCACGGGCTCGCGATCGCCTACGGCTACCCGGAGCGGTCCGGGGACGCGGTCTTCAACTCCGTCCAGCTGATCTGCGCCGACGGCACCCGGCTCGCGAACTACCGCAAGACCCACCTCTTCGGCTGCTTCGAGCACGACCACTTCACCCCGGGTGACCAAGCGGTCGTCCAGGCCGAGCTCGACGGCCTCACCGTCGGCCTCATGATCTGCTACGACGTGGAGTTCCCGGAGAACGTCCGCGCCCACGCCCTCGCCGGCACCGACCTCCTCCTGGTGCCGACCGCGCAGATGCACCCCTTCCAGTTCGTCGCCGAGTCGCTCGTCCCGGTGCGCGCCTTCGAGAACCAGCTGTACATCGCGTACGTCAACCGCGTCGGCAGTGAAGGGGAGTTCGACTTCGTCGGGCTCTCCGCCCTCGCCGGGCCCGACGGGGTCGCCCGCACCCGTGCCGGGCGTGGCGAGGAACTCGTCCTCGCCGACGTCGACCCGGCCCTCCTCGCCGCGTCGCGCGAGGCCAACCCGTATCTGCGGGACCGGCGACCCGGCCTCTACGGCTCGCTCGTCTGAACCCCGTCGTCCCGTCTTCGTCCCACCCGCCAGCCTTTTTGTGCAAGGAGTCCGTAGCCCATGACGTCCACCGTGCCCAACGCCGTCGAGCACGCAGACGCGCAGCAGCCGCCGATCACCATGTTCGGCCCGGACTTCCCGTACGCGTACGACGACTTCCTCGCCCACCCGGCGGGTCTCGGGCAGATACCCGCGACCGAGCACGGTACGGAGGTCGCCGTCATCGGCGGCGGTCTGTCCGGCATCGTCGCCGCGTACGAGCTGATGAAGATGGGCCTCAAGCCGGTCGTGTACGAGGCGGACCGGATCGGCGGCCGGCTGCGGACGGTGGGCTTCGACGGGTGCGACGAGTCCCTCACCGCGGAGATGGGCGCGATGCGCTTCCCGCCGTCGTCCACCGCCCTCCAGCACTACATCGACCTGGTCGGCCTTCAGACGCGGTCCTTCCCCAACCCCCTCGCGGAGGCGACCCCGTCGACCGTCGTCGACCTCAAGGGCGAGTCGCACTACGCCGAGACGATCGCCGACCTGCCCCAGGTCTACCGGGACGTCGCCCAGGCCTGGAACAGGTGCCTGGAAGAGGGCGCCGACTTCACCGACATGAACCGGGCCCTGCGCGAGCGGGACGTCCCCCGCATCCGCGAGATCTGGTCCCGGCTCGTCGAGAAGCTCGACAACCAGACCTTCTACGGCTTCCTCTGCGACTCCGAGGCGTTCAAGTCCTTCCGGCACCGCGAGATCTTCGGCCAGGTCGGCTTCGGCACGGGCGGCTGGGACACCGACTTCCCCAACTCCATCCTGGAGATCCTCCGGGTCGTCTACACCGAGGCCGACGACCACCACCGGGGCATCGTCGGCGGCTCCCAGCAACTGCCGCTGCGCCTCTGGGAGCGCGAGCCGGAGAAGATCGTCCACTGGTCCTACGGGACCTCGCTCGCGAGTCTGCACGAGCGCGGCGAGCCGCGCCCGGCGGTGACCCGGCTGCACCGCACGGCCGGCAACCGCATCACGGTGACCGACGCGCACGGCGACATCCGCACGTACCGGACGGCGATCTTCACCGCCCAGTCCTGGATGCTGCTGTCGAAGATCGCCTGCGACGACTCGCTCTTCCCGATCGACCACTGGACCGCGATCGAGCGCACCCACTACATGGAGTCCTCGAAGCTCTTCGTGCCCGTCGACCGTCCTTTCTGGCTCGACAAGGACGAGGAGACCGGCCGGGACGTCATGTCGATGACGCTCACGGACCGTATGACGCGCGGCACTTACCTGCTCGACGACGGCCCGGACAAGCCCGCGGTCATCTGCCTCTCCTACACCTGGTGCGACGACAGCCTGAAGTGGCTGCCGCTGTCCGCGAACGAGCGGATGGAGGTCATGCTGAAGTCGCTCGGCGAGATCTATCCCAAGGTCGACATCCGGGGGCACATCATCGGCAACCCGGTGACCGTCTCCTGGGAGAACGAGCCCTACTTCATGGGCGCGTTCAAGGCGAACCTGCCCGGCCACTACCGCTACCAGCGGCGCCTGTTCACGCACTTCATGCAGGAGGAGCTGCCCGAGGACAAGCGCGGCATCTTCCTCGCCGGCGACGACATCTCCTGGACGGCCGGCTGGGCCGAGGGCGCCGTCCAGACCGCCCTCAACGCGGTCTGGGGCGTCATGCACCACTTCGGCGGCACGACCGACCCGACGAACCCGGGGCCCGGCGACGTCTACGACGAGATCGCGCCCGTCGAGCTGCCGGAGGACTAGGAAGACCAGGAGGACTGGGTGGACTAGGCGGACCAGCAGGACCGGAGCGGCGGTTCGGGCAGGGGCGTGAGCAGCATGCGCCCCGCGAGGCCCGCCGCCGCGTCCAGGTGCTCGGTGAACTCCTTTGCCACGTCGGGGAGTTCGCGCAGCGCCCACAGGGCCCGGGCCGCCGTCCAGGTGGCGTCCCGGGCGCGGTCCAGGCTCCAGGAGCCGAGCAGATGGGTCAATGGGTCCGCGATCTGGAGGAGGTCGGGGCCCGGCATCAGATCTTCGCGGATGCGCTCCTCCAGCGAGACGAGGAGATCGCCCACCGCTTCGAACTCGTCCTCCAGGTCGGCGGGTGCGCAGCCGAGCGTACGACAGGTGTCCACGACGGCCAGCGCGAGATCGTGCCCGATGTGCGCGTTGATGCCCGCGAGGGCGAACTGCAGCGGACGTACCCCGGGATGGCGGCGGAACTGGAACAGCGGCCGCCAGCAGGCGGGCGGGCGCCGCTCGTCGGCCGCCGCCTCGACGGCGTCCAGGTACCGCTGTGCGAACCGAACGTCCAGGGTGATCGCGGCGTGCGGGTCCGCGAACCGCCCGGTGTCGATGTGCCGGTCCACCGCCTGCGTCACGGCGAGGTAGACGCGGTTGAAGACCGCCACCCCGTCACGGGGGTGCAGGGCCGCATCGAGGGCGCGCATACGGGAGATGACTGCGTCGACCGGAGTGTCCACGGCTGGGGGGACTTGTTCGCATCGCGGCATGCGGGCAGAGTCCCAGCTCTAGGCTGGCGGGAGCACCGGCTGGCCCGGCGCTTCCCCGAAACGGGGGAACGCCGCCCGCCGCTGGGGGAGGGGGAGCAGCACCGTGTCAGGCTCGCGTGCCCAGCGCCTGGCCGCCCGCAGGGCCGAGCGCAGGCGCGCCGCCCGACGCGGCGCGATGGTCGTGATGGCCTCCGTCGTGGTCGCGGCCGGCACGGTCGCCGGGATGCTGTCCGCGTTCGACGACAGCCGGTCCTCGGACGAGGCCCGGCGGCCCGAGATGTCCGCCTCTCCCGGCCTGGCGCCCCTGCCCGCGGTGCCGTCGGCGTCCCCGTCGGTCTCCGAGTCCGTGTCCCCCACGCCGTCTCCGAAGAGGAGTACGAGCCCCACACCCTCCCCGTCAAGGACCGAGATCGAGGGGCGGGTGAGGGAGCGGAGCACCACTGTGGCCGGCCGTCTCTACCGCCACCTCGACTCCCAGGTGCTCGACTGGGTCCGGGCCCACGACGGCGACCCACGCCAGGCGGTCATCGCGTCCCGCATCGCCGACCGGCCGGCCGCCGTCTGGTTCGCCGACTACTCCCCGGACACGCTCACCGCCCGGGTCGCCGCGGTGACGTCCGGCGGCGTGGCACAGGGCCGGGTGCCCGTCCTCGTGCCGTACGCGATCCCCGGCCGGGACTGCGGCGGCCACTCCCAGGGCGGGGCGCCCGACCTGGACGCCTACGACGCCTGGATCGACCGGTTCGCGGCCGGGCTGGGATCCGGCGAGGTCATCGTCGTCCTGGAGCCGGACTCGGTCGCCCAGACCGAGTGCCTCTCCGCCGGTGCACGCGCGGACCGCTTCGCCTCGCTGGCCCGGGCGGGCCGTGTCCTGAAGGCCGCCAACCCCCGGGCACGCGTGTACTTCGACGCGGGACACTCGGGCTGGAATCCGTCCGGCAAGCAGGCGGCCTGGCTGCGGCAGGCCGGTGCCGCCTCGCCCGAGTCCTCCGACGGGATCTTCAGCAACGTCTCCAACTTCCACACCACGGCCGACGAGGTCGCCTACGACCGGCGGGTCCTCGACGCCCTCGGCGGCCCGGCGGGCCTGGGCGCCGTCATCGACACCAGCCGCAACGGCAACGGCGCCCCGCCCGACGGCACCTGGTGCGACCCGGCGGGCCGCAAGCTCGGCCGGTCACCGACCCTCAGCACCGGCGAGGCGCGGATCGACGCCTACCTGTGGGTGAAGCTGCCCGGGGAGTCCGACGGCTGCAAGGGCAGGCCGGGGACGTTCACGGCGTCGTACGCCTACGACTTGGCATCGTCGTAGGACGTTACGGCTTGGCGTCGTCGTAGGACGAGGTGCCCTCGTCCAGCAGCGGCTGCTGCGTCTTCAGATGGGCCGGGGCGAAGGCGCGCAGGGCGTGGTAGCCGGTGATGACGACGACCGTGCCGAGCGCGATGCCGCTCAGCGAGAACGTGTCGGTGAACTTCATGGAGACGTTGCCGACGCCGATGATGATGCCCGCCGCTGCCGGGACCAGGTTCAGCGGATTGCGCAGATCCACCTTGGCGTTGAGCCAGATCTGGGCGCCGAGCAGGCCGATCATGCCGTACAGGATGACGGTGATGCCGCCGAGCACACCGCCCGGGATCGCCGCGACGACCGCGCCGAACTTCGGGCAGATGCCGAAGAGCAAGGCGAAGCCGGCGGCGGCCCAGTAGGCGGCCGTCGAGTAGACGCGGGTCGCGGCCATCACGCCGATGTTCTCGGAGTACGTGGTGTTGGGCGGGCCGCCGACCGCGGTGGACAGCATCGAGCCGACGCCGTCGGCCGAGATCGCCGTGCCGAGCTTGTCGTCCAGCGAATCGCCGGTCATCTCGCCGACCGCCTTCACATGCCCGGCGTTCTCCGCGACCAGCGCGATCACGACCGGCAGGGCGACCAGGATCGCCGACCACTCGAAGGACGGGCCGTGCAGCGTCGGCAGCCCGATCCAGTCGGCCTTGCCCACACCGGAGAGGTCGAGCCGCCAGTGGTCGGTGAGTTTGCCGCTCGCGTCCACCGAGTGGATCTTGCCGAACACGAGGTCGAACACCCAGGAGATGCCGTACCCGAAGACCAGCCCCAGGAAGATCGCGATCCGGGACCAGAAACCGCGCAGACAGACGACCGCCAGGCCGGTGAACAGCATCGTCAGCAGAGCCGTCCACTGGTCCTGCGGCCAGTACGTCGAGGCCGTCACAGGCGCCAGGTTGAAGCCGATCAGCATCACCACCGCGCCGGTCACGATCGGCGGCATCGCGGCGTGGATGATCCGCGCCCCGAACCGCCGCACGGCGAGCCCCACCAGGAACAGCGCGACCCCGACGACGAAGACCGCGCCGGTGACGGTGGCGCTGCTGCCACCCTGCGCGCGGATGACCGCCGCCACACCGACGAAGGACAGCGAGCAGCCCAGGTAGCTGGGGACGTGGCCGCGGGTGGCCAGCAGGAACACGACGGTCGCGACGCCCGACATCATGATCGCGAGGTTGGGATCCAGGCCCATCAGGACCGGAGCCACGAAGGACGCCCCGAACATGGCCACCACGTGCTGGGCGCCGAGCCCGGCCGTGCGGGGCCACGAGAGCCGCTCGTCGGGGCGGACCACCGCGCCGGGCGCCGGGGTGCGTCCGTCGCCGTGCAGTTTCCAGCGGACGCCGAGATCCATGGTGCGGTATCGCTTTCGTCGTGCGTGCGAGTGTCCGGACCATTGTCAGGGTGCGTCGGGAGCGGTGGTGACCGGGGCCGACCAGGGCGGCCGGGGTCTGCCACGTCAGGGCCGATCGGCCCGGGCCGAGGCCTCAGGGCCGGGGGTCGGGGACCGCCGCCTCCGGCCGGCTGATCTTGGCCCGATCGCCCGGGCGCAGCACGCGCGCGAACGCCACCAGGCCGCAGGACAGCAGTGTCACCAGGCAGAACGACACCATCAGGCTGGTGGCCTGCGCCAGCATGCCGATCGCGCTCGGGGCGATCAGGCCCGAGGTGTACGTGATGGTCGCGACGCCCGCGATGGCCAGGCTCGGGTTGGAGCCGCTGCGGCCCGCCGCCGCGAAGCACAGCGGTACGACGACCGCGATGCCCAGGCCCATCAGCGCGAACCCGCTCATGGCCACCCCCGGATGGTCCGCGACGACGATCAGCAGACCGCCGAGCACGGCGAGCACACCGCTGACCCGTACGGTCCGTACGGCACCGAAGCGGTCCACGACCCTGTCGCCGGCGAACCGGGCGATGGCCATGGTGAGCGTGAAGCCCGTCGTGCACGCCGCCGCGAGACCGGCCGAGGTCTCCAACTGCTCCCGCAGGTAGACCGCCGACCAGTCCAGGCTCGCGCCCTCGGCGAACACCGCGCAGAACCCGATCGCGCCGATGAGCAGCGCCGACCGGGGCGGCAGCGCGAACCTCGGCGGCGGCTCCTCGTCCTCGGCGGGCTGGAGATCGAGCACCCACTGGCAGGACAGCACGCCGATGACGGTGAGGACGACCGCGGCCAGCACATGATGCAGCCGGGCGTCCGAACCGAGGTGCGCGGCGAGGGTGCCGGCCGCCGAGCCGATCAGGGCACCCGCGCTCCACATGCCGTGCAGCCCGGACATGATCGACCGGCCGAGGCGGTTCTCGACCTCGACACCGAGCGCGTTCATCGCCACGTCCGCCATGCCCGCCGTCGCGCCGTACGTGAACAGGGCCAGGCAGAGCGTGAGCAGGTTCGGGGCGAGGGACGGCAGGACCAGCGAGAGCGTCCACAGGGCGATCAGCCCGCGCAGCGCGTTGCGGGCTCCGAACCGGTGGCTGACGCTGCCCGCGAGCGGCATCGCGACGGACGCGCCGAGCGCGGGGAAGGCCAGCGCGATCCCCAACTGCCCGGCGCTCACGTCCGCGTGGTCCTGGATCCACGGCACGCGGGTGGCGAACGAGCCGGTCACGGCGCCGTGCACCGCGAAGACGGCGGCCACGGCGTACCGGGACCGCTTCACCTCGCGCAGTTCGTCGACCACGTTGCCCATTCTGCGGTCCCCCTCCAGGTCTGCCGCGCTCACGTCATGCGGGCGTAAACTATCAGGAAGCCTGCCTGATAATAAGAGGGTTTCCCGGCGGACCACGGCCGACGGAATCGCCGATCTGGAAGGATCCCGGCATGCCCGCATCCCCGAGCACCGCCCGGGCCATCAACGACCGGCACGCCCTGCGTCTGCTCCAGCATGAGGGCCCGCTGACGGCAGGGCGGTTGAAGCAGCTGACCGGTCTGTCCCGGCCGACCGTCGCCGACCTCGTCGAACGCCTCACCGCCGCCGGTCTGATCGCGGTGGTCGGCGAGGCGGGGGAGCAGCGGCGCGGGCCCAACGCCAAGGTGTACGGCATCGTCGCCGACCGGGCGCACCTCGCCGCACTGGACGTACGTACCGAGGGCGTCTCCGTGGCCGTCGCCGACCTGGTGGGCCGGGTGCTGGCCGAGGCCTCGGTGCCGATCGGGGGTGACATGGGAACGGGTCCCGCCGTGGAACAGGCGGTCGCGCTGGTCGAGCGCGTGGTGAAGGAGGCCGGCGCCGACCGGCTGCACACCGTCGGCATCGGGGCGCCCGGCCTGATCGACCCGGCCAGCGGCGAACTCCGCGACTCCTCCGGGCTGCCGGAGTGGCACCGGCGCCTGGTCGCCGCACTCCAGGAGCGGCTGCCCGAGGCACGGGTGAGCGTCGAGAACGAGACCAACCTCGCGGCGCTGGCCGAGCAGCGCGAGGGCGTCGCCCGGGACCGGGACACGTTCGTCCTGCTGTGGCTGGGCCACGGGACGGGTGCGGCCGTGGTCCTCGACGGCGCGCTGCGGCGCGGTGCCTCCGGCGGCACCGGCGAGATCGGCTTCCTCCCGGTCCCTGGCACGGCCACGCTGCCGTCCGCGACGGACTGCGAGGGCGGCTTCCACTCCCTGGCCGGGTCGGCCGCGGTGGTGGCCCTGGCGGTGGAGTGCGGGGTTCCGATGGCGCCGGGGCAGGAGCCGTCGGCGGTAGGGGTGGTGCGGGCGGCTGTCGGTGTGGTGCGGACTGCGGTGGACCAGGTGCGGCGGGCGGAGGCCGGGGGGTCCCGGCCCCTGGGCGGGGTTGAGGCGGCGACGCCGGCGGGTGGGGGTGAGGTGTCTCGGTCCGCGGGTGGGGGTGAGGTGCCCGGGGCCGCGTCCCGCTCCGCGAGCGGGGGCGGGGTGCCCGGGGCTGCTGGTGGCACTGAGGCGTCTGGGTCCGCGGGTGCGGTGGAGGTGTCCCGGCCCGCGGGTGGGGTTGAGGCGTCTCGGTCCGCGAGCCGGGGTGAGGTGCCCGGGGCCGCGGGTGGGGTTGAGGCGTCTGGGTTCGCGGGTGGGGGAGAGGCGCCCCGGCCCGCGGGTGGGGCCGAGTCGTCCCGGTCCGCGACCGCCGCCCCCGCTGCCCGTTTCCTCGACGCCCTCGCCGATCGTCTTGCCGTCGGAGTCGCCTCGGTGGTGGCGATCCTGGACCCAGGGTGTGTGGTGCTCGGCGGCGAGGTCGGACAGGCCGGAGGCGAGGACCTCGCCGCTCGCGTGCGGGACCGCGTCGCCCGGATGGCACCACTGCCCACCGCCGTGCGTCCGACCACCCTGGGCGGCGACGCGGTCCTGCGCGGCGCCCTGTTGACGGCCCGGGACCGCGCCCAGGAGGAACTCTTCACACCCTGTGAGCAGCCGCTTCAGGCGTCTTCGCGGTGGTAGGCCGTCAGGATCTCCAGGGGCCAGACCGACACGCCCCTGGTCATCACGCCTTGGACCGCCCGCTCTCCTCCCTCACCTGACCGCCCCCGAACCGCCCCACCAGATACTCCTCGAACGTCCCCGTGCCGACCGCCCGCCGCGGCGTCAGATGCCCCCCGCTCCGGAAGCCCCGGTACGCCGCTCCCCACAGCGGTACGTTCACCACCGCACGACGCCGCGCCCGACGCCTTCAGATACGCGTGAGCCAGTGACCCGAACGTCCGTACCTCCGGTCCGCCCATGTCCTCGACCCGCCCCGCCGGCGCACCCGCCGCCAGCTCGGCCAGCCGGTCCGCGACCTCGGCGACCTCGACGGGCTGGTCCCGCACACCGGCCGGCAGCAGCATCACCGGCAGCTTCGACAGCCCCGCAGCAGCCTGCACCAGCAGATCGTGGAACTGCGTCGCGCGCAGCACGGTCCAGCCGAGCCCCGACTCCTCTACCAGCCTCTCCACGGCGAGCTTGGTCTTGTAGTAGCGGAACGGCACCCGGTCGACGCCGACGATGGAGATGTAGACGAGGTGCCGTACCCCGGCCCCGCGCGCCGCCGCTGATCAGGTTCGCCGCCGCCTGCTCGTCCGCCCCTCGGCGCAGATCGCGCAGTGCACGATCGTGTCCACATCGGCCATTGCCGTGTCCAGCGCCGTCACCGCCCTCCCGCAGGTCGACCGCGTACGGCTGGGCGTGCCGGCTGAGCACCCGCACTTCGTGCCCGTCCGCGCGCAGCCGCTCGGTAAGGAGCCGGCCGAGTGTTCCGGTGCCACCGGTCACCAGGATCGTGGTCATGCTGTTCAGTCCCTTCGGACGCCGGCGCTCCCGCGTGGAGCGCCCCTCGTCAGCTGAGACCGAACACCCCCTGCCGGATGTGACAGCACCGCCCGCGAATCTACCGCCGGGCGAGCTGACGCCGTGCGAAGGCCAGCTTCTCCGGATTCGACCACGGCCCGCAGCCCCGCGACCTGCCCGTCGCGCACATCGAGCGCCACCAGCCCGACGAGCGCGTGTCGCCCGCCCAGGTGGCAAGCCCCGTCGCGCCGTTGACCTCGGTCGGCACGAAGTCCAGACCCACCGAGAACTTCGGGCCCCCGCCCGCCAGGAAGTGGAGCGATCTTGTGACCGCCCTCGATCGGCCACCGGGCCGCGGTGACCTTGCCGCCGCCGTCGCTCCACCAGGTGGCGTCGGCCGCGAGCAGCTTCTCCAGCCCGGCCAGGTCGCCGTCGCGGGCCGCCGTGATGAACGACGCTGACCAGCTCCTCCTGCTGCTCGGACGCGGGCTCGAAACGGGCCGCGGCTCGCGCTCACCCACCCGCTGTACAGCCCGCCGGTACAGCTGACGGCAGTTCGCCTCGCTCAGGTCCAGGACCTCGGCGATCTCCCGGTGCCCGTACGCGAACGCCTCCCGCAGCACGTACACCGCCCGCTCGGTCGGCGTGAGCCGCTCCAGCAGCACCAGCATCGCCATCGACACGGCGTCCCGCTGCTCGGCCGACTCCAGCGGGCCGAGCGTGCCGTCCGAGGTGACCACCGGCTCCGGCAGCCAGGTCCCGACATACTGCTCGCGCCGGGCGCGCGCGGAGGTCAGCCGGTTCAGGCAGAGGTTCGTGACGACCTTGGCGAGCCAGGCCGCCGGATACTCGATCCCCGAACGGTCGGCTCCGCTGTAGCGCAGAACGCGTCCTGGACCGCGTCCTCCGCCTCCTCGGCGGAGCCCAGCAGCCGGTAGGCGAGCGAGAACAGCCGCGGCCGGTGAACCTCGAACTCGTCGGCGATCGTGGTGGTCATACGGCTCACCCTGCCAGAACGCCGTCCGCACGGCGCGGGA
>CAWCSC010000002.1:0-188018 GCA_963798065.1 uncultured Actinomycetota bacterium | reverse complement strand
GCGTGCTGCGCACGGTTCAGGTCCCGGAGACCGTGCTGCCGCCGGCCGGTAACTGACGGGCCGTATGCGCGGAGGGCTCCCGCACCGGCGTCGGCCGGTACGGGAGCCCTCCGCGCGCCTTCCCCCTCAGCCCGCCTCCATCGGGAAGTCGCCCTTCGCTTGCACGGTGCCGCCGTCGGGGCTGTCCGGAAATCCGGTGATCATCCCGTACACCGCTCCGACGCTGTCGTTCAGGCCGGACAGAACGGGGAGGGTGAGGGATTGGCCGTACCAGATGGTCTTGAAGCCCAGACCGGTGTCCAGGAGCATCAAACCCTTGAGCCCTTGGCCCAGTTTGAGGAGGAGGTTCCCTCCCGGGATCTGGCCCGTCATCCCGGGCAGGACGTATCTCCACCCGGTGGTGAACCGCCCCATGCCGGCGCCCAGGCCGCCGCCCCCGACGTTGCCGAGCGGCCCCAGCGTGTTGAGCGGGATGTCCTGCACGACGGGCGGTGGCTTACCGAGCCCCTTGAAGACGTTGCTCACGTAGGTCCCCGCCCCCTTGAACGCGCGACCGATCCCGGACAGGGCCTTGCCCAGGCCTGTCCCCGCTGTGATCGCCGCCTTGGCGCTGTTGAAGATGGCTGCTCCGCCGAACGCCAGGCCGACGACTCCCAGGACGATGCCGACGATGTCCACTTCGCCGGTCAACACCGCCTTGGCGATGGTGATGCCCAGCGAGGCGGCTCCCAGGCCGACGATCAGCAGGGTGGCCCCGAGCGCCTGGAGGCCGGGGACGAACAGCGCCAGGACTCCGAGCACGCCGGCGACGAAACCCAGAACGGCGCCGACGATGTCCCAGATCTTGTCCCACGTGCTCTTCCCCTCGACCGCCTCCGCCTCGGCCTCGTCCAGCTGACGACGGGCGAGGCCGGCGTCCGAGACCCGCAGTTCCCGCGCGTCGAGTGCGAGCCTGCGGGCAGCCTCGAGATCCGCCTCGGCCGACTCGACGGATCTCACGGCGTCGTCCTGCTCCGCTTTCGCATCCGCCATGGCACGCCGGGCGCTGCTCTTGGCCGCCTCGTCGTCGGGCGGCGGCGCTTCGGCGTTGTCCAGGCCGGTCACCTTGGCACCGGCGGCGGTCGCCACCTCCACGGCCGAGGCGAGCCGGTCCTTGGCCTCACGGCCGTCCCGCAGGGCCTTGTCCGCCTGTTCCTGCGACTCCCGCAGCCGGGTGGCGTACTCCTTCACCGCGGCCGCCGCCTTCTCGTACGAAGACTGCAGACGGCCCACCTGGTCCGGCAGTTCGCCGAGCTTGTTCCGGAGCTCTTCCATGGACTTGCCCTCGCCCAGGTCCTTGGAGTCGAGCCGGGAGACCACGGATCCGGCGTCATCCGCGTCGTGGGAGACCTTCCGGTACTCGGACGCCAGCTGTTCGAGTATCTCCGGGTCCCCGGGTGTCGGGTCCTCCGTGAAGCCGAACACGTCCTCCCATTCGGACAGCGGTGGCCGCGCCATGTCCCGACCTCACTTCCCGTTCTCGAAGTCCACGCCTTCGGGGCCCGCGCCGTCGCGGAACCGGAAGGTTCCCGCGATGGCGTCGAAGACCTCGAAGAACTCGTCCAGCATCGTGATGTTGGGCGTGGAGCTGGAGATGATCAAAAGCGTCCGGCTGCCCGGCACCGGCACCACGACGTGGTGCATCCCCGTGCGCACGGTGGCCCTGCCGGCGTAGTCCACATCCTCGACCGAAGTCATCCGGCCGACGCTGCCCAGCTCGGGAACCTCCATGATCTCCACGGTGTTGGCGCCCGTACCCCGGCCGACCGAGTCCCTGTTGTTGTGGACGCCGGCCGACACCATCAGCCGGTCCAGGTCGGTCGGCTCGCCCTCGGGGATCTCGGTGCGCAGCACGACCGTGGTGGCCGTGAGCGTGCTGCCGTCGGTCAGGAAGGCGAGCATCCCCGCCGCCTGGAGGGCGCCCCGGGCATGCGCCTCACGGGTCGTCCTGCGCATTTCACGGACCAGGGAGTCCAGTTGCTCGCGGTCGATGTCGTCCCGGCCGGCCGCGACCTTCTCGACCCGCCGGCGGATGGACGCGTCCCGGGTGCTCGGGTCGAGGTCGAAGTGCCACCAGCTCTTCGGGAAGTTGATCCTGTATCCCGTCGGAGAGCCGGCCGGCCGCTCGGCGGCCGTATCCGTCATGTGCCCGTGCCCCTTGTCCTCGTCTGTCTCAGGCGGGGTCATCGAGCTCCTTCGACGTGTCCTGGTCCGCCTGTGTGAAGTTGTCGACGATGCCCTGCGTGGTCTCCTTGAACGTGTCCACGTTGTCCTGGACGCGTTCGTGGCCGGCCACCCATGCCTTGTCGAAGTTGTCGACGCCCGTGGCGAGGTCGGAGTCCCCCACGTCCTGCGGTGACCCGACCTGGTAGAGCCGCGCGGTGTTGTCGATCCGTTCGCGGATGTCCTTGAGCGCTTCCATCGTGTCGGTGAGATCGTCCACCGGAACGCGGATACGCGACATCGAAACCTTCCCTTCCTCTCCTCGCACCGTCCACGGCCGGTCCGCGCCGCTCCTTCAGCGCGCGGAAGCCGGCCGTGCGGGCGACGTTCAGCCGATGCCGCCGGCCGTCTGTTCGTCGGTGTCGACGAACGCGTCGGCGACCTGCTTGATGAACTCGCTGACGCCCTGCAGCCCCTCGATCGCCTCCTGGGTGCCGTTCTTGTACTCCTCCCAGAACGGACGGAACTTGGTCTCGGAGCCCGGCGTCGCGTAGGCCGCCTCGACCATCTCCTCCATCTTGGTGTTGGCCTCGTGGAGGCTCTGCTGCATCTGCTCCTTCTGGTTCTGCAGCCAGGTCGAGGCCTCCCGCATCTCGTCCGGGCTGATCTGGATGTTGCCGCCGGCCATGCCGACTCCTTCCGTCGCTCCGTATCGCCGCGGCCGTCGGGCCGCATACACCGGGCTCTACGGGGCACTTGCCGGGGCGGTTCACGCCTGTTGCGAAACGGCGGGGCGGAGCGCCACGAATGTCAGGGCGGACGCGGCCAGATCGTGGCCCTTGACGACATGCGGCCCGTCGTCGCGACGTAGAGATACGCCGGCGGCCATGCCGAGCGTGGCGCCGCGGGCGATCGCCAGCGGGAGCACCGGTGCGCCCGCCAGCATCGCGAAGGTCGCCACTGTCCCGACGGCGGTGCCGCCGAGGAGGGGCGGTGCGGGGACAAGGGCGAATGCCTGAGCGCCCGTCAAATGGGTGGCGAACGCTCAAGGCTCGGTGTCTCAGGACACCGTGGTCACGCTCCTCCTCCTGGCCTCACCCGACGATCGCGGCCCGTACGCACAGCACGTCCGGCAGATGTGAGGCGAGCTGCTGCCATGTGTCGCCGTCGTCCGCGGATGCGAACACCTCGCCGTTGCGGTTGCCGAAGTAGACGCCCGCCGGATCGCCGTCGTCCGTGCACAGCGCGTCGCGCAGCACCGTGCCGTAGTGGTCCTCCCGGGGCAGCCCCGCCGAGAGCGGCTCCCAGCTTTTGCCCGCGTCCGCCGTCCGGTAGACACGGCACCGATGGTCGGCCGGGACCCGGTCGGCATCGGCGTTGATCGGGAACACATATGCCGTGTCACCTCTGTGCGGGTGCGCGACCGCCGCGAAACCGAACGTGGACGGCAGGCCCTCGCCGATATCCGTCCAGTGCGCGCCCGCGTCGTCGCTGCGGTACACACCCCAGTGGTTCTGCAGGTACAGCCGCTCCGGGGTCGCCGCGTCCCGCGCGACCTTGTGCACGCACTGGCCGAACTCCGGGTTCGGGTCGGGCAGGAACACCGCCGAGACACCCGAGTTGGAGGGAGCCCAGCTGGCGCCGCCGTCCAGCGTGCGGAACACGCCGGCGGTCGAGACGGCGACCGTCACGGCCTTCGGGTCGCGCGCGTCGGTGAGCACGGTGTGCAGGCCCTCACCGCCGCCGCCCGGCACCCACTTCGACCGTGTGGGGTGCTCCCACAGGGGCCGGACCAGCTCGAACGTCTCCCCGCGGTCCTCCGAGCGGTACAGCGCGGCGGGTTCCGTACCCGCGTACACCACGTCCGGCTCGGCGGCCGCAGGGTGTAGCTGCCACACCCTCTCCAGGGACGCCCCCGTGTCCTTGGGGAACTTGACGGCGGGGTGCGCCGGTTCGGTCCAGGTGCGGCCGAGATCGTCGGAGTGGAACACGGACGGGCCCCAGTGCGCGCTGTCGCCGCCGGCCAGCAGCCGAGGGGTCGCGCCCCGGGTGTCGACGGCGACCGAGTACACGGCCTGCGCGTTGAAGTAGGGACTCTCGTCGAATTCCCAGGCGCCACCGCCCCGCCGGCGCCCGATGAACAGGCCTTTGCGCGTGCCCACGGCGAGCAGTACCTCGGCCATGCCGATCACCTCCGCGGCGTCGTCATCGACGCCCTTGTCTTTGACACCGGCCAGTCTGCACCCCACCACTGACAGTCACCTCCGGAACCGGCTCCGATACAGGTCAGGCGGGTGTCGGGGGCCGCCGCAGGGCTCGGCGGACCACGATCCGGCAGGCGCCCGCAGGGGCCGGGCGGCGTGGGGGCCGTCACGTCGGAGTACGTGCAGTGAGCATCCAGGGGCCGTCTTCCGTATGCAGAGGGCGGCGGGATGGTCATGCGCTCATGAGGAGGATGCCTTCGATGGCGTTACGAGGTCCGAAGGTGTGGCTGTGGCGCTGGCGGCGCAATCCGCTCAAGCGCCGCGCCGACAGGGTCGAGGCATGGGTCGTGCTGGGCGTGTGGACGCTCACCGCGTTCGTCGGGATGCTGGCCGGCACGACGGTGAGCCGGTCCGTGGAGGACGGACTGGCCCGGGAGCGCGTCGAGTGGCGGCCCCTCGTGGCCCGGCTGGACGAGAGGGCTCCCGGGAGGGCCTTCGAGAACGGCGGCGTGTCCCGTACCGAGCAGGTGTGGGCGAAGGCGACGTGGACCGCTGTGGACGGCTCCGCGCACTCCGGACAGCTAAGGGTCCCGGCGGGCAGCCCCGCCGGGACACCGGTCACGGTGTGGACGGACCCCGAGGGCCGTCAGGTGACCCGCCCCGTCACCGAGTCCCAGGCCCACGTACGGGCCTTCCTGATCGGCAGCGTGGCGGGTATCGGCGCCGCGGCCCTGCCGCTCGTCGGCGGCCGTGCCCTGCGCCGCCGGCTGGAACGCCTCCGCATGGACCAGTGGGATGCCGAGTGGTCCCGCTTCGGGCCGATGTGGGGACGTACGACAGGGTGAGTCCCTGGGCAGGGGGCCGCTGATGGATCTCACCTACCCGTGCCCCACCCGGACAGCGCCCCCCGGCACACCCGCAGCAACCCCTCGTCCTCGTGGATGTCGCTGCTGCCGTAGCCGTGGGTGTCGGCCTGGTGCCGTCGTGGGGACGCGAGCTCCGCTCGGAGCAGGTCGTGCAGGGGCGCTCCCGCGGGCCCCAGGGCCGCCACGCACCCGGCGACCGTCGTGCGGGTGCTCGGGTCCTCTGCCCACGCGGAGCGCAGGACGGGAAGGAGCTGTTCCGGCTCCCCGGCGATCCGCCACACCGCGCACGCGGCCGTGGCCCGCTCCCGTACGGCGCCGGAGCCGGACATCCGCCGCAGTCCGGGCAGCGCCGGGCGGGCCGCCGGTCCCAGCCGTGCGAGTGCGTCCGCGGCGGCCGCGCGGCGACGCCGGTCGCTGCCGGCGTCCGTCAGCTCCCGGAGCAGCAGGGGCACCACGGCATCCGACTCGCCCGTGATCGACCACAGTGCTTCCGCCGCCGCGACGGCTCGGTCCGTCTCCAGCAGCCGGCGCAGATCCGGTATCGCCTCGTACGCGGCGCTGCCGAACGCGCCGAGGGCTCGGGCCGCCGCCCTCGTGACGGCGTCGCGCAGCCGCAGACCGTCCGGCATGCCGCGCAGCAGGCGCAACACCGCCGGTATGGACTCGGCGTCGCCCAGTGCCGTGAGCGCCGACAGCAGGGGTGCGGCCCGCTCGTACGTGTCGGGGCCGTCGAGCGGAACGCGGGCGAGCCGGCGCCGCAGAGCGGGAGCGAGCGGCGAGGCCGCCGGCCCCAGGTGAGGTATCGCGTAGCCCAGGTCGTCCGGCACGACCGGACCGGCCAGCACCTCGGACAGCACCGGCGTGGCCCGTGGATCCCCCGTCCCGGCCAGGGCCTTGAGCGGACCGCCCAGCGTCGGCGCACCCCGCTCCCCGTGCCGTACGCGAAACTCGGGACGGTAGGTCACCAGCGCGTGGAGGTGGTCCGCCGCCGGCACGGCCAGCTCGAAGAGCTCCACCAGGACGGCGACCGCCGCATCATGCAACCGGCCTTCCTCAGAGCCCAGTTGGGCACCGATGAGGGCGACCGGCTCCACGCCGCCCGTACGCCACTCGCGGAACAGCCCGGCCGACATCCACACGGCGTTGCACCGGTCGAGGGGATCCGGGCTGGTCAACTGCCCGCACAGCAGGGCGATACGGTCGGTGACCCGCCCGCCGAGCGCTGAGTGCAGGGTCCGCATCAGCTGGGAGCCCTCCTCGTCCGAGGGGCGCAGGCGCCGCAGCCGGCGGGCGAGCGTGTCCCTGCCGGGACAGTCGCCCGCGTGGCCGGTGCGGGTGTGCTCCCCGGATCTGTCCCTGAGCAACCGGACGACGGCCGGTACGAGATCGGCGGGAAGCAGCTCCGGCGCGCACCCCGCCAGCTGGCCGAGCGCGGCGAGCCGCAGTCCAGGGCCGTACGGGGGCCCGCTCAACTCCGCCAGCAGGTCCACCGCCTCCGAGGCGTGCCCCTGATGCCGCTCCGCGAACAGGCCCAGGCTCGCGGCCAGAGCGAGCAGAACCCGGTCGTCCCGCTCCACGGTGATCCGCTCCCGCAACAGGGCGAGCACCCGGTCCGGTGGGCCGAGGAACCGCACGAGCGCGCCCGGAGCCGCCCGGCGGACTCCGGCATCCGCGTCCCCCGCGAGCCGGACGAAGACATCGGCACCCGCGTGCAGGGCGGCAACGGCTCTCCCGGCCATTTCCTCCGAGGCGCCCCTGTCACCTGCGGTGTCACCGATGCTGACGAGGAGTTCCACGACCCCCGCCCGGTCCCGCACCTCCTCGCGGACGGCGAGCGCGAGGAGAAACGGAACACAGGCGAGCGTCGCGTCGTACACGCCTCCCTGGTGGTGCACGGCGCCGTACATCCCGTCGAGCGCGCTCTCCCGCTCGGCCGGGTCGGCGGAGGCCAGTCCCCGCAGTAGTCCGGGCACGTCCTCCGCGCTGCCGTACGCATGCCGCAGCGAGGCCCAGTCGACCTCGTCGATCCCCCTGAACACGTTGTCCTCCCCAGGCGAAGTACCAACTGACGGGGAGTCTGCACCACGGCACTGACAACGAAGCGGAATCGGGAGGTGACGGTGCGCGAACTGTGCGTCCGTTGGCTGACGACAGTTCAGTCCCTCGCCGGGAAGCGACGGATCAGTCCCCGCTCAGTCCTCGCTCAGTCCCCGTCGGGCAACGCGCGCTCCAGGATCGCGTCGAGGCCGGCCGTCTCCGGCAGGGTCCCGAAGGCCTGCCCCCAGTCGCCCCCGAGCCGGGTCGCGCAGAACGCGTCGGCGACCGCCGGCGGGGCGTGCCGGACGAGGAGGGAGGCCTGGAGCGTCAGGGCCATCTGCTCCACGAGCCGGCGGGCCGTCGTCTGCGACGCCTCGGGCAGCCGGCTCTTGAGCCGGGCCACGGCCGCGTCCAGGCGGGCGTCCGCGCCCCGGGCGAGGGCCAGCTCGCCGAACAGCGCCTCGGCGGTGCCCGGTTCGCGGCTCAGCGCCCGCAGCACGTCGAGGGCGTTGACGTTTCCCGAGCCCTCCCAGATCGACAGCAGGGGAGCCTCGCGGTAGTGCCGGGGCATGCCCGAGTCCTCGACGTAGCCGTTGCCGCCGAGGCATTCCAGGGCTTCCGCGGTGAAGGCCGGGCCCCGCTTGGTCACCCAGTACTTGCCGACGGCGGTGGCGATCCGGCGGAACGCGGTCTCGGCCCCGTCCACAGCGTCTGCGCGGATCGCCCGGTCGGCCGCCCCGGCCAGCCGCAGGGTGAGCGTCGTGGCGGCCTCGGACTCCAGCGCCAGATCGGCCAGCACATTGCGCATCAGCGGCTGGTCCACCAGCCGGGCGCCGAACGCGCTGCGGTGGCGCGCGTGGTGCCCCGCCTCGACGAGGGACTTGCGCATCAGCGCGGCCGACATCATCACGCAGTCCAGCCGCGTGCAGTTGACCATCTCGATGATGGTCTTGACGCCGTGGCCCTCGGGCCCGACCAGCCAGGCCACGGTCCCGTCGAACTCGGGCTCGGAGGAGGCGTTGGAGCGGTTGCCCAGCTTGTCCTTCAGCCGCTGGATGCGGAAGGTGTTCCGGGTGCCGTCGGGCAGCACGCGCGGCACCAGGAAGCAGGACAGGCCGCCCGGCGCCTGCGCCAGCACGAGGAACACGTCGCACATCGGTGCCGAGGTGAACCACTTGTGCCCGCGCAGGGCGTACACCCCGGGCTCGGCCGTGGGCGTGGCCGTCGTGGTGTTCGTCCGGACGTCGGAGCCGCCCTGCTTCTCGGTCATCCCCATGCCCGCCAGCAGGCCCCGCTTCTGCGTGGGCACCCGCAGGCCGGGCTCGTACTCCCGGCTCGTCAGCAGCGGCTCGTAGACCTTCGCCAGCTCCGGCTGCCTGCGCAGCGCGGGGACCGCCGCGTAGGTCATCGACGTCGGACAGCCGTGGCCGGCCTCGGTGTGCCCCCAGACCAGTCCGCCGGCGGACCGGGCGACATGCGCGCCGGGCCGGTCGTCCGCCCAGGGCGAAGCGGCCAGCCCCTCCGTGATCGCGGTACGCATCAGGTGGTGCCAGCTCGGGTGGAACTCGACCTCGTCCACGCGGTCGCCGTACCGGTCGTGCGTGCGCAGCTCCGGCTCGTGCCGGTTGGCCAGATCGGCCCACTCCTGGGCCTGGGCGCTGCCGGCCTGCCTGCCGAGGCGGCGCAGTCCCTCCTCGGCCCACCCGGCGCCCTCCCGCCGCAGCCCCTCCAGCAGGGCCGTGTCGTCGGAGGCGTCGTAGGGAGTGAGGGGCGGGGCCTGGTTGGTGACGTCGTGCGTGGCGGGTCCGCCGTACGCATGCTGTTCGTCGAGTGTCGAGACCATATGCCGAATGTTGCACTCTGTCTGCGACCGCAGCAATAGTGCAACACGGAAGGCCGCCGCGTACAGTACGTGACCATGCCGATGAACGTCCCGGCGCGGCCCGGCGCGCTCGACCCGCGCCCCCTGTCCGCGCGGTCGGTCGTCCTGAGCCTGCTGCTCGGAACGCATCCCCCCGAACTGCCGGGCAAGGAGCTCGGGCGGCTCGTGGAGGGCTTCGACGTCGGCGGCTCCACGCTGCGCGCGGCGCTCAGCCGGATGGTGGCCGCCGGTGACCTGCGGCGCACGGACACCGGCTACCGCCTCAGCGACCGGCTGCTGGAACGACAGCGCCGCCAGGACGACGCCGTGCACCCCCGTACGCGCGCGTGGGACGGCGACTGGGAGATGGTCGTGATCACCGCGACGGGGCGCGGACCCGCCGAACGCGCCGACCTGCGGGCCCGGCTGACCGGCCTCCGGCTCGCCGAACTCCGCGAGGGGGTCTGGCTCCGGCCCGCCAACCTGGACCGTGCTCTCCCCGGCGATCTGGACCAGGTGTCCCAGCGCTGCACGGCCCGCCCCGACCGGCCCCCGCGCGACCTGGCCGCGTCCCTGTGGCCGCTGGACACCTGGCCCGCCACGGCCCGCGCGCTGCTCGACCACGTCGCCGACGCACACCGCCCGGCCGATCGCCTGGCCGCCTTCGCCGCGGTCGTACGGCACCTGCTGGCCGATCCCGTTCTGCCGCCCGGACTCCTGCCCGCCGGCTGGCCCGGCGCCGAGCTGCGCGTGGCCTACACCGACTACCAGCGGGAGCTGATCAGGGAGGTCCGCGCGCGCGTGCGGGGCGCATGACGCGGACGGCCGTGCACAGCGTCCGCCGGGACGCCGCGCACGGCCGCCTTCACCGTGGGGGGTCTACCTGTAGGTGACGTCCGAGGTGGAGTACAGGCAGTTCTTGCTGTCGGGTCCCGACCCGACGGCGGTGTTGTTGTTGTACTTCTGGCAGGGGACGACCTTGCGGCCGGAGTCGTTGCGGATCGTGATGCCCCGCAGCGTCGCCACGTCGTTGCGGTTGACGTTGATGCCGACGAGCCGCGCGGTGGAGCCCGTGCCGGTCACGTCGATGGTGTTGAGATTGACCTTGCGCGTGTACTGCGTGGAGCAGTCACCGCAGGAGCGGTAGAGCGTCTTGAACTCCTGCACGGCGAAGTTGGAGATGCTCAGGGTGCCGCCGCCGTTGTGCTGGAAGACCTTGTCCGCCGCCTTCTTCGCACCGCCGCCGATCACCTGGTACGTGGCGCCGTTGCCCCCGCGGAAGGTGGCGGCGTCCTCGCCGACGTCCTCCCACCAGACGTTCTGCAGCGTGCAGCTGCCCTCGCAGTGGATGCCGTCGGCCGCGGGGGCGCCGAGGATGACGTTCTTCAGCACCGCGCCGTTCGCGAGCTTGAAGATCGGGTCCTGGCCTTCCTCCTGGCCGTCACCGGCCAGGTCACCGGTGCCGAAGTACCGCTTCATCCCGTAGTCCTTGGTGCCGGAGACGGAGATGGTGGAGGAGGTCCCCTGGCTGCCGTTGGGGGTCGGCCAGGTGGCGGCGCTCGCCGTGGGCGCATTGGTGGTCATGATCATGCCAACCGACAGGCCGAGGGTGGCCAGCGCGCCGGTCAGTGCGCGCCTGCGGGCGCGCGGACGTGTCGCAGAAGTCATGTCCCGATTCCTTCTGTCGTCTGAGCGGATGAGGTCTGAGCTGATGGGGGTGTCAGAGCTTTCCGGCGCCCGCACCCGACGTCACCGAGGTGACGACGGACGAGGCCGGCTCCGCCGAGTAGCTGTACGGCGGGCTGGTGAAGCTGCCGACCCGCGAGACCTCGGTCGCGGCTCCACCGAGATCGTTGCCGCGCAGGTTGGCGTATCCGTCGACGTCGCTGCTGCGGTTCGTGGTGACCGCGACCTTCGTCGAGCGGAAGACGTTGTTCTCGACCAGCAGCTGGGCGCCCATGCGCGAGTGGCAGGCGGTGTCGGCGCCCTCGACGTAGTTGTTGTAGAAGTGCCCGGTGCCGAAGCGCAGGCTGGGGATGCGCGAGTACACGTTGGCGAAGTGATTGTGGTGGTACGTCACCTTCAGGTGGCCGGTGTCCTGGCTCGCGTTGTTGTCGCTGTGTCCGACGAGCGAGCCCTTGAAGTGGTTCTTGAAGGTGTTCCAGGACACGGTGACGTTGTCCGCGCCGTGGTTGACGTCCAGCAGCCCGTCGTAGTGGTCCTTGTCGTGATCGCGGTCGGCCGAGAAGGAGTTGTGGTCGATCCAGACCTTGGTGGACGCCTCGACGGTGATGCCGTCGGCCGGGGCGACCGGCTTGCTGATGTTCAGGTTGCGGACGACGACGTTCGAGACCTTCTTCAGTCGCAGCCCGCCGCCGGTGAACCCGGACGAGGAACCCACACCCAGGACGGTTGTGTTGGACCCGATGTCGACCTGGCCGCTCAGCGAGATCAGGCCGTTGACCTTCACGACCTTGGCCGAGTCGCCGGTCACGGCCGACTTGAAGGCGCTCAGCGTGGAGACGGTGACCGCCGAGGCGCTGCCGCCGCCGGTCGTCCCCGCGCCGAACCCGATCGGCGAGGTCTCGGCGGCCCCGGCCGGCTGGGGAACGGCCAGGACCGCCACGGTCGCCAGCGCGGACGCGGCGGCGACGGCCAGGGTGGATCTGTGTACGCGTGTGCGTGGGGGAGTACGCATGTGGGGTGCGTCCCTTCATGGTGCCTTCATGGTGCCAGATCGGTCATGTACATGAATGACGTTCGCCATGTTGTTCACCGCGCGCGCTGCATGCGACCGGTTCTGCGGCCGTACCACGCCCTGGGAGTGCACTTCCCCGAGCCTGGTAAGCCTCAGCGAGCGCCTTCGCGGGGGCGCTTCCGGGTCACACTGCTGAACGGAACGTAGGCGGCAAGCGCTTTCTAGTCAACGCCTCGCGCAGAACACATTCGGCCGGTCCTGGTCACGGCGATGACGCCGCACGAGCGCGACGGGAGCGTTGTGGGAGCGCTTCCATGAAAGCCATGTGCATGTCACCATGCCGACGGACGCTTCCCTTCACGAGAGGGCGGGTCGATGAGGACTCCGCGCATGCGTACGTTCGTCAGTGGGCTCGTGTTCACGCTCGTGGCCCTCGGCGCCCTGGCCCTGTCGCCGGGACCGGCGGCCGCGGGCGCCTCGCAGCCCGGCCGTGAGGGCTCGCTGCCGGGTTCGTTCACGTGGTCCTCGTCCGGCCCGCTGATCAGCCCCAAGCCGGACGCGGCCCACCCGATCCTCTCGGTCAAGGACCCCACGGTGTTCCGCTACCAGGACCGCTGGCACGTCTACTTCACGACCGCCGACACCGCCGGGCGCTGGAGCCTGGGGCACACGAGCTTCGCCCAGTGGTCCGAGGCCGCCTCGGCTCCGCAGACGTTCCTCGACACCAACCCGAACATCGGCAACCGGTACGCCGCCGCGCCCCAGGTGTTCTACTTCGCGCCCCAGCAGACCTGGTACATGGTCTACCAGACCGGGCCGCCGTCCTACTCCACGACCAAGGACCCCTCGGACCCGCTCAGTTGGAGCGCGCCACGCTCCTTCTTCGACAGCGAGCCGCCGGTCGTCACCGAGAACAAGGGCGACGGCGCCTGGCTGGACTTCTGGACGGTCTGCGACCGCGCGGACTGCTACCTGTTCTTCTCCGACGGCAACGGCCACCAGTACCGCTCGCGCACCACGCTCGCCGAGTTCCCGAACGGCTTCCGCGACACCACCATCGTGCTGTCCGAGCCCAACCGCTTCGACCTCTTCGAAGCGGGCAACGTCTACCGGCTCGGCGACGGCGGCGGTTACCTCATGCTCGTCGAGGCGCTCGCGACCGGATCCGACTGGCGGCGCTACTTCCGGGCCTGGCGCGCCGACAGCCTGGGCGGCGCGTGGACACCGCTGG
This sequence comes from uncultured Actinomycetota bacterium, assembly GCA_963798065.1. Lineage (GTDB taxonomy): Bacteria > Actinomycetota > Actinomycetes > Streptomycetales > Streptomycetaceae > Streptomyces. Next base: position 174,919 of record CAWCSC010000002.1, on the reverse strand, counting down.
CCGACACCGAGGCCAACCCCTTCGCCCGCTCCGGCAACGTCACCTTCGACGCCGGACAGCCGGCCTGGACCAGGGACTTCAGCCACGGCGAGATGATCCGCGACGGTGTCGACCAGACCCTCACGATCGACCCGTGCCGGCTGCGGTTCCTCTATCAGGGGATGGACCCCGCCGCGAGCGGCGAGTACTACCGGCTGCCCTGGCGGCTGGCCCTGCTGACCCAGACGAACTCCAGCTGCTGAACCGCCGTACGACCTCCTGCGAGCCGCGCCTCACAACGGAAGGGACACGGACGTGCCTGCCACCCCCCAGCCCAGGGCGAGGAGACCGCTGCGGTCGATACTCCTCGCGCTCGTCGCCGCGCTGCTGCCGATGCTCGCGGCCACGGTGCTCACCGCCCCCTCGGCCGCCGCCCGCGAGCCGGCCGGCGGATCCGCCCGCGAGGAGGCCGTACCCGCCGCGGCCCTCACCGAGGTCACGAACTTCGGTACGAACCCCAGCAACTTGCGGATGTACCTGTACGTGCCGCAGAACGTCACGCCGAACCCGGCGGTCGTGGTCGCCGTGCACTGGTGCACCGGCTCGGGCCCGGACATGTACAACGGCACCGAGTACGACACGCTGGCCGACCAGTACGGGTTCATCGTGCTCTACCCGTCCGTCACACGCAGCAGCAAGTGCTTCGACGTCGCCTCGCCGCAGGCGCTGCGCCGCGGCGGCGGCAGCGACCCCGTCGGCATCAAGTCGATGATCGACTGGGTCACCCGCACCTACGACGCCGACACCGGCCGGGTGTTCGCCACGGGCGTCTCCTCCGGCGCGATGATGACGAACGTCCTGCTCGGCGACTACCCCGACGTGTTCGCGGCGGGCGCCGCCTTCTCGGGCGTCCCGTTCGCCTGCTTCGCCACCACCGACGGCAGCGAGTGGAACAGCAACTGCTCGGGCGGCACGCTCACCCACACTCCGAAGGAGTGGGGCGATCTGGTCCGGGGCGCGTACCCGGGCTACACCGGTCCCCGCCCACGGATGCAGATCTGGCACGGCACCCAGGACGACGTCCTGCGCTACCCCAACTTCGGGGAACAGATCAAGCAGTGGACGAACGTGCACGGTGTGAGCCAGACGCCGGCCATCACCGACACCCCCCAGTCCGGCTGGACCCGCACCCGCTACGGCGGCACGGGTGACCGGGCCCCCGTGGAGGCGATCAGCCTCCAGGGTGTCGGCCACAACCTGTACACCCAGGGCATGGCGTCCCGCGTGCTCACCTTCTTCGGCCTGGACAGCTCGGGCCCGGCGCCGCAACCCCAGCCCGGCACCTGCAAGGTGACGTCCGCGGTGAACGCCTGGAACACCGGCATGACCACGTCCGTGACCCTCACCAACACCGGCACGACGACGGTCGACGGCTGGAAACTCGGCTTCACGCTCCCCGCCGGCCAGACCATCACGGGCGGCTGGGGTGCCACGTACGCGCCGGCGTCCGGAGCGGTCACCGCCACCAACGTCTCGTACAACGGCACGATCGCGCCCGGAGCGAGTGTCAGCATCGGCTACCAGGCGGGCCACGGCGGCAACAGCGCCGCTCCGGCCGCGTTCACGCTCAACGGGACGGTGTGCACGGCCGGTTGACGTATCGACGTGGCCCGGGGTTCGGGAGCGGGCTCAGACCGACCGGTGGTACTGGTCCGGCACCCGAACCTCACCGCCGAGTTCCCGCGCCGCGTGCCGCGCCCACGAGGGGTTGCGCAGCAGCTCGCGGCCCAGCAGGACCGCGTCCGCCTCGCCGTTGGCCAGGATCTTCTCGGCCTGCTCGGCTTCGGTGATCAGGCCCGACCGCGGCGACCGGCAGGGTCGTCTCGGCCTTCACCCGGGCGGCGAAGGGCACCTGGTATCCGGGGCCGGTGGGGATCCGGACGCCGGAGGCGTTGCCACCGGTGGAGACGTCCAGCAGGTCGACGCCGTGGGCGCGCAGGTCGGCGGCGAAGCGGACGGTGTCGTCCGGGGTCCAGCCGCCGTCCTCGAGCCAGTCGGTCGCCGAGATGCGGAAGAACAGCGGCTTGTCGTCCGGCCACACCTCCCGTACGGCGTCGACGACTTCGAGCGCGAAGCGGATGCGGTTCTCGTACGAGCCGCCGTAGGCGTCGGTGCGGTGGTTGGAGTACGGGGAGAGGAACTCGTTGATCAGGTAGCCGTGGGCGCCGTGGATCTCGGCGATCTCGAAGCCGGCGGCGAGCGCGCGGCGGGCAGCGGCCGCGAACTGCCCGACGATGTCCTTGATCTGGTCGACGGTCAGCTCGGCCGGGGCCGGGTGCCTGTCGTCGAACGCGAGGGGGCTCGGCGCCACCGAGTCCCATCCGTACGCGTCCGGGCCGACCGGGGCGCCGCCCTTCCAGGGGCGGTCGGTCGACGCCTTGCGGCCGGCGTGGGCCAGCTGGATGGCCGGCACGGTGCCCTGCGCGGCGAGGAAGCGGGTGATCCGGCGGAACGCCTCGACCTGCGTGTCGTTCCAGATGCCCAGGTCGTACGGGGAGATGCGGCCCTCCGGGCGACACCGCGGTGGCCTCGACGATGATCAGGCCCGTGCCACCGGCCGCGCGGGCGGCGTAGTGCGCGAAGTGCCAGTCGTGGGGGGCCCCGGCCTCCGGGCCCTCAGGCGCCGCCGAGTACTGGCACATCGGGGGCATCCACACGCGGTTCGGGATCGTTAGCGTCGCGCAGGGTGCAGGGCTCGAAGAGCGCGGTCACGGCGGACTCCATTCGTCACGGGGCCGATGTCGACTCGTACGATAGGCATCGTAGTACGGTGGATGTCAAACTACGAGGGTTCTCGTACTATGGAGATCCCCGAGGAAGTGGAGTCGCCGTGACCCCCCCCGCCGTGAGCAACCGCGACCTGCCGCATCCCGAGCGCGGCGAGATCCGGCTGGAGGGCGTGCTGCACGCGCTCTCCGATCCGATGCGGCTGCGGATCGTGCGGGAGCTCGCCGCCGTGAGCGGGGAGCTGTCCTGCTCGCATTTCGATCTGCCGGTCACCAAGTCCACGACCACGCATCACTTTCGGGTGTTGCGGGAGAGTGGGGTGATCCGGCAGGTCTATCGGGGGACGGCCAAGATGAACGGCTTGCGGCGGGATGATCTGGAGGGGCTGTATCCGGGGCTGCTGGATGCGCTGCTCCATGCGGCGGGGCGGCAGGCCGGGAGGCTCGGGGGCTGATGCTTCGTGGTTCGCTGCGGGTGAGCGGTGGCTGGTCGCGCCCGCGCGGCGGAGCCGCAGATCGACACAGCACCGCGCCCCTAGAGCGCGTTGCCCTGCGCGGCGGTCATCAGGGACTGCCAATCCGGAAGCTTCACCACGTTCCTGCCCAGTGACGCTCCCAGCTCCGCCTCCGCCCGCTCGATCGACTGCCAGCCCGTCCATTCCACCGGGTCGGCGCCCTCTGCGCGCAGGGCCGTGACCGTGTCCTCGGGGACATCCTTGGCGGCGAGCAGCGGGGCGTCCTCCAGCAAAGACGTCGCCGTCTCCTTCGCGCAGGGGCGGTTCGTGCCGATGACGCCCGTCGGGCCCCGCTTGATCCAGCCGGCCACGTACTCGCCCGGGGTGACGACGCCCTCACGCAGGACGCGTCCGGCCAGGTTCGGCACGGTGCCGGTCTTCGCGTCGAACGGCAGGCCCTCCAGGGGTACCCCGAGGTAGCCCACCGAGCGCAGCACCAACTGCGCCTCGATGTCCTCGTACCGGCCCGTGCCCGTCACGCCGCCGTGCCCGTCCGGTGCCGTCCGCTCGAATCGCACCGCGCCCACATGACCCTGTTCGGCGAGCAGTTCGACCGGGCGAAGGAAGAACCGCAGCCGGATCCGGTGCGCGGCGCCGGTCGGCGGGGTCTCGGCCCAGCCGCGCACCACCTCCACGTTGCGCCGCTGCGGGGCGGGCAGCGCGGACGGGTCCGCGTACCCCGGATCCAGCGCCGGCTCCGCCGGATCCACGACGACGTCGGTCTCCGGCAGAGTGCCCAGCTCGCGCAGCTCCTTGGTGGTGAAGCGGGCCTGGGACGGGCCCCGCCGGCCCACCATGTGGATCTCGGTCACCCGGCTCGCGGCCAGGGCGGTCAGGGCCGCCTGCGGCATGTCGGTCGGGCTGAGCTCGGCCAGACCCCGCGCCAGCATCCGGGTGACGTCCACGGCGACGTTCCCCACGCCGATCACCACCGCCGACCGCGCGTCCCGCAGGAAACCGCCGTCCACGGCGTCCGGGTGGGCGCTGTACCAGGACACGAACTGTGTCGCCGACCAACTCCCCGGCAGGCCCTCCCCGGGAATGCCCAGATGCCGGTCCGTGGCGGCGCCCACGCAGTACACCACCGCGTGGTAGAGCTCCCGCAGCCGGGCGGCCGGCACCCCGCCGGGGCCGGCCTGCACCCCTCCGAGGAACCGGACCCGGTCGTGCTCCAGGACCGTGCGCAGGTTGTTCTGCAGTGACTTGATCTTCTCGTGGTCGGGTGCCACGCCGTAACGGACCAGGCCGTACGGGCACGGCAGCCGGTCCAGGACGTCGACGCGCACCTCGGAGTCCAGCTGGACGAGGCTCTGGGCGGTGTAACACCCGCTCGGCCCGGAGCCTACGACGGCGACTCTCAGCACGGCGGAACTCCTTACCCGGGGGATCCCGTGGGATCTCAGGAGAGCGCTGATGTCTCCAGCATCGCACCGGCCGGGCTCCGCTGACAGGGTGCTGTGCTCCGCCCGGGGTGCGTGTCGGATCTATAGCGAATGTGATCATGCGGTTACGTTCCGTGTGTGCTGGAAGCATCCTTTCTTAATCTTTCTGATCGCTCTCCGGCGGACGGCGCGGTGTCCGTGCGGCCCGCGTGGGAAGTGCGGGAGAACGAGGACGCCACGCGTTGGTTCGACGTCCGGCTGGCGTTCACGGACGGCGCCCACGTCGACGCGCTGGCCGTGGTCGCCGGCGGATGCGTCTGTGTCGAGGACGTACGCGCCCAGCCCGCGCTGTCCCTCGACGACCTGGCGGTGCTCGCCGACTGGATCGAGGACTCGCTGGCCGAGGCGTGCGGCGCCGGTCCGGCCCCCGACGGCTGCGGGAGCCCGGGGCGCCGCGCCCGGCCGGTCTGGCCGCGCGGCGCGGAGGGGCGGTGGCTGGTGGCGCAGGAGTACCGCGCGGCCCAGCAGGGCGGCGCCGACCCGGTCCTCGCGGTGATGTGCGCGACCGGGCACAGCCGCCGCAAGTCGCTCAGGCTGATCGGCCAGGCCCGGGACGCGGGCCTGCTGGCGCCACGCCGCGCCCGGCGGTGAGCGGGTCCGGCCCGGGGTGCGACCGTGACCGGAAGTCCCCTCAGAGCATGTCCCGCATCCGCGTGATCTCGCTGGTCTGCTGGGCGATCACCTCGTCGGCCATCTCCTCGATCCGGATGTTGTTGCCCTGCCCCTTCACGTCCGCGGCCATGGTGATCGCGCCCTGGTGATGGGTCGTCATCAGTGTCAGGAAGAGCCGGTCGAACGCCTTTCCGTCGGCCGCGCGGAGCTCGTCCAGCTGTGCCTGGGTCGCCATGCCGGGCATCGCGGCGTGCTCGTGCCGCTGGGCCTTGAGCGGCTTGTCGTACGACTTCAGCCAGCCCTTCATGGCCTCGATCTCCGGCTTCTGGGCGGCGGTGATCCGCTCGGCGATCCGCTTGACCTCCGTCGACTCGGCTTGCTCAGGGGCGAGTTCGGTCATCACCAGGGCCTGGGCGTGGTGCTCGATCATCATGCGGGCGTAGGAGACGTCCGCCGAGTTGGGGGAGTCGTTCTCCGAGTGCTGCTCGGCGGCTTCCTCGGCGGACAGGGTGCGGTTCGCCTCGCCGGGCTCACCCGGCGCGATCACGGCAGGCCCGTCAGCGGCGGCAGGCTTTCGATCCGGACCTGAGTCGCAGCCCCCGACCGTGAGCGCGGCCAGGGCGACCAGCCCCGTCGTGACGACGGACGCACGAGACGCACGGCGGAAGAGCACAACGACCTCCTGTGGCAAGCGGGTTGGAAGACACCTCGTGATGCAGACGACCGTTCGGGCGCGCTCCGCGGGTCATTGACCGAGAGACTTCTTTGCGATCCTGTTCACCTCTGTTGGTATGGGCATGACGAAGACGATACTGCGTGGTGCGTGAACCGTTCCGCAGCGAACGGAACCAGGGAGGAAGACAGTGATCCTGTTCAACGACCGCAGAACACGCCGCAGACGCCTGGGAGTCGTCGCGACCGCCGGCGCACTGCTGGCCGCGCTCCTCACAGCGGCGCCGGCAGGGGCCACCCCCGACCCGGGGGACGCGCCGCCCACGCCGAAGAAGGTCTCCAAGAGCGCGCAGGCCGAGGCGCGCGAGGCCATCGCGAACGGCGAGATACCCGGCCGGGACGAGATCGTCCACTCCGCCAACATCGAGCACGTCGCCAACATCCCCAAGGACGTGCTGCCCGGCACCAACTCGGACCTGGCCTTCCAGGGCCGGTACGCCTTCGCCGGCAACTACGACGGCTTCCGCATCTTCGACATCAGCAACCCCAGGGCGCCGAAGACGGTCGCCCAGGTGCTGTGCCCCGGCTCGCAGAACGACATCTCCGTCTCCGGCGACCTGCTGTTCCTGTCCACCGACTCCTCGCGCAGCGACAGCAGTTGCAGCAGCACCACGCAGCCGGCGACCGAGAAGTCCTCGTGGGAGGGCATGAAGGTCTTCGACATCAGCGACAAGCGCAACCCGAGGTATGTCGCCGCCGTCGAGACCGCCTGCGGCTCGCACACCCACACACTGGTGCCCGAGCGCCGGAACGTCTACGTGTACGTCTCCTCGTACTCGCCGAACGCCGCCTACCCCGACTGCCGGCCGCCGCACGACGGCATCTCCGTCATCAAGGTGCCGCGCAACGCCCCCGAGAAGTCGGCGGTCGTGGGTTTCCCCGTGCTGTTCCCCGGTGAGGGGCCGGACGGCGGCGGCAACCCGGGCGGACCCACGAACCCGGGCGTCTCCAAGACCACCGGCTGCCACGACATCACCGTGCTGCCCTCGAAGGACCTGGCCGCGGGCGCCTGCATGGGGGACGGCATCCTGTTCTCCATCAAGGATCCGGAGCGCCCGAAGGTCATCGACCGGGTGCAGGACAACGTCAACTTCGCGTTCTGGCACTCGGCGACCTTCAACCAGAAGGCCGACAAGGTCGTGTTCACCGACGAGCTGGGCGGCGGCAGCGGAGCCACCTGCAACGCGGCGACCGGCCCGAACCGCGGCGCCGACGGTATCTACGACCTCGTCGGCAAGGGCGACAAGCGCAAGCTCGTCTTCCGCAGCTACTTCAAGATCCCCCGCCACCAGGCGGACACCGAGAACTGCGTCGCCCACAACAGTTCGCTGATCCCGGTGAAGGGCAAGGACCTGATGGTCCAGGCCTGGTACCAGGGCGGCGTCTCCGTCTGGGACTTCACCGACTCGTCCAAGCCCAGGGAGATCGCCTACTTCGAGCGTGGTCCGGTGAGCACCGACCAGCTGACCTTCGGCGGCTCGTGGTCGGCGTACTACTACAACGGCTACATCTACTCGAACGAGATCACCAAGGGCTTCGACGTCCTGAAGATCAAGGACCGGCGCACGGACCCGGGCAGATGGGTCCACCTCCGCGAGCTCAACGTGCAGACACAGCCGGACTACTTCGGCTGACCCCGCAGGTCGTGCTCCGGTGCGGCCCCGGTCGCGAAGAACCGCGACAGATCCTTGTCGCCCGTCCCGTCGGAGGCTCCGGTCTCCGGCGGGACACCCAGCTCCCAGTCGAGCCGGTAGCGCTTGAACAACTCGGCCCGCAACACCGGGACCGGCATCGGCGCCCCCGGCACCAGCGCCGCGTACACGGCACCCATCAGCAGGGCGCGCAGCATCGGGTAGTCGCTGTCGACGTCGCGCGACCCCTGCCGGGCGACGGCGTCCCGCAGCAGTTCGGCCAGCCGTCGCTGCTCCGGGCAGGGCACGAAGCCTTCGGCCTGTCAGCAGCCCGGCCATGTGCTGGCGCATCAGCACGGGCCGGTCCCCGGCCAGCCCCAGGATCGCGTCGATGGCCCGTGCCATCCGCTCCCGGCCGTCCTCGCTGCTCGGCTCGCGCTCCAGCGCCTCCTCCAGCGTGCGGTGCATCAGCCGGTGCACGGCGGACTGCACGAGCTGGCGCTTGCCCGGGAAGTAGTACGAGACCAGACCGCGCGCCGAGCCGGCCCGGTCGGCGATGTCGCCGAGCGTCGTCGCCTCGAATCCGTGCTCGTCGACCAGCTCGACCGCCGCCTGCAGAAGCCGCTCCTTCGAACGTCTCCGCAACTCTTCATTGACCGAGGCGCTGCGCGGGGACATGCTGTAACTCCTGCGTTGACTGGCTGCCAGCCAACTATACTCAGAAGCGTCCGGTCCGGGACCGCGCGGTCCCGGCCGGAGATGCCGTCTGCCTCGGGCGACGCGGGGGATCGTCCGAGGCGGGCGAGCAGGCCGACCCGATGGTGGCCTCAGGCTACTTGTCGTCCGCCATTCCCTGCGGTCCGGCGACGCAGGTGTGCCCGGTGGTGCGGAGCGGCAGTGCCGTGCGCGCCTCAGCTCACCAGGTCAAGGACCGGCCGCAGCCCGTCCGGCCGGTCGATCACCGGCAGATGGTCCACGAAGTGCACCCCGCATCCCAGAGCGGTTGCACCGCCGTCCGCCCTCCGGTCGTCGCCGACCATGAGCGTCCGGCGCGGATCGGCGCCCAGGGCCTCGCAGGCGGTGGCGAACAGCCGCGCGTCGGGCTTCTGGATGCCGTGCTCGTACGACAGGACGTACGCGTCGATATAGGGATCCAGGCCGTGCGCGCGAAAGACCGGGCGCAGGTCCCAGCCGATGTTGCTGACCACCCCGACGGGGATGCCCCGCTCCCGCAGCGTGCGGAGCACCTCGACGGCGTCCGGGTACGGGGCCCAGGCGGCCGGGGTCATGTGGCGGTCGTACAGGGCGTCGTGCAAGGCCGGGTCGGGCAGCGTGACTGTGCGGGAGAGGCCGGTGTAGGCGGTCCGGTGCAGCGCGGCGCTCCGGTCCCGGATCTGCCAGGCGTCGGCCAGTTCCTCCGGCACCCGCGCGGGATCACCACCGCCCGGCAGCGCGCCCGCCGCCTCCAGCGCACGCACCGCGGCGCTCAACTCCGCCTCCGTCAACCGGAACCCTGTCCCGGCCAGGGCGCCGCGCAGCCAGGAGTCGGTGGACTCGACACGGAAGAGGGTCCCGGAGAAGTCGAACAGCACGGCGGTCATGGGGCGATCCTACGAGGCCACGGCCCGCTCCCACGGGTGTTCACGGCTGCCGGCGCCTGTGCACCCACACCGCCAGGGCCACCACCGTCGCACCCAGCAGCCAGCCGCCCAGCACGTCCGACGGCCAGTGGACGCCCAGCCAGATGCGGGTCAGTCCGACGCCGACCACGGAGACGGCGGCCACGATCAGGGCCGTGCGCCAGACGGCACGGCTCACACCGTGACGGTGCAGGAGCCACAGGAGGAGCCCGCAGACGACTGTGGCGGTCATGGCGTGGCCCGACGGGAAGGCCGAGTAGTGGGCCGAGTCGACGGGGTCGGGCCAGACCGGGCGGGGACGGTCCACCGCTGCCTTGAGGCCCTGCTGCAGCAGCGTGCCCAGCGTGACGGCCAGTGCCAGCCACACCGCCGTCCAGCGCGCGGCGAGCCGCACGACGAGCCACACGACGACGACCGCGCACAGCAGTCGCATCGTCCACGGATCCCACACCCAGTCCGTGAGGATGCGGAACGCCTGGGTGATGCCGGGTTCGTCGACGGCCCAGCGGTGGGTGGTGTCGGCGATGTCGCCGTCCGCGGTGATCAACGGGCTCCATCTGGCCGAGACGAAGATCAGCAGGAGAGTCGAGCACAGGGCCAGGACGCCGGCGAAACGGGCGGCGGTGCGGTGCTCCGGACGGGGCGGTGAGTCGACGGACGCGGTGTGCATGATGCGATCCTCGCCGAACCGGGGGGTCCGGATCCAGTGCGGTGACGATCTTCGAGTCCGGGAACCGCATGCTTCGGCCACACTGAGGCCCCTGGCCCCCGTGTCACATGGGCCGCTATCCCAGCGCCCGCAGCCCGGGTGCGAACGCCAGCAGCACCGGCACCACGGGCACCAGCGCGGCCGCCGCCGTCAGCCGCAGGCGTCGTGCCGCGGTCAGCCGGTCCGGGGGAGTGAGCAAGCGGTGCACCCGCGCCGGGACATGGGCCTGCGGCGTCGGGCAGGGGCCGAACACGCCGCGGTGCTCGTTCAGTTCGACCAGGGCCAGCGCCGTGGTCAGACGGCCGAAGCGGCGGGAGGCCGTGTCGTCGGCGGCGAGTTCGACCAGGCGGTGCATCTCGTCGCGGAAGGCGGCGAAGACCGGCACCTGAGGAAAGCCGCCCGCCAGGGCGGAGGAACAGTTCAGCAGCCAGTCGTGCCGGGCCCGTGCATGCCCCTGCTCATGGGCGAGCACGGCGTCCAGCTGCCGGCCCTTCAGCCGGCGCAACGCGGCCGTGGTGACGACCAGTTGCGGCGGAGCGCCGGGCAGCCACCAGGCGTCGGGACGCTCGCTCTCCAGGACGGTGAGCCGGCCGGACACGGCCACCTCGCCCGGCAGCAGCGGGGCCCGGACCAGCAGGTCGGCACGCCGGCGGCGGCGCCGGGCGCGCGCCCGGCCGACCTCGCGGACCAGCATGGCCGCGCTCCACAACCCGCCGCAGGCCAGCGCCACCGCGGTGGTCGCCGCCCAAGGGCCCGCCGTACCGAGGGCGTAGGCCTCGACGGCAGCGCTCGGCGCCGTCGCGAAGACGTGCCCGCCGACCGCGTGCCAGGCCGCCGCCGCGCTGAGCGTCATCGTCAGCGCACAGCACACGAGCACGGCCGCCACCGCGCACTGCCACGCCCACAGCGCCACCACCGGCTCGCGATCCGGCCAGTCCGCCCGGGCGAGCAGCCGGGGGGCCACCACGGCGGTCAGGGCGCCGAGCAGCAACAGCGCCGCGGAGAGCATCATGGGGGCAGCCTATGAGCGCGGCGCCGCTCAGGGGTACGACTTGTGCCGCCGAAGTGACGCAGACAACGGATCCGTGCCGCTCGTCGAGGCGGTCCTGCTCACAGTGTCAGCAGCATCGCCACCATCGCGATCCCCATGGACAGCCGACAAGCCCGCGTCAGCTCCGGCCGGTCGCCCCACCCCGCGGACCCGCCGCGCCCGGCCCCGCTCCCGGCCATGGCGGCCACCGGCACCAGCCGGACACCGGTCAGCAGCACGTAGCCGGCGAAGTAGAGCAGCAGCGCCCCCGTCAGGAGGGGGACGCCCGATCCGCCCTGACCGTGCGCGTGTGCGGGGGAGCCGGCCATGACGACGGACATGTAGACCATCGCCGCGGACCCCGCCAGGTGATGGAGATGGTGCACCCCGGCCCGCGCCGCCCACAGTGCGTGTACCGCCGCCACCCCGAACACGCACGCGTAGGCGAGCCAGGCCCACGAGGGCGCAGTGAACGCCGTCGCCGGCACCGCCATCGCGGCCATCCCGAAACCCATCAACGCCTCGCCGCCGGCGGCGCGCCGCTGCGCCTCGGCGCCGCTGTGCATCCGCACCAGGCAGTAGACGCCGGTCACCGCGCAGAGCGCCACCAGCAGCCAGCCGGACGAAGCCGGTCCGTGCACGCGCACCTCCCCGCTCGACAGTCGGTCATTCGATGCCCCGGCCATGCGGCGCGCACGCGAGCGCAAGGGTGTACACGGGGAGCACTGGACGGAGCACGCCAGGTGAGGGCTTGTGTTTTACGAGTAAAACACCTGCTAATCTTGTGGGAATGAGCAGTGCGACCCCCACACCCGTTTCCCCGCCCGCCCGGCGTCTTCCGCTGGCGGGCGTGCTGCGCGTCGGCCGGCCCTCCGAGATCTGGTTCAAGCCCGCGCTGAGCGTGGTCGCGGCGATCGCCCCGCCCAACCTCACCCTCCTGGCGCTCGGCCGCCTCGACCTGGCGATGTACGCGATGGCCGGGTCCCTGTGCGCGCTGTACGCCCACAACCGCCCGTACGCCGCCCGGGCCGGGGCCCTGGTGTGGGTGGTGCTCGGCATGCTCGGCGGGCTCGCCGTCGCCCTGGTGGCGGCCTCGCTCACCGGCAGCGCCGTCGTGCTGGTCACCGTCGGTGCCCTGCTGGCCGCCGCGCAGAAGGTGCTGTGCGACGCCACCCGTGTCGGCCCGCCGGGCAACGTCGTCCTCACGTTCGTCAGCTCCGCCTCCCTGTTCGCGCCGCAGACCCTCGCCCAGGTCCCCGGCCATCTGGCTCTGGCCGCAGCGACGGGTGCCTGGGCCTGGCTGGTCTGCATGGCGCCCGCGCTGGTCCGGCCGCACGGCCCGGAACGCCGTGCCACCGCCAGTGCGCTGAAGGCGGCCGCCGCGTACGCCGACACGGGCGGCACGGGCGAGGGCCATGCCCGGGCCCGTGCCGCGGGCTACGCCGCCGTGCAGGCCGCCTGGCAGTCACTGCTGTCCACCGGCGCACCGTCCCGGACCCGGCACGCCCTCGAACGGCTCGTCGTCCGCGCCGAGGTCGCCCTCGCCGCGCCGGCGGAGGCGAAGGCCGGCCGACTGCGCGCGTGGGCCCGCGCGCTGCGCGGTACCGGGCCGGTCCCGCAGGCCGGTCTGCCGCGGGCGGCGGCCGACGAACTGCTCGGCGTGGACGTGGCCCGGTCCCTCTGGGCGCGGCTGGGCCCGCTGACCCCCCTCGCGGCACGTACCGCGCTCGGCTGCGCACTCGCCGGCTATGCCTCCCTCGCCCTCGGCATCGGCCGCCCCTACTGGGCCCTGGTCACCGCCGCCTCGCTCTACCAGGCCAACATCGCCCTGACCTGGAGCCGGGCCGTCCAGCGTGTCGTCGGCAACGTCGTCGGCGTGCTCGTCTTCGCGGCCGTAGTACCGCTCGCGCATCTGAGCCAGGCGGTCCTCGTGCTGTGCTGCCTCGCGTTCAGCTTCGGCGCCGAGGTGCTGATCAGCCGCAACTACTGGCTCGGCAGTGTCTGTGTGACTCCCATGGCCCTGCTCATCACCGAGTTCGCCGGATTCCAGGAGCCCGGCGAGCTGATGACGGAGCGCGTCGTGGACACCGCCGTCGGTGCCCTGGTCGGTTTCGTCGCCGCCGTGGCCGTCACCAACCGGCGCGCGGGCGACCGCGTCGAACAGGCACTGACCGCCGCCGGCCAGGCCCGCGAGTACGCCGCCCGCCTCCTGGCCGAGCCCGCCCCCGACGGCGCCGCCCTGGAGTCGGCCCGCCGCGGTCTCGCCGTCGCCCTGGTCGACCTGCGGGCCACCGCCGATGCCGCGGCCGGCGAATGGTGGCAGCGTGCCCTGCCCCAGGAGCGGGTCGTGCTCGCCGAGCAGTCCGGACACCGTACGCTCGCCGCGACGGCACGACGCCAGGGGCTGCTCCCGGACCGGGGAACGGGCACAGAGACGGAGGACGCACGGCCATGACGGCGACGGAAGGACCATCGCCCACGGGGGGCGACTCGGGGCTCGGACGGCAGCCGGCGGCGGCCGACGGGGCCCGTGCGGCCGGAGGGGACTTTGCCGACGAGACCCTCGCGGTCGAAGGCGGCCTTGCCGGTGGCCGGCGGGGCGACACCGTGGCCGCTGTCGTCCGGCAGTGGCGGGCCGTGCACCCCGGGCTCGACACCGGGCCGATGGAGATCATCGGCCGGATCAACCGCTGCGCCGCCCTCCTCCAGCAGGCCGAGGACGCCCCTCTGCGCCGGGCGGGTCTCAGCCGGCCCGAGTTCGACCTGCTCGGCGCGCTGCGCCGCACCGGGCACGAGCTGACCCCCGGGGAGCTGGCCCGGGAGACCTTCTCCTCTGGCGCCGCCGTCACCAAACGCCTCAAGCAGCTGACCGAACGCGGCCTGGTCGAACGCCGCGGTGACACCCGTGACCGCCGTGTCGCCCACCTCCGCCTCACCGACGCCGGACGCGACCTCGTCGACGGCATCCTGCCCGCCCAGCTCGCCTACGAGACCGCCGTCCTGTCCGGCCTGGACGCCCCCGAACAGGGCGAACTGGCAGCCCTGCTAGGGGAGTTGCTGGGTCAGCTGGAGGGCCGCCTGGGCGCGCTGCGAACCTGAACCGGCCGTCGGCGTGGCTTGGCCCTTCGGGTCGGGGCGGTTCGGTTCACCGGCGGCGATCTGGGGTGCAGCGGCCCGGTTGGGTGGGGCCGGTCGGTGGTGGCTTGGCGATCGGGCCCGGTTGGTGTGTCTCGTCCGGTTGGTGTGGCCTGGCCCTTGCTTGGGCCGGGTCGGGGCGGTGCGGGGCACCGGCTGCGGACCGGGGTGCGGTCGGCCCGGCCCGGCGAGGCCGGCGTGCGAAGGCCTGGTGTGTCCCGCCCGGTCGGCGTGGGCCGGCCTCCCCGGTCAGAGCACCTCGTGCGCCGTGCGGCGGTGTGTGGAGCGGCGGTCGTCGATGGCCTGCCAGCGGTCGCCGTAGATGTTCCCGGTGATGGCCGGTTCGCGGAGGAAGTCGTGCGGGAAGCCGAGGGGCACCGCGCTCACCTCGTCGAGGCGGGCGAGGGCGCCCGCGTCGAGGCGGACGTCGACGCTGCCCAGATTGTCGGCGAGCTGGCTCTCCCTGGTCGCCGCGATGATCGGCACCACGTTGCCCGGCCGGGCCAGCAGCCAGGCCAGTGCCACCTGGGCCGGACTCCAGCCGCCTTGCTCGGCGACCTCCAGAACGGCGCTGATCACCGCCTCCTCGCGTGGGTCGGTGTCACCGCCCGAGGTGTCCAGCCGCCCCGCTTCGCCCCTGCGGTACTTGCCGGTGAGCTTCCCGGCCGCGAGCGGCGCCCACGCCAGCACGGCCAGGTCGAAGGCCCGGGCCTGGGGCAGCAGTTCGCGTTCGGGAGTCCGTTCCAGCAGGCTGTAGCGCAGCTGCGATCCGGCGAACGCGGTCCAGCCCCTCAGTTCCGCCAAGGTGTTGGCCTGGGCGATCTCCCAAGCGGGCCAGTCCGAGACACCGACGTACAGCACCTTGCCCGCGCGGACCAGGTCGTCCAGGGCCCGCATGACCTCCTCGACCGGTGTGAAGTTGTCCCGGGCGTGCACCCACAGCACGTCAAGACGGTCGGTGCGCAGCCGCTCCAGGCTCGCCTCCACCGACTGGACCAGGTTCTTGCGGTGGTTGCCCGCGGCGTTGACGTCGCCCTCGCGGATCCCGCAGGTGTACTTGCTGGCCAGCACGAACGTGTCGCGCCGGCCCTTGAGCAGCTCCCCGAGGATCCGTTCCGAGCTGCCGTCGGTGTAGTTGTTGGCGGTGTCGATGAAGTTGCCGCCCGCCTGCGCGTACGCGTCGACGATCCGTGCGCTGGCCTCCTTGCCGGCGCCCCAGCCCCAGTCGTCGCCGATGGTCATCGCGCCGAGACTCAGCTCGCTCACGCGCAGACCGGTCTTGCCGAACAGTGTGTAACGCACGGTTTCTTCCCCTCCGGGCAGCAGGTCGTACGCACGACGCTAGGAGCTGGAGCACACTTCAACGCAAGACCCGCCCCGGCTTCACACACCGCCGCCTCAGCCGTCCTCGCCCGCCCGGTACACGCCGAACATCGCCCCCTGCGGGTCCCGCAGCACCGCGATGCGCGGCCCGTCGGGCACGGAGGTGGGCACCATCAGGACGGTGCCGTGCCGCTGGACGACGGCGGTCGTGGCGTCCACGTCCGCCACGGCGAAGTACGGCAGCCAGTGCGGCGGCACCTCGGGCGGGAACTTGTCGTCCATGGCCACCATGCCGCCGAAATCCGCCCCGCCGACGCCCCACCGCGTGTACCGCTCCGAGGCGTTGAGGCTCCAGTCGAACACCCGCGTGTAGAAGGCGACGGCCTGCTCGGGATCCCGCGTGAACAGCTCCACCCAGCCCAGCGAACCGGGTGCGTCGAACAGCCCGGCGCCCGGGAAGGTCCCCGCCTGCCACAGCTGGAACACGGCACCGGCCGGGTCGGCGGCCACCACGAAACGGCCCACGTCGAACACGTCCGTCGGGCCGAACAGCACCGCCCCGCCCGCCTTTGTCACCGCTCGGGCGGTGGCGTCCGCGTCGGTCACCGCGAACGACACGTTCCATGCGACCGGCTGCGACGGCTGGTACAGCGGAGTGAGCGCGGCCACGGCCGCGTCCCCGAGGTGCGCGACGGTGTAGCCGCCCGCCTCCTGACGCGGATCCGTCTCGGGCCGCCAGCCGAACAGTCGCGTGTAGAACCGCTGGGCCGCCTCCAGGTCACTGGTGCCCAGCTCGGTCCAGCAGGGCCCGCCGGTCACCGGTGCGTCGAGCTTCATGGCGTTCCTTCCGCAGGCGGCGAGGCAGCCCCCTCCCAGCACGCTAAGCCGCGCCCCGGGCTCCCTGCCATCCGGGAAAACGGGACACCGAGGTCATCCTGATCGCCCGGGTCGCCGACCTGCCGGCGCACGAGCCCCGGCCGGGCATCACGGCCGAACGCACGCTGGGGGAGTGCGGCACCCGCTTCACGGCTCACGCCGACGCGCGCGCCCTCGGCTTCGTCGAGGTCGACACGGCCCTGGCCCGACCGGAACGGCACGCCCGCGCGGCGGGCCTGGCCGATGTCGGCAACCTGCACGTCGACCCCGCGCACCACGGCACCGGCCTGGAGCACTGGCTCCTGACCCAGGCCGCCGACTGGCTACGCCTGTGCGGCGTCGACCGGCTCGTCGCCTACGAAACCGCCTACGAAACCGCCGACGACAGCGCCATGCTCGGCCTCCTGGCGGGCGCGGGCTTTCGCGAGCTGACCCGTACCGACCGGGGCTGGGAGCACCGCCCCGGGTGACCTCAGATGCCGGGCCGGTAGCGCATCGGATGGTCCGCCGGGACCTCCACCAGCACGATCGGCGTCCCGTCCGGATCCGCGATCCACATCTCGACCAGGCCCCACGGCTCCTTCACCGGCGGCCGAACGATCTCCACGCCCTTTGCCCGCAGCTCCTCCTCCGCAGCCGCCACGTCGTCGACCTGGAGCCACAGCCGTACGGCGGGCGACGGGGGAGTCTCGGACCGGCCCGAGACCTCCAGGAAGCCACCGCCCATGAAGTAGACCGTGCCGCGCTCCGGCCCCGTGCCGAACTCCCGGTAGACGGCGAGGCCGAGCTGTTCGCCGTAGAAGGCACGGGACCGCTCGGGGTCGGTGGGGCGGAGCAGGATCCGGCTGCTGAGTACATGCACCATGCGCCCGAGCCTAGGGGGCGTCCCCCGCGCGCGGCGCTACTCTCGTCCCTGCCGAGCCGCGCCGCGAAACGGAGACGTACCCCCATGGACACCGCTGCCACCGGCCTGACCTTCCGCGATGCCACCGACGCCGACGTGGACGAGCTGGTCGCGCTGATCGAGTCGGCGTACCGGGGCGACGCCAGCCGGGCCGGGTGGACCACCGAGGCGGACATCCTCGAAGGGCAGCGCACCGACCCGGAGGGCGTGCTGGCCGTCATCAAGTCGTCCGACAGCCGGCTGCTGACCGTCGAACGGGAGGGCCGGATCGTCGCCTGCTGCCAGCTCGAGCACCGCGGCGACCACGCCTACTTCGGGATGTTCGCGGTCAGCCCCCGGCTCCAGGGCGCGGGCCTCGGCAAGGTGATCATGGCGGAGGCGGAGCGAGCAGGCCCGCGCGACGTGGGGCGCGACGGAGATGCACATGACCGTGATCTCCGTACGCGACGACCTCATCGCCTGGTACGAGCGGCGCGGCTATCGCCGTACGGGTCGGATGACCCCGTTCCCGTACGGCGACGAGCGCTTCGGCATCCCGCAGCGCGACGACCTCCGGTTCGAGCTGCTGGTCAAGGTGCTCGGCTGAGCACAGCGGCCTTTCGAGCGGTCCCTGGGCCGGGAAGCGGCGGCAGCCCTACGCCGTGAAGCGGCCCGTGCGCTTGATGTCCGGGTGGTCGGTGGTCGCGCCGTCCAGACCGAAGGCCCGGACGAGCCGCAGATGGTCCTGCGTGTTCACCACCCAGCCGATGATCCTCAGGTCGGCCTTGCGCGCGCGCTCCACGATCTCCAGGGTGAGCCGGCGGATGTTCAGGCAGACGGTCGCGGCACCGGCCTCGACGGCGCGGTCCACGATGTCGGTGCCGTAGCGGCTGGCGATCAGCGCGGTACGCACCCCCGGCACCAGTGGCTTGATCTCGGCGATCGCCTCGTCGTGGAACGAGGACACCTCCACCCGGCCGACCAGCCCGCGCTGGTTCATCACCTCGGCCAGCGCCCGCGCCGCCTGCGCGTCCTTGATCTCCGCCTGGAGGGGCGTCTGGACGGCCTCCAGGACCTCTTCGAAGACCGGCACCCGCTCGCCCCGGCCCGCGTCCAGGGCGCGCAGCTCCGCGAGGGTCTTCTCGGCGATCGGCCCGCTGCCGTCGGTCGTGCGGTCCACGTCCGTGTCGTGCATGACGACGAGCGCGCCGTCCTTGCTCAGATGCAGATCGAGTTCGATGGCGTCGAGGCCGGCCTGCTGGGCGGCGACGAAGGACCGGAGGGTGTTCTCGGGTTCGACACCCATGACTCCGCGGTGACCGATGGTGAGGAAGTTCAAGATGCGACTCTCTTCCGTCGACAGGCGGCAGTGGGGGCTTGACGGCCCACCTGGACCGTATCGCCTGCACCCGCCCTGTGCAGAGGGTGAGGGCATGGTCGGCGCATATACGGGCACAAGCATGGCCGACAGGAAAAAGTGCGGTGAATGCCGGGGTGAGGCAGGATAATTTCCCGAGGTGGCCCTTGCTGGGAGGAACCTCGTGTGTATACGGTCTGCATACGCGAGATTCTCCCGTGGAAGATGGGACATGACGGAAATTCTTGTGCAGGTGGGTTCGGAGGAACAGGTTCCTCCCGTGGCCAGGGTGGTGGAGCACCCGGCATGGCCCGTGCTCAAGGATGCCGTGGAGCGGATCCGGCCATGGCAGTCCAAGGACGGGTCGATCGACTTCGACGCCGAGGGCGCGCCCGGACCCCGCCGACGCCGAGCTGGCCGTCCGCCGGGTCGCCGACGCGGTCCTGGAGCTCTCCCCGCTGCTCCCGCACGACGGCGCCTACCACGAGGCCCTGGTCAAGGACCTCGCGCCGCTGGGCCGACAGCGGCTTCCAGGTGCCCGACTTCCTCGACTCGCTGCTGGCCTTCCAGCCCGCCGCGAACCGCGCGGACGGCCTCCAGCACCTGGTCGTCTTCCCGATGTACACGCAGAACGGCAACCCGGACCGCAACCTCGAAGCGGTCGTGCTGCGCATGGTCTGGCCCGACTGGCTGGCCGAACTGGAGCGCACCCGCTACGACAACCCGCTGTTCTGCGGCATCAAGTTCGAGGACTTCACGGCCGGCTACGACACCAACTCCGCCGTCCTGTTCCCCGAGACCATCGCCGTGCGCGAGGCACCCGAGCGGTTCAGCTGGGGCGGCATCTTCTGCGACCGCGAGGCCGCCCGCTTCCGCCGGGTGACCGACGCCGCCGTCGACATCCTCGGCCTGGAGCTGCCCGAGGACGTCGCCGCGATGGTCCACGACCAGAAGCGCTGCGAGGAGGCGTTCGTCCTGTGGGACATGGTCCACGACCGCACCCACAGCCACGGCGACCTGCCGTTCGACCCGTTCATGATCAAGCAGCGCCAGCCGTTCTGGATGTACGGCCTGGAGGAGCTGCGCTGCGACCTCACCGCCTTCCGGGAGGCCGTGAAGCTGGAGGCCGACGGCGTCCCGCAGGCCCGTGACGTGCAGTCGCGGTGCTCTTCGACCGCATGTTCCGCTTCCCGGTCACCGGCGAGCGGGTGCGCAACTACGACGGCCTCGGCGGCCAGCTCCTCTTCGCCTACCTGCACAAGCACGACGTCGTCCGCTGGACCGACAACAAGCTGACCATCGACTGGGAGCGCGCCCCGCAGGTCACCAACCAGCTGTGCGCCGAGATCGAGCAGCTGTACCGCGACGGCATCGACCGCCCCAAGCTCGTCCACTGGTTCGCCGGGTACGAGCTCGTCTCCACCTACCTCGCCCCGCACCCGGGATCGAAGTGGGCCAAGGGCCCCGACGCCCTGGACGTGACGCAGCCGCCGCGCAAACTCGTCGATGACGTGCTTCCGGACGAGTTTCCGCTGAGCATGTTCTATGAGGCACTGTCCAAGAAGCTGAAGAACGTGATCGCCTCCACCAAGGGCATCACGGCGGACGGCGCCGAGCGGATCGCCGCGTGAGCGACCGCGATACCAGAACCACTGCACAGGAGGCGAACATCATGGCGGGGAACGGGGCGCTCAGCGGTGCGGTGATCGCGGTGGCCGGAGCGGGTGGACCCGCGGGCCGGGCCGCGCTGCTCAGACTGGCCGAGGCGGGTGCGACCGTCATCGGCTCGGACAACGACCCGGAGCGGCTGGCGGAGGCGGTGGACGCGGCGAGCTACGCGACCGGCGGCGCCACCGTGACCGGTGACACGGTCGATCTGCTCGACCTGCGGGCGACGCAGGACTGGGCCACCCGCATCGAGAAGGACTTCGGCCGTGTCGACGGCCTGGTCCACCTGGTCGGCGGCTGGCGCGGCAGCGAGACCTTCACCAGGACCAGCCTCGACGACTGGGACTTCCTGGAGATGCTGCTGGTACGCACCGTGCAGCACACGTCGCTCGCCTTCCACGAGGCACTCCAGCGCAGCGACCGCGGCCGGTACGTGCTGATCAGCGCCGCGGGCGCCAGCAAGCCCACGGCGGGCAACGCCGCCTACGCCGCCGGCAAGGCGGCGGCCGAGGCGTGGACGCTGGCCATGGCCGACTACTTCCGCAAGGCCGGGGGCGCCGAGGGTCCGACATCGGCGGCTGCGATCCTGGTGGTGAAGGCACTGGTGCACGACGCGATGCGCGCCGATCGACCCAACGCGAAGTTCGCGGGCTTCACCGACGTCAAGGACCTGGCCGAGGCCATCACCGGGGTCTGGGACAAGCCCGCCGCCGAAGTGAACGGAAACCGTCTGTGGCTCACCGAGAAGCCGTGAACCCGCCGAAGACCGACGCCCGTCGCCATCACGACCCGGAAGTCCGCGGTTTCGCCAGCGACAACTACGCCGGCGCCCACCCGGAGGTGCTCGCCGCGCTGGCCCTGGCCAACGGCGGGCACCAGGTCTCGTACGGCGAGGACGCGTACACCGAGAACCTCCAGAGCGTCGTCCGCAGCCACTTCGGCGCCACGGCCGAGGCGTTCCCGGTCTTCAACGGCACCGGTGCGAACGTCGTCGCGCTGCAGGCGGTCACCGACCGCTGGGGTGCGGTGATCTGCGCCGAGAGCGCGCACATCAACGTCGACGAGTGCGGAGCTCCCGAACGGGTCGGCGGCCTGAAACTGCTCACCGTCGCGACGCCCGACGGCAAGCTCACGCCCGAGCTGATCGACCGGCAGGCGTACGGCTGGGACGACGAGCACCGCGCGATGCCGCAGGTCGTCTCGATCGCCCAGGCCACCGAGCTGGGCACGGTCTACACGCCGGACGAGATACGCGCCATCTGCGAGCACGCCCACGCGCACGGCATGAAGGTGCACCTGGACGGCTCCCGGCTGGCCAACGCCGCCGCCACCCTGAACGTCCCGATGCGGACGCTCACCAACGCCGCCGGTGTCGACCTCCTCTCGCTGGGCGGCACGAAGAACGGCGCCCTGTTCGGCGAGGCCGTCGTGGTCCTCAACCAGGACGCCGTCAGCCACATGAAGCACCTGCGCAAGCTGTCCATGCAGCTCGCCTCCAAGATGCGCTTCGTGTCGGTGCAGCTGGAGGCTCTGTTCGCCCGGGACCTGTGGCTGCGCAACGCGCGGCACGCCAACGAGATGGCCCAGCGCCTCGCCGAGGGCGTACGCGCCGTGCACGGGGTGGAGATCCTCTACCCCGTGCAGGCCAACGTGGTGTTCGCCCGCCTGCCGCACGAGGTGAGCGAGCGCCTGCAGAAGCGGTTCCGCTTCTACTTCTGGGACGAGGCCGCGGGCGACGTCCGCTGGATGTGCGCCTACGACACGACCGAGGAGGACGTGGAGGCGTTCGTGGCGGCGCTGAAGGAGGAGATGGCCCGCTGACCCGTGCTGGTCATCGGTTGACGACGATCTCCGCTTTGTTGTTGCGCAGGTTCGGGTCGAACTTCCTGATGGGCAGCTCCGGGTTGTCGTTGAGGGTCTCGACGGTGGTGCGTGCCCCGCGCACCACCCGGTCGATCCGCAAGGGGATCTCGAAGGTGTACGACGCCTTGTCGTGCAGGTGGATCGGCGTCCGGCAGAAGTGGGTCGTGCCGGCCGCCCCTTCCGGCTCCTCCGGGAGCGACCAGCAGCGCTCCTCCGGCAGGTTCACGGCCGTGGTGCCTTCCGGCGCCCGGAACCTCACCGTGGCCACGGACGCGCCCACGCCCAGCGACGCCACCCAGGCCGGGCCGCGGTTGTGCACGGTGACACGGGCGGTCACGGTGTCACCGGCGCCACCGCTCATCCTGCTGCCGGTGAGCTTCAGGTCGGCCGTGTTCCGGGCATCGAGGATGACGGTCTGGTAGTTGTCCTGAGGGTCGATGTCGGGATCCGTCACCATGGCCTTGGCGGCGGCCACCGGACGCAGGTTCAGCTCGGACCCCGTGCCCCGGGTCCACGTCCACTCGCCGCGCATCTCAGCCAACGCCTCGTCCGAGTAGGGCTGGACGGAGTGGTCGAACCGCTCGTACAGCGCCTTGCGCCCGACGCCGAGCCCCGTCTTCAGCGCGTACCGCTGCCCGGGCGCCACCGCCTCGTCCAGCACGCACAGGGCGGACGTGCCGATCTCGTGCTCCCGGTACTCGCAGTTCGCGTGCCGCTCCTTGAAGCGCAGCCCGTACGAGGCGCTGAGCGACAGCAGTGTGCGCTCCGCGGTGCGGTTGCCGCTGTTGGACAGTGTCGCCCGCACGCTCGTCTCCGAGCCCGGCCTGAGGTCTCGCTGGTGGTCGGCCTCGCTGAGCGCGAGGTCCGGCCCGTTGCCCACACCGACCCGGGTCTCACCGGGGTGGGACGTCATCTCACCGGCGGTGGCCGCGTAACGCACGTACCCCGAAGCGCTGACGTCCGCGCCCGGCAGCGCCCGCAGTTCGAACATGGCGGCCGACACGCTCTCCGTCCCCGCCGGCATCCCCGGGAAGTCACAGACCGCCTCGACCTCGGACTCGGGCACGCAGTTCGCGGGCCACGACACCCGCGCGAAGGAGGCGATCTCGCTGACGTCCACGGTCAGCTGCCCGGCCGGCACGCCGCCGTCGGTGACGTCGCGGCTGACCTGCACGGCCAGGGTGCGCGCACGCGCGTCACCGTTCGCGTCCGCGCCGGGCAGCACCGTCTCGTACGGTGCGCTGATCCACAGCTGGTTCTCCACGGAGTACGCGGGCACGGCCCCGACTCCGGCCGCCGTCAGGGCGCAGGAGACGAGCGCGGCGCCGAACAGGCGATACGGGTGGTTCATGTCTTCCCCCTTGTCACAGATCTGCTGAGGCCGAGACCGGTGGCGCGGGGGAAAGGTTGTGGCCGGGCGATGGTTGCGGCGGTGTTCAGCCGTTCCTGCGATCGCTGCATAGATATACGGTTGATCGAAAATGCATTGACCCAGAGGTGAGCTCGTCCCTATGCTCTGCCTGCATGCAGCTGATCCAGGAAACTCCCGACCTCTCCGCATACTTGGCCGCTGACGAGGTGGTAGACCATCACCATCCGCTCGTTCGCAAGACAGCGGCCGAGCTGGCCAAGGGGGTGGCGAACTCGTATGGGTATGCGCAGGCGGCGTTTGAATTCGTGCGCGACACCATTCCGCACTCGCAGGACTCGGGCGATCTCCGCGTCACCTGGCGTGCCTCCGATGTCCTGGAACAGCGCACCGGCATCTGCTATGCCAAGGCCCACGCGCTCGCGGCGCTGCTACGGGCCGAGGACATTCCGACCGCGTTGTGCTACCAGAAGCTGGAGGTGGTGCACGGTTTGGTCGCCGTGCGGTTCAACGGTGCGTGGCACCGGCAGGACCCCCGGGGCAACAAGGCGGGCGTGGACGCGCAGTTCTCCCTGGACGGCGAGCGGCTCGCCTTCACGCCCGATCCGGCGTCCGGTGAAACGGACTGTCCGGTCCTGTATGCCGCGCCGCACCCGGTCGTGCTCGACACCCTCACATCAGCCGGTGACCGGCCCCATTTGTGGCAGACACTCCCCACCGCACTCTGACGGCGGGAGGTGAGCCCGGGCCGACCGCCCCGGCGTCAGTGCGCCTCGGCCGCCCGAACCTGCTCCGGCGTCGGTGCCGTGCCGCCGAGGTGGGCCGGCATCCACCAGGTGTCGTCCGGGCCCTTCGGGCGTACGGGGTAGGCGCGCTGGGCGGCTTCGAGGAGTTCCTGGACGCGCTCGCGCAGCTGACGCGTGATCGCGCCCGCGTACTTGTCGCGGGAGGCCTCGATCGCCTCGCCGACCCGGATGGTGATGGGGATGTGGCTGCGCTTGAAGTTGCGGGGGTGGCCCTTCGTCCACAGCCGCTGCGTGCCCCAGACCGCCATCGGGATCAGCGGGACACCGGCCTCCTGGGCCATGCGCGCGGCGCCCGACTTGAAGCTCTTCAGCGTGAACGACTGCGAGATGGTCGCCTCCGGGAAGACCCCGACGATCTCGCCCGACCGCAGCGAGTCCAGGGCGTGCGCGTACGCCGCCTCGCCCTGCTTGCGGTCCACGGGGATGTGCTTCATGCCGCGCATCAGCGGGCCGGAGATCCGGTGCCGGAAGACGGACTCCTTCGCCATGAAACGCACGAGACGCTTTTGTGGCAGTGCCGCCAGGCCGTCGAAGACGAAGTCCAGGTAGCTGATGTGATTGCTCACCAGTACGGCGCCGCCCGAGCGCGGGATGTTCTCCGAACCCTGGCAGTCGATCTTGAGGTCCCACGCCTTGAACAGCGTGCGGGCGAAACCGACGACGGGACGGTAGACGAGCTCTGCCATGGGCGGGTCGGACCCTTCCTGCTCTGCCTGGGAAGGGATTCCCAGCGGAAAGTTACGCAGCCGTAGGTTTACGGCTTGTCGCAGATCGTGCCCGAAGAACGGCCGGGTAGCCAGTCCTCGTGCCCGCCGGGGAGGAGATTCTCGTCACGTCGCTGTCCTGATCTCACCTCGTGCTTTTACGCCCCCATTACTCCGCGCGCACCGCGACCCGCCGCACGAGCAGGTACAACTCGCACCCCAGGCAGTACCCGAACGCCGCATTCAGGAAGGCCGCCGCGAGCGCCGCGCCGGTCGCCGCGAGTCCCAGCCAGTCGGGACCCAGGGTGTAACCCACGAGCCCGAGTCCGGCGAAGACCAGACCCACCGCCTGGGCGAAGCGCGGCGGTTCGGGCGCTTCGAACCCGGTCGGCGGCCCGAGCCGCGGCCGTACGGCCTTCTGGAACAGCCGGCCGTACGGCGACCGCCGCACCCCGCCCGCCGCGCCCAACAGGAACGCCAGCGTCTGCCAGGCCAGCAGCCAAGCGCTCCCCGTGACCAGAACGACCGCCAGGACGACGGCCGTCACGGCCGCGCCGAAACGCGGCCCTCTCGCATCGATGTCCATGGAACCAAGCATTCCGCAACGAGGCCCGGTTGAGGGGCCGGGAATCTTTGCGGTCTCGTGAACGCTTGAAGCAGGTGATGACCGGACTGGTGGTGTGTGTACTGGTGCTCGCGGCGGCGAGCGCCTACGGAGTGCTGCAGCGGCGGCGGAGCGGGAGAGTGCGGGTGCGCGGGCGGGACGACGGCAAGCGGCTCGATGCGGCGGAGCTGGGCGCGGAACTGGGCGAGCGGGCCACGCTCGTGCAGTTCTCCAGTGCGTTCTGTGCGCCCTGCCGGGCGACCCGGCGGGTCCTCGGCGAGGTCGCCGGCGTGGTCCCGGGTGTGACCCACGTCGAGATCGACGCCGAGGCCCATCTGGACCTCGTGCGACGGCTGGACATCCTCAAGACCCCGACGGTGCTGGTCCTCGACGCCGACGGCCGGGTGGTACGCAGGGCCACCGGACAGCCGCGCAAGGCCGACGTGATCGCCGCGCTGGGGGAGGCCGTGTGAGGTCGTGGCGCCGCCGATGAGTACGTCTGAGTACGTCCAGTGAGTCATCTCCCACATCACGGAACGAACTTGACTGCGCATTCCATTTATCGTCAGCCTGACCCCATGCCTTCGGACCTCCTCGCCACGCCCGACCTCCTGCGTTCGGTCTTCCGACGGCACGCGGCGGGGGTCGCCGTGATCACGGCCCTTGGCGAAACAGGTCCGGTGGGCTTCACCGCCACCTCCCTCGCCTCCGTCTCGGCCGAGCCACCCATGCTGTCCTTCGGTGTCGGCACCGGCTCCTCCAGCTGGCCCGCGATCGCGGCCGCCGATCACGTCGGCGTCCACATCCTCGGCGAGCACCAGCAGGAGCTGGCCGCCACCTTCGCCCGCAGCGGGGCCGACCGCTTCGCGGCGCCCACCGCATGGCGGGAGGGGCCCGAGGGAGTTCCCTTGCTCGATGGCGTGCTCGCCTGGCTGGTGGCCCGGGTCGTCGCGCGTGTGCCCGCCGGGGATCACCGGCTCGTGCTCGCCGAGGTCCAGCAGGGCGACCCCGCGGGCACCGGCCGCCCGCTCCTCTACCACCAGGGGCGTTTCCACAGGCTGCAGGGCTGATCCGCGTGTGCCCCCGGGCTGCGGGACCGTCGAGTTCCGGTTACGCTGCGTTGCGAAGGTCACAGTTCAAAGCGCTTGCTTAGCGGGAACGAACTAGGTGTACTGACGAGTAATATTTCGCTCGGAGCGTGGGTCGCCCCGACCGGAATCGGCCGCTTGAGGCGCCTATGCTGCCTGCAAGTAGGCAGCCGAGAAATGACGATGCAGTAGGAGAGCCGGCGTGAGCTTGAGGATCGTTGTCACTGTGAAGTACGTGCCCGACGCCACTGGCGACCGGCACTTCGCCGATGACCTGACCGTCGACCGGGACGACGTGGACGGTCTGCTCTCCGAGCTCGACGAGTACGCGGTCGAGCAGGCGCTGCAGATCTCCGAGAACTCCGACGACGACGTGGAGATCACCGTTCTGACGGTGGGCCCCGAGGACG
The DNA here is from genome assembly GCA_963798065.1 of uncultured Actinomycetota bacterium. Classification (GTDB taxonomy): domain Bacteria; phylum Actinomycetota; class Actinomycetes; order Streptomycetales; family Streptomycetaceae; genus Streptomyces. Next base: position 147,757 of record CAWCSC010000002.1, on the reverse strand, counting down.
CCAAGGACGCCCTGCGCAAGGCGCTGTCCATGGGCGCCGACAAGGCGATCCACGTCGAGGACGACGACATTCACGGCACCGACGCCATCGGCACCTCCCTGGTCCTGGCCAAGGCCGTCGAGAAGGCCGGTTACGACCTGGTCATCTCCGGTATGGCCTCCACCGACGGCACCATGGGCGTCGTGCCCGCGCTGCTGGCCGAGCGTCTGGGCGTCCCGCAGGTCACGCTGCTGTCGGAGGTGTCGGTCGAGGACGGCACGGTCAAGGGCCGCCGCGACGGCGACGCCGCCACGGAGAGCCTGGAGGCCTCCCTGCCGGCGGTCGTGTCGGTGACCGACCAGTCCGGCGAGGCGCGTTACCCCTCCTTCAAGGGCATCATGGCGGCCAAGAAGAAGCCGGTTCAGTCCTGGGACCTGTCCGACCTGGACCTGGAGGCCGAGGAGGTCGGCCTGGAGGGTGCTTACACCACGGTCGACAACGCGGCCGAGCGCCCGGCCCGTACCGCGGGCACGATCGTCAAGGACGAGGGCGAGGGCGGCAAGCAGCTCGCTGAGTTCCTCGCGGGCCAGAAGTTCATCTGAGCCCGGTATTCGCTGACCGCCCCTCATCTTTCGCAAGCAGGAGAGAAGAAGTCCCATGGCTGAAGTTCTCGTCTACGTCGACCACGTGGACGGCGCCGTCCGCAAGCCCACCCTGGAGCTGCTGACCCTGGCCCGCCGCATCGGCGAGCCGGTCGCCGTCGCGCTGGGCAACGGCGCCGGTGACACCGCCGCCGCCCTCGCCGAGCACGGCGCGGTCAAGGTCCTCACCCACGAGGCCGCCGAGTACGCCGACTACCTGGTCGTACCGAAGGTCGACGCCCTCCAGGCCGCGCACGAGGCCGTGTCCCCGGCCGCCGTGCTGGTGCCGTCCTCCGCCGAGGGCAAGGAGATCGCCGCCCGTCTGGCGCTGCGTCTGGGCTCCGGCATCATCACCGACGCCGTCGACCTGGAGGCCGGCGACTCCGGCCCGGTGGCCACGCAGTCGGTGTTCGCCGCGTCCTTCACCACCAAGTCCCGTGTCTCCAAGGGCACCCCGGTCATCACGGTCAAGCCCAACAGCGCGGCCGTGGAGCCGGCCCCGGCCGCCGGTGCGGTCGAGGCGCTGTCCGTGTCCTTCTCCGCCCAGGCCACCGGCACCAAGGTCACCGGCCGTACGCCGCGTGAGTCGACGGGCCGTCCGGACCTGACCGAGGCCGCGATCGTGGTCTCGGGCGGCCGTGGCGTCAACGGCGCGGAGAACTTCGCGATCATCGAGGCGCTGGCCGACTCGCTCGGCGCGGCCGTCGGTGCCTCGCGTGCCGCGGTGGACGCGGGCTGGTACCCGCACACCAACCAGGTCGGCCAGACCGGCAAGTCCGTCTCGCCGCAGCTGTACATCGCCAACGGCATCTCCGGCGCGATCCAGCACCGCGCCGGTATGCAGACCTCGAAGACGATCGTGGCGGTCAACAAGGACGCCGAGGCCCCGATCTTCGACCTCGTCGACTACGGCGTCGTCGGCGACCTCTTCGACGTCGTCCCGGCCCTCACCGAGGAGATCAAGACCCGCAAGGGCTGATCGACCCCGGCTGCAGAAGGCCCCCGTGACCGCGCGAACGGTCACGGGGGCCTCTTCTCATCCCAGGGTCAGCGAGGCCTGCACCGGCAGATGGTCGCTCGGGTACGTCCCGTCCACGGAAAAGGTGTTCATCCCGGCCCGGTGCGTGGTCACCCCGGGCGTGGTGAGGATCCAGTCGATGCGCCGCCCGCCGGGTCTGGGCCCCCGGTAGCCGTGGTGCGTCCCGTACGCCGGACCCCGCGAGGTCGCCGCGTCCCAGGCGTCCACCAGTCCGATGTCCAGCATGAGGTCGTACACCCGGTTGTCGTGGGCGTCCGCGTTGAAGTCGCCGGTGACGATGACCGGTGACGACCGGTCCCACCCGGCGATCGTCTCGCCGATGAGTCCGGCCGCGCGTTCCCGGGCGTACTGGCTGACGCTGTCCAGGTGGGTGTTGAGGACGTAGAACTCCCGTCCCCCGTCGCCGAGATCGACGAAACGGACCCAGGTCACCATGCGCAGCCAGTCCGCGCCCCAGGTGTTCGAGGCGATCGTGTACGGGGTGTCGGACAGCCAGAAGTGATCGAACTCGATCGGCTCGAGTCTGCGCGTGTCGTAGAAGATCGCCATGAACTCGTCCTTGCTGCCGCCCCCGCGTCCGGTGCCGATCCAGTCGTAGTGCTCGCCGAGATCCTTCTCGATCGCGCGCACTTGCCGGTAGAGCCCTTCCTGGGTGCCGATGACCTGCGGTCGCTCGCGGCGCAGCAGTTCTCGCATCACCGGTCGGCGCACCTCCCAGCGCGGTGTCGAGTCGACGACGGTCCCGAAGCGGACGTTGAACGTCATGACGTCCAGGGCGCCCGGGTGCTCGCCGGCGGAAGCGGGCTGTGTGGGGCCCGCGGTGGTGAGCAGCGGTCCCGCGATGGCGGCGGCCGCAGCCGCCTTGAGCCCGTGGCGGCGCGTCACTCCGACCTCGTTCGGCACGTGGTGTCCCTCCCCTTGCGCGTCAGGATGAAGCTTGCCCTCTGAATACGGAAGATGAGGGCGGGTCGGCAGTGGCCAAGGGTGAAGGATGGGGAATCGCACTTCAAGACGGTGTTGACCAGGCCGAAGGGCGGCCGATAACTTCGCTCTACGGATTGTTGATTCCGCACAGCGGAAAAAGGAGGGTCTCGGAATGGGTCAGGGCCAGCAGGAGAAGGTGGCGACAAGCCTCGCGGGCGCCGTCAGCGAGGAGATCAGCGCCTCCCTCGCGCCGGTCGACGCCGAACTGGAGCGCCGCTACCCCGGAGACCCCGGCACCCGCCAGCCCGTCCACACCGTCTACGTACCCGGCGACGTCTTCGCCGCCGACACCATCCGCTCCTGGGGCGACCGCGCCCTGGCCGCCCTCGACGAACACGCCCCCGACGCCGCGTCCTTCGCCGCCGTCCTCGGGCTCGCCGAGGAACTCGCCGGGCCCGTCCACGCGCGCGTGCGCGCCAAGCTGGAACGCGAGCCGGTCGAGGACCTGCGCGTCGACTTCGAGGACGGCTACGGCAACCGCCCCGACGCCGAGGAGGACGAGGCAGCGGCCCGCGCCGCCCGGCTGATCGCCGAGGCGTACGAGGACGGCACCGCGGCCCCGTACATGGGCATCCGGATGAAGTGCATGGAGGCGCCCGTACGCGACCGGGGCATCCGCACCCTCGACATCTTCCTCACCGGCCTGATGGAGGCCGGCGGCCTGCCCGGCGGTCTGGTGCTCACCCTGCCCAAGGTGACGTACGCCGAGCAGGTCACCGCCATGGCGCGGCTGCTGGACGCCTTCGAGAAGACCCACGGCCTGGAGCCCGGCCGGATCGGCTTCGAGATCCAGATCGAGACCAGCCAGTCCATCCTCGCCGCCGACGGCACCGCCACCGTCGCGCGCATGATCCAGGCCGCCGAGGGCCGCGCCACCGGGCTGCACTACGGCACCTTCGACTACAGCGCCTGCCTCGGCGTCTCCGCCGCCCACCAGGCCGGCGACCACCCCGCCGCCGACCACGCCAAGGCCGTCATGCAGGTCGCGGCGGCCGGCACCGGCGTCCGCGTCTCGGACGGCTCCACCAACGTCCTGCCCATCGGCCCGACCGAGAAGGTGCACGCCGCCTGGCGACTGCACTACGGCCTCACCCGCCGCGCCCTGGCCCGTGCCTACTACCAGGGCTGGGACATGCACCCCGGCCACATCCCCACCCGGTACGCGGCCGTCTTCGCCTTCTACCGCGAGGGCTTCGAACAGGCCGCCGCCCGCCTCGCCCGCTACGCGAACCGCACCGGCGGCGACGTCATGGACGAACCCGCCACCGCCAAGGCCCTCAGCGGCTATCTGCTGCGCGGCCTGGACTGCGGCGCCCTGGACATCGGGGAGGTCGCCCGGCTGACCGGCCTGACCCGCGCCGACATGGAGAGCTTCGCGGTACCCAGGCGGGGGGACCTCACGGCTTCCGCCTGACGGCGCTCCCCAGGGCCTCCGGCGACATCCGCTCCGCCGCGGCACGTACCGGCACTGTCACAGCCGTCGTCACTGCCGGTCGCTGTCATCGCCGCCCCGTACTCTGTACGCCACGTACAGACGTGTCAGTGATCCAGTGGTGTCACAGGAACGGGGCAGCGGTGTCAACGGGGGAGTACGGGCAGACGGAGGGGGCCGGCCGGCTGCTGGCAGGCCGTTATCGCGTCACGGACCAGCTGGGGCGCGGCGGCATGGGCGTCGTCTGGAAGGCCGTCGACGAGATCCTGGGCCGCGAGGTCGCCGTCAAGGAACTGCGCACCTACACCGACTCGGCCGGCCCCGAACTGGCCGATCTGCGACTGCGGATGCAGCGCGAGGCGCGGGCGGCGGCCCGGGTGCGCCACCCCGGCGTCATCGCCGTGCACGACATCGCCGAGGTCGACGGCCGCCCGCTCATCGTCATGGAACTGGTCGACGGGCCGTCCCTGGACGACGTCCTGCGTGAACGCGGCACGCTCGACCCGCGCGAGGCGGCCGGGATCGGCGCGAAGGTCATGGACGCGCTGGAGGCCGCCCACCGGGTGGGCGTCCTGCACCGTGACGTGAAGCCCGGCAACATCCTGCTCGACCGCTCGGGCCGGGTCGTCCTCACCGACTTCGGCATCGCCACCATGGACGACCCGGGCGACGGTTCGGCCACCCACCTCACCCGCAGCGGCGAACTCGTCGGTTCCCTCGACTATCTGGCCCCCGAGCGGGCCCAGGGCGCCGACCCGGGCCCCGCCTCCGACATCTGGGCCCTGGGCGCCACGCTGTACGCGGCCGTCGAGGGCGCCTCGCCCTTCCGCCGTACGTCCACGTTCTCGACGCTCACCGCGATCGTCACCGAGCCACTGCCGGAGGCCCGGCGGGCCGGTCCTCTCGGCCCCGTCCTGCAGCGGTTGCTGGAGAAGCGCCCCGAGGCCCGCCCGGAGGCCGACCAGGCCGGTGAGCTGCTCCAGGCGGTGGCGGACACGGGCGGTACGGACACGCCGACGTCTGCCCTGCGAGGTCCTGCGGCCTCGCCCCCGCGCCCGGAGACGGAGCGAAGTGTTCCCGCGGTACCGCCGGGGTTCGGACCACCGCAGCACGCACCGCCGGGCGCAGCCGGGCCCCACGAGGCCCCGGGCACACGGGGCTCCGGGACGCCTGCGGCCTTCGGAGCCGCCGGGGCTCCAGGAGCGGCAGGCTTCGGCGGGCCAGGACAGGCCGGGCCGGGCCCCGCCGGCCACTCACCGCAAGCCGGACCCGGACCGCACGGTTCAGGACCCGGACCGCATGGCTCAGGACCCGGTCCGCATGGCTCAGGACCCGGTCCGCACGGTTCAGGACCCGGACCGCATCAGGACCCGGACCGCACGGCTCGGAGTCCGGTCCGCACGGCTTCGGACCGTCCGACCCGGGTAGCACCGGCCCCGTCGCCGCCGCCCCCACGGGGCCGATGAACTCCGGCCCCACGCCCCGTCGTAGGTCCCGCGTCCTGCTCGTCGCCGCGGCCGTCACCGTCGTGCTCGCGGCCGCCGGTGCCACGGTCGCCGTGATCGGCGACTCCGACGGCACGGAAGCGGGCGCCCGGACGGACGCCGCCCGTGCGGACGCCGCCGCCTCCGAGCCCGGTCGCACCGACGATGGCTCGAACGCTCCCCGGCCCACGCAACAGGGCGACGAGAAGGGCAAGGCCCCGTCCAGGAAGCCCGGCGACAAGCAGGACCCCGAGCCCACCGGCCGGGCGGCCGCCTCGGCCCCCGCCAAGTCCTCCGGCGGCACGACCGGAGGAACATCGGGCGGCAGCTCCGGAGACAGCGACACCGCAGGCGGCTCGGGCGAGGGCGGTACGACGGGCGGCGGCGGGCCCACCACCCCGGCCCCCGAACCCGCCTGCCACGCCATCGGCGGCGGCAAGTACGACTGCCAGGTCTGGAAGACCGCCGACTCCTACACGGCCTCCGGCACCAAGGTCGGTGTCCTCAACGCGGGCACCAACTACTTCTACTGCCAGCAGAATCTGGGCCGCCGCGAGACGGACGGCCAGTGGACGAACGTCTGGTGGGCCAGGACCGACGACGACAGCGGCAACACCGACGTCTACGTCAGCGACGTCTACATCAAGGGCGGCGACAACGACGCGCCGGTCCCCGGACTCCCGGTCTGCTGAGACCCCGTCGGCCCGGATCCGACGTAGCGCTCCAGACCGGAGGCGGTCACCAGCTTCTCCTCGATGAACAGCCGCGTGCCCCGCTCGCACAACCGCCGGTCGCCGCGGGCCCGCGCGCTGAACTCCTCGGGCACCACGCCGAAGAGCTCCCTGAACCGCGGCAGGCCGGAGAGAAGTTCGGTGAGCAGCGCCCGCTGGCCCGGGTGGCCGCGCGGCGCGCCGGTGCCGTCGTGCAGGACGCCGTGCCGGTTGACGTACGCGTGGACGCCGGGCAGGCGGGTGCCGTCCGCGAGATCGATCCGCACGTCGGGCGCGGGCAGCCAGGCACGGTGGAAATTGCCGTTCGGCAGCGGTACGCCCTCGCTCGCGTCGATGATCGCGAGTTGCTCGGCGTCGAGCCAGAGGACGAACAAGTCCCGCACGACGCCCGGGGCGCTGACCGGTGAGGCCGACACGTACCCCATGCGGCTGACGTGCGCCGAGACGCCCGCGTCGACTCCCGTCACCCGGGTCTTCACCATCGGGAGGGGAGACATGATCCCGAACTCGGCCATCTTGTGCCGCAGTTGCCCCGGGCTGGCGTTGGAGCCGATGGCGAGGACCGGTGTGCGGTCCTCGTACACCAGCTGCTCCAGCGGCAGGAAACAGTCCCCGTCGAGGAGCCCGGAACCCGCGGGCCACGCGCCCGGATACAGCAGGGGGTGCTCGCGCGGCGCCTCGGCCAGGCCGAGTGCTCGCAGCGTGCGATCGGTGAGGTGCTCCATGGGCCCGCTCAGTCCGCCGGGGGCAGTTCGCCCGAGCCACGGGTGATCAGCCGGGTCGGCAGCTCGATGCGTTCGGGGACGACCTGGGTGCCGTCCAGCTGCCGGAAGAGGCGTTCCGCGGCGGTGCGGCCGATGTCCGACGCGTCCTGGGCGACGACCGTGACGCCCGGCTGGAGCAGGTCCGCCAGCTCGATGTCGTCGAAGCCCACCAGGGCGACGCGGCGGGCGTGCTCGGCGAGCACGCGGATCACGGTGACCGTCACCCGGTTGTTGGCCGCGAAGATCGCGGTGACCGGGTCCGGGGCGGACAGCATCTCCTCGGCCGCCCTGCGCACCCGCTCGGGATCGGTGACGCCGAGGGACATCCAGGAGTCCGCCACCGGTATGCCCGCGTCCTCCATCGCGGCCCGGTAGCCGCGCAGCCGCTCGGCGGCGGTGTGGATGCGGGGCATGTCGCCGATGAAGCCGATCCGGCGGTGGCCGTGCGCGATGAGATGGGCGACGCCGCCCCGGGCACCGCCGAAGTTGTCCGACAGGACCACGTCGGCGTCGATGTGCCCGGCCGGCCGGTCCACGAACACCGTGGCGACACCCGCCTTGAGCTCGGGCTCCAGGTACCGGTGGTCGTCCCCGGCGGGGATCACCACCAGCCCGTCCACCCGCCGCGCGCACAGGGCCAGCACCAGCTCCTGCTCGCGTTCGGGGTCCTCCGCGCTGGAGCCGTTGATCAGCAGGGCACCGTGCGCGCGGGCCACCTCCTCCACCGAGCGGCTCAGCGGCCCGTAGAACGGGTCCGCGAGGTCCTCCAGGACCAGGCCGATGCTGGCCGTACGGCCCTTGCGCAGCACTCGCGCGCTGTCGTTGCGGCGGAAGCCGAGGGCGTCGATCGCCTCTTGGACCCGCCGCTCCGTCTCCGGGGTGACCCCCGGCTCCCCGTTCACCACACGGGAGACCGTCTTGAGCCCGACTCCGGCGCGTGCCGCGACGTCCTTCATGGTCGGCCGGGTGCCGTAGCGCGGAGCGGATCGGAGGGGGGTCTGGGGCACGGTGCGGTGTCCTGTCCTGTCGTCCACGGGGGTGCGTCGGTCCTGGGTTTGTATGAGGATGTGGCGTCGAGCATAGAGCCTGGACAACGTTGTCAGGCTCGGGGGAGACTGTCCACCGCAATCTCCGGCGCGCGCACCCGCACGGGACCGGTCTGCTGCTTGCCCTGCCCGATGTATTTTCTCGGCGTTTTTCTCATGGTTGACGGGGAGATCCGACACTGATGCACACCGACCTCGTGGCCGCGCTCGACATCGGCGGCACCAAGATCGCCGGCGCTCTGGTGGACGGCCACGGCCGGATCCTGGTCCGCGCCCAGCGGCCGACGCCCGCCCGGGAGGACGGCGACACCGTGATGCGGGCCGTGGAGGAGGTGCTCGGCGAGCTCACCGTGTCGCCGCTGTGGGCGCGCGCCACGGCCGTGGGCATCGGCAGCGCCGGGCCCGTGGACGCCTTGGCGGGCACGGTGAACCCGGTGAACGTGCCCGGCTGGCGCGACTATCCGCTCGTGGCGCGCGTCCGGGCGGCGGCCGGGGACCTGCCCGTCGAGCTGATCGGCGACGGTGTGGCGATCACGGCGGCCGAACACTGGCAGGGCGCCGCCCGCGGCCACGACAACGCGCTGTGTATGGTCGTCTCCACGGGCGTCGGCGGTGGTCTGGTGCTCGGCGGCCGGCTGCACCCCGGGCCCACCGGCAACGCCGGCCATATCGGCCACATCAGCGTGGACCTCGACGGCGATCTGTGCCCGTGCGGCTCGCACGGCTGTGTGGAGCGCATCGCGAGCGGCCCCAACATCGCCCGGCGCGCTCTGGAGAACGGCTGGCGGCCCGGCCCCGACGGTGACACGTCCGCCGCCGCGGTGGCCGCCGCCGCACGGTCCGGCGACCCGGTCGCCATCGCCTCCTTCGAGCGTGCCGCCCAGGCCCTGGCCGCCGGGATCGCCGCGACCGCGACCCTCGTGGAGATCGACATCGCCGTGATCGGCGGGGGAGTGGGCAAGGCGGGCGACGTCCTCCTCGCCCCCCTGCGCAAGGCCCTGAGCGCCTACGCGACCCTGTCCTTCGTCCAGCGCCTGACCGTGGCACCGGCCCAGATGGGCACCGACGCCGGCCTCGTGGGCGCGGCGGCGGCCGCGCTGGCGAAGCGGACGGACGCGGCCGCGGCGGGGGTGTGAGACCGGGCAGGAACGTTCAGGCGGTGGGCAGGGAACGTCGTTCGAGTCCCAGGCGCTTCTGACGCTTCTGACGCCTCTGACGCGGAGGGAACCACTCCGACGCGGTGCGGCATCTGCCCCGGCTGAGTGTCGTGACGTTGATTCGGGCTGGTCTTCATAGGCGGGTCGGGCCGGGGCCGCGGCCGTCGCCGCGCTGATGCACGCCGTCGTGGTGCTGGTGCGCGTCCGGCCGCGGGAGTGGGTGCGCGGCCACGGGGGCCGCGCGGTGCGGCTGCTGCTGCCGACGCCCGCGTTCCTGCGCCTCGACGCGCTGCTCGCCGTGACGGCCTTGTTGGCCGCACTGTGGCTCCTGCCGGCGGCCATCGTGTTCGGGGCGGACGGCATCTTCACCGAGGACTGGATGGGCTGTCCCGGCATGACGGATCCCGCCGGGCGGGGATACCAGGCCGCAGTGGTGGGTGCGCTGCCCACGACGGCGTGGTGGACCTTCTGGATCTCGGGGCGTCCCGGCCCGAGATACCGGGCTTTCTCTCGGAAAGCGACCGAATGTCCGTGCGATGTGGCACGATCCCGCATGTGAGCAGCAGACCCACCTCGGAGCAGCGCCTGCGTGACCTCGCCCGCCTGCGCCGGGTCAAGGACCGGATCGACCGGGAGTACGCACAGCCGCTCGACGTCGAGGCGCTGGCCCGGGGTGTGCACATGTCGGCCGGACATCTCAGCCGCGAGTTCCGGCAGGCGTACGGTGAGTCGCCGTACAGCTACCTCATGACGCGGCGCATCGAGCGCGCGATGGCGCTGCTGCGCCGTGGCGACCTCAGTGTCACCGAGGTGTGTTTCGAGGTCGGCTGCTCGTCGCTGGGCACCTTCAGCACCCGCTTCACCGAGCTGGTCGGCATGCCGCCCGGCGCCTACCGGCGCGCGGCGGCGCGTGCGACGGCGGGGATCCCGTCGTGCGTGGCGAAGCAGGTCACCAGACCGGTCAGGAATCGAGAAGCGCCCACCCCGAGCCGAAACTAGCGTGGTGGCCATGGACCTCAGCATTCACGCCAGTTTCCTTCCGCACGACGACCCTGACGCCGCTCTGGCGTTCTACCGCGACACCCTCGGCTTCGAAGTCCGGGGCGACGTCGGATACGAGGGCATGCGCTGGATCACGGTCGGCCCCGTCGGCCAGCCCGCCACCAACATCGTCCTGCATCCGCCGGCCGCCGACCCGGGCATCACCGAGGACGAGGGCCGCGTCATCGCCGAGATGATGGCCAAGGGCACCTACGCCAGCATCGTCCTGGCCACCACCGACGTCGACGGCACCTTCGACCGGTTGCAGGCGGGCGACGCCGAGGTGGTCCAGGAACCAGTGGACCAGCCGTACGGCGTCCGCGACTGCGCCTTCCGCGACCCCGCGGGCAACATGATCCGCATCCAGCAGCTGAAGCCGTGACGCGGCGATAGCAGCCGGCCCCACCGATCGACGCGTCACACCAGCGGGACCCTCGTACGGTCACGCAGCACCCCCCCGCGCCGCCCTCCGGGGTCGGCGCGGAGGACCGAGAACGTCCGAGCGCGGCAGCACCGCCCGACAGATGGAGACACGATGAGCAAGGCCACGACGGCGGACAGACAGTCGCCCGGGCCGCACGTTGCCGACAGCCATGACGTGATCCGCGTGCACGGTGCGCGCGAGAACAACCTCAAGGACGTCAGCATCGAGATCCCCAAGCGCCGGCTGACGGTGTTCACAGGTGTCTCCGGCTCGGGCAAGAGCTCGCTGGTGTTCGACACGATCGCCGCGGAGTCGCAGCGGCTGATCAACGAGACCTACAGCGCCTTTCTGCAGGGCTTCATGCCGAACCTGGCCCGGCCCGAGGTCGACGTGCTCGACGGGCTGACGACCGCGATCGCCGTCGACCAGCAGCGGATGGGCGGCGACCCCCGCTCCACGGTCGGCACCGCCACCGACGCCAACGCGATGCTGCGGATCCTCTTCAGCCGCCTCGGCAAACCGCACATCGGCCCGCCCGGCGCGTACTCCTTCAACACCGCCTCGGTCAGCGCGAGCGGCGGTATCAGGGTCGAGCGCGGTGCCGACAAGACCAGGACCGTGAAGGCGACCTTCTCCCGCACCGGCGGCATGTGCACACGCTGCGAGGGCCGCGGCAAGGTCTCCGACATCGACCTCACCCAGCTCTACGACGATTCCAAATCGCTCGCCGAGGGCGCGTTCACCATCCCCGGCTGGAAGTCGGACAGTCAGTGGACGGTGGGGCTCTACGCCCAGTCGGGCTTCCTCGACCCGCACAAGCCCATCCGCAGGTTCACCAAGAAGGAAATGCAGGACTTCCTCTACGGCGAGCCGACCAAGGTCAAGGTCAACGGCGTCAACCTCACCTACGAGGGACTGATCCCCAAGATCCAGAAGTCGTTCCTGTCCAAGGACAAGGAGGCGATGCAGCCGCACATCCGGGCCTTCGTGGAGCGGGCGGTCACCTTCACCACCTGCCCCGAGTGCGACGGCACCCGGCTGAGCGAGGGTGCCCGGTCCTCGAAGATCAAGAAGATCAGCATCGCCGACGCCTGCGCGATGGAGATCAGGGACCTGGCCGAGTGGGTCCGGGGCCTGACAGAGCCGTCGGTGGCGCCGCTGCTCACCGCGTTGCAGGGGACGCTCGACTCGTTCGTGGAGATCGGCCTCGGCTACCTCTCCCTCGACCGGTCGGCGGGCACGCTGTCGGGCGGCGAGGCGCAGCGCGTCAAGATGATCCGCCACCTCGGCTCCTCGCTCACGGACGTCACCTACGTCTTCGACGAGCCCACCATCGGCCTGCACCCGCACGATATCCAGCGGATGAACGACCTGCTGCTGCGGCTGCGGGACAAGGGCAACACGGTGCTCGTCGTGGAGCACAAGCCGGAGGCGATCGCGGTCGCCGACCATGTCGTCGACCTCGGCCCGGGCGCCGGTACGGCGGGCGGCACGGTCTGCTTCGAGGGCACGGTCGAGGAGCTGCGGGCCGCCGACACCGTCACCGGCCGTCATCTCGACGACCGGGCGGCCCTCAAGGAGACGGTCCGCAAGTCCCCCGACGCGCTGGAGATCCGGGGCGCGTCGGCGAACAACCTCCAGAGCGTCGACGTCGACGTCCCGCTCGGGGTACTCACCGTCGTCACCGGTGTCGCCGGCTCCGGCAAGAGTTCGCTCCTGCACGGATCTATGCCCGCCGACGCGGGCGTGGTCTCGGTGGACCAGAGCCCGATCAAGGGATCGAGGCGAAGCAACCCAGCGACGTACACCGGACTGCTCGAACCGATCCGCAAGGCCTTCGCCAAGGTGAACGGCGTGAAGCCTGCACTGTTCAGCGCCAACTCCGAGGGCGCCTGCCCCACCTGCAACGGCGCCGGTGTCATCTACACCGACCTGGCGATGATGGCCGGTGTCGCCACCCCCTGCGAGGAGTGCGAGGGGAAGCGGTTCCAGGCATCGGTGCTGGAGTACCACCTCGGCGGGCGCGACATCAGCGAGGTGCTCGCGATGTCGGTGGCCGAGGCCGAGGAGTTCTTCGGCACCGGAGAGGCACGCACCCCGGCCGCGCACAAGATCCTGGAGCGGCTCGCCGACGTCGGGCTCGGCTATCTCACCCTCGGCCAGCCGCTCACCACGCTGTCGGGCGGCGAGCGGCAGCGGCTCAAGCTGGCCACACACATGGCCGAGAAGGGCGGTGTCTACGTCCTCGACGAGCCGACCACCGGCCTCCACCTCGCGGACGTGGAGCAGTTGCTGGGTCTGCTCGACCGGCTCGTCGACTCCGGTAAGTCGGTCATCGTCATCGAGCACCATCAGGCGGTCATGGCGCACGCCGACTGGATCATCGACCTCGGACCCGGGGCCGGTCACGACGGCGGCCGCATCGTCTTCGAGGGCACACCGGCCGAGCTCGTCGAGGCCCGCTCCACCCTGACCGGGGAGCACCTCGCGGCCTACGTGGGCGCCTGACGGAGTCCAGAGGGACCGTCGTGAGGCGAGTGCTCGACGGAGCTACTCGCCTCACGAGCGACCGTTACGGACATAAGTGGCAAAACGGTGAATAGGGGCATGCTCCGGGGGCACTCCGTCTCTGCACCCCCCCACGGAACGGAGTCGCAGATGATCATTCAGAAGATGCACGAGATGGGAGTCCGCAGCGAGCACGCCTACATGGCGGGCATGGCGTCCGTCGGCCTCAGCGTCGTCGCCTGGATGGGCTCCATGAAGATGGAAAGCGGTACCGGCCTCGCCCGCGCCGACCGCTGGGGCATCTTCGTCGGCGAATGGGCACCCACCTTCTTCGGTCTCGGCCTCGCCCTGTCCCACTACGAACAGCAGGACGGCACCCTCACCGCCGACGTCCACGAGTTCCGGCAGACGCAGAAGGCCGGCTGAACGGCCCACCCGGCGAGCGCTCGGCGTGGTCCCCGCGCACGCTGGTGCCATGGCGTCCGTGAAACCCGTCGTGGTCTACCCGCCCGCCGTGGACGGTGGCCGACGGGTCCGTGTCGACGACCAGTTCCTCGGGATGGCGTACGGGCTGCTGGACGTCGCCGAGTTCCTGCGGCGGGCCGGGATCGAGGACGCGGACCAGGCGTACGTGGCGGCGTCCGGGCTGATCGAGTGGCGCGGCGGCGGGCCCGGCGCCTGGGGCGCCGCCCCCGCGTGATGCCCGCCCGCTTCGCCCGAACGGCCCAGTGGCGTGACCCCGGGGCGGGTCCGGCAGTTTAGTCGGGCATGAAGAAGCGCAGCATGCTCGCCATCGCCTCCCTGGCCACCGGCTTCGTCGTCGCCGCGGTCACTCCGTCGCACGCTGTCGGAGAGAAGCTCCCCGGCATCAACGTGGACGAGACCCTCAAGACGCTCGACCAGGCCGTCGGCAAGGACGGCCTGTCCGTGGCCGGGAAGGACGGCGTCCAGAAGAAGAAGGGTGCCCAGAAGAAGGGCGTCCAGAAGAAGAAGGGCTGACGAGCCGCTCCGGCCCCGGCCCACGGCGCCGGCGCTCCCCGTGTGAGGGGGGCGTCGGCGCCGTCGTCATGCGCCCTCAACTGGGGCTGGTTTCCGTGGCAGGGTGGAGCGGGCAAGCCTCAGGGGGCCAACAGAAGAGGGGGACCTGTGACCGTCGTCTGGATCAACGGCGCGTTCGGTGCGGGGAAGACCACCACCGCACAGGAACTGATCGAACTGATCCCGAACAGCACGCTCTTCGACCCGGAGGTCATCGGCGGAGCGCTCCGGTATCTGCTGCCGCCCAAGCACCTCGCCGAGGTCGGCGACTTCCAGGACCTGCCGATCTGGCGACGGCTCGTGATCGACACAGCGGCCGCGATGCTCGCCGAGCTCGGCGGAACCCTGGTGGTCCCGATGACGCTGCTGCGTCAGGAGTACCGCGACGAGATCTTCGGCGGCCTGGCCGCGCGCAGGATTCCGGTCAGCCACGTCCTGCTCGCTCCGGCCGAAACGATACTGCGGGAGCGCATAGCGGGACGTGAGATTCCACGGGACCTCCCCGAGGGCGAGATACGAATACGCCAGTGGTCCTTCGACCACATCGAGCGGTACCGGGCCGCGCTCGCCTCCTGGCTCACCGCGGACGCGCACCCGGTCGACACCAGCGACCTCACGCCGTACGAGACCGCCACCCGCATAGCCGAGGCCGTGAACAACGGCTCCGTGCCCGTCTGCGACATCGTGCAGACGCCCGAGCCCACCACCGAGACACTCGCCGCCGGTGTGCTCCTCTTCGACGAGCAGGACCGGGTGCTGCTCGTCGACCCCACCTACAAGGCCGGCTGGGAGTTCCCCGGCGGGGTCGTCGAGCCCGGTGAGGCGCCCGCGCGCGCCGGTGTGCGGGAGGTCGCCGAGGAGACCGGCATCCACCTCGGCGAGGTACCGAGCCTGCTCGTCGTCGACTGGGAGCGCCCCGCGCCCCCCGGGTACGGCGGTCTGCGGCTCCTCTTCGACGGCGGTCTCCTCGACTCCGCGGAGGCCGGCCGGCTGGTGCTTCCCGGGCCGGAGCTGCGCGGCTGGCGGTTCGTCACCGAGGAGGAGGCGGCCGACCTGCTGCCACCGGTGCGCTACGAGCGGCTGCGCTGGGCGCTGAGGGCGCGCGAACGCGGAGCGGCGTTCTACCTGGAAGGCGGAGTCCCGGTCGGCTGACCCCGGGCGCTCCGTGCGCGCCTTTACCCGGCGCGGGGGATTTCGAGGGAAAAGCAAAAGGAAACGTCCCCGGAGGCACGGCTAAGCGCTGCCCAAGGAATCTCCCTCATTCGTCCACGCGGCGGGTAATCGCATTCCCCGCTCTCGTCAACACTCTTCCATGACCGCAAACAATCCCTTTTCTGACCCCTGCGCAGCTTGACCGGACTCGCACGCCATTGCGAAAGTCCGCAGAGTCTCACGGCGGTGCTTACGACCGTCACTCAATTTCCTTGCCTCAGGGGCAGATCCGGGATGTCCGTACGATGACCACGCAACACCAGCCGGTCGACGCCGGCGGCGGCACCGCGCTGCTGACCGAGCCGTCGACGCAGGACACCAGACCCGGCGGCACGGAAGTCGCCGGCCGTTCACCGGCCCGGATGGCCTGGCGGCGGATCAGGCGGGACAAGGTCACCACGGCCGCCCTCGTGGCCACCCTCCTGTTCATCGTGATCGCGCTGCTCGCACCCGTGCTCACCGCGCTGACCGGCTGGGGGCCGATCACCCCCGACAACAAGGCGATCAACCCGGACACGGGCAACTTCCCCTACGGATCGCTGGGCGGCATCAGCGCCCAGCATCTGCTCGGCGTCGAACCGGGCACGGGCTACGACCTGTTCGCCCGCATCGTCTACGGCCTGCGCACCTCCCTCTACGTGGGCTTCGCCTCGGCCGTGCTGTCCACCGTGGTCGGTGTCGTGGCGGGGCTCGCGGCCGGCTACTTCGGCGGCTGGGTCGACTCCCTGCTGTCCCGGGTCATGGACGTGATGCTGGCGTTCCCGCAGCTGCTGTTCATCATCGCGCTCACCCCGGTGATCCAGAACGCGCTGCAGACCAACACCCACGGCGGCACCGACGAGAACCTCCGCCTCCTCGTCCTGGTCCTCAACATCGCCGTCTTCGCCTGGGCTTACACCGCCCGCCTGGTGCGCGGACAGGTACTGTCCCTGCGCGAGCGGGAGTTCGTCGACGCCGCGCGGCTGATGAGCGCCGGCCGGCGGCACATCCTCTTCCGGCAGCTGCTGCCCAACCTGTGGGCGCCGATCCTGATCTCCTTCGCGCTCGCCGTCCCGCAGAACATCACCACCGAGGCGGCGCTGTCGTACCTGGGCGTGGGCGTCATCCCGCCCAACCCCGACTGGGGAGCCCTGCTGTCGGACGCCTCCCAGTTCTTCCTGCAGGACCCGATGTACCTCTTCGTGCCGGGCGTCCTGCTCTTCCTCCTGGTCCTGGCGCTCAACCTCCTCGGGGACGGCGTCCGGGACGCCCTGGATCCCCGCGCCCGGCGCGGCTGACCGAGCCACCCCCCCGAGTGTCGGCCCGGCGGTCCCACGAACGGCCGTCGAGCCCGAAGCAAGAACGGAGTTTCCTCAATGACGCGCAGCACGCGCAGATCGCGCACGGTCGCTCTCACGGCCTCCGCCGTGGCGATCGCCCTGGGGGCCACCGCATGCGGAGGTTCCTCCAGCACCACGGGAAGCGGCGCCCCCGGCAAGGGCGGCACCCTGACGGTCCTGAACAAGGCGGACTTCGACCACATCGACCCCCAGCGCGTCTATACGACCGAGGGCCAGAGCATGGACCAGGAGATCGTCCGGACGCTCACGGGCTGGGACGAGACGGGATCGACCCCGAAACTGGTCGGCGACCTGGCCACCGACACCGGAACGCCGAGCAAGGGCGCCACCGTCTGGACCTTCCACCTGCGGCACGGCATCAGGTACCAGGACGGCACCGAGGTCACCGCACCGGACGTCAAGTACGGCGTCGAGCGGTTCTTCTCCTCCGACATCAACGGCGGCCCGCCCTACGCGAGCCAGTGGCTCGTCGGCGGCTCCGACTACAAGGGCCCGTACCAGGGCAAGGAACTCGGCTCCATCCAGACGCCGGACAAATACACGGTCGTCTTCCACCTGAACCAGCCGGTGGCCGACTTCAACGAAACCACCACGATGTCCGGATGGTCCGCCGTCCCCAAGGTCCACGACACCGGCTCCACCTACGACACCAAGGTCTGGTCCGACGGCCCGTACATGATCAAGTCCTACACCAAGAACAAGGAACTCGTCCTCACCAGGAACACGCACTGGTCGCAGGCGACCGACCCGATCCGGCAGCAGAACGTCGACGAGATGGACGTCAAGTTCGGCCAGGACGAGGCCGCCATCGACCAGCAGATCAAGGCCGACGCGGGCACCGCCCAGACGTCGATCCAGCAGTGGCCCATCGCAGGCTCCGACCTGGCCCAGCTCGCGGGCGACCCTTCCCTGAAGAGCCGTTACTACAAGATCCCGGCGCCCGGCATCAACTACCTGGCGATCAACACCACCCGCGTCAAGGACCTCCGCGTCCGCCAGGCGATCGAGTACGCCATCGACAAGACCACGGTCCGCGGCGCCTTCGGCGGCTCGGCGTACGGCGACTACGCCACCACCATGCTGAGCCCCGGCATCGGCGGCTACCAGAGGTTCAACCAGTACAGCGTCAACCCGGCGGGCAACCTCGCCAAGGCCAAGGCGCTCATGAAACAGGCGGGCGGCCCGAAGCCGACCATGTCGATAGCGGTGGAGAACACCCCCACCCAGGAGCACTTCGCCGACGCGGTGAAGACCGCGCTGGAACACATCGGCATCCGTGTCAACATCACGCCCATCGACGCGGCGAACTACTTCAGCACCGTGAACAACGTGAAGAACCAGTACGACCTGACCTGGGGCGACTGGATCGCCGACTGGCCGAACGCCTCCACGGTGCTGCCCACCCTCTTCGACGGCCGGCTGATCAAGAAGAACCCGCAGGCCAACCAGGACCTGTCGTACCTGAACGACCCGAAGGTCAACGCTCTGATCGACAAGGCCGCCACGATGACCGACGTCAAGCAGCGCAACGCCGCCTACGGGCAGATGGACCGGCAGATCCTGAAGGACGCCGCCGTGGTCCCGCTGACGTACATGAACTTCAGCGACATGTCCGGCTCCAAGGTCGGCGGTGTCATCCCCGACACGATCCTCGCCGAGCCGAGCCTGGTCCACGTGTACGTCAAGCACTGACGGACGCGCCTCCTCTGAACCCCGCCGGCGGCCCAGACCGCCGGCGGGCACCCCACTCACACGTCAGGTCCCGGCACCCCATGTTTCGTTACCTCATCAGACGCCTGCTGGCAGCGGCCCTGATCATGCTGGTGATCACCACGATCACCTTCTTCATCTTCTTCGCCCTGCCGTCCGACCCCGCACTCCTGGCCTGCGGAAAGACCTGCTCCCCCTCCCGCCTCGCGGAGATCAAACACTCGCTGGGCCTGGACCAGGGCTACCTGACGCAGTACTGGGAGTTCCTCAAGGGACTGTTCGCCGGCCGCGACTACGGCGACCAGAGCGTACGCATCCACTGCGGCGCGCCCTGCCTCGGCGTCTCCTTCCAGACCGACACCCCCGTCCTGACGACACTGCTCCAGGACTTCCCGGCGGACCTCTCCCTCGGTCTCGGCGCCGCGGTGGCGTTCCTGGTCCTTGGCGTCGGCCTCGGCACCGTCGCCGCGGTCCGCAGGGGCCGGGCCGCCGACAAGGCGGCGGTCGGACTGGCCCTGTTCGGCGTCTCGGTGCAGATCTACTTCATCGGCCTGCTCCTGCTGTACGTCTTCGTCGACAAGTTCCAGATCCTGCCGACCTCCGGCTACACGCCGATCACCGAGGACCCGTCCGGCTGGTTCCAGGGGCTGATCCTGCCGTGGACCACCCTGGTCATCGTGTACCTCGCGATGTACACCAGGCTCAGCCGGTCCTCCATGCTGGAGGTCTTCGCCGAGGACTACATGCGCACCGCCCGCGCCAAGGGCCTGCCGGCCGCCACGGTCGTCCTCAAGCACGGACTACGGGCCGCCATCACCCCGATCATCACCATCTTCGGCATGGACGTCGGCTCCCTGATCGGCGGCTCCGCGGTCATCACCGAGTCGGTGTTCGGCATCAACGGCATCGGCAAGCTCGCGGTCGACTCCGTCCAGAACTCCGACCTGCCGGTCATCCTCGGCACCACGCTCTTCGCCGCGACGTTCGTCGTCCTCGCCAACGTGGTCGTCGACCTGGTGTACGGCCTCGTCGACCCGCGCGTGCGCCTCGCCTGAGCCCCTCTTCGTCCTTAGGAACACCCGTGTCCGTTCAGACCTCACCGCAGCCCGCGGACGTCACGCCCGCGCCCGCGCCCTTCCTCGACGTACGCGACCTGAAGGTGCACTTCCCGACCGAGGACGGCCTCGTCAAGTCCGTCGACGGCGTCTCCTTCACCCTGGAGAAGGGCAGCACCCTCGGCATCGTCGGCGAGTCCGGCTCCGGCAAGTCGGTGACCTCGCTGGCCCTGCTCGGACTGCACAAGGGCACCCGCGCCCGGGTCTCCGGCGAGATCCGGCTGGAGGGCAGGGAACTGGTGGCCCTGCCCGAGGCCGAGATGCGCGAACTGCGCGGCCGTACGGTCTCCATGATCTTCCAGGACCCGCTGTCGGCGCTGCACCCCTTCTTCACCGTCGGCGCCCAGATCGCCGAGGCCTACCGCGTGCACCACAAGGTCTCCAAGAGGCAGGCCAGGGAGCGGGCGGTGGAGATGCTGAAGCGGGTCGGCATCCCGCAGCCCGAGCGCCGAGTCAGGGACTACCCGCACCAGTTCTCCGGCGGTATGCGCCAGCGCGCCATGATCGCCATGTCCCTGGTCTGCGACCCCGCCCTGCTCATCGCCGACGAACCCACGACCGCCCTGGACGTCACCGTCCAGGCGCAGATCCTGGACCTGATCCGCGACCTGCAGGAGGAGTTCGGCTCCGCCGTCGTCATCATCACGCACGACCTCGGCGTGGTCTCGGACATCGCCGACGACATCCTGGTGATGTACGGCGGCCGCCGGATCGAGTACGGCACCACCCGCGACGTACTCAAACAGCCTCAGCACCCCTACACCTGGGGTCTGTTGCAGTCGATGCCGCACCTCGCCGGCGACGTCGGCGAACGGCTGAACCCGATCCCCGGCACCCCGCCGAGCCTGATCAACCTGCCGGACGGCTGCTCCTTCCACCCTCGCTGCGCCTACAAGGGCTGGGTGCCCGAGGGGCGTTGCGCCGTGGAGCGGCCCGAGCTGCGCCTCGTCCCCGGCAGCGGACAGCACATCGCCGCCTGCCATCTCAGCGACGCGGCCAGGCAGGAGATCCGCGGCGAGGCCGGCCCGGACGGCCGCGCCACCGCAGCCGCACGGGCCGCGCAGTGACGGCGGCGGACGAAAGGGAGCATGCCGTGAGCACCCCCCAGCCCCTCACCGGGCAGACCACCGACCTCGCCACCGGCGAGAACCTCCTCGAAGTGCGCGGACTGCAAAAGCACTTCCCGCTCCGGCAGGGCATCATCTTCCAGCGCCAGATCGGGGCCGTACGAGCCGTCGACGGCATCGACTTCTCGGTCGGGCCCGGCGAGTCGCTGGGCCTGGTCGGCGAGTCCGGCTGCGGCAAGTCGACCACGGGCCGACTGATCACCCGGCTGCTCGAACCCACCGGCGGCTCCGTCGTGTTCGACGGTGAGGACATCACCCACCGGCCCGCCGCCCGGATGGTCGAGGCACGCCGCAACCTCCAGATGATCTTCCAGGACCCGTACTCGTCGCTGAACCCCCGGCACACCGTCGGCACCATCGTCGAGACGCCGATGCGGCTCAACGGCATCAACCCGCCGCAGGGCCACAAGCGGCGCGCCCAGGAGCTCCTGGAGACGGTGGGTCTCAACCCCGAGCACTACAACCGCTACCCGAACGAGTTCTCCGGAGGACAGCGCCAGCGCATCGGCATCGCCCGGGCCCTCGCCCTGCGGCCGAAGCTGATCG
Organism: uncultured Actinomycetota bacterium; assembly: GCA_963798065.1. Lineage (GTDB taxonomy): Bacteria > Actinomycetota > Actinomycetes > Streptomycetales > Streptomycetaceae > Streptomyces. The sequence continues at coordinate 126,439 of CAWCSC010000002.1, read as the reverse complement.
TGGCCGACGAACCCGTTTCCGCGCTGGACGTCTCCATCCAGGCGCAGGTCGTCAACCTGCTTCAGGACCTCCAGCGGGAGTTCGGCATCGCCTTCGTCTTCATCGCCCACGACCTCGCCGTCGTACGGCACTTCTCCGAACGGGTCGCCGTGATGTACCTCGGCAAGATCGTCGAGGTCGCCGACCGGGAGGCGCTCTACACCCGGCCCCGGCACCCCTACACACACGCGCTGCTGTCCGCCGTGCCCGAGGCCGACCCGGACGCCACGCAGCGGCGCGAACGCATCCGGCTGGCCGGCGACGTGCCGTCCCCGATCGACCCGCCCTCCGGCTGCCGCTTCCGCACCCGCTGCTGGAAGGCCCAGGACCGGTGCGCCACCGAGGAACCGCGGCTGGTGCGGGCCGAGGGCAGCCCCTCCGGCCATCTCACCGCCTGCCACTTTCCCGAGGAGCCGTCCCTCACCGCGCGCCAGGAGGACATCGTCCTGGACCCCGCCCTCGACTAGTGCCGCGACAGGCAACCTTCGCCCCGTCGCGACGCCCGGCACGCTCCCCCACTGCCTGAAGGGCGTGGGAGGTACCCCCACTCGCCGCACCGGCCGAAAGCCCAAGTACATCCAGTACGAGGACTTCCGGCCGGCACTCTCCGAGCCTCCGGCCGGGGGGACCCCCAGAGCACGCACCCAACGCCGCTCCTTGACAGGCAAACGTTGCCTGCCGCGGCACTAGTAGTGCTTGGTCAGGTCGGTTGTGGTGGTGCGTGTCTTCCTGGCTCGGTGTGGCGTTAGGAGTGTGTGACTCCGGACGAGATCGGCTTGGTGCGTGGTGAGTTGGAAGCGTTCGCGGCGGAGGTGTTCGAGCCGTTCGCGCGCAGGGACCAACGCCGGTGGGGACAGGTCTACCTGCGCGGATTGCTGACCGACGGGCGGCGCAAGTCCATCGAGCCGATGGCCGCCCGGCTCGGGGCTGACGGCAACCGTCAGGCTCTGGCCAACTTCATCACCACCAGCCCCTGGGATCCGGCGCATATCCGGGCCCAGCTGGCCTGGCGGATGGAGGCGGTGATCCGGCCGAAAGCCATGGTCTTCGACGACACCGGGTTCCTGAAGGACGGGACCGCCTCGGCGGGCGTGTCGCGGCAGTACACCGGCACCGCCGGCAAGGTCACCAACTGCCAGGTGGGCGTCTCGCTCCACCTCGCGTCCGGCCATGCCTCGACGGCGGTCAACTGGCGGCTGTTCCTGCCGGCGACCTGGGATGCGGCCTCACCGAAGGCCGATCCCGGCAAGGTCGCCCGTCGCACTGCCTGCGGCATCCCCGACGACATCGGGCACGTGGAGAAGTGGCAGCTGGCCCTGGACATGCTCGATGAGACCCGCTCCTGGGGGATCGATGTGCCGCTGGCCATCGCGGACGCCGGATACGGCGACGCCGCGGCCTTCCGGCACGGGCTGCAGGCCCGCGGCCTGAACTACGTGGTGGGGATCTCCACCACCCTCTCGGCACAGCCCGCCGACGCGGTCCCGGTGCGCGAGCCGTACTCGGGCAACGGACGTCCGCCGGTGCCGAAGTACCCCGACCCTGCCCGGTCGGTGAAAGAGCTGGCCATCGCGGCGGGCCGGAAAGCCGCACGGCCGGTGCAGTGGCGAGAGGGCTCCAGGCCGGGCACCGGCCGCTCCGGCCTGAAACGGATGTACTCCCGTTTCATGGCCCTGCGGATCCGGCCCGCCGGACGCGAGATCCGGCAGGCCACCGACGGTCCGGAGCTGCCCGCATGCTGGCTGCTGGCCGAATGGCCCGCCGCCGAGGCCGAGCCGGTCCAGTTCTGGCTCTCCGATCTGCCCGAGGACACCCCGCTGACCACCCTGGTCCGCCTCGCCAAACTCCGCTGGAGGATCGAGCACGACTACCGGGAAATGAAGCAGGCCCTGGGCCTGGCCCACTTCGAGGGCCGGACCTGGGCCGGCTGGCACCACCACGTCACCCTCGTCTCCGTCGCACATGCCTTCTGCACCCTGCAGCGACTGGCCCGTGCCCCAAAAGACACGGCGTCGGCCTGAGTCTCTACCAAGTCGTCCGCGAACTGCAGACACTCCTCGCAACCTGGACCGGCGCCTGCCCCACCTGCAACCGCGACATACCCACCCTCACACCGACCTGACCAAGCACTACTAGGAGGGTCACCCGGGCGCCGCGTTCCGCAGCGCCCGCGCCGCCTGCTCCGTCACCGGATCCCCGTGACCGAAGCAGGCCACCTCCGCGTCGAGCTCCGCCAGCCGGCGGCAGGCGGCGAGGACCTGTGCGCGGTCGAGGTTGAACACACCCGGCATCACGGCCCCGTCCACGGGTGACGCCGCCACCGTGTCACCTGTGAACAGCACGCCGTGCTCCGGGAGATGGAGCGCGATGCTGCCGTGCGTGTGCCCCGGCACGTGGACGACGTGCGCCCCGCTCCCCACGTCCAGCACGTCGCCGCCGGACAACTCGGTGACCTGACGCGGCCGTACGTAGTCACCCCGGGGCAGGAGCCTCGTGGCCTGCTCGTGCAGCGGGCGCTCCCAGTCCTCGAACACCGGCGGCGGGCCCGGGACGTCGCCTCGCACGGCAGCGGCGTCGAGCCGGTGCGCCAGCACCTCGGCACCGCTGAGCGCTGCGAACTCGCCCGCCCCGCCCGCGTGGTCCCCGTGGAAGTGGGTGAGCACGATCCGCCGTACGTCCCGGGGGTCCCGGCCCAGCGCGGACACCGCCTCGGCGATCGGGGCGCCGGAGCCTGCCGGACCGGCGTCGACCAGCGTCAGTTCGTCGCCGTCGCGCCAGAGGTAGGCCTGGCCCACCGGGAAACGCAGGAGGTGGAGGCGGGGGAGGAGCTCGATGACGTCCATGGGACGACCGTAAGAATGCCCCACGTCCGCGGGGGAGGGCCTTTGCTGAGGGCAGAGCGGTCAGCTCGCCGCGTAGTTCCGCAGGAACAGCGCCTCCGCCACCGACAGCCGCTCCAGCTCCTCGGGCGACACGCTCTCGTTCACCGCGTGGATCTGGGCCTCCGGCTCGCTCAGCCCGATGAGCAGGATCTCCGCACGCGGGTAGAGGGCGGCGAGGGTGTTGCACAGCGGGATGGAGCCGCCCTGGCCCGCGTACTGCATCTCCTGACCCGGGTAGGCCACCGCCATCGCGGCGGCCATGGACTGATAGGCCGGGCTGGTGGTGTCGGCGCGGAAGGGCTGGCCCTCGCCGATCTGTTCGGTGCTCACCCGCGCGCCCCACGGCGTGTGCGCCTCCAGGTGGGCCTGGAACAGCTTGGTCGCCGCGGCCGCGTCCACGCCCGGCGGCACCCGCAGGCTGATCAGCGCGCGGGCGCTCGCCTGCACGGACGGGGTGGCGCCGACGACGGGCGGGCAGTCGATGCCGATGACCGTGACGGCCGGGCGCGCCCAGATACGGTCGGCGATCGTTCCGGATCCGATCAGCTCGACGCCGTCCAGCACCTTGGCGTCCTTCCGGAACTGCTCCTCGTCGTACTGCAGCCCCTCCCAGGCCGCGTCCGCGGTGAGCCCCTCGACCGTCGTCGAACCGTCCTGGGCGCGCAGCGAGTCCAGGACGCGGATCAGGGCGGCCAGCGCGTCGGGCGCGGCACCGCCGAACTGGCCCGAGTGCAGATTGCCCGCGAGCGTGTCGATCCGTACGCGGACCAGGGTCATACCGCGCAGGGTGGAGGTGACGGTGGGCAGGCCGACTCGGAAGTTGCCCGCGTCGCCGATGACGATCGTGTCGGCCTCCAGCAGGCCCGGGTGCGCCTTGGCGTACCGCTCCAGACCGCCTGTGCCCTGCTCTTCCGAGCCTTCGACGATCACCTTGACGTGGACGGGCACGCCGCCGTTCGCCTTGAGCGCGCGCAGCGCCAGCAGGTGCATGATCACACCGCCCTTGCAGTCGGCGGACCCACGCCCGTACCAGCGTCCGTCCCGCTCGGTCAGCTCGAACGGCGGGGTCGTCCAGCCGGCCTCGTCCAGCGGCGGCTGCACGTCGTAGTGGGCGTAGAGCAGGACGGTCTTCGCACCCGCGGGGCCGGGCAGGAATCCGTAGACCGACTGTGTGCCGTCCGGAGTGTCGAGCAGGGCCACGTCCTGGAATCCCTCGGCGGCGAGCGCGTCCGCGACCCAGCGGGCGGCGCCCTCGCTCTCGCTCCTCGGGAACTGGTCGAAGTCCGCCACCGATCGGAAGGCCACCAGTTCGGTGAGCTCTTCCATCGCCCCCGGCATCAGCGAGGCGACGGTCTCGGCGACCGGATTCGACGACATGGGCACGCTCCTTGTGGGTGCGACGTTGAAGGCAGTGAGTGCTGTAGATCCTCCCACAGCGGGCTGTGACCAGGTCCGCCGTAGGATGCGGGAGACAGCAGGGCAGGCGGCTTGAGCGGGAGCAGTAGACCATCGTGAGCAGCGAGAACTCTTCGTCGGACGACGTGCGGCAGGTGTGGGACGTCGTCGTGGTGGGCGCGGGACCCGCGGGCGCTTCGGCCGCGTACGCGGCGGCGGTCGCCGGGAGACGCGTGCTGTTGCTGGAGAAGGCGGAGCTGCCGCGGTACAAGACGTGCGGCGGCGGCATCATCGGCCCTTCGCGTGACGCCCTCCCGCCCGGCTTCGAGCTGCCGCTCAGGGACCGGGTGTCCGCGGTGACGTTCTCGCACAACGGCCGCTTCACGCGGACCCGCCGGTCCAGGCAGATGCTGTTCGGGCTGATCAACCGGCCCGAGTTCGACCAGCAGCTCGTCGAGCACGCGCAGAAGGCGGGCGCCGAACTGCGTACGGGCGTCACGGTCCAGCGGGTCGAGCAGCACGGCTCGACGGTGCCGGACCGGCGCACGGTCGCCGTCGTCCTGCAGGGCGGTGAGGTGCTGTTCGCGCGGGCGGTGGTCGGGGCGGACGGCAGTGCCAGCCGCATAGGGGCGCATGTCGGGGTCAAGGTCGACCAGGTGGACCTCGGCCTGGAGGCGGAGATCCCGGTGCCGGAGACCGTCGCCGAGGACTGGAAGGGGCGGGTGCTCCTCGACTGGGGCCCCATGCCCGGCAGTTACGGCTGGGTGTTCCCCAAGGGCGACACCCTGACGGTCGGGGTGATCTCGGCGCGGGGCGAAGGTGCCGCCACGAAGCGGTACTTGGAGGAGTTCATCGGGCGGCTCGGCCTCGCCGGCTTCGAACCGAGCATCTCCTCCGGGCACTTGACCCGCTGCCGGTCCGACGACTCGCCGCTGTCACGCGGGCGGGTGCTGGTCTGCGGCGACGCGGCGGGACTGCTGGAGCCCTGGACCCGCGAGGGCATCTCCTTCGCGCTGCGCTCCGGCCGGCTCGCGGGGGAGTGGGCGGTGCGGATCGCCGAGGCGCACGACGCCGTGGACACACGCCGGCAGGCGCTCAACTACGCGTTCGCGATCAAGGCCGGACTGGGAGTGGAGATGAGCGTCGGCAAGCGGCTGCTGACGGCGTTCGAGCGTCGCCCCGGTCTGTTCCACGCGGCGCTGACGGCCTTCCGCCCGGCCTGGAAGGGCTTCAAGGACATCACGCAGGGCTCGACGTCGCTGGGCGAGATCGTCCGCACCCATCCGGTGGCCCAGCGGGCCCTGACCGCGATGGACCGCCGTCCGTCCGCGGACGGCGAGGTCAGCCCGTCACCGTGATCTCGAAGACCGGGTGGTCGGGGGCGATCCGGCGCAGCTCGTCGGCCGGGGAGTCGGGGCCCACCCCGTTGAAGAAGACCCCGACCTCCGCCTTCCAGCGCTTGAGGTAGGCGCGCAGGATCGGGGTCTTGTCGTCGTCGGCCACCTCGGTCGCGGTGAACGTCTCCACGCGCTTGCCGAGGTGCAGCTCGCCGCCGCCCGCGGCACGCATGTTGTGCGTCCACTGGACGTGGCCGCGGGGTGCGACCAGGTACTGCCGGCCGTCCAGGGTCAGCAGATTGACCGGGGTGGTGCGCCACTGGCCGCTCTTGCGGCCTCGGACGGCGAGGACTCGGGAGCCCCAGACGCTGAGGCCGCGGCGGGTCAGCCAGGTCACGAGGCGGTTGAGGACGTTGACGGTGAGCCAGCCGGGCTTCTGGACGTGTGTGGACATGGGGTCCCCCTGTTGTCTGTTCGTTTGTGGAGCAGTGCTCTCGCTGTTGCGGCTGGAGCGCTGCTCTGTTTTGTGAGCACTGCTCTCGCTTGCTGGGTTCAGTCTGTCCGAGGTGATGTGTCAATGCAAGAGCAGTGCTCTCTTTTGAGATCGCCGATCTCGTTTGTGTGCAGTGCTCTGTATTCATGGCACACTGCCGGGCATGAGCACCGCACACGGCGCCCGTGCCCGGGCCAGGATCGAAGTCACCGCGGCCATCAAGGACGAGGCCCGCAGACAGCTCGCGGCAGAGGGCGCCGCCAGGCTCTCCCTGCGGGCCGTGGCCCGCGAGCTCGGCATGGTCTCCTCCGCGCTGTACCGCTACTTCCCCAGCCGTGACGACCTGCTGACCGCACTCATCATCGACGCCTATGACTCCCTCGGCGAGTCCGCCGAGGCGGCCCACGGCGCGGCCGCCGACTCCGGGCCCCTGCGGCGCTGGATCGCCGTGTGCGAGGCGGTGCGGGGCTGGGCGCTCGACCGTCCCCACGAGTACGCGCTCATCTACGGATCGCCCGTCCCCGGCTACACCGCCCCCGAGACCACCGTCCCGGCCGCCTCCCGGGTCGGTCTGCTGCTCTTCGGCATCGTGCGCGACGCCTACGGCGGCCTGGGACTGGCCAGGCCGTCGCTGCCGGCCGATCTGCGCCCGGAGGCCGAGCGGATGGCCGCCGACCTCGCACCGGACCTCCCGCCGGAGACGGTGACGGCCCTCGTCGCGGCCTGGGCCCAGCTGTTCGGGCTGGTCGGCTTCGAGCTGTTCGGGCAGTTCAACCGGGTGGTGGAGGACCGGGAGGCGTTCTTCCGGCACGCGGCGGGGCAACTCGCCCACGGGGTGGGACTGGTGTACCCGCAGCGGGGGCCGGCCACCTAGAGTCCGACCAGAACCCGACGCCCTGAGGCACCGCCGTACTTCCCGGGGAGTACGCGTGATCGCCACGCCTGGGTGACGTCGCTCGGGGCGGGCGGCGTCTAGCGTGGCCGGTATGGACGAGCAGCGTGTGCGGGGCGGTCCGCCGCAGTGGTGGCGGCACGGTCCTGTCTGGTGGGGCCGGGACCGGTGGGGGGACGGGGAGCGTGCGCCGCGGTGGCCCTGGCGGTCCACCGTCGCCGTCACGGTCTTCGTGCTGGTCGGCTCGAACTTCGCCGCCCATGCCCAGCAGGGCGAGCGGGCGGCGCTGGACCCGTTCGCGCGCATGCTGTTGCTGGTGGCCGGGGGGCTGCTGCTGTGGCGGAAGCGGTATCCGGTGGCCGTGGTCTTCGGCACGGTGGGCGCCGTCATGCTCTACCTGGGGGCCGGGTATCCGTACGGGCCGGTGTTCTTCGCCGTCGCTCTGGCGTGCTTCAGCGCGATCGTCTCCGGGCACCGCTGGGCGGCGTGGGCCGCGATGGGGACGCTCTGGGCCGGGCACGTCCTGGTGGCGCACTGGCTCTACCGGTGGCTGCCGCCGTCCGGGGACTCCGCCGTCTCCTGGGGCGAGGAGATCGTCGTCGCCACCTGGGTGGTGGCGATCGCGGCGGTGTCCGAGCTGTTCCGGGTCCGGCGTGAGCAGTGGGTCCGGGAGCGGGCCGAGCGCGCGGAGGCCGCGCGGCGGCGGGCCGACGAGGAGCGGCTGCGGATGGCGCAGGAGCTGCACGATGTCCTCGCGCACAGCATCTCCGTGATCAACGTGCAGGCGGGGGTCGGCCTCGCGCTCCTCGACACCGACCCCGAGCAGGCCCGCACGGCGCTCACCACGATCAAGGACCAGAGCAAAGAGGCGCTCGGCGAGGTGCGCCAGGTGCTCGACACACTGCGTGCGCCCGGCGACGCGCCCCGTGCCCCGGCGCCCGGGCTCGACCGGCTGCCCGAGCTGGTGGAGCAGGCGGCGAGCGCGGGTCTGACGGTCGACGTCGAGGGGGAGCCGCCACGCCTCGCGCCCGGCACGGACCTCGCCGCCTTCCGGATCGTCCAGGAGGCCCTGACCAACGTCGTACGGCACTCGGGTTCGCGGCACGCGCGCGTGCACCTCGCGCACGACGGGGACGCGCTGTGTCTGCGGGTCGACGACGACGGGCCGGCGACCGGCGCCGACGCGGGCGGCAGTGGCAACGGGCTGGCCGGAATGCGGGAGCGGGCCGCAGCGCTGGGTGGCACCATCGAGGCGGGGCCCCGCCAGGACGGCGGTTTCCGGGTCCTCGCCGTACTGCCGCTGACGGCTTCCGCCGGCAAGTGAGCCGGCGAACCAGTCAACGACCAGAGAGCGACCTGAGGAGGACCGGTGATCCGCGTACTGCTCGCCGACGACCAGTCACTGGTCCGGGCGGGGTTCCGGGCGCTGCTCGACGCGCAGCCGGACATCGAGGTGGCCGCGGAGGCCGCCGACGGCGAGGAGGCCGTGCGCCGGATCCGCGAACTGCGGCCCGACGTCGTCCTGATGGACATCCGCATGCCCGCGCTCGACGGCCTGGCCGCGACCCGGCGGATCACCGAGGACCCGGACCTCAAGGACGTCAAGGTGGTCATGCTCACCACCTTCGAGCTCGACGAGTACGTCTTCGAGGCGATCCGCTCGGGCGCCTCCGGCTTCCTGGTCAAGGACACCGAGCCGGAGGAACTCCTGCGCGCCGTGCGGGCGGTGGTCGCGGGCGACGCACTGCTCTCGCCGGGGGTGACGCGCCGGCTGATCGCCGAGTTCGCCGCCCGCTCCAAGGAGCCCGCGGCGGCCGACGCCCTGGCGGGGCTCACCGAGCGGGAGCGGGAGGTGATGGCCCTGGTCGGCATCGGCCTGTCCAACGAGGAGATCGCCCGCCGTCTGGTCGTCAGCCCGCTCACCGCGAAGACCCATGTCAGCCGCACCATGGTGAAGCTCGGCGCCCGCGACCGGGCCCAGCTGGTCGTGCTCGCCTACGAGTCGGGGCTGGTACGGCCGGGCTGGCTGGGCTGAGCCGCCGACCGGAACCGGACCAGCACACTGACGACCCGGGCGACGAAGAGCAGGGGCGCGAGCACAAGCCCGCCGCGCAGCAGCAGGGTCTTTGGCGTGTCCGGGAGCTCGAAGAACAGCGCGGGACCGGCCACGGCCCCGAAGACGACCGCCGCGCCGAAGGCCGCACTGCACAGCGCGTACCCGATCTCGACGGTGATGGCGTCGCGTTCGGCCTGCGTGCGCCGTCCCCCGTGACTCGTCATACGGCGAGTCAAACAGGGGCGCGCCCGGCGGGCCAGCCGTCCCGCCGGGCGCGGCCTGGAAGGCGTTCCCCCCAAGGCCCTGTCGTCAGGCCCTAGTCGCGTACGGGTACGCGCTCCGCCTCCCTGGGAGTGGACTTGGCGACCACGACGGACGGCCGGTCCCGGCCGGTCCGCAGGCCCGTGAGGGTGATCAGCAGGCCGGCGAGGGCGATGAGCGTCGCGACCACGAGGCCCGCCCGGTAGCTGTCGAGAACGGCCTGCGGGGTGGCGTGGCCCTTCTCGGGAGAGTTCGCGGTCACCACCGCCGTCACCACGGCGAGGAAGATCGCGCCGCCCACCTGGACCGAGGTGTTGAGGAGTCCGGAGACCATGCCCTGCTCGTGCTCGTCGACGCCGTTGGTGGCCTGGACGTTGAAGCGACGGGAACGTCAGCGCGAAGCCCGAGCCGACCAGCAGCATCGTCGGCAGGATCACCGCCGCGTACCCGGGGTTCAGGTCGATGCGCAGGAACAGGACGTAGCCGGCCACCATCAGCGCGAAGCCGAGCACCATCAGCCGGGCCGTACCGAACCGGTCGATGACGGCCCCCACCTTCGTCGCGGACAGCGCCACCAGTGCGCCCGCCGGCAGGAACGCCAGCGCCGTGTGCAGCGCCGACCAGCCGAGCAGCTGCTGCATGTACAGCGTGACCAGGAACTGGAAGCCGATGTAGCTGCCGACGAACGTCAACGCGCCCAGCTGGGCCCGTACTTGCGGCCCCGCAGCGCAGCACCCCGAGCCGGATCAGCGGGCTGGGGCTGCGCCGTTCGACGGCGACGAAGGCCGCCAGCAGGACGGCCACGGCGACGAAGGACAGGACGGTCCGGGCCGCGGCCCAGCCCACCTCGGGCGCCTCGACGACGGTGAAGACGAGCAGCAGCATCGAGGCGGTGCCGAGGACGGCGCCGGGGATGTCGTAGCCGCCCTCGCCGCGCTCGCGCTCACTGCGCGGCAGCAGCTTCAGGCCCACGAGCAGGGCGATCAGCGCGATGGGGGCGGGCAGGAGCATGGTGAGCCGCCAGCTGGCCTCCGTGAGCAGGCCGGAGAAGACCAGGCCCATCGAGTAGCCGGTGGCGCCGCAGGTCGTGTAGATGGCCAGGGCGCGGTTGCGCAGGGGGCCTTCGGGAAACGTCGTGGTGATGATCGACATGCCGGCGGGGGCCGTGAAGGCCGCGCTCAGGCCCTTGATGAAGCGACTGGCGATGAGCAGCGGCCCCGAGTCGACGAGCCCGCCGAGCAGCGAGGCCAGCGCGAAGACGCCCAGTGCCACCAGGAAGACCTGGCGCCGGCCCAGCAGGTCGGCGGTCCGTCCGCCGAGGAGCAGCAGACCGCCGTAGCCCAGGATGTAGCCGCTGACGATCCACTGCAGCGCCGAGGTCGACAGGCCGAGGTCGGCGCCGATGGACGGCAGCGCGACGCCGACCATGGACACGTCCAGGGCGTCCAGGAACATCGCGGCGCAGAGCACCAGCAGGGTGCCCCAGAGCCGGGGAGTCCAACGTCCGTCGGATGTGGGAGTGGTGAGCGGAGAGGTCATGCCCCGAGACATTACATGCGCATGCATGAGATGCAACTGCAATTAATTCAGGTGCAACAATCTCGGCTCTCTGTTACGGTGCGGCCCATGGCGGCGAAGCAGGCCGAGCAGGCGCTCGTGGAACAGTGGCGGGACCTTTTGGCGCTGCACGCGCGTACGCAGTGCGAACTCGACCGTGCCCTGCACGGAAACGGCCTGTGCGCAAGCGACTTCGAGGTGCTCGATGTCCTCGCCGGGCGCCGGGTGGCGAAGGGCACTGCGTCCTACCGCGTGCAGGAGATCTCCGAGCGGGTTCATCTGAGTCAGAGCGCGCTGTCGCGGCTGATCGCCCGTCTGGAGAAGGAGGGGCTCGTCGAACGCGGCATGTGCTCCGAGGACCGGCGGGGCGTGAAGGTCGCGCTCACCGCGAAGGGGCGCGCGCTGCACGGCGAGGTGCTGCCGGTGCAGCGCGCGGTGCTGGCGCGGATGCTGGCGGACGACTGAACCGCTCACGGCTCAGGTCAGACCGCTGACGCCTCCCGCCACAGCGTGGCGAGCGCCTGGTCGCCCGTGACCTTAGGCAGGGGGACCCGGTTCCACAGGGCCAGGTACAACTGCTCTGCCGGACCGGAGAGTTCGCATTCGGCGTCGCCCGACGCGCCCCGCGTGGTCACGGGCGGTTCCGGGGACAGCCGTACGGTCCACACCGCGTCGGTGTCCTCGGTGCGCACCCGCAGGACACGTGGCCCGGGGGTGCGCACCCGGCTCCTGGAGCGGGCGTGGAAGCCGCGCAGCAGTTCGTCGATGCCGTCGGTCGCGAAGCCCGGGGTGACGGCTGTCGGGCCGCCCCCGCGTGCCGACTCCGCGTCGAACCGGTGCACGGCCGTCTCGTGCGCCTGCCGCCGGGTCCAGAAGGCCAGCGGGGACGGCGCGGGCAGGAAGGCCCAGCACTCCACGTCGGGCGAGGCGCCGGCCAGTGCGTCGACCAGGTGGCGGTGGCTGTCGCGGTACCAGGCCACGAGCTCCGCGCCGTCGAGGTCCGGGGCTTCATCCGGCGGGCGGCGCTCGGTGTACCGCTCGGTGACGTACGACGCGGCCCAGCGGTGCACCGCGCCCGTGTGCCGCACCAGGTCGCGCACCTGCCACTTTGGGCAGGTCGGCACCTTCGCGTCCGTCCCTGCCTCCTCGGCGGCCGCGGCCAGCAGCCGGCCCTCTGTCTGAAGCGCTTGCAGGAACTCGGCGGTCTCCATGCCGCCGAGTCTGCCGTATGGAGCGCGCTCCAGGCCCGCCAATTACGGCAGCGGACTCCGGTGGCCTGGGCAGCAGGCTCCGGCGGTCACGGCAGCGGCGTCCCGCCCGTGGCGTTCACGATCTCGGCGGTGATGTACGACGCCTCCTGGGAGGCGAGGAAGACGTACGCCGGAGCCATCTCGGCCGGCTGTGCGGGCCGCCCGATCGGTGCCTGCTTCCCGAACTCCTGGGTGTCCGGCAGTGTCGCCGGGATCAGCGGCGTCCACACCGGGCCCGGCGCCACGGCGTTGACGCGGACGCCCCGGTCGATCAGCATCTGCGCCAGCCCCTGCGTGAACGTGACGATCGCGCCCTTCGTCATCGCGTAGTCCAGCAGATGAGGGCTGGGCTTGTAGGCCTGTACCGAGGTCGAGTTGATGATGCTGCCGCCCTCCGGGATGTGCGGCAGGGCCAGCTTGCACAGCCAGAACATGCCGTACAGATTGGTGCGCAGCACCCGGTCGAACTGCTCGGTGGAGATCGCTTCGATGCCGTCGGGCTGAGACATCTGGTAGGCCGCGTTGTTCACCAGGACGTCGATCCGGCCGAACTCGGCGACGGCACGGTCGATCAGCGCCCGGCAGTTCTCCTCCTCCCGTACGTCGCACGAGACGGGCACGGCGCGTCGCCCGGCCTCCTCGACCAGCCGGGCCGTCTCGGCGGCGTCGTCCTTCTCGTCGTCCAGGTGGGTGAAGAGCACGTCGGCTCCCTCACGGGCGAACGCCAGGGCGACCGCGCGGCCGATCCCGGAGTCCCCGCCGGTGATCACGGCCTTGCGGTCGGCCAGCCGGCCACTGCCGCGGTAGGACTCCTCACCGTGGTCCGGGGGCGGGTCCATGGGCCCCGTCCAGCCGGGGTGCCGCTGGTCCTGGGAGGGGAACTCCGGGGTCGGGTGCAGGTCGCCGGGGTGCTGCTGTTCGGTCACGGGTCTGCCTCCTCGTCGACGACGTACGGCCCGGTGATCGCAACGGGCGTGGCCACGGGTACCCCGGAATACGGCAGTGCCGATCGGCCTGCCGCGGTCGATCGGCTGACCTCGGCGACAGCGCCGCCCTCAGCCTCCGGCCGCCCGCCGCGTCGCCGCCCCCACGAGCGCACCGACGACCGCCGCCACGGCCGCGAGCGCCGCCACGCTGGTCAGGGCCGTCGACAGGGTGAACCAGTCGGCCATGAAGCCGATCGCGGGCGGCCCGAGGAGCATGCCCCCGTAGCCGAGGGTGGAGGCCGTCGCGACGCCGCTGGGGCCGGCGAGCGCGCCCGCGCGTTCCACGGCCACGGGGAAGAGGTTCGCGAGGCCGATGCCCGTGACCGCGTACCCGAGCAGGGCCGCCCACAGGGAGGGGGCGAGGGAGCCGAGCAGCATTCCGGCCGCGGCGGTGGTGCCGCCCGCGACGACGGTCCGGGTCCGCCCCAGGCGTTCCAGGAGCGTCGTGCCGGTGAGCCGCCCCACCGTCATGGCGAGCGCGAAGCAGGAGTAGCCGACGGCCGCGGCGCCCGGCGAGGCCTCCAGGTCCTGTTCGAGATGCAGGGCACCCCAGTCGGCCAGCGCCCCCTCGCCGTACGCGGTGCACCCCGCGATCAGGCCGAAGACGAGCACCAGCCCCCGGGTACGGCCGTCCAGCCGGCGCGGTGCGCCCCGAGCGGGGCGTTCCCGCTCCGGTGGTGTCGGCGGCTCGTGCCGCAGGAGCGTCGGCCCCGCCAGGGCGGTCACGAGCAGTCCGACGACGGTGAGCAGCAGCAGATGCCGGGTGGGGGAGAGGACCCCCGCGACCAGACCGCCGAGCCCCGCGCCGATCATGCCGCCCAGGCTGAACGCGGCGTGGAAGCTGGGCATGATCGGCCGCCGCAGCGCGGCCACCAGTTCGACGGCGGCGCTGTTGAAGGCGACGTTGATCCCGCCGTACGCGGCGCCGAAGAGCAGGAGGACGAGGCCGAGTGCGAGAGCCGAGTGGGTCAGCGGGGGCAGGGCCACGCTGAGGGAGAGCAGGACGGCGCAGACGACGGTGACCTGGTGGTTGCCGTAGCGGCGGCACAGGCGCCCGGTGAGGGTCATGGTGATGACGGCGCCGGCGGAGACGCCCAGGAGGGCGAGTCCGAGGGCGCTGGCGGAGGCGTTCGTCTGTTCCTTGATGGCGGGGATGCGCACGACCCAGCCGGCGAAGACGAAGCCGTCGAGGGCGAAGAAGACGGTGATCGCGATACGGAGTCGGGTGAGGGAGCTGCCGTTGCCCGGCACGGCACTGTGCGTTCGGGGTTTGTTTATTTGCGGCACAAACTCAGGCTAGGTGGGTGCGGGGGCGGCGACAAGGTGCGACGCTGGGACGAGAGGTATCCGCCGAGGGAACTCGGGAGGACGCATGGGACGTGACGTGCCGGCCCTGGTGTTCACGCGGGAGGACCGCCGTCGCTACCGGCAGAAGATGCACACCGACCTCGAGGCGCTGGCGCGGATGCTTCGCGAGTCGGGCTTCGAGAGCGAGCGCCCCCAGGTCGGGCTGGAGATCGAGCTCAACCTGGTGGACGGCCACGGGCTGCCCGTGATGCGGAACACCGACGTGCTCCAGGCGATCGCCGACCCCGCCTGGTCGAGCGAGCTGGGCCGTTTCAACCTGGAGATCAACATCCCGCCCCGGCAGCTCACGGCGGGCGGCCCCGGAGACTGGGAGCAGGCGATCCGGGACGCCCTCAACCACGCCGAGGACCGCGCCTCGGCCGTGGGCGCGCACCTGATCATGGTGGGCATTCTGCCGACCCTGGGGGAGACGCACGTCAGCGAGGCCGCCCTCTCCGGCGATCCGCGATACCAACTGCTCAACGAGCAGATCTTCGCGGCGCGCGGCGAGGACCTGCGCATCAGGGTCGACGGCGTCGAGCGCCTGGCGACCTACGCCGACACCATCACCCCCGAGGCCGCCTGCACCAGCACCCAGTTCCACCTCCAGGTCGCCCCCAAGGAGTTCCCGCACTACTGGAACGCGGCCCAGGCCATCGCGGGCGTGCAGATCGCCCTCGCGGCGAACTCGCCCTACCTGTTCGGCAAGGAGCTGTGGCGCGAGACCCGTATCCCCCTGTTCGAGCAGGCCACCGACACCCGCCCCGAGGAGATCAAGGCCCAGGGCGTACGGCCCCGGGTGTGGTTCGGGGAGCGGTGGATCACCAGCGTCTTCGATCTCTTCGAGGAGAACGTGCGCTACTTCCCGGCCCTGCTGCCGCTGTGCGACGACGAGGACCCGCAGCAGGCACTCGACCGCGGCGGCGTGCCGCAGCTGGGCGAACTGACCCTGCACAACGGCACGATCTACCGCTGGAACCGCCCCATCTACGCCGTCACCGACAGCGGTCCGCATCTGCGCATCGAGAACCGGGTGCTGCCCGCCGGCCCCACCGTGGCCGACATCATCGCCAACGGCGCCTTCTACTACGGACTGACCCGCGCCCTGGTCGACGAGGACCGGCCGGTCTGGACGCGGATGTCCTTCTCGGTCGCCGAGGAGAACCTGCACACCGCGGCCCGCGACGGCATCGACGCCCGCCTCTACTGGCCCGGCGTCGGCGAAGTCCCGGTCACGGAACTGGTGTTGCGGCGTCTGCTGCCCCTGGCCCACCGGGGTCTGGAGCTGGCCGGCATGGACGACGCGTGGCGCGAACCCCTGCTGGGCATCATCGAGCAGCGCTGCGTCACCGGCCGCAACGGCGCCCTGTGGCAGGCGGAGACGGTCCACCACCTGGAGAAGGCCGGCGTCTCCGACCGGCGTGAGGCACTGCGGCAGATGACCACGACGTACATGGACTACATGCACATGAACGCCCCCGCGCACACGTGGCCCGTGGACTGACCACAGCGACATCGCCGGCTCACGCGGGGCCGGCCGTGGCCCGGCCTCTCCAGTCCTCGGCAGCCGTCCGTGGGACGGGAACGGGCGGCTGAGCCGACGTCGTCAGCTCGATCCGCCGTCCCTCGGCCGACGAACGGAGCAGGGCCGTCATCGTCTCCAGCACGTGCAGGGCGAGTTCGCCGTTCGCGCGCGGGGCCCGCTGCCCGTCGGCGGCGAGGAAGTCGAGCAGTCCGACGCCGCGTGCGCCGTCCTCGTAGCCCGCCGACGTCGGCAGGGTGCGCCACCGCGTGTCGCCGAGTGCGTGGAGGCGGACCTCGCCGTCGAAGCGGTTCGGATCGGGAACCGAAAGGGTGCCTGTCTCGCCGTGGACCTCGATCGGCGCGGCCGTGGTGGCCACGCCGTCGAAGCTCGTCGTGATCGTCGTCAGCGTCCCGTCCACGTGTTCCAGCACTCCGGAGACATGGCTGTCCACCTCGACCGGTATCCGCTCGCCCGCGCGCGGGCCGGAACCGATGACGCGCTCGGCGCGCAGTCGGCCGGCGGCCCCGATCACGGCACGCACCGGGCCCAGCAGGTGGATCAGGGAGGCGAGGTAGTACGGCCCCATGTCCAGCAGGGGGCCGCCGCCGGCGGTGTAGTAGAAGTCGGGGTGAGGATGCCAGCGTTCGTGGCCCGGCGTGACCATCACGGCCGAGGCGAACTGGGGGCGTCCGATGCTCCCCGCTTCCACGGCCGCCCGCGCCGTCTGGACTCCGGTGCCCAGGACGGTGTCCGGCGCGCACCCCACACCGACGCCGGCCTTCGCGGCGGCCTCCATGACGGCGCGGGCGTCGGCGAGCGTCGGCGGCCAGCGGCTTCTCCCCGTAGACGTGCTTGCCGTGGCCGATGGCGCCGAGAGCGATCTCGGCGTGGGCGGCCGGGGTGGTGAGGTTCAGCACCGTGTCCACGTCCGGGCTGCTCAGCAACTCCTCGACCGTCAGCGCCTCGGCGCCGGGCAGTTCGGCGGCGACCGCGGCCGACCGGGAGGCGTCGAGGTCGGCGACCGCGGTGACGCGCACGCGCGGGATGGCCGGCGAGCGTGTCCAGGTACGCGCGGGAGATGACGCCGAGTCCTACGACGCCGATGCGGTGCGCGTCGCCCACAGCATGCCCCTCTCGATGATGGTGCGGACGTGGGGGTTCTCCAGCACGTCGACGCTGTGCCCCGGTGTCGTCACCACGATGCGCCCGGCACCCCACCGGCGGGTCCAGACCGCCGGTGAGGTGACCGGCCGGTGCCAGGGCTGCCACGGCCGGGTGGGGTGCGTGGTGGTGGCCAGGACGTCGATGAGGTCGTCGTGGAGCACCCAGTACTGCTCGGTGTCCAGCTCGAAGTCCTCGATGCCCGCCGTGACGGGGTGTTCGCGGCCGGCCTCGGTGAGGGTGATGGTGTGCGGCAGGAAGTTGTCGTCCGCCCCGCCCCGGCGCTCGCACGGTTCCTTGCCGGGATGCGTGGCGAACTGGCCGCCGACCAGGTGGAGATAGTCGGCGGAGGCGCGGAACGAGTCGGCGATGCCGCCGTGCCAGCCGGTGAAGCCGGTGCCGGCCACGACCGCGGCGCTCAGCCCCGCCACCTGCTCGCGCGTGATCTCCGACATCGTGACGCACTGCACGACGAGGTCGGTGCCGGCCATCTCGGCGGCGTCGGCGTAGACCTCGGTCGACTCCTCGACCCGGACGGCGTATCCGTTGTTCCGGAGGAAGGGCAGGAACAGCTCCGTCGCCTTGACCGGCTCGTGCCCTTCCCATCCGCCTCGGACCACCAGGGCTCTTTTCTGCGTCATCGTGATCTCACTATGCGCGGGGCGCCCGGGCTCCGAAAAGAGGGCCGGGCCTCACGAAAGTTTCGCGGCCAAGGCCCGGGCGCCGACCGTCCAGCAGGCCGCGGTGAAGCGGACTTCCGCGCCGTGCACAAAGGGTCGAAGGCGGCGCGGACCGTCTCGACGACCCGTACGCGCGTCTCCTCGTCCACCTCGGGCAGGGCCATGCCGACGGGCCCGAGCCGGGTGAAGTAGCGGACCAGCTCCTTCTCGGGCAGGGTGCAGACGACGTCGACAGGCCGGATGTCGATATCGGCCCACCCGCTCTCCGCCAGGATGCGGCGGACCTTGTCCGGGTCCGCGAAGGCGAACTGTCCCGGCTCGTCGGGCCGTCGGACGGGCAGGCCCGGGAGCAGCGGTGCGGCGGCGCGCTGGGCCGTCGTCATGAACGGGTTCTCGGCAGGGTCCCGCCACACGATGACCCGGAGCCCGGCCCCGTCCCTGACGGCGCTCCGGAGGTTGCCGAAGGCCCGGACGGGGTCGTCGAAGAACATGACGCCGAAGCGCGAGATGACGGTGTCGAAGGCGGCCGGTTCGAATGCGTGCTCCTGCGCGTCGGCGCAGACGAAGGAGGCCGGTACGCCCTCCCGCTCGGCGCGTGCCCGGGCGGTGTCGATCAACGGCCCGGAGATGTCGACGCCGACGCAGTGACCCGCCGGGCCGAGCCGTCGCGCGAGGGCCAGGGTGGTGCCGCCCGTCCCGCAGCCGACGTCGAGCACGTGTTCCACGCCTTCGGCGGACACGGCGTCGACGAGCAGGTCCTCGATGGGACTGAACATCCCGTCCAGCACATGCTGGAGATCCACCCAGGCGTGACCGGCGCGCCCGTTCCAGCGGGTGGTCTGTTCGTCATCGTTCCTGCGCTCGGCGTCCATGCTCGTCGGCTCTCCTTCTGCTTGCCTTCGTCGTCCGCTTGCCCTGGTCGGGATGAGATGACAGCGTTCTACTTCAAGTCGACTTGAGGTCAAGGAAATGACAGACCTGGACATCGCCGAAGTGGCGCACCGCGCCGGGATGCCGGCCTCGACGCTGCGGTTCTACGAGGAGAAGGGCCTGATCGCCTCGACCGGCCGACGGGGCCTGCGCCGTCAGTATGACCCAGGCGTACTGGAACGGCTGGCGCTGATCGCGCTGGGGCGGACGGCCGGGTTCTCGCTCGACGAGATCGCGCACATGTTCGCGCCGGACGGACAGCCACGGATCGACCGGCGGAAGCTGGCGGACAAGGCGGAGGAACTGGACCGCAGGATCCGCGAACTGGGCGTGCTGCGCGACTCCCTGCGGCATGCCGCCGCGTGCCCCGCGCCCAGCCACATGGAGTGCCCCACGTTCCGTCACCTGCTCGACGCGGCAGCGTCAGGCGGCGTCGCCGCGCCGAGGAAGCGGGCGCCCGGCCGCGAGGCCGACGGGCCCGCCCGCCGCCGACCCTAGCCGTCGCCGTTGCCGGCCGGGCCCGCCGTCGCCGGCTCCGGCGTCGTCGTCACCGTCGTCACGCCTCGCGCCCGTAGCCTCGCGAGTACGCCCGCGTCGGCCGTGTCGTCCGTGACCAGGGTCCAGCCCTCGCACAGGGCCGTCCAGGCGTGGAAGGGGCGGCGGCCGAGTTTGGCCGCGTGGGCGAGGACGTAGACGTGGTCGGCACGTCGGGCCATCAACTCCTTGAGGCGGGTCTGGCGCAGGTCCGCCTCGCAGATGCCGAGTTCGGGGGAGATGCCGTCCGTGCCGAGGAAGACCCGGTCGAACGTCATGCGCTCCAGGGCGGCTTCCGTGAGCGGTCCTACGAAGCCCTGGCTGAGCGGGCGCAGGGTGCCGCCGAGGCACTCGACGTGCACCGTCTCGACGTCGGACAGCGCCTGCAGGGCGGTGAGTCCGGTGGTCGCCACGGTGACGTCCTCGGCCGTGCGCAGCTCGTGGGCGAGCGCGCCGACCGTGGAGCCGGCATCCAGCAGCAGCGTCTCGCCGGGCCGCACCTGGGCCGCCGCCCAGCGGGCGATGGCCTGCTTGGCCTCGAAGGCCTCGCCCACGCGCTGCCGCAGGGACGCCTCGGGGTGCGCGGCCAGCGCCATGGCACCGCCGTAGGTGCGGGCCAGACGGCCGTCGGTGGTGAGCTTGGCCAGGTCGCGGCGGATGGTCGAGGCCGTCACACCGAACAGCTGCGAGAGTTCCTCCACGCTCGCCAGGCCGGTGGTGGTGGCGAGGTGGACGATGCGGTCGCGCCGCGCCTGGGATCCGAGCACAGACATCGGTTCTTCGTGTCCTTAATGGTCCTGGGCCGCTCATGTACCTGCCGCGAACCGCGGTCAGCGGGCGGCCGGAGCGGTCGACATCTCGGCGGCCTGGCGCAAAGCCTCGACCATGCTACCGGGCTCGGCCCGGCCGGTTCCGGCGATGTCGAAGGCCGTGCCGTGGTCGACGGAGGTGCGGATCACCGGCAGTCCGACGGTGAGGTTGACCCCGGCCTCGATGCCGAGGACCTTGACGGGGCCGTGGCCCTGGTCGTGGTACATCGCGACGACGAGGTCGTAGTCGCCGCGCGAGGCCAGGTAGAACGCCGTGTCCGCGGGCAGCGGGCCGCGCGCGTCGATGCCGTCGGCGCGGAGCGTCTCCAGCGCCGGGACGATCTTCGTCTCCTCCTCGCCGTAGCCGAACAGGCCGTTCTCGCCCGCGTGCGGGTTGATGCCGCAGACACCGATCACCGGCTCGGCGGTCCCGGCGCGCACCATCGCCTCGTGGCCGCGGCGCACCGTGCGCTCCACCAGGCCGGGCTCGATGCGGTTCACGGCGTCGATCAGCCCGATGTGGGTGGTGACGTGGATGACCTTCACCCTGGGCGTGGACAGCATCATCGACACCTCCTCGACGCCCGTGAGGTGGGCGAGGAGTTCGGTGTGGCCGGGGTAGAGGTGGCCGGCGGCGTGCAGGGCCTCCTTGTTGAGCGGTGCGGTGCAGATGCCGTCCACGTCGCCGCGCAGCGCGAGTTCGGCGGCGACGCGCACGTAGTGGTAGGCGGCGTCGCCCGCGACGGCGGACAGCTCGCCCCAGGGCAGGTCGGCGGGGAGCAGCCCGAGGTCGATCACGTGGACGCGGCCGGGCGTGAACTCCGCCTGGGCCGGATGCTCGACCGGCACGATCTCGCAAGTGATGCCGAGGATGCCGGCGGCCTGCCGCAGGCGCTCGGCGTCGCCCACGACGACGGGGCGGCAATCGCGCAGGGTGTCGGGGTGCAGCAGCGCCGGCACGATGACCTCGGGCCCGATGCCTGCGCCGTCGCCCATGGTCACCGCGATGACCGGGAGCGGCCGGGTGGCCGCGGAGGTCTGGCCGGCGGTGGCGGCGGAGGGGGCTGCGTTCACGGGGCTACTCCTGTGGGGTCGGTCGGAACGTGGCGTACGGATGCGGGGCGCAGGGCCCGGACGATGCGCCGCAGGGAGTCGGCCTCTCCGTAGCTGCCGGGCCGGGTGACGACCGAGCGGCCGTCGGGAGTGCGGGAGAGGACGGCACCGTGGTGGATCTGGCCCACCGGGCGCAGGTCGGTGACGCGCAGGACGTCCAGGACTCGGCGGGCGGTCTCGCCTCCGGTGAGGACCAGGTCGCAGTCGTGCGCCGCGTCGGCGACGGTGTCGGCGAGCGCGGCGACGAGACGGCGCGCCACAGCAGGGCCGGCCGCTCCGGTGATGCGGACGACCGTGACGGCGGCGACGGGAGGTGCGAGCCGTCGCGGGGAGTGCAGGAGTTCGCGGGTGGTGAGGGAGACCTGGTGGGCTCCGTCCGCGAGGAGGTGCGCGACCTGTCCGCCGGCGGACGGCTCGGCCGTTCCCACGACGATCAGCAACGGACGGACGGCTTCCCCGGGGACGAGCGCGTTCTCCCCGGGTGTGCCCAGGAGCCGTCCCAGGGCGCCCGCGAGTCCGCCCGTGCCCAACAGCCGTATCCCGGGACCCAGTTCGAGGGCGGCCGCGGCGATCGCGTCGAGGTCCGTCTCGCTCTCCGCGTCGCACACCGGATGCCGCCCCTGCGCGAAACGCGCACGCAGCGCTTCCCGAAGTACGCCGGATGCGCCGCGGACGACCGAGATCGGCACCGGAGCCGACGGCAGGTCGCCGAGCGCTGCGGCGACCGAGGCCGGGGCGGGCCGGGGCTCGGCACGCCAGGCGTTCGTCTCGTGCAACGGCACCCCGTCGAGACGGACGACCCCGTCCCGGACCGTGCGCCCGGCCGCCGGCAGCGCGGTCGCGATCACCACACCCCGGCCGCCGTGCGCGTAGGCGTCCGCCTCGGCGGCGAGGTTGCCCCTGAGTAGCGAGTCGACCTTCTTGAAGAGCACCGTCGGGGCGGGGACCGAGTGCGTGACGTCCCGTACCGCCCGCGCCGCCTCCCCGCCGGGCAGCTGTCGCGAGTCGAGGTCGAGCACGAGCGACTCGCCGGGCGCGGACGCCACCGGTACGGCGACCGGACCCAGCAGGATCCGGGCGGGCGAGCGCAGCGCCACCGCGGTCTCGGCGGCACCGGACAGATCGTCGGCCAGGGCGAGTACGGGCCGGTGGGCGGCCCGGTCGTGGCCGCCGGGGCCGGCTGCGGAGAGGGACACGGGTACCTCCTCGGGCGGCCCGGTCGGGCTGCCTCGGGAACCGATGATGACACGGGTTGCGCGAAATGCGCGAGACCCCTTGCGCACTTCGCGCAGTCGTGCCACCTTTTCCGGCGCGACACCTGTTCGTATCCCGCCCGGCCGGGCCCCCGTCCGGGCCGCGGCGAGAGCCGCACGAACACCACGAGCCGGTCGCCCCCGGAACGCGAGAAGGTCGACGATGACCCCAAGCCCCTATGACGCACCCCCGGACCACCGCCCCCAGTGGGAGCCCCTGCGCCGTCCCGTCCGCCGCCGCACCCTGCTGCGCCTCGGCGCGCTCGGCGGCACGGGTCTCGCCCTCGGTCCGCTGTCCGCCTGCGCAGGACCCACCGGAGCCCCCGGCCCCGGCACCCTCACCCTCGGTCTGAACCGCTCGCTGGTGAGCCTGGACAACAAGCTGAACCAGTTCGACGCCGCCGTCACCGTGCAGCGCGCGGTCCGCCAGGCCCTCACCGGCATCGGCCCCGGCATGCGGGTCCAGCGCGTCCTCGCCGACCGGTTCGCGATGACCGAGCCGACCGCGTGGAGCGTGCGGCTGCGCGAGGGCGTGCGCTACTCCGACGGCAGCCCCGTCACCGTCGAGGACGTCGCCACCGCCCTGGAGATGTACGGCAAGGTCAACGGCTCCTTCCTCCTCGGTCTCTTCCCGGAGCTGCCCACCGTCGAGCAGACCGGCGAGCGCACGTTCAAGCTGCGCACCGAGCGCCCCGTGCCCGTCCTCGACCGGCTGATGGCCAACATCCACATCACCCCGGCCGCCGCCAACCGCCCCGAGGAACTCCAGAGTGGCGTCGGCTCCGGCCCGTACAAGGTGATCGAGGCCAACAGCGGGGCGGGCGAGTACACCCTCGCCCGCAACCCCCGACTACTGGGGCCGCCCGCGCCCACGTCGACACCGTTCGCGTGCGCTTCGTGCCCGAGGAGTCCAGCCGGGTCATCGCTCTGCGCAGCGGTGAGCTCGACGTCGTCGACACCCTCACCCCGGACTCGGCCGAGCAGCTCACCGGCCTGCCGGGCGTCACCGTCGAGGAGACCTCCGGCGTCCGCATCTCCCAGCTCTTCTACAACTTCCGCAAGCCCGGGAAGCACCCCCTCGCCGACGCCCGCGTCCGCCGCGCCCTCACCTACGCCATCGACGGCGAGTCGCTGGTCCAGGACGTCCTCACCGACTCCGCCGAAGCCGCCGAAGGAGTCGTCCCCCTCGCCCTCGAAGGCGCGGTGCGCACCGGCGCCTACACCTACGACCCGCGCAAGGCCAGGGCCCAGCTGAAGCAACTGGGCGCCGAGGGCCTGCGGATCCGCATCATCTGGGAGTCGGGCGAGTTCGCCGCCGACAACTCCGTCATGGAAGCCGTCGCCGACATGTTCCGCGACATCGGCGTGCGCGCCTCCCTGCTCCAGTTCGAACCGGGCGGCGACATCCTGAAGTGGCGGCAGGGCCGCGGCGGCGACTGGGACGTCATCGGAAACGGCTTCCCCGGCACCACCGGCCAGGCCCTCACCTCCCTCCAGGGCATGTACGGCGGCACCCCCGAGCGGGAACGCACCCGCGACACCTACATGGGCTATGTCATCCCCGACGTCCAGCGCCGCCTCGAGGACGCCGCGACCGAGACGGACGCCACCGCCCGCGACCGCAAGCTGGCCGCCGCGCAGCACACCATCTGGAACACCTGGCCCAGCCTGTGGGCCTTCGCCCCCAAGACGATGCTCGCCCGCCGTGACCGCGTGCACGACCTGGGCCTGCTCAAGCTCAACTGCTACGACCTGTCCGCCCTGCGGCTGGAGGGCTGAGCCGTGGCCACCTACCTCGTCCGTCGCATCGGCCAGAGCCTGCTGGCCGTCTTCCTCACCCTGACCACGGTCTTCCTGCTGCTGCGCCTGGCCCCCGGCGACCCGGCCGCCGCCTACGCCGCGCCCAGTGCCACGGCCGCCGATCTCGCCCGCATCCGCGCCCAGTTCGGTCTCGACGAACCGATGGTCACCCAGTACGGGATCTTCCTGCGGGACCTGTGCACCGGGAACCTCGGCACCAGCTACTCCTTCCACGCCTCCGCGTTCCAGGTGGTCATGGACCGGCTGCCGTACACCATCACCCTCGCGGTCTCCGCCATCGCGGTCACCACCGTCGTCGCCGTACCGCTCGGCGTGTGGATGGCCCGACGCGCCGACACCAAGCGGGAGCTGGGCGCCAACGTCCTGACGATCACCGGGCAGTCGATGCCGGACTTCTGGACCGGCGTGATGCTGCTGACCGTCTTCGCCGTACTGCTCCCGGTGCTGCCCGCCTCCGGATTCACCTCGTGGAGCGGCCTGATCCTGCCCACCGTGACCGTGGCGGTCCTTCAACTCGCCCTGATCTCACGACTGGTACGCCGCGAGATGACCACCGCGCTCGCCGCCCCCTACACCACGGTGGCCCGCTCCCGTGGCGTCTGTGAACGCGCGCTGACCTGGCAGTACGGTCTGCGCAACTCCGCCGTGCCGCTCGTCACCGCCCTCGGGACCCGGTTCGCGGCCCTGCTCAACGGTGTCGTGGTCGTCGAGGTCGTCTTCGGCTGGCCCGGCGTCGGCTCGCTCGTCGTCCGTGCCCTGGAGACCCGCGACTACCCCCTCATCCAGGCCACCGTCCTCATCACGGCCACCCTGGCCATCCTCGTCCAGCTCCTCGTCGACCTCGCCTACCCGCTGTTCGATCCGCGCGTACGACTCGGAAAGGCGGCCTGACCCATGGCCGGTGTCATCTCCACCCCGGTCGCCGGTGCCGAGCGGCCCAGCGCCGTCACCGCCCGCGACCTCGCCCGGGCCACCGCGACCCGGCAGCGGCGCGGCGCCCGCTTCAAGATCTGGGCCGGGTCCGTGTGCACGGCACTGGTTGTGCTGCCCGTCGCCCTGGCGAACCTGCTGCCCCTGCCGGAAGCCAACGCCCAGGACCTGTCCCGGCGCAGGCTGCCGCCGCTCAGCGACGGGCATCTGCTCGGCACCGACCAGCTCGGCCGCGACCTGCTGTCGCGGATCCTGCACGGCGGCCAGGTCTCCCTGTCGGTCGGCGTCCTCGCGGTCCTGGTGTCCGGGCTGATCGGCATCGTCGCCGGGGCGGCAGCCGGCTTCTTCGGCGGCTGGGTCGACGCGCTCGTCTCCCGCTTCCTGGAGGCACAGCTCGCCCTGCCCCTGCTGATGATGCTGCTGCTCGTGGTGGCCCTCTTCGGGCCGTCGGTCACCGTCATCACCTGCGTGATCGCGGTCGCACAGTGGCCCGAGGTGGCGAGGCTGACCCGCTCCCTCGTCCTGGTCGAGCGCGAGAAACCGTACGTCGCCGCGGCACGCGTGCTGGGCCTGCGTGGCTGGTCGGTCCTCACCCGGCATGTCGTGCCCAACGTCGTGCGCCCGGTGAGCCTCGTCGTGCTGCTCCTGCTCGCCCAGGCCGTGCTGCTGGAGAGCGCGCTGAGCTTCCTCGGCGCCGGACCGCAGCGTCCCTTCGCCACCTGGGGCCGGATCATCTCCGACGGCCAGGCCTACATCACCACCTCGTGGTGGCTGGTCACCCTGCCCGGCCTGGTCATCGCCCTCCTCGTGGTCGGGGTCAACCTGCTGGGCGACGGACTGCGGGACCGCACCCGCCGCCGGAAGGGAGCGGGAGCATGACCGGTCAGACACCCCTGCTGGACGTGCGGGACCTCCAGATCGAACTCATCACCGCCCACGGCGTCGTCCGGGCCGTCGACGGCGTGAGCTTCACCGTCGGCCGCGGCGAGACCGTGACCCTCATCGGCGAGTCCGGATCCGGAAAGTCGACCACCGCGATGGGCGTACTGCGCCTGCTGCCGGAGGGCCTGGCCGTGCTGTCGGGCAGCGTCCGCATCGGCGACCGGGACGTCATCGCCGACCCCGGCGCGGCACGCGCCGTACGAGGCCGGACCGTGTCCCTGATCCCGCAGGACCCGATGACCGCCCTCAGCCCCGTCCACACCATCGGCCGGCAGCTAGGCGACGCGATCCGCCTGCGGCATCCCGAACTGTCCCGCGCGCAGGCCCGCGACCAGGGCATCGACCTGCTCGCCCAGGTGCGCATCACCCGCCCCGAGACCCGCTGGAAGTCCTACCCGCACCAGTTCTCCGGCGGCATGCTGCAACGCATCCTCATCGCCATCGCCCTCGCCGGCGATCCGGAACTGCTGGTCGCCGACGAGCCCACCTCGGCCCTGGACGCCACCGTCCAGGCGAGCGTCCTGGACCTGCTGATGGAGCTCCAGGAACGCACCGGCATCGGCATGCTGATGATCACGCACGACCTGGGCGTGGCCCGGCTCGTCTCCGACCGCATCCACGTCATGAAGGACGGCCGCTTCGTCGAGTCGGGCCCGGCCGCCCGGATCGTCGACAAACCCGCCGAGCCCTACACCCGCGCTCTCCTCGCCGCCGTGCCCCGCCTGGGCGCCTGGGACGAGGACGAGACCTCCGTGCGAGGAGCCGCCACATGACTCTGCTCCGCGTAGAGGACCTGGTCGTCGAGTACCCGACCCCGAGCGGCCCCTTCCGTGCCGTCGACCAGGTCGGCTTCCAGCTCCACAAGGGCGGCTCGCTCGCCGTCGTCGGCGAGTCCGGCTGCGGCAAGTCCACCCTCGCCCGTGCCCTGGTCCGGCTGCTCACCCCCCAATCCGGCCGTATCGTCCTCGACGGCACCGACATCGCGACCCTCCCGGAGCGGAGACTGCGACCACTGCGGCGCCGCGTGCAGATGGTCTTCCAGGACCCCTACGGCTCCCTCGACCCCCATCTGACCGCCCAGCAGATCGTCGCCGAACCGCTGCGCCTCGGCGGTGTCTTCGACCGTGCCGAACGGGCCCGCCGCGCTGCCGAGCTGCTCGACCAGGTCGGTCTGCCCCCGTCCGCGCTGCAGCGCCGCCCGGCCGACTTCTCCGGCGGCCAGCGCCAGCGCATCGGCATCGCCCGCGCGCTCGCCTCCCGCCCCGACCTGCTGGTGTGCGACGAGGCGACCTCCGCGCTCGACGTCTCCGTGCAGGCCCAAGTGCTCGCCCTGCTCAGGGAGTTGCAGGAGGAGACCGGCATCGCCTATCTCGTCATCGCGCACAACCTGGGCGTGGTGCGCGAGATGAGCACGGACGTCGTGGTGATGCGGGCAGGCCGGGTGGTCGAGGCCGGGCGGACCGAGGCCGTCCTCGCCGCCCCGGCCGACCCCTACACCCGGGCCCTGCGCCGCGCCGCACTCGACCCGACCGCCATCCACGGCGTGAAACCCCGCCGCGTACCGGAAGGAAGCCCCTCGTGACCACCGGCCTCACCCTGCCGAACGTCCCCCTCCCGCTCTCGCGGCTGGTGCTCGGCACCATGACCTTCGGCGACACCGTCGACCGCGGGGGAGCGGCGGCCATGCTCGACGCCGCGCTCGATGCCGGCATCACGGGCGTCGACACCGCCAACGGCTACGCCGGGGGCGAGAGCGAGCGGCTGCTCGGGGAACTGCTCCCGGGCCGCCGCGACCGGATCGTGCTGGCCACCAAGGCCGGCATCGCGCACCCCGACCAGGGCGACCACGCGCCCCTGTCGCCCGCCGGACTGCGCGCCGCACTCGACGGCAGCCTCAAGCGGCTCGGCACCGACCACGTCGACCTCTTCTACCTCCACCAGCCGGACCGCGCGACCTCCCTCGCCGAAACCCTCGCCACCGTCGCCGACTTCGCCGCCGAGGGAAAGATCGGCGCCCTCGGCGTGTCCAACTACGCGGCCTGGCAGATCTCCGAACTCGTCCGCACGGCCGACGAGGTGGGCGCCCCGCGCCCGGTGATCGCCCAGCAGCTGCACAACCTCCTCGCCCGCAGGATCGAGGAGGAGTACGTCGAGTACGCGGCCGTCACCGGACTGCGCACCATGGTCTACAACCCCCTCGGCGGCGGCCTCCTGACCGGTCGTCACCACTTCGGCGAGGAACCCGGCTCGGGACGCTTCGGCGACTCGCGGCTCGCCGCCATGTACCGCCAGCGGTACTGGGACGAACGGCTCTTCACGGCCGTCACGGACCTGGCCGCCGTGGCCGAGCAGGCCTCTCTCCCGCTCACCGACCTCGCCCTGCGCTGGCTGCTGGACCGCCCCTCCACCGACGCACTGCTCCTCGGCGGCTCCCGGCCGGAGCACCTCCTCGCCAACATCGCGGCCGCCGCCGCGGGCCCGCTCCCCGCCGACGTCACCGCGGCCTGCGACGAGATCGGAGCCCGGCTGCGCGGCCCGATGCCCGCCTACAACCGCTGACCACGCCCCCACGCAAGGAGCCCACCCTCATGGCCCCCGCCCCCGGAACCCCGGCCGCCTTCGCCGCCGCCCTGCGCGCCCGCGAACAGCTCATCGGCTACTGGTCCGTCCTCGACTCCCCGGTCTCCACCGAACGTATCGCCCGCCTCGGCTACGACTACGTCGCCCTCGACGCCCAGCACGGCCTCCTGGAGTACGCGGGCGTCCTGCGCTCCCTCACCGCCATCGACACCAAGAGCTCGACAGCCGTCGGCCTGGTCCGCGTCGAGGCCAACGACCCCTCACCGATCGGCAAGGCGCTCGACGCGGGCGCCGCCGGCGTCATCGTCCCGCTGATCGACAGTGCGCAGGACGCGGCCGACGCGGTGGCCGCCGTCCGCTACCCGCCCCTGGGCCGCCGCAGTTACGGCCCCATGCGCTCCGGCCTGCGCATCGGCCCGAATCCCGCCGAAGCCCACGCCCAGACCGTCGTCCTCGCGATGATCGAGACCGCCGAGGGCCTGGCCGACGTCGAGGCCATCTGCGCCACCGACGGCCTCGACGGCGTCTACGTCGGCCCTTCCGACCTGCGCCTCGCGCTCGGCGGCGCCACCTCCACCGACCCGGCGATCGCCGACGAGTTCGAGGCCGCGCTCGTCTCGGTCCGCACGGCCGCGGCCGGCGCCGGGATCGCAGCGGGCATCCACACCGCCGACGGCGCGAGCGCCGCCAAACGCCTCGCCGAGGGCTTCACCTTCGCCACCGTGGCCTGTGACCTCGTCCACCTGGAACAAGCGGCCGCCGGCCACCTGACCGCCGCGCGCCAGGCGGGCGAGGCTCGATGACCACCGCCGACGGCACCCTGCGCCCCCACCCCGGCCAGCCGGGCCGCGCCGAGACCCACCTGGCCGCCCCCGCCGTGCAGAACCACGCCGCCAACCTCACCGTCCTGCCGAGCGGCGACATGGGCTGCGTCTGGTTCGGCGGCACCCAGGAAGGCGTCGCCGACATCTCGGTGTGGTTCTCCCGCCTCGCCCCGGACGCCGACACCTGGTCCGCGCCCGTGCGCCTCTCCGCCGACGACACCCGCTCCGAGCAGAACCCGCTGTTGTTCCCCACCCCCTCGGGCGACCTCTGGCTCCTGCACACGGCACAGCGCGCCGGCCACCAGGACACGGCCGAGGTCCGGCTGCGCGTCAGCCAGGACGAGGGCGCCACCTGGGGCCCGGCCCGCGTCCTGTTCCCGGCCACCGAGCAGGGCGGCGTGTTCGTACGCCAGCCGGTAGTCCAAGGCCCGGACGGCGAAAGGCTGTTGCTCCCCGTCTTCCGCTGCGTCGCCACCCCCGGCACATCCTGGTCGGGCGACCGGGACACCAGCTCCGTCATGATCAGCGACGACGGCGGACACACCTGGCGCGAACGCCCCGTCCCGGGCAGCACCGGCCTCGTCCACATGAACATCCGCCCGCGGCCCGACGGTTCGCTCCTGGCCCTCTTCCGCAGCCGCCGCGCGGACGCCGTGCACAGCAGCGCGTCGTACGACGGCGGCGAGACCTGGACCCGGCCGCGCCCCCTGGACCTGCCGAACAACAACTCCTCGATCCAGTACACCGTGCTGGCCGACGGCAGGCTCGCCCTGGTCTACAACCACAGCAGCGCGGCGGACGCCGTCGCCCGCAGGGCCTCGCTGTACGACGAGATCGACGACGAGGGAGTGACAGCGACCTCGTCGGAAAACAGCCCCACGGCCCCCACGGGCGACGCGTTCTGGGGTGCCCCGCGCGCCCCGCTCTCCCTGGCCCTCTCCCCGGACGACGGACGCACGTGGCCGCTCCGTCACGACCTCGAAACCGGCGACGGCCACTGCCTGACCAACAACTCCCGCGACGGCCTCAACCGCGAGCTGTCCTACCCCTCCCTCGCCCAGACACCTGACGGCGCCCTCCACATCGCCTACACCCACCACCGGCGCACCATCAAGCACATCCGCCTGGACGGCGACTGGCTGAAGCGGGAGTTCCCGGCCTGACCCGGCCCGCGCTCCTAAGGTGACCCCCATCCGACCGGAAACAGGGGGAACGCATGAGCGAGGACACCCGCAGCGCGGCACGCGCGATCATCGACCGGAACCTGTACATGGTGCTGGCCACCGTCGGCGAGGACGGCGCCCCCTGGGCGTCGCCCGTCTTCTACTCCACCGAGGACGGACGGGACTTGTACTGGATCTCGTCCCCCGAGGTCACGCACTCCCGCAACATCGCCCATGAGCCCCGGATCGGCATCGTCCTGCACGACTCCCGGGCCCCGGTGGGCACGGCGAGCCCTCTCGCCCTGTATCTGAAGGCCACGGCGGAGGAACTCCGGGGGGAGGAGGCCCTGGAGGGATTGCGGGTGATTCCCCGGCCCGCCGGACGTGGCGGCCGCTCCTTCGCCCCGGAGGAGGTGCGTCCGCCCGCGCCGTGGCGGGTGTACCGGGCCCGGGTCGGCGAGTACTCGATGATCTGCCCCCGCGGGGAAGGGCGCTGCGCCGAACACGGGCTGGACTACGAGCACCGGACGACAGTCCGCCTGTGACCAAGGGTCACGCAAGCGTCCGGAGTCCTCACTCCTCGCGTTTTGGATCAGCACTTCTCCTGCGCTGCATCAACGCTGTACGCGCGTTAACCGGCCTCCCACGACAGTTGGATCACCGCTCCCGCCAGGGAGAGCGGAGACCGAAAGGGACGGCCACATGGGTACCGCCGGAACACCCCAGCGCAGGGCCATACTCACCGGTGGGCTGGCTGCCACCGCAGCTCTGCTCACCGCCTGTTCGTCGAAGACCGATTCCACGAACACGGGGAAGGCAGCGACCGTGGGCAGGCCCTCCCCCTCTCCCGCGGCGGCCGCGCGCCCTGACTCACCGCGGGCCGCGTTCGCGCGGCTGATGGACGGCAACAAGCGCTGGGTGGACGGCAAGCTCCAGCACCCCGACCGTGACCCGAAGCGGCGCGAGTTCGTCGCCGAGGAGCAGAAGCCCTACGGCGTGATCCTGTCGTGCATCGACTCCCGGGTGCCGCCGGAGCTGCTCTTCGACACCGGGCTCGGCGACCTCTTCGTGATGCGCACGGGCGGACAGGTCGTGGGCCCGGTCGTCGTCGGGTCTGTGGAGTACGGGCCGATGACGTCCGGCACCCCGCTCATCGTGGTCCTCGGCCACCAGCGCTGCGGTGCCGTCAAGGCGGCCTACGAGGCGCTGCGCGACGGCAAGCAACTGCCCGGCAACCTGCAGTCGATCGCCGACGCCCTGCGGCCGGCCTACCGGGAGACCGCCAGGACGAAGCACGCCGACCCGGTCGACGCCATGACCCGCGTCCACATCAACCAGACCGCCGCCGGCCTACGGACCAACAGGGACCTCGCCCCGATGGTGAAGAAGGGCGACCTGGCCGTCGTCAGCGCCTACTACTCGCTCGACACCGGCCGGGTGGAGGTCCTCACCGGCGCACCCTCCGCCTGATCCGGAGACGACGGAGACCGGGCGGGAAAAAACGTTCTACGCTCGGTCACGTTATACTTGCGGCGCTCATGAAGGCCGCCGTCGTGCCTGGTCGCACGGCCGCAACAGCGAGGGGGTGGACGCCGTTTTGGCACGCCCCGCCCGCATCCAGGACGTCGCGGCCGCCGCCGGTGTCTCGGTGTCCACGGTGTCGAACGTGCTCAACCGGCCCGAGCGGGTCAACGCACGGACCGCCGAGCGCGTCCGCGTCGCGGTCGCCGCGCTCGACTACGTCCCCCACCCGGGAGCCGCCGGCCTGCGCACCGGCCACTCCTCCGCCATCGGGCTCGTGCTGCCCGACGTGACCAACTCCTTCTACGCGCGCATCGCGCGGGGCGCTGCCGACGCGGCCTACGACCACGGTTACTCCCTCGTCCTCTGCCACAGCGGGGACGCCCCGGAGCGGGAGCAGGGCTACTTCACCATGCTCGTCGAGCAGCGGGCCGTCGGCGTCGTCGTCGTGCCGCTCAGCGCCGACCCCGGCCGGCTGGCCCGGCTGCGCGAGCGGGGCATCCCGCTCGTCCTGGCCGACCGCGCGATGCCCGACCGGGAGGGCTGCTCAGCCTCCGTCGACGACATCGCCGGCGGCCGCATCGCCGTACAGCACCTCCTCGACAGCGGGGCGTGCGACATCCTCGTCGTCAACGGCGAACGCGGCATACGCCAGTGCGCCGACCGGTACCAGGGCGCCCGGCAGGCCGTCCGCAGCCGGCGCGAGGCGCAGCTGGACCAGGTCGTCGCCGAGCGGATGACCGTCGCGTACGGCACGCAGATCGCCCACGACCTCGAAGGCATGCCCGACGGGGTCTTCTGCACCAACGACTTCCTCGCCGCCGGCCTGTGCCGGGGACTGACCGAGCGGGGCGTGCGCATCCCCGAGGACGTGCAGGTCGTCGGCTACGGCGACCTCGACGTCGCGAGCTTCGGGGCGACGACCCTGACGACGGTCCGCCAGCCGGTCGAGGACCTCGGCCGGGCCGCCGTGGAGATGCTGCTCGACGAGATCGAGGCCCGCGCGGACCACCTCCACGAGACCCGCGTCTTCGCCCCCGGCCTCGTCCTGCGCGACTCCACCCGGCCGCCCGCCGGGGACTTTGCGGACACGACCTAGAGTCCGCCACCCCGGTCGGACGGCACCCGCAGCGTCACCGGACCCAGCAGCCCCGACGACAGCTGGGAGTCGAACGCCCAGGCGGTCGGAGTGGCCTGCGCGAGATACGGGGCCAGCGTGCCCCGGACGGTCACCTCCACCCGGACGCTCCGCCCGGCGGCACCGGGCAGCGGGAAACGGTAGGGCGCGCAGAACGCCTCACCGGCGAACTCCCCGTCGACCGACACCTCCACACTGCCCCGCACCCGCCCGAGATCCAGCACGGGATCGGGCCCCGGCTCCACCTCGAGCGTCCGCGCGTAGGTCACGCCCCCGCTCCAACCGCCCAGCCCCAGTTCACGCCAGTCGCCCAGCGGCAGCGGCGCCGGTACGGTCCGCACGCGCACCGGCCCGCGCCAGGCGGAGCCGCCCCGCAGGACCGCCGTGGGCTCGGTGACCACCTCGACCGGTGCCGGTGCCGGGAGCGATCGGCGAAGTGTCAGCCGGTCGCCGTCCAGGGGCGATTCCGGTCCGTCACCGACGCGCACGCGCGCGGGAAGCGCCAACGGCAGGTCGAGCGCCGCCGTTCCCGCCGGCACGGTGAACCGGAAGCGCTGCGGCGACGCGTGGACGTCGTCGGTGGACCGCGACGGCCACACGGCGCCGCCGAGCACCGGCCGGCCGGTGAGCCACCCGGTGTCCGGCAGCGGGTGCGGCCGTACCACGGCGTGGCAGTGCTGCAACTCGCCCCGCCTGCGCTCGTCCTCGACGGTCCGTCCCCGCCACCCGCCCGTCCCGGCCTCCCAGCCGGCGCCGCTGACCAGGGCCGTCACCTCGGCCCCGGAACGTCATCACCAGGTCGACGAACACCGCGTCCCGGGCGTCGGCACTGTCGGCCACGACCTCCAGGGTGTGCTCGCCCGCCCCGAGCGCCGGTTCGTGGCGGAAGAACTGCGGTACGGCGCCCCAGTCCGCCTCGTAGTACTCCACCTTCTCCTGCCGCGCCACCACGTCCCCGTCGAGCAGCACGGTGACCGCCACGGCGGCACCCACGACGAGCACCGCCCGCGCACCGTCGCCCGGGACCCGGAGCCGTGCGCGATATGTGACCTGGCAGTCCGGCCGCACGCCGTCCGGTGGCCGCATGAACCGCGGTCGCGGCCCGAGTCCGCCCGGCGCGGACAGACAGAAGAAGCTGCCCAGCGGTGTGCCGTCTTCGGCCGAGATCGCCGTGGGGCGGCTCTGGGCATCGGAGAGTTCGTATTCGAGCACGTTCCGGCCGCGGGCCACCGTGACCCGGGCGGAGGCCAAGTACCCCTCGCCGGCCGGGTCCAGCGGCACGCCGTTCCACCACACCCGCTTGCCGGCCTCGGCACCGACGTGCAGTTCGGCGGGCCCCCGGTGGTGGGTCTCCACGATCGTCCGGACCCGGGCGGCCGTGGCGCCGACCGGCACGGGCACGCGGACGAACTCCTCGTTCACCAGCCCCTTGATGCCCAGCAGCCCGCCCGGGTCCGGGATGCCCCGGCTCGACGAGTACACGCCGCTACATCCCAGCCCGCGTCCGGCGGTACGAGGGGCAGCTCGCCGGCCAGGACCCGTTCGGCGCTGACGGCGTCCAGCGGCTCGGGTACCTGATCGAGGGGCACCGGGGGCAGGACGCGGACCCGGTTGCCGTACGTGACCCGGATCCGCTCCCACACCGAGCCCTCGGTCCACTCCATGGCCCAGATCTGCGGCTCGTCCACGGACGATCCCGGGGGCAGCGCCAGATCGCCCCAGGTGTTGTCCATGGTGGGGACCAGCCGGCCGTGCCAGCCGGTCGAGACGTCGAGCACCCGGGCCGGCGGCGCCTCGCGTTCGGGTCTGCATCGGAGCCGGCCTGCCCTCGCGCCAGACGACCAGGGCCGCGGGGGCGCCGTCCAGCGGCACCTCGATGGTCGAGACGGCGCCGTCGTCGGAGACGGTGACGCGCGCCGGGACCGCGGGAGCCGGTCGCCGGGTTCCAGACCTCGGCCTCGGCGACCTCGGCCCGGACGGTGACGGACGAGGTCCCCACGGCATCGCCCGAAGGGCTGGAGCCGGGCCGCAGCGGATGCGCGCCGATCTCCGGGAAGGCCGCCGTGACCAGCGCCACCGCCTCGTTGCCCTTCCGCCTGACGAGCAGTGGAACCTCGCCCGTCGCGGGCCCGGCCGCGTCGGCCACCGCCGCCGCGCCGGCCTCCGGGTCGCGCACCCGCTCCAGCCGTGGATGCGCCAGCAGGGCCGCCACCACGGAGTCGTCACCGGCCCGGCCCGCTGCCGTCTCGGGCGGACGCCCCACGACCACGACCCGTCCTCCCGCGTCGAGCAGTTCGGCCAGCCGCCGCGCCGTCTCCTCCTCCAGCACGCTCGCCGAGGGCAGCAGCACCGCCGTGAACGCCAGGTCCCTGATGCGCAGGGCGCCGTCGGTGGCCTTGGCGCGCTGGACCGAGTCGTCGTCGACGACGTCGAAGGAGATCCCGTGCCGGTCCAGGGTGCCCACGTGCGGGCCGAGCCAGTTGTTCGTGCCGCACAGGTCCAGGTAGTGGCGCTGAGTCTCGTCGGCGTCGGCATGGCCGTCGCCCAGCCGGCCGTCGCCGAAGTGCTGGACCGGCGCGTCCAGCGGGATGAGCGCCTGCATGGTGGCGGTCGGATGCAGGACCGCCACGTCGGCCGCGTAGCTGCCCCAGGACATGATCGAGCAGATCCGGGCCACGGCCCGGGAGAACGCCGGATACTGCTTCCAGTAGGGCTGGCGCCAGTCGGTGGACGGCGGCGCCCACTCGAACCAGCCGCCCGCCGTGCCGAAGTAACTGGCGTGCGGGTTGTACAGGTTGGCGCCGCTGCGCAGGAACGGCAGCAGCCAGTCGTAGGTGTCCTCCAGGGTGCCGCCCCAGCCGGAGGAGTGGAACGCCTCGATCCACACCCGCTCGTGGCCGTAGAGATGGGCCATGGAGGAGTGCACCTTGGCGTCACCGTGGTGGTCGCTGCCGGCGGCGCTGTACCAACGGTGGGTCCGGAAGTAGTCGGTGTAGATCTGCGTCGACTGCGACGGGTAACCCGCGCGGGCGGGGTGGCTCTGGTCGCTGCCCAGCAGCAGGCCGCGCTCGCGGTGCCAGTCGGCGAGCGGCCGGAACAGGGCCTCCTCGGTGAGTTCCGCGCGGACCGCGTAGTAGTCGGCGCGGATCTTCCCCTCCGCCACGGTGGCGTTCGTACCGAAAAGGGCCGGCAGGTGGTCGAGCAGGTCATAGCCGCGCCGGGCGCGGAACTCCTCGGCGAAGCGGTGGCTCCAGGCGTTCGTGCCCGGCAGTTCGTCCTGGAAGCTGCCCGCGATGACGGTGCCCAGGTAGTCGGGCACGCGGCGGTCGTACTCGTGGTGGACGGTGTCCATCAACAGGCCCACGGCGTGCGGGTCCAGGTAGTCGAAAGCCGTGGGGACGGCGGTGACGAGCCGTACGACGGTTCCGTCGGGGGCGGAGACGCCCGCGGTGCCCCTGCCGTCCGTGGCCAGATCGAGGCGTCGGCCCCGCGGGGTGTGGGCGGTCAGCGGGGTCTCGGCATCCCCCAGGGCGACCGTGCCCCGGGAGACGGTGACGTCGTGACAACGCAGCGCGCGGCCGGCCGCCTCGGGATGACGCCGTGTCACACCGCCCTGCACATTGGCGCCGGAGAACCCGATCTGGTCGTAGAACCACAGGCGCGTGCCCAGCTCCGCGGCGATCTCGCAGGCGTCGGTGAAGCGCGCCCACCACTCCTCGCCGAACCACGCCGGATCGTCGGCCCGGGCGCCGAAGGTCGGGCCGGCCGGGGCCAGGTTGATCACGACGAGGTTGTGGACACCGCCCCGCGCGAACGCCCGCAGCTGCCAGGCGAGGCGCTCGCGGGTGACCTTCGCGCCCGACCACCACCACAGGGGAGCGGGGCCGAAGTCGCGGGGCGGGTCCTCGAACAGTGCTGGAGCGCGGGGGAGATCACGGACGCGGTCCTTCCCCTAAAACGTTTTTAGGCCACCTTCACCGTAGGCGACCTGGAACGGCCACGCCATATCCGAGAACGGTGCCGCCGAATCCGACGTCATGTCACCCATGTGCGCGCGACATCTTGTTGCAACGTTTTTCTCGCCCTATATTCGCTGCGACCAGGCCCCCGGAACCGCGATGTCACCAGACGACGGAGTCGCATCATGGCCGGTACCCGCCCCATCCCGAAACAGCTCTGGAAGGCCGCCGCCCTGTCGGGCATGGCCTCCTATCTCGATGCCGGGCTGATCGTCAGCATCTCCGTCAACCTGGCCATCTACCGCGACAGTTACGACATGGGCGTGTGGATGGCGGGTGCGATCAGCGCGATCGTCACCGGCTGCATCGCCGTCGGATCCCTGGTCGGCGGACGGCTCGCCGACCTCTTCGGCCGCCGCCGCGTCTACAACTGGGACATCTTCTGCTTCGCCCTCGGCGCGATCGTCATCACGCTGGCGCCGGACGACATCACGCTGCTGATCGGCGTCCTGGTCGCGGGGCTCGCGGCCGGCGCCGACCTGCCGACCTCGCTGGCGGTGGTCTCGGACGCCGCGCCCTCCTGGGCCCGGGGCAGGCTCGTGGCCTTCACCCAGGTCATGTGGATGCTGGGCATCGCCGTCGCCATCTTCCTCGGTTTCGTCCTGTCCACCTCGGGCATGACCGGGGCCCGGCTCATCACCGGGCAACTGGCTGTCGCCGCGCTCGTCACCTGGGCCCTGCGCTCCCGTCTGAAACTGTCCGACGAGCCGTCAGAGACCGAGACAGACGCAGCCCCCGAGGGCAGCTCGCTGAAGAACCTGTGGACGCGCGCCGCGCTGCTGCCGATGACCGCGACGTTCGTCTTCTACGTCACCTGGGGCCTCGGCGCCAACACCTTCGGCCAGTTCGGCACCTACCTGCTCGTCACCGTCAGCGACGCCTCACAGAGCCTGGCCACCGGAATCAACCTGGCCTTCATCCCGATCGGGGTGCTGCTCGACCTTCGCGTTCGTCCGCGTGGCCGACAGCCCCTGGCGCGACCGGCTGTTCCACGTGGCCGCGGTGGTGCAGATCCTCGCCTTCGTCATCGCGTCCCTGACCGCGGGCGCGCTCGTCGGGATGCTCGTCTTCTTCGTTCTCTACCAGCTCTCCAACCCCTTCGCCGGCGAGGCGAACTACAAGGTGTGGTCGCAGCTCACCCTGCCCGCGGACACCCGGGGCACCACCCAGGGCCTGACCTACGCCCTGTCACGGGGAGTCTTCGCGGTCGCCGCGTTCTTCACCCCCGCCCTGGCCGACCACAGCCCGGCCGTCCTGCTCTGGACGATCACCGCCTGCATGGCGCTGGCGGCGTTCGCGGGCGTGTTCATCATCCGCGTCCTGGTGCCGCGCTCCTCCAGTGCGGTGCGTGACAGAGCGGACCTGCGCATCCCCAGCACCTGAGCCGCAGCAGACCCGACAAGGAGCACCGACCATGGCAACGACCGCGGACCGCACGGGCGTACGGACCGCCGCCCTGCACGATCTGCTCCCGCCGGTCACCCGGCGCCGCACCCGGATCGGACTGGTCGCCGGCGGACTCGGCACCTACTGGCCGCAGTTCCCCGGCCTTCTCCCGCAACTGCAGGAGTCGGCCGCCTACGTCGCCGAGCGCTTCCGGGGGATGGACGCGGAGGTCACCG
Organism: uncultured Actinomycetota bacterium; assembly: GCA_963798065.1. Lineage (GTDB taxonomy): Bacteria > Actinomycetota > Actinomycetes > Streptomycetales > Streptomycetaceae > Streptomyces. The sequence goes on along the minus strand of CAWCSC010000002.1, from coordinate 87,379 downwards.
ACGCCGGGTTCGTCTCCGACGCCCAGGAAGGAGCGCGCGCCGCAGAGCAGTTGAGGCGGGCCGACTGCGACCTGATCGTGCTGTTCCTGACGACGTATCTGACGTCGTCGATGGTGCTGCCGATCGCGCAGCGCTCGCACACGCCCGTCCTGGTCATCGACCTTCAGCCGACCCGGAGGATGGACCACGCGACCTTTGACACGGGGGACTGGCTGGCCTACTGCGCACAGTGCTCCGTCCCCGAGGTCGGCAACGTCTTCCGGCGCGCGGGCATCCCCTTCCGGTCGGTCTCGGGCTGGCTGCGCCAGGAGTCCGCCTGGCGGCGCATCGAAGAGTGGATCCGGGCCGCGCACATCCGCGCCGCGCTCCGGCACGCCCGGCACGGCCTCATGGGGCACGTGTACCCCGGCATGCTCGACGTGCAGACCGACCCGACGCTGCTGGCCACGACGTTCGGCTCGCACGTGGAGGTGCTGGAGTTCGACGACCTGCGGCACCGGGTGGAGCGGGTGACGGAGGCGGAGACCCGCGAGCGCATGGCACTCGCCCGGCAGGTCTTCACCCTCGACGAGAGCGTGGTGGACGAGGACTTCGCCTGGGGCGCGACCGTGTCGGTCGCACTGGACCGCCTCGTCGAGGACTTCGGGCTCGACACCCTCGCCTACTACCACCGCGGGCTCGACGGCGAACTGCACGAGCGGCTCGGCGCCGGCATGATCCTGGGGGCCTCCCTGCTCACCGCCCGGGGCGTGCCCGCGGCCGGCGAGTACGAACTGCGCACCAGCGTCGCCCAGTTCGCCTCCCAGAGCGTCGGCGCCGGAGGCTCCTTCACCGAGATCCAGGCCCTCGACTTCGAGGACGGCGTCGTGGAGATGGGCCACGACGGACCCGCCCACCTCGCGGTCAGCGCCCGCGAACCGCTGCTGCGCGGACTCGGCGTCTACCACGGCAAACGCGGCTGGGGCGTGAGCGTCGAGTTCGACGTCCGGCAGGGGCCCGTCACCCTGCTCGGCCTCGGCCAGGACGCCGATGGCAGCCTGTCCTTCGTCACCTCCGAGGGCACCGTCGTACCGGGACCACTGCTGGAGATCGGCAACACCACCAGCCGCGTCGACTTCGGCCGCGATCCGGGCGAATGGGTGGACGCCTGGAGCGCCACGGGCGTCGGACACCACTGGTCCCTCGCGGTCGGCCACCACGCGGCCGACTTCAGGGCCGCCGCGAGCCTGCTGGGCATCGACCACCGGCAGGTGTGACAGGCCGCTGCCCTTCGAGGATGGGTGTCGCCCCCACGGGGAAATGGGTGCGGTCACCGATGGTGACCGCGTCGGAGCCCATGTGAGGCTGGCAGCGTCGCCGAGGCTTTCGCGCTGGTTGTCATGGCCGAGGCCTCGGATGCGCCGAGTGGCGCACGACACTGTCCGTCACACCCCGCAAGGAGGAGCCCCTATCCATCCCCGCAAGGTGAAACGATCCGCCCCCTGCGCGCCCGCGAAGGCGGTGACCCGTGGGACACGCTGACAGCCTCCTCGCCATGGGCGGCGCCTTCCTGGCCGCCGCCTTCCTCGCCCGCCTCGGCGGCAGGATCGGGCTCCCGACGATTCCGCTGTTCATGCTCGCGGGCATCCTGCTCGGCCCGCACACCCCGGGCCTCGTCATCGTCGAGGACGCACACGACTTCGAGATGCTCTCCGCGCTCGGACTGGTGCTGCTGCTGTTCTACCTGGGGCTGGAGTTCCACCTCGACGACCTCAGGAGCGGCGGCCGGCGCCTGCTGACCGCGGGCGGGATCTATCTGCTGCTCAACGTCGGCGCGGGTCTGGTCTTCGGTTTCGCCCTGGGCTGGGGCGTCAGGGAAGCGCTGGTGCTCGCCGGTGTCCTCGGCATCTCCTCGTCCGCCATCGTCACCAAGATCCTCATCGACCTGGGCCGCATCGGCCGCCCGGAGACGCGTCTCATCCTGGGCGTCATCGTGGTCGAGGACATCTTCCTCGCGCTGTACCTCGCCGCGCTCCAGCCGGTCATCAGTGGCGCCCAGGGCGTCGGGGACACGGTCCTCCAGGGCGCAAAGGCCTTCGGCTTCCTGCTGGTGCTGGCGGCCGCCGCCCGTTACGGCACCAGGCTGGTCGGCCGTCTGATCGCGACCCGCGACAACGAACTCCTCGTCATCAGCTTCCTCGGTGCGGCGGTCCTGGTGGCGGGAGTCTCCGAGGTCCTCGGAGTCGCCGACGCCATCGGCGCGTTCATGGTGGGTCTGATCCTGGCCGGCACACCCTCCGGCCCGCGCATCCGGGAACTGGTGCATCCGCTGCGCGACGCTTTCGCGGCGATCTTCTTCTTCGCATTCGGACTCTCCATCGACCCCGGCGACATCGTGTCCGTCGTCGGGCCTGTCGCCGCCGCGGCCGCGCTGACCGTCGTCATGAACGTCATCGCCGGACTCCTCGTCGCCCGCGTGTACCGCTACGGCACCGAGCCCGCCGCCGAGATCGCCACCACCCTCGTGGCGCGCGGGGAGTTCGCGCTGATCCTGGCCGCCATGGCCGCCAGCGCCGGACTCGACGACCGCCTCGCCCCGTTCATCGCCGGGTACGTCCTCGTCCTCGCGATCCTCGGCCCCATCGCCGCCGGACGCGCGCACCTGCTCGCCCGCGCACTCCGGTCCGCCCAGGACCTCCTGCCCGGGCGCACGACCCCGACGTACGACATCGAGCCCCGGGGCGACACCACACCGCCCGCTCCGCAGCCCGCCGAGGCCGAGCAAACATCACGGTGCTTCCGGGCCGGACAGTGATCGTCATGTGCCCTCCTTGAGTTCGGGTCAGGGAGAAAAGCGGAAAGCCACAGCCGGATGGGCACCCGGCGGGACCTCTCGAAAGGTGCCTGCTCTCACCGACATCGGACCGACGGCCCCCGATAGGCCGCCGACTCCACGGCTTCGCCGCCCGATCGCCGCTGGCCGAAGCGCCGGTCAGCCAGGAGGAGGCTTTGCCGGTCTCAACCTCGCGCCCCGCCTGAACGCCTCACCCCGGCCCGCACCCGGCGGGGGTTCAGAAACCTCCGCCCGAAGGCCACTTCACCAGCCCGCGCACCGGCCCCGACCCGTCCCGGCCCCGGCGCTGCCCCCGGTCCACTGTGACGGCGCACCCGCGAACTGGAACCGTGCACCGGCCCGGTGGGGAACCGATCTGCCGAACTGGGCCTGAACGGGACTGAGGTGAGACGCCCCCCCGCGACACGGGCCGAGCCTGACAACAGGTGGTCAGGGTTCGATCAGGCCGACGCGGATGGCGTACCGGGTCAGTTCCAGACGGTCCTTCAGGCCGAGCTTCTGGAGCAGGTTCGCGCGGTGACGCTCCACCGTCTTGGGGCTGATGACCAGCAGCTCGGCGATCTGCTGTGAGGTGTGGCCCTCGGCGACGAGCTTGAGGACCTCCTCCTCACGGTCGCCTGGCGGACTTTGCCGCGTAAGAGGCCGGTGAGCTGGTCGAAGATGCCGTCGGCTTCCCAGTGGGCGAACCGTAGACGGTCTGGTGGGGTGGGAAGTCGTGGGGCAGGTAGCGCCAGGGGATGCCGGTGCGGTCGACGTAGAGGATGGCGTTCATCAAGCTGCGTAGGTCGTGGGTGGGTCTGCGGATGCCGTTGCGGGCTTGGCGCCAGGCTTCGAGGGTGGGGCGGATGAGTTCCCAGCGGGCGTCGGACAGGTCGCTGGGGTAGGGCCGTGGGGTCTGTATGTTGTCTGGGTATATGTGGTGGCGGCCGGTCTGAGCAGGGCGCGGGCGGGGGTGTTGGGTGCACCAGGGCGTGCGTTCTCCATCTCGGGTGAACCGGTAGGTTCTTAAATGAGACAGGAGCTTTTGTGAGGAACCCGGCGCATAACTGGTCTGCCAATTGCCGCAGAAGCCGTATTTCCGACGGATCGCTTGGTTCGGTGCTCGCGACTAGCCGCTGAAATCGCAATGAACCGCCCAATAGGCGAACCAAACGCTCAGTCAGAGGTCGTTTTCATCGACAGAACCTGTTTCATCCCAACAAGTTCCCGTGGCGGAGCGGCCCTTTGGGGGCTGGCGCGATTGACGAGGCTTAAGGGACGCCTCTTTTGCCCGTCTCATCGCGTGAAGCCTGTCTCATTCCAAGGGCAGTTGATATCGGCGATTACTCCCGCCGCCCTGTACAGGAACTCGAAACGTGAGAGGTGCGAGTATCCATCCGTGACGCGTGAAGCGACACAAACTAGCTGAAAACGACCTCTGAGCCAACAAGTGGCGACCAGTCTTGTGCGGCTGAGAAACAGCGAGAACCCACACTCGATGCCACGGGCGGACGACCCGCCCCGCGAGCTCTACCCGCTCGGCCACGGGCTGACGTACCCGGGCGGTCTCGTGCGTCAACCCGTGGGTTGACGCCAGGTATCAAACCAGGAGTCAACCCACGGGCCGAGGCCGTGCGGCGCCGCGGGCGGCAAGCTCTTCCCCATGACGACGACTGACTACCTCATCTCCGCCGCCCTGATCCTTCTGGTGATTCCGCAGATGCGCGGCGGCCGTCTGACGCCCCGCACGCTCCTGCTGCCGCTGGTGTCCGTCAGCGCCGCGGCCGCGCAGATCTCACGTCCGGCGGGCAAGCCGGATCTGCAGTGTCACGAAGCGCGAGTACATGCGCTTGTGCCCGCCGCGGCCACTGCCCGGCCGCAACCCTTCCCCTCCACCGCAATGGCCGCGCGGAGGTTTTGCCGGCCGCGATGACCAGGCTCTGCACCCGGCCTTGGGCCAAGGCCCGCAGTCAAGACCCGGGAGTTCGGCCACGGGGCCGCTGGGGCTACTTCCGTGCGTACAGCCGCATGGTGACGGGGCCGAAGACCAGCACGAGCAGTCCGGCCCAGCCCAGCACCCAGGCGATGTCCGCCTCGGGCCACGATCCGGCCATCAGCTCCCGCACCGCCCCGCACAGATGCGTGACTGGGCTGTTGTCGACGAATGCCTGGAGCCAGCCCGGCATGGTGTCCGGGTCGACCAGGACGCTGCTCAGGAACGTCAGCGGGAAGACGACCATCGTCGAAACGACCATCACCGACTTCTCCGAGCGCAGCAGCAGACCGAACATGGTCCACACCCAGGAGAAGGCGAAGCTGAACACGAGCAGCAGCAGCACCCCCGCGAGTACGCCAAACGCCCCGCCGGCCGGGCGGAAGCCCAGGATCAGGCCCACCACAAGGATCACGGCCGAGGCGACGGCATAACGGATCATGTCGCCCAGCAGGTAGCCGACCATGGGGGACGGGCGCCAGATCGGCAGCGTCCTGAAGCGGTCGAAGACGCCCCTGCCGATGTCAATGTTGATCGCGACGCCCGTATACATCGTGATCATGACGACGGACATGACCATCATGCCGGGCAGGAGGAATTGCACGTACTCCCGCGTCGAACCGGCAAGCGCGCCGCCGAACAGGAACGTGTACATCAGCACCAGCATGACCGGGAAGGCGGTCACGTCGAAGAGCTGCTCCGGCATGTGCTTGATCTTCAACATGGCCCGCCAGCCGAAGGCCGCCGAGGCCGCCAGCGCGCTGGGCCGGGGCGGACGCTTGCCGGTGGCCAGTAGCCTGACCAGGGATTCCGCCCTGACTGCTGCGAGTTCTTGGCCGTGCGCGTCGGCATGGGAATCGGACTTCGTCACGGCGTTGCTCACGCTGCCCTACCTTCTTGAGTGCGTCCCAGGAGTACGCGACTCTAGGACCGCGCGGGTGGGGCAGGGATGGATTCCATGCGGGCTGCCGTCGATGGCTCGGGTTGTCGATCCCCCTGGGCCGCCACAAGGTGAACGTTCTCTGCGCGATCCTGCGCGACCGCCAACCCTACTGGGCCCGACCGCCACTTCATCTCATGGCTTGACAGCGGCATTAGGCAGCGGTCCCCTCGGGGCGCTGGGAGGAGTCGTCGGTCAGGCTGAGGAAGACCTCGTCGAGACTGGGCTGCCCCAGCGAGAAGCTGTCGACGCCTATACCGCTGCGGGCCAGTTCGGCCAGCGCCAGTGACGCCTGCGCCACCGACTCGCCATGGTCACCGGAGACCCGGCTGCTGAGGGCGAGCGGATCTGCCCCCTGCTGCACGGGGGCATTCAAACACGTGTCCAGCAGCTGCTCGGCCGCGGCACGCTGGGTCGCATCTCTCAGCCGCAGGTATACGGAGCCCGCGCCAACTGATGCTTTAAGTTCGCCCTTCGTACCCTCAGCAATCACTCGGCCATGGTCGATCACCGCGATCCGCGCGGCCAGTTGGTCGGCCTCGTCCAGGTACTGCGTAGTGAGGAGCACCGTGGTGCCCTGATCGACGATGACCCGCACGATCTCCCACACCTGACTCCGGCTGCGCGGGTCGAGGCCCGTGGTGGGCTCGTCCAGAAACAGCAGGTCGGGGGTGCTGAGGATGGATGCGGCGATGTCCAAGCGGCGCCGCATGCCGCCGGAATAGGTCCGCACCTGCCTGCCTGCGGCCTCGGCAAGGACGAATGCGTCCAGCAACTGCTCAGCGCGCGCCCGCGCGGCTGGCTTGCCGTGGCCGAGCAGACGGCCGAGGAGTACCAGGTTCTCCGTGCCGGTCAGGTCCTCGTCCAGCGAGGTGTACTGGCCGGTTAGAGAGACGCGCGAGCGTACCGCATCCGCCTCCCCTACGACATCCTGGCCGAAGACGCGGGCCTCGCCGGCGTCCGGCCGCAGCAGGGTCGCGAGCATCTTCACGCACGTGGTCTTGCCAGCCCCGTTGGGGCCGAGCACGCCGTACACAGTGCCACGGGCGACGGCGAGGTCGATACCGTCCACGGCGCGCTTGCCCTCGAACGTCTTCACTAACCCCGAGGCCTCGATCGCTAATGCCGAACTGTTCCTGGCCATGGGCTCCTCGTCTCTCGCCGTGCGCCGTATCAATGAGGTGCTGGCGACGCCAGACATAGATCGTCCGGTCGTTGATACCGAGGAGCCGGAGGACCTCGGCGACTTTTCTTCCGGATGCAACAAGATCGAGAACCTTGCGGCGGAACTCCGGCCGACAGCTGCAGGGCATCACGGCCTCCGAAGGCTGCTGAATCGCCCGTTGTCCAGCAACCCGAATCCATCACAACCGGGGCATACCAGGGACTCCACCTAACTCGGAGCAGCTCACTGCCTACATCTCAACGAGTCCTGTGAAATGCAGGGTTGGAGATCAGGTCACGATTGGTTCCTGAACCACTCGATCGCCCTCGCGAGTCCGTCGGCACGGGTCACCTTGGGCTCCCAGCCCAACTTGTTCCTGGCCAACGTGATGTCGGGGAGCCGTCGTTCGGGATCATCCCGCGGTCGCTCGACGAACTCAACGGAGGACGTGGAGCCCGTGATGGCGATGATCTCTTCAGCCAGTTCCAGCATGCTGACCTCCTCAGGATTTCCCAGGTTTACCGGGCCGCCACCACCGCTCTCCGTGAAGCGGACGATGCCTTCCACGATGTCGTCGACGTAGCAAAGTGAACGCGTCTGCGAGCCGTCACCCGCAACAGTCAAGGGCTCCCCGGCGAGCGCCTGTCTGATGAACGTCGGGACCGCGCGACCATCGTCACTCCGCATATTCGGCCCATAGCAGTTGAAGATACGCACGATGCCCGCGTCCGCGCTCCGGTGACGACGGTAGGCCATCGTCAGCGCCTCACTGAAGCGTTTTGCCTCGTCGTAGACGGACCGCGGCCCGACAGGGTTGACGTGGCCCCAGTAGGACTCGGGCTGGGGGTGAACGACCGGATCGCCGTAGACCTCCGATGTCGACGCCATGACGAAACGGGCCCCCGCCGATACCGCAGCGTCCAGCAGGTGGAACGTACTCAACGAGCCGGCACCCAGTGTCTCGATCGGCAGACGCAGGTAATCAAGAGGGCTGGCCGGAGACGCCAGATGAATGACGACCTCGACGTCCTCAGGTCCGATGAACGGCATCGTCACATCGTGCTCTACCACTTCGAGCCTGTCGTCCAACGTGTGATCGGACAGGCTCGCGCGGTTCCCGGTGAGGAAGTTGTCCAGGCACACAACGCGATGCCCCATACTCAGGTAACGCCCGGTTAAGTGCGATCCTATGAAACCGGCGCCGCCGGCGATGAGTATATTCGTCATCGACTTCCATCCCCTTTGCTGGTGGTACGGCCATTCATGGACGAGGAAACGGGCCGCTGCGGGGAGATCACTGAAGAAGCATGACGTCGCCTGGCGCTCTGGCCGTTCGGCTTGTCACAACCCCACGGCCTTGAGGAATTGCTTTGCTACATTTGCCGGGGCATAAGAGGCGGTCTGCAACGGTGCCTGGCGTGATGCCCTGTGGTAGCGACCCTTATCACCGAGCAGCTCGGTGGTGGCCGACCACAGCGCGCTCATGCGTCCGGCTACCGAGGGGATACGCGCTGCGGGACCCCGCAGCGCCGGGAGCTCGCTTCCTCTCGCGGAGAACTCGACCGAGCACCCGGCGGATCCGACCAGTACTGGCAGATGGCCCATGTGGAAACCGACGACCGGGGTCCCCACGGAGAGCGCCTCGGCGGCGACGTTGCTGAAGCTCTCGGGGCCGGTCGAGGGCACCAGAGCGACGGCCGCCCCCGCGAAGAAAGGCTGGACCCCTTCCCAGGGCAGGTGCGGCAGGATCTCTACGGCGTCCAGACTGTCTGCCAGCTCTGAGCACTCCCGTAAATACCGGTCCTGGAGTGCCGGTCGGAGTTCGAATCCCGCTTTGGCCAGGACCACCTGGACGGGGCGGCCGAGTCCCGGCGGTAGCGACCTCAAGAGGTCGGCGACGCCTTTTTGGGGATCCGCGCGTGCCACCACCCGGACGGGTCCCGTGTGGCGGAGTTCCTCTCGCCGTGCAGCGTCCGGTGCTCGGCCCCCGCTGAGGAGAGCGTTGGGTAGCGCGTGCCAGGCACGGGAGTCGATACCGGCTCGGGCAGCCTCATCGATCATGAATGGGCTGACGGTGACGACCGCGTCGGGCTCGTGCGCCAGACTCTGGCGCATCGCCTCATCGGCCCGAGGGAAGTGCACCATGAGCACGGTGCGTGTCGCCGGCCCCGCAGGACTGAGGAAGCCCAGCCCTGACACCGCGTCGCACCAGCAGACGAGGTCCGTCTGGTGGTCCGCGAGGATCCGCCGAACCTCCCCCCCGATGGCATCGGTGTCGGCGAGCAGCAGGGGAATCTCTTCGTAGGGGACTGGACGGGGGAAGGCCACCGACGTCAGGCGCACTACGCGCGGGGCGGGGGTGCTGTCCGCCGAGTTCGCGGCGATGACGAGGGTGCTGTGGCCCATCTCGCGCAGTCCCGCGGCGAGGGAGGCGATGGAGCGTTCGATCCCTGCGGGTTCATCGGGGTGGTAGGTGAGCATGACGAAGGCGATGTTCATGTGTTTGCTCGCGGGTGAAGTGGTTGGATGGCGGGGTCAGGACGGCGATCAGCTGCTTGAGGACGCAAACTTGATCACCTCATCGCGGGCCGGACCATAGTCGCGGAAGATCCCGTCGAAGACCGAGCAGGTCATGAGCGCAGAGGTGCGGACGCCTCGCATGCTCATACAAAGGTGCTCGCCACGGCCGATGACAGCGACATCGTCCGTCCCGGTCACCTTGGAGATCTCTTCGGCGATGTCGCGTACCAACCGTTCCTGAACCTGGAGCCGATGCGCGTGGCGCTGAGCGATGCGGGCGAACTTGGACAGCCCCAGAACGTGCTCCCCGGGCCTGTACGCGATGGACAGCACACACGAGAAGGGCAGCAGATGATGCTCGCACAGTGACCACACGTTGATGTCGGACACCATGACGATCTGCCCGTCGGTGCGCAACGGGAATTGCGTTTCGACGCGACCGGCCTGGTAGGTGCTGAACTCTCGCCACCATCGAGCGAATCGCTTCGGGGTGTCCTGGAGGCCACTACGGTCGGGGTCCTCGCCGATCTGAATGAGGAGCTGCCGTGCCACATCCTCCAACGGATCCTGCACAGGATAGTCCTGAGGTAGGTCTGACAGTGTCATACGCCTCTCCGATCTCCCCACATCGTGATATGCAGTCTCGTTGTGAGATTCCAGCCGCGGGCAATGGCGGGGTCTCGCAGTCGGGCGAGGGACTGATCGAGCGCAGCCTGGCGCTGTCCTTCCGGCATCACCCAGACCGAGTCGAGACCGTACCCGCTGACCAGTGCCGCGACCTCGTCAAGATCGGCCTCGGTACGGCAGACGAACTTAAAGGCGGTACCCGGCACCGCGGCGAACGCCGACAATGCGTTTCCGACTATGCGTCTACTTATCGGATCCCCCGAGTGAGCCAACTTCGGTGACACGTTGAACCGAACCAGCTCCGCGAGCCGGGGATCCGGCGCGATCGTTCCGTTGGTCTCGATTTCGACGTCGTGTCCGGAGTCGCGGAGATCTCGCACCAACGGATAGAGCCTGGCCTGTTGGCTCAACGGTTCGCCGCCGGACACGACGATGAGCGGAACATTGTAAGCGACCAAGTGATCCCGGACCTCCGTATAGGGAATCACCCGCAGTTCTTTCTTGGGGTCGTAGGCGATGCCGGAGTCTCCCTGGCCGGTCCAGTCCCAGGTGTAAGGAGTGTCACACCAGCGGCAGGCGAGATTGCACCCGCCCAACCGAACGAAAGCGCATCGGCGTCCCAATGAGGGCCCTTCACCTTGCACGGTGGGGCCGAATATCTCGCTCACCACGAGCCTCGACGTTTCCATGGGATCACCTCCTTCCGTCGCGGAGTCCCGAGCCGGCTCATGGCCTGAATTCCGCCCACGTCTTGACCGTTTCCGAGACGCGTACCGCGCTCAACTCTGGGTAGCGGGCCGTCCACTGCTCGAAGATCCAGCGACACATGTTCTCAGCCGTTGGATTGAAGGGAACCACGTCATTCAGATGCCGATGGTCCAGCTCGGCGTCCAGCCAACGGGAGAATTCTTTGAGATCGCCGTAGTCCCGCACGAAGCCCACCTTGCTCAGAGCGTCGGAACCAGTCGAAAGCGTCAGTTCGACAACGTAGTTGTGGCCGTGAAGACGTGAGCACTGATGGTCGCGGTCAAGGCCATCGAGTCGGTGACTCGCCGAGAAGTGGAACTCTTTCGAGATGTTAAAAGCCATGGGGCAACCTCCTTGGCTTCAAGGATCCTTGTGACGTCCAAAGAATGCATCACGGTCGTAACCGAGAGATTTTCGGCATGCGCACGAAGGGGCCGTGGCAGCCCGATCCAGCGCATACACTCGGGGTAGCGCCGCCTCTTCACATCGGTGGCGGTTTCGTGCGTTCCCAGTCTGGGGAACGTGTATCAAACAGAGGAAAATCATGAACGCAGACGCTGACGGTGTGGTCCTGTGTTTTGATTCCAACTACGCATGGCCGGCCTGCGTGGCGATGCACTCGGTCATCCGCACCTGGTCGTCCACCGAGACCCTGAACGTCTACTGCCTGTGCGACTCGTCGCTCACGTCAACGGATCGGGCGATGGTCGAGGCTGTGGGCCGGCAGGCGCACTGCAAGGTACGGATCATTGACGTCGAGATCTCGGTACCCGAGATACGCATAGCACACCTCAGCGCCATGGCATATGCGCGCGCGATGGCTCCACAGCTGATCGACGCGACGCACTTGATCTATCTCGATTGCGATGTTATCGCGTGCGCTAGTGTCCAGCCGCTGTTGCGCCCGATCGCTGCGGACTATCCGCTAGCGGCAGCTCGCGACGTCTACGGTCCGGAGCTCTCGGCCCCTCATATCGGTCCGCAGCGATTTCCGTTCGGGCGGCGCGCGGGAACGTTCCCCTACTTCAACTCCGGGGTCATGGCCGTCGACGTCGCGAGGTGGCGCGAGCAGTCCGTGGCACAGCGTGTCACAGCCTTGATGCACGATCCGGAATGGCGACCGGCGCTGGACGACCAGGATACCCTTAACTACGTTCTGGACGGCCGGTTTGAAATGCTCGACCCACGATGGAACGTCATTCCGGTGGATTTTCTCAACCGCAGCTTCGGTTCGACCTCCATCCCGGGAGATCGGTACGTGCCGGCTGAGTATCAGCGGGATCTTGAGGAGTCACCCTGGATAGTGCACTATCTGACGGATCGCAAGCCGTGGCTCGTCGACTACGGTGACGACCCCCTGGGGCGCCTCTGGCACGCGACGGCGGCCGAGACAGCTGGCATCCTCGATCGGGCCGGTCTCTCCCGGCCGTCGCCTCGATGACGGCACAGTCGTCACACGGGTGAGGTCAGGGCGCCGCGAACCGCGTCACGCCATCAACGTACTCGGTGGGGTCAAGGAGGTCGGTCTCTCGGAAGGCTTCACGCCGCTCGTAGCAGGTTCCACACGTCCCGCAGTGGATGGCGCCACCCTTGTAGCACGACCAGCTCATCTCCAGCGGCGCGCCGAGTCGCACACCGTGCCGGGCGATGTCGGCCTTGGACCATGTCATGAAGGGAGCCTCGACGCGCGGCGTGGTGAACCCCTCGTTGGCGACGGCAACCAGATGGCGCAGCGCGTCGACGAAGGCCGGTCGGCAGTCCGGGTAGATGAAGTGGTCGCCGGCGTGCATGCCGAGCGCCACCATGTCGGCCCGTCGGGCCACAGCCACCGACGTCGCGAGGTTCGCCAGCACGGCGTTCCGGTTCGGGACGACCGTGGCGCGCATGGCCTCCTCCGCGAAATGCCCGTCAGGCACGGCTACCTGGGCGTCGGTCAAGGCCGCGCCCGACAGCAGCGTCCCGAATCCCGCCACCTCCAGCACATGGTGCTCCGCACCGTAGTGCCGGGCGATCCTGCGGGCCGAGTCGATCTCCTTCCGGTGTCGTTGGCCGTAATCCACAGTCACCGCCACGAGCTTGAACCGCAGCGCCGCAAAATGGGCAAGCAGCGTCGTGGAGTCCATCCCACCGGACAACACCACGACTGCGGTGAACGGGTCGCGACCCGCGTCGTTTCGTGAGGCATCCTGTACATCCATCAGCATCTCCACTTGGCGTTATGCGGCGCCGAGTCGACAGCCCGGCCTGGGCGGTTCTCTTGTGGTCCAGTCTCGTGCGCATGTGAGGTCGGCACATCACGGGCCATCACCGAAGGGTTCGGTGCGCCGCGCCGAAGCGTGGTGCCTACGGTTGGGCCCCGCGGTCAGAATCTCCCACCGCCCGGGGCTGCCGAGGATCTTGCCGAACTCGCCCCGCCCCGAGATACCGAGCTTGCGGTAGGCACTTGACAGGTGCAGCTCCACCGTGCGGCGTGTGATGCGCCGATGGCCAGCGATCGTGTTGTTGGACTGGCCTGATGCCGCGTCGATCAGGATCTCCCGTTCGCGTGGGGTCAGCGCGAGGATGCCCCGCACGGAGACGTCCTGCGGGGCGCGTGATTCCAGGGCCACCAGCTGAAGGTGCACCCGGTCGGCGAGATCGCGCGCGCCCCGCTGACCCGCTAAGCGCCCCGCGCGGGTCAGTGCGGCCACGGCCTCATCGTGTCGGCCCAACCGCGCCAGCACTGTGCCCAACTCGGCACTTGTCCGTGCCATTTCGAGGTCGTTCCCGGCCTCCTGGAGCAGATCGGCCGCCGTCGTCAGCCGCGTCACCGCATCGTCCCCCTGGGAGAGAGCTCCCCACACCCGTAAAGCCCGCGAGCGTTCCTGAGGAGAGCCGGTCCCGTCCGCAAAATCCACCTGCCGATGCGCCTCGCGCACCGCCTGCTCATGGGCCCCTGCCTTCGCCAGCAGGAGGGCACCTTCGTTCCGCCAACAAAGCGTCGCCGGCCCGGAGTGCCCCGTAGCCTCACGGTGCCGAACGATTTCCAACAGTTTCTCGACGCCCCCTGTCAGGTCCGCAGCGATCACCCGCAGCCTCGCTCGGGCGAGCTGCGCGTCGAGCTCGTACCACTCAGTGGGAGGGCCCTCGTGGTGGTGACGGCGCAACAGCACCGCCGCCGCGGCCGGGTCACCGACGTCCAGGTGGACATTGGCCAGCAGGCCGACGATGGACGTCCGGAGCCGGCCGTAACCGTGGCCGCCTTGCAGCGGCAGATCCGCGAGCTGATTCACGAGCATGCGCCGCGCCGCGTATAGCTCACCTGCAGCGTAGTGCCCGGTGGCCTCGATGAATTCCACCGCGACGCGCACCCAGCGAGGCAGCCGATCCGTGTCGTCGACGAGCAGGCGTCTACGAGCCGACGCCTCCGCATGGTGACCGCCGCCGATCAGCACGGCCAGCGCGGTTGGTAACGCCAGCGGGTGCAGGAGAAGGTCGTCGAGGTCGCAGTCAAGAGCTTCGCGCGCGTCGGCGAGCGCGGTTGCCGGCGCCTTTCCCAGCAGAAGGGCGAAGAAGGCGCTGATCGCCTTGGCAGCGGGCTTGAGGCGCACGTCGCTGGAGGCGAAGGAGGTAGGGACATCCCCGGAGCGACGGGCACCCATGGGCGTAGGCGACGTGAACCGGCCGTAGGCCTGGAACTCCTGCGGCCAGTCGTGAAACTCCGTTCCCGCGACGGCGGACCGCACTGCCTCCACGATGCCGGATTGGTCGTCGCGCCGATTCCCCTCGTACAGCGTGGCGCCGATCAGGGCGAGCAGACGGCGACAGACCGCTGCGTCGGTGATGCGGCCGAGCATCTCCACCGCGGAGTGCAGGCCTTCCTCCCGGTCGAGTGTGATTTGGGCGCGCGCGAGCTCGGGCGCGACGCGAGGCCAGGTATCCTCGACCCCGGTCTGGGCGGCGTGTTCCAGAAAGCGCACCCGGTCCCGCGCTGTGGCGTCGGTGGACCGGGCAGCCGTGATCAACGCGGTCACAGACCAGTGCGCGTGCAGGGGCACCGTCGACGCTGTGAGGTGCCGGGCCGCCCGCGGCGCGGTATCGCGGCGCCGGTGCAGGAAGGCGGCTGCAGCCAGATGCGCCGCGTTGCGGCTCATCACGGTCATAGACCCAAGTAGCGCGGTGCCCAGTAACGGGTGACGTAGCGCCACGGCGTGGTTGTCGGTGGCGAGACGTGTTCGCACCAGGAAGTCGAGTGTGGCGAGAGTGTCCTGGAGCCGGTTCCCGCTGATGCTGGCCACCAACGCTGGATCTGCTTCGCCGGAGACCGTCGCGACGGCAATTGCCTCGGCCACCGACCGGGCCCGCGGATCGAGGCGGTTCGCCGAACCGGTCATCACTTCGACCACAGATGGGAGCACGACTTTCCGCAGCTCGGCCGACGTGCGCACCGGGTTTTTCTGTACCCGGATCCAGTCGCACACCGCGCTGACCAGGAACGGATTGCCGAGAGTGATTCTGTGACACGTCGCGACGAAGTTGGTGTCGAACCGGCGGCGCAGCCGCTCGGACAGCAGGTCCCCGGTCTCCTGCTCTGACAGGCCGAGGAGGGTAGCGGTGCTGGCGCCCAGTAGCAGATCTGCGAGTTCGGCCGGCGCAACGGACGGTTCACCACTCCGAGTCGAGGCGACGAGCACCACCGGCAAGTGCGCGATGTCCCGCAGGACCAACCGCAGCCGGACGAGTGAGGCGGGGGTCGCCTGGTCGACATCGTCCAGCGCGACCACCAGAGGGGCATTGCGGGTCAGCGCTTCCACCAGGTCCTGGAAACCGGCCAGTGCACCGTCGTCTGCCGCATTCCGAGCGCGTGCACCCTCGGGGCTGACGTAGGCACGCAATCGTGAGGCCGCGCGTTCGATATCGGCCCGGCGACGGTCGGTGGCCAACCGTAGTAGCCCGTCCACGAGCGCCTCGAACAGCCGGTTCGGGTGCCGGGAGCAGGCGACCATGACCGAAGGATCGGCATGGGACGGTGTGGGACTGCACAGCAGAGTGAGCAGGACGGTCCGCCCCACTTTGGGCTCGCCCGTCACCACATGACAGGTCAGCCCCCTATCTCTGCTGTGGTGACGTTCCTCCCTCAGTCTTCTGAGTAATTCTGTCCTGCCTACGCTCTCACCGTGCGGTGTCCGAATGTCCAGCACCCCAGTCCTCGCTATCGGAAGAATCTGGCCTTGGAGATGGCACGTCTAGCGTTGGGTCAGCGTCCAGCGGCGGTCGCAGCGTGCCGGTGCTCACCCGGCTGAACCGTCGGGGATCAGGAGCCCGGGCGGGCGACCAAGACCGCCGCCTGGTCACCGATCCCGTGTGGCCGGACGGCAAAGTGGCGTGCCAGGGCTGGCGCCAGGGCTTCTCTGATCTCTTCGGCCTTCGCGTGCGGTCCGTACCAGAACTCGGTCAGCACGGCCGCCGCCGTCGCGACCCGCTCTGCTCTTCCCGACTCGTCGAACCGAATCGACGCCTCAGTGCGCTGAAGGGAGAAGTCGGTGAAGCCGTGCTCGGCGAGCACCTGGGCTGCTGTGGCCAGCAGATAGCCGTGATGGTCGTACGGCTCCTCGGCGACCGGTACACAGACCTCGTTGAGGAGTGTCAGGAGCTCGTTCCCGGAACCACCGGCGACCAGCACAATCTTCGATTCCGGCTCGCTGGGATCGCAGACCCGAATCATTTCCGTGACGGCGTGCCTGATGTCCTGGACGTATGGGAGAACCCATGCGCAGTAGACGGCATCGAACGAGGCGTCGGGAAAGGGAAGCACCTCAGCAGTCCCGGCAAGGACGTTCACCGCGCCGGTAGCGGCCCCGTCCCGGATCGTCTCCACCAGTTGGGTGTGCGGCTCGACGGCCGTGCAGTGCCCGATCTGCGCGGCGACCGCGCGCGCCATCTCCCCACTGCCACCGCCGACGTCGAGGACACGGAGATTGCCGGCCGTTAGGCTGCGAATGAGAGCGATCTCCTCGCCGCGCTCCAGCCGAGTCGCGAATCCCACCCATCCGTCTCCGGTCACCTTTCGCGGCCCGCGATATCGGGTGGGCAGCCGATCGAAGGGGCCTAACGCGGAGTGCTCCATGAGTTGGGGGAGGGAAAGTTGTTCAGAGTGCTCGGAATTTCGTGAGGTCCTGTCGTCCGCCGGTTGGAACCGTGCTTCGGTCATGTCAAGCTCACCTTCCTTAGCCATGTGTGAAACATCGTGTTCGGGGGAGCAGAGAGCGCGGCCATCCTGGCGGTACGCATTGCTTGCGCTGTCGCCGCTGTCGCCGCTGTCGCGCTGTCGTCGTCGGCTGCCGAATGCTCCCGTCTGTGAACGTTTCTCGGATGGCGCACATGCCCGTGTGGTCACCGCATTTGTTGGGTCAACTGTCATGACGATCTTTCCCGGCACATGGCTGACGAACCGTATGTGTGCACGAGCAGACTTCGAAACGGAACTATGGGGCAGATTTCCGACGACCTCTCGGGCAAGCCGGGCCTTCGAATTCAGGCGGGCAAGGCTTCGCGACGGCTGCATCCTAATGTTGCGTAGCGTGACCGTAAGCGTTGGCTCTCGCGGTGTACGCAGTCACGGCAGCTGTAGATGTAGCCGCCTGACGCGTCAGACTGGTAGGCGCTGACTACGGGTACTCCGACACCAACATGTCGGACCACCTCGTGCCGCTGGAGCTCGGCGGTGCGCCCCGCGACCCCGGCAACCTTTGGCCCGAGCCGCACTACGGCACGAAGACCGCCTACACCAAGAACGGCAGCGAGACCAAGCTGAAGAACGCCGTCTGCAACGGCAGTCCCGGCTTCGATCCGGAGGACCTCGAGGCTCCCCGCAACCACGTGCTCGTCTTCCACGGTGTGGGCGGCATCGGTAAAGACGACCCTGTCCCGCACGCTGGAGGCGGCGCTCGCTGACGCCGGTCGGCGGCCCGCCCAGTGGGGCGAACCCGGCTGGCCGGATCCTGCCCGTACGCGTCGACCTAGCCCGCTCCGCCGGCACCAACTTCGAGCAGCTCGTGCCGGCGATCCGGGCCGCTCTCATCCCGATCGGCCGCCCGCTGCCCGCCTTCAACCTCGCGCTGCGCCGTTACTGGGAGGCCAACCACCCCGGCGAGCCTCTGGCGGCGTACCTGCGCCGCGGCGGCATCGGGTCCCGGTTCGGGCAGGCCATGCCGCAGCAGATGCAGCCCGCGCTCGCCGACGTCGCCCAGGCGCTCATGCTGCCCGGCACGATCGGCTCAGCCGTCGGCCAGATAACCGGTGCCCGGCAGCCGGGCCCTGTCCGTCGTCGACCAGTACGCATGGCCCAGCAAGGCCTGTCCTCCGAGCAGTTCAACGAACGGCATCAGCACGCCGTCGACGGCGCTTTGCAACGGGCAGGGATCGCGGCCTGCCGGGAGGACCACAACATCCACGTCACCAGCCTGGACAGCACCGGCGAGGTCGACTCGCTTTGCGCCCCGCTCCAGCTGGCCTACGGCATCTGGCGGGCCACCGGAAGCCTCGGCCATCTCACCGCCGACGACCGCTTCGTCCGCGCCGCCCGCCGCATCATCGCCCTGTGGCGGGTCGAGCAGGACCACGAGAACCGCTCACCGCACGAGTTCCGGCGCCTCGGCGACGACGCGTTCGACTCGCTGCCGCGCGGCCGCCGGGGCGCGCCGGTCGCGCCCACCGGCATGACCTGGTCCGGTTTCCGCCCCAGCGACGACCGCTGCCACCACGGCTACCTGGTCCCGTCCAACGCCATGGCGGCCGTCGCGGTGGGCGGTCTCGCCGAGCTGGCGACGGCGATCGGTGACCCTGGCCTCGCCGCCGACGCCACGGCCCTCTCGGCCGAGATCGCCACCGGGGTGCGTACGCACGGGGTACCCCGCGAAGCGGCGACGGGACCGAGGGCGAGGAATGCAGCCTCCTCCGCGGTTGTCGCCCGAGGGGTGCGGTCGGCTTCGTGCCGCAGAGAGGGGGTGCCAGTGACCTCGGCCCACTGAGCAAAGGCACGGGCCTTGCGCTCGAGCAGTGTGGCGCGGAGCGCCAGGTCAAGTTCCGTGTGCTGCTGGTAGGCGCGGAACGCATCCCCGAGGTCGATGAGTTCTTCGCGCAGCGCATCGGGCTGCGGGTTGTCGGGGACGATTCGCTGCGTGATCTTCCCTCTCTTCCTCGTCCCCTGGGATGTCCCACAGGCGGCGGCGAGGGCCCGGGGCACCGCATTGGGCTCGTGGGCCGGGACGGCGGCCTCCGCGGCGGGGAGGTGGCCGGAGAACACCGCGGCCGCAGCATCAGGTGCCGGCGCTCATCGTGCTGCCCCCAGGGGCACAGCGGGGCGCGGTGGTGGGGCTGCGGCAAGGACGCGGCAACCGGGAGTGGCGGCTGCGCAGCACGTGCAGGTTTCCGCAATCCGCCACAATCGCCCGGTCCGGTCCGCATACACGAACAAAACCACCGGTCCGCCGCACCGTCCCTACTGTCGGATGCCACGCGCAGTCGGTGGTGCGGCAGCCGCACCAGGCCGCCCCGCGCGGCCCACCGTCCTCGCGCAGGTGCGCCAGGCGCATGTTGACGTGCGCGACCGCGGCCTTGCGCCCCTCAGCAGCGCTGGTACAGCGCATGTCGGGACAGCCCGAGCGGAGAACACGTGAGGCGCACCGTGCTGGCGGAGGGACGGCCGTAGGGGTCCAACCGCACCGTCCGCACACGCCCCGCGACGCGATCCTGCCGCGTGGGGCCTCCACCGTCATGTCCGCTCCCAGCGTTACGTGATCCGTTGTCCAGGCATCTCTCATGATCGGGAATACACCCGATCCCCGACGACCGCCATGCAGCGACGGGCCTCTTGGGGCTCAGGCATTCCAATCGGCCGTCCGCGGGCATTCCTGGAGAATCCAGTCGGTCAACTGACGTACGACAGTGAAGAGCAGAGCCAACCGCACCCGTTGACGGACGCTCATACCGCGGCGAGCCGCGACAATCTCGCAGATCAGGCCCGCCAGCGACATCGGGGGAACAACCGGCGAGGTCCCGGAGGTGAGGGCGACGCCCCAATTACCTTCCTCGTAGAGCCCGGTTCGGGCTCGTGGCCTTCAGGGCCGGTATGACTCGTTGCCCCTGTCCTTGATGATCTGGGGGGTGCTGTCGCCGGTCCTGGCGGCACCGGTTGATCGCTGATGGAAGCGTGTCCGCCTTCGGACAGGGCTGCGTAATGTGGCTGCCGATCTCCGGTGCCCGGGCGGGCCACCGGTTGCGACTCCGGGGGGGAAAAGCCCGGTGACCAGCATCAACTTCACGTCGATCGATGTGTTCTGCGCATTGGACGTGGGCAAGTCCGCCCACCACGGCACGGCTCTGCTGGCCGATGGCCGTACGACTTTCGACAAACCGCTGCCCAACGGCGAGCCTCAGCTGCGGGAGCTGTTCACCCGCCTGGGGCGCAAGGGAAAGGTTTTGGTCGTGGTCGACCAGCCGGCCTCCATCGGCACCCTGGCGGTGACCGTCGCCCGCGCCTGCGGGTGCGAAGTTGCTTATCTCCCGGGCCTGTCGATGCGCCGGCCGGCCGATCTGCACCCCGGCACCGGCAAGACCGACGCCCGCGATGCCTACGTCATCGCCGATGCCGCGCGCACCATGCCCCACCTGCTGCACTCCATCGACCCCGACGAAAGCGTGCGAGCCGAACTGACCATGGTCCTGGGCCACAACGACGACCTCGCCCAGGACGCCACCCGCACCTCCAACCGGCTGCACGGACTGCTCACCTCCATCCACCCCGCCCTCGAACGCGTCCTCGGGCCCCGCCTGTGGCACCCGGCCGTGCTGGCCCTGCTGCAGACCTTCGGCTCCCCGGCCGAACTATCCCAGGCCGGCACCGAGCAGATCGCGCAGGTCAGGCTCCAGGCGGCTCCGCGGATGCGCAGTGCCCACACCCTGGCCGACCAGATCACCACCGCATTGTCCGAGCAGACCGTCACGGGTTCCCGGCACGGCCTCGGCAGGGGAGATCGTCTCCGGCCTGGCCGAGGCCCTCGCAGTACTCCTCAAGCGCCGGGACATCCTGGAGATGCGGGCCGCCGCACTGCTGGAGGCCCACCCTCTCGCGAAGGTCCTGACCTCCATGCCCGGGGTCGCGGTCAGGACCGGTGCCCGCATCCTGGCCGAGGTCGGCGACGCCGGCGCGTTCCCCACCGCCGCCCACCTGGCCTCCTACGCGGGGCTGACCCCCACCACCCGACGGTCTGGGACCTCCATCCGCGGCGAAGGACCACCCCGCGGCGGCAACAAGATGCTCAAACGGGCCCTGTTTCTGGCCTGGGCATTAAACTTGATCACTAGAATCATGCTCCGTGTCTGCGGGCAGGTCCGGGACAGCTCCCGGGCGGCCCGAGCTCGGCCTGCCGGGCATGCGCGTGGCGGGCGACATTGGTGAGCCCTTCCTGCGCGACCCGGTAGAGGACGAGTTCGGCCTCGCGGCCGAGCGGCGGCAGATCCGTGTCGAGGCGGTGCCGCACGGACAGGCACGGCCCGGCGAAGTCGGCGGCGAGCGACTTGAGGGCACTGGCCAGACCGAGTTCGTCCAGCACGCCGGGCCGCAGCCGGCGGGCGATACGACGGATCTCGTCCAGACCGGCCCGGGTGGTCTCCTGCACCTGGTGCAGCTCCTCCAGCAGATCGGACGGGGCATGGCCGGCCACCCGCTTGAGTTCGAGCAGGACGGCCGTGAGGGTCTGACCGACCTCGTCGTGCAGCTCCTGGGCGATACGCCGCCGCTCGGCCTCCTGGGCGGACAGGACACGGGCGCTGCTCGTGGCCCGCTCGTCCTCCAGCCGGTCGAGCATGGTGTTGAACGTCGTGATCAGCTCGGCCACCTCCGCCTGGCCGCCGACCGCCGGACGCCGCCCCGGACGCAGCAGGTCGGTCGTGGTCATCGCGCGCGTGAGGCGCTGGAGCGGGGCGAGGCCGACCCGCAGCAGCAGGGCGTTGGCGACGAGCATCGCGGCCAGCCCCGCCGTCAGCACCGCGGCCTCGGTGAGCAGGACCGGCGTGGAGACGGTCACGGGACCCAGCAGCAGCGCGGTGGCCGCGAGGAGCACGAGGGCGTTCAGCAGGAAGATCCGCCAGAACAAGGGCACCGCGTACCGCCTCCTCGACTCTGTCATCACCCAGCGTGTGCGTTGCCCGGCCCCGCCGCCATCCGTGACACCACCCATCCTCGAACCGAACACACGCCTCGCGGCAGAGCGTTCGTACGGTGCTGCCACCGGGAAGGATGAGGGTTGGGCCTGATGGCGGAAGCCGCTGGAGGGGGGAGAAGCTGAAGCCCTGGTAGAGACCGGCCGCGCCGCGCATCGGCGGGCTGTCTCCCGCCGCACCGTCACGTGGCCCGACACCCCAGGACTTGCCATGGCCTCGGCCGTGCCCTGCCTCGAAGCTGTCGGGTTCCGGGAAGGAGAAGCCGTGCCCCAGTTTGGAGACGAACGTCTCGTCGACCTCGAAGCACGACTCGAGCGGGAGGACCCCAGATTCGCCCGAGCCCTGCGGTCCGGCCGCCCGGCCCGGCCTCGGGAGTACCGGCGTACCGGAGCCTGGTGGGGGCTGGCCCTCGGCGTGGCCGTGCTGGGCTCCGGCATCGCCCTGGCCCAGGGGCTGCTCATCGCGGCCGGGCTGGTCCTCGTCGGCATGTCGGCCCAGCTGGTCGATCCGGACCCGAGCCGCCTGGGGCGTCAGGGCCCGCCGAGGAGGTGGTGACGCCCGCGGGCGTCACCACACGGTGAGCGGCGTGAACCGCCCCACGAGTGAGGCGGCGGCCGGGCCCTGCGCCCCGGCCCACTTCCGCAGCAGCGCCTCCCGCTCCTCGCGCGGCAAGCCGCCCCCGGCCGCGTGGGCACGGCCCCATGCGAGGAGGTCGCCGATCTCGGCGCCGCTGTCGGCCAGCCGCTTCAGGAGGGTGGTGGAGGACTCGTACTCGGAGGTCGGACAGATCCCGCCGGCGACGGCCGCCGGCACGTCGACCTCGACGGTCTCCTCGGCCCTCGTCACCCCTACGAGGAAGGCGGGCGGCATCTCGCCCGTGACCCGTGACCATGACCAACGCGGCGTCGAAGGCCATGGACGCCGGTCTCCGCGCCCCCGGCCGCACGGGTACGTCGAGCGTCTCGATCCGGACCGCCTCGTCCCACGTCCCGTACCTGCCCTGGCCACCCCCGAGCGCCTCGACGCCGTCCTCGGACAGCCGTACTCCAAAGGCCGCTCCCGTGGGCTCGGCCCCCACGTACACCTGGTCCCCGCCGATCCGGAACACGCCGACCGTGGCCATGAGCGCCTCCCACGATGCTCCGGGGGACTGCGGCCCCCGCCCCGTTTTCGCCGTAGGAGACGAGTGGGACCGGGCGCGAGGGTGTGATCTTTCCGGGTCCGGTCCGGTGCCGCCGTCAGGGTGCGGCCGTAACCCATGTGAACGCCCCGGATGGTGGGACGGCCCGGCATGACTGACGGTGGTTCACGTCGAGGCCGGGTCTCCTGAGCTGGCGAGGCGTCAGCTGCCCGGCTCGCGACGGAAGGACTACCGATGCGCTCTGCCCGCATGCTGCTCGCGACGGCAACCGCCACGGCGGCCCTCGCGATCGCCGCACCCGCCGCCTGTGCCGAGGCGATGGGTGACCGGGACCACGACACCACTTCCTACAGCAAGGAGCACCACAAGGACGGCAAACACGACTCACCGCGCGGCGGCGTACACACGGGTGGCGGAGCGCTGGCCGCGGTGAACGCGGACGACGACTGGGACAACCCCAAGCACGACCCGGACACCTACAAGGACGGCGAGCGCGGCGACGACCCCTGGGGCGACAAGCACGACGACGACCCCTACGGGGACAAGCACGACAAGGACTGGGGCGACAAGCACGACGAGAACGGCCGGCACGACGAGCACGGCAAGGACGACGAGCACGGCAAGGACTCCTGGCGCGGCGAGCACGACAAGCCGCGCGGCGGGATCCACACCGGTGGTGGCGCACTGGCCGCCGCGCCGGGCGTCACCGCCGGCGGTCTCGCGGTGCTGGCGGTGGCCGGCACCGGCCTGTACGCGCTGCGACGTCAGAAGGCCTCGCGGGGCGCGGCATGACCGATGCCTGACCGCATAGCCGCCGCGGCCGCCGCACGTGCCCCTCGCGTCGCGGCGGCCCGGCTCGTCCTCCCCGCGTGTCGTGCCCGCTGCCCTGCCCGATGCGCTGCCGTGTCCGAATGAGGTGGTCCCCGATGGCAGCCAGCCCCCCTTCCCCTGCCGATTCCGGCCCCGCGCCGCCGAAGTCGAAGCGGAGATTCCGCACAGCCGCGACGGTCTTCTGGGCTGTGGCCGCCCTGGTCCTGACCATGTGCCTGGTCGGTGGCGGCGGTGAGTCGTCCGACACCGCCGGCCCGCACGCCCCGCCGGCCGTCTCAGCGGCCGCGCCCGCCGCCTCGGCGCTGCCCGACGCGCCTCCCGGCTCCGCGGCCCAGCACCGGTCCCGCGCGTCCAAGGCCGGCCCGCAGCTGCCCCGGTCCCGGCCGGTCCGCCTCCTGATCCCCAAGATCTCGGTCGACGCGCCCTTCACCGACCTCGCCATCGGCCGTTCGGGTCAGCTCGCACCCCCGCCGCCCGACGACACCAACATCGTCGGCTGGTACGCCAAGGGCCACTCGCCCGGGGAGGCCGGTACCGCGATCATCGCCGGGCATGTGGACACCGCGACGTCCCTGGCCGTGTTCGCCCGGCTCAGCGAGCTGAGGAAGGGGGACCGGTTCCACGTGGCGCGAGCCGACGGCCGACGGGCGACCTTCGTGGTCGACGGCTCGGAGTCGTTCGACAAGGAAGGATTCCCCAGCGAGCGCGTGTACGGCGACACAGCCGATGCCCAGGTCCGGCTCATCACCTGCTCGGGTACCTACGACCGTAAGGCCCGGGACTACACCGAGAACCTGGTGGTGTTCGCCCACCTCGTCTGATTTCCGGGTCTGCGGCCTGACTTGGTGTTTTACAGTGGCTGCCACGAATTCAGGCGACTGTGGGACCTGTGAGGTATACGCGAACCATGACGACCGAAACGTTTGAGTTCCAGGTAGAGGCCCGTCAGCTGCTCCAGCTGATGATCCACTCGGTCTACTCGAACAAGGATGTCTTCCTACGGGAGCTCGTCTCCAACGCCTCCGACGCGCTCGACAAGCTGCGTCTGGAGAAGCTGCGGGACGACTCCCTCGACGCAGATGTGTCGGACCTGCACATCCGGATCGACATCGACAAGGAGGCCCGCACCCTCACGGTGCGGGACAACGGCATCGGGATGTCGTACGACGAGGTCGGGCAGCTCATCGGCACTATCGCCAACTCGGGCACGGCGACGTTCCTGCAGGAGCTGAAGGAGGCCAAGGACGCGGCCGGGGCCGAGGGGCTCATCGGCCAGTTCGGCGTCGGCTTCTACTCCGGCTTCATGGCGGCGGACGAGGTGACGCTGGTGACCCGGCACGCCGGCGAGAGCCAGGGGACCCGCTGGACGTCGCGCGGCGAGGCCACGTACACGCTGGAGAAGGTCGACGACGCGCCGCAGGGCACGTCCGTCACGCTCCATCTCAAGCCCGCCGACCCCGACAACCAGCTCCACGACTACACCTCGCCTTGGAAGATCAAGGAGATCGTCAAGCGGTACTCGGACTTCATCACCTGGCCGATCCGGATGGTCCCGGAGGCGGGCGACGGCGACAGCGCGCCCGAGCCCGAGACGCTGAACTCGATGAAGGCCCTGTGGGCGCGTTCGCGCGACGAGGTGTCCGACGACGAGTACCACGAGCTGTACAAGCACATCAGCCACGACTGGCGCGAGCCGCTGGAGACGATCCGGCTCCAGGCCGAGGGCACCTTCGAGTACCAGGCCCTGCTCTTCGTCCCCGCGCACGCCCCGCACGACCTGTTCACGCGGGACTTCAAGCGCGGCGTCCAGCTCTACGTGAAGCGCGTCTTCATCATGGACGACTGCGAGGCGCTGCTGCCGCCGTACCTCCGCTTCGTCAAGGGCGTCGTCGACGCGCAGGACCTCTCGCTCAACGTCTCCCGCGAGATCCTCCAGCAGGACCGGCACATCCAGATGATGCAGCGCCGGCTGACGAAGAAGGTGCTGTCCACGGTCAAGGAGTTCATGACCAAGGACGCCGACCGCTACGCCACGTTCTGGCGCGAGTTCGGCACCGTCCTCAAGGAGGGCCTGGTCACCGACTCCGAGAACCGCGACGCCATCCTCGCCGTCTCCTCGTTCGCGACCACGCACGCCGACGGCGAGCCGACCACGCTGCGCGCAGTACGTGGAGCGGATGAAGGACGGCCAGGACGACATCTACTACATCACCGGCGAGTCCCGGCAGAGCATCGAGAACTCCCCGCACATGGAGGCGTTCCGGGACAAGGGCATCGAGGTCCTGCTGCTCACCGACGCCGTCGACGAGGTGTGGGTCGACGCCGTGGGCGAGTACGAGGGCAAGCAGCTGCGGTCCGTCGCCAAGGGCGAGATCGACCTGGACGCCAAGGGCGACGAGGAGGCCGACGAGGAGCGGGAGAAGCAGGCCGAGGACTACGCCGGCCTGCTCGGCTGGATGCGGGAGCAGCTGGACGAGGACATCAAGGAGGTGCGTCTCTCTGCGCGGCTCACCGTCTCTCCCGCCTGTGTCGTCTCCGACGCGCACGATCTGACCCCGGCCCTGGAGAACATGTACCGGGCGATGGGCCAGGAGGTGCCGCGCGCTCAAGCGGATCCTCGAGCTCAACCCCGGCCACCCGCTGGTCAAGGGCCTGAACCAGGCGTACAAGGAGCGCGAGGACCACACGGACCTCGCCGAGTCCGCCGAGCTGCTCCACACGCTGGCGGTGCTCGCCGAGGGCGGCCAGCCCAAGGACCCCGCGCGTTTCGTCAAGCTGGTGGCGGACCGCCTGGAGCGCACGCTGTAGTCACGGGACGGATCAGGGGTGGTCCGGGGCGCCCGCCGCCCGTGCGCCGGGCGGGGGCGTGCCGGTGCCCGGCGGGACGACGTCGCCCTGGACCACCCGCGGCGCGGTGCCCGGCCCGGCCTCTTCGTCCTTCGCGGCGCGTGCCTCGGCCTTCAGGATGCGGGCCGACTTGCCGGCAGAGCGGGCCAGTTCGGGGAGTTTCTTCGCTCCGATCACGGCTATGACGACGATGAGGATGATCGCGAGCTCGCTCAGTCCGAACATGGTGTCCTGTCCTTTCCCGCCCGTGCCGGGCACGGGGCGAGCGTAGCGGGCGGGGAGCACGGCGTCATCGCCGCCTCGGATTGCGGGGCCAGGTGCCGGCGCAGGTGGGGCAGCATGCCGAGGCCGAGCAGCGCCTGCCGCCGGGCCGGCCTGGCGTGTTCCACGCGGCCGGCCGTCGGTGCGCCGCGTCGGCGCAGGGCCGTGGGCAACGGCCCGGCCAGGGTGAGGAGGCCGGTCACGGCGGCCACGAGCGCCAGGGTCCAGCCGGCCGTGACGAGCGATGCGGGCAACGAACCCGGGGCATCGGCCACGTGGAGCATGCCGCCGAGCAGGAGCAGCGCCCCGGCTGACGTGGCCGCCACGAGTGGTGTGAGCACCGCGAGGGCGGGCAGCGGGCTGCCGGTGCCGAGCGGGCGCCGCGCCTCGTGCCGGGCTGCCCTCCGCGCGGCGAGACAGGCGTGGCACGGCTCGCCGGCCGCCGTCGTGATGTCGTCGGCGTGGGCGAGCGCGTGGGCACGCAGGCACACGGCTGCCCGGTCGGTCGGGTCGGCGCCGAGGGCGCCATGGAAGTCGGCGGTGCTCAGCGCCGGGTGCGGCACCGCTGTGAAGTCCGCGCGGTCCTCGGGGCACAGGCGGGACGGTTCGGCCACATGGTCTCCCGGTCGGTTGCGGTAGCCGGCCGCCGGGCCCGGCCAAGCGCTGGCGGGCCCGGCGGTGCTGTCGGTCCGTGTCAGACGTTGACGCCGAAGTCGGAGGCGATGCCGGCGAGACCGGAGGCGTATCCCTGGCCGACGGCACGGAACTTCCACTCCGCGCCGTGCCGGTAGAGCTCGCCGAAGACCATCGCCGTCTCGGTGGAGGCGTCCTCGGACAGGTCGTAGCGGGCGATCTCCTGACCGCCGGCCTGGTTGACGACCCGGATGAACGCGTTGCTGACCTGCCCGAAGCTCTGGCCGCGGTTCTCGGCGTCGTGGATGGACACCGGGAACACGATCTTGTCGATCTCGGCGGGCACGGCGGCGAGGTTCACCTTGACGGCCTCGTCGTCGCCCTCGCCCTCGCCGGTGAGGTTGTCGCCGGTGTGCTCGACCGAGCCGTCCGGGCTCTTCAGGTTGTTGTAGAAGACGAAGTTCTGGTCCGAGGGGACCTTGCCGGAGGCGTCGAGGAGCAGGGCGGATGGCGTCGAGGTCGTAGTCGGTGCCGGTGGTCGTGCGGACGTCCCAGCCCAGACCGACCAGGACGGCGGTGAGACCCGGCGCCTCCTTGCTGAGCGAGACGTTGCCGCCCTTGGACAGGGAAACTCCCACGGGATACTCCTTCTTGACGTGTGCGTTCCGGTGTCCAGGAAGCGAACCCGATCTAAAATCTACAACACTGTAGAAGAAGAAGGGTGTCGTCCCGCGGATCTATACGATGTCCGCACGGGCAACGCAGGGCGGTGGAAGGGAGGCAGGGCGGTGACGGATCCCCGGCAGCGTCCCCGGCGGGGGCAGGGCGAGCTGGAGGCGCTGGTGCTGTCGGCGCTGCGGGAGGCGGACGGTCCGGTGACGGCCGGCTGGGTGCAGGAACGCCTTGGTGGCGACCTCGCGTACACGACCGTGATCACCATCCTGACCCGGCTGCTGGGCAAGGGCGCGGTCACCCGGGAGCGGGTCGGCCGGTCCTTCGCCTGGACGCCCGCCTCGGACCAGGCGGGCCTGGCCGCCCGGAAGATGCGCAAGGTGCTGGACGCCGAGAGCGACCGCGAGGCCGTGCTGGCCAGCTTCCTCACCGGCCTCGCCCCGGACGACGAGCGGCTGCTGCGTGACCTGTTGGAGCAGGCCCAGGGCGAGGGGGAAGACTGACGCCTGATGGGGGTCTTCGTCTTTATGCCACTGGTCCTGCCGCTCACGGCCTGGCCGGTCGCGCGCCTGGCCGAACACCATCTGCATCCGCGCACCGCGACCTGGCTGCTGACCGCGATGGCCGCGGTGCTGGCGCTGTGCAGCACCGTGTGCCTGGGGCTGGTGATGGTGGTCGGCACCGCCCAACTGCCCGGCAACCCGCTGCCCGACGGCTGGTCGGACCCCGAGGTGCGGGCGGCGGTGCCGTACGACGAGGTCGTCGGCAAGGCCGCCATTCCCGCGCTGTGCGTGGTGGTCGTCGCCTGCGGCCGGACCCTGTGGCGGCACGCCCGGGTGCGCCGTAAGGCCCACCGCGCGCTGGCCGGGCTGCCGGACACGGAGGTGGCCGTACTGCCGGACGCCGTGCCGTACGCGTACGCGCTGCCCGGCCGTCGGGGCGGGGGCGCTCCGCGGGTCGGCGGAGGCCGTCGGGGGAGTGGTGCTCCGCGTGGCAGCGACGGCCGGCGCGATGGAGGTGCCTTGCGTGGCGGGGGCGGCCGTCGGGCTGGTGGTGTGTTGCCCGTCGGCGTGGGCCGTCGGGTCGGTGACGCTCTGCGGACCGGCGCTGGGCGTCGGGCTGGTGGTGTCTTGCGCGGCGGTATCGGCCGTCACCGTGGTGATGCTCTGGGGGCCGGCGTCAGCCGTCGGGACGGCGGTGCTCCGCGTGGTGGTGGCGGTCGCCCTGCCCATGGCCCGCGCGGGGGCCGTGTCGTGGTGACCACCGGCCTGCTGGACCGGCTCCGGCCGGCCGAGCGCCGGGCTCTGTTCGCCCACGAGCGGGCGCACCTCGCCGCCCGGCACGACCGATTCCTGCTCGCCGTGCAGCTCGCCGCCCGGGCCAACCCCTTCCTGCGGCCGCTGCGCACCGCCGTGGCCTACACGGCCGAACGGTGGGCCGACGAGGAGGCGGCCCGGGTGATCGGCAGCCGCCGCACGGTGGCGCGGGCGATCGGCACGGCCGCGCTCGTCTCCCGGGGTACCCCGGTGCCCACACTCGCGGGACTCGCCGCCCGGGGGCCGGTGCCGCGCCGGGTGGCGGCCCTGCTCGGCCCGGCACCCGCGGTCCGCAACTGGCCTCCGGTGTTCACCTCGGTCGGACTGGCGGCGTGGGGCGCGGCCGCCGGGACGGCCGCGTCGGCCATGTCGTCGGCGAACTCGGCCGTCACGATGGTGCTCATCTTGCGTGCGGCGACGCCCTTGTGAGCTCCGCAGGGGGCAGACCGGCCCGCCCCGGCCTCAGCCCTCCTCTTCCTCGTCGCCTTCGAAGAAGTCCCCGACCTCGTCGACGACTTCACCGGCGACCATGCCGCCGACGACCCCGACCGCGAGCCCGGCCGCACCCGCGGCCACGGCGGTCCCCATGCCGGGACCCGAGCGGTGGCTGTCATGGTGCCGCCCGTCGTGTCCGTGGCCGCCCGCGCCGAACGCGGCGGTGGAGCCGTAGCCCGCGGGGGAGCCGTAGGCCCCCCGGTGCTCGACCAGTTGCTGGATCCAGCCGTCGACGATCGCGGGCCAGTCCTGGTGCCCGACTCCCTCGTGGGAGACGTTGAAGCGGGTGAGCGCGTCGTGGCCGGGGGACAGGAAGCCGCCGCGCTTGTCCGCTTCCAGCACGACCTCCATGCCGCCCGGGTTCGCCAGGAACGTCAACTCGATCTCGTCGACCTGCTGCGCGTACCGGGGTGACGGGGTGAGCTCGATCTCCTGGTAGAACGGCAGTTGCTGACCGGTACCGCCGATGCGCCCGTACTCGAGGTCGGCCGACCTGAAGCCGAACCCGAGCCCGCCGAAGGCTTCGAGCACGGCCTCGTGCACCGGAAGCGGCGCGACGATCAGCTGGTCGAGGTCGCCCTTGTCCTTCGCACCCGCCACCGACAGCTCGGTGCGCACACCGAGGACAACGCCCAGGCTCTGCCCGTGCAACTCGGTGACCGGCGTCTCCCACGGCAGCGTCACGCTGAACGGCACGCTGCGCTGCTCGCCCTCGGCGAGCCGGAAGCCGCCGCCGACGGTGAAGCGGTCGAAGGCGACGATGCCCTCGCTCTCGCCGCCCTCGTGCTCCGTCTCGACCCGGGCCACCAGCTCCAGGGTGATGTGCTCGATCTCGAAGTCGGCTTTGCCGCCCACGAGTCGGACCCGGCCGGTGAGCGTGCCGCCGGGCCGGACGGGAGTCGGGTCGAGAACCGTGTCGACCGTGGGGCCGCCCACGCCGAGCGCGCCGAGCAGTCGTTTGAACACCATGGGGGCGTCCACTCCTTCACATGCGGGTACTGACGTTCTACAAGCATGTAGAAGCATAGGGGTGTGGCCGGTGGGTGTGAAAGCCGCCCCGGACACGGCGGTGCCGCGGCCCGCCTCCATGGCGGACCGCGGCACCGCTTCGCAACCGCCCGTCACCGCACGGCTCAGGCCACGACCCGGCCCAGTTCGATCCGGTCGATGTTCGGCGCCCAGGCGCTCGCGTTGCCGAACGTCACCTTGTTGGCACCCTTCTTCAGATCGACCGGGACACCGACCGTCCAGTAGTCGTCGAAGCTCCAGGTGTTCTTGAAGGTGACCTTCACCGGCTCCGCGGTTCCGACCGTGATGTCCGCCGTACGGGACATGATGTCCGTGTTGTACGCGTGGCCGTTGTCCCTGCGGTCGTTGTGCGCGTAGTGGACGACCAGCACATAGCGCCCTGACCTGGGTGCGTTCGCCGTGAACTCGGCTTTGCTGGAGGCGCTGTTGCCGAGCCGGCCGATGTACGAGCCGGCGGACGCCTGCGGCGAGTCGACGAGCGTGGCGCCGCCCGCGAGCGTGGCCGAGGAGCCCTCGTAGGAGAGAGTGCCGGTGACCGAGCCGTCGCCGGAGACGTCGAGGGAGCGGACGGCGGCATGGCCCGACGTCATCGCGATCCGGTTGTTGCCCGCGACCAGGTAGAGCCGCAGCGGGCGGCCGGGCGTGGCCGTGACCGTCTCCCCGTGCAGCCCGAGCTTCACCGCCGCCGAGGCCCGCGGCACCACCGTGTAGTAACCGTCGCGCGGGGCGTAGACGTCGAACACCGCCTTGTCACCCGAGCGCAGGACCAGGGCGCCCGTGCCCACCCCGGCCGAGGACGAGTAGTCGTACGACGGCCTGCCGCTGATGTCCGCCAGGGTGGCCTCGTACGACGCGGAGGCCGCGCCCGTCCGTGCGGTCAGGTCGATCCGGTCGAGGGTGACCTCGGCCTCGCCCTTGGACAGGGTCAACTGGTGGGTACCCGCCTTCAGCTGGACTCCGACATCCTTCTTGGCGCGGTACGTCCAGTTCTCGGTGGAGGGGTAGGTGACCGTCACCGGGTCACCGCCGTCGACCGACAGCTTCTGCGTGGCGGGGCCGCCGGACTGGTTGCCGTGCAGGATCGCCAGGTCGTACGTGCCGTCCTTCGGCACCGTCACCGTGAAGGCGACCTTGCTGCCGGGCTGGTTGAGGGAGCCGACGTCCTTGGTGCCGGAGGCCGCGTAGCCGTTGGCGTTCTGCACGGTGCCCTGTGTGTAGACCTTGCCGTCGGTGAGGGCAGCCTCCTCGGCCTCGTACGACGCCGACCAGGGGACGGAGGCGGCGGAGGGGCTGCCGGAGCCGCCGGGGGTGAGGACGACGCGGTACGCCGACATCTTGTGCAGGCCGCGCAGCGGGACGGTCACCGAACCGTCGTCCGACACCTTCACCTTGGTGCGCGCGAGGACCTGCGGCGCCGCGTGCTGACCCTCGTAGCCGGACCAGGCGGCCTCGGCGACGGTCGCCGTGACCGTACGGCCGAACACCGAGGGGTGAACGCCCCGCACGACCACGTCGGAGTCGCCGGCGGAACCGCCGAGCAGCACCTGCGCCTGGCGGCGGGAGGTGTCGAGAGAGGCCAGGCCCTGGAGCGTGTCGATGCTGTTGGGCTGTGGCGGCGTCACCTTCACGGTGTTCCCGGTCATGCCCGCGTACCAGCGGAACAGCCACCAGCCGCCGTTGGGGATGTTCGAACGCACCACATGGCCGCTGAGATTGCCGGCGGCGTCCCAGTAGGCCATGTTGGCGTACACCTTGTTGCGCTCGAACATGGACACCCACTGCACGAGCTGCCCGGGCACGGACAGGTCGCGGCGGTTGGCGTACTCGTCGATGTTGATCTTCAGCGGGGCGATGCCCGCCTCGCGCTCCAGCGCGCGGTAGTCGTCGTAGTGTGCCTGGAAGTCGCGCAGCGAGCCGGAGCCGAGCTCGTGCCAGGTCATCACCTGGGGCAGCACGTTCTCCCGCTTGGCGAAGGCGAGGAAGTCCTTCAGCAGGCGTGTGTGGTACGCCGCTTCGTTGGGGCCGGCGATCCGTGCGTCCGGGTCGATGGCGCGGATCCGCTGGTACACCGTCTTCCAGTCCTTGAAGAACCGGTCACGGTTCTTCTCGTACTGGGCCTGGTCCTGGACGTCGAGCTTGTACCAGATCTGGTCGGGCTCGTTGAACGGGATGTAGACGAAGCGGTCGCTGTTCGGGTCGGCCGAGACCTCCTTGACGATCTTGTCGACCTTCGGGAGATAGTCGTCGATGCCGAGGTCCTCGTACGGCCACTTGGCGTAGATGTCCTGCATCATCACGTTGATCTCGCCGCCGCCGTTGCGGAAGAACGACTTGGAGACGGTGAGCGCGTCGCCGTTGGGGTGCTGCGCGCCGCCCTCCGGCTTCTGCGAGACGCTGGTGATCTTCAGGGGGGCCATCGCGGCGTCGCTGGGAACCCCGTCGTCGCTGAGCCCGTACAGCGAACCGTTGGCGCCCAGCATCACCGGGCCCTCGGAGGCGTCGAGGTCGACGGTGAGGCGTTGGGGGTCGGCCGCGGCGGCGGGACCGGCCGCGGGGAGGGTGCCTGCCATGGCGGCTGCTCCAAGTAGTGCTGTCATCAGGGCGGTTCTGGTACGGGATCTCGTGCGGGTGGGGGTGATCACGCTGCTGGACCTCCAGTCACTTCACGGCTCCACTGGTGATTCCGGACACGATCTTTCGCTGGCCGACGAGGAACACGGCGACCATGGGCAGGCTCATCACCACGACGTACGCGAAGACGAGATGCCAGTTGTTGAGATAGAGCTGAGCGCTGGCGACCTGGTAGAGGTTGAGCGGCAGGGTCGCCCGGTCTCCGCCGCCGAGGACGAAGAAGGCGTAGAAGACGTCGCTCCAGGCGTAGAGCATCACCATGATCGTCGCGGTGGCGATCACCGGCCGGAGCAGCGGCAGGACGATCCGCCAGAAGATCCGTGACGGACTCGCCCCGTCCATCCGGGCCGCCTCCTCCAGCTCCATGGGGATGGCGCGGATGAAGCCGGTCATGAAGAAGATCGACGTGGACAGGTACATGCCGGTGTAGACGGCGATCATGCCGGGGCGGGTGTTGGCCAGCCCCATCTGCCGCAGCTCCATCACGATGGTGATGACGGCGGGCGGCAGCAGCAGCCCGCTGATGCACAGCGCGTACGCCGCCGAGACCAGCTTCGACTTGCGGCGGGCGAAGACCCAGGCCGCGCCCGCCCCCAGGATCAGCACCAGGACCACCGAAGGCATCACGACGAGCAGCGAGTTGAGGAAGCCGCGCAGCATCTCGCCCTGGCTGACGGCGTCCGCGTAGTTGCTCGCGGGCTGCCAGTGCCCGGGCAGGTCCAGGTTCGGCTCGATCGCCTCGGCCTGCGGCTTGGCCGAGGTGACGGCGACGAGCCACAGCGGCACACCGACGGCCAGCGCGGCGAGCAGGATGACGAGGGAAGGGCGGCCGTACCGCCACACCGCGGTCACAGCATCTGCTCCCTTCGCCGGAGCCCGACGACCAGCGGAATCGCCACGGCGACGACCACCAGGAAGAGGACGAGACTCATCGCGGAGGCCTGGGCGTACAGGCCCTGTCCGAAGATCCGGAACATGTAGATGTTGAAGACCTCCGTGGAGGCCGCGGGGCCGCCGCCGGTCGTGGCCTGCACGATGTCGAAGGTGTTCATCGAACCGATCAGCGCCGTGGTGACGTTGAAGGTGACGGCCGGCGCGAGCATGGGCCAGCGCACCGACCAGAACGTCCGCCAGGGCCCCGCCCCGTCACACTTCGCGGCCTCCAGCATCTCTCCGGGGATGCCCTTGAGCCCGGCCAGATAGATCAGCATCGACAGGCCCATCCACTTCCACCCGTGGATGAGCGTGACGATCATGAGCGTCCACGTCGTCGAGCCCAGCCACGGAATGTCCGTGCCCAGCAGGGAGTTGACGGCTCCGTCCTGGTCGAGCAGCGCCTGGAACACGTAGCCGGTCGCGAGCGCCGAGATCAGCACCGGCAGGAAGAAGACGGCACGGAAGAACCGGTTGAAGCGGCTGTCGTCCTCCAGCAGCAGCGCCAGCACGAGCCCGAAGCCGTTCTGGAACAGCGCCGCCAGCAGGGCGTACACCAGGGTCGTACGGATCGCGCGCAGCAGTGACCCGTCGTCGGCGATGGTCTTGAAGTTGTCCAGGCCCGTGAAGGCGATATCCGCGTGGTACGAGGACCAGTTGGTGAACGGGTAGTAGAAGTTGAGCAGGTTCGGCACCAGGAAGAAGCCCGCGAAGACGACGATCGCGGGCAGCGCGAACCACCAGGGGTGGTGCACGGCCGCGCGTGGCAGCCGCCCCACCGTCTTCGGCGCGCCCCTGACCGGCGCGGGCTTGGTACGTACGACCGTGTCCGCCATCGTCAGAAACCTGGTGCGCCCTGGGCCTTGGCCACCTGCGCGAACTGGTCCTGGATCGCCTGCGCGACCTGCTGCGGGCTCTTCTTTCCGAAGATCATGTCGGCCAGGTAGAGGTGCGTGTCCGGGGCGACGATCGCCTTGGCCTGGAAGACGCCGATGGCCTTCGGCAGGGCGGTCACCTGGGCCTTGGACGTCTCGGGCAGTCCGCCGGGGGTGGGCACGGACGGCTGTACGGACGGGATCTTCATCGTCTTGATGTAGTCCGGGTAGTCCGGGCCGAGCCAGAAGGCGAGGAACTGCCGGGCCGCGTTCTGCCTCTTGTCGTCACCGGTCTTGAAGGCGACGACACCGTTGGTCTGGTCGGGGGAGTACAGGCCGGTGGCCGCAGAGTTGGCGACCGGGAACCAGCCGATCTTCTTGTCGATCTCGGCGGTGGAGTACTTGGCCTGCAACTGGCTCTGGAAGGAGGTGACGTTGAGGACCATGCCGGCCTCGCCCTTCCACAGCGAGTCGGCCTGCCCGGTGAACGTTCCCGTCCGGTAGTTCTTCTGGGCGAGCCCGGCGTCGAGCAGCTTCTCCTTGTACTTCTTGATGGCGCCGACCACGACCGGGTCGGTCCATTTCTTCTTGCCGGCGTTCAGATCGGCCCACCACTGCTGGTCGAGGTCGGTGAGCTGGATCTGCATCTGCCACTGGAGCGGCCACTTGTCGCCGCCCGCCTCGTAGAAGGCGGCGGCGTCGGTCTTGTCGACGACCTTGCGGCCGAGGGCGAGCAACCCGTCGTAGGACTTGGGGAAGTCCTTCTCGCTCAGCCCGGCCTTCCGGAAGACGTCCTTGTTGTAGTAGACGCCGAGCATGGCGGGACTGGTGACGATCGCCGCGTACCGCTTGCCGTCGATCATGCCGAGCGACTTCTCGGTTCCGCCGAGCTTGGCCTCCCACGGCTCCCCGTCCAGGGTCAGGAGATTCTGCTTCGGCTGGACGAACGGCAGGGTGGAGATGGACGGCTGCCAGAACATCAGGTCCGGGCGGTCGCCGGACGCCAGCTTCGTCGGCACGTTCTGCTCGTAGAGGTCCGGGATCGCCTGGGTGTCGACCTTGGCGCCGGTGGCCTTCTCGAAGGCGTCGATGACCTGCTTGGGCGCGTTGACCGTGTTCTGCGCGGTCCACATGGTCAGCTTCACGCCGTCGAGGCGGGCGGTGGGGTTGACCTCCGCTTTCTTCCCGCCCGAACCGGAGTCGCCGGAGTCCCCGGCGGTCGGGTCACTGCACGCGGTGGCGGCCAGGCCGGCGGCACATATCAGTGCCAGGGCGGGGAGAGCTCTTCTCTTCATCTCGTGCCTTTCCGGAGCAGGCGGTTCAGGTTCAGGAAGCGGGACTCACAACTGCTGGGCTGGTGAGGGGCGTTCAGCGACCGGTCGGCGGTGGACCCGAGCTCTCCCGCACCACCAGCTCGGGTACGGACACGGGATGCGGGGCGACCTGCGCCGACTCCTCCAGCACGCCGTGCAGCAGGGCGAACGCGGACCGCCCGAGGCCGGTGAAGTCCAGGCGTACGGTCGTCAGGGACGGTGTGAGGAAGGCGGAGTGCGGGGCGTCGTCGAAACCGGCCACGCTGACGTCGCCCGGCACCGAGCGACCGGCTTCGTGCAGGGCGCGCAGCACGCCGAGCGCGAGGTCGTCGTTGCCGCACAGGATCGCGGTGACGGACGGGTCGCTCGCCAGTTTGAGCCCAGACGCGTGACCGCCCGCCGGCCCCCAACTGCCCTGTACGGGGCGGGGTTCCGGGGCGTCGGCCTCCTTCAGTGCCTGACGCCAGCCGCTGGTGCGGGCGCTGGTGCGGCGGGTGCTGGACGGGATGGCGACGTAGTGCACGGTCTCGTGGCCGAGGGAGAGCAGATGCCGGGTCGCCTGATAGGCGGCCTCGCGGTCGTCGGTCCAGACCCACGGGCGGTCGCCGCCGGGCGGACTCGCCGGGGTCTCGACCACGCCCACGACCGGCAGCGCAGCGGGCACGGCTCCCAGCGCCCGCACACCGGCCGGATCGTAGGCGATCACGATCAGCCCGCCGCCCGCGTCCGCCGCGCGCTGCACCTCAGCGGCGACGGCCGCGTCGTCGGCGGACTCCAGGACCCCTATCCCGACGGCGTACGACGCGGCGCGTGCGGCCTCCTCGATGCCCTGGAGGATCGAGGCGTAGCCGTAGTGGGTGGTGTTCGCGGTGAGCACGGTCACGGCACGGCTGCGGCCGCTGGCCAGGGCGAGGGCGGTCGCGTTGCGGCGGAAGCCCAGTTCGTCGATGGCGGCGAGCACCCGCTCCCGGGTGGACGGCCGGACGCTCGGATGGCCGTTGATCACTCGCGAGACCGTCTGGTACGAGACCCCCGCGGCGGTCGCCACGTCCCTGATGCTCGCCGGGCGCCTTGTGTGACCGGTCACATTCATGCGAGGATTGTGACCGGTCACACTTGGGTCGTCAAGAGACCGTAACGAGTAATTCACGCGGACCGCCGCTCCTTGAGAAGGAGGCGGGGCCAGGAGGGGGAGCACCTTGACCGGCACTGCGGATGCGGCGCACATGGCCTCCAACCAGCGTCAGGACGAGTTCACTTGGGGACATGAGGCCCTGCGGGCACGGTTCGCCGTCGCAGCCGACGGGACCCTGCGGCTGGTCCGGCTGGCCCACCCCGACGACGACCGCCCCGCCACCCCTGACTCGGCGCTGCCGCTCGTGGAGCTGACCGCCCTCGGCCACGGCAGCGGCTGGTCCGGCCCTCGCTTCACCGGCACGGCCTTCGGCGCACGGCTCGCCTACCGGGCCCACCGCACGGGCAGACGTGACGGCTGGGACCGGCTGACCGTCGAACTCCACGACCCGGACACCGGCCTGACGGCGTTCGCCGAGCTGACGTCACCCACCGGCCTGCCCGTCCTGCGCTCCCGCGTCCGGCTCCGCAACGAGGGCCGGGAGCCCCTCGTCGTCCAGTCCGTCAGCAGCCTGCTGCTCGGCGGCCTGCCCGCCCCGGACGCCCTCGACGTCCACCGGGCCCGCAACGACTGGCTCGCCGAGTGCCGTTGGTACGCCGAGCCGCTGCGCGCCGGCGTCGCCGACATCAACGTGGACGTCCACGAGCACGACAGCCGGGCCGCCCTCGCCCTCACCGGGCGCGGCAGCTGGCCCACCGACGGCCATCTGGCCATGGGGGCGCTGACCGAGCGGGACGGCGGCCGGGCCTGGGTGTGGCAGGTGGAGTCCCCGGCCGGCTGGCGCTGGGACCTCGGCCAACGCGCACACGGCACGTACCTCGCGCTGAACGGCCCCACGGACGCGGAACACCAGTGGCGGGTCCGCCTCGAACAGGGCGAGGAGTTCACCACCGTGCCCGGGGCCCTCGCGCTCGGCTGCGACCTCGACGCCGCGATGGGCGCCCTCACCTCATACCGCCGGGCGAGCCGCCGCCCCCACCCGGACCACACCGCACTCCCCGTGGTCTTCAACGACTACATGAACACCCTCATGGGCGACCCGACCACGGCCAAACTGCTGCCGCTGAT
This sequence comes from uncultured Actinomycetota bacterium, assembly GCA_963798065.1. Lineage (GTDB taxonomy): Bacteria > Actinomycetota > Actinomycetes > Streptomycetales > Streptomycetaceae > Streptomyces. The sequence continues at coordinate 48,193 of CAWCSC010000002.1, read as the reverse complement.
CGACGCCGCCGCCGACGCCGGGGCGGAGTACTTCTGCATCGACTCGGGCTGGTACGACGACGACACCCGGGGCTGGTGGGACAGCGTCGGCGCCTGGCAGGCCTCGCCGCGTCGCTTCCCCGACGGTGGCATCCGGGCGGTCCTGGACCGGATCCGGGAGCGGGGGATGGTGCCCGGGCTGTGGCTGGAGCCGGAGGTCGTCGGGGTGCGCAGCCCCGTCGCGGCCGAGCTGCCCGCCGAGGCGTTCTTCCAGCGCGACGGCGTGCGCCTGGCCGAACAGGGCCGCCACCAGCTCGACCTGCGGCACCCGGCCGCCCGCGCCCACCTCGACAAGGCGATCGACCGGATCGTCGGCGACTGGGGCGTGGGCTATCTCAAGCTGGACTACAACATCGTGGTCGACCCGGGCACCCAGGCCCCCGGCGACCTCGCCCCGGGAGCGGGGCTGCTCGGCCACGCCCACGCGTACCTGGACTGGCTGTCCGGCGTGCTGGACCGGCACCCCGCGCTGGTCGTCGAGAACTGCGCCTCGGGCGGCATGCGCATGGACGGGGCCACCCTGGCCGTCGCCCAGCTCCAGTCCACCAGCGACCAGCAGGACCCGGTGCGCTACGCGCCCATCGCCGCCGCCGCGCCGACCGCGGTCCCGCCCGAGCAGGGCGCCGTCTGGGCCTACCCGCAGCCCGGGTTCGACGACGACCTGATCTCCTGGACCCTGGGCGGGGCCCTGCTCGGCCGCATCCACCTCTCGGGCCATCTGAACCGCATGTCGGAACACCAACTGGCCCTCGTGCGGGACGCGGTCGCGGTCTACAAGTCGATCCGCGCCGACCTCGCGCGGGCCCTGCCGTTCTGGCCGCTGGGCCTGCCCGGCTGGACGGACGAGTGGCTGGCCCTGGGCCTCAGGGTCCCCGGTGAGCGCACGGCGTACCTCTCGGTCTGGCGCCGCGGCGGGCCGGCCGAACTCCGCGTCCCCCTCCGGCACCTGGCGGGCCGGACCGTCCACGCGGACGTCCTGCACCCGTCCTCTCCGGAGGCGGGCCGGGCCGCCTGGGACGGGGACGGGCTGACGGTGTCCTTGCCGCGCACGCCCGGTGCCCTGCTCATCCGGCTCACGCAGGAGGAGTAGTCGGGGAGCCGGGCGTCATTCGCGTACGGCATTCCGGTCGCGCACGGCATTCCCGTCCCGCACGGCGTTGCGTTCCCGCGCCGGATCGCCTGTGTCCCGGCGGAACGCCCACGCCATCTCGGGCTCCATCGCCCAGCGGAACAGCCGCCGCACCGGCGGGGTGCACAGGGCGGTCACGACGACGGCCGCCACGACCGTGACGACGAGTTCGCCCACGGGCCGGTGGACCCACGCCGGCTCGTACCAGCCCCAGAACTTGGACCCCTGGGCGACGAAACCGTGCAGCAGATAGCCGTACAGCGTGCCCGCGCCCAGCACCGTGAACCATGCCCGGCGCCCCGGCACCCAGGAGAGGAAGCAGGCCACCAGGACCAGCGAACAGCCGAAGATCACCAGCGTCATGACGGGCCCGTACCAGGAGGGCGCGGCGAGCTCCTCCGCGCTGTCGCGGTGGTAGAACCAGGCGCCGGTCATCCGCGGCACCGCCCAGTACGCCACGGCGAGAGCACCGGCGAAGACCGGCACGGCCAGGACGCGCACCTTGCGGCGGCGCACCATCCGGAAGTGCTCCGGCCGCAGGCACAGGCCGAGGACGAAGTACGGCAGGAACTGCAGGGTGCGTTGCAGGTCGAGGTCGTTGCCCACGGTCGGCGAGAGCGTCGCCAGCATCGCTATGGCGAGTGCGATCGGCAGCGGCCATCGCACATGCCGCCACACCGGCGTGGTCAGCCGCCAGATGAACAGTGCCGTCAGGAACCACGTCAGATACAGCGGATCCAGCAGGCTGACGGGCCGGTCGGGCTCCTGGTCGGTCCACCGGGTGAACAGGGTGTAGGCCGTCTCGAAGACGACATACGGCACGGCGAGCCCGGTCACCAGACGCCTGATCCGCCCCGGGCCGGCGTCGAAGGAGCGTGAGAAGTAGCCGGAGATGATGATGAACGCCGGCATGTGGAAGGCGTACACGACCATGTAGAGCGCGCCGGCCGCCCTGCTGCCGTCACGCAACGGCTCCCAGGAGTGCCCCATGGCCACCAGCACGATCGCCAGGTACTTGGCGTTGTCGAAGAAGGCGTCCCGTTGCCCGGCCCGCTCCGCAGAGGGGGCGTCCTTCCGCCCCTGCTCGCTGTCGGCCGCCGCGACGGCGCGCATGCGCAGCGTGTCCTCGCTCATGACGCCTCGCGCCCCGGGCGGGGGGAACCGGGACGGGTGTGGACGCGTCTTGCCGGAGTTACGGCTGTGGGGTGCCGGTGAGACATCCCCGCCGCCTCACCGCTGCGCGGTGACGTAAACCGCTTTCTGGTGTGTGTGTTGCACGGATCACACTCACGACAACGGTGCCGCCGCGCCGGACGTCACGCAGCGCTCCGGCACCGTCGCACGCGGCGGGTCAGCTCACCGAGCAGGCGGCATCGTTCAGCGTGAACGCCGTCGGACTGGGGTTCGCGGTCGACCGGGTGGCCGTGAAGCCGAGGGTGACCGAGCCCGCCGCGGGGATCGTCGCGGTGTACGAGGCGGCCGCGACGCTGACCTCGGAGCCGCTCTGCGTCGCCGTGCCGCCCCAGAGGTTGGTGATGCGCTGGCTGTCGGGGAAGGTCCAGCGCAGTGTCCAGCCGTTGATCGCCGAGGTGCCGGTGTTGCGGAGGATGACCTCGCCCTGGAAGCCGCCGGGCCAGCTGCTCGTCACCCGGTAGCCGACACCGCAGGCCGACGATGAGCCGCCCGGGGAGGTCGTGACGGTCACCGTGGCCGAGCGGGGCGAGCGGTTGCCCGCGGCGTCACGGGCGTAGACGGCGAAGGTGTGGGAGGTGGACGGGGCGAGGCCGGTGACGGTGGCGGAGGTGCCGGTCGTGGAGGTGGTGCTGGTCTCGGTCCCGCCGCTGACCCGGACGACGTCATAGCCCGTGACTCCGGTCGCGTCGGTCGCGGCGGCCCAGGCCAGCTTCACGGACGACGAGGTCACCTCCGAGGCGGTCGGTGTGCCGGGAGCGGTCGGGGCAGTGGTGTCGCCGCCGCCCGAGGAGTAGACGGTGGCTTCCTTCGAGGTGGCGGCGATGCCGTTGGCGCCGTTGAAGACGCGCTGGCCCCAGGAGCTGAGCCGGGTGCGGTCGAACTCGATCGCCAGGTCGAGGACCGGGTCGGTGTTGCCGCTCCAGGACCAGGCCAGGTAGCCGAGCCGAAGCTGTTGGGCGACGGCCATCATGGTGTCCTCGTCCGGGTCGCCGTACTGGTCGGCCGGGCCTCCGAACTCGCCGATGAGGATGGGCAGTTCGGCGTTGACGAAGGCGTTCAGATAGTCGGTGATCTCCTGGGCGGTGTCGTAGACGCTGTACATGTGGATCGAGAAGATCAGATTGCCGGTGGGGTCGGCGTCGTAGACGGACTTGGCGTTGGCGCGCATGACGCCTTGCCAGTCCTGGCCCCAGTTGGGCGCGTCCACCATGATCGTGTGCGCGAATCCGGCGTTGCGCAGCTTCTTGACGGCGGCGATGGTGGGGTCGGTCCACGCCGCGGGATCGGTGTTGCCCCAGGGCTCGTTGCCGATGTTGATGATGACGTAGTCCTCTTGACCGGTGAGCACCTCTTTCAGGCCGATCCAGTAGTCGGCCGCGTGGTCGAGGGTCCCGGCCGCGGCTTCCTCTCCGTAGCCGGTGGTGTCGTGCACCTCAAGCACGCAGATGAGCCGGTTGGCCTTGCACTGGGTGATGACGCCGGCCACGTCCTGCGCGCTGTTCTCGGTCCAGCGGTGGCCGTCGGAGAGGACGACGCGGACGGTGTTGGCGCCCAGCTCCTTGACGTCGGCCAGCGACTGCGTCTCGCCCGGGTACCAGGTGTGGGCGTGGTTGACGCCCCGCATCACGAAGTCGTTCCCGGAGGCCTCCAGCAGTCGGCCGTTCTCGACGCGGAAACCGGTGGGCGCGGCCTGTGCCGGCGTAGTGAAGGAGAGTAAGGAGAGCAGGAGTCCCAGGAGGGCGGCGGCCATGCCGACCACCCGGGGGAGGGGTGCGGTACGGGATCTCATAGCGGCTCCAGAGGGTGAGGAGTTGACGGGGAGTCGGGTCCGCGCCGGCTGTCACGCGGCGGGGTCTTCGCCGTGCAGGTGAGGGTCGCCGCCGGGGCGCCGGGCGTTGCCGGGGCGGTGGCGACGAAACCGAACGTGGCGCTCGCGCCGGGGGCCAGCGCGCCGTTCCACGCCGCGTTCGTGACGGTGGCCGTGCCGTCGGCGGCGGTTGTGAGGGTGCCGTTCCAGACCTGGGTGAGACGCGCGCCGCCCGCCGGTACGACGGTCGCGGTCCAGCCCGAGGCGGCCAAGGCGGACGTGTTCGTCACCGTCACCTCGCCCTGGTAGCCGCCCTGCCAGGAGGAGACGGCCCGGAAACGCGCGGTGCAGGCCGCGGGGTCCTCGCCCGGGTCACCGGGGCCGCCCGGGTCCTGCGGGACGCCCGCGTCGAGGGTGGCCGCCAGGGCCGGGTACCAGCGGGCGGCGATCTTGTCGTCGCCGGAGGCGTTGGGGTGCACGCCGTCGTAGGTGTCGGTGGCCGTGCTGAAGCCCGTCCACTGGTCGACCACGGTGATCGGGGAACGGTCGGTGCTGGTCGCCCGGGCCCAGTCGGGAATCCGCGCGTTGAAGTCGACGACGCGCTGCGCACAGGCCGCGCAACTGCTCGGGTTCATCGGGATGAGCTGCGCGACGAGGATCCGCATGTCCGGATCGGAAGCCCTCATCTGCGTCACGAGCTTGGTGTAGGCGGCGAGGATGCGGTCGGGGGAGATGCTGCTCCACACGTCGTTCGTGCCGAAGTGCATGACAACGATGTCCGGGCGGGTGGCGGCAAGCCTTCCCGGCAGCAGGTTCTGGTCGGCCACGTTGGTCACCAGCTCGCCGCCGTGACCCTCGTTGTCGCCGTCGTGCGCCTGTCCGCAGCCCTGCGTGGGGAGGGTGCCGACGAAGTCGATGTCCGTGTATCCGCTGTTCACCAGCCGGTTCCACAGCACCGCCCGCCAGCAGCCCGGCGAGCCGGTGATCGAGTCGCCGAGCGGCATGACGCGGACGGGGTCCGCCGCCGGAGCGGCGCTCGCAGGCGGTGCGAACGTCATGCCGAGGGGCAGGAGCAGGGCGGCCAGGAGGCCGAGAACGGGCACGATCCGTGAGTGCGAGGACGAGTCGCGGGTTCTGCGCATGGTGGTCCCTTCCCTGAGTGAGGTGGGAGCGCTCCCACAACATCAAGCCATCGTTGTCATTGACGCGTCAAGGGGTGGGTGTGACGGGCCGGCCGCGCGGTGTCCGGCGCGCGGGCGAGGGTGCCAGGGCGTGTCCGGCGGATCACCCAGGTCACGGCGGCCGGCGGAGGAGGGCACGCATCATGGCCGCATGACGGGACGCCTCTTGATGGCGTCAGGTCCGAGCGGTCTTTGGCGATTGACGACTCGGACGCGTTGCGTGCGCGGGCCGATGGACACCATGCCCGAACCGTGCGCGCCCTGAGTGGCTCTGAGATCGCGCGGACCCGGCTGTTCGGCGAACCCCTCGTCGTCGACGTCTCCCCGGCCGGCGGCTACTTCTTCGCCTCGCCCGGGGTGCGCTCGCCCTCCGACCGCTTCGGCCGGGGACCGCTCTCGGCGTGAAGTCCCGGCTGTGTCAGAAGTGTTGACCACATCGTGAAAGCGTTTTAACTTCCCTTCACCGGACATGCCGAGGTGAGGGGGAGCCGTGGCAACTGCCTTACGGGAACGAGCAGGTGCGAAGGGGGTAAGTCCTTCCCATCATGGCTCCGGCGGGATGAAGCGCAAGCGTAAAGGTTTTCAGAGCCGGACACTGTTCCTGCTCATGCTGCCCGGCATCGCCTACTTCCTGCTGTTCCACTACGGCGCACTCGTCGGCAACGTCATCGCGTTCAAGGAATACGTGCCGTTCGACGGCCTGTGGGGCAGCCCCTGGATGGGCGCCGACAACTTCCAGCGCATGTTCGAGGACGGCGCCTTCTGGGACGCGGTCCTCAACACCCTCTGGATCGCGGTCCTCCAGCTGGTCTTCTACTTCCCGGTGCCGCTCGGTCTCGCCCTGCTGCTGCACACCCTGACCTGGAGCTCGGTGCGCCGGTTCGTGCAGTCGGTGGCGTATCTGCCGCACTTCATCTCATGGGTGATCGTCGTCGCGCTGTTCCAGCAGCTGCTCGGGGACACCGGCCTGCTCAACAGCGGCCTGAGCGGGGCCGGTCTGCACACCGTCGACATCGTCGGCAACCCGGACGCCTTCCGGCCGCTCGTCGTCGCCCAGGTCATCTGGAAGGACGCCGGCTGGGGCACGATCATCTTCCTGGCCGCCCTCGCCCAGGTCGACGAGCAGCAGTACGAGGCGGCCGCCATCGACGGTGCCGGCCCCTGGCGGCGCTTCTGGCACGTCACCCTGCCGGCCATCCGCCCGGTCGTCGTGCTGCTGCTCATCATGCGGCTCGGCGACATCCTCTCCGTCGGCTTCGAGCAGATGCTGCTGCAACGCGACGCGGTCGGTCCGCAGACCGCCGAGGTCATCGACACCTTCGTCTACTACCAGGGCATCGTCGGCGGCGACTACGGCTTCGCGGCAGCCGCCGGTCTGTTCAAGGGCCTCGTCGGCGCCCTGCTCGTCTACGCGGCCAACAAGGTCGCCCACCGCCTCGGCGAACAGGGGGTCTACAGGTGAGCGCGTCCGCCCGGCCCGGCTGGATGGAGAAGCCCCGGCCGCTCACCCAGACCGCGAAGGCGCTCGCCCTGGCCGCGGTCGTGCTGCTGGTGTGCGTGCCGTTCCTGGTGATCGTGTCGACGTCCCTGGCCTCCACGCGGGAGGTCGTCGACAACGGCGGCTGGGTGCTGTGGCCCAGTGAACCCACGCTCGACGCCTACCGCGACATCTTCGACGGCGGCATCGTGACCCACGCCCTCGGCGTCAGCGCGGGGGTGACGATCGTCAGGCACCCTGCTCAGCCTCGCCTGCACGGTCGCCCTGGCCTACGCGCTGTCCCGCCCGGGGGTCTTCGGCGGCAGACCCGTGCTGCTGCTGGTGCTGTTCACGTTCCTCTTCCCGCCCGGCATGGTCCCGAGCTTTCTGCTCGTCAAGGAACTCGGCCTGCTCGACTCGTACGCCTCGCTCGTCCTGCCCGTCCTGGTCAACGTGTTCAACCTGGTCGTGCTGCGCGGCTTCTTCCAGTCGATCCCCGAGGAGCTGTACGAGGCGGCCCGGCTGGACGGGGCGGGGGACTGGCGGGTGCTGGTGTCGGTGGTGCTGCCCCTGTCCAAGGCCGCGCTCGCCGTCGTCGGCCTGTTCTACGCAGTCGCCTACTGGAACTCCTGGTTCTACGCCTCGCTGTACCTGGAGAGCGACCACTGGCCGCTCCAGCAGGTCCTGCGCACCTATGTGGTGGCCGGGGCCGGACTCACCGACGCGACGACGGGCGAGGCGACCGTCACCGCCCCGCAGACCGTGCAGATGGCGGTGCTCGTGATCGCCACCGTGCCGATCCTGCTGGTCTACCCGTTCCTGCAGAAGTACTTCACCAAGGGCGTGCTCACCGGCGCCATCAAGAGCTGACCATCTGTCACGAGACTTGCTCAGAAAGGTATCCGTCATGACCGGCATGTCCCGACGCACCCTGCTGCGTTCCGTGGCCGCGGGTGGCGCCGCCGTCTCCGTCCCCGGTCTGCTGACCGCCTGCTCCTCGGGCTCCGACGACGGCGACGTCTCCAACGCCGGGAAGAAGCTCGCCCCCTGGCCCGCCTACCGTCCTGCCACCGGACCCGCAGCCGGACCTCGCCCCCAACGAGGAGGGTGTCCAGGCCGGCTACACGTCCTACCCCTCCGACCTGGTCAAGTCGGTCTCCCGCACCCCGGGCGACGGCTCCACGGTCCGCGTCATGACCGTCTCGTTCGGGACACCGCCCAAGCCCGCCTCGGCGAACCGGTTCTGGGCCGCCGTCGAGAAGGCCCTCGGGGTGAAGATCGAGTACACGATCATCTCCCAGGCCGACTACCAGAAGAAGATGGCGACGGTCATGGCCGGCGACGCCGACGCGCTGCCCGACATCATCAACATGTTCTCCGGCTTCACCCTGCCCCGTGAGGCACAGTTCGTGCAGCGGCGCGCCCAGGACCTCACGCCGTACCTGTCCGGCGAGGCGATCGCCGCCTACCCGAACCTCGCCAACATCCCCACCCACGCCTGGCGCGACATGGGCCGCATCGGCGGCCGCGTCTACGGCATCCCCCTGGAGCGCCCGCTGCCCGGCTCGACCCTGTGGATCAACCAGGACATGTTCGCCGACGCGGGTATGAAGGAGGGCTGGACCGCCGAGGACTTCGCCGCCGTGGCCCGGCGGGGCACGCGCGGCAGGACCTACATGCTCGGCGCCGCCAACGGGTCCCTGTTCGGAAACGGCTACCACTCCGCCGCCCACAACGCGCCCCAGCGCTGGGCCGTCGCCAAGGACGGCACCTTCCTGTCGTCCGCCGCCGACGAGCGCTACAAGGCGTCGATCGCCTTCCAGGCCCAGCTGCGCAAGAACGGCTCCTACCACCCCGACGCCACGTCCGTCTCCCAGATCGACCTGACGACCCTCTACTACAACGGCACCGTCGGCTCCATGCAGGACGGGTTCGGCGCCTATCTGCCCAAGTACCGTGAGTCCAAAGGCAAGATGAGCCCGGCAGCCGCCCTGCCGTACAGCGTCGGCGGCGAGCCCGGCGGCACCGTGGCCGCCCGCCGCTCCTTCGGCTACACCGTCCTGAAGCAGGCCAAGAAGGAGCGCATCCAACTGCTGCTGCGCATCCTCGACTACCTCGCCGCGCCCTTCGGCAGCGAGGAGTGGGAACTCGTCCACTACGGCGTCGAGGGCGTCCACTTCACCCGTGGCAAGGACGGCTCACCCGAGTACACCAAGCTCGGCGAGGTCGAGAACAACACCAACCTGCCGCTGAAGTACCTCGCCGAAGGCCCCCAGGTGCTGTTCGTGCCCGGCATGCCCGACGCCGTGCGTGCCCTGCACGCCTGGCAGCAGAAGGTCGTACCGCACGCCATCCGTGATGCCTCCTTCGGGCTCCAGTCCGCGACGAACAACTCCCAGGGCGCCACCCTCAAGACGTTCCTGGACGACACCATCACCGGCATCATCGCCGGACGGCTGCCGATGTCCGAGTGGGACGCGGCGGTGAAGAGGTGGCGGAGCCGGGGCGGCGACAGAATGGCCGAGGAATTCGCGAAGGACTACGCGGCCAACACCTGATCAGCGGTGGGCGGAAGAGGAGACGCGGGGGATGGGGAACGACATGGTGTCCAAGGGGCGGGTCACGATCCGCGAGGTCGCCGAGCGGGCAGGCGTGTCGACGGCCACCGCCTCACGCGCGCTCAGCGGCAACCACCCGGTGCCCGCCGCCACCCGGGCCCGGGTCCTGCGCGCGGCCCGCGACCTCGACTACGTGGCCAACGCGCACGCCCGCGCCCTGGTCGGCGGCGGGCGCAAGATGGCCGCCGTCGTGGTCCGCCAGGTCACCAGCCCCTTCTACGCTCAGGTCGCCGAGGGCGTGGAGGCGGAGGCCGCCGACCGCGGCTGGCTCTGCGTGGTCGGCGCCACCGGCGGGGACGCACAGCGCGAGATGGAGTTCGTGCAGCTCATGCGGGAGGAGGGCGCCCGGCTGGTGATCCTGGTCGGCGGGGTCGTCGAGGACGACGCCTACCGCGAGCGCGTCGCCCACTATGCCCACGCCCTGGACTCCTCCGGGGCCCGGCTCGTGCTCTGCGGCCGGCCCGCGCCCGACCCGGAGATCCCCGCGCTCGTCGTCGAGTTCGACAACGAGGCCGGGGCCCGCGCCGTCACCGCCCATCTGCTCTCGGCCGGGCACCGCGGGATCGTCTTCCTCGGCGGGCTGCCCGGCAACACCGCCCTCGACGCCCGCGTCGCCGGCTACCGGGCCGCCCTCGCCGAGCACGGGCTGCCGCCCGAGGACGCACACGTCGTCGACTGCGGACTCGGCCGCGCCGCCGGCCACCGCGCGATGACCGAACTCCTCAAGCGGACACGGGAGTTCACCGCCGTGTTCGCCGGGGACGACATGGTCGCCGCCGGTGCGCTGCGCGCGATCGCCGACACCGGGCTGAGCGTCCCCGGCGACATCTCCGTCGTCGGCTACAACGACATCCCCCTCGCCGAGGACTTCAACCCGCCCCTCACCACCGTCCGCACCCCCGCGGAGGAACTCGGCCGCGCCGCCGTACGCATCGCGCTGCGCGACCCCGAACACGCCGCCGGCGCCCACCATCTGCTCGGCACCCACATCGTCGTCCGCGACAGCGTCGGCCCGCCCCCGCCCGGGCGTGCCCTGTGACCAACGGAGGAACTCCACCCGCATGAGCGCGCCGCACGTGTCGCTCCCCGACCCGACGCATCTCCCCGACCTTCCCCGCCTGCCGCCCCCCGACCCGCTGGCCTCGCCCGTCACCGGCTGGACCCGCGCCCACTGGGAGGCGATCGCCGACCGCCTCCTGGACGCCCTGCTGCCCTACGCCTCCCCGGGGCTGGCCCAGTACCGGCTCCCCGGGCCGCCAAGCCACTCCGGCCCCTGGTCGGACGGCCTGGAGGGGTTCGCCCGTTCCTTTCTGCTGGCCGCGTTCCGCATCGCCGGTTCGGGCGGACGGCATCCAGGGCTCATCGAGCGGTACGCGGCCGGGCTCACGGCAGGCACCGACCCGCACAGCCCCGACCGCTGGCCGCCCATCACCGACCGGGGCCAGCCCATGGTCGAGGCCGCGTCCCTCGCGATCGCCCTGCACGAGACGCGCCCCTGGATCTGGGACCGGCTCGACGACCGCGTACGGCAGCGGATCGCCGACTGGCTGGGCGGCTTCGTCTCAGCGGTGGTCAACGACTCCAACTGGAGGCTGTTCCAGGTCATCACCGAGGAGTTCCTCGCCTCCGTCGGCGCTCCGCACAGCCGCCGCGAGATCGACGCGGGGCTGGCACGCCTGGAGGACTGGTACCGGGGCGACGGCTGGTACACCGACGGCGACGGCCGCAAGTTCGACTACTACAACGCCTGGGCCCTGCACCTGTACCCGGTGCTCTGGGCCCGTATCGCCGGACCGCGCGCCGACCCGGGCCTGGTGGCGACTCACCGGGCACGCCTGCGGTCGTTCCTCCACGACCACCAGCACTTCTTCGGCGCCGACGGCGCCCCGGTCCACCAGGGCCGCTCGCTCACCTATCGATTCGCCACGACCGCACCCCTGTGGGCGGGTGTTCTCGCCGACGCCACTTCGCTGTCGCCGGGCCGCACTCGCCGCCTCGCCTCGGGGGCGCTGAAGCACTTCGCCGAGCGGGGCGTGCCCGACCACCACGGACTGCTCACGCTCGGCTGGTACGGGCCCTTCCTCCCCGTCACCCAGCGGTACTCGGGCCCGGCCTCCCCGTACTGGGCGAGCAAGGCCTTCCTCGGCCTGCTCCTGCCCGCCGACCACCCCGTGTGGACCGTGCCCGAGGAACCCGGACCGGTCGAGACGGGCGACGTACGCCTGGCGTTACCGGCGCCTGGCTGGCTGCTGCACTCCACCGCGACCGACGGGATCGTACGGCTCGTCAACCACGGCAGCGACCGCCTGCCGCCCCCACCGGCAACGGCCGAGGACAGTCCGCACTACGCCCGGTTCGCCTACTCCAGTGCCACGGCCCCGGAGACTCCTCCGGCACCGCTCACCGGTCCCGACAACCACATCGCCCTGCTCGCCCCCGACGGCACGCCGACCCCGCGCGGCCGTATCCACCCCCTCGGCGTCGAGGGCGCTCGCGCCGCCTCCTGGTACCAGGCCCTCCTCCCGGGCAGCGGCGCAGGGCACCGCATCGAGACGGTCAGTGTGGTGCACGGCCCCTGGGAGGTCCGGGTGCACCGCGTCGACGCGCCCCCCGGCACGCCCGTGCGCGAGGGCGGCTGGGCCGTGGCCGACGACACCGCGCCGCCGACGGCGCGATGCGGCCCCGGCTGGGCACTGGCCCGGCGCGCGGACGGCCTGACCAGCGCGCTCGTCGGCCTGCACGGGTGGGGCGACGACGAGGGGACGGTCGCAGCGGCGGGGGGCAGCAATGCGTACGGCCATCACTCGGCGACGCCGCTTCTGACCCTCGCGTCCCACCCCGGTGGCACGCGCCTCCTGGTGACGCTGGTCGTGCTCAGCGCCGACCCCGGTGCGCACGCCCTGGTCGAGGGCACCCGCGTACAGGCCGGGGCCGACGGGACCGTGGAGATCCGCTTCCCGGACGGCACGCGGGAGTCGGTCGCGCCGTGAGACATGCCGAGGGGCGTGGCTCGGGTGAGCCACGCCCCCACGTCCACCAGCGCCTCAGGCCTCCACGCGGCGGCGCGTCACCGCCTTCGCCAGCAGCGGCCAGGCCAGCAGCACCGCGATCACCGCGTACACGGTCACCGCGAACGGCGTGTTGACCAGACCGGACACGCTGCCGTCGCTGATCTGCAGGGCGCGCCGCAACTGCTGCTCGGCGTTCGGACCGAGGATGACGCCGATGACGGCGGGCAGCACCGGCAGGCCGTAGCGGCGCATGCCGAAGCCGATCAGGCCGATGATCAGCAGGATCACCAGGTCGATCACCTCGCCGCCGACCGCGTACGCGCCGACCGCCGCGAAGAACATGATCCCGGCGTACAGGTACGGCCGTGGGATGCGCAGCAGCTTCGCCCACACCGGCGCCAGCGGCAGGTTGAGCGCGAGCAGCAGCACCATGCCGACGAAGAGGGAGGCGATCAGGCCCCACACCAGGTCGGGTTCGCGCTCGAAGAGGAGCGGGCCGGGCTGGATGCCGTACTGCTGGAAGGCGGCCAGCATGACGGCCGCGACCGCCGTGGTCGGCAGGCCCAGGGTCAGCATCGACACCAGGGTGCCCGCCGCCGAGGCGGACGCCGCCGACTCCGGTCCCGCGACGCCCTCGATGGCGCCCTTGCCCCACTCGTCCTTGTGCTTGGACAGGCGCTTCTCCGTCACGTAGGACAGGAAGGTCGGGATCTCGGCGCCGCCCGCCGGGATCGCGCCGAACGGGAAGCCGATGAACGGGCCGCGCAGCCACGACTTCCAGGTCCGGTTCACATCCCCGCGCCCCAGCCAGGGGCGGCCCACCGGGATCGGCTCCGGCGGCCTGCGTCGCAGGTGCGCCGCGACCCACAGGGCCTCGCCGATCGCGAAGAGACCGACCGCGACGATCACGACGTCGATGCCGTCGGCCAGTTGGAGCGAGCCGAACGTCAGGCGTTGCTGGCCGGTCATCTGGTCCAGGCCGACCAGGCCGAGGGTGAGGCCGATGAGCAGGGAGGCGAGCCCCCGGATGCGGGACGAGCCCAGCACCGACGTCACCGCGATGAACGCCAGCACCATGATGGCGAAGTAGTCCGGCGCGCCGATGTCCACGGCCAGCTTGGCGACCGTCGGCGCGAGCGCCACGAGAAGGAGCGTGCCGATCAGGCCGCCCGCGAAGTGCCCGACGGCGGCCGCCGCCAGGGCCTGGGCGCCGCGCCCGGACTTGGCCATGGGGTTGCCCTCCATGGCCGCCACCACCGCCGCGCTCTCACCGGGCGTGTTGAGCAGGATGGAGGTGGTCGAACCGCCGAACATCGCGCCGTAGTAGATGCCGGCGAACATGATGAACGCGCCGATCGGTTCGAGCCCGTACGTCACCGGCAGCAGCAGTGCGACCGCCATCGCCGGGCCGATGCCCGGCAGTACGCCGATCGCCGTGCCGAGCAGCACACCGATGACGGCCCAGAGGAGATTGATCGGCGTGAGGGCCGTACCGAAGCCGTCCAGAAGGGAGTTGAAGGCGTCCATGTCACAGCACTCCCATCAGCGGACCGCCGGGCAGGGGCACTCCGAGCAGATTGTTGAAGACGGCGTAGGTGACGAGGGAGAGCCCGGCCGCGATGAGCGGATCGCGGTCGATCCTGCGGCTGCCGAGCGCAAAGGCCGCCCCCCAGAACAGCAGCGCCCCCGCGACGGGGAAGCCGACCGGCTCGATGAGGACGGCCGCGCCGAGGAACACCCCGGCCAGCAGCAGCACCGTGCGCCAGTCGGCGGGCTCGGACAGGTCGACGTCCTCGCCGGTCTCCGCCTGGCCCTGGCCGCCGCGCAACACGTCGACGGCGAGCAGGGCGGCGATCACCAGCAGGCCCGCGCCGACCACGATCGGCACGGTCTTCGGGCCGACCGGGCCGCGCTGGGCGATGTCGACGTCCATGGTGAGCGCGTCGGTCAGGACGAGCACGCCCAGGGCCAACAGCAGGACGCACACGCCGAGTTCGGAGTGCTCGCGCAGCCAGGAGCGGCGTTCGCCGCCGGTCTCGGCAGGGGGAATGTCGGTCTGCGTCGTCACAGTCCCAGCTCCTTCAGCACCGAATCCACGCGCTTGTCCTCGGCGTCGAGGAAGGCGCCGAACCTGTCACCGGTGAGGAAGGCGTCGTCCCAGCCGTTCTGCTTCATGGACTTCTGCCATTCGTCCGAGTCGTGCAGTTCCTCGATCAGCCGCACGAGCTTGTTCCGCTCGCCGTCGGTGAGGCCGGGCGGGGCGACGATGCCGCGCCAGTTGGTGAAGTTCACGTCATAGCCGGCCTCCTTCAGCGTGGGTCCGTCCAGCCCGTCGACCCGCTTCGGGCCGGTGACCGCGAGGAGGCGCAGCTCGCCCGCCTTGATCTGGTCCAGGTACTCGCCCACACCGGAGACACCGAAGGCGACCTTGTTGCCGAGGATCGAGGCGAGCAGTTCGCCGCCGCCGTCGAAGGGGATGTAGTTGACCTGCTTCGGCGGGATTCCGGCGGCCCGGGCCATCAGCATCGGGGCGAGATGGTCGGGACCGCCGGGCGACGAACCGCCGCCGACCGGGAGCTTGCCCGGGTTCTTCTTCCAGGCGCCGATCAGGTCGTCGATCGTCTTGTACGGGGAGTCCTTCGCGACCACGACAACGTCCTGCTCCTCGGTGAGCCGGGCGATCGGCGTGGTGTCGCCGAGCGTCTTCGGCGCGTCGTTGGAACGGACGGCGCCCACCACACCCAGGCCCATGGACATGGCGAGCTTGCCGTTGCCGTGCTCGCTCACCAGCCGGCTCAGGCCGACGGTGCCGCCCGCGCCGGGAAGGTTGAACACCTCGATGTTGTGGGTCAGCTCCGGCGTCCTCGGCGTTCTTCGCGGCCGTGCGGGCCGTGATGTCGTAGCCGCCGCCGGGCGTGTTGGGGACCATGAAACGCAGGCCCGGGATCTGTGTGCCGGTCTCGGTGCCGCTGCCGGTGGTCAGCAGCGGCGGTCCGACGAGCACGAGCACGGCGGCCCCGAGCAGGGCGAGGGGAGTGCGCAGGCGCACGAGTGCCACCACCTGTCGGTACGTCGATGCGGGTAGGTAAGGGCCCTGTGGGGGAGGGTGATGTGGGCCACATGCTGCCCCGGGCGCCGCGGCTGTCTCCCTTGCGGAACCAACGGATTTTTTGGTCTTTGCGGTCGCCGGAAGCGCCGTCGGAAGCGCCGCCGGAAGCGCCGCCGGAAGCGCCGTCGGGTGCGGGCCGAACACGCGGGGGCCCCGGCGCGCATGCGCGCCGGGGCCCCCGCGATCAACGGTCACCGATCCGTGTGGACCTCCAGGGCGGCCCGCACGGCCGACTCCAGGGCCCCCTCGATCCAGGCCGGTTTGACGGACGTGTGGTCACCGGCGAAGTGCAACGGCCCCTCGCGCTCGGGGATGACGGGCAACAGCTCGGTGTGCTGTCCGGGCAGCAGCACGGACGCCTCCCCGTAGGCGTAGGGGTCGCGCAGCCAGCTCTGGGTACGACCCGCGCCGGTGTAGAACACCTCGATGCGCCGGCCGTAGACCTGCTGGAGACCGCACAGCGCGTGCGGATACCTCGCCTCGTCGTCCAGGGAGTCCCAGCGCAGCGCGTCGTCGGCCCAGCTGTAGGACGCCAGGACCACGCCCCCCGCGCTGCCCGGGACCGGGTGGGACGGGTTGAACATGAAGCGGTTGGCGTTGTCCGACACCGAGCCGCCGCCCACGACACCGGCCGCCTCCGGCTGGTCGCGGCCGATCGCGCGGTTCGCGGCGTAGTGGGTGCGCTGAGCCTGTGTGATGTGCCCGCCGGGCACCGAGGGGTGAGCGCCGAGGAGGCTGCCGTCCGCGGGGGCCTTGCCGGTGCGGTAGGCGGCGTACAGGCCCGGGTCGACGGCGTTCAGCTCGCGCTTCCAGTCGTCCTCGTCGAACTCCCACCAGCGACGGCTGAACTCGAGCAGCACCTTGGTCGCGCTGTCGTAGTGCAGCTCGCAGACCGCGCGGCGCTTGCGGTAGGACAGCGGCGGGTCGATCTGCACATGGCGCAGCCCGGAGAACGGCACCGTGACCACGGCGACGTCGGCGGTGAACTGCTCGCGGACGACCGGGCCGTCGCGGCCCTCGGACACGGTGTCCACCCACACGTGCGGGCCCTTGCCGCGCACGTGGGCTCCGTCCGGGGACGGCCGGTCGGGGTGGTGGTACTGGATGCGCGTCACCCGGCGGTCGAACCGCACCTCCTTGCGCACCCGTTCGAGCAGGGCGTCCGGCAGCACGGCCGTGCCGCCCTCCAGCTCGTAGAAGGGAGTGTCGGGGCTGATGAGGGAGGACCCGATGAAGCTGTGGATGAAGGACAGCGGGAGGCGTGAGGTGAGGTTCTCCAGCGTGCCGATCAGGTCGACGGTCCGTTCGTCGAGACCGGCGTGCTCGGTGAGGAAGCGGAACATCGACCAGTCGCCGAACCGCTTCACCACCCGCGCCCAGCCCGCAGCCGCTCCGGCAGCGGCTTGTCGACCCGCTTGCCGTCCCGGCCGACGTGGCTGAACTCGTCGCGCACGGGGTCCAGCGCGGCCCGCAGGATCGCTGCGGCGGGCGTGTCCCAGTGGGCCTTCGGGACGCCGAAGGACCGGTTCACGCGCCGGGGGGCGCGGGCGTAGTCGGCGCGCCGCTCGCGGATGCCGTTGACGTGGATCCAGGTCCGGGCGGCGGGACGTCCTTCCTCGTCGACGTCGACGTAGTGGAAGCGCCGCTTCTTCAGGTCGAGCCGGTCGATGAGCTCCATCACCAGCGGGTGACTGCCGGGGATGCGCATCGCTCCCGCCTCGGCGTACTGGCCGGGATCGGCGAAGGGCTGCCCGGCGCCCTCGTGGCCGCCCTTGCGGAAGGTCTTGATGCGGCCGCCCGCCCGGTTGCCGTTGGCCTCCAGGACCGTCACCCGGTGCCCCGCCTCCTTCAGCAGCCACGCGGCCACCAGCCCGGACGGGCCGGCGCCGATGACGAGGACGTCCTTGGGCCTGGTCCGTCGCGCCGGCAGTCCGTCCTTCAGGACGCGCAGGTAGCGCGGGACGAGGGGCCGGTCGTCGGAGTCCAGGACGAGCAGGGCACGGGCGACGGCCAGGCACCGGTCGGAATCGGCGCCGCGAGGGCCGCCGGGAGCGGCGGGCGCGGCGAGCGGCGCGGCCGACGCGGGCAGGGCCGTGGCGGTCCCGCCGGTCAGGGCCGTGGCCACCGTCGCCGTGCCGGCCACGGCCGCGAACTCCCGCCGGGAGAAACCAGAGTCGGAGCGCACCACTGCGTGATCATCAGTCATGGCGATCTTTGTAACGGTGGTCGTGACGGGATGCCGCCGTTCGCCAAGGCGTTGCCCCTAAGGAGCGAATCAGGGGCAAAACCCTCACGTCGCGGTGAATCCGCCACCCCCGGCGTGCCCGCCCGACCCGAAGGAATGAACGCGCGGCGAACCGCCTCCGCCGCCGCGAACGAGCGTCCACACTGCGACTGCGTATCCACAACCGTGCTCTCCGGCCGTTCCGGCCCGGCGTGCCGTGCCGCGTGGCGCGGGCCGGCCGCACGAGAGCCCGGGGCGACCGAGGGGGGAAGGGTGGCGCAGCGGCGCACCGCGTGGGGTGACCGGGTCCGTTACTGGTTCGACAACACGCTTGCACGTGGTGCCGCCGCCCTGATCGGTTGGCTCGCCGTCGCGTGCCTGGTCATCGTCGTCCCGGCCAGCGCGATGCTGGTGTGGACCGACCCCAGGCGCCCGAGTCCGTGGGCGAACCGGCCGCTCGGTGTGGCGGAGCGGCGGACAGACCCTGCGGCTGGGCGGAGAGCCCGGATCGCCCCTGCGCGTCGTCCTGTCGGTCTTCCTCGCCCTGGTCGCTCTTTTCTACGTGTCCACCCTCGTCAGCCTGATCACCGCCGCGATCACCGAGAAGCTCCTGGACCTCCGCCGAGGCCACTCCACCGTCCTGGAGGACGGCCACACCGTCGTACTCGGCTGGTCCGACCAGATCTTCACGGTCGTGGCCGAGATCGTGGAGGCCAACGCCAACCAGGGGCGGAGAGCCATCGCCGTCCTGGCCGACCGGGACAAGACGGACATGGAGGAGGAGTTGCGTACCGAAGTGGGTGACACAGGCGGCACCCGGCTCATCTGCCGCAACGGCCGCCCGACGGACCCGGCCGCGCTCGAACGGGTCAGCCCGGCCACGGCGGACGTCGTCCTGGTGCTACCGCGCGACGAACCCGACGAGGACGCCGAGATCGTCAAGAACCTGCTGTCCCTCCGGGCGGCGATCGACGACGACTGCCGCGCCCGGATCCTGGCCGTGGTCCGGGACGGCCGCTACCGGCTGGCCGCCACTCTCGCCGCCGGCCCGGGGGCGGTCGTCGTGGAGATCGACGACATCACCGCACGGCTCGTGGCACAGTGCGCCCGGCAGCCCGGGCTGTCGACCGTGTACCAGGAGTTGCTGGACTTCGCCGGCGACGAGTTCTACGTGGTCGAGGCGCCGATGCAGGACGGCCGCACCTTCGCCGAAGTCCTGACGGCCTATCCGGCGTCGACGGCGGTCGGCATCGTGCGTGCGGGCGGGGAGCCGCGGCTCAACCCCGCCCCCGACTCGCTCGTTCGTACGGGCGACCGGATCGTCGTGATCGCGGAGGACGACGACACCACCTGACGGAGGCCCCGAGCCCGCGCCCGTCGACGCGTCGGCGATCGTGTCCCGGCCACCGGCGGCGCCGCGGTCCGAAAGGATGCTCCTGCTGGGGTGGAACCGCCGGCGCACGCCGCATCGTCGACCACCTGTCCGACCACGTGGGCCCCGGCTCGGTCCTCCACGTGGTGGCGGACGGCGGGGAGCCCACCGCCGCGGAGGTTCGCGCCGCGGAGGCGGCGGTCGCCACCCGCCTGACGGTCGTCCTGCGCCGCGGAGACCCCACCTTGCCCGAGACGCTGAACGGCCTGGACCTCGCTCCTACGACGGCGTCATCGTCCTCGGCCCCGGCGCCCGGGTCTGTGGCCGGCGCCCGACGACCGCACGCTGGTGACCCTGCTGCTCCTGCGCGATCTGGAACGCACGTCGGGGAGCCCGGTCACCGTCGTCACCGAGATGGCCGACGACCGCAACCGGGCCCTCGCGCCCCTCGGCCCCGGAGCCGATGTGATCGTCAGCGGCAAACTCGTCGGCCTGCTGATCGCTCAGATCTCCCAGAACCGGCACCTCGCCGGCCTGTTCGAGGAACTCTTCTCTCGCCGACGGCACCGATCCAGCCTCAAGCCGGCCGGCGACTATGTGAGGGCCGGGTGCCGCGCCTCCTTCGCCACCGTCGTCGGTCTGCGGCACGCGCGCGGAGAGTGCGCCATCGGCTACCGCGTGCCGTGACCGCGCGACGACGGGGCCGGGCTACGGCGTGCGGGTCAACCCGCGCAAGTCCGACGCCGCCGTTGGACTGCCGCCGACGAGGTGATCGTCGTGGGGACGGACTGAGAAGGAGCCAGGCGGCCCGACGCGGGACGCGACCGGCACGCCCCGGGGCGCCGCGCCCCCGTGCGGGCACCGGGCGTGCCCTCGGGGCGGCCAGTCCGCGAAGGCCGTAGTCGGTGGGACACCCCCGGTCGGATGAAGTGGGCCGGTGCACCGGCCGCCGCTCCGATTACCCCCGGAGTTCCCGTTCGGCCCTTGTCCCCCTGGCCAAAGCGATGCAAGTTCCCGTGATTCTTGTGAAGAAACACGGGAATTCGACTGCGTGTTCGTCTGCGGACAGGGCAACAGGAGGATCGGAGGTTGATGACATGGTTCCCCTGCTTCTGGTCCTGCTGCTGGCCCTGGTCCTCTTCGGTGCGGGTTTCGCGCTGAAGGCCCTGTGGTGGATCGCGGTGATCGTTCTCGTCGTTTGGGGCTCGGCTTCGTCGCCGCGCAGCGCCGGCAGCGGCGGCCGTAGGGGCCGCGGGTACCGCTGGTAGACCGGCTGACGCCCGCGGCGAGCAAAACATCAGGAATGGGGTAGACGAAAGTGACCCGATTCTCTCCTGGGAAAGGCGTTTCATTTCCATGGCCGAGACACAGGACGTCGTCGAACTCATCCTTCAGGACCACCGGCGCATGGAGGACCTGTTCCGGCTGATGCGGAGCGTCGAGGCCGACCGGGCGGGGGCGTTGCGGGAGTTCGCCGATCTGCGATCGCCCACGCGCTGGCCGAGGAGGCCGAGGTCTATCCGGCGCTGAAGCGGTACAAGAACATCGACGACGAAGAGGTCGAGCACGGCGAGCACGAGCACGACGAGGGCAACGAGGCCCTCCTGGAGCTCCTCGAGGTCGAGGAGGTCGGCTCCGACGAGTGGGACTCGAAGCTCGAGGAGCTGGTGGAGGCCGTCACGCACCACGCCGACGAGGAGGAGCGCACCATCCTCAACGGCGCCCGGGAGAACGTGGCGATGTAGCGCCGCGAGGAGCTCGGCCCGGCGTTCCTGCGGGACCGTGCGCGTCGGCTGAAGGCCGGGTCCGGTTCCGTGGAGAACCTACGCAAGATCGTCAAGTCCTGACCCGACCGGTCCGGCCCTGGGGGTCACCGCTCACGCGCGGTGGCCACCAGGGCCGTTCGCTGTCGCGAGCGGCAAACCGGCCGACGGGCCCTCAGGCGCCTTGCGTGTCGGCCGCGCGCAGGGCGGCCCGGATGCCGAAGGTGACCACGACGATCAGGCACAGGGCGATGACGGCTCGGCCCAGAAGAACGCGAACCAGTCCATCACGCAGCCGATCGGCGGAGTGCCGGGGGCGGTGTTGCGGAACCCGGCGAGGGCGAACAGCGTGGCGGCCATCCAGGCGAGGGCGGGCCAGACCAGGCCCTGCCGGCGGGTCGTCAGGTACCAGGCCCCGAGGAGCACGGACGACGCCAGTGCCCACATCGCGACCATCATGAAGACCGCGAAGGTGAGCAGGCTGCCCGACCGGGACAGCTTCAGCGCCACGGCGGCCTCCCGCCCGGAGACCGGGGGTGTCACCGAGACGGAGAAGAGGGTGTCGGCGTTGGAGAAGAGCATCCGCACCGGCACAGGCTCGCCGCCCTGCACGGCCCAGAACTCGATGTCCGTGTCGTAGGTGTCGAACGGGTAGTCGCTGATCGATCCACCCGTGATCGCGACCCGCACGTCCTTTGGCGCGAGCCGCTCGTGCGCTTCGAACGCCAGGTCGCTGAGGGTCGCCACGGACGTCTGGAGGCTGAGGTCGGCCACCGGGGCGGTCCCCTCCTCCTCACCGAGGGCCCCGCGTCGGGCTGACCCTGACGCGCAGGACGAGCTCACCGGCCGCGGCGTCGACGCTCTGGACGGTGGCCTCCACGTCCACCCGGTCGACGGTTCGGGATCCGACCGTGTGCACCGTGTCCTTCGCCTGCCGCTCGGTGTACTGCAGCCACGACCCCACGGACACCGCCGCCAGGATCAGGACCGCGAGAGGGATCAGGACCAGCAGGAGGGACGGCCCGGAACGGCGTGGGCGGGGAGCGTGCGTGGGCGGGGTCATGGCGACTCCGATGAGGTGGGCAGGGCGACGGGCTCGTCCCGCACGGCGGGGAGTCACCCTCCGATCACAGGCGGACACTGTATGTGGTGTGCGAGGTCACGTCACGGAGGCGGCGTCTCATGGCCCGTGCCACTCCCCGCGTGCCGCGCGGACGACGTCCCTGCCGGCCGGTCCGCACCCTCACGAGGACTCTCGACCGTGTCGTCGGCGCATGCCGAACCGCGGACGCCCTGCACCGTGTGCCTGATCGGCCCCCTTCGCGTGGCCGGGGCGGGAGGAGGTCACCCTGCGCGGAGGCGGGAGGAGGTCACCCTGCGCGGACCGCCTCGGTGTGCAGGTCGGGAATGCGTTTCCATGGCAGGGACAACGACCCGAATCCCCGCTCCAAGCTGGGAGAACGCTCGCGCAGACCTTGTGCAGGTCGCCTCGGGGGGGTTGTCCAGACATTCCCTCGCGCCTAGGGTCACCTTCCGAGTGCAAGCGCTTTCCAAGCGTGTGTCCGCCGGCTGTCCGAGGAGCGCCGCATGTCCTTGTCCCCCACCCGCCGCCGCGTGGCCGTCGTCGGCACCGGAGCCATCGTCAGCGGCAGCCATCTGCCCGCGCTGCGGGCCCACTCCGACAGGGTGGAACTGGTCGCCGCGGTCGACGTGGACCAGGAGCGGCTCGACGCCTTCCGCGAGCTGGCCGGCGACCAGGTCGCCGGGTACACCTCGATCGACGCGATGCTGGACGCCGTACGCCCCGACCTGGTCCTGATCGGGCACGCCGCCCTCCCTGCACCGGGAGCAGACGGTGGCCGCGCTCAAGGCGGGTGCCTGGGTGCTGTGCGAGAAGCCGCTCACCCTGTCGCTCGCCGAGTACGACGAGATCGCCGCCGCCGAGGAGGCCTCCGGGGCGTACGCGGCGGTCGTCTTCCAGCACCGCTACGGCTCCGGCGCCGTGCACGCCCGCGAGCTGATCACGAGCGGTGAGCTGGGCGCCCCGCTGGTCGCGCACTGCCAGACCACCTGGCACCGGGACGCCGCGTACTACGCGGTGCCGTGGCGCGGCAAGTGGGCCAGCGAGGGCGGCGGCCCCACCATGGGCCACGGCATCCACCAGTACGACCTGCTGCTGCACCTGCTCGGCGAGTGGGAGGAGATCCAGGCGATGGCGGCCCGGCTCGTCCACGACACCGAGAGCGAGGACGTCTCCACCGCGCTGGTGCGCTTCCGCGGCGGCGCCCTCGCGACCGTCGTGAACAGCGTGCTCGTCCCCTGACGAGGTGAGCCGCATCCGCGTCGACTGCGCGGACGCCACCGTCGAGCTCACCCACCTGTACGGCCACAGCAACGACAGCTGGGTCTACACCCCGGCCCCGCACGTCGCCTCGGACCGCACCACCGCCTGGCGCTCCCCGTCGAACGACGTGCCCAGTTCGCACACGGCCCAGCTCGGCGCGCTCCTCGACGCCTACGACGCCGGCACCCGACCACCGGGCAGCGGCCAGGACGCCCGCGCCACACTCGAGTTCGCCGCCGCCCTGTACAAGGCGGCGTTCACGGGCTGCTCCGTGCAGGCGGGAGAAATCGGCCCCGGCGACCCCTTCTACGAGGCGATGCACGGCGAGTACCCCGACTGGGCCCCCAAGGAGAGCGCATGACCATCCGAGTCACCCACACGCACGGCGAGGACATCGCTGTCACGGCGGCCAATGGCACGGAGATCCTCCGCTACGTCTACCGCCCCGACCCGGATCCGTTCGAGGCCCGCAAGCCGTACGCCCATCCCGTGCGCACCCTGTCCGGCCGCACGGTCACCGGCTACCGCCCGAACGACCACCGCTGGCACAAGGGCCTGCAGATGACCGCGAGCCATCTGTCCGGCCAGAACTTCTGGGGCGGCAACTGCTACGTCCACGGCCAGGGCTATCTCCCCCTGCCCGAGCGCGTGGGTTCGATGCGGCACGACGGCTTCTCGGACCTCACGGTCGAGGAGGACCGCCTCGCCTTCACCGAGGAGCTCACCTGGGTCGAGAACGGCGGCGAGGAGTGGGCGCGCGAGGTAGCGCGGCCTGACCGTCCACTCGGTGGACGAGGAGAGCGGCGCCTGGGCCCTGGACTGGTCGATCCGCCTCACCAACACCCGTTCCGAGCCGCTGGCCTTCGGCTCCCCGACCACCGCGGGCCGTGAGATGGCCGGCTACACCGGACTCCAGTGGCGCGGCCCGCGGGACTTCACCGGCGGCACCGCCTTCGCTCCGGACACCGACGCCGACGCGGGCAAGCTGATGGGCACCCAGGGCCCGTGGCTCGCCTTCACCACCGAGCACGACGATGTCGACGGCCACTCCACCCTCGTCTTCGCGCACGCGCCCGAGAACCTCGACGAGAAGTCCGCGATCCACGAGTCGCACTGGTTCGTCCGCGCCGAGCCCATCCCGACCGTCGCCTTCTCCTGGGCGTTCTTCGAGGAGTTCGAACTCGCCCCCGGGCGAATCCTTCGCCTACCGCTACCGGCTGGTCGTCGCCGACGGCGCCTGGGACCGCGACCGGGTCGGCACGTACCTGGAGGACCTGCCATGGTGAGCGACCCGAAGCCCGCACTGCCGCACCCGCTGCCCGGCGCGGTCGGCCTGTCCCATCTGAGCGCCTATGACTGGGAGGCCGCCGACGGCGTCTGCGGCGGCAGCCCGCATCTGCACCTGGTGTGCACCGAGGCGTACGTCGTCACCGGTGGCCGGGGCGCGGTCCAGACGCTGAGCCCCGACGGCTACCGGGACATCCCCCTCGAAGCCGGCTCCATCGCCTGGTTCACACCGGGCACCGTGCACCGCATGGTGCAGGGCGGCGATCTGCGCATCACCGTGCTGATGCAGAACAGCGGCCTGCCCGAGGCCGGTGACGCCGTGTTCACCTTCCCGCCCGAGGTGCTCGCCGACCCCGACAAGTACGCCGCCGCCGCGAAGCTGCCGCCCGGCACCGGCGCGGAGACGGCAGCGGCCGCCCGGCGCCGCAGGGATCTCGCCGTCGAGGGCTACCTCGCCCTGCGCGAGGCCCTCGTCGCCGGTGACAACGGCCCGTATCTGGAGTTCCAGCGGGCCGCCGCCCGGATCGTGCGCGACAAGGTGCCCACCTGGCGTGAGCTGTGGCGGGCGGGCGCCCTGGCCACCGCCGAAGCGCACCGGCGCCCAGCTCGACGCGCTGGAGGCGGGGGAGCCCGTCCATCTCGGCGAGGCCACCGCCTACGAGGCCGCGCCCACAAGGCTCGGTGGCTTCGGCATGTGCGGCCGCCGGGACGAGTACAACCTGCCGGGGACCGACGCTGCCGTACCGGGGCGAGTAACCGAGCAGGACGGCCGAGGGGGGCCAATCAGGAAGCCCCGAGGAGAGGAGAGGCCGACCTCGGCATGCCCGGCACACAGGACAAAGGGGTCCTGCGCGTCGGCCGCCGCACTGGCACTGTGCGCCGTGCTGGCAGGCTGTTCAGGACCCGGGGAAACCGTCGGAGGCGGCAAGGTCGTGCTGCGCTACACGTGGTGGGGCAACCCCGACCGCGCCGAACGCACCGAGCAGGCCGTCGCGCTGTTCGAGAAGCAGCACCCGAACGTCGACGTGACGACGTCGTTCTCCGGCTACGGCGCCTACAAGCAGAAGCTGGCCACCCAGGCCGCCGGCGGCGACGCGCCCGACGTGATCCAGCTCGACTACCGCCAGATCGACCAGTACGCCTCCGGCGGCGTGCTGCTCGACCTGGCGAAGCAGAAGTCCGTACTGCGCACCTCCGAGATCGACCAGGGGCTGCTCGCCACCGGCCGTGTGGACGACGTGCAGTACGCGATCCCGCAGGGCCGCGGCACCGAGACCGTCGCCTACGACGTCGGGACCTGGAAGAAGTCGGGCGTCCCCGCTCCCCGGCGAGAGCTGGACCTGGAGCCAGTGGGCCGACACCATGCGCGCCCTGGCGAAGAAGACCGGCAAGCCCGGGGCGACCGACCCCGGCCAGAGCGAGGACGCCTTCGAGGTCTGGCTGCGCGGCCGGGGCAAGGCCCTCTACACCGAGGACGGACCGCCTCGGCTTCACCGCCGACGACCTCACCCGCTGGTGGACCTTCACCGACAAGCTGCGCCGCGAGGGCGCCGTCTCGCCGGCCGAGCAGACCACACAGCTCGACGGCTCCGTCGAGAACACCCCGCTCGGGCGCGGCAAGTCCGTCACCGACTCCAACTGGGACGCCCCGGCGAGCGGTTTCCTCGCCCTCGTCCCGACCGGCGTCGCCCTCGCCCCCATGCCGTCCGGCGAGGACGGCACACCCGGCCAGTACTTCAAGCCGTCCATGTTCCTCGGCGTCTCGGCCAACACCGGTCACCCCAAGGAAGCGGCGCAGCTCGTCGACTTCCTGATCAACGACCGGCAGGCCGCGAAGATCCTCGGCGCCAGCCGCGGCATCCCCGTCAACGAGACGATCCGCGACGCGATCGGCCCGGAGCTCGAAGGACTTCGACAAGACCATCGCCGACTTCCAGACGTCCCTGGAGGGCACAGCTCAAGGACCCGCCCCAGGCCCCGCCCTCGGGCGACAACGCACTCCAGACCACCTTCCAGCGCGACTACGACCAGGTGTCCTACGCGCGCATGTCGCCCCGCGAGGCGGCCGAGAACTACGTCACCGAGGCGAAAGCGGAGCTGAGGTCATGACCACCACCGCGATCCCCGCGCCGAGGCAGGAAGCCGCGCCCCCGCCACCGCCCCGAAGCGCCGCCCCAAGCGCGAACGCGAGGGCCCGCCTGGGTGTTCCTCTCCCCGTGGGTGCTCGGCGCGATCGTCCTGACGCTGCTGCCGATGGCCGTGTCGCTGTACCTGTCGTTCACCGACTACGACCTGTTCAACCCGCCGCAGCTGGGTCGGCCTGCGCAACTACGTCGCAGATGTTCACCGAGGACCCGCGCTACTGGCGCTCGGTCGGGACCACCCTGACGTACGTCGTCATCGCCGTGCCCCTGCAACTGGCGCCTCGCCCTCGGCGTCGGCGCTCGCCCTGAAGACCATGAAGCGCGGCAAGGGCCTTCTACCGCTCCGCGTTCTACGCGCCCTCGCTGCTCGGCGCGTCGATGTCCATCGCCCTCGTCTGGCGGGCGGTCTTCAACGACGGCGGCACGGTGGACAACCTGCTCGGCACCGGCGGCTGGGTCAACAAGCCCGGCTGGGCGCTGCTCGCCGTCGCCCTGCTGACGGTGTGGCAGTTCGGCGCGCCCATGGTCATCTTCCTCGCCGGGCTCCAGCAGATCCCCGCCGAGCTCTACGAGGCGGCGGCGGTCGACGGGGCCGGGCAAGTGGCGGCAGTTCCTGTCCGTCACCGTGCCGATGCTGTCCCCGGTGCTGTTCTTCAACCTGGTCCTGCAGACCATCCAGGCCTTCCAGGTGTTCACGCCCGCCTTCGCGGTCAGCGCGCGGCAAGGGCGGCCCGGCCGACTCGACCCTCGTCTACACCCTGTACCTCTACGACCGCGGCTTCGTCGCCTCCCACATGGGCTACGCCTCCGCCATGGCCTGGGTGCTGCTCATCGTCATCGGCATCGTCACGGCGGTGCTGTTCCGCACCTCGCGCTCCTGGGTCTTCTACGCCTCCGAGGGGGACCGATGACACTCTACGACCGTTGCCCACAAGCCCGTTGCGCTGGGGCCGCATCGCCCTGCACCGTCGGCTGCCTGGCCGCGCTGCTGGTCATGCTGTACCCGCTGGCCTGGCTGCTGGCCACCTCGCTCAAGCCCGCCGACGAGGTCATCGCGAGCCTCGACCTGCTGCCCAGCCACCTGGAGTGGTCGAACTACTCCACCGCCCTGGACGGCGTCAACGACGTCTCCATCTGGCGGCTGCTCGGCAACTCGCTGCTGATCGCGGGCGGCGCGGTCCTCGGCAACGTCATCAGCTGCTCGCTCGCCGCCTACGCCTTCGCGCGGCTCAGGTTCCGCTTCCGCGGGCCGCTGTTCGCCTTCATGATCGCGACGATCATGCTGCCGCACCACGCGGTGCTGATCCCGCAGTACATCATCTTCAACCAGCTCGGCCTGGTGAACACCTACTGGCCGCTGATCCTGCCGAAGTTCCTCGCCACCGAGGCGTTCTTCGTCTTCCTCATCGTGCAGTTCATGCGCGGACTGCCGCGCGAGCTGGAGGAGGCGGCCCGCATCGACGGCTGCGGCCCCTTCCGCAGCTTCTTCCAGGTCGTCCTGCCGCTGACCCGGCCCGCGCTGATCACCACGGCCATCTTCACCTTCATCTGGACCTGGAACGACTTCTTCACCCAGCTCATCTACCTCTTCGACCCGGACAAGTTCACCCTCACCCTGGCCCTGCGCTCGCTTCGTGGACGCGTCCAGCACCTCCGCGTTCGGCCCGATGTTCGCGATGTCGGTGATCGCGCTGCTGCCGATCGTGCTGTTCTTCCTCGCCTTCCAGCGCTTCCTGGTGGAGGGCATGGCCAGCTCCGGAGTCAAGGGGTGAGCGGGATGCGAACACGTGAGCCGGGCGAGGTGTTCGGGCCGCGCATGACCCTCTTCGCCGACGTGCTGAGCGTCGGCCTCGCCACGGCGGCGGCCTGCCTGCCGCTCGTGACCGCCCCGGCCGCGCTGTCGACGGCGTGCGCGGTGCTGCGCGGCGCGGGACAGGGCCGACCCGGCCACGGCGGGGCGGTACTTCGCGCTGCTGCGGCGGCGGCTGCGGGCCGGTGACCTGCGTGGCGGGGGGCGTCGCCCTGGCGGGTCTGCTGCTGCTCGCGGCCGACCTGGCGCTGGCCGGGGCGGGACTGCCCGGGGCGCGGCTGTTCGCGGTCGCGGCCGCCGGCATCGGCGCGCTGCGCGGCGGTGGTCGGCCTGCGGGCCTGCGGCCGCCCCGAGTCGCTCACCGACTGGCGGGCGGCGGTGCGCGGAGGCCGCCCGGGACGCCGTGGCGGACGTGGGCGGCAGCGGCCTGGTCCTGCTCGCCGTGGCGACGGCCGCGCTGTGCGCCTGGATGCTGCTGCCCCTGGCCTTCCTCGCCCCGGGGCCGCTGGCCCTGGCGCTCACGGCCGTCGACGTGACGCCGGTCGAGCCGCCGTTCTCGTCTCAATAGCCAAGAGTTAAGGAGCCCATTGGGGCACTTCGGTGTGAAGGCACGGTGGAGGTGGTCATCCTCTTGTCATGGACCTGCGGCTCGATGGGCGGGTCGCAGCCTCATGGAGGTGTGGGATGCACCGCAGACTCGCCACCGGTCTTGCCGCCTCAACCCTGGCCCTCGTCACCGTCGTCGGCACCGCCACGGCCGCGAGTGCCGCTCCCGCCGACAAGCCCCAGGTCCTCGCGAGCTGGACCCAGACCAGCGCGTCGAGCCACAGCGCCTGGGCCGCCGCCCGCGCGAACCAGGCCGCCTGGGCCGCGTACGCCTTCGACTGGTCGACCGACTACTGCTCCTCGTCGCCGGACAACCCGTTCGGCTTCCCGTTCTCGATGTCCTGCGCCCGCCACGACTTCGGCTACCGCAACTACAAGGCCGCGGGCACGTTCAGCGCCGACAAGTCCCGTCTCGACAGCGCCTTCTACGAGGACCTCAAGCGGATCTGCGCCGCCTACAGCGGCGGCACGAAGAACGCCTGCGACAGCACGGCGTGGACGTACTACCAGGCAGTGAAGGCCTTCGGCTGAGGGCCCGCCGGTGTGGTGGGGCCGGGCGCGGGGCGGCAGCTCTTCGCCCGGCCGACTCCCTCACCGGTCTGGGAGAGCACCGATGCTGATCCGCGGCCACGAACGGGCCGTCGTGAGGAGGGCCTGGGTCCGCGCCGACGGAGTGGCGGCTGCCGCCGCCAGCGCCGCCGCGGCGCTCGCGATGCCGAGGACCGCGCCCGCGGCCACGTCGCCCGGGTAGTGCACGCCCGTGTGGATGCGCGAGTAGCCGACAGCGCTCGCCAGCGCCCCGAGCGGAACCGCCGCGGGGGCAGGACCACGCCGACGGCGGTGGCGAACGCGACCGCCGACGCCGTGTGCCCCGACGGGAACGAGGCCGACGTCGGCATCCGGACATGCCGGTCCACCGTCACCCGGGCCGCCTCCCGGTCCGGCCGGGCCCGGCGTACCAGGCGCTTGCCGAGCAGGTTGGCGGAGGCCGACGCCACGGCGATCGCCCCGACACCGACGAGCGCGGCCCGGCGCGGCCGTTTCCCGCCCAGCGCCAGGGTGGCGGCGATGCCGAACGAGATCTTGGAGTGGTCGGCCGCGTGCGACAGATGGCGCAGCGTCCGGTCGAGGGTGGGCGTGGGGGTGGCGGCCACCGCCGCGTACAGGGCGCCGTCCACGGCCCTGAGATCGCCGAGTACGGCGGCCAGGAGCCGGCCGGGTCCGCCCGTGGACCTGCCGCCCCAGGGGAGCGGACGGGGGGCGTCTGCGTCTGTGGTCGTCGGATCGGTCATGTGCTTCTCCCCGCAGTGGCCTTCCCCAGCAAGGTACCGGCTCACGCCGGGCGCACGCTCGGCGCCCCCGCGGGCCGGTACCTCCCGAGTGCCCGTGCGGGGGACGGCCATCCGTGAGCCGGCCGCCGACCTGGCCGTCCGGGCGACCTGGTGAACTGACGGCATGACGCCACCGCTGCACCGGGCCCTGCGCGCACTCGACCGTTTCCACTCCGCCCGCCCCTGGGACCACAACGCCCACTTCCACCGCTGGATCCTGCGGCAACTACCCGCGCGGGTGGGGAGCGCCCTGGATGTGGGGTGCGGCAGTGGCGACCTCGCCCGGTTGCTGGCCACCCGGGCCGAACGGGTGGACGGGATCGACGCCGACCCGGCGATCACGGCCCGGGCGCGGGAGCTGACACCGGCGACCGTCCCGGTGACGTACGCGCTGGCCGACGCGCCCACCGGGCTTCCCGACCGGTCGTACGACGTCATCACCTGCGTCGCCGTGCTCCACCACCTGCCGTTCACGGAGACCCTCGAGGCCTTCCGCGACCGTCTGGCCCCCGGGGGCACTCTGGTCGTCGTCGGCGTCTGCCGGGCACGGACTCCCACCGACCATCTCCTCGGCATCGCCTCGATCCCGCTCAACATCGTCATGGCCCTGGTGAAGAACCGGGGCCGCAGAGCACCCCGCCCGGCCTCGATGACGGCCCTCACGAGACAGCCCGACATGACCTTTCCCGAGATCCGCCGCGAGGCCCGTGCCGTGCTGCCCGGTGCCCGCCTGCGTCGCCGTCTGCTCTGGCGCTACACGCTGGTGTGGCACCACCGCTGACGTGCCGACGCTTCAGCCGGCGCCGCTTCAGCCGGCGGCCCGGAAGGTGCGCAGGCGCAGCGAGTTGCCGACGACGAAGACCGAGGAGAAGGCCATGGCCGCCCCGGCGATCATCGGCGTGAGCAGGCCGGCGGCGGCCAGCGGCAGGGCCGCCACGTTGTAGGCGAAGGCCCAGAACAGGTTCGAGCGGATGGTGGCGAGGGTGCGGCGGGCCAGACGGATGGCGTCCGCCGCGGCGCGCAGGTCGCCCCGCACGAGCGTCAGATCGCCGGCCTCGATCGCGGCGTCCGTGCCCGTGCCCATGGCCAGACCCAGATCGGCCTGTGCGAGGGCCGCAGCGTCGTTGACACCGTCGCCGACCATCGCCACCGAGCGGCCCTCGGCCTGCAGCCGCTTGACGACCTCGACCTTGTCCTGTGGCAGCACCTCGGCGACGACATCCTCCGGAGCGATACCGACCTCACGGGCGACGGACCGGGCCACCGCCTCGTTGTCGCCGGTCAGCAGGATCGGAGTGAGGCCGAGTGCACGCAGCCGCCCGACCGCCTGCGCACTCGTCTCCTTCACCGCGTCGGCGACCTCCAGAACCGCACGGGCCTCGCCGTCCCAGGCGACCGCGATGGCGGTGCGCCCGGCGTCCTCGGCCGCCGCCCTGGCCTCGGCCAGGCTCTCCGGCAGCTCCATCGCCCAGTCGGCCAGCAGCCTCTCCCGCCCGACGAGCACCGCGTGGCCTTCGACGACGCCCTGGACGCCGAGCCCGGGCACGTTGGCGAAGTCCTCGGGCGGGGGCAGCGCGCCCAGCTTCTCCAGCGCCCCGTCGGCGACGGCACGGGCGATCGGGTGCTCGGAGGAGTGCTCCAGCGCCCCGGCCAGTCGCAGCACCTCGGCCTCGTCGGTGCCGTCGGCGGTGTGCACGGCCAGCAGGGTCATCCGGCCGGTGGTGACGGTGCCGGTCTTGTCGAGGACGACGGTGTCGACCCGGCGCGTGGACTCCAGTACCTCCGGGCCCTTGATGAGGATGCCGAGCTGGGCGCCCCGCCCGGTGCCCACCATCAGTGCGGTCGGCGTGGCCAGGCCGAGGGCACAAGGGCAGGCGATGACGAGGACGGCGACCGCGGCCGTGAAGGCTGCCGTCAGACCGGCGCCGTTGCCGAGCCAGAAGCCCAGCGTGCCCAGCGCGAGGGCGATCACGACCGGCACGAAGACGGCGGAGATCCGGTCCGCGAGCCGCTGCGCGGCGGCCTTGCCGTTCTGCGCGTCCTCGACCAGCCGGGCCATGCGGGCCAGCTGCGTGTCGGCGCCGATCCGCGTGGCGCGCACGACGAGCCGTCCGCCGACGTTGATCGTGGCGCCGGTGACCGGGTCTCCCGTGCCGACCTCCACCGGTACGGACTCGCCGGTGAGCATCGAGGCATCCACGGCGGAGGAGCCCTCGACGACCGTCCCGTCGGTGGCGATCTTCTCGCCGGGCCGGACCAGGAAACGGTCGCCGACCCTCAACTCCGCGACGGGAACGGTGTGCTCACTGCCGTCGGCCGGCAGCACGGTGACGTCCTTCGCGCCCAGCTCCAGCAGCGCCCGCAGCGCCGCCCCCGCCTTGCGCTTCGCACGGGCCTCGAAGTACCGCCCGGCCAGGATGAAGGCCGTCACGCCCGCGGCGGCCTCCAGGTAGATGTTCCCGGCGCCGTCCGTGCGCGCGATGGTCAGCTCGAAGGGGTGCGTCATGCCCGGTGTGCCCGCGCTGCCGAAGAACAGCGCCCACAGCGACCACAGGAACGCGGCCGAGGTGCCCACCGAGATCAGCGTGTCCATGGTGGCCGCGCCGTGCCGCGCGTTGGTGAACGCCGCCTTGTGGAAGGGCCACGCCGCGTAGGTCACGACGGGTGCGGCCAGCGTGAGCGACAGCCACTGCCAGTACTCGAACTGCAGCGCCGGGATCATGGCCATGGCGACGACGGGAACCGCCAGCACCACGGCCGTGACCAGCCGCTCGCGCAGCGGGCGGAGTGCGTCGGTCTCTTCGGCCGGCTCGGTGTTCCGCTCGGGCGGTGCCGGTTCCTGTGCGGTGTACCCGGTCGCCTCGACGGTGGCGATCAGATCCCCGACCGAGACGTCACCGGAGTAGCTGACCTTCGCCTTCTCCGTCGCGTAGTTGACGGTGGCGGTGACCCCGTCCATGCGGTTGAGCTTCTTCTCGATGCGCGCCGCGCAGGAGGCACAGGTCATGCCCGAGATGGCGAGCTCCACTTCGGCGCCGGTGCCGATCGTCCCGGTGGCCATGGTCAGACCCGCCCGGTCAGCTCGTAGCCGGCCTCGTCGACGGTCTCCGCGATCACAGCGTCGTCGGGCTCGGAGGCACCGGTGACGGTGACGCGTCCGGTGTCGAGATCGACGTCGACGCCGCTGACGCCGTCCAGCTCGCCGATGGCCCTGGTCAGCGTGGCCTTGCAGTGGCCGCAGGACATTCCGGCGACGGCGTAGGTGATGGCGGGCATCGGGTGCCTCCTCTGTGTGCTGCAAAGGATAGGGGGAGGGGGTATCTCCTCGCTGAGATCATGTATACCCCTGAGGGGTATAGGATGCAAGCGTGAGGATGGCTTGACTCGATACCCCCTGGGGGTATGGTGGTCTGCAGTGGAGGCCCCGCATCCGAGCGGGAGGCCCGGTATCTGAAGGAGCCGACGGCCATGAACACCGGACTGAGGATCACCGCCTTCGCCGCCGCCCTGGCCGCGACGTTCGGCACGGCCTACGGCGTCGGGCGGGGCATCGACCCCGTCGTCGCCGACACCCCGACCAAGCACGAGGACGAGCACACCCGGCCCGCACCGGAGCCGGAGGGCGGCGGCGGCCACGGCGCGCACGAGACGCCCCCGGCCGGCGGACTCCAGATCTCCGAGGGCGGCTACACCCTCGACCTCGCCACCTCGCGCGTCACCGCCGGGCAGCGGGCCGACCTGCGTTTCACCGTCCGGGACGGCGGCGGCCGCGCCGTCACCGCCTACCAGCGCGAACACGACAAGGAACTCCACCTCATCGTGGCCTCACGCGACCTGGTCACCTACCGTCACCTGCACCCCACCCGCGCCGCCGACGGCACCTGGAGCACCCCCGTCGACCTGCCCCGCGCGGGCGGCTACCGCGTCTTCGCCGACTTCACCCCGGCGAAGAAGGGCGCCCGGAACCTCACCCTCGGCGCGGACCTCGCCGCCTCCGGCCCGTACCGGCCGAAGGAACTGCCCGCACCGAGCGCCGCGGCCAGGACCGACGGCTACGAGGTCAAGGTGGCCGGCGCCCTGGGGCCGGGCAAGGCGGGCGAACTGAAGCTGAAGGTCTCCCGCAATGGCAGGCCCGTCACCGACCTCCAGCCCTACCTCGGCGCTTTCGGCCACCTGGTCGCCCTGCGCTCCGGCGACCTCGCCTACCTGCACGTCCACCCGAACGGCGAACCCGGCGACGGCACCACCAGGCCCGGCCCGGACATCTCGTTCACGGCCACGGCACCCAGTGCCGGTTCCTACCGTCTGTTCCTCGACTTCAAGCACGAGGGAAAGGTCCACACGGCGGCGTTCACCGTCCGGGCCGGCGGCGCGGCGGCCGACGGACCGGGTACCCCCGAGGGGCATGCGGACGACGGTCACGGGCACTGAGCGTCAGCCGAGCGCCCGGTCCAGGTTGAAGGCCGCGCTGATCAGCGCGAGATGCGTGAACGCCTGCGGGAAGTTGCCCTGTTGCTCCCCGGTGTGGCTGATCTCCTCGGCGTACAGGCCGAGATGGTTGGCGTACGTCAGCATCTTCTCGAAGGCCAGGCGTGCCTCCTCGATCCGGCCGGCGTGCACCATGGCCTCGACGTACCAGAACGAGCAGATGGAGAACGTGCCCTCGTCACCGCGCACGCCGTCCGGGCTGGACTGCGGGTCGTAGCGGTAGACCAGCGAGTCGGACACCAGCTCCTCGGTCAGGACGTCCAGCGTCGACAGCCACTTGGGATCGGTCGGGGCGATGAACTTCGTCAGCGGCATCATCAGCACGGCCGCGTCCAGCACGTCGCCGCCCTCGTGCTGGACGAAGGCCCGGCGCTCCTCGGACCAGCCCCGGCTCATGATCCGCCGGTAGATCGTGTCGCGGCACTCCCGCCAGCGCGGCAGGTCGGCGGGCAGACCGCGCCGGTTGGCCATCCGGATGGCCCGCTCGATCGCCACCCAGCACATCAGCCGCGAGTACAGGAAGTTCTTGCGGCCGCCCCTGGTCTCCCAGACCCCCTCGTCGGCCTGGTCCCAGTGCGCGCACACCCAGTCCACCAGCGCGCACACGTCGTCCCACTGGCCGCTGGAGATGGGCTTGGCCCACTTGTCGTAGAGGTAGATGGAGTCGATCAGCGCGCCGTAGATGTCGAGCTGGAGCTGGTCGGCCGCCGCGTTGCCGACCCGTACCGGCGCGGAACCCTGGTGGCCCTCCAGGTGGTCGAGGGTCCGTTCGGGCAGGTCGGTGCGTCCGTCGATGCCGTACATGATCTGCAACGGGCCGGAGGGCTTGCCGTCGCCCGGGCTGATGTGCCGGGTCACGAAGTCCATGAACGCCTCGGCCTCGCCGGTGAAGCCCAGCCGCAGCAGGGCGTAGACGCAGAACGCCGCGTCGCGCACCCACACGTACCGGTAGTCCCAGTTGCGTTCGCCGCCGAGCCGCTCGGGCAGACTCGTCGTCGGCGCGGCCACGATCGCCCCGGTCGGCGCGTACGTCAGCAGTTTCAGCGTCAGGGCCGAGCGGTGCACCATCTCCCGCCAGCGGCCCCGGTACCGTGACGCCGCCAGCCAGCGCCGCCAGTACGCCACCGTCGCCGCGAACTGCTCCTCCGCCTCCGTGCGCGCACACCGGCGGGGCGTCACGTCGCCGCCGACCTTGTCCAGCGCGAACACCGCCGACTCGCCCTCTCCGAGCTTGAAGTCGCCGCGCACGTCCGGCCCGTCGGCCTCCAGCGGCACGGTCGCGGTCAGCGCGAGCGCCATCCCGTCGGTCTCGAAGACCGCCGTCTCGCCGGTCATTCGGACGGTGTGCGACCGTGCGCCGTAGTCGAACCGGGGAGCCACGCGGGTGCGGAACGGGATGGAGCCGCGTACGCACACCACTCGCCGGATCAGCCGGTGCCGCTCGGCCTCGGCCGACTCGCCGTCCAGCGGCATGAAGTCCTGCACCTCGCCGACGCCGTCCTCGGTGTAGAACCGGGTGATCAGGACGTTGGTGTCGGGGAAGTAGAACTGCTTGGTGCGCGCCGGCACGGTCGCGGTCAGTTCGAAGCAGCCGCCGCGCTCCGCGTCCAGGATCGAGGCGAAGACGCTCGGCGCGTCGAAGGCCGGGCAGCAGTACCAGTCGATCGTGCCGTCGGTCCCCACCAGGGCCACACTGCGCAGGTCGCCGATCAGCCCGTGCTCGGCGATCGGCAGATACCGCCGGCCGTCCGCTGTTGCCCGCATGGCAGCCTCCCTGACGTGGCGAGCGCCTGGGTTTCAGCTTAGGCCCGCGGAGGGGAAGCGGCCGGGTGTCACACCGTGACGATCGGCAGCCCGGCCTCCTCGAAGGGCCGCAGCGTCTCCGTGCCGGCTGCCGTGTCCGTGACCAGCGTGTTCACCGCCTCGGCCGCGCAGATCCGGGCGGATGCCCGCTTGTCCCGGCTTGCTGAAGTCGGCGGCTACAACCCCGCGCGCCGCCCGTCGCACAGCACCCGGTTGATCGCGGCCTTCGCCACGTCGTGCGCCGCGGCCGGGTGCGTGACGTCGACGGCGACCACGCCGAGCGCCGCCACGTCGACCCTGATCTGCCCGGGCACCCCGTCGTCCCGCCGTTCAGCCCGGCCGCCCCACCGGGCGCTACCAAACGACAGGCTCTAGTAGTGCTTGGTCAGGTCGGTTGTGGTGGTGCGTGTCTTCCTGGCTCGGTGTGGCGTTAGGAGTGTGTGACTCCGGACGAGATCGGCTTGGTGCGTGGTGAGTTGGAAGCGTTCGCGGCGGAGGTGTTCGAGCCGTTCGCGCGCAGGGACCAACGCCGGTGGGGACAGGTCTACCTGCGCGGATTGCTGACCGACGGGCGGCGCAAGTCCATCGAGCCGATGGCCGCCCGGCTCGGGGCTGACGGCAACCGTCAGGCTCTGGCCAACTTCATCACCACCAGCCCCTGGGATCCGGCGCATATCCGGGCCCAGCTGGCCTGGCGGATGGAGGCGGTGATCCGGCCGAAAGCCATGGTCTTCGACGACACCGGGTTCCTGAAGGACGGGACCGCCTCGGCGGGCGTGTCGCGGCAGTACACCGGCACCGCCGGCAAGGTCACCAACTGCCAGGTGGGCGTCTCGCTCCACCTCGCGTCCGGCCATGCCTCGACGGCGGTCAACTGGCGGCTGTTCCTGCCGGCGACCTGGGATGCGGCCTCACCGAAGGCCGATCCCGGCAAGGTCGCCCGTCGCACTGCCTGCGGCATCCCCGACGACATCGGGCACGTGGAGAAGTGGCAGCTGGCCCTGGACATGCTCGATGAGACCCGCTCCTGGGGGATCGATGTGCCGCTGGCCATCGCGGACGCCGGATACGGCGACGCCGCGGCCTTCCGGCACGGGCTGCAGGCCCGCGGCCTGAACTACGTGGTGGGGATCTCCACCACCCTCTCGGCACAGCCCGCCGACGCGGTCCCGGTGCGCGAGCCGTACTCGGGCAACGGACGTCCGCCGGTGCCGAAGTACCCCGACCCTGCCCGGTCGGTGAAAGAGCTGGCCATCGCGGCGGGCCGGAAAGCCGCACGGCCGGTGCAGTGGCGAGAGGGCTCCAGGCCGGGCACCGGCCGCTCCGGCCTGAAACGGATGTACTCCCGTTTCATGGCCCTGCGGATCCGGCCCGCCGGACGCGAGATCCGGCAGGCCACCGACGGTCCGGAGCTGCCCGCATGCTGGCTGCTGGCCGAATGGCCCGCCGCCGAGGCCGAGCCGGTCCAGTTCTGGCTCTCCGATCTGCCCGAGGACACCCCGCTGACCACCCTGGTCCGCCTCGCCAAACTCCGCTGGAGGATCGAGCACGACTACCGGGAAATGAAGCAGGCCCTGGGCCTGGCCCACTTCGAGGGCCGGACCTGGGGCGGCTGGCACCACCACGTCACCCTCGTCTCCGTCGCACATGCCTTCTGCACCCTGCAGCGACTGGCCCGTGCCCCAAAAGACACGGCGTCGGCCTGAGTCTCTACCAAGTCGTCCGCGAACTGCAGACACTCCTCGCAACCTGGACCGGCGCCTGCCCCACCTGCAACCGCGACATACCCACCCTCACACCGACCTGACCAAGCACTACTAGAAGGCTGATGAAGATCTTGGGTTCTGGCCCTGCCGCGTCAGCGGCAGGGCCAGACTCGTCATGTGGCGATGGGTGAGTGGGTCGGCGAGACGCGTCGGGCCGGACGTGTGGGAGACCTGCCGGGAACTGATCCCGGCGGGGAGTGTGTTCGCGTTCCTGGCCGAGCATCGCGGCGAGCTGTTCCCGGCTGAGATGTTCGCGGACATGTACCCGTCGGCGAACGGACGGCCGAGCATGCCACCGCAGATCCTGGCCGCCGTGGTCACCTTGCAGGCCCTGCACGGGCTGTCGGACTTCGAGACGGTCCAGGAACTGCGGTGCGACCTGCGCTGGAAGGCCGCATGCGGCCTGGGACTTCACGACATGGCATTCGATCCGTCGCTCCTGGCCTACTTCCGCCGCCGGCTGTCCCGCTCCGCCCGTCCCAACCGGATCTTCGAGGCCGTGCGCGAGGTCGTGAAAGCCACCGGCGTCCTCAAGGGCAAGCACCGCCGGGCACTGGACTCCACCGTGCTGGACGACGCGGTCGCCACCCAGGACACCGTCACCCAGATCATCGCCGCCGTCCGCGCGGTGATCCGCGAGGTCCCCGGCGCCGACGCGGTCGCCGCTGCCCAGTGCACCGCGCACGACTACACCGACCCGGGCAAACCGAAGATCGCCTGGAACGACGAGCAGGCCCGCGCCGAGCTGGTCGACGCGCTGGTCACCGATGCCCTGCGGCTGCTGGGCCACCTGCCCGACCGGCAACTCGACGAGAAAGCCGCGAACGCGGTGGGCATCCTGGCCCTGGTCGCCGGACAGGACGTCGAGCCCGCCGAGGACTCCGACGGCCGTGACGGACGCTGGCGCATCACCCGGGGCACCGCCCCCAACCGGATGGTCTCCACCACCGATCCCGAAGCACGGCACGTCCACAAGACCCGCAGCCACCAGCAGGACGGCTTCAAGGCCCACCTGGCCATCGAGCCCGAGACCGGGTTATACACCGCCGTCGCCCTGCGGCCCGGCGCCGGAGCCGAGCACCACGAAGCCGCCGTCGGCCTGGACCTGCTTGCCGACGAGGACGACCCGGTGGACGTCTTCGGCGACACCGCCTACTCCAGCGGCGAAGTCCGCCAGGCCCTCCGCGAGGCCGGGCACCAGCTGTTCCTCAAACCCGCCCCGCTGCGGCCTGCCGTCCCCGCAGGCTTCACCCTCGACGACTTCGCCATCGACACCACAGCCGCCGTCGTGACCTGCCCGGCCGGACACACCGTGGCCCTGTCCGATCCCGGCGGGCAGCACCACCAACGCAAAGCCGCTTTCGGGAACTTATGCCTCGGATGCCACCTGCGTGAGCAGTGCACCAAAGCCAGGGCCGGACGCATCCTGACCATCCGGCCCCACCACGACCTCCAGACAGCCGCCCGCCGTCAGGCCGCAACCGACCTCGGCTGGCAGGCCGACTACCGCCGCTGGCGGCCACCGGTCGAACGCGCCGTCGCCTGGCTCGTCCACCACGGCAACCGGCGCCTGCGCTACCGCGGCACCATCAAGAACGACACCTGGCTCCACACCCGAGCCGCCGCACTCAACCTCCGCCGACTGATCAACCTCGGACTCACCCACACCAGTGGCACCTGGCACATCGCACCGGCCGGTACATGACCGGAGGGCTGTCCGGCCTGACGGCCGGACAGCCCTCACCAAGATCTTCATCAGCCTTCTAGTAGTGCTTGGTCAGGTCGGTGTGAGGGTGGGTATGTCGCGGTTGCAGGTGGGGCAGGCGCCGGTCCAGGTTGCGAGGAGTGTCTGCAGTTCGCGGACGACTTGGTAGAGACTCAGGCCGACGCCGTGTCTTTTGGGGCACGGGCCAGTCGCTGCAGGGTGCAGAAGGCATGTGCGACGGAGACGAGGGTGACGTGGTGGTGCCAGCCGCCCCAGGTCCGGCCCTCGAAGTGGGCCAGGCCCAGGGCCTGCTTCATTTCCCGGTAGTCGTGCTCGATCCTCCAGCGGAGTTTGGCGAGGCGGACCAGGGTGGTCAGCGGGGTGTCCTCGGGCAGATCGGAGAGCCAGAACTGGACCGGCTCGGCCTCGGCGGCGGGCCATTCGGCCAGCAGCCAGCATGCGGGCAGCTCCGGACCGTCGGTGGCCTGCCGGATCTCGCGTCCGGCGGGCCGGATCCGCAGGGCCATGAAACGGGAGTACATCCGTTTCAGGCCGGAGCGGCCGGTGCCCGGCCTGGAGCCCTCTCGCCACTGCACCGGCCGTGCGGCTTTCCGGCCCGCCGCGATGGCCAGCTCTTTCACCGACCGGGCAGGGTCGGGGTACTTCGGCACCGGCGGACGTCCGTTGCCCGAGTACGGCTCGCGCACCGGGACCGCGTCGGCGGGCTGTGCCGAGAGGGTGGTGGAGATCCCCACCACGTAGTTCAGGCCGCGGGCCTGCAGCCCGTGCCGGAAGGCCGCGGCGTCGCCGTATCCGGCGTCCGCGATGGCCAGCGGCACATCGATCCCCCAGGAGCGGGTCTCATCGAGCATGTCCAGGGCCAGCTGCCACTTCTCCACGTGCCCGATGTCGTCGGGGATGCCGCAGGCAGTGCGACGGGCGACCTTGCCGGGATCGGCCTTCGGTGAGGCCGCATCCCAGGTCGCCGGCAGGAACAGCCGCCAGTTGACCGCCGTCGAGGCATGGCCGGACGCGAGGTGGAGCGAGACGCCCACCTGGCAGTTGGTGACCTTGCCGGCGGTGCCGGTGTACTGCCGCGACACGCCCGCCGAGGCGGTCCCGTCCTTCAGGAACCCGGTGTCGTCGAAGACCATGGCTTTCGGCCGGATCACCGCCTCCATCCGCCAGGCCAGCTGGGCCCGGATATGCGCCGGATCCCAGGGGCTGGTGGTGATGAAGTTGGCCAGAGCCTGACGGTTGCCGTCAGCCCCGAGCCGGGCGGCCATCGGCTCGATGGACTTGCGCCGCCCGTCGGTCAGCAATCCGCGCAGGTAGACCTGTCCCCACCGGCGTTGGTCCCTGCGCGCGAACGGCTCGAACACCTCCGCCGCGAACGCTTCCAACTCACCACGCACCAAGCCGATCTCGTCCGGAGTCACACACTCCTAACGCCACACCGAGCCAGGAAGACACGCACCACCACAACCGACCTGACCAAGCACTACTAGTGCCGTTCGAGAACTCCTCCACCACCGTCGCCCCCAGCTCCCGGACGATCAGCTCCTGGCCGGAGAGTGCCGATTCGTCGAGGTCGGGGTCGTCGTCCTCGGGGATGTCGTCCTCGACGGATACCGACCGCGGCCTCGGGGCGGAGGGCTGGGGCACGGGGGCGGAGGATGCGGGGGCAGAGGTGGAGGTGGCGGCGGGAGAAGGTGTGTTCGACTGCTGAGCTGGGGTGGACGGGGCGGTCGACTGGGACGGGGCGGGGCGCTGGGCGGTTGCCGTACCGCCGCTGCCGCCGCCGGTGCTGTAACCGCCGCCACCGCCGGAGCTGTAGCCACCGCCGGTGTTGTGGCCACCGGCGCCGCCGCCGGTTCCACCGTGGCCGCCCTGGCCGCCTCCGAAGCCGGATGGGCCGCCCGGGGCCTGGGGCGCGGAGCCCCCGGAGGGGTCGACGATGGCCTCGATCTTCCACTGGACGTTGAACTGCTCGCCCAGCGCCTGCCGGAGCACGTCCTCGCTGCCGCTGCTCAGGAAGTTGTCCCGCGCGCCCGCGTTGACGAAGCCGAGCTGGAGGGTCGTGCCGTCGAAGCCGGCCACCTGGGCGTTCTGGCTGAGCAGGATCCACGTGAAACGGCGACGGTTCTTGACCGCCTCCAGGATGTTCGGCCAGAGCATGCGGGGGTCGAGACCGTCGCCCGTGGAGGCGGGCGCGGCGGAGACGGCCGGAGCGGGCGTTGAGGGTGCCGGTGGGGCGCCGGCGGCGGGGGTGCTCGGCGCGGGGGTGTTCGCTGCCGGTGCGTTCCCTGCCGAGGTGTTCGAGGTGGGTGCGCCCGGGGCGGCCGTGGGCCAGCCGCCGGGGCGTCGGCCACCGCTGCCCGCGGAGGCGGCGGTGGGCCAGGCGCCGGGCGCCGGGGCCGCCGGGGCGGATGCGGGTGCGGGCGTCGTCGGTGCGGGGGGTGACTGGGACGGCTGGGGCGATGGGGGCGACTGGGCGTGGTCGCTGGTGGCGGGGCCGGAGGCGGCTGGGGCATCGGCGGGAGTGTCGGGGGCGTGCGCCGCGGGCGTACCCGGCTCCGATGGCGCCGCGTCCTGGCCCGCCGCAGCGGGGGCATGCCCGGCCGCGGCCGCCGTATCACCGCCACCGCCATTGCCACCGCCGTTGCCAGTGCCACTGGTGCCACTGGAGCTGCCACCGCCGCTGTTCCCGCCGGCCGGTGCTCCGGAAGCACGGACCGCCGCGCGGGCCGCGGCCGGACCGCCGCCCGGCGGAACCGGAGCGGCCGCGGCCGCCGCTGCACCGTGGCCCTCGGGCCCGGGCACGTACCCCATGGCGGGCATGCCGGCGCGCCGCGGAGAACTTCACGCCGCGCTCGATCCGGTCCAGGCGGGCCATCACGGACCGCTCGTCGCCGTACGCGGCGGGAAGCAGCACGCGCGCGCAGATCAGCTCGAGCTGGAGACGGGGCGAGTGGGCGCCGCGCATCTCGGTCAGCCCCTCGTTGACGAGGTCGGCGGCGCGGCTCAGCTCGGCGGCGCCGAAGGTGCCGGCCTGGGCCTGCATCCGCTCGATGACGTCGGCGGGGGCGTCGATGAGCCCCTTCTCCGCCGCGTCCGGCACGGCGGCGAGGATCACCAGGTCACGCAGCCGCTCCAGCAGGTCGGCGACGAAACGCCGGGGGTCGTTGCCGCCCTCGATGACGCGGTCCACGACCTCGAAGGCCGCGGCTCCGTCGCCGGTGGCGAAGGCCTCGACGACGGAGTCGAGCAGGGAGCCGTCGGTGTACCCGAGCAGGGCGGTGGCCATGGCGTACGTCACACCGTCCGCCGCGGCGCCGGCGAGCAGCTGGTCCATGACGGACATGGAGTCACGCACGGACCCGCCGCCGGCCCGCACGACGAGCGGCAGCACGCCCTCCGCGACCGGGATGGTCTCCTTCCGGCAGACCTCGCCGAGGTACTCCCGCAGGGTGCCGGGCGGCACGAGCCGGAAGGGGTAGTGGTGGGTCCGCGACCGGATCGTCCCGATGACCTTCTCGGGCTCGGTGGTCGCGAAGATGAACTTGAGATGCTCCGGCGGCTCCTCGACGACCTTCAGCAGCGCGTTGAAGCCGGCCGACGTGACCATGTGGGCCTCGTCGATGATGTAGATCTTGTACCGGCTGCCGGCGGGCCCGAAGAAGGCCTTCTCGCGCAGGTCACGGGCGTCGTCCACGCCTCCGTGCGACGCGGCGTCGATCTCGATGACGTCGATGGAACCGGGGCCGTTGCGCGCGAGGTCCTGGCAGGACTGGCACTCCCCGCAGGGCGTCGGCGTGGGCCCCTGCTCGCAGTTCAGGCAGCGGGCGAGGATCCGGGCGCTGGTCGTCTTGCCGCAGCCGCGCGGCCCGCTGAACAGGTACGCGTGATTGACCCGGTTGTTCCGCAGCGCCTGCTGCAGCGGGTCGGTGACATGCTCCTGCCCGATGACCTCGGCGAAGGTCTCCGGGCGGTAGCGGCGGTACAGAGCGAGAGACGACACGCATACGAGGTTATAGGCGCCCACTGACAACGGGCCCCGCCCCGGGAACGCAAACGCCCCCCACGCACCCGCCAGAGCCAACCTACCCTTGCTGCCTTCCGGCCCTGGGGGAGTTCAGTCAGATAGCGCCGCGTGAGGGGCTGCGCCAAGGCTACCTGATGTCGGGGGCGGGGAACGAGTTCGCGAGCACTCCTCTACGTCATGTAATGTTTCCGGCGGAGGATTCGCCTAGAGGCCTAGGGCGCACGCTTGGAAAGCGTGTTGGGGGCAACCCCTCACGAGTTCGAATCTCGTATCCTCCGCCAGTGCCTCACCGGGCACGATGTCGAAGGGCCCCACCGCTTGCGGTGGGGCCCTTCGGCGGTTCCGTATCAGTTTCCGTCTCAGTTGATTTTTCCGTCGGCTCCATGTGGCTGCCAGAGAACATCCCCCACTCGTTGCGCGACCTTGCGGAGCATGGTCGCGGTCACATGGATGCAGCGAGCGCGCATCCGGGCCACTGCTTGCGTCCACGAGATGATGTACGCGTTCGACCTGATCCGGGGGGTTGCTCCTTCTTGGGGCAGTAACCGGCCTTGCGGCCACATGGTTCACCCCTGCGCCCATGCCCGTACTTGGGCCGAAGCCGGTTCTTACGG
Organism: uncultured Actinomycetota bacterium; assembly: GCA_963798065.1. Lineage (GTDB taxonomy): Bacteria > Actinomycetota > Actinomycetes > Streptomycetales > Streptomycetaceae > Streptomyces. The sequence continues at coordinate 3,326 of CAWCSC010000002.1, read as the reverse complement.
ATGCGTAGGCATCCCGCATCCAAGTCGACGCAGGCCCACCGGCTTCGACCGCGAGCACTACCGGCGCCGCAACGAAGTCGAGCGGACCACACCATTGACCGAGACGGACCGTATCGTCTAGCTTCTGGTACGTCGGTCGGCAGTTGGTACTCCTTCTGCTTGCCGCACAATCCTGTTCGCCCAGCAAAGGACTGCTCTTGCACTGTGCTTACGTCGGCACCACCGCCACTGCTTCTCCCCTCACCACGTCTCAGATCGCTCTTGCCGAGGTGACCAAGCGCTACGGCGAACAAATGGTGCTGGACCGCGTGTCTCTCACCATCCGGCCGGGCGAAAAGGTCGGGATCGTCGGGGACAACGGCTCTGGGAAGTCCACGCTCCTGCGGCTGCTAGCAGGACAGGAGCCGGTCGACAACGGCAGCCTGACAGTCATAGCACCGGGCGGGATCGGCCACCTTCGACAGACTCTCGATCTGCCCGGTTCGGCGCGCGTGGGCGATGCCGTGGATCACGTACTGGGCGAACTGCGCGCCCTGGAGCACCGCATTCGTGTCGCCGAGGCCACCCTGGGCACGGCCGACACTGCTCGGGTTCGAGCGCTACGCCGCACTGGTGGCCGAGTTCGATGCGCGGGGCGGGCACGGAGCGGATCGCCGGGTCGAGGTGAGCCTGCGCCGGCTCGGCGAGCACGCGCCACTGGACCGGGAGCGTGTGCTGAGCACCCTCTCCGGAGGACAGCGCTCCCGGCTCACGCTCGCCGCGACCCTGGCCCTGGCCCCCGAACTGCTGCTGCTCGACGAACCGACCAACGATCTGGACGACGAGGCCGTGGCCTGGCTCGAAGGACATCTGCGCCGTCATCGGGGCACGGTCATCGTGGCCACGCACGATCGGGCGTTCCTGGAACGCGTCACCGACACCATCCTGGAAGTGGACCACGATCAGCGCACGGTACGGCGCTACGGCAATGGATACGCCGGCTTCCTCGCCGCCAAGGCGGCGGCCCCGGCCCGGTGGGTATGGGATCACGAGCAATGGCGCAATGAGGTCGCCCGGCAGGAACACCTCGCCGACTCCCATATCGGGCTCCTCGCCGAGATCCCCCGCAAGGGGCCGTGGGCGTTCAGCGGCACCGGCGCTTTTCGAGCGCGCTCGCGGGCACACGGCGCACGAAGCCGCATCCGCAACGCACGCGAGCGGTTGCAACGGCTCACGGAGCACCCCGTGCCGCCACCTCCGCAGCCACTGCGGTTCACAGGCCGCGTCGAAGGCACGCCGACCGCCGAGGAAACATCAACAGCAACGCACCTGGAAGGCGTCCTGGTCAAAGGGCGTTTGCACATTCCGTCCCTGGAACTCGCCCCTGGTGACCGACTCCTCGTCACCGGCCTCAACGGTGTCGGCAAGAGCACTCTTCTCCAGCTGCTGGCAGGGGAACTGACGCCTGACGCCGGTATCGTGCGCCGACCGCGCCGGGTTGGATTCCTACGTCAGCAAGGCGCGCCGGACGACGCCTTCGATGCCCGAACGCTGCTCGCGGCATTCGCAGCCGACAGGGCGGGGCAGCCCGACGAGCACGCTGACGCACTCCTTGCGCTCGGCCTGTTCCACGCTGCCGACCTCGCTGTTCCCGTACGGAACCTGTCCGTCGGGCAGCGCCGCAAGCTCGAACTGGCCCGGCTCGTGACGGCCGGCCCACTCGATCTGCTCCTGCTCGACGAACCGACGAACCACTTGGCCCCCGCCTTGGTGGAAGAGATCGAGGCAGCGCTGGCCCGCTACACCGGCACGCTGGTCGTGGTGACGCACGACCGGCTCCTGCGCGAACGGTTCCACGGGCCCCGCCTGGAACTACCCATGGCCGCCGAGAAGACGCGCCAGAACTGACGGCGGAGGCGCGCAGGCACATCCGCACGGCGGCTCCCGCGGCGGCCAGACGCTCCGGTTCATCGTCCAGCGCAGAGTCGTGCACCAAGACGGCCACGACGCCGTCGTCGTCTTCCGCCTCGGTCCGCGGAGTGAGGCTCAGTCCGGTGCGTACTGTGGACCGCAGGGACAGCGGTCGGCCGTGGACGTCGGTGTAGCCGGGAAAGCCGGCGTCCATCTCCGCCGGGGGGCAGTGCCAGCCGAACCGACGGATCGCCGAGCCCCTGCGCCGGCATCTCCCCCATGCGCCGCAGGCTTGGATCAGTGGCCTGCTCGGTGACCGGGTCGGCGACGGCGGCGCGGCGCAACCGGATCTGCAGCAACCCGGCCTGGCTCAGATCGGAGGGCAGCGTCAGGATGGTGTCCGCGAGCCCCAACTGGTCGGGCCTCGCCAGGTACAGCATCTCCCAGCCGACGAAGGCGACCGCGATAGCGACGGCGATGTACACGGGCATCAGCGCACGTCGGCGCGCCCGTCCTCCGGACCGCCATCGCTGCATGAGCCGGGCGGCGGTGGCCAGCGTGAGGGCCACGCCCCGCCACCGGTAGCTCAGATCGACCGCGGTGAACAGGCTCGGGTCCCGGTGGAGCAGCAGGGTGTTGAGTCCGCAGTCGGGACAATCGAGGCAGCTGGCGGACGGCGAGGCCGCTGGGTCGTACAGCAGTGTGCGCAGCAGTCCGCCGAGGGCGACGAGACCGTAACCGGTGGCGATGATCCGCCGGTCGACGGCGGTCGCCGTGTGCCCTTCGGGGTAGATTCAGCGGCAGGTGCGCGAGGACGGCCAGGTCCAGTGCCTCCGTCCATGCGCCCAGCGCGAAGAGCACGCCCACGCCCGTGCCTTGCAGATTGCCGAGAAACCAGGTCAGTCCGTGGGTGACCATGAGCGGGCCGGTCCGGTTGGCCGGCCGGCGCCACCAGGCGACGAGCCCGGCGCCCGCATAGGAGCAGCCCACCGCCAGATCCCGTAGGACATCGCCCCAGCAGGCCCCGACACGGCTGCAGGCCCTGGCTCCGCAGCACCCCATGGCCCTGCCCGCCGTCAGCCGCGAGCGCTGCAGCGGGTCGGCCTCCGGACGCAACCGCTTCCCGTCCGGCGGTAAGGCATTTCCTTCATGATCGTCGACGCCCTCCCCCAGGGGCCTCACCGGAAACAGTAGCCACTCATTTCCGGCCCGCCGGCCCGGCTACCTTACGAGTAGCTGCATGGACACACCAAGACAGACGGATGTCATCCGGCCACCGGCGTGACGCGTCCACCACTGCTGGGGTGTGGGTCGTGACACGGCGTCCCTGGAGCTTGGCGCCCAAGTTCTCGGTGGTGATCTCGCTGGTGAACCGTGGCTGGCTCTGACCTGGTACTAATGGCGTCGGCGGGGCGTGGCCAGACTCGACGGCGGGG
>CAWCSC010000001.1:0-21344 GCA_963798065.1 uncultured Actinomycetota bacterium | reverse complement strand
GGGCTGGTTCGAGGACCCCTCCACCACGTCGCCCCCAGCTCCCGGACGATCAGCTCCTGGCCGGAGAGTGCCGATTCGTCGAGGTCGGGGTCGTCGTCCTCGGGGATGTCGTCCTCGACGGATACCGACCGCGGCCTCGGGGCGGAGGGCTGGGGCACGGGGGCGGAGGATGCGGGGGCAGAGGTGGAGGTGGCGGCGGGAGAAGGTGTGTTCGACTGCTGAGCTGGGGTGGACGGGGCGGTCGACTGGGACGGGGCGGGGCGCTGGGCGGTTGCCGTACCGCCGCTGCCGCCGCCGGTGCTGTAACCGCCGCCACCGCCGGAGCTGTAGCCACCGCCGGTGTTGTGGCCACCGGCGCCGCCGCCGGTTCCACCGTGGCCGCCCTGGCCGCCTCCGAAGCCGGATGGGCCGCCCGGGGCCTGGGGCGCGGAGCCCCCGGAGGGGTCGACGATGGCCTCGATCTTCCACTGGACGTTGAACTGCTCGCCCAGCGCCTGCCGGAGCACGTCCTCGCTGCCGCTGCTCAGGAAGTTGTCCCGCGCGCCCGCGTTGACGAAGCCGAGCTGGAGGGTCGTGCCGTCGAAGCCGGCCACCTGGGCGTTCTGGCTGAGCAAGATCCACGTGAAACGGCGACGGTTCTTGACCGCCTCCAGGATGTTCGGCCAGAGCATGCGGGGGTCGAGACCGTCGCCCGTGGAGGCGGGCGCGGCGGAGACGGCCGGAGCGGGCGTTGAGGGTGCCGGTGGGGTGCTGGCGGCGGGGGTGCTCGGCGCGGGGGTGTTCGCTGCCGGTGCGTTCCCTGCCGAGGTGTTCGAGGTGGGTGTGCCCGGGGCGGCCGTGGGCCAGCCGCCGGGGCGACGGCCACCGCTGCCCGCGGAGGCGGCGGTGGGCCAGGCGCCGGGCGCCGGGGCCGCCGGGGCGGATGCGGGTGCGGGCGTCGTCGGTGCGGGGGGTGACTGGGACGGCTGGGGCGATGGGGGCGACTGGGCGTGGTCGCTGGTGGCGGGGCCGGAGGCGGCTGGGGCATCGGCGGGAGTGTCGGGGGCGTGCCCCGCGGGCGTACCCGGCTCCGATGGCGCCGCGTCCTGGCCCGCCGCAGCGGGGGCATGCCCGGCCGCGGCCGCCGTATCACCGCCACCGCCATTGCCACCGCCGTTGCCAGTGCCACTGGTGCCACTGGAGCTGCCACCGCCGCTGTTCCCGCCGGCCGGTGCTCCGGAAGCACGGACCGCCGCGCGGGCCGCGGCCGGACCACCGCCCGGCGGAACCGGAGCGGCCGCGGCCGCCGCTGCACCGTGGCCCTCGGGCCCGGGCACGTATCCCGTGGCGGGCATGCCGGCGGGCGCCGCGGAGAAGTTCACGCCCCGCTCGATCCGGTCCAGGCGGGCCATGACAGACCGCTCGTCGCCATAGGCGGCCGGAAGCAGGACGCGTGCGCAGATCAGCTCGAGCTGGAGACGCGGCGAGTGGGCGCCGCGCATCTCGGTCAGCCCCTCGTTGACGAGGTCGGCGGCCCGGCTCAGCTCGGCGGCGCCGAAGGTGCCGGCCTGGGCCTGCATGCGCTCGACGACATCGGCGGGGGCGTCGATGAGCCCCTTCTCCGCCGCGTCCGGAACGGCGGCGAGGATCACCAGGTCACGCAGCCGCTCCAGCAGGTCGGCGACGAAACGACGGGGGTCGTTCCCCCCCTCGATCACGCGGTCTACGACCTCGAAGGCCGCGGCTCCGTCGCCGGTGGCGAAGGACTCGACGACGGAGTCGAGGAGGGAGCCTTCGGTGTACCCGAGCAGGGCGGTGGCCATGGCATACGTCACACCGTCCGCCGCGGCACCCGCGAGCAGCTGGTCCATGACGGACATGGAGTCACGCACGGATCCGCCGCCGGACCGCACGACGAGCGGGAGCACCCCCTCCTCGACCGGGATGGTCTCCTTCTGGCACACCTCGGCGAGGTACTCCCGCAGGGTCCCCGGCGGGACGAGCCGGAACGGATAGTGGTGGGTCCGCGACCGGATCGTCCCGATGACCTTCTCGGGCTCGGTGGTAGCGAAGATGAACTTGAGATGCTCCGGCGGCTCCTCGACGACCTTCAGCAGCGCGTTGAAGCCTGCCGAGGTGACCATGTGGGCCTCGTCGATGATGTAGATCTTGTACCGGCTGCGCGCGGGTCCGAAGAAGGCCTTTTCGCGCAGGTCACGGGCGTCGTCCACACCGCCGTGGGACGCGGCGTCGATCTCGATGACGTCGATGGAACCGGGGCCGTTGCGCGCGAGGTCCTGACAGGACTGGCACTCACCGCACGGCGTGGGCGTCGGCCCCTGCTCGCAGTTCAGACACCGCGCGAGGATCCGCGCACTGGTCGTCTTGCCGCACCCGCGCGGCCCGCTGAACAGGTACGCGTGGTTGACCCGGTTGTTGCGCAGCGCCTGCTGCAACGGGTCGGTGACGTGCTGCTGCCCGATGACCTCGGCGAAGGTCTCCGGGCGATAGCGGCGGTACAGAGCGAGAGACGACACGCCTACGAGGTTATAGGCGCCCAGTGACAACGAGCCCCGCCCCGGGAACGCAAACGCCCCCCACGCACCCGCCAGAGCCAACCTACCCTTGCTGCCTTCCGGCCCTGGGGGAGTTCAGTCAGATAGCGCCGCGTGAGGGGCTGCGCCAAGGCTACCTGATGTCAGGGGCAGGGAACGAGTTCGCGAGCACTCCTCTCGGTCATGTAATGTTCCCGGCGGAGGATTCGCCTAGAGGCCTAGGGCGCACGCTTGGAAAGCGTGTTGGGGGCAACCCCTCACGAGTTCGAATCTCGTATCCTCCGCCAGTGCCTCACCGGGCACGATGTCGAAGGGCCCCACCGCTTGCGGTGGGGCCCTTCGGCGGTTCCGTCTCAGTTTCCGTCTCAGTTGATTTTTCCGTCGGCTCCATGTGGCTGCCAGAGAACATCCCCCACTCGTTGCGCGACCTTGCGGAGCATGGTCGCGGTCACATGGATGCAGCGAGCGCGCATCCGGGCCACTGCTTGCGTCCACGAGATGATGTACGCGTTCGACCTGATCCGGGGGGTTGCTCCTTCTTGGGGCAGTAACCGGCCTTGCGGCCACATGGTTCACCCCTGCGCCCATGCCCGTACTTGGGCCGAAGCCGGTTCTTACGGATGCGTAGGCATCCCGCATCCAAGTCGACGCAGGCCCACCGGCTTCGACCGCGAGCACTACCGGCGCCGCAACGAAGTCGAGCGGACCACACCATTGACCGAGACGGACCGTATCGTCTAGCTTCTGGTGCGTCGGTCGGCAGTTGGTACTCCTTCTGCTTGCCGCACAATCCTGTTCGCCCAGCAAAGGACTGCTCTTGCACTGTGCTTCCGTCGGCACCACCGCCACTGCTTCTCCCCTCACCACGTCTCAGATCGCTCTTGCCGAGGTGACCAAGCGCTACGGCGAACAAATGGTGCTGGACCGCGTGTCTCTCACCATCCGGCCGGGCGAAAAGGTCGGGATCGTCGGGGACAACGGCTCTGGGAAGTCCACGCTCCTGCGGCTGCTAGCAGGACAGGAGCCGGTCGACAACGGCAGCCTGACAGTCATAGCACCGGGCGGGATCGGCCACCTTCGACAGACTCTCGATCTGCCCGGTTCGGCGCGCGTGGGCGATGCCGTGGATCACGTACTGGGCGAACTGCGCGCCCTGGAGCACCGCATTCGTGTCGCCGAGGCCACCCTGGGCACGGCCGACACTGCTGGGTTCGAGCGCTACGCCGCACTGGTGGCCGAGTTCGATGCGCGGGGCGGGCACGGAGCGGATCGCCGGGTCGAGGTGAGCCTGCGCCGGCTCGGCGAGCACGCGCCACTGGACCGGGAGCGTGTGCTGAGCACCCTCTCCGGAGGACAGCGCTCCCGGCTCACGCTCGCCGCGACCCTGGCCCTGGCCCCCGAACTGCTGCTGCTCGACGAACCGACCAACGATCTGGACGACGAGGCCGTGGCCTGGCTCGAAGGACATCTGCGCCGTCATCGGGGCACGGTCATCGTGGCCACGCACGATCGGGCGTTCCTGGAACGCGTCACCGACACCATCCTGGAAGTGGACCACGATCAGCGCACGGTACGGCGCTACGGCAATGGATACGCCGGCTTCCTCGCCGCCAAGGCGGCGGCCCGGGCCCGGTGGGTATGGGATCACGAGCAATGGCGCAATGAGGTCGCCCGGCAGGAACACCTCGCCGACTCCCATATCGGGCTCCTGGCCGAGATCCCCCGCAAGGGGCCGTGGGCGTTCAGCGGCGCCGGCGCTTTTCGAGCGCGCTCGCGGGCACACGGCGCACAAAGCCGCATCCGCAACGCACGCGAGCGGTTGCAACGGCTCACGGAGCACCCCGTGCCGCCACCTCCGCAGCCACTGCGGTTCACAGGCCGCGTCGAAGGCACGCCGACCGCCGAGGAAACATCAACAGCAACGCACCTGGAAGGCGTCCTGGTCAAAGGGCGTTTGCACATTCCGTCCCTGGAACTCGCCCCTGGTGACCGACTCCTCGTCACCGGCCTCAACGGTGTCGGCAAGAGCACTCTTCTCCAGCTGCTGGCAGGGGAACTGACGCCTGACGCCGGTATCGTGCGCCGACCGCGCCGGGTTGGATTCCTACGTCAGCAAGGCGCGCCGGACGACGCCTTCGATGCCCGAACGCTGCTCGCGGCATTCGCAGCCGACAGGGCGGGGCAGCCCGACGAGCACGCTGACGCACTCCTTGCGCTCGGCCTGTTCCACGCTGCCGACCTCGCTGTTCCCGTACGGAACCTGTCCGTCGGGCAGCGCCGCAAGCTCGAACTGGCCCGGCTCGTGACGGCCGGCCCACTCGATCTGCTCCTGCTCGACGAACCGACGAACCACTTGGCCCCCGCCTTGGTGGAAGAGATCGAGGCAGCGCTGGCCCGCTACACCGGCACGCTGGTCGTGGTGACGCACGACCGGCTCCTGCGCGAACGGTTCCACGGGCCCCGCCTGGAACTACCCATGGCCGCCGAGAAGACGCGCCAGAACTGACGGCGGAGGCGCGCAGGCACATCCGCACGGCGGCTCCCGCGGCGGCCAGACGCTCCGGTTCATCGTCCAGCGCAGAGTCGTGCACCAAGACGGCCACGACGCCGTCGTCGTCCTCCGCCTCGGTCCGCGGAGTGAGGCTCAGTCCGGTGCGTACTGTGGACCGCAGGGACAGCGGTCGGCCGTGGACGTCGGTGTAGCCGGGAGAGCCGGCGTCCATCTCCGCCGGGGGGCAGTGCCAGCCGAACCGACGGATCGCCGAGCCCCTGCGCCGGCATCTCCCCCATGCGCCGCAGGCTTGGATCGGTGGCAGCCTAGGTGACCGGGTCGGCGACGGCGGCGCGGCGCAACCGGATCTGCAGCAACCCGGCCTGGCTCAGATCGGAGGGCAGCGTCAGGATGGTGTCCGCGAGCCCCAACTGGTCGGGCCTCGCCAGGTACAGCATCTCCCAGCCGACGAAGGCGACCGCGATAGCGACGGCGATGTACACGGGCATCAGCGCACGTCGGCGCGCCCGTCCTCCGGACCGCCATCGCTGCATGAGCCGGGCGGCGGTGGCCAGCGTGAGGGCCACGCCCCGCCACCGGTAGCTCAGATCGACCGCGGTGAACAGGCTCGGGTCCCGGTGGAGCAGCAGGGTGTTGAGTCCGCAGTCGGGACAATCGAGGCAGCTGGCGGACGGCGAGGCCGCTGGGTCGTACAGCAGTGTGCGCAGCAGTCCGCCGAGGGCGACGAGACCGTAACCGGTGGCGATGATCCGCCGGTCGACGGCGGTCGCCGTGTGCCCTTCGGGGTAGATTCAGCGGCAGGTGCGCGAGGACGGCCAGGTTCAGTGCCTCCGTCCATGCGCCCAGCGCGAAGAGCACGCCCACGCCCGTGCCTTGCAGATTGCCGAGAAACCAGGTCAGTCCGTGGGTGACCATGAGCGGGCCGGTCCGGTTGGCCGGCCGGCGCCACCAGGCGACGAGCCCGGCGCCCGCATAGGAGCAGCCCACCGCCAGATCCCGTAGGACATCGCCCCAGCAGGCCCCGACACGGCTGCAGGCCCTGGCTCCGCAGCACCCCATGGCCCTGCCCGCCGTCAGCCGCGAGCACTGCAGCGGGTCGGCCTCCGGACGCAACCGCTTCCCGTCCGGCGGTAAGGCATTTCCTTCATGATCGTCGACGCCCTCCCCCAGGGGCCTCACCGGAAACAGTAGCCACTCATTTCCGGCCCGCCGGCCCGGCTACCTTACGAGTAGCTGCATGGACACACCAAGACAGACGGATGTCATCCGGCCACCGGCGTGACGCGTCCCACCACTGCTGGGGTGTGGGTCGTGACACGGCGTCCCTGGAGCCGGCGCCCAAGTTCTCGGTGGTGATCTCGCTGGTGAACCGTGGCTGGCTCTGACCTGGTACTAATGGCGTCGGCGGGGCGTGGCCAGACTCGACGGCGGGGGCGGGCGTTGCTGGGACGAAGTGCGGAACAGCGGCGAATAGAGCGGATGCTCACCGATTGTCGGCAGGGAGCCAGCAGCAGCCTGCTGCTTCACGGCGAGGCCGGGATCGGCAAGACCACGCTGCTCGACTATGCCGCCCAGCAGGCGGACGGCATGCGCGTGCTGCGTGTCGAAGGCATCGAGTCCGAGATGGAGCTCGCCTTCGGCGGGCTGCACCAGCTGTTCCTGCCTGTCCTTGACGTTCTCGACCGGCTGCCGACGCCGCAGGCCGCAGCAATGCGAGCGATCTTCGGACTCACCGACGACGCGGTGCGTGATCGCTTCACCGTCGGTCTCGCTGTCCTGTCGATGCTGTCGGAGATCGGCGCCGAGGCCCCGCTTCTCTGCCTGGTCGACGACGTGCAGTGGCTCGACCGGCCGTCCGCAGACGTACTCACCTTCGTCGCCCGCAGGCTGCGCGCCGAGGGCACCGTGATGCTCTTCGCCGCGCGCGACGGGGACCATGGCAGCGTGGCAAAGGGCCTTCCCCTCCTCCAACTCGAAGGGATCGACCGGGAGGCGGCCGCGGCGCTGATCCCCGGCCTCCCGCCGCACGTCGCGGAATGGATCATCGACCAGGCGCAGGGCAACCCGCTCGCCCTCATCGAGCTCCCGACCGCGCTCACCCCGGTCCAGCGGGCCGGGCAGTTGAGCCCGTTGGCGCTGCCTGAGGCGTCCCCGCTGCGGGGCCGGTTGCAGGTCGCCCTCGCGGGGCAGATCGGTCGGCTTCCCGACGCCACCCAGACCATGCTCGTGGTGTCCGCAGCGGACGACACCGGGGATCTGCCCTTGGTGCTGAGCGCGGCCCGCCGGTGCGGCGCCGCGATCGAAGACCTGGAGCCCGCCGAACGCGCCGGGCTCGTCTCCCTGTCCGGGGAGGTGCTGCGCTTCAGGCACCCGCTCGTCCGGTATGCGGCCTACCAAGGGTCCCCGCTCGCCCGGCGCATCGCCGCCCACGAAGCGCTGGCGGCGACACTGGACACCGCCCGGCACGCGCACCGGCGCGCCTGGCACCTGGCCGCCGCGGCGACGGGCCCGGACGAACGGGTCGCCGCCGAACTGGAACACGTCGCCGAGTGGGCCGGCAGCCGCCAGGCGATGGCGTCCGCGTCCGCCGCCTATGAGCGGGCCGCGCAGCTCACCCAGGACCCGAAGCGGCGGGCGCGGCTCCTGATCAGCGCGGCCCAGAAGGCCGGCGAAGCCGGCCAGGACGAGCGCTGCGGCGCCTTGGCCGACCAGGTGCCGCTTCCCCTGCAGGATCCCGGGATGGCGGCGGACTTCGCCCGCGTGCGAGCCGTCGTCGAGCTCGGCTGCGGCAGCCCGGCGAACGCCGGTCGCATCCTGGGCGAATGCGCGGACGTCATCGCGCCCAGTCGCCCCGACAAGCTCGCCTCCCTCCTGACCGACGCGGTCCACGCGGCCTTCTCCTCGGGGAACACCGCCCTGATAGGCGAGATCGTGGCCCGCGGTCCGGACCTGCCAGTGCTGGCCGTGCCCGCCCTCCTGCTCAACGGCGAGGTGCCGGGCGCCCTGGACTCCCTGCGCGAACTCGTACGGGCCTGCCGGCTGCCCGGCAGTGGACTCATGGACCAGCTGATGACCGGGATCTACTGCCACTTGGTCGCCGACTACGCGGAGGCCCACGAGATCGCCACCGCAACGGTCGCCCTCTGTCGCCAGCAGGGCATCAGCGGGTGGCTGCCCACCACGCTGCACCTGCTCGCGGAAGCCGAACTGGCGCTCGGCCGGTTCGATCAGGCACATGCGCACGCCGCCGAGGGACTCCGGCTCGCCGACTACTACGACCTGGCCCACCGGGCCGCCCATCTGCGCGCCGTGCTGGCGACGCTCGCCGCCGTCCGGGGGTGCGAGGAAGAGACCCGCTCCCTGGCGGAGCAAGCCCTGGATTACACCCACCCGCGCAGCGTCGGGCGGGGCGCGGCGAATGCCTTGTGGGCACTGGGGCTGCTCGAACTCGGCCTCGGGCGGGCGCAGGCGGCGCTGGAGCACCTTGAGGCAGCGCAGCAGGAAGCGGGCCATCCGCTGCTCGCCCGGTTCCTGCTGCCCGACCTCGCCGAAGCTGCGGTGCGCGCCGGCCATCCGGAGCGGGCGAGGGAGCCCGCGCGCCGACTCGCGGACTGGGCGGCTGCCGTAAGCCAACCGTCCGTCGCCGCGATGGCCCACCGCTGCGCGGCTCTGACCGGCCCGGACAGCGAGGCCGAGGACCACTTCGCGGCGGCCGTACGTCTTCACGCGGACGGCGGCGACTTCGAACGGGCCCGCACCGAGCTCGTGCACGGGGAATGGCTGCGCCGACTGCGCCGCAACATCGACGCCCGCGACCACCTCCGCGAGGCGCTGGAGACCTTCCAGAAGCTGGGCGCCGAGCCGTGGGCCCGCCGGGCCCGTGCGGAACTGCGGGCCGCGGGTGAGTCCCATGACCCGGCCGGTCCCACGGACGGACGGATCAGCAGGCTGAGCCCGCAGGAGCGCGAGGTCGTACGGCTCGCCGCCACCGGGGCGACCAATCGCGAGATCGCCACGCAGCTCTTCCTGAGCCCCCGCACGGTCGGGCACCACCTCTACCGCGCCTTCCCCAAGCTCGGCATCAGTTCCCGCACCGAACTGGCCTCGCTCCTTGCCTCATGACGCGGGCGCCGAGTAGATCATCCGGATCTCGGCGGTCCGGTAGCCGGCCCGGTCGAAGGCCGCGGCCATCGGCGCATTGCCCGTATCCGTAGTGGCGGTGATCAGTTCGGCGCCCGCCGCCGCGTGCACCCGGGTGATCTCGGCGAGCAGGTCGTCCACGTAACCCCGGCCGCGGAACTCCGGGACGACTCCCAGGTAGCCGACGTTGCGGTGGTACGGCGTCGCCGACGGGATCGCAAGGCCGGCGACCTCTCCGCCGACGGTGTGCGCAAGTCGCCACCACTCGCGCTTGCCGGGGCAGTCCAGGTAGAAGTCCATCTCGTCCCGGGCGGTGGCCGCCGCGCCCTTGGACGCCAGGTTCCTGCGGGTCTCACCGTCCAGGCTGCCCTGGGCGATGCGCCGGAAGACCTCCAGGAACTCCTCGTCCGTGGCTTCGGCGAAGGTGAGCCGGCCGCTGGAGCGCGGCACCCCGGCGCCGGGACTCCACTCAAGGCGCAACCGTTCCACCTCGTCCGTGAGACCGGCCGCCAGCGCCGCCCCGCGCCGCCAGGCCAGGGCGGCGGCCACGGCCGGGTCCTCACGCCAGGCGTTCGGCAACGTCAGGATGTACACCGGCGGTTTGCGCGCACCCTGCTCGGCGAACGCCCGCAGGCCGGCGGCGAGGAGTTCGGCCGCGACGGCAGTGCGGTCGACGACCGAAGCGTCGACGTAAAGGCAGTCCAGGGCGACCGGGTGCTCACTGGACGACTGTCCCCACCACAGGGCCCGGGCCACCACCCGGTCGCCGTCCTCGGCGACCCAGGTCCACTCCGGCCGGTACATTCCCTGGCCAAGTTCATCGCGATATCGGTCGGCGTGGATCCAGCCGACGGGTTCGTCGACCGTCACGGCGACGACGCGATCGAGGTCAGCCTCGGTCGTGGGACGAATCAACATGTGCCCTCCCTTACTGCAACAGCGGATTGCCGGAGCGGGGAACCGAACGGGGTTCGGTGGGCGTGGACCCGCGGGACCGTGAACTCGGCAGGCATCGCAACTCCTTGGCGCAGTGGTCGACGCGTCAGATCGCATGGGTTCCGGAGCGGTGGCCAAAGAGCCTGCCGCTTGGTGTCGGATCGGGTGACGTCATGAACGCTAGGCTGGTCACACCAGACCGGCATCGGGCGCCTCGACTTAACCTGACCGGTCACGGTCGGACGAGCATGGGGAGACGTAGGCGCACCTCGAGGTCAGGGCCGGGCCGCGCCACCCGTGCCCGGGTCCGGCTCCTGGCCGAGGGGGTCGGCCGCCGCCCGGTCCGGGGCCTTGGCCATGTCCAGTCCCGCGCTGACCCAGCAAACGCTCGACCTTGCGTCCCCGACGTTCCGGTCTTGGGCCTCGACTACACGGTGACGAGGCGCACTCTTTCGCCGCAGAGCTTCGTCATGTCGTCGATGTCCGAGGTGAGCATGACGACCGGGCGGTGCTGACGCAGCGCCGTCTCGGCCACGACGGCGTCGATGGCGTATTTGTGACCATGCAGCCCGGCGTTGATCAGCGAGGCTGAGGCGGCCTTGGCCTCCTCGTCACCGATGTGCGCGATCCGCACGCCGGGCAGGACCCAGGCGAGCCGCGCCTTGTCGGTCCCGCGATGCACCGCTTCGATGATGGTGAGTGCGCTGATGACCACCTCCATGCCCCGCTTGCGGGCTTCGGCGATGAGGGCGACGACGGGCTCGTGATCACTGACGAACTTCGACAGGCCCTCGCAGTCGAGAACGAGGGTGCCTTCGTGACTCAGCTTGCGGTGGGCCACTGCCCCTCCTCGGCGAACACCTCGTCGAAGACCCGGCGTGCCCGCTCCTGCTCGTGCTCGGAGATCGGCCCATGACGGCGTTCGTAGTCGGCCAGGTACTCATCCAAGATTTGACCGCGCATCTCGCGCTCCACTGCTTCGGTGATGAACGCGGAGAACTCACGCTTGCCGACCCGTCGGCGGATCGCCTCCGCCGTCCCCTCGGGGAGGGAGAGGCTGACCCTGGTGGCTGGCCCTTCGCCGACGCTGTAAGGAATCTCGCCCATAGGACGGCATTATCAAACAAGTAGGAATTCGGCCTGAGTACAGCACCCACCGAACGACGTGAGCCACCCACCCGTCACCTCCTGGTCTCATTTCTGGTCTCATTCACCCACGTTCAGTTACATCCGGACGGCACTGAAGAATCTGCTCCACCGCAGGCCAGAATGCCCCCGTCCCCCGCTGAACCCCCGGACGAACAGTTGGAAAGCGTGTTGGGGGGCAACCCCTCACGAGTTCGAATCTCGTATCCTCCGCCAGTGCCTCACCGGGCACGATGTCGAAGGGCCCCGCTGCTTGCAGCGGGGCCCTTCGTCGTTGTCCGTCCCGGCCGACAGCGAGAACCGCCCACGCGCCGGGCGCCGGTCTCGGATCGAGCGGATCAAGAGGTCGTGCTGGGGATCACGCAGTTCTTCGGTTGCGGCTTGCCCGTGGGCCAGCCCAGGCCGACGAACTTCAGGGTGCCCTGGCCTTTTCGGCCCGGGTCGAGTTCGACGATGGCCGCCGGTTTGTCGTAGGCGTTGCCGCCCGTCGTCAGGCAGATCAGGCCGCTGGTGGCCTGGACTCGGTGGCGGGACTGGAGGAGGGACCACTGGCGGCCCACGTCCTCGCGGGTGGGGGCGGACGTTTCGGGGCCGCCTCGTTGGGCCTGGTGGAGGGCCTTGCCGATGGTGATGAGGCCGTCGTGGACGAGCATCGTGCGGGAGTCGTCGAGGTTCGGGGTGGAGCCGAGTTCCGTGCCCTCGCGTCGGGTGGCGTCGATCTGGTTCCTGAGGGTGTCCAGGGCCGCTTTGGGTTCGGTGAGGTATTGGGGAAGGGCCTGGTCCGGCGGCGTGCGGTGGTGGGTCGCCGTGTAGTTCTTCGTCCAGCGGGTCAGCTCCGTCGTCCAGGCGTCGGGGTGGGCCGGGGCCGCGTACTGCACCGTCACCTTCGCCCTGCCGTCGTCGCCGCGGAGCTGGGCCCAGTCCTTCTCCGTCATGGCCTGGCGCAGTGAGGCCGCGTCGGAGCCGCTGACGATGGTGTAGTGGCGGTTCTCGCAGCCCACCTGGGCGAGTTTGAGGGCGAAGATGCGCAGGTGGAGCGTGCGGCCCGCGAAGTAGACCGTGTCGGCCTCGGAGTCGCAGATGTTGTTGGCGGTCTGGGTGAACTGGTTGCCGGTCGAACCCGCCTCGTCGATGGACGGGGACTCGTAGGACATCGCGGCGGGGCCTGCCGGGCCCTTCTCCTCGATCCGGCTGAACGCCCTCGCCAGCGACTCGTTGTAGCCATCGGGGCGTTTGTCGTAGACCAGCACCGTCTTGAGGTTCCGCCGGCCCCGTTCGCCGTTGAAGTTGGCCAGGGCCCGGGCGGCGTCGTTGTTGGTGGGGAGGATGCGGGCCAGGCCGGGAAAGCGCAGGTCGGCCATGCCGTCCGCCCGGTCCTCGTTGGCGATGCGGTCGCCGCTGATCCGGGCCGCGAGTACCGGGATCTTGTTCTCGGTCAGGCGCTTCACCGCCGCCTCCGTGGCGGCGAGGCTCAGGTTGAAGCCGGTGACCGCGCGCAGCCGGTCCTCGCGTGAGGCGGCCATCCGGAGGAGGGTGTCCACGACCTTCTCCTGGCGGCCGTAGTTACGCCCGGGGTTGGCCAGCACCAGACGGATCTTGGGTGGTTCCCCTTCGCCCTCGTTGGCCTGCCGCTGTCCCAGGTAGGCGCCCTGGAGGTCGCTGCGCATCTGCCGGCGCAGGGCCTCGCGGTCCGACTGGAGGGGCAGCATCATCGCCACCGTGACGTGCGGCTGCTTCGCGATCCTCCGGTTCTCGCCCGCGATGGCCCGGGCCACGTCGGCGATCTCCGGGGTGCCGAAGTCGTAGCCCTCGCCGTTGACGCCGACGCACTCGTCGTCGATCCGCTCGACACCGTCGGCGCAGGTGTCCGGTTTGCGGACGAGGGAGGTGGTGAGTGCGACGCCCGCCACGATCGCCCCTACGAGTAAGAGCGAGTAGAGGATCTTCCGCCATCTGGGCATGCCCGTTACCTCCTTCTCCGGAGCTGTTCGGTGCAGGTGCAGCGCAGCAGGGGCTGCTCGTTCTCGGCCAGGCCGCTCCAGTCCGTCGCCGTCCTGCTGAGCTGTCCCGCGCCGTCGAAGTCCATGATCGAGAGCAGGTCCAGCAGCTTGGCCAGCGTGCGGGCCGTCTCCTTGCCTGTCGGCCTGGTGCGCTCCTCGCACAGCCACACCGCGTGCAGCAGCTGGTCGACGGTGCGGCGCAGCGGCGGGCCGTCCGCGGGCACCAGGCCCTGGGCGCGCTCCCGCCGGGCGTCCGCCCCGCCCGGATACGGTGCCTGGGCGATCTCCAGAAGCTCCGCGCACCATGCGCGGGGGCGGCCGGGGAGGGTGGCGGCGAGGTGGCCGGCGACGTCGTCCGCGCCGCCGGACACCAGGTGGTGGTTCATCCGGTGTGCGGTGAGTGAGCGGAAGGCCCCGTCGGGCGAGGTCCGGTTGCCCTGCACATCGGCGTCCTCGCCCGGTACGTCCTCCTCCTGCGCCGCGCGTTGCGCGTAGTGGTCGCGCAGCAGATGGTGGTCGGCGTACCAGGCGGCGCCGCCGGGGCGCAGTCCGTAGAGCCGGTGCACCAGCAGCTGGCGCAGGCCGAAGTCGCCTATGAAGTGGCGTTCGCAGGTGGGCCATCCGGTGTCGGCGAGGAGCTGGGCGACGTGATGGGCGGTCAGGTGATGGACGTGGCCCGACTGGTGGTGGCGGAGCAGGACGTCCGCGCACTCCGTGTCGTGGGCCACCGACAGGTGGGCCAGGAGGTCGAGCCACTGGGCGTGGTGCTCGGTCGGCAGCCGTACGGGTAACTGGTCCAGGATCAGTTCCCGCACCAGCGTGTCCGCGACCGGGCGTTCGGGGTCGTCGTCGCCGGGGAGTTGGAGCGGGGCGTCAAGGATGTCCCGGTCGTTGGCGTCCGCCGGCATGCGGAAGGCGGCCGCGGCGGCGGCCAGCCGGATCACCGTGTGCGGCCGGCCGCCGCTCAGCCGGGCCACGGCGGCGTCGATACGGCGGCGGTTCGTGCCGCCCTCCGGCTCGGCCCTCTGCTGTCTGCGCACGGTCTCGCGGCGGAGCTGGTCGCCGGTGAGCAGCGGCATCCGCAGCAGGAGCGCGCCGTCGGCCAGGGGTGCCCGGTCCGCGCCTTCGTCCGTACGCCGGGACCAGGCGGGCGGGGCGCCGTCGGCGGGCCGGTACTCGGCCGGGGGCGTCACCTCCTCGGGCGGCAGTCCGCCGTGCAGGAAGGCGCCGCCGTCCGACCGGCGTGCCGTGCCCACGATCACCACCCGGTCGCGCTGCCCGCCCCGGCGGTCGGTGAGTACGGCGCGCAGCAACTGCTCGCCCAGGGGCGACTCGGCGTGGTCCAGCAGCAGGCCCGGGCGGCCGACTCGGCGCAGCCAGCCGGAGGGTGAGGCGTAGGCCGCCTCGAGGTCCTCGCGCAGGGCCCGGAAGAGAAAGCTTTCCGCCACCTCTCGTGCGTCGCCGCGGGCCCGGAAGTCGGCGGCGAGGATCCGCAGCCCGATCCTGGGCTGGCCGGCCGCGCCGGGATACGCGCCGTAGAGCCGCTCCAGCTCCGTCCTGCTCCGGGGGGCCATCCGCTCGAAGAGTGCGTCCAGCAGGGCGTTGCTCACGGCCGCCGAGTACGCGTCGAACGCCTGCCCGGACAGGGTCGTCAGCAGGTTGCGGATGGTGCCCCGCAGCACGCCCCGCCAGAAGTCGCCGGTGCCCAGGCCGCGCATGCGCTGCTTCTGGGCCAGGCCCTCGTACCGTTCCGCCTCCGTCGCGACCGCCTCGGGCGTGCCCTCCGTGACGCCGGTCGCGATCACGGCGAGGCCGGTGAAAAGCCGCGGGAAGGCGAACGAGCCGCCCGTGCCCTGCCAGGTGCACAGCCGCCGGGCGACCTCGACCAGGGTCTCGGTCGCGGCCGAGCGGGCACCGGGCTCCGGGTCCGCGCGGTCCGCGTACACCGGTGAGGCACAGTCCAGGTGGATCACCGGCACCTTGGCGGCGAAACGGTCCCGTACGGCGCGCAGCAGGCGGCCCTTGCCCATGCCCGGGCCGCCGGTGAGCAGCACGACGGGCAGGTCGGGGCCGTACAGCGGGGCCCGGCCGGTCCCCGAGGGCCCCCGGCCGAGCAACCGCGCGAAGAAGCCCTCCTCGGCGAGGAGTTTCTCGAACCCCAGTTCTTCACACACGGACTCCCCCATGGAGTGCCTGCCCGCCCGGGGGCGGGTGACCTGTGACCGATGTGCCAGAAAAGATCCAGTGGAACACGGAACCGCTGGCCGGACAACGGGGGCCGCACGGAAGGAAGTTGCCGGTGACCGCGCCTCTTACCCCCCTGACGGTCGCGCGTCCGTCCGGTCCGACGTGGGCCAGACGTAGGGGAGGTCGTCGGGTACGCCGGGGAAGAGCTCCGCGTATGCGGTCGCGTCCTTGCGGACCAGGGCCGAGCGGTGGCTGCGGTGGAAGGTGTCGTCACCCAGCCAGGGGGGCAGTTCGCCCTCGGCCGCCAGCAACCGCTGGTCCCGTACCGGCGCATGAGGGCGCCTCGCCGCGAGGTCGGCGACGAGGGTCGCCGCGCAGGTGTCCTGGTGGCCCTGTTCACGCCAGACCCGGCAGATCTCCAGGCCGTAGCGCACCAGTGCCTCCTCGTACCCGGCCCACATCCGCACGGCCGGATGCCGGCGCCACGCGTACCCCGGTACGACCAGGCCGCGCAGCACCTGCAACGCCTCGACCCGCTGTTTGCCGAGCCGGCGGCGGTCCAGGACCAGGGCCGACTCCCGGAACCCGGGGTAGGGAAGGAAGGTCTGCACTGGGTCGTCCCCGGCCCTCACCCCTGCGCGCGGTGGCGGGTGGTGCCGCGGCCGAGGACGAGCGCGAGGCCGATCATCGCGATGCCCAGGACGAAGTGGAGCCAGTCGTCCGCGGTGTTGAGCGGGACGAAGTTGGCGCCGCTGCGGTGGCCGACGGACAGGCCGTAGGCCCACAGCACCAGGTAGACGGCGCCGCCGACCAGCAGATACGAGTACGCACCCGCCACCGTGCGGGCGAGGCCCAGGCCGGCCAGTCCGTAGGCCAGGTGCACGAGATTGTGCAGGACCGAGATCTGGAACAGGCCCAGCAGCTCGGCGCCCGACTCGTGGGAGGCGAACTCCATCGAGCCGTAGTCGGTGGTGATGCCGGGGATGAAGCCCAGCACACCGACCAGCAGGAAGACGACTCCCACCAGCAGGGCGGCCTGCTGCAGGGGGCTGCGGGCGGTCCGGTGGGGGGTGTGCGTGGTCATGGCGCGTGGATCCTCACGGGAGAGGCAGGGTCTGTTCCGCCCAGATGGTCTTGCCCGTGGCGCTCTGGCGCGTGCCCCAGCGCTCGGTCAGCTGGGCGACGAGGAGCAGGCCGCGGCCACCCTCGTCGTAGGAGCGGGCGCGCCGCAGGTGGGGAGCGGTGTTGCCGCCGTCGGAGACCTCGCAGACGAGGGTCGTGTCGTGGATCAGGCGGAGCTGGATCGGTGGCTCGGCGTGGCGGATGGCGTTGGTGACGAGTTCGCTGACGACCAGCTCGGTGACGAAGACGGCGTCGGACAGCCCCCACCTCGCCAGCTGTGCCACCACGTCCTTGCGGGTCTGGGCGACCGCGGACGGATCGGCCGGTACCGCCCAGGTGGCCACCTGGTTCGCGTCGAGCGCGCGGGTGCGGGCGATGAGCAGGGCCACGTCGTCGGCCGGGCGCTGCGGCAGCAGGTCGGCCAGCACCGTGTCGCACAGGGCGTCCAGCGAGGTCGCCGGGCGGGCGAGCGCCTCCCGCAGCCGGTGGACCCCGGCGTCGATGTCACGGTCCCGGTCGTCGATCAGGCCGTTGGTGTAGAGAGCGAGCAGGCTGCCCTCGGGAAGATCGATCATGGTGGCCTCGTAGGGCAGGCCGCCCACGCCGAGCGGGGGCGCGGCCGGGAGCCCGACGAGCTCGACGGTGCCGTCGGGGCTCACCACCGCCGGCGCGGGATGCCCGGCCCCGGCGAAGCAGCAGCTCCGCGCCACGGGGTCGTAGACGGCGTACAGGCAGGTCGCGCCGACGTCGCCGGAGGACTCCGCGTAGGGGGAGGACTCCGCGTAGGGGGAGGGCACCGCGGATCCGGCGGGCACCGCGGCCCCGCCACGGCCGCCGTCCCCCTCCTCTTCCTTGTTCAGCCGGGCGACAAGGTCGTCGAGATGCGTCAGGAGCTCGTCGCACGGCAGGTCGATGTCCGCGAGGGTGCGTACGGCCGTGCGCAGCCGCCCCATGGTCGCCGAGGCGTGCAGGCCGTGGCCGACGACGTCGCCGACGACCAGTGCCACCCGCGCGCCGGAGAGGGGGATGACGTCGAACCAGTCACCGCCGACGCCGGCGTGTCCGCCCGCCGGGAGATAGCGGGACGCGACCTCGACCGCGGCCTGCCGGGGCAGCCGCTGTGGCAGGAGGCTGCGCTGGAGGGTGACCGCGGTGGCACGCTCCCGGGTGTAGCGGCGGGCGTTGTCGATGGCGACGGCCGCCCTGGCCGCCAGTTCCCCGGCCAGGACCAGGTCGTCGTGGCGGAAGGTCTCGGCGTTGCGGTACCGGAGGAAGAAGGCGACGCCCAGGGTGGTGCCGCGGGCGGCGAGCGGCACGGTCATCGCCGAGTGGATGCCGAACGCCCGGACCAGGGCGGCACGGTCGGGGTCGCGTGCGAGCCACGTGGCGAACTCCCCGTCGGTCACCTCGTGCACGGCGGGCCGTCCGGTGCGCAGGCTCTCGAAGGGCGCCGAGCCCGCCGGGTAGGAGTCCACCTGGCCGGCCGCCACGGCCGACTCCGGTGCCCCCGGGGTCACGGATCGCAGTGCGGTCCGCCGCAGCCGCAGCGGCCCGTCCGCCAAAGCGGCATGCGCGGGCGGTTCCGGTACGTCGTCCAGCGTGGCCAGCAGATCGACGCTGACGAAGTCCGCCAGGGCCGGGACGGTCACGTCCGCCAGCTCCTGGGCCGTGCGCGTCACGTCGAGCGTGCTGCCGATGCGCCGGCCGGCCTCGACGATCAGCTGGAGCCGCTTACGGGCCCAGAACTGTTCCGTCATGTCGTGCGCGGAGAGGCAGACGCCCTGGATGGTGCCCTCGTGGTCCCGCAGCGCGGACAGGAAGACCGACCAGGCGTGCTCGTGGTCCTCCCCGGGAGCGCGCAGGTAGTTCTCCTGGTACTCCGGCTCACCGGTCCGCAGCACCCGGGCCATACTGCGTTCCGCCCGCTCACCGGCGTCGTCGCCGGCGATCTCGGACACGCGCAGCCCCAGCATCTCCTCCTCGGTGAGCGCCGTGGAGCGTTCCATGTCGGCGTTGGCACGCCGCAGCCGGAGCCGGGTGTCGTAGATCGCCAGGGCGCAGCACGGGGACTGGGCGAAACTCCAGCTCACGAGGGACTCGTCGAGGCTGGGCGCGGCTGCCGGCCGGTCAGGGCGGAGACGATGAGCCATGCGGTCGCGCTCGTGCCGGGCTCCCTGTGGTGGGCGAGGATCCTGACCGTCAGCTTCCGGCCGTCGCGGTGCCTGAGCGCGACGTCGCCGTTCCAGCGAGGCAGTCCGGCGAGAGCGGACTGCCGCCCCGCACGGGGATCGGCTCGGCCAGCAGATCCGCGGCGGGGTGGCCGGTCATCTGCCCGGACGCATACCCGAGAAGCTGCTCGGCGCCCGCGTTCCACCCGGTCACCGTGCCGTGTTCGTCGAGGGTGACGCGGGCGGTGAGGGCTTCGCCGACGAGTGCCGCGAGGGCTTCGGGCGGCTCTCCGAGCGACCGGCCGGCCCGGCCGACGGTGACGGGCTGCTCCATGATCGGTCATCTCCCTCTCGCGGAGAATCAGCCAAAACCTCGGATATGTGCGATTACCACCTGCTTACCCCGATTACGACCGATCTCACCGTGCCACCACCGGCTGGTATACGACCGATCTCACCGTGCCACCACCGGCTGGTATCACCGTGCCGCCCCGGCTGGTATCACCGTGCCGCCCCGGCTGAGAAGCGGAGCCTGCCGGCGCCCGGCCCGGGTAACCGCTCCCCCATGGGTCGGATCCTCGTGGGCACGTGTTCCTGGACCGACCGGGCCCTGGTCGGCAGCGGCTGGTACCCGGTGGGGCGGCGGGACGCCGAGGGACGGTTACGGCACTACGCCGAGCGGTTCCCGGTCGTCGAGGTCGACGCCTCGTACTACGCGCTGCCGAGCGAGCGGAACAGCCGGCTGTGGGCTGAGCGCACACCGGACGGGTTCGTGTTCGACGTGAAGGCGTTCTCCCTGCTGACCGGGCATCCCACCAGGGAGGCGGCGATGCCGGGCGGCCTGCGGGCCGATCACCGGGACCCGGCGGTGCTCGACGAGGTGTGGGCCCGGTTCGCGGCCGGGATCGAGCCGCTGCGGGAGGCCGGGCGGCTCGGGAGCGGCTGTTCCAGTTCCCGCCATGGTTCCGGCCCGGGCAGCGGGCGCGGGCGTTCCTCCGGGAGTGCGCCGAGCGGACGCGAGGGTGGCCTCTCGCCGTCGAGTTCCGGCATCCCGCGTGGTGGAAGACGGGCCGGGCCGAGGCGACGTGCGCGCTGCTCGCCCGGTACGGCATTCCCCGCCCGGCCTCCGTCGACATGACGCAGACGCTCTCCTCCTCCGTGCCGCCCGTGACACCCGTGACCTCATCGCGGCTGTCCGTCGTGAGGTTCCACGGCCGCAGCACCGCCTGGGGGACCGGGAGCAAGGAGGACCGGTTCCGGTACGGGTACGGCGAGGACGAACTCGCCGAGTGGCTGCCGCGGGTGCGCCGGCTGGCGGAGCGGGCCGAGCAGGTCCACGTCCTGTTCAACAACTGCTGCGGCGACGCCGCCGTACGCGCCGCCGAGTGCATGACGCGGCTCCTCGACGGCGAGGCCGGGGCGGGCCACGGAGCGGCACGGGTGCCTAGGACACGATCCGCACCTGCTTCGACACCGTCACCTGGTCGACCTCCGAGGTCCGGACGGTCACCTTCATGTCCCACTTCCCGGCGATGGGCAGGTTGAGGAAGCTGTTGCTCCAGTAGCCGCCCTTGTCGGTGAGCTCGGCGTCGAGAGGGCCGATGTCCTTGCCCGGGTTGGTGAAGGAGATCCGCAGCTCGGGGACGACGGAGACGCCGCCGTCGGGGCCGTAGACGAGGGCCTCGATCGAGTTGTCGCCGACCCGGCCCGGGTCGAGAGTGATCTGCACCTTGCCGTGGCCGCCCCGGGTGCCCGACGTCGAAGGGGACGTTGGTGACGGAGGCGCCGATGACAGCGGGCGCACCGGCCACCGCCTCGGCCTCCGCCCGGCCGGGCAGCGTACTGGTGAGGACCGTGGTGACCGCGAGCACCACGGCACCTACGGCCACCTCGGCGAAGACGGAGCGGCGCAGGGCACTGCGGTGCGCGGGATCAGGGTCCGCCGGCGCGGAGGGCTCCGGCGCGTCGGAGGCTGGGGCGCGTCGGGGGACTGAGGCCGGTCGGGACTGAGGCCGGTCGGGGGCTGACCCCGGTCGGGTGCGTCCGGCAACGACGGGCCGCCGCCGACCGGCTCGGGCTCCTCTCCCGTACGACCGTCTGCGCCGCCGCGTCGACCGTCGCCAGCCGTGCCGTCCAGCGGCGGGACACGGCCGCCGCACCCAGGAGCAGGGCCACCGCGACCAGCTTGAGGGTCAGGAGCCTGCCGTACGTCGTGCCGGCGAGCGCGTCCCAGGAGCCGAGGCCGCGCCAGGACTGGTAGACGCCGGTGACGACCAGGACGGCCACGGAAGCGAAGGCGAGGCGGGAGAAGCGGGTCACCGTGGCCGGGGTCGGGTGGGCGCGACAAGCGTCACCAGCAGGGCCGTGAGCCCGCCCAGCCATACCGCCGTGGCCAGCAGATGCAGCGCCGAGGACGTCATCGCCACCGGCACCTGGATGCCCGCGGAGGCGTGCTCGCCGGCGGCCCAGGTCAGGGCGAGGCCGGCGGCGAGGGCGGCGCCGGCCGCCAGGACTGCGGGTGCCGGTTCCCGAGGGTCACGGCGCCTGGACAGCCGCACCAGGAAGGCGGCGGTCAGCAGCAGGACGGCCAGCCTGGCGA